>DASVRI010000029.1:0-30271 GCA_036388675.1 Abditibacteriaceae bacterium | reverse complement strand
TGCGACGTGGTTTGAGCGGCGGCAACACGGGCTCGATAAGTTGCCACAGTTCTTCCTCTAAAATCGGTTTAGCCATCCTTGCACCTCCACAAAGGGCAAGCTCAAGTTCAATGCCCTCCACTTCATTTTGTTAGGAACTCTTAGGACTTACGCACGAGCATCGCAATGGTTCGTCGGGGCGCGCTCTTAGCACCTGGACGAGGTCGCCTTGCGCGAGGTAGCCCCGGGCGAGGCAACCTTGCCCCTACCAATCAGATATTTTGCGTAAGCCCTATAGCTGTTGAGTACTCGCCATGCGTGGCCACCGCAAAATGGTATCTGCCGCCACTGACTATCATAGTATATTCACCGAATGCTTCGAAAATGTTTCGGCGGCGGAAGGGAGGCGCGGAGCTTCTCAATTTCTTCTCTAGACCTTGCATAAGTGTTGACGACGGCTGTTTTTTCCAACCGTGATCGTGAGGAAGCGGGCTTGCTGAAGCGAATCAGCCCGCTTCACGGTCGCGGTTGCGTAGAAGCGCACTTATGCAAGAGGTCTTCTGCAACAAGAGCATTTTGCTATCATAATGCCGGGACTGATGGAGAGGAATAAAATATGAAAGCTGTGGTCTTGGAAGAATATGGCGGCCCGGAAGCACTCCTGCTTCAAGAGGTGGCGCAGCCTTCCCTGGCGCGCGATGAACTCCTGATTAAAGTCCATAACACTGCAATCAATGCTCTGGAGTGGAAACTTCGTAAAGGCATGGGCGAAACATTCGGTCTCGAACTCAGGCTTCCCTTTGTCTTGGGAAGCGAATTCGCAGGCAACGTAGAAGCCGTTGGTTCCGATGTTCTCAACTTCAAAGTTGGTGATGCCGTCTTCGGTTTTGTCGATGTGACGCGCAGCGGCGGTTATGCCGAATACGTCACGGCGAAACCAAGTGAGATGGCTCTCAAGCCGCAAAACATCGACTTTGTCCATGCGGCGGCTATTCCCGTGGGAGCACTGACTTCCTGGCAAGCTCTCTTCGACACGGCAAACCTGCAAAGCGGCCAAACGATTCTGGTTCACGGCGCAACGGGCGGCGTTGGTTCAATGGCGGTTCAGTTGGCTAAGGCTAAAGGTGCCCGCGTCATCGGCACGGCTTCGGGCCGCAACGAAGAGTTTGTCAGGAGCCTGGGCGCCGATCAATTCATCGACTACTCCACGACGCGGTTTGAAGACGTTGCTCAAGATGTGGATGTCGTCTTCGATACCATTGGTGGCGAGACACAGGAGCGTTCTTTCCAAACTCTGAGGAAAGGCGGCATTCTTGTTTCGATTGTGACCCCGCCAGCAGAGGATTTGGCGGCGAGATTCGGCGTCAGAGCGGCTGTAGTTTACGCTCAGCCTCAGGGCATCACACTAACAGAAATTGTCAAACTGGTTGAAGCCGGAAAACTCAAAGCGAAGGTGGAAACGGTTCTTCCTTTGTCCCAAGTCAGACAAGCGCATCAGTTGATGAAAACCGGTCACAAACGCGGCAAGATTGTTTTACAGGTCAGTTGAGCAGCACTGAATATCTATAAATCTGCTTGGCGTTTCTCTTTAGAGACGACCAAGCTCATCAAGGAGACATTGTGGATCATTATCTCGAACGAGTCGTTGACCTGACGGATTGTAGCAGCAATCACATTTACAACATGAGTTTAGAAGAGGCGCGCGAGCGAGTACTCAATGGCGATGCTCAATCCGTGCGCGAGATCGACGGTTCCTTCGCGCTCCTGGCACGCCAAGGCAAGACGGTGAAGATGGCTCGCACCATGGATCGTCTCATGCGTTACTTTCTGGCCAAGCGCAAGGAAGGCCCCGCGCTTGTCGTTGCCGATCGCATTGATGCACTTTACAACTGGCTGCAGTCCGAAGGCCTGGAAGACCAGTTTCATCCCAGCTACACGCGAATGGTTCCGGCTCATTACGTGGTTGAGATTCAGTTGGTGGGTTGCCCTGATCCCGACCCGGTTTACACCCGTTTTTTCGACCCACAACGCAATACGCTCTCGACTGATTTAGATGAGATTGGTCATGCTTACATCAGTGCCCTGACCGATGAAGTCGCGAAGTGGCTGCAACGCCTGCCGGAGAAAGAACCAATAGGCGTGTGCTTTTCCGGCGGCGTTGATAGTGGTGCCGTCTTTCTCGTGACCTATCACCTGATGCAAAAGATGGGTATGAATTTAGGTCGTCTGAAGGCATTTACGCTCAGTCTGGATAACGGCCCCGATTTGAAGCAAGCGCAGAACTTCCTGGAGTCGCTGGGCCTCGGGCTCTTCCTTGAACCCATCGAGCGTGATCCGTCCCATCTTGATGTCAGCCAAACCCTGCGCATCGTGGAAGATTACAAGCCGCTCGACATCGAGTGTGCATCAATGGGGCTGACTCTGTGCGCCGGCATTCGCGAGCGTTACCCGGATTGGTGCCATCTCATTGACGGAGATGGTGGCGATGAAAATCTGAAAGATTATCCCATTGAGGAGAACCCGGAACTCACGATTCGCAGCGTGGTGAACAACCAGATGCTTTATCAGGAAGGGTGGGGCGTCGGGAAGATTAAGCATTCTCTCACTTACAGTGGCGGGCTGAGCCGCTCTTATGCGCGCACCTATGCTCCGGCCCGGCATTATGGCTTTGAGAGCTTTAGTCCCTTCACACGCCCCAATGTGGTTGAAGTCGCCGAGGGTATTCCGTTTATCGATTTGACCGATTACAGCGTTGATCGGTTGTATGCGCTGAAAGGCGAAGTCGTGTCGCGCGGCATTAAATCCGTTACCGGGCTGCAGATGCCAGTGTATGAAAAGCGACGCTTCCAACATGGTGCGTTGCGTCGCGATACCTTGCAACAGCACTTGCCACTGCGCGAAGCGGATTACCGCAAAAAGTTTCTGGCGCTCTATGCCTGAAAACTTATGTTCGATGAGGTTTCTACTCGTTCCGAGTACTCGATGAGTGCCTATCCACAAAGCGGCAAAGAGCGCGACCAGTGGATCTTAGCGCGTCGGGAAGAAACTGCGCCCGCCAACCGCGAGCAGTTAGACCCACGCCGCCCCTACGCGTTTTTGGTTGAGGAAGAGCGCGCCGAAAACGGTGAAGTCGTCCCGGTGGCGACCATCTTTCTCACCAATCGCGAATGTCCCTGGAAGTGCCTGATGTGTGACTTGTGGCGTAACACCCTCACCGAGAGCGTGCCGGTTGGAGCCATCCCGGCACAGATCGAGTATGCGCTTGCGAGGTTGCCACCGGCGCGCCAGGTAAAGTTGTATAACAGCGGCAGCTTTTTCGACCGCAAGGCCATTCCTGTGGAGGATTACGTGGCCATTGCGGACAAGGCCAATTCGTTTAAACGGGTCATTGTTGAGTGTCATCCGAGTCTTGTTGGTGCAGACTGTTTCCGTTTTCGGGACTTGATTCATGGCCGTTTAGAAGTCGCTATGGGATTGGAAACGGTGCATCCCGAAGTTGGGCCGCGTCTCAATAAGCGCATGACGCTGCAACAGTTTGCTGCAGCAGCCGACATGCTGCGTCAGAACGATATTGATCTCCGTGTTTTCATTCTTGTTAAACCGCCTTTCCTGGACGAAAGCGAGGCATTATATTGGGCCAATCGTTCGCTTGATTTCGCCTTTGATTGCGGGGCGAATGCTGCGGCCCTCATCCCGACGCGGGCAGGCAATGGCGCTATTGATGCGCTAGCGCGAAGCGGCGAGTTCTCTCCGCCCAGGTTGAGTACTCTGGAAGCTGTTGCAGCCTACGGCTTGGGCCTACAGCGTGGTCGCGTCTTTGCCGATCTGTGGGATCTGGAGCGTTTCAGCGATTGTCCGCATTGTTTCGCGGCACGGGCCAGTCGGCTGCACGAGATGAACCTTCAGCAAGTGGTTCTGCCGGACGTGACTTGTGAGGCTTGCGGAGGGAACATTGGTTAAAAAGTTTGATCTGGCAATTGTGGGCTCCGGGTTCGCCGGCTCTTTGCTGGCGATGATCGCTCACCGGTTGGGGTATTCCGTTGTGCTTCTGGAGAAGTCGCGGCATCCTCGCTTTGCCATTGGAGAATCGTCAACGCCACTGGCCAATCTCCTTCTCGAAGAACTGTCAACGCGTTACGATCTGCCGCGGCTGTTGCCTCTTTCTAAATGGGGAAGTTGGCAGCGGCACTATCCGAAAATCGCGTGCGGGCTCAAGCGCGGTTTTTCCTTCTTTCATCATCACTACGGGCAGCCTTTCACTGACGATGCGCAGCGAAGCAATCAACTATTGCTCGCTGCCAGTCCGCATAACGAGATCGCTGACACGCACTGGTATCGCCCTGATTTTGACCATTTCTTTGTCCGTGAAGCGCAGAGTTTAGGCGTGGAATATTGGGACGAGGTCGCGCTGCAAAACATGTGCTTGCGCGATGATGGAGTACTCCTCAATGGAGTGCGGCATGGAGAGCCCGTGTCCGTCAGAGCACGCTTTGTAGTGGATGCTACAGGTCCTCGTGGTTTCATTCACCAGAAATCAGGGCTTCAGGAAAAGCCTCTTGAACATCTACCAGGGACACAAGCCCTTTATAGCCACTTCACCGGAGTCAAACGTCTCGATGAGATGGGGATCTATTCTGAGCATGAGCCGCCATACCTGGTGGATGACGCTGCTGTGCATCACGTTTTCGATGGAGGCTGGATCTGGGTTTTGCGATTTAATAACGGCATTACAAGTGCTGGTGTTGCCGCAACTGATGCTCTGGCAGAGGAACTGCAATTCGAGGATGGGGCAGCGGCCTGGGATCGACTTTTAAAGAAACTGCCTACAGTGCACGAGCAATTTAGCGATGCCGCGCCGCAAATGCCGTTCGTACATGCAAAGCGTCTGGCCTTTCAAAGTGAAACGGTCGTTGGTAAGCGCTGGGCGCTGCTGCCTTCGGCTGCCGGATTTATTGATCCGCTGCTTTCGACAGGATTCCCGCTCACGCTGCTGGGAGTGGCCCGTTTGGCCGAGGTGATGGAACACGACTGGGAATCCTGTGAGTTTGCCACTAGGCTGAAAACATATGAGGCACAAACACATGCCGAACTCAATGCCACTGAGCGATTAATCGCAGCACTCTACTCGTGCATGAGCGATTTTTCGCTCTTTGTTCCGATGTCCATGCTTTACTTCACGGCGGCAACCTACACCGAAACGGCGCGGCGTTTAGACCGTTCGCACCTGGCCGGTTTGTTTCTGATGCACAATCATCCGGTTTTCGGTCCTGCTTTAGCTGCTTGCTGTGAGAAGGCGAGCCAATGGTCAAACGCTACCGCATCCCCGGTTCAAAAGCAGCAGTTCGTAGCTCAAATTATGCGCACAATCGAGCCGTTCAATGTGGCCGGGCTTGGCCGTCCACATCTGCGCAACTGGTATCCTGTCGATGCTTCCGACCTGCTTGATGCGGCTCCAAAGCTAAGCGCGAACCGACAAGAAATTGAACAGCTTCTGGCTCGTTGCGGGTTTTGAAACTGAAGTTTCACTCAAAGAGTGTCACAATCGGCCTGATTAGCTTGAACCTTGCACCGCAGACGGGCTGCTGTCAGGCGACGCACTTGCTGGTGCAATTGGCTGTTGAGATTGACCGGCATTCTTCAGTTTGTTCAACAGTCCTTCACTCGAATATGGTCAGGACAAGATCTTCAACACCCGTCCACAGTGCGTCAAAGAGGTCATGGTCTTTGTACTGTTTCGCATAAGCCTGTCCACATTCGCTGTAAATTTCCTCCACGGCATCGGCAGTGTCGGTTCCGTGCAGAACACGCCGGCGTGTGATCTCCTTGTAAATCAGCAGAGTGACGTTTGCAAAGTCTTTCCCGTGCAGTGCGGCAGTTATCAGTTCAGTGGCCATTATCCTCCCTCAGACATACTTAGTGGACTTCACTAAAAATGGTAATAACATTGAAGTTGCCATTTGAACGTGCGACCTGCGTTGCTGCAACAAGAACTGCCCCTCTGGAAATCTGAGTACTCGTTGTAAGTTCTGAGACTGTTCTTTAACGAAATCTACCACACTAAACTACCCCAAGTTGCCACTTATGAGGTTGCCCGCTGCTTCAGCGGCGCTGCTTCAGCGGCGGGCAACCTCATAAGTGGCAACTTGGTTAAAGTAAGGCAAAAATATTGACAAAGATTACAATGGCTGTTATCATGGTCGGAGCAATCCTGACCGGGGTCTTGCCGCACCAGCGAGATGTCCTTCACAGGCATGTGCTCTGTGAAGCAGAACTCTGAGCAGTATAAGTGGTCAATGATAGTAACTCATGCGTATGAAGCAGTGCTCCATCAGGGTACTGCCGTTGTATAACTCTGTAGAACAGACCATTCGTCGTCTTTTTCAAGCCATGCTACCAGGTCGATTCACTTTCCCGAAGCGCTACGCTGTGTTGCTTATGCCGCTGTCGGTGCCTGTCTTCGGCATCCTGAGTGCTTATGCGGTTCCCGGCAGCGAGGGGCGCATGGTTCCCATCGCAGCAAAGAGCGCGACGCCTTCTGGCGCGAAAGCACCAGGGGCTGGCTCCAAAGCACGTGACAGCTCGAAACCGGCGAGGAGCCTTAGCAGCAGGCAAACAACGGCGACGAGTACTCAGCAAAGCGGTGAGCAGATTTATCGGCAGATGTGCATTTCGTGCCACGGCGTGAACGGGCAAGGCGGGAAGGTTTTCAAAGGGCCACTCGTTGGTGACCGCTCGATTGGCCAACTTGCCCGCTTTATACGGCTAGAAATGCCGCCGGGCAGACCGACCAAATTACCTGTTGAGGATGCACGCCGCGTCGCGGAGTATATTCATGGAGCGTTTTACTCGCCCCTGGCGCGAGCGCGCAACAAACCCGCCCGCGTTGAGCTTTCGCGCCTGACTGTGCGCCAGTATCGCAATGCGGTCACCGATCTTATCGGCAGCTTTCGCGCGGCCAGGCAACCCGATGAACGGCGTGGACTGGCCGCAAAGTATTTCAAGACGCAGCGCAACGGCCAGCCGATTCTGGAAAGAGTCGATTCCCAAATTCGTTTCGACTTTAAGACTGCCGGCGCGCTGCCTGAACAAGACGATCCCTATCAATTCGCGATGAGTTGGGAAGGTTCCGTGCTGGCGCCCGATACGGGTGAATATGAATTTGTGGTGCGAACAGAGCAAGGTGCCACGATGTGGCTGAATGACTTGCGACAGCCTCTCATTGATGCGCAGGTCAAGTCGGGCAACAGCAATGAATATCGCGCTTCGGTTTTTCTTTTGGGAGGCCGCCGCTATCCTTTACGACTCGAGTTCTTCAAAGGCGTCCAAGGCGTCAACGACCTGAAGAAGCTAAAAGAAAAGCCGCCGCAAAACGCTTCGCTGGCGCTTGAGTGGAAGATGCCCAAACGCGCCGGCGAAGTGATTCCACAGCGATTCCTGTCGCCCGTAGTTACTGCTGAAGTGTTTGTCCCGGTGACGCCGTTCCCGCCCGACGACCGCAGCGTTGGTTATGAGCGAGGCACCTCCGTATCGAAGGAATGGGTCGAGGCTGCTACGGAAGCGGCCCTGGAGACCACCGCTTATGTGACGACTCACTTGAGCGAATTGTCGGGCGTCGCGGATGATGCCAAAGACCGCAACGAGCGCCTGCGCGAATTCTGCCGCAAGTTTGTCGCACGCGCGTTCCGGCGTCCGCTTTCCAGCGAACAGATGCGGCTCTACGTTGACCGGCACTTTGCAGGTGGTAACAACCAGAGCGCCGATACCGAACTCGCCGTCAAACGCGCCGTGCTGCTGGCCCTGACATCGCCCCAGTTCCTGTACCGCGAAACGGGTGTTTTAGAAACGCGAGCAACACCTTCTGAATCCGCACCGGCAGCGGTCTTGCCGGCAGCGGCCCTGAAGAAAACAGCCGCAAACGATTCTGGTGCGCCCACAACGGGTAAGACAACACCTGTCTCGTCAGCAACTTCTACGTCGGATGCTTACGATGTGGCATCGCGTCTTTCGTTTGTGATGTGGGACTCGCTGCCCGACGAACAACTGTTAAAGGCCGCAGCCGCAGGCGAACTTGCTACACGCGAGCAGGTTATGCAGCAGGCGCAACGCATGGCAACCGACCCGCGCGCCTGGTTCAAGATGAAGGAGTTCTTGCTCCAGTGGTTGAAAGTCGATCACTATCCTGACCTGGCGAAAAACCCCAGAAGATTTCCAAAGTTTAATGAGTTCGTCGCCTCCGATCTGCGCACTTCGCTTGAAATGTCGCTGGAGGACATTGCGTGGAGTGAGAAAACCGGTTTTCTCGAACTGATGCTGACCGATAAATTCTTTCTTAACGGGCGTCTCGCCAGTGTGTACGGCGTATCGCTTGCGCCGGACGCACCTTTTCAGATGGTGGCGCTGGACCCCGGTAAACGCAGTGGTATATTGACGCACCCCTATATTCTGGCAAGCTTCGGCTACCTGGACACCAGTTCGCCCATTCACCGTGGCGTGCTGATCGCGCGTAACTTTCTGGGTCGCCAGCTTCGCCAGCCTCCGGCAGCGTTCACACCGATTGCCGCCAATCTTCACCCCAAATTGACGACACGACAGCGCGTGGCGCTGCAAACCAGGCCCTCGGCCTGCGCATCGTGCCATACTCTGATTAACCCGCTGGGATTCAGCCTTGAAACGTTCGATGCCATTGGCAGCCTGCGCGACCTTGAGAATGGTATGCCCGTAGATGCCACAGGAAGTTATCTGTCTCCTTATGGACAGGAAGTTAAGTTTGCGGGGTCGACTGACCTGACGCGCTTTCTGGCCAACAGCGAAGAAGTCCACACGGCTTTTGTCGAGCGCTTATTCCAGAATATGGTAAAGCAGCCGGTGAGGGCTTACGGGCCGCGCACCCTGACCGATTTGCGGCAGATATTCAAAGTGAACCGCTTTAACATACGCCGGCAGATGATCGAGACGGCTGTCGTCGCGGCGCTTTATGGCTCCAATGTCAGTTCGAGCGCGGCAAAGAAGCCAGGTGACGCCGCAGGCGCAATCGCAAATCAAACCGCAGGTGACACAAAAAGCGCAGTGAAAGCCACATCCGCAGCCAATGCGGGAGGAGTTCCCAGGACATGAGCGACAAGCACAACAACCACAAAGGTGTTACGAGTACTCGGCGCGAATTTTTGCGCGCTCTGGGACTTAGCGCAGCGGCCATGCCTTTTCTGGCGAACCTGCCTTCGTTGGCGGCGACTTCCAGCGGGCAGCGCAAGCAGCGGCTGATTATTATGTTCAGCCCCGATGGAGTGGTGCCGTCCACATTCTGGCCCGACCAGGAAGGCGCGGCGTTCACCTTTAAAGAAAGCCTCAAGCCGTTGGAGCCATTCCGCGAGCGCACCCTTGTGCTCAACGGCGTGTGCGACCGTGTGCGCGGCGACGGCGATAATCACATGCGCGGCATTGGTTGCCTGTTAACGGGAGTCGAGTTGTTCCCCGGCAACATTCAGGGCGGTTCGGATACGCCCGCCGGCTGGTCGAGCGGCATTTCCATTGATCAGGAAATCAAGAAATATTTACAACAGAACCCGGCCACGCGCACACGTTTCGGTTCGCTGGAGTTCGGCGTCATGGTTCCCGAGCGGGCCGATACCTGGACTCGCATGTGCTATTCCGGGCCGAACAAGCCGATTGCTCCCATTGATAATCCTTATCAGATGTTTTCCAAGCTTTATGGCCGTGCAAAAGACCAGGAGCAACTCAAAAGCGTTCTGGACGACGTGCGGGAAGATTTAAAGCGCGTGCGAGCACAAGTTAGTGTCGAAGACCGTCGCATTCTGGAAGAGCACACAACCGTTGTGCGCGAGATGGAGCAGGAACTCCATGCAGCCAGCAAAGATGTGGGGCACGCCGTTCCGGTGCTGGAGCCCGGTGTGAAGAAAGACAACGATAATATCCCGCAAATCAGCAAGCTGCAAATCGACTTGATGGTCAACAGCTTCGCCGCCGATTTTGCCCGTGTGGCGACGCTTCAATACACCAACTCGGTTGGTCAGGCGCGGTTCCGCTGGCTTGGCATTCAGGAAGGCCAGCACGATTTGTCGCACGAGCCGGACAACAACGCCGAGGCTCAGGAAAAACTTACGCGCATCAATCACTGGTATTGCGAACAGCTCGCTTACATGGCGAAGCGGCTGGCCGAAACGCCGGAGCCGGGCGGCGGTGGTAGCCTGCTGGATAATACGCTGATTGTGTGGACAAACGAACTCGGTGTGGGAAACTCGCACACGCTCGATAACATTCCGTTCGTGATGGTAGGCAACGGGCTAGGCTTCCAGATGGGACGATCGCTGCGTTATCAGAATGCGTCGCATAATCGCCTGTTACTTTCATTGGCTCACGGCATGGGCCATCGTATTAGCCGATTCGGCAACCCGGACTTCTGCGGAGATGGCCCGCTGCCCAGTTTGACGGCTTGAGCGTCTCTCCAGAGTTGCTCAGCCTAGCCGGTGCTCAGCCTAGCCGGTGCTCAGCCTAACTGACGCCAGCTCTGCCACGCTTTTTTCAGTTTTTGTATGCGTGTGCGTCGATGCTGCGGGTGTTGCTGTTGTCTATCGCGGCGCAGTTCTCGTGAGTAGCGGCCAAACGCCAGAGCATAAACACAACGCGCGCGGTGCATCCACGAATCACACATCAGGATGTACAGCGCGTGGCACACCCAGGGATTGTCTTGCATCGGGAAGTGCGTTTTGCCGAAGAGGTGGCGGCGTGCAATCGTGGCGAGCTTGCGTCCGCGGCGGTCTCGTGGTGCGCGGCGTAGGAACTCTTCCGGAACCGGGAGCGACAATTCGCTCGATAACTCCAGCAGCGGCAACCAGAATCCGCGCCGCATGCCGCTTTTTGCGACCCAGCGTGCCAGACGTTCCCAGTCAGGCTCAAAGCGGTCGAGAACCCAGCACACATCCCAGGCTGCTTTGAGGCCATGCGCGAACAAGTGTTTCGAGCAGTGCATCAGGCTGTGCAACAACATTCCCTCGGCATCGAGTACTCGCAGGCCACGCCATGCTTCGCTTTGCAGTGCGCGCGTGTGCGACAACATTTCTCGTTCGGGCAGTCCGCACATCGGCGGCATGAGCGTTTGGTGAATTTCGATGCTCATGCCCCGATACGATAAGCCCGCGAGCTGATGCAAATCTTCGACATCGCTGTCTTGCTCGTTTCCGCTAAATCCCATTTGGAGCAGCCGGGCGCGGACGAGTTTCGCTTTTTGCGGTGGAATGAGTACGTCAACGTCACCGCATGAGCGGGTGGGGGTAGGATGACGCGGCGCATACAAAGCACCTTCTTCGAAGTCCAGCGCCATCATGGCAGCGCCTTTGAGCAGCACTCCGCCGGTTTCTTCAGCACGGATCGCCTGCGCAATTAAGCCAATGGCCTCACGCTGCATCAGGCGGCACAAGGTATCGTGCAGCGCCTGGCGGTTCATGCGTTCGATGAAAAACGGCGGTGCCCAGCGCGTGAACGATGCTTCTTTCAATGCACCCTGTAGCGGCAGTCCCAGGCCGCACTGGCTTAGATGCAACGCATGATGGTTCCAATCGAAGTCGGCGCGACCGAGTACTCGTTCGGTGTCGTTACTCCATGATGACGCGGGCTCACGTCCCATTCGTAAAAACAGCCGGCACGCAGCGATAGTGTTCACGTAATCGCGGTTCAGGTCGCCGCCTGCGCGAGCACTCGACATCACGCGCTGTGCCGCGACGCGCTTGGCCGCTTCGCGTGGCTGTGCCATACGCTCGTGTAAGACGGCTGTCGCATCCGGTTGCGAGGTCAGGTGCTGGCACAAATCGCACATGCCGCTGTAAGCGCTCTTGAACGGGAAGTTCTCGAAGCCGGGAATCTTTTGCAGTTCATCCCGCAAGTATTGTGGCCCAAAAGTGCGGATGGTATCGAGAATCGGGTCTTGGCGATGGCGATGCAGCAAGACATCAAGAGACTCTTCGCGCAACGATCCCACCACCAGTGGTGACTCGCGTGACGAAAAGTAGGCGGGCCCGTTGCAAGCCGTGAGACGCCCATCATCGGTGACAGCGGGCGCTGAACACGCGTTGCAAAATCCCTTGGTCTCAGCGCGCAGTGTCTCGGAAGGAATGTCACGCGCGCGGCCAACGGGTTGCACGTCGTAGAAGCGCAATTGCGCTTTGGTCTGCCTCTCAAACGGTGCCACCAGTGCCACCAGGTCATCATCGGCAGCGCGCGTGAAGTTGACTGTGATCTGCATCGGCAGCTTCATTTCGTCTGCCGCGCGCACGATATTAACTGCCGGTTCCGGCCCCTGAAACTCCGCATGGTAGCGGTCGTAGCTGATAGTAAGACGCTGCACGCCGGCCTCACACAGCGCTTTTACTTTCTGCGCTGCCGTGACCGGCGACTTGCCCCAGAACGCATTTGTTGTCAGGCTGGCGCCCAATCCAAGTTCGCGACACTCGGCGAGCAGGCGCATTACAACATCCTCGCGCAGCATGGGCTCGCCGCCCGTCAACAGCACGCCGCCCACACCAAAACGCGCCGCGTCGCGTACGATTTGCACCAACTCGTCTTCCGATGGCTGTCCCTGCACCCGTGGCCCGCTTTCCACGCTGCAATGCGCGCACGTCATATTGCAGCGCCGCGTCAGCATGATCGTCATCAACAAGAAGCCGTTGCGCGAGACGTCTTCATCGGGCATGGCGACGAATTGCGCCATTGGTATCGACTGAACTATCGGCACATAGGGCGCGACTTTGGGTTCCAACGCGATGAATTCAGACGGCGGCGCAAATGTCAACTGTGCAGGCTGGCTGGAGTTCTCCTCCAGTCGGTCGTTCGCGGGTGCGTTGTGCAGCGCAGAGGTCATCGCTTTTCCTTCAACGTTTCAATAGCCGCCACCATCTCCGGCAATGGTCCGCGTCCCAGGTCATAGGTCGGCACCTGTGACGCCAGGGGGGTAATTTTTGGCAGCGCCGCACCCCAGTCGAGTACTCGATCCGACGCTGGTGATGTGCTCATCGCTGTTTCGTCGTTATGTACTTGGGGTGGGCGAGGCAGCAGCGTGGAGTAGGGTAACAAGGCCAGTGCGGCGTGGGCCGAGTTTTGTAGACATAATTGTGCAGACTGCGCTGTGCTGCTGCGACGTCCCAGAAACACAATGGCGCCAATCGTGACGGGACGGCAACGTTCACGCGACTCATCGTCTAAGTGGTCTTCGACTTCGTGTGGATGGAAGAGCTGCGCTTCGCCATATGGCGAACTTGACGGTGAGTTGCAGATGCGCGTCCACAGCGATTCACCCAACAAGGCACGGCTAGTTCGGCGCAATGAGACGCGGCGCGGAATTGGGCGAGCAAGACCGGCACAGTCAATAAAAACGAAATCGTCGCTGCACAGTGACCAACCGCTCTGCCACAGAGCACAGGACAGGGTCGATTTGCCCGCTTCGCTTGGCCCGACAACCAGGATGCCGAAATTGTCACGGCACAGAAGTGCACTGTGCACCGCAAAGAGGCCCGTGTGCGCACAGCCATGCTCACTTGCTACATAATCTACCAGTACTTGCGCCGCTGAGTACTCAATGGCCGTCAGAGCCGACTGGAGATCGGTAACAACAAGCTCCTGATAAGTGCCGTTCACCCGACCTCGCACACGCCAGGGTTGGGAGAGTCCATGGGATTCAACGGGGGTAACACACCAACCGAATACAGCGCTCTGCGGCGGCAATTCGGGTGTTTGGCACAACCATGGCGCGAAAAGGGTTGCGGCGCCATTCATAAGAGTGGCGTCCGGCGAAGACACCTCGCAGAATAGGCCACAGTCCGGAAAGGGTTGCCAGCGAATCGTTTCGTCCGCAACTTTGGGCACCCTGATACTCTGTTGAGCCAATGACACCTTGGTGCTATCCGCAGCCTGCGCTTGCGGTGTAGCGAACAGCACGTTTTGCATGGCGTTAGATGAGGTAAATAGACGGCCCACGCTGTAGGCAGTTTGCACTTTCGGCAGCTTACGCTTCGGTTTGTAGAAGCTCCTGGCGAACTAAATCATGCAGACAGCTTTCTACGTCGGCACGTATCTGCGCTGCATCGGTGGCCGGAAAACGAGCCTGCAACCGCTCGGAGAGTTCGTCCACTGTCTGGGAACCATTCAATTGCTGCCACAACCAGGCGCCGGTAGGATTGAGCACGACGGCCTTACGCGAGCGGCCTTCATAAAGCACGACGCGATCTCCCACTGGCGAAGTTTCAACTGATTCGGAACGACTATACCGCGTGTTCGAAGACATAGAATGAAATCAATCGTGAGTCTATTGGATCATGGGGAAGCTACTGCTAAATTGCTCAGCCCCGGGAAGTGCTTTAGGTAATGGTTGTCAAGAACTGTAAAGCACTTCCCGGGGTAGAGGCTCTGGACTTAGCGTGGGACTTGGATAACACCGCTGGGCAATACCACTCCGGCATAGAAAACTTCACGCTCAAGTTCATCGCTTGACAGTACCGACTCGATAGCAGGTGCTTCGTAAACCGTATCCATAGATGCTT
Source organism: Abditibacteriaceae bacterium (assembly GCA_036388675.1). Lineage (GTDB taxonomy): Bacteria > Armatimonadota > Abditibacteriia > Abditibacteriales > Abditibacteriaceae > DASVUS01. The sequence continues at coordinate 15,746 of DASVRI010000029.1, read as the reverse complement.
GTACATTCTGACTACCGTTTTGTTCGATCATGAGCCATCTCCTGTCCCTGTAATGTGTGGGCATAAGCCCGATTCGCCCATATTGTAACATTCTGTAGCAAATGCAATCAACTTCTCAAAAAGTTCTTCTCTCTTGCACATCTGGTTTCGGTGCAACCCGGCAGCAGGCGGACTGTCTTGATTAGGGGTCGCCACTGCTTACTTAACAGAATATACCGCAGCGTTGATGGCGTCTGAGCCAACTTCCCTCCATGTTTCAGCACAACCTTTCTATATCGAAGAAGATAAGTACAAGGCCAACAATTTACAGGTACTCAGGGGCTGAGGTCACGATGTGGATCAGGCCGTCCTGAACTGCACATGAATAACAGTAATCGTATTGTACGACGTGTCGGTTTTCTTCTCGCTCTCCTGGCATCAAGCTTCCTGGCCGGCTGCGCTCAGACAGCAACCGAACCGCAAAAACCAGTTGCAGCGCTTCCGGTGGCGCCTTCTCCTGTTCCAGTGAACTTTACAAACATCACGGACTCAGCGCGCATTCGCTTCAAGCACAACAATGGCGCCTTTGGCGGCAAACTGATGCCGGAGACCTTCGGCAGCGGCGTTGCTTTCCTCGACTATAATGGAGACAACTTTCAGGACATCTTCTTTGTCAACAGCCGCGATTGGACTGAAAGTGAAATCAAAGCATTTGTTAATCGAAAGTGGACGGAAGAAGAGCGCAAAGCGGCCAAATCTCGTGCGGATAGCAAGACACCAATCAATGCCACGCGCAAAGTCAATCGCACAAGAAAGCGACAACGCACCCTGAGTGCTTTGTATCGCAACAATGGCGACGGCACTTTCTCTGATGTCACGCAAGGCTCGGGGCTGGAAGTCCAGTTCTACGGCATGGGTGTGACAGTCGGCGATTACGACAACGACAGTCGCACCGACTTGTATGTTACGGCATTAGAACGTAACTACTTGTTTCGCAACACGGGCAATGGCAAGTTCCAAGAAGTCGCCGGGCAAGCCCGAGTACTCGATAGTGGCTGGAGCACCAGCGCGGCTTGGCTCGATTACGACAAGGATGGTTTCCTCGACCTCTTCGTCTGCCACTACGTGCGGTGGACACCCGCAACCGATGTTTTCCAGAATGTAGGAAACAACGACAAGGTTTACAGCAGCCCCGGTTACTACGCCGGGCAGGGCAGTCGCTTGTTTCGCAACCTGGGTAATGGGCGTTTTGCGGATGTTTCAATCAAGGCCGGCATTCAACCAAAGCTGGGAGATGCCCAGGCTGCCAAGAAGTTAAAAGGTAAAGGCTTAGGTGTCGCGTTGTGCGACTTCAACAACGACAACTGGCTCGATGTCCTTGTGGCCAATGACATGGTGCCGAACCAGTTGTTCAAGAATAACCGGAACGGCACATTCAGCGAAATCGCGGAGCAGAGCGGCATTGCTTATTCGCCACAGGGGAAGGCACGCGCCGGCATGGGAATCGACGCTGCCGACATCGACCACTCTGATCGTGAGAGTGTTGTTATTGGTAATTTTCCCGGCCAGATGCTGGGACTTTATCATAACCAACCCGATGGCCAATTCATCGACGTTGCGCTCCTTTCAGTGGTGGGACGAGCGAGCATCAATTTTTCGACATTTGGCTGTGCTTTCATCGACATAGATAACGACGGCTGGCCTGACATACTCACGGCCAACGGCCATGTTGACGACAGCATCGGCTCACGGGAACCACACATCGGGTTTGCTCAACGGCTGCTGCTATTGCGTAATGAAGGGCGTAATAACTTTCAGGAAATTGGCCGCCAGAGTGGAGCCGTATTTGAGAAGCGCATCGTTGGCCGAGGCGTCGCTTACGCCGACATCGATCTGGACGGCGATTTAGATGCGGCGGTCAGTGTTAACGCTGCCACCCCTCTTGTTCTGCAAAACAATGGCGGCAATGCCAATAACTGGATTCGCCTGGTGCTTTGTGGCACCAAAAGCAACCGCGACGCAATTGGTGCCATTGTGAAAGTGAAACTTGGCTCCAGCGGCTTGCGCCGCATGGTGCGCAGCGGTTCTTCTTATCTATCGCAAAATGAACTGCCGCTAACGCTGGGTCTTGGCGACATGACCGTTGCTGAAGAAATCGGCATTCGGTGGCCCTCCGGCAAAGTGACACGGCTTAAAAACGAGGCGGCGCGACAAATACTTGTCGTGGACGAGGACGCTGGCGTTGTGCAACGGCAACGCATCCCGGCGAGGTGAGAACAAGTGCCCCAAAAATAAAGCCTGTGTTCCGGTGTGAGGTGTGCCTAAAGCGTCTTAACTAGGGGAGTTGTCGTTTATTGTAGGGGCGCACCCCAGTGCGCCCCTACAATAACTGCTCCCAGAATTGCTTTAAAACAAAGTTTTCGCCATGCGGGTACGCACCTCAGGTATATGCTGTGTAAGGTATAATCACACAACTGTGTCGAGAGACGATGCTGTCACCATGGAAAAGAATACATCGCCTCCTGTTAAGGATTGGCATGGTTCTTCCACATAGCACAAGAGCAACGCGGGCAAACGGTTCAGTAATCTGACAGAATCCGTGTGGTTGTCCTGTTGCAGTCATCAAATTGTGAGCTTTTTATTATCTTTTCTGTCGAAACTGTTTGAGATGTGCTAGCTCGGGGTATACTCTCAATTATAAGCTGTGCGTATACGTATGCGCATATCCGCAGCAATCTATGATTAGCAGGTCCCAAAGGAGGATTCGACATGGTAAATGTACCAAGCCGTGCCGCGAGGACAATGCATGCGCAAGCATCGCACAGAGCAGTCAAAAAAGGTTTTACGCTGATAGAACTCTTGGTGGTTATCGCCATCATAGCTATCCTGGCATCAATTCTGTTCCCCGTCTTCGCGCGAGCCCGTGAAAATGCACGCCGCGCTTCGTGCCAGAGTAACTTGAAGCAGATCGGCCTAGGTATTCTTCAGTACGCGCAGGACTACGATGAAAAAAACCCGCTAACTTACAATCGAGCGCCGGGTAGTTCTCAGGAATGGGCTTCAACCAATGTTGGCGATTACAAGTGGATGGATGCAATCTTTCCTTACGTGAAGAGCGAGCAGATCTTTGTTTGCCCAAGTAGTAGCAACCAGCGCTATCAGTACTACAAAAATCTTCCGAACTCTGCACCAGAATGGCCCTCAGGACAATACTTCGGCAGTTACGGCATGAGTGAGGCCTACTGGAATGGTACCGGTGGCGCCCCCGGCAATGCTAGTGGGCCAAGCATGGGTGGCAATGGCGGCTCTGGCCGTTCTCTCTCGGAGATCGATGCACCTGCAACGACCGTCTTGGTTACAGACACCGGTGTTGCCCAAGCCGGTGAAACTTATCGTATGGCTGGTTTTGGTCACCCGCAACCTCTGGGCGGCGGGTCTGACAGCCCCGTTGATATCCGGCCTAACGCAGAGCCGCCTTACGTGCAGACATCATATGCGGGTGCCAACATGGCCCGTCACCTGGGCACAGTAGTGACTCTTTACTGCGATGGACACGTAAAATCACAAAAAGTCGAAAATCTCTATCAAGTGAAGACCCGCCCGGATGGCGTGCGCGTTTATCCGAACTTCAGTGTTCAGGACGACTAAACGACATCTGCTGAGAGGCTGTCTCTTACAGAATTTTACGGGAGTTGCTTGTTTGGTAAACAAGTAACTCCCGTAAAATTTTGTAAGACCGTAGAAAGGAAAAGCGTGCCACCCTTTAAAGGGACCGGGCAAGTGCTTTTCTTAATGTGCTGTTGAATGGCGCAGTTGATTTCAATGTAATTTGCAAAGCGACTGCTGCTATACTAAAAGTTCAGCATCTAACAAATTCCAAGAGGAGGCACGTCGTGAAAAAAGTATCAAGATGGGCCATATTGTGTGGAGTCGCTGCGGTTGGTCTGTCCGGGATGGCAGGCTGCGGCAATCCGCCAGCTAATGATGGACCTGGTGCCGTTAACGGCCCAAAGTTTAAGAGTAAGGAAGAAGCTGCGGCTTTCTATAATAAGCAGAGACCACAAGGTGCGCAGGTGGGCGCACCACCGCCAGGTCAACGGCCTGCGGGGCGACCACCTAGCCCGCAGTAGTCGTGGAAAGACGCAGAAAGATAAGCAAGAGGCAGTGTTGGCTCCAGCCAACACTGCCTCTTGCTTATCTTGTTTACACTTCTCACTCAGCAGAACATCAGAGCGCGTAAGCTGCAGTCTGGTAATGCAATTGATGTCACACCGAAAGATCCCTATTGCCGATGGGCGAAGGGTTTCTGCTCTACTAAGCCTTTGTCTTCATCAATAATCAAGGTCTGGTTAGCCGTCACATCCTTGAGTTCTGTTACCTTCCTCGATGGCCAGCGGATACCGATAACGTCGGCCTTGCTAGCCTGCCCCAGGCCCAGAGTCAGGGGCAACTCACTCTGTGAGAGGAAAGAAGAGCCGCTGTGTACGGTGCGGCGCAACCCCGTGGCTCCCAGTTTTACCTTGACGAGTGCTCCAATGGCACTGCGATTACTCGTTGCACCCCGCAGCACAAGACGAATGGCATTGTTTGCATTGCCTCCATCGTTTCGCAGCAGCAGAGGGTTTTCTCCCGTAGCAGAGATGACTACATCCAGATCGCCATCAAGATCAATATCGGCATAAGCGAGGCCCCGGCCCGCTACGGCTTTAGTTAAACCACTCTTTACACCAATTTCCTGAAACTGCCTGCGTCCTAAATTGCGAAACAACAGTGGACGTTGCCTGTAGGAAATATTTCGATCAAAGGAACTGACTCGATCCTGTACGTGGCCGTTTGCGGTAATGATGTCGGGCCAGCTATCGTTATCCACATCCATGAAAGCCAGGCCCCATGTGAGAAAATTATAGCTGACTTTACCGACTTCAGAACGTGGTGCAATATCGATATAAGCTCCACCTTGATTGTGATAGAGTCCCAGCATCTGGCCGTGGAAATTGCCGATGACTACACTCTCACGATCAGAGTGGTCAATATCAGCGGCATCAATACCCATGCCGGCCCGAGAATCGCCTTTTTCTGAGAGTGCGATACCAACTGCCGCTCCAACCTCTTTGAAAGTTCCGTCCTTGTTATTCTCAAACAGAAAGTTGGGCCACAGGTCGTTGGCGACAAGGATGTCGGGCCAGCCGTCTTTATTGTAATCGGAGATGGCTACTCCCCATGCCTTGCCGGTGAGCCACTGCACCGTCTTTGCGCCCGGCGCTTGTTGCTGATGGATGCCCGCCTTCTTCGACACATCCTGAAAGCGCCCTGCGCCGATGTTGCGGTAGAGGCTACTCACCTGCCCATCGTAAACCAGAGGGCTACCGTAAATCTTCTCCTGACCGCCACCCGTTTGAAAAACTTCACGCACCGGCGACCACTTGACATAGTGAGATACGAAGAGATCCAGCCTGCCATCCTTGTCATAATCCAACCACGCGGCACTGGCGCTCCATCCGAAGTCCTGCACACCGGCTTGCCTGGCTACATCCTGAAATTTAGCGGTGCTTTGAGTACTCAGGTTGCGGAACAGATAGTTGCGGCGCAAAGCCGTGACGTAGAGATCGACTTTGCCGTCGTTGTCATAGTCGCCGACAGCAGCGCCCATGCCATACATTTCAACGTCTAACCCTGAGCCTACCGTGACATCGGTGAATGTACCGTCGCGGTTATTGTGGTATAGCGCACCGATGCTGCGACCTCGTGGCTGGCCGCTACGTCCCTCGCGCACTGGCTTTCGCAGCAAGCCCAGACCTTTATGCTTTTTTCTTGTGTGCTCCAGTTCTTCCTGTGTCCAGGGCCGGTTCTGGTAGGCTTTAATCTCCTCTTCAGTCCAGTCGCGTGAATTGACAAAGAAAATGTCCTGGAATCCATCGTCATCATAATCGAGGAATGCCACGCCACCACCTGTAGTTTCCGGCATCCAGCGGGCACCGAACGCGCCGTTGTTATGCTTGAACTTGATGCCGGCTTTTGCTGTGATGTCCGTAAAGTGCAGCGGCACGGCAGGGGCGGGCGGAGGCGCATTGGTCATGCTCTCTTTCCTGGCGGTGCAACCACACAGATTAGCAAGAGTAACCGCAACTATGGTTGGCAGAAAGAGGACGGGGACTTTGGATTTCATTGATTCGCCAGGGGTTTTCTCTGGACGATACCTTTGCTTTCATTGACTGTAACAAACTGGTTCGCTTCGACATCTTTGAGGTGCGTTACAGCGCCCGAGGGCCAGCGAATCGTAATGGCTGTGGCCTTGTCCCGCGTGCCGAGGCCAAACTTTACCGGCAACTCACTTTGCGACAGGTAAGATGCTCCACTCCTGACACGATGATATAACGTTTCTGTCCCCACCCTAGCCTCAACAGTTGCATCGATTCCATTGCGGTTGCTTCGTGTGCCCTGGAGGATGAGGCGAATGGCGTTGTGGCGTGTGCCATTGTGGCGTGTGCCACCACGCGGCTCGTTAACCGAAGTATCATTACGTAACAACATTGCCCGTCCGTTATTGGTTGTCACCACTACATCCGAGTCGCCATCCAGGTCGATGTCGGCATGGGCCAGGCCCCTCGCTACGATGGCGCGTTGCAGCACCTCACCACTGGTCAGCCCAACTTCTTGGAAGCGACCCTGACCGAGATTATGAAATATCAGTGGCCGCTGCGCGCGAGCCATGTCGCCGCGTAGAGATTCGGTCTTGAAGTCGGGAATAGGGCCATTGGCAGCGAAGATGTCGAGCCAACCATCATTGTCCGTGTCTAAAAAAGCGCAGCCGAAAGTCAGGAACGGCAGACTGGCACGTCCAACCTCCGAACCGGGGGCGGTATCGATGAAGTGACCATCATTGTTTTTGTGGAGCCCCAGCCCTTCCATGGCAAAGTTACCAATGAGAATGCTCTCCTGGCCGGAGTGGTCGATGTCGCCTCCATCGATGCCCATGCCGGCTCGAGCATTTCCCCGGTCGGTCAGAGCAATACCCACACGCACGGCAATTTCATCGAAGGTGCCGTTGCGATTATTGGAAAACAGGTAGTTCGGTGTCCCGTCATTGGCTACTAAGAGATCAGGCCAGGAGTCGTTGTTGTAATCGCAAACGAGTACTCCAAGTGACTTTCCAAACAGTTTGCGACGCGTTTGGCCTCTATGTATTTCGGCTTCGAAGCGCGCGCGCCCCATTTTTTGCACGTACTCCGGCATCTCTTCAAACCGGTAAGGCCGGGAGGTCAGAATTCCTGCCTGCGCGGATGCATCAACGAAGCGTCCTCCACCAACGTTACGGTAGAGGCGACTCGACTCCGGCGGGTACATGGTCGGCGCACTGTAGCTTTTTTCTTGTCCATTTGAAGAGTAGAACAGATCTTTTGCAGGTGTCCACTGAAGGTAATGACCAACGAACAGGTCGAGTCGGCCATCTTTGTTGTAGTCGAACCAGGCAGCGCTCGTGCTCCAGCCTGAGTCACGCACCCCGGCCTTTTCCGCCACCTCCTGGAACTTGCCATTGGCTAAGTTACGAAAAAGGTAATTACGCCCAAAGCCCGTGACATAGAGGTCTGAATTACCATCATTGTCATAATCCGCTACGGCAGCGCCCATGCCATACATGTCGCCGTCGAGACCTGCTTGATGCGTTACGTCCGTGAAAGTGCCGTCTCGATTGTTGTGGTAAAGCGCGCTGGCCGTGTGTTGGCGCGGGCGTTGGGCAGGAACCCCTTTCTTAAGAACGCCGTGTTTATCGTTGCCGAGCCGCCTTTTGAAGAACTCCATCTCATCTTGAGTCCAATTCCCCTTCTGGTAGGCTCCGATTTCGGCATCGTTCCAGAAGCGACTGTTGACTAAGAATATGTCCTGATAACCGTCGTTATCATAGTCGATACAGGCTACGCCACTGCCCATTGTTTCGGGTAAAAACTTAAGCCCAAAGGCACCATTGTTATGCTTGAATGTGATGCCGGCCTGTTCGGTGATGTCCGTGAATCGCAACGTGCCAGAAGAAGCCGCAACAATCTGATTAGCTCCTGTAGAGGCTGTGGGCTTGTTCCGTCTTGAAGTGCAACCTGACCCAAAAAAGAGGACGACCGTCCAACTCGCTAAGAAACCTCCTATTTGCCATTGTCTTTTAACTTGCCTGTAAAAATGTAATCCCGTGCAGGCTGTAATTTGCTGAGCAGAGCCGCTGCATTGCACATTGGCACATGAGGCACAGGCACATGTCCCGCGCATCCACTCTCTCGTAAGTACTCTTGGTAAACGCATATTCGTCTTGCTGCGGCTGACCGGCATATGCCGGTATCTAAGTGAGATTGCGAACCTTTTCCTGTATTCTGCTTCCTGTATTCCGTGGTAAGCAGAAGAAGACGGGGCGTGGTCTCTTTCTCTGCTGAGTCGGTAGGTTTTAACCTTGACGCATCCTCTACAAGTGTACCTGCTGGGCTACCCTGTTCAAACCATTTCACGCCTATGACGCGGGTTTATGCATGTGTTCGGGCTACAGCGCGAGAGCACAAACGGCAGCAGCACAAACGTGTTAGCAGACGCAAACAACGTACTCACCGTGGTGAAACTAACAGGCAGTCGAATCAGAATGTAAGGGAGCAGATAACAGCGTCAGAACTCACGCAGAAGCATCTCAATGGCTTGTAGGGGCGCGTTCTCCGCGTCCTGGGCGAGGCCGCATTGGGCGAGGCGACCTCGCCCCTACAAATGAGACACCCTGCGTAAATCATGAGCGTATGAAATTGTGGTTATCTATCTCTTGCTGCACTAAGGAACACTCTTGTTGCCGGTAGTAGCACCGCAGCACGCAAGGGCGCCAATGTAAGACGCACGGTCTGCGCTGTTCCCACAGGAACACGCCGGTTTGAAATGCCGTCAACCAGACCGCTTTCGCGCGCAGACTGCATGGCGGCGCTGCGCGGAAGCGGTACCTCCAACATTTGCGGTTTAGTAGAGCGGTTGAAGGCGACAATCGCGATTTCATTACCCAACGTGCGTGAATAAGCGAGAGTTTGTGCATGGTCATCGGCCAACAAAATTGCAGGATCTCCCGATTGCAAGGCACGACTGGCATTGCGCAGTCGAATCAATTTTTTGTAGTAGCGCAACATCGGATTCGCAGGTGTCGCCAGGTTCCATTCCATGCCGCGCCGATTGTCCGGGTCGGCTCCGCCCTGCATTCCCAGTTCTTCGCCGTAGTAAACCGATGGCGCGCCAACCCACGTAAACTGAACGGTCGCGGCCAGGCGGTGCAGGTCTTGATTGTTGTTGCAAAGTGTCAGAAAGCGTGGCGTGTCGTGGCTGCTGAGCAGATTCATCATGTTGCGCGACACTTGCGGAACATAGCTGTTGTGCAGTTGCATCAAACGCTTCGAGTACTCGGAAGTCGTGGTTTTCCCCTCGGCGAAAAAGTCGCGATTGGCGAAGAGAAACTGGTAGTTCATCACTGAGTCCCACTGGTCGCCGGTGAGCCACGGCGAGCCATCGCCCCATACTTCGCCAACGATCCACATTTGCGGGTCGATGCTTTTTGCACGCTTGCGCAAGTCGCGCCAGAATTCGGACGAAACTTCATTCGCCACATCGAGGCGCAAACCAGCCAGTGGCAGGGCGCGATGCCAGTAATCGACCAGGTCCAGCATATAGTCGCGCGTTTGTGGATGGGCCAGGTTCAGCTTGGGCATCGACGGATAGTTGAACCACGCTACGTAATTGGGGTTTTCCTGCACGCGCACTGGATACGACTTGATAAAATACCAGTCCTTGTAGGCCGATGCTTCGCCCTTTTGTCGGATGTCGAGAAATGGCGCAAATGTCGTGGCGGTGTGATTGAATACAAAGTCCAGAACAGTGCGGATATTCTTCGACTTCAATTCACGCGCCAAGGCGGCAAATTCAGCGTTGGTGCCGAACTGCGGATCGATGCGCCTGAAGTCTTCAGCATCGTAGCGATGGTTGGATGGCGCCTTGAAAATAGGGTTGAAGTAAACCGCCGACACGCCCAGATCAACCAGGTGCGGAACATGCTGACGAACACCCTGCGCGTCGCCACCCAGCCGGTTATACCAGGTCGGCTTAACGTCCCACGGCTGCACATCCGCCGGATCGTTGGCCTTGCTGCCATTGGCAAAACGATCCGGAAAGATTTGGTAAAAGACGGTGCGTTCAACCCAATTCGGCACAACAAAAGGTTGGAACTCCGCTGCTTTCAAGCGAAAAGGTCTGACCTTTTCAGGCGCGCCCAACCCGTTATCGCCATATTCCTGCACCTTTGCACCATCTAGCAACTCAAATTCGTAAGACAGATCTTGCTTGCGATTCCAGGCTAGCTGCGTGGAGTAGCGCGCATACAAGTCATCGGTGGTTACAAGTGACATGGGGTAGCGGCGCGTGCCAACCTTGAGTCGAACCCTTTGTAAGTCGCGCGGACGCGTGCGCAAAGACAGGGTGAGACGCCCACGATCATAATTGAGATGAGGTACCGCCGTGAGGTGCTGCAAAGCGCTGCGCGCCGTTATACCGTCAGTTGAGCTGGCGGGTCGTAGATAATCGGGTGGCGTGAGGAACAACACCGAGTTCGTGTTGCCATTGCCATCACTTTCATTCCTGGTGGACCTGGGGTCGGTAATCCATGTTTCGCCGTTCAGCACGAATTTGTAGGTATGCTTGCCGAAAGGCAACTTGAGCGTGGTGCGCCATGTGTTGCCCGACCCATCGCGACTGAGAGGATTCGCATTGCGATCCCAGTTGTTGAACGTGCCGGCCACTGATACCGTTTTAATATCCGGAGCCGCTTCATAGATAAAACTCTGCTGCACCGATTGTTCGGGAATCTTACCGGCAGGCACCGTGTTCGGGGCCTGCGCGCAGGAGATTCCCTCTCCTATCGTCAGGCCGGCGCCAACAAGACTGAGCAGGACGTAGCGCTGTGCTAAGCTTCGGAACGAAATTGATAGTCGCCTCATAAATTGTGTCCCCGTGGAAGAGAGATTAGACCTCTTTCATAAGTACGCTTCTACGCAACCGCGCCCGTGAGGAAGCGGGCTGATTCGCTTCAGCAAGCCCGCTGCCTCACGGGCGCGGTTGAGAAAAAAGCCGTCGCCAAGACTTATGCAAAAGGCTTATGCAAGAGGTCTATTATCGTTTGATGCACAATAAGCATAACGTTCCAGCAGGGCACAGAGTACTGTCAGCAGTTAAACCCGGTGACGCACGACTGAAATAGCAGCCGATGGCCGATGGCACGCTACCCCGAATGTTAGGCCCGGTTTTGTTCGACAACGCATCAGTTCACTCGCCCATGGGAGAGGACGGCGTGATCGAATAAATTACCATCACTTCGTTAATACTACAAGCTACGTGCGCAACGGCTTCGTTGCCGTCGATAGTCGTAACAGTTCGCACCATGATGATTTTCTTCATGCGCCTTCATTAACAGCGATGATTGCAACGACATTGTGGAATCGAGTATTCCATAGCGAGTACTCGAAATGGTAGCATCGCAGTCAATGAGGCTTAGTCAATGAAACTACGCCCGTTTCATCTCACAGTATTTGAATACGCAAATGCTGAGGCGCATCCACTAACAGCCAATTTTAGCCGGTGAACTGGCGGGCTACTCGCGTGCGCGGTTTGTTGGAGAACGATTGGACCCGGTGCATGCCCTGTCTGCCCTTCTGTGGAGCATGAATCTTTCTGATCACTTCGAATCGGCAGTTAGGAGGATAGACACGCAACGGGAGAGGATGTAACACTACGCCGCAGGTAGATATTGCATAATAAACTGTGAACAGGTGGTGCGACAGTCCCCTTGAGTTTAAGAAAATGGAAGTCTCCATGAAAATTGCAAATGACGTAACGGAACTTATCGGCAATACGCCGCTGGTGCGCATTCAGCGGCTGGCAGACGGTTGTGTGGCGCACGTCGTGGCCAAGCTGGAGTTTTACAATCCGGCCAACAGCGTCAAAGATCGCATTGGCGTAGCGATGATTGATGCGGCGGAAGCGGAAGGCAAGATTGGCCCCGACACCATCATTCTGGAGCCCACGAGCGGCAACACCGGTATCGCGCTGGCGATGGTGTGCGCGGCGCGCGGCTACAAATGCACACTCACCATGCCCGAAACCATGAGTCGCGAGCGTCGCCAACTGCTGCGTGCTTACGGCGCCGAGTTGATATTAACGCCGGGCAGTGAAGGCATGGGCGGCGCTATCGCCAAAGCCGAAAGCATGGCTGCCGAAGACGCGCGCTACTTTATTCCGCAGCAGTTCAACAATGCGGCTAATCCCGCCATTCATCGCGCCACGACCGCCGAAGAAATCTGGCGCGACACCGATGGAGAGGTCGATTTCCTGGTAGCGGGAATTGGAACAGGTGGAACCATTACCGGTGTGGGCGAAGTCATCAAGGCGCGTAAGCCGTCGTTCCAGTGCGTGGCCGTCGAGCCGGACGCCTCGCCTGTGTTGTCGGGCGGCAGCAAGGGGCCGCACCCCATTCAGGGTATCGGCGCCGGTTTTATTCCGCGAGTACTCAACACCCAAATCTACGACGAAGTTATTCGCGTGACCAACGACGATGCCTTTGACTTCGCGCGGCGTATGGCGCGTGAAGAAGGCTTGCTTGTCGGCATTTCATCGGGCGCTGCTGTGTGGGCTGCATTGCAGGTGGCGCGGCGTCCTGAAAACGACGGCAAGTTGATTGTCGTTGTTATTCCTTCATTTGGCGAACGCTACCTGAGCACGCCGCTGTTTTCCGACCTGGCCGATTAGGCGCGCCGCCATCATGCTGAAAGTTCTGCTGGAGGATATTCGTTCCGTCATGGAGCGAGACCCCGCTGTGCGCAGCCGGCTGGAAGTCGTTCTGTGTTATCCGGGTCTGCACGCGGTGTGGGGGCATCGCGTCGCGCACTGGTTGTGGCGCCGTCGCTGGCATCTGGCGGCACGCACCTTATCGCAGAGTACTCGTTTGCTTACAGGTGTCGAAATTCACCCCGGCGCCCAACTGGGGCGGCGCTTGTTCATCGATCACGGGTTGGGCGTTGTTATTGGCGAAACGGCGGAAGTGGGTGCTGATGTGACACTTTATCACGGCGTAACGCTTGGCGGAACCAGCTTCGCAAAAGGCAAGCGCCATCCCACGCTGGGCGATGGTGTTGTTGTGGGCGCGGGCGCTGCGGTGCTGGGCAATATCACGGTTGGCGCTAATAGTCGCATCGGCGCCAACGCGGTTGTCGTGAAGACGGTGCCGCCTGACGCGGTCGTGGTCGGTGTGCCCGGCCAGGTTGTGACGCGCAGCGCGCAAAGCAGGCCGGTCGGAACTGCCAATCTCGATCAAAAAACGATGCCTGATACGATTGGTGATACGCTGGTGTCGCTGATGCAGCGCATGGAAGTTCTGGAAAGGCGCAGCGGCGCTCCTGTGCTGAACGGTTCGCATCCTTCGGTGCCGCATCACGGCGTGTGGAAAGGCGAAGATTTCTCGATTTAAAAGTACGACCATCATGGATGTGAACTCTCAATCTGGTGTGAGTCTGGCCACGGCCCTGGTGCATGGTGGCGAACGCCCCGATTCGGTCACGGGAGCCATCGCGCCGGTTCTGGTGCGCTCCAAGACCTATCGACAGCCGCACTTCGGGGAAGAATCGATCTGGAAATATTCGCGCGGCACCAATCCTACGCGCGCCTCCCTGGAATCCAAACTGGAAAGCATTGAAGGAGACGGGCAGGCGACAACGTTTAGTTCCGGCCTGGGCGCGATCACAACGCTGCTGCTGGCGCTAAAACCCGGCGATCACCTTCTGTTTTCGCGCGAAATCTATGGCGGCACATATCGCTTGCTCGACCAGGTGTTCAACTCGTTTGGTCTTACGTTTGGTTTCGCCAACTTCGAGGACAAGCAAGAAGTCGCGCGTCACATTACCGACAGCACGCGTTACCTCTTTGTGGAAACGCCTTCTAATCCATCGCTACACATCACCGATTTGCAACTCGCCGGCGAGATTTCGCGCGAGACCGGTATCCCTCTTTTAGTGGACGGCACCTTTGCGCCGCCGGTCACGACGCGTGCTTTTGATTACGGTGCGGAAACTATCGTGTATAGCCTGAGCAAGTATTTCGCGGGCCACAATGATGTCATCGGCGGCGCGATTCTAACCAAAAATGAAGCCTTGCACACGCGCCTCAAATTCTTGCAAAGCTCGGCGGGCGCGATTCTTTCGCCGGACGAATGTTACCGCGTAATTCAAGGCATAAAAACGCTTCATCTGCGTTGGGAACGCGTCAGCGACAGCGCGCAGAAAGTTGCAGAGTATCTGCAAACGCATCCCGCCATCAAGCGCGTGCTGTATCCGGGCTTAGCAACGCATCCGCATCACGCTGTAGCACAGCGACAAATGAAAAACGGCTTCGGCGGCGTGATCGGATTTGAAACGCACTGCCACGATCAGGCTCGGCTGCACCGCTTCATTGAAAGTCTCGAAGCGCGCGGCACGGTGCTGTATGGCGAAAGTCTGGCCAGCCCCGAAACGCTACTGGCTTATCCACTTCACATGAGCCATCGCAGCCTGCCGGAAGCTGACCTCATCAACCTTGAAATAACTAAAGGCTTCTTTCGTCTGTCGCTGGGTTTCGAAAATGTCGAAGACATCATCGACGACTTCCATCGTGGCCTTGATGTTCTTCAAGCCTGTTCTTGAAACGGATGTTTGTGATTGCGCCAACGAACTGTCTCCACGCACCAGTTACTACTTATCGCATCAGGTTTGCGTTTCGCAGACGAGTCGCAAAATCATCTGTGCGCTCTGTAGCCCAATATACACCCTTTAGATTGACGTTTATTCCTTCATCTATTACAGGCACAAGAGCAGGCGGAACCCAACTGAGTAAAGAACCCCACCGCGAGCGGATGGGGCATTAACGACCGCTTCCAGTTGCAACAACGGACATCGAGTCTGCTGTTACAACAGTTCTTAACTCTGAAAAAGGCTCGATGCCTTTTTCAGAGTTAGCCCATTCATCCCCGCCGCAAGCGGTCGGGGCATTCTGGGGATTTTCGTAAAGTGCCAATCAACCCATGTGGCGGTTCGGTTTCTCCTGTTCTGCCAAGCCTGAACTTGAGTTATCAAGTTCGCCCGGCTTTCCATTCTCTCTGACAAACATTGGCGAGCCAAGATGCTCAATTCGAGTTCGGCCATGTTGAGCCAACTCCCATGCTTGGGCGTATAGTGCCACTCAATCCGTTCGATGAGGCGTCGAGCCTCTTCAGGTGCAAAGACCTCATACAAGCTGTGCGGCCCATGAGTGTTCAAGTTGTCCTGCAGCAACACGATCGTGTCTGCCTCTGCATAAAGCTCCTCGCACAGCCATTTCACTACCTGCGCATAATCCACAGCCGTGCGCCGTTCCCGCACTTGAACAAAGCATTGGGCTGCCAACGGCTCAAACACCATGAATCTCGAACACCATGAATAAGGCACAGGTGCCATGACGCTCATACTCATTATCATAGCGGACGCCGTGTTTAGGGCTCAAAGCAAGGGGTGATCACGTATGAGCCAGAATCTGTTTTGCCGCTTCATCCAGACAGATTACAGGACGCTTGGCACAATAGGGACGCGCATAAACCTCCAAGACATCCTCCATAGCCGCCACAAAGCGTGCATCCTGTTGCGGCGGTATACACCACATCTTCTTCAACCACGGCTTGAGTGTGTTTTTTTGAGTGTGGTGCGAATCGTCTC
>DASVRI010000028.1:0-125847 GCA_036388675.1 Abditibacteriaceae bacterium | reverse complement strand
GCCCCGCGCTCACGCTTGGGGTTCCGGGGCAATCACTTGTAGCCTGCAAGTCGTTAACTGCTATATATTTGAGACCTGTCACCGGGCGGCTGCAACGTGCTGTCTTCGACGTGCTGCAAACTATAGCAGGACGATCTCCGGTGCGGTGGCGGTGCGGATACTAAGTAATCAGTGGTTACTTGAGGAGTTGAGAAATGAAGGCTGGCGCGCCCGCTGGATTTTGCTGCACCAGGAAAAGCACATAGTACGAGCACACAGCGAGACACGCCCATTCCAGCAACAGCACTCTCACGGCAGCGCGCCGGATGCGGCGCAGTTCTTGACGGTAGTAGGGATGCAACTGTGTGTCGGTCGGCTCGGGAATTGGTGGTTTCATGGTATTTCGGTACCTATCAGTCCCGGCTCAGTGCCGAGTACTCGAATTTACTCGTTGCTCTATGGAGTTCTAGTAAATCCGTCCTCTGGAGGCAATGCTGGCTTCATTTGAGACACTGCTGCGCCCGCCAGGCCGGTAATCGTTTCTGCCGCCGCCTTGAAAAGACATGAATTCACTTGTGATGATGCGCCATTGTTTAGTCTTTCGGGTCTTGGGCGCCTTCTGTGATGCCGGGCCGTCGATCTGCGTCGGGACTTCGCTTCCAATGTCTTCATGGTCTAAAACATAGCGATGGATGTAGGTCAAACCCAGTTTGGACGACTCATTTCTTACATAATTCTGTCCTGCTATGAGAACGGCACGCTCTCCATCAATAGACAAGTCCGGGGAGATCAGGTCAACCACTGAGTAGCTGCCATTTTGCCAGAGCATGAGAAACGAAGTTCTCGCTCCCTCGTAATCCACAAAAGAGGCTCCTTGCCCCGTCCGAAAACGAACTTGTGGCGAGTACAATTTCATCAGCGCATCAATGTCGCGCGTCTTCCAGCAGCCTTTCCACTGCGTATACAACTTCATGATTTCAGAGCGCTTTTTCATTTCGGCGGCGCTGCTTGCGGCGGCGCTGCTTGCGGCGGTGCTGCTTGCGGCGGCTTTTACCGGTACGGCTTCACTGGCGGCCACCCTCGGCTGTATCGTTTCGGGAACTGTGAGCCTGGCAGATGCCGAATTGCCAACCATTTCCTTATTGGCAACCGAACGAGTTTGTACCAAGTTTCTTATGAACAGACCAGCAGGAGCGATAGCCCCGTATGTGATGAGAGCCGCACCGCAAAGCATCAGGACACGCGGGTAAGGATTGCATCGTGAAGGCTGAGCGCTGTGTGATTGCATTGTCTGAATATGGGAGTGGCGTTCCATGAGGCCTCTTTCGCTATCCAGCCACTTCTTTACCTCGTCCTGACCGAGTACTCGCAGTGTTTTTCATCATGCGCCGTCTCCGTCATGCGGCGTCTCCGTTATAACGATTCATCAGCATTTTCGTCTTCGTCCTCATCTTCTTCCCGGTCGAGTCTGGCCATCGCGTACCAGGCCCAGACAACGCCGATTGCAATGACTACCCAGTGGTAAATTTCCATCGCTTCCGCTTGTCTGGATAGGCACCCCAGGTGCCGGCTTCACTACAACCTCGAAGAAACGCTTGCATTACATCAAGCCTGCGTTACGGCTGTCGCCTGAACTGACGGCGCCTAAACTCCCAGGGAGCCTGTACAGAGGGGCTGCTCCACAGGCCGCGACTTGCCAGAATTGCTCCTTGTTGAAGTCGGGCAAGACCTCTTTCATTTGGTGCGGACTCTCGATACCACCAGGCCAGACCGTTTTTAACCAGCTCTGAGTTGACATTCCTGTTTCCCACCGAAACCCAGCCGAGTGCGACTCCAGAGCGATCGACGCCTTTGCCCTGGATTGTAACCGTTTTACCCAAGACCAAACGCGTGGTGAACTGCTTCGCGTTTACTCCAAACGCCTGGCGAGTTTCAGGGCAATCAATGCCATAGAGACGCACCCTGACAGGCAGACCGCCGTTTGCCACTGTAATGATGTCTCCCTCGGCGACGCCGATGCACTTGCCGGTGAATTTGGTCTGTGCAAGAGTGGCCGCCCGGCGTGCCGCGTATTCCTGCTGTATCATGGCATTGCTCAGGCGTCCGGCGCGTGCTACCTCCGCCGGGCTGGGCCGCCGCAGAGCCGCATCGGTTACCTGATCCTGACGATACGCGGCCCACAGTTCCTGCATTTCTATGGCGCGTCGCTGTCTTGCGATGAATTCCGCTTGTTCAGGTCGATACGACGATGAAGATGAGGAAGAGGAAGGAAGGCTCGATCTTGAAGAGCCGCCGAGCCACCGTCTTACTCCGCCATTGCCGGCGCAGGTGCTTCTGTTGCTGGAATCGGTGTAGGTGCCGTCGCCACATTGAGCCGTTGCTTGAGGAACCCATCTTTGATAGATCTTGGCTTGAGCGCTTGAAGTGCAAACAAGTAGTGCGATAGCAAGAAAATACTTCTTCATCGTCGCCTCTCCTAATCCATCGTTACGGCTCCCACCACACCCTTGCACCTCAGACTGGCGCCGCGCCTTTCGAACCAGTTTGGAAAGCCGTTCGGCATCCTGTCTTCAAAATCGTTTGAAGACGCGTCTGCTCGCAGTTTCTGTCTTGCGGCTATAGGCTCGTCAACTCGTCGTTGGAAGACGTGAGTGTCGGGAATGGATAAAGTGTAACATCCAAGAGTGAGCAGACTGCCAATGTCGGCCAAACTAATAAGTTTAGCTTCGTTGTCGGCGTGTTTGATGACGCCTTTTCACGCTCGTTGGAGGCCTGGGCTGTGGAGGCGCCGACATCGGGGAACCGGTGGAGAGTCGCGTAAGCGCCTGGAGTATGTTTTGGAGCGGGAGAAGGGAATCGAACCCTCGTCACCAGTTTGGAAGACTGGAGCTCTACCATTGAGCTACTCCCGCGCGGGCCTTCGCGTCCCGCTACCAGTTCGCACCGGCAAGAGGCGCATCGCTGGCCGTGACGCCCTGTAAATTATACTGCGGCGGTTGAGCTGTGGCAAACAGGAACTGTCGCTTTTGTATAAGCCGTTCCCTTTATGGCGCGTTCACGCCGCGTGATCATCAAACGCCACGGCAAAGCTGCGGAACCCGCAAGGCTGGTGAGTGTCGATAAAGTCAACACTTATGTTGTTTCTGCCACGCAACGCCGTCTTAACGACACTCGTAGCTATCGCTGCAATAGCGCTTTCCCTGGCGCAGCCGATGGCGTCGCTGGCTTTTGCGTGCCAGTTGCAAGCGGCCAAGCATCACAACTGCTGTCATGGTGCGAGTGAAAGTTCCGCCGCACATCATTTGGCTGAGACACATAGCACCGACGAGTGCCACACTGCGGCGCATCACATTGATAAATCGGCACGCAGCAAAGAAACGAGTACTCAGCAATGCCATCCGTCACCGGAAAGCCATCCGTCACCGCCTGCGCGCTGGAATACACAGCCGCGACACGCAGATCATCATTTCACCAGGCAACCCGACGTGTGCAAGTGCTCGTCGGGTGATGCGCCGTTCGCGCCCGTGGCATTTCGCCAGGCATCTCCTGCTCAAAACGACTTCTCTGTTCCTGTTTCAACTGTATCTTTGCCGTTGCCGCAACTTGAGACTGGCCCGTTGTGGCGCGTAGCACTCCCAATTCCCATACAGCGCGAGCCCGGTGCTCAGGCTTGCCGCGCGCCTCCGAAATAGCAAAGAGAAAATGTTGTGTCAAATAGTTCGTATTCTGAGTGGCACAATTCGGTTATCTGCTGCTGCTATAATTTGGGGGAATCATGAATAAGAGACGTTTTCTGAAAGGCACGCTGCTCATGCTGGGACTGTGTGCATTGACAGCCGCCGCTGCTCCGCTCCAGGCGCATGAGGGGGATTGCCCGCTGTGCAGTTTGCCCGTTGTGCAGGACACGCCGGAGCAGGCAAACGAAGTGGCATTGCGCTATGGCCGCAAGCGCATCGAGTATCGCTGCGTTTATTGCGCGCTCAAAGAAGCGCACACCGAGTACTCGGGAGACCTCAGTATTCTGGCGCCGTCGGAAGACAAAAGCGCGCCGGTTGTTTTGAAGCGTACCAATAAAAAATGGTCGGCTGATCCGCAGAACGCCATTTTTGTCGCGCAGAAGGCGAATCATAAAGTGTGTCAGATTACCTATCGGGCTTTTGCCACACGGGTCGCCTTTGATGCCTACGCGAAGAAGCACGGCGATCTTTTCGACAAAGACATCAAACCGCTGACGTTGTCACAAATGCTGGACATCACCAAGCCGAAGTCACAAAGCACAGAGGAGAAATGATTGTGAAAAACATTGCACGTCGCACCGGAGTTTTAGCCGCAACTGCCCTGTCACTGGGCGCGCTTGCCGCTGGTTTAGTCGGTAACAGCCCCGCGCTGGCACATGAGGGCGAGTGTTCTTTTTGCTCGATGCCCATTATCCAGAACACCGCCAAGCAGGACAACGAAGTCGTTTTGAAGGCGGGTTCCAAACACACCGATTATCGTTGCGTTTACTGCGCCATGAGCGAAGCGCATAGCGACATCAAGGGCGATCTCAGCATTGTGGCTCCGGCAGAGGCTAAGGGCAAGACCGTGACTATTAGCCGCAAGGCCGGAAAGTGGACAACGAGTCCGGCTTCAGCCGTTTTCGTCGGAGCCAAGGTGAGCCATCGCTACTGCCAGACGGGCTATCGCGCCGTCACCAGCCGTAAAGCCTTCGACACATACGTGAAGCAAAACAAAAAGATCGTGGGCGACGCCAGGCCGCTGTCGCTGTCGCAAATGATTGCGCTGACCAAGTAAGTCCATCGGAGTGGCCGCCGAGTTCGATCTACCAAATGAAGTGCTCGGCGGCTGCGTTTGCTTTTGAAAGAATTCAGGTGTCAGAATGATAATGAGGAAATACCTGCTGCATGGCGCGGTGCTTTCAATCGGCCTGGCTGTGGCCGGTTGTGCGGGCCAGAGTTCGTCACAAAGCACGGCGCCCGGCTCGACATCTGCGGTTGCAGAGACCACTGGTGCCGCGACCACTGGTGTAGCGAATGATCACGGCAGCGCCGAGCACGACGCTGTAGCGCACACACACGGCACAAGCTTGCAGTTCACGTCGCAGCCGCAGCAGATTGTGGGCGGCCAACCGACGACGTGGACGCTGAAAATTGTGAATGACAGCGATGCGCCGGTACAAGAATTCGCTGTGGTTCACGACAAGCTGATGCACCTCATTGTGGTGTCGCAAGACCTTTCATGGTTCAATCACCTCCATCCCGAGTACAAGGGCAATGGCGTGTTCTCTCTGCGCACGTCATTACCACGTGCGGGTCAATACAAGCTGTTCGCCGATTACACACCCAAAGACGGCGAGCACGAAGTGGCACAACAGGAAGTCCGTGTCGGGGGCAGCAATGCCTTGCCGGTGAAGCCAACCTTGGTCGCCGACAAGATGCGGGGCGGTTGGATGACAAGGCGTGTCTCGTCTCATGATGAAGGCGCGCCGCCGGTTAAGGGCGGCACACCCTACGAGGTGGCGTTGATGCCCATGCCGGCCAACCTGGAAGCCGGTAAAGATGCCATGCTGCACTTCCAGGTGCGCGATGCGCAAGGCAAGCCGCTCAAGAATCTACAACCGTATCTCGGTGCAATGGGACACGCGGTCATTCTGTCCAGCGATGCCAAAAACTATTTGCATACGCACCCGGCTGATGGCGAACACGCGGGCCACGAAGCAATGAGCGGCGGCGCGGGGAACGGTGGCGCTAAAGCTGGTGGCGCTAAAGCCGCTGCATCGAGTACTGGTGGTGGCCCGGACGTCATGTTTCACACCAACTTCCCGACGTCGGGTTTGTATAAGGTGTGGGCGCAGTTCCGGCACAACAACAAAATCATCACGGCACCATTTGTACTCCGTGTGGGCGCAACGCAGACCAGTGTTGCATCAGGCAGCGCTGTCGCACCGGCAGGCTTGACATACACCTGTGAAATGCACCCCGAAGTAAAGAGCAACAAACCGGGCAAATGCCCCAAGTGCGGCATGGAACTGGTGCCGGTGACACCCAGGCGCGCGGAGTAGGCGTTGTTTTTAGCGTGAAGCCAGTGTTGAGTTTTGCTCGCTGCCAACGTCAATTCTATGGACGACCTGGCGAACATTGCGCGCCGCAGTTGTTCTTGTCAGCTATTAGCCTGTAGGAACTGTCTGTTTGCTCCGAAGAAACGCAGTCAAAAATGCGACCGGCAAGCAGACATTCCTACAGGTGACACGAGTACTCGTTGGTTGTCGTGGCGGCGTCTCATGGTGCAGCAATGCGGCGCTAAAGGATTTTCTCATCCAGAATGCGTTGAACCAACTCAGCCAGTCGAACGGAACTGAACGGTTTAGTCCAGTAGAAGTCGGCGCCTGTGTTCCAGCCTCTGGATATGTCGCTGATCTGGTCTTTGGCGCTCAGCATGATAACCGGGATGTGGGAAGTGGATGGGTTTCCTTTTAAGTGTTCGAGGACGGTTAACCCGTCCATGTGCGGCATGTCCACATCCATCACGATAACATCCGGGAGTTCCCTGGCCGTGTATTGCAACGCTTCAAGCCCATTGTGAGCGGCTTCGACGGCAAAACCTTTGGCCTCCAGTGTCATTTCCACCACGCGGATGATCTCATCATCATCATCCACCACCAGAATTTTTGCCATTTCACCCCTTCTTTACAAGTACGCTCTCGCTGTTTGCACCGGCTTATCGAAATGTAGCAGTAGCTTGCAGTGCTTTATTCTACTACTTTGGCGTAGTTGCTCAAGAGCGATAAATACGGGTGCTACGTGTCACGACAGCCTGGCTCTAGCCTGAGTACTCGCAACTTGTGTGACACGACATCGATTATAAACCGGCGTTAATCTCATCACGAAGTTTGGCCGCCAGTTCAAAGGAACGAAGCCGCGCCGTATGGTCGTATATCGGTGAATTGATGAGCAGTTCATCGGCTCCTGTGTTTGCCAGGAATTTTTTCAAACCGCTGCGCACAGTATCGGGCGAACCGACAAACGAGCAGGCCAGCGCTTGCTCAACACCGGCTTGTTCTCCTGTGGTGAAGCGCCACTCCATACTGTCAACCGGCGGCGGAAGCGGGCCGGGTGTGCCGCGTTGCAAATTGACGAACTGTTGCTGCAGCGAGGTGAAAAGACGAGCCGCTTCGGCATCGGTCTCGGCGGCAAACACGTTTGCGCCGAGCATGACGTAAGGCTCCTCTATTGCCTGGTGTTCTGATGACGTGGACGGCTGAAACCGGCTGCGGTAGATTTCCAGGGCCGGCTGCATCAGTGCGGGCGCGAAGTGTGAGGCGAAGGCAAACGGCAGGCCCAGCGCAGCGGCCAGTTGAGCGCTGAACAGGCTGGAGCCCAGGAGCCAGATTGGTACATTGAGGCCTGCACCGGGAACCGCACGCACGGGGTTGCCTCGCGCTATGCCGTCAGGAGCCGGGCCGCGAAAGTAGGATTGTAATTCGAGAACATCTTGCGGGAAAGTGTCGGCACCTCGTATGTGGTCGCGGCGCAGGGCACGCGCTGTCACCTGGTCCGTGCCGGGTGCCCGGCCCAGTCCTAAATCAATGCGCCCCGGATAAAGCGATTCCAAAGTGCCGAACTGCTCCGCAATGACGAGCGGCGCGTGATTGGGCAGCATAACACCGCCGGCACCAACTCGCATTGTCGAGGTGCCTCCGGCCACGTAACCGATAACAACCGAAGTGGCGGCACTGGCGATACCGGTCATGTTGTGGTGCTCGGCCAGCCAGTAGCGATGGTAGCCCCACGCTTCACAGTGGCGTGCCAGATCCAGAGTATTGTGCAAGGCCTGCGCAGCCGTTGCTCCTTGCACAATAGGAGAAAGATCGAGCACTGAGAACAGCGCCTGTACGGGCCTCATGGGATGATTAGGCTGCATTTCTTTCATGGGCTTAGTGTATAATCAGCCGCTAATCAGCAGGCGATTGTCCCTCGCTCGATGCAGTATGGATTGCATCCCGGTGCTGCGAGCCGGAGTGAGTACTCGCAGAAACGCTTAAAACAAGGATGCGACTCACCACTCAAGTTGCGCCGTCACGGCAAAGTTGTTGAACATATCACTCCGTAATGCTGCCGGCTGTTGGTGGCGCCGGTCACACGAGTATGCGGGCACACGAGTATGATGGCGCACGAGAACATGATCAACGCTGTATTGCGGCGCATTGAAATCGTTCATAACCAGTTGCGGTGAGCCATCATCGCAGGTGGTCGCCAGGTTCACTGAATGTATCCGATGCGCCGCTGCGTGACCGGGATAGAAGTATCGAACGGCCATATTGAGACACTGTGGTGCGCACCGAGATTAATATTCCGGCCACGAAAGGTTCGTTGTACACGAGAGGTGCGTTTTACAAGACCAGGCGTTTTGAGATAAAATGAACAGGGATAATGTTCCGCTAATGAAGACGAAACTTTCTTTTTCTCAACAATTTCAAACACCTGGTTATAGCTGTGGCCATTACTCGAGTCGTGCAATGCGTGCTCTGCTGAGCGCTGTTCTGGTGCTTGGTTCATCGTGTGCCGTAGCGGTTTCCGTGACTCAGGACACAGCCAAAGCCGATGAGTTCTCTGTTGTGCCCGTGGGCAATGCTTTGTATCGCAACCTCGCTCTGGTGGTGCGCGCCGGTTGGACAAGTCTGGGGGCCGGCGAAGTGAAGCCAACTCCGCAAGCGGCTTCCCCGGCTGCATCTCTCACCCGCTACGAAATGGCTCTGGAGACGGCCAAGGCGCTGGTTGCCGTCAAGGCGCGTCAGGAAGCGAACCCTCAATGGGCAAACTCCGTGTCGAAGCCGCCGGTCAGAGCGCTGCTCCAGATGACGCAGGCATTACGACCTGAACTCAAGGGGTTGGGTGTTGATGTCGCGGCTGCGCTGAAGTTATGCACGCAACTGCTGGAGGCACGACCGGGCACGGCGCAAACGCTTTCTGCCAGGGCTTCAGCCACAACGCGTGTTGACCCTGCCATGCCGCTTGCATCGACACCTGCCATACCGTTGCGCCACACGGCGCGCGCGGCGTTACCGACCGAGGCGGGGAGCGCACGCAACAACGAGAAAACTGTTGAACTGCGATTGTCGCAGCGCTTGTTAGTCAGCACGGCAGTATCGGCTTTGCAGCATGAATCACAAGATCCTCTAAGTGATGTCTCATTCGGTTTGAAGCGCGAAATGCAAAATGAGGCGAGCACGAATGTGTCTTTAAGCCTGAACCAGCGTTTTACCCTGCGCGCTATGTATGACCAGCGCAACCTGACGCCGACCATGCTTTCTTTGCAACCTTATGCTGTATCGGGCAGCAGTTTGAGTACTCTGGGCGGCGCGGTTGATGTTGCGGTGCGACCCGGAATGACCTTCTCCGGCAGCGTGGAGAACCTGGCCAGTGACGCGATGGGTGATGCGTCGTGGACTCGTTACTCCGGCGGAGTCGGCTTGTCGGCATGGCAGAATCGCCTGTCTCTGCGGGCGAACCTGTCACGCCTCGTGCCGGACGACGTGCGTGCATTGCCGACAACCGTAGGCGGCGTGGGCCTGGGATTCGATGTGAACGAGCGGCTTAGACTGTCTTTGCTGTATCAGCAATTGTTCTCCGTCTCGACGCCGTCAAAAGCCGGTCGCGTGGTAGCCGGTGGACTCAGCATCAACTTTTAAATTTGGACGCCGGCAAAACTTGCAATGTGCCAGTGGTGCCGGTGTTTTCGTTACACTCACCTCTATGCGATTTCTCTCGCCCGACGCGCGCGCTGTGCCGGTTGTTCGTCTGTCTCTATTTTCCGCCACTTGCTTCACCCTGTTATCCCTGAGTACTCTGCTGGCCGTGCGGACGCCGGTTCAAGCCCAAGATGCTGCCCTCGGCGACGCGTCTCCTGCGAGTGCAGCGCCTCCTGCGAGTGCAGCGCCCTCTGCCGAAGCCGCACCAGATGCGGATGCACCAAATGCGGATGCACCAGATGCGGATGTACCCGCGCCGCAGGCTACTAACGATTCCGCGCAAACCACCGCTGCACAAGACAGCACCTCCGCGAGCACGACTGATGAATCGGTAGCCGACGCGATTCGCGCCCTGGACACTCCGGCTGATGACGCTGCAACCGGCAGCGCTTCGACGGACGGTGTTGCAACAGACGGCGTGACACCTGAGGGTGAGCCTGCCGCCGGCGCGACGCCAACTCCCATCCCGCAGTCTACAGAGACAACACCTTCCACGGCAGGGCCAACCGGGACGACACCACAGGCGGCAGGGCAACCTGTTGTCAGGCAACCGGCGCGCATTTTTGCCGACAGCGTCCGCTACGAGGGCGGCTCGATCATTGCCGAAGGTCGGGATGGTAAAGGCGTTCGTCTGGAAGGCGAAGATGCGCAGGGCCAGACGGTTCGCGTTTGGGCCGATAAGATCGTCGTGAACACAACGGCACGCACGCTGCAAGCGCAGGGCAATGCCCGCGTTGAGCGCACCCGTCAGGTGCAGCGAAAAACTCTGGATTCAAGCCCTTTGTTGCAGGGCACTCGTCCGGAGACGGTGACGGAAACCTTGCGCGGCACTAACTTTACGTACAACTTCGACACGCAGCAAGGCAGTCTCGACGCGGTTCAACTTCAACTGGTTGGCTTTGACGTTTCAGCATCCTCGCTCACCATCAACGGGCGGCGCTACACGGCGCACAATGTCTTGCTGCGCCCCGGCGGGCTGACTGAAGAAGAAATCCGAATTTACGGCACGCCGCCATTCAACATTCGGGCACGCAGCGCCACTTTCGATGCGGCCACGCCACGACCCAGCAGCGCGATTAGCAACGGCAGCACCACCGGCGGCGACACCAGCACCCACGACGCGGGACGCGCCGGGCCTCCCGGTATTGATGGCCGTGACACACAAACTGCTGAGTCGGGCACACCACGCATCACGGTGCGTGGCGCGGGGCTTTACTTTCGTAACACGCGCCTGTTCCCTATTCCAGCGTATGTTTTCCGGCGCCTCAATCTCGGCCCGCGCGAGGAGCAAGCCTACACGCTTACACCGCGCATCTCGTTCAGTTCCGTCGACCGAGTACTCGTGACGACGCGGTTGGTTTATCCCCTGTCAACCACTCCGGATGGGCTGACGCTTAACGCCGACATCGGTGTTTCGGCACGCATCGGGTTGCGTGGCGGACTGTCTCTGGTGCAACCGACCCGCTTTGGCACCTTCGAACTGGGCGCACGCAAAAACGACATCGTAACCGCGAAACTGACTAACCGCATTGTGCTCGACCGCTTGCCGGAACTGACTTACAATTCGAGCTTGCTGCCTCTGTTCAACCTGCCCGGGAACCGACTGGCCGGATTGCGCTTTAATGCCGATATTGGACGCTTCGCCGAGCGCACCATTGGTGGCGGCGGCGGCGAGGTGAACGCAACGCGCGAGCAGGGAGTGGTGCGATTTACGACCCGTGGCCGCAACGTGGAAGGGCCTTATCTCGATCTGTATGCGCGCCTTTCCCACTACAGCAACTTCGACAGCCGCTACCGAAATGCAGGTTTTGAAGTGGGCTACGCGGGACAACTTCTGCCGCGTGTGCGTGGCGTGATTTCCTACAGCAACACTTCGATCAAAGGCCGTACGCCGTTTCGTTTCGACAAAGTCGACATCCGGCAGGAGCTGCGCAGCACCTTCGACATCGCGATCACGCCGCGCTATCTCATTCCCATCGACCTGCGCTACGACCTAAGCCAAAGCCGCTTCCGCGACGAGAAGTTCGGTATTCTGCGCAACTATAAAACCTTCGCCTACGGTTTGACGTATTCAACCGCCCGCAAGGAACTGCGCATTGAAGTCCGCCAGGGCTTTTAAGTGCCGACACGGTTTGGCCCCCGACTGCAACGGGTAACATCATTTGGACGCACTCGAGTCTTTGCGTACTGAGGAGTACTCGTATGCGTCGTGGTTTCACGGTTATCGAAGTGTCATTGTGCTCGTTGTTATCGTGGTATTTTCTGGTTTGTTATAACAGTTTACGACTGACGCACAACGAACCCGGAGCGTGAGCGCGGAGCTAAGGCACCACGGAGTTCAGCCCCACGCTAACGCTTGGGGTTCTGGGGCAATCACGTGTCGCCTGCAAGTCGTTCACTGCTACATCTTCGATTTTCTTTCGTGTGCGTGGTGAGCCGCGCGGAAAAGTTATCTGCCGGTCGACTACGATGCCGATGCGAGTACCCTGGCTTTGTCTCACGCGAGCAACAAGCACAATTTCGCGCACCATTGATGGGACAAGTGCATGTGGCCAATTGAATAGGTTATGACACCGCTTCCGCCGCGCCCTTACGTCATTGAAGAGTACACACGAACTGTGTGCCCGCAGTGCTTCGCTGAGTACTCGCGGCGCAGCGATGAAGCCGGCGTGTGGAAAGACGGCATGCTCGTGTCGCACGACGGCAGCATCTGGTTGCGCCGTTTTTGTGCCGTGCATGGGGAAACCGAGTCGTTGTATGAAGAAGACGCCGCACTGTGGCGCGCCCGCCTCGGTTGGAGCACGCCCACTCTGCAAGTGATGCCCGACCGCGCCGATAACTTCGGCGCCTTTCCCAATGCTTACCGCGACGGTCTCCCGGCTTCGCACGGCCAACACACCTGCATTCTGGTTCTTAACATAACCGACCGCTGTAACTACGGCTGCACCACCTGCTACGCCGTGGCCAAGGCGCCCGGAACTCCGCTGCCGCGCGAGGAAGCGCCGACCATGGAAGACATTCTCTTCACGGTGCAGACGATTTTGCAGCGCGAAGGCGGGCGCCTCAGTGTGCTGATGCTTTCCGGCGGGGAGCCTACGGTGCGCAACGATTTGCCGCAAATCATCGCACGTTTGAGCGAATTGCCCATCACGCGCATTTTGCTCAACACCAATGGCCGTCGCATCGCACGCGACGACAGCTTTCTGGCGTTTCTGCACGAGCATCGCGAGCGTCTGGAGATTTACCTGCAATTCGACGGAGTTCGGGACGCAACGTATCAACAACTGCGCAACGAAGCCGTGGCGCGCGAGAAGTTATGCGCGTTGCAGCGCCTGAGCGAAGCCGGCCTGTTCACCACGCTGGTCATGACAGTGGCGCGCGGCATCAACGAAGACGAAATCGGTGCTGTTGCGCTGCTGGGCCTGGAAACATCGCGTTGCGCCGGGCTCGCGCTGCAGCCAATGTTTGGCTCGGGCCGCGCGGTGCAGTTCGATGCACAAAGCCGCGCTACACCGACCGGAGTACTCAAACGCTTGCAAGAGCAAACACGCGGTGTCATTCAATCGAGCGACTTCATTCCTCTACCGTGCTCTCACAAAGATTGCTGCGACATCACTTACCTCATCAAGACTGCGAGTGGTAAATGGCAGTCGATTCCCCAACTCATCGGGCGCGACGAACTGAAGAAGTGGATTCACCTTTTCGGCAACACCATTTCGTTCGATAACCTCAGTGAGCCGCTGACAGCCATGCTCAAGTCGGGCGCGCTGTCGCGCGTTTTTTCGGAGCAGCTTCCGGTGGGCACGCCGCAACTCGCACGCGACCTGTCGCAGATGTGCGATTGCATTCCCGGCCTGCCGCAACTGCTGGGCGGCCTGTGGAACGTCGTCAACAAACGAGCGAGTCCTCGCAACGAAGCGCAGACATTGGAAAAGGTCGCGGAGCGCACCTTTCGCATTACGGTAAAAATGTTCATGGACGCGCACACCTTCCATGAAGCGCGCATCCGTCAATGCTGTGTCCACACCGGCACTTTTGAAGACGACCCGCGCCGCTACTCATTTTGCTGGCGCTGGCTGTTCGCTGATGCGACGGATTTTCCAGCATCACAATCTAATTCGTCCGCGTTTGATGCAGACGCATCTGATGCGTCTGCATTTGATGCGCCCACCGCAACCGTGATACCATTGCAGCAATTGATGACGACCGGCACAAACGCCAAAGGACAACCATGAAGCAAAGCATTGTAGCCGCGCGAACAACACCGCTCCTGATTGTGGCAACCACGGCCATAGGATTTGCTGCCGTCGCACAGGCTGGGAGCAAAATTGCGACGAGTCAAGCATCTCCCAAACAGGTGCCCACCTCGGAACTGCTGGGTGAATTGAAAGCTGCGCCAAAACAGAATACCGCGCGCCAGAACAAGCTGATCGCGTTGTTTCGCCAGGCCGGTGCGCGGCCCGCCGACATTCGTTTGCAGCAGGTGTGGCCGCTGCAAAACCGTCGCAGCAGCGATCCGGTTCTCAACAACATCATCGTCACCAAAAAAGGAATGGCGCCAGGCGTAATTGTGGTGGGCGCGCACTTCGACAAAGTGGCGTCGGGCAGCGGCGTCATCGACAACTGGTCGGGTGCCGCCATGGTGGCCAACCTGTATCAAACGCTGCGTCCTTTGCAGACGCGACACACTTTTCAATTTGTCGGCTTTGCTTACGAAGAACAGGGCACATTGGGTTCACGCGACTTTCTGGTGCCGATGTTGAACGCGGAACGGCGCGGCATCAAAGCGATGGTGAACCTGGAATGTCTGGGTGTCGATGGGCCTTTTCTGTGGACGAATGGCTCTCACGATAAACTCGAGGCCTTCGCACGCAGCGTGGCCGCCGCCAACAAGTTGCCTCTGCAGAGCCACGACCTGCCCAATGTCTCATCCGACTCAGCGCCGTTTGCGCGCTACGGCATTCCCGTAATCGGCTTCGATGGACTCGCAGTGGAGAGGCTGAGTCTCATCCATTCCGAGCGCGATCAATGGGGCGCCATCAACCCAACGCGCTATGCCGCTACTTACAAACTGCTGACACAATTTCTTCGCGCGCTTGATAAGCGTTAGGCAGCTATGAGTACTCAACACGCTCTGGGTGCTGCATTCACGACCGCCGCTTATGTTGTGGGTGCTGCGGTCTTCTACTTTGCTGCGCGTCAACGTCGCCTGGCCACCGAGGGCATGGGTTGGCTGGCGCTCGCCGGTTTGTGCGGCGGCATTGTCGGGGCGAAACTCACCGAATGGGTTTTGATGCACCCGGCGCTGCTTAGGGCGCAACCGCTGGCCTTTTTCAATCCGGCACTGGGCGGGCGCACCCTGATCGGTGGAGTGCTTGTTGGTTGGCTGTGCGTTGAAATTGCCAAACAGCATCTCGGCATCCGTCGCTCGACGGGAGATTTGTTCGCGCTTGCTCTACCCGCCGGTGAAGCCGTGGGACGCGTCGGGTGCTTCTTCAACAGTTGCTGTTTTGGTGTGCCCACGAAGGCTGCATTTGCGGTGTGGCAGCACGACGCGTGGCGCCATCCAACGCAACTTTATCTGGCGTTTGTAGCCGCTGCGATATTCGTTGTCTTATGGCAACTGCGCAACCACATGCGGCACGAAGGCGATTTGTTCAAGCTGTATCTGCTTCTGTGGGCCAGCAGTCGATTTGTCATCGAGTTCCTGCGCCAGCGCGATGTGGTTGCAGGTAACTTGTCGCTGGCGCAGTGGATGTGTCTTGAAATCGCCGTGATGAGTACTCTGTTGCTGTTGAGACATCGCATACGCTTTGTGTTGTCTTTTGGAAAAACGGAATGACACCCGCTCCGATTCCGCCGCCATCGGCTGGCGAGTATTTTCATTGCGGCCAGGAGTTGCAGTTCACGGAGTTTTGTCCGGCATGTGGAGCGCGGCTCCAGCGGCAGCGGCGTCGCTGGACTGTGCAACGAGTAGCTGTTTTGATGATGGCGACAATCGTAACGCTGGGAGCGGGTTGGGCCGGCACATGCTCGGCACTCTTTGTCGCCGGTGAGGGCATCCGGGAGATTGGTGTGCCTGCTACGGTTGGTTACTATTGCCTCGTGCCATCGGTGGCCGTGTTTGTTCTGGGCCTCCGGTGGATACGTTCCATTCTGCAAAACAAATCAACTCCATAGAACATGAACGACCATTCAAACCCGCCGCCCATTCCTCCACCGACGCCATACTCGTGCCCCAACTGCGGCCTCGAAATGTATGAGCCAGTTGCGCTGTGTCCACGTTGCGGCGCGCGCATCCAAACTGCGAAAAACCCGTCGTGGTTGAAGATGCTGGGCGCGATTTTGCTACTTCTCCTTGCAATGCCCATAGGCGCATCAGGTGCCTGTTTCCTGGTGTTCGCCGGCCTGAGCGTGGTGGGTGATGGCGGCTCGGGAGCCTTGATGCTGGGCCTGATTGGACTTGTGCTGGCTGGCGCAACATGGCTCTGCATCAAGGGCGTGCGCAACCTCTGGAAGTAGACGCACCGTATGCAAAGTGAGTACTCGCATGGCTGTTGAACAATTTCAGGAACTAAACGCTGCAACTTCGCAAGTCTCCAAAGGCGCGGACAAAGGCGAAGCCTTCGAAAAGCTGGCCTTCAACTTCTGCAAGGCCGCGACCATCATGCTTCTGGCCGCGCCGCTGCGCCAATTCGCGCTGCCGGTTGTAACAGCAATCGCGGCGTGCCTTTACCTGTTGGCCTATTTGAACGGACAGCGCGGCACACGTTGCATTCTGGGCAAGCCGTTAGTTGTGGCCGCCTTCTGGGGCGCGGTTTCGCTTGTGGCCTGGTTCCTGGCGCTGCGGCCCCTCTTGCTCAATTAGAGCGTCTTTCAGGGGAGTTATCGTAGGGGCGCGCTGCGGTGCGCCCCTACGATAACTGCTCCCAAAATTGCTATTAGAGCGCATGACGAGTACTCGTCATGCGCTCTAATTCTCCACACTTATGTCTCAACACAGTGTTGTTTCAACCGTTGCGACGCTCGAAGTCGCGCATGAATTCGACGAGTGCGGTGACGCCTTCGGGTGGAAATGCGTTGTAAATCGAAGCGCGCAAGCCGCCGACATCGCGGTGGCCTTTGAGGCCGTCTAAGCCTTGCGCCGTAGCTTCTTTGATGAACTGTTTTTCCAGTTCTTCGTTGGGCAAACGAAAGGTCACGTTCATCAGCGAGCGTGAGTCGGGCAGGGCGTGGCCGTGATAAAAGTCGGTCGTGTCAATGGCATCATACAGCACGCGGGCTTTTTCCCCGTTGCGCTGCGCCATGCCTTCCAGACCGCCCAAACCTTTAATCCACTTGCACACCAGATCGATGAGATAAACGCCCCATGTATTGGGCGTGTTATACAGCGAATGCGTTTTGGTGTGGGTTTTGTAGTTGAGCATCGTCGGCAGTTCGGGTGGCGTGTCGCCCAACATGTCGTCGCGGATGATGACCAACGTCACGCCCGAAGGGCCGAGGTTCTTCTGCGCGCCAGCGTAGATAAGTCCGTATTTCTGCACTTCAAGCGGGTGGCTCAAAATATCCGAACTGGCATCAGCCACAATTGGAACGCCGTTTGTGTCGGGCATTTGCTTCCACTGCGTGCCATACAGCGTGTTGTTGGTGGTGACATGGACGTAAGTCGCGTTTGGGTCGAGGTCGAGTTCGTCCTGCCGTGGAATGCGACTGAACTTGTCGCTTTCGGTTGAACCTGCGACACGCGCGTTGCCCACTTTACACGCTTCTTTCAAGGCTTTTTGCGACCACTGATCCGTCAGAATGTAATCGGCGCTCTGCTGAGTACTCAACAGGTTCATGGGCGCCATTGAAAATTGAAGGCTGGCGCCGCCCTGTAAGAACAGAATGTGATACTCGGCGGGCAAGCCGAGCAGGTCGCGCACGCCATTTTCAGCAGAGGCCAGAATTTCTTCAAAGCCTTTCGAGCGGTGGCTCATCTCCATCACCGACATGCCGCTGCCGGGCAGTTCGAGCAAGTGTTGGCGCGCTTCTTCCAGGACGGGCAGGGGCAACATAGCCGGCCCCGCGCTGAAGTTGAAAACTCGTGTCATAGAGGCTGAGTATAGCGGAGTTGAGCAATAAAGTTTTTTCTTGACATTGGGTTTTTGGTGTGAGATACTGGAATCAATCCAGTAAGGAGGTGGTCAAGATTTCTATAGATTGTAAATCTGGGCGAGGTGGGTGCGAGTCTTAACTCGTTCGACTTCTTCTCCGGTAACGGAGACGCCTGTTTGAGGTGGCATTTGGGATTCACGAAACCACGGCTTCATAGCTCGGGTTAAGACGAATCCGCCGCACCCACCGCGATAGATAAACGAAGACGCCGTTCTCCTGATTCCGCCTGGCGGAGGCAAGAGAGCGGCGTTTTTGTTTTTTGTGCAGTACGTCCGAGTACTCGCACGCCGCCGCTCAATTGTTGCGCTCGCACTGCTATGCCACAATATGGATACCGCTGCATCACGCCGTTCCAGGTCGCCCGACTATGAACAGCTTTTTAACCGCTCGACCCGAGTACTCGCCGCTCGTGCGCTTGTTGTGGCACGATGTCGCCCAAAGCCATGCCGCCAGCTCAAACGCTGTACAACACACCGTTGCTGTGCAACACACCATCACATCGTTGCTGAGTATGGGTTGTCACGCGGCTCTGCTCGATGCGCCATCGAACGATGTGGCGGCTTTGATCCAAAATCCATTTCATCTCTGGCTGACGCGTAATGCTGCCGTCAAGGCGCCTCGCCGGTTCATCTGGTATGGCACCGAGGATTTTAACGCTGCTGAAGCCGCGGCCTGGACTTGGCCTGCTGATGAACCGGAACTTGTCAGCATCGTTGCGGTGCCTCTCCTGGGCACGCAAGGCTCGCCCGATTGGAGCCGCGCCATAGCACTGACACCAGATGCTGCATCTGAGTGGCCGCCCGCTGATGCCTTTGGCGATAGCGATGTGCGCTTCTACTTCTGGACGCAGAGCAGTGAAACTTCGACCAGCCCCGATTTGTTGAATGCCGCCGTGTTCCAAAGCCTGACAGCGAGTACTCAACAGTCTTCCGAGCAGACCAAGACAGAGTTTCACGACAGCGTGCAAGGTATTTATCTCGACATGACTTCGCGCGATAGCGCTGCTGCAACAGTGTCGGGTTTCCCGTGGTCGCCTGGTTTGCCGCAAGTGTTTTTTGAACATCACGGTTACAGCATTGCACAGCGCCTGGGGGCACTGGTGGCGAATACCGGTTCGGATGCGGCCCGTGTGCGCCAGGATTACTGGGCTACTGTCACGCGCCTTTGCGCCGGCAATTTACGCCGTGCTTTAGACGCTGCCCCCAACGCAACGACAACTGATGCAGCGACGACCTCGCTAGGCGGCGCCACTGCGAATGAGACACTCAGCGCCCTTGTTGGCCGGTGCGGCGACATCGTGTCGTTATGGCGCGAGGTTTCTGTGCCCTCAATCAATTTCGGTGCGGCAGCAACGGAAAAAGACTTGACGGCGCGGCTTTGTGCATCGGTCGCGGCGCTGCAAGGACAAGAACGCTGCCTGGCGCAAACGTGGCCCGCACTTAACTGGGACAGCACACCCGCTGCGCGCCTGCCGATTCTTCATCACTTGATGCACTTCGGAATAAATGCCTTTGTGCCGGCTGCCGCGCGCGATTCGCTATCAGCGCCGGGAACGAATGTGCCAGGTGAAACGCATCAGCCGTTTGCCGCGCAGTGGAAACCGTTTGCCGATTACGTGGCTCGCTGTAGCGAAGCGCTGGCGCAAGGGCGAAACGGTGCGCGCATCGGTTTGTTATGGTCCGTGCGCTCGGCATGGGCGCATTACAACCCGAACGGCCATCGCTTTGTGCGCTGGGTTGAAGAAGATTTGCAGGACACGGCGCAGTTGCTGGATGAACTGCACTTCGATTTCGTGCTGCTGCCTGAAGACGATCTCTGCGCCGCGTCGATAGAGGCCGAGTCGCAAACGAGTACTCGCTTGCTTTGCGGCAAAGCGCAATTGCCGCTGGAAATGATTGTGCTGTCCAGCGTGACCACACTCTCGCGCGCCGCGTGGGACAAGCTGCAAGAGTTCATTGAGTCGGGCGGCAAGGTTGCGTTTTTCGGTTTGCTGCCACGCTGGAGCGAGCGCGGACGGGACACGGAATTTGAAGAAAAAATCGGCCAGGCAACCCGCCTTTCCGCCGGTGATTTGTATGACGCATACGCGGCGCGCGAAGATAACAAGCGCACCGTTGTAAACAGCGCCGACGAATACACCACATATCCCATTGCGCGCGAGTATCATTCCGGCGGCAGGTTGTGCTGTTATCAGCCGCGACTGGAGGCCGACACCGACAGCGCACGTTTATATGTGCGCCGCATCCTGAGTGAAAGCCTGGTGCCGGAATTCGAAACTCAGGCGCCGGATGTCCTGTATACACGACGTCTATACGAAGACGGCGAGCTGTACTTCGTATGGAACAAAGCCGCTATTGCACAACGCATCAACCTGCGCCTGCGTCCGGTGCACGATGGCGTGCCGCATTTGCTGGATGCCTGGACGGGAACGAACACGCCCGTCGCAGAATGGACGCGCTTCACAGTTGAAGAAGGTGGCGGCCTCAGTCTCACGCTGGCCTTTGCGCCACAAGAAGCGCACCTGGTGCTGGTGGAATATCGTTCGTCGAGTACTCAGACGCCGCGCATTGAACGCACCAACATGGCTGTGGAAACTTTTGAAGACACCATCGCGCGTGGCTACATGACCGAAAACGGCACGCCTGCCATTGCGGCGCGCGACCAAACGGGTAAGCTGTCGTGGCACTACGGCGATGAACTCCATGTGCCGCCGCCGCTGTTGCTTGATGACTGGAATGCGCGGCGCCTCGATCCAAATGTATTAGTTTTGCAGACGCAACACGAAATACCCGGCTGGCGTGCTGCCTTTGAAATCGCTCAACCACCGGAATCGCTCTACTTGTGTTTGAGCCGACAAAATGCGTTGTCACAAGCGACTCTCAACGGGCAGCCACTCAGAGAATGCGACACGCCATTTTCGGAAAATACATTGTGGCGCGATGCTGTGTGGCAGTGGTTCGACTTAGCGGGTGCGCGCGATGGCCGCAATGAACTTCTTGTGCAAGGGCGTGGCCCTGTTAGCGAACTGCGTCTCGTCGGCGACTTTGATCTCGAAGAATCGCTGCCCGATTTCTGGGGTGGGAACAGCACTGCAAATGATATGATTGTGACTCCGCCGCGTCCATTGGTATCAAGTAGCGGTTCGTGGCATGAACAGGGCTTGCCGTTTTACAGTGGGGCGGTTGAGTACTCGCAGTGTGTGGTTGTGCCGCCCGAGTGGAGCAACTGTCGCATTTTTCTTGAAATTTCGCAATCGCGCGATGTGTGTGAAGCACAGGTCAACGGCATTTCGTGTGGCGTGCGCCTGGCGCAGCCGTATCGCTTTGATGTCACGCCCGCAGTGCGTAGCGATACCCAAAACGAAGTTCTGCTTCGCGTGTGGAACAGCGCGCAGGCAGCGTTGCAATCCGGGCAGGAAAAAGCGCCGTCTGGATTGCTGGGGCCGGTGCGTCTGGTCGCTTATCCTGCCGTGGAAATTGGGGGCGGACAATGAGTACTCAAAAACTGAAAGTCGCGGTAATCGGTGCGTCGGGCATCGGCAAGAATCACGCCCGCTGGTTTCATGGACACGGTTGCGATGTCGTGGCGTTTGTCGGTTCGTCGCCCGAAAGCGTGGCGAGTACTCAAAAAGTGCTGGAACAGGGCTTCGGTTTCAACGGGCGCGGCTATCACGATTTGCAGGAGATGCTGCAAGTGGAAAAGCCGGATGCCGTCTGCATTTCCTCGCCGCCGCAGTTGCATCACAGCCAGGCAATTCTGTGTCTGGGTGCCGGGGCGCATGTGCTGTGCGAGAAGCCGCTCGTTGGTGATGAAGCGCGACCGGCGCGCGAGATGATTGCCGAAGCGCAACACCTCGTGCAAGAGGCTGAGAAATCGGGCCTCGTTTTCGGAACGCAGATGCAATATGCGACTGCGGTGCAGCACATCCGCAATTTGGCCGGACTGGCGCCCGATGAGCCGGTGCGCGACTGGATGATGGAAATGGAAACCAAAACCGTGCGGCCCGGTCGCGGAGACGAAAAAATCTGGATCGACCTTTCACCGCATCCGCTGAGCGTTTTACAAAAGTGGGACGGCCACGCCACGATTGATTGGAGTTCGGTGCAATGTGAAGTGCAGAGCAAAGAAACTGATGCCCGCTTCAATGTCGCTCTGGATGGCGGCGTATGTGCTGCGCGCGTTGTGGTGCGCGTCAATCCTGATCGTGCCACGCCACTGCGCCGTTTTATCATTAACGAACGCACAATCGAGTACTCGGCGCGTAATAACCAACACGGGCAGTTTCACACTTTCCTCAAAAGCGATGATGGCCGCGAAGTCGAACTGCGCGACCTGGTGGACATTCTCATCGGGAATTTTGTCGCGGCTTGTCGGGGCCAGGAACCACTGCTGGTAAGCGGTGCCGATGGTGCCAAAAATGTTGAGTGGCAATTGAAGATTCTGGAAGCCGCGTCCAAAAGTTAAGCGCACTGTGGCAAGCTAAGAGCAGTGTCGTTTGGATCATAGCGAGAAATCTTGGCTCCTGGTGAATCAGGGTTAAGAATTGATGAGTCAGTTTTTGCTGAGGAGGCAACCAGATGAAACGTCTAAACAGAAGGTTCGCTCTGGCAGTGTGCGTGGGTTTATGTGCTGCATTCGCGGCACGCGCTCAGGCTGCGGGAACTCCCATGGGGACGCACTCTCCCACGGCTGCACGAAACATCATCGAAGCGCGTTCGCGTAATGCTCTGGCGGCGATTCGCCAGCCGCACATGTCACGCCTGTCGCAATATGTGCATCCGACTCGCGGCCTGCGCTTTTCTCCTTACGTGAGTACGGCGACCTCAGATCGCGTCTTCTGGCGCAATCAGGTGCGCTATCTGGGCAATAGCTCGCAAATCTATCACTGGGGCGAGTTCGATGGCTCCGGCAATCCGATTCAACTCACATGGCGCGGTTACTATCAGCGTTTTATTTACGACCGTAATTTCGTGGCGGCTCCACAGGTCAATTACAATACGGCCATTGCGCGCGGCAACACCATCAACCGCTTGAACACACGCTATCCCGGCGCCATCTTTGTGGAGTATCACGTTCCGGCACGCACCAGCGGTGGCATGGATTGGAAAAGCCTGTGGCTCATCTGGCAGCGCAGTGGTGCGACGTGGTATCTGTCCGGCATCGCGCACGATGAGTGGACAATTTAGTGAGCGGGGCTTTAGAAGCGGTTTCACAACCGCACTACGGCCCTTTAACGAGTACTCGGAGCCTTGTGTTGCAAGAGCCGAAAGCATTTCTTTAAAACGACATGTGAAGTTGTGAAACCATCTCTAGCAACTTTGCGCCGTGCTCGTTCCTGGCTGCGTGACGGCTAAGCATGGCTCATGTGTTTGTCCTGTTATCCTGTCCATCTTGCCTATCCCTGTTAAAATTCCGTTCATGACACCCCAGAAGAAACGAATCCTGACCGGCGACCGTCCAACGGGCAAGCTGCACATCGGGCACTACGTCGGCAGCCTGGCTAATCGCGTCAAGTTGCAGCACGAATACGAAACTTACATTCTCCTGGCCGATGTGCAGGCTCTCACCGATAACTTCGAGACGCCGGAGATGTTGAAAAACAACATCCGCGAAGTGGTGCTCGATTATCTTGCGGTCGGTCTGGAACCTCAGAAGTGCGCTTTCGTGGTGCAGTCGCTCATTCCCGAAATCGCCGAGTTGACGATTTTCTATTTGAACCTCGTGACGCTGGCACGTGTGGAACGCAACCCCACGGTCAAGACTGAAATCCAGCAGAAGTTCGGCTCTGAAGTGCCGCTCGGTTTCGTCTGCTATCCAATTTCGCAGGCCGCCGACATCACGGCTTTCGATGCGCACCTCGTTCCCGTTGGTGATGATCAAGACCCGATGATCGAGCAAACGCGCGAAATCGTCAGCAAGTTCAACCGGCTATACGGCGAAACGCTGGTCATGCCGGAAAAGATGCACAGCGCTGTCACGCGTTTGCCGGGCACTGATGGTGGCGCCAAAATGGGCAAGAGCCTGGGCAACGCCATTTATCTCTCGGACGATGAAGCCACCGTCAGCAAAAAAGTGATGGCCATGTTCACCGACCCTAACCGGCTCACGGGCCGCGAACCGGGCAACGTAGAAGGCAATCCGGTTTTCACCTATCACGACGCGTTCAACCCGAACAAAGAGCGCGTTGAGGAACTGAAAGAACTTTACCGGCGCGGCGGCGAGAACGAGAAGGGTAAACCGCTGTTGGGCGACGTACAAGTGAAGCGCGAACTGGCCGAAGCGCTCAATACCTTTCTGGAGCCAATTCGCACGCGCCGTCAGGAATTCGAGCGCGACGAAGCCTACGTGTGGGATGTCATCCGCGACGGCACGCAGCGAGGTCGCGCCCGCGCGCAACAAACAATGGAAGCCGTGCGCCGCGCCATGAAGATCAACTATTTCTGAACATCCCTTAGCTACATCAGTGAATGATAGTTACAGCGAATATTGAGTGAACGTGCCGCATGAATGACACTGTTGAATGGAGTTAAGCGATGTCGAAGAAATGGGCTCTATGGGTCTCATGGGCAGCTGTGGTTATTGTGATGTGTGGCATTGGAATAGTTGCATACTTCTTTTATGCCATGCACAGCCTCTCTCAAACAACAGTAATTAGCCATATCAAGGACTGGGATAGATTTTATGCTGAAACTGTTACGGCTTATGGCCTTCACGTTCCGCATGAGGCAAGAATTATCGAAGCAACAGAAGAGAAGCAGTTTATGGGGCAGAAGATATTGGTGAGATTCACACTCCCCAACACAAAACATCCAAAACAATGGACGCAGCTTATCGCACAAAAGTCAGGTATGACAGGACTGAAGAAAACAGATTTTCAGTATGAGTCATATCGCACTGAAAACGGTGGCAACGCCGATAATAGAATATTGCGTTACTTTCCTCGAGAAGACATGTATGAGATGCGTTTCGAGTGGGGATAATGCTCGTATGTAACGTTGAGGTGGTACGTCAGAACGATGGTCAAGACGCAAAAGAAAACGAGTACTCGCAGCTTCGCGAGTACTCGTTTTCTTTTGTCTTGAATAATGTATTAGGCCAGATAGCGCTGCACGCGGGTGAGAATTTCGGTCGGCAGAATGGGTTTGTGCCACAGATCGTTGGCGCCGGTGGCGAGGGCTTTCTTCAGGTTTTCGCCGTTGCCATAGGCGGTGAACATGAAGATTGGCACCTCCTGGCCATTTTGCATGGTGCGAATCGTGCGCACAGCGTCCCAGCCGTTCATGCGCGGCATTTCGATGTCCATGATGATGGCGTCGAAGGATTCTTGCTGCACGGCTTCAACCGCTTCGAGGCCGTCTCCGGCCAGGCGCGTGTCGATGCCCTGAATTTTTAACGCCATCTGGAAGAGTTCTCGTGTATCGCGCGTGTCGTCCACAAATAAAATTTTCATGTGTTTCCTGCCGTTTAAGAATTGCTACGGATTAAGGGATGCCGCAGACACTGGGCGGCTTTTGATGTGCAAAATCGGTTCCTTGTGTTTGCTGCTGCACACAAAAGAAGTGCAACAGCTTAACGAAAGCAGTAAATTTGCCAAATGCCGTAGAAAAGCACACGAAAAGCGGGCCATACACCTTGCGCCGCAGGCTTCACATGAATATAATGAATGAGCGGCTTCCAACACCAAGGCCAGAGCAACGAGTACTCGTCATTGCAGGCGTGCCATCCCTTCGCACGCAATCGCAGCCAGAAGAAGGCATTGAAGACAATGCAATTCCTGCTGCGAACTCGCGAAGGGTTTTTTATGGCTGAATGACGGGCGCACAAGGGCGCTCAAAGCGAATATTAGCGGTTGACATCAATTGGATGGAACGCTATAATTTCCGCTTCGTGAGTGCCTGTTGATTTCGTTGCCTGGACAGTTGAAGCTCACTGCTGCAAAGCAGGCTGCTGCAAAGCACACTGCTGCCAAGCAATTTGCAGAGCAATGATTTAGGGCAAGAACAAACTACTGATAAGGGACTCGGAGGAACAGCTCATATGGCCAAGCAGAAGTACGAAAGCACTAAGCCCCACGTTAACGTCGGCACCATCGGTCACGTTGACCATGGCAAGACGACCCTGACCGCCGCCATCACGAAAGTGCAGGCGAAGAAGGGTTTCGCGAAATTCACCGCCTTCGACCAGATCGACAAGGCGCCTGAAGAGCGCGAGCGCGGTATTACGATTGCGACCGCGCACGTCGAATACGAAACCGACAACCGCCACTATGCGCACGTCGACTGCCCCGGCCACGCCGACTATGTGAAGAACATGATCACCGGCGCGGCGCAGATGGACGGCGCTATCCTCGTGGTGAGCGCGGCTGACGGCCCCATGCCGCAGACCCGCGAGCACATTCTGCTGGCCAAGCAGGTCGGCGTTCCTTACATCGTTGTCTTCCTCAATAAGGTCGACATGGTGGACGACCCCGAATTGCTGGAATTGGTCGAACTTGAATTGCGCGAACTGCTCTCCAAGTACGACTTCCCCGGCGACGACACCCCGATCATTCGTGGTTCCGGTTTGAAGGCGCTCAACGGCGACACCGCCGAAGACGAAGCGCCCATCCAGGAACTGATGGATGCGCTGGACTCCTACGTGCCGGAGCCGGAGCGCGACATCGACAAGCCGTTCCTGATGTCGGTTGAAGACGTGTTCACCATCTCCGGTCGTGGTACCGTTGCAACGGGCCGCGTCGAGCGTGGCGAAATCACGGTTGGTACCGAAGTCGAGATCGTCGGCATTCGCGACACCACCAAGACGGCTGTTACCGGTCTGGAAATGTTCAACAAGTCGCTGGACAAAGCTGTCGCCGGCTACAACTGCGGCGCGCTGTTGCGTGGCTTGAAGCGTGAAGACATCGAGCGTGGTCAGGTTATCGTGAAGCCGGGCACCATCAAGCCGCACACCGACTTCGACGCCGAAGTCTACGTTCTGTCCAAGGAAGAAGGCGGCCGTCATACTCCGTTCTTCAAGAACTACCGTCCGCAGTTCTACTTCCGCACGACCGACGTGACCGGTTCCGTTGAGGATCTGGGTGGCGCTGAAATGGTGATGCCGGGCGACAACGTTAAGATGCACATCAAGTTGCTCGCACCGATCGCTATGGAAGAGGGTCTTCGTTTCGCTATCCGCGAAGGCGGCCGCACAGTTGGTGCGGGCGTTGTAACCAAGATCACAAAGTAAGGTCGTAACAACTGGGCCGGTGGGCCAGACGAACTTTGGCTCACCGGCCTTTTTGTCGGCTGTTGAAACCGACAACTTTTAGACACTGTAAGAAGAGGAAATATGGCTGGCGACAAAATCCGAATCCGGTTGCGTGCATTCGACCACAAGTTGCTCGATCAATCGGCGCAGCAAATTGTTACAACAGCGCGTCGCACCGGCTCAAAGCTGAGCGGCCCGGTGCCGCTGCCCACTGAAAAGAGCATCTACTGCGTCATCCGCTCGCCGTTCGTGGACAAGGAATCGATGGAGCATTTCGAGATGCGCACGCACAAGCGCCTCATTGACATCCTCGAACCCGATCCCAAAACAGTGACGGAACTGATGAACCTGAACCTGCCTTCGGGCGTGGACATCGAAATTAAGTTGTAAATTGGTCTTTGGTTTTTGGATTTTGGTCTTGGAGGAATTACTTCAAAGACCTAAAGCCAAAGCCCCAAGACCCACAAATAGCGAACGTCACCCTCAACGAGTACTCGTATTCTTGAGATGACCGCTGGCGAGGAAACAATGCCTACAGTTAATGGACTTTTAGGACGTAAGGTCGGAATGACGACCATCTTTACCGAGGCTGGCAACGCGATTCCGGTAACTGTTATCGAGTGCGGGCCGTGCTCGGTTGTGCAGCGCAAGACGGCTGCAAAAGACGGCTACGAAGCCGTGCAGTTGGGCTACCTG
This sequence comes from Abditibacteriaceae bacterium, assembly GCA_036388675.1. Classification (GTDB taxonomy): domain Bacteria; phylum Armatimonadota; class Abditibacteriia; order Abditibacteriales; family Abditibacteriaceae; genus DASVUS01. The sequence continues at coordinate 98,021 of DASVRI010000028.1, read as the reverse complement.
GAACTGAAAGAAGCGCGCCGCGACAACAAAGTGGCGCGCGGCGAAAGTGGCCGTCGCGGTCGTGGCGAGGCCAATGCCCCCACGCGCGGCCACTTCGAAAAGAACGGCGGCGCTCGCCCCACGCGCCACATCGCCGAGTTCAAGCTCGTGGCCGATGGCGACGAACCGACTACCGGCAGCAGCCTCACCGTTGACGCCATGTTTAAGGCGGGCGACGACATCAAGATTCAGGGCACGACCAAGGGTCGCGGCTTCTCCGGTGTCATGAAACGCCACAACTTCGCCGGTCAGGGCGCCAGCCACGGTTCGAAGATTCACCGCAAAGCCGCTTCTAACGGCGCGACCGACCCGGCGCGCGTGTTTCCCGGTGCGCGTCGCCCCGGTCGCTTCGGTGCTGAATTGGTGACGCAGAAAGGTCTGCAAGTCGTTGAAGTTGATCCCGGACGCAACCTGCTCATCGTAAAGGGCGGAGTTCCCGGCGCCAACGGCGGGCTGCTGCGCATCGAAAAAGTCTAACTACGAGTACTCGGAACGGCGACAAAGGCGGAGCGGCTATGAAATTCTTCTTAGACACAGCAGATATCAACGAAATACGCGAAGCAATGGAGTGGGGCCTGCTGGACGGCATCACGACCAACCCCAGCCTGGTCGCCAAGACGGGCAAGACCTTTGGCGCCGTGCTGCGCGAAATCGTTGAAATCGTGCCGGGGCCGGTTTCCGCTGAAGTCACAGCGCTCGATATGCAGGGAATGCTCGATCAGGCGCACGAGTATGCCGACATCGCCTCAAACATCGTGGTCAAGATTCCTCTGATTTCTGAGGGACTGAAAACGGTGAAGCGCCTGAGCGAAGAAGGCATCAAGACGAATGTGACGCTGTGCTTTTCCAGCGTGCAGGCGCTCTTAGCGGCTAAAGCCGGCGCGACATACATTTCGCCGTTCGTGGGTCGCTTGGATGACATCGGTCACGAAGGCATCGAGGGCATCCGCGAGATTCGCGCGATTTACGACAACTACCAGTTCGCCACGCAGATTCTGGTGGCGAGCGCACGCGGCCCGATTCATGTGCGCGATGCCGCGATCATCGGCGCCGACGTGGTGACGATTCCGTTCAAGGTGTATCAGATGCTGGTGAAGCACCCGCTGACCGACAGCGGCTTGCACCAGTTCTTAGAAGATTGGAAGAAAGTGCCGCAAGATCAGAAGCCGGATGGCGGCATAGAGAAGTAATGGGTGATGAGTAAAGAGTGATGAGTGAGTACTCATTACCCATTACTCGTTACTCTTTACTTAAATTGGCCTGAGGTCGAGGCCTGCTGGAATCCGCGTCCGACCGCAACGAGGCGCGAAGAGGATGGAAATGGCAGATATAAAAGTATTTAACGCGAGCGGCCAGTCCGCAGGCAGCCTGCAGGCGCCGGACAAATTGGCCAACGCCAAAGCGAAAATGGCGCTCGTGCACCAGGTGGCCGTCGCCGAACTAGCCGGCCGTCGTCAGGGTACCGCGAGTACTCTGCGTCGTGATGAAGTTCAGGGTTCCGGCGTAAAGATTCGTCGCCAGAAAGGTACGGGCCGCTCCCGTCAGGGCGACAAACGCGTTCCCCACATGCGTGGCGGCGGCGTTGTTCACGGACCCAAGCCGCGCGATTACTCGCAGGACACGCCACGCAAAATGCGCCAGGCCGCGTTCCGCACCGCACTCAACTCCCGTTTGCAAAACGACGCCCTCTTTGTGTTGGACGGCCTGACGATGGCCGCGCCCAAGACCAAAGATTTGCTCGCCTTGCTCAACACCATGGAACTTGGCACCAAGAAGCTGTTGCTCCTTACGAGCGACGCCGATGCCAACGTGACGCTGTCCGCGCGCAACCTGCCCAAGGTTCAGGTGCAGTCGGTTGGGCAGACCGGTTTGGTCGATGTGCTGCGCAGCGAAGCCGTGGTCTGCACGCGCGGTGCCTGGGACGAACTGAGCCAGCGCATCGATGGCAAAGGAAATAACACGGAGGTGGCAGCGTGAGCAAGCCATTATACGAAATACTCGATCGCCCGCTGATCACCGAAAAAAGCGTGCGCATGAGCCAGCAGGGGCGTTACACCTTCCGCTGCAAGACATCGGCAAACAAGATTGAAATCGGACAGGCCGTCGAACAGGCCTACGGCGTGAAAGTGGCGCGCGTCAACACCCTGATCGTGAAGGGCAAGACCAAGCAGGTCGGGCGTGCTCGCAAGGGCAAATTGGCCGACTGGAAAAAGGCCATCGTGACGCTGCAGCCGGACGACAAAGCGACTCGGTTGAAGGAAATTTTTGAGGGCGCCTAAGACTGGGAACTGAGGAAAGAAAAATGGCAGTTAAATCATACAATCCAACCAGCCCGGCGCGTCGCACGATGACGGTTCTCTCGACGGAGAACCTCACCAAGAAGCGCCCGCAGAAATCGCTGACCGCGCCTTTGAAGAAAGCCGCCGGTCGTAACAACCAGGGTCGTTTGACGATGAAGAACAGAGGCGGCGGCCACAAGCGCCTTTATCGCATCATCGACTTCAAGCGCAACAAGGACGGCTTCCGTGGAACCGTCATCGCGCTGGAATACGATCCCAACCGCACCAGCCGCATCGCCCTCATCGAGTACACCGATGGCGAGCGCCGCTACATCATCGCGCCCGAAGGCCTGAACGTCGGCGACCAAATCGCTGATGGCCCGGACGCCGACATCCGCGTTGGTCACGCGCTGCCGATGGATCGCATTCCGGTTGGCACCACGATTCACAACGTCGAGTTGAACCCCGGTGCGGGTGCGCAGCTGGCGCGCAGTGCCGGAACCTCGGTTGTGTTACAGGCTAAAGAAGGCAAGTTCGCCCTGTTGCGTTTGCCGTCGGGCGAAACCCGTTTGGTGCAGCGCGAGTGCCGTGCGACGATTGGTGCGGTGGGCAACTCCGAGCACGAGTCGATTGTGTGGGGCAGCGCCGGTCGTATGCGCCACAAGGGCCGCAAGCCGCACGTTCGCGGTAAGGCCATGAACCCCAACGATCACCCGCACGGTGGTGGCGAAGGTCGCGCTCCGGTCGGACGTCGTAAGAGTGGTCCGGTTTCGGCCACGGGCGTGAAAGCCATCGGCTTCAAGACACGCAAGAAAAAGAAGACGAGCAGCAAGATGATTGTGCGTCGTCGTAATTCGAAGTAATTGGGAAATCGGAGAAGCTGAAATATGGCACGTTCACTCAAAAAAGGGCCGTTCTGCGATGAGTCGCTGATGAAGCGCATCGTGACGATGAACCAAAACGGCGACAAGCGCATCATCAAAAGCTGGAGCCGTCGCTCCACCATCTTCCCGGAAATGATCGGGCACACCATCGCGGTCTATGATGGTCGCAAGCATGTGCCGGTTTTTGTTCAGGAGAACATGGTCGGCCATAAGTTGGGCGAGTTTTCCCCATCGCGCACATTTAAGCGTCACGGCGGCCACACGGAGCGCGCTGGAAAGCATTAAGAGAAGTGAAGAGTCATGGGTGATGAGAACGAGTACTCATCACTCATCACCTGTCACTCATCACTGGAGCAACTATGGCAAAAGCGATTTTACGAGATTTGCGCATGACACCCCTCAAGGTGCGTCGCGTCGCCAAATTGGTGAGCGGCAAGCCGGTCGGTGTGGCGCAACAGATTCTGGCGCTCGATCCGCACGCGGCCTCGCCTATCCTGGCGAAGGTCATCAAAAGCGCGGCGGCGAATGCGACCAACAACGAAGGCGCCGATGAAGATCGTCTGGTCATCCGCACCATCATGATCGACAAAAGCAAGACGCTGAAGCGGTATCTGCCGCGCAGCCGTGGCCGCGCCGACACCATCAAGAAGCGCATGAGTCACATCACGGTTGTGGTCGAGGAACAGGCGTAAGCCGGAAAGGGAGATAACTTTGGGACAGAAAATTCATCCATACGGCTTGCGACTGGGCATCATCAAACCTTGGCAGAGCCGCTGGTACAGCAAAGACAACTACAAAGAGTATTTGCTCGAAGACGAGAAGGTTCGTCGCTTCATCGTGAAGCACCTCAAGAGCAAGCCGGTTCGCATCGTGGGCCGGGACCGCTCCAATGATCCCGCTCTGTCGAAGATCGAGATCGAGCGCACCGCCAATCGTCTGCTGGTCAAGCTGCACACCGCCAAGCCCGGCGTCATCATCGGTCAGCGTGGCCGCGACATCGAAGACTTGCAGCAGCGCCTGAACAAGCTGGTGGGCCGCGACGTGCGCGTCACGGTCGAAGAAGTTCGCCAGCCCAACCTGGACGCGCAGCTTGTCGCCGAAAGCGTAGCGCAGCAGATCGAGCGCCGTGTGGCATTCCGCCGCGCCGTGCGCCAGACGATGCAGCGCACCGTCAAGGAAGGCGCCGAAGGCGTGCGTATTCTCTGCTCGGGTCGTTTGGCCGGCGCTGAAATCGCGCGTCACGAGCAGGTTCGCGACGGCAAAGTGCCGCTGCACACCCTGCGCGCCGACATCGACTACGGTTTCGCCGAAGCATCCACCACCTATGGCAACATCGGCATCAAAGTGTGGATCTACAAGGGCGACATCATCGGTGGCGAAGAGCAGCACGTGTCCGGCCTGAGCCGTGGCCGTCAGCGTCGCCGCGAAACACAGGAAGATTAAGTTCTGTTGCATGAACCGCGACCGTGACGGAGTGGGCTTAACCACTCGCTGACGCTCGCGGTTCAGGAGACAGATTTCGAGTGCCGCAACGAGTACTCGCTAACTGGTATTGAAAAGGACTAGCATCATGTTGATGCCGAAGCGCACAAAATTTAGGAAGCAGCAGCGCGGCCGTCGCAAAGGCATGGCGCAGCGCGGCAATACCGTCGCATTTGGCGAATACGGGTTGCAGGCGCAGGAAGTCGGCTGGCTCACCAGCCGCCAGATCGAGTCGGCCCGTATCGCGATGACGAGCTATGTCAAGCGCGGCGGTAAGGTGTGGATTCGCGTCTTCCCGGACAAGCCGGTAACGCAGAAGCCTGCCGAAACGCGCATGGGTTCGGGTAAAGGTCTGCCCGAGTACTGGGTTGCGGTCATCAAGCCGGGCCGCGTGATTTTTGAAATGGGTGGCGTAAGCCCCGTCCTGGCGCAGGAAGCGATGCGCCGCGCCGCGATGAAACTGCCGATGAAGGCCAAGTTCATCCTGCGCGAAGACGAATCAGCAGCCGGAGGTGGCGCACATGGCGGATCTGAATAATTACCTGGGTGGCGGCGGCAAGACGGTCAAGATGCACGATCAGCGCGACCGCATCCGCAGCGCCAACGAAGACGAATTGCGCGAACTGCTGAACGACGTTCAGGGCGAATTGCTCAACCTGCGCACGCAGGCCATCATGCAGCAGGCGCCGAATCCGATGCGCATCCGTCACATCCGCAAGATGGTGGCGCGCATCCACACCGAACTGGCACAGCGCGAGCGCAAGGCGGCGCAGGCGGCGTAACCACGTAGGGGCGCAAGGCTTGCGCCCTATTTGAGACGCAGAGCGGGCGCAAGCCTTGCGCCCCTACATGGGCGTGTAAAGAGGACAAGAATGAGCGAAGCAACAAATTCAGGGGAACGCAGCGCACGCAAAGTGCGTGAAGGTTTGGTCGTCAGCGACAAGATGGACAAGACCGCCGTCGTCGCGGTTGTGCGCTTGAAGCGCCATCCGCTGTATGGCCGCGTGCAGCGCGTGACCAAGCGTTTCAAAGCGCACGACGAAGCGAACGAGTGCCACGTGGGCGACCGCGTGCGCATCATGGAAACGCGCCCCATCTCGAAAGATAAGAACTGGCGCATCCTGGAAGTCGTCGAGCGCGCGAAATAAGTGGTACGATTTACGATTTTAGATTGACGATTGACGATTAGCCTGGGCGAGTACTCGATTCGTCAATCGTCAATCCACAATCGTCAATTGAGGAAGAAAATGATTCAGCATGAGACGCGGCTACGAGCCGCCGATAATTCGGGTGCGCGTGAGTTACTCTGCATTGGAGTACTCAAAGGCAGCAATCCCAGAAGTGGTAACATTGGCGATCAGATTATGTGCGCCGTCAAGGAAGCGATTCCCGGCGCTGCAGTGAAGAAGGGCCAGGTCGTGCGCGCGGTTATCGTGCGCACCGTGAGCGGCGTTGGCCGCCCCGACGGCAGCCACATCAAGTTCGATGACAACGCCGCCGTCATCATCAACGAAGACGGCAATCCACGCGGCACGCGCATCTTTGGCCCCGTGGCCCGCGAGTTGCGCGACCGCCGCTTCATGAAGATCGTCTCCCTTGCACCGGAGGTGGTTTAAGTGGCGCATTCAAAGCGACAGCAGGAAACCAAGCGTAAGTCGTTGCACATCCGCACCGGCGATGATGTGATCGTCATTTCCGGTTCGGGCAGCAAAGACAAGACGCCTAAGAAAGTCCTCAGTGTGTTGACCAAAGAAGGCAAAGTGGTCGTCGAGGGCGTGAACGTGATGAAGGATCGCCAGCGCAACAAGCCGGGCGGTTCGGGTCGCGCCAGCGGCATCAATCAGCAGGAAGTGGTCGAGAAGCCGTTTCCCATCGACATTTCCAAGGTCGCGCTGGTTGACCCCAAGACCAAGAAGCCCACTCGTGTTGGCTTTAAAGAACAGGACGGCAAGCGCGTCCGCGTCGCAACCAAGAGCGGCGAAACGATATAAATCGAGCGGCGAGTAGATGTACTCGGCTCGTGGAACCAATACCATGACACCAACACTGAAGGAACATTACCAAAATAACGTTGTCGGAACCTTGCAAAAACAGTTCGGTTACGATAACATGATGCGGGTGCCCCGGCTGGAGAAGATCGTCGTCAACATGGGCGTCGGTGACGCCAAGGACGACGCCAAGCTGATTGATGCCGCAGCCGCCGACCTGGCGACGATTACCGGTCAGCGTCCGTCTGTGCGCCGCGCCAAGAAGTCGATTGCGAACTTCAAAATTCGCGAAGGCATGCCCATTGGCTGCATGGTGACGCTGCGCGGCGACCGCATGTGGGAATTCGTACACCGTCTGGTTCACACCGCGCTGCCACGAATCCGCGACTTTCAGGGAATTCCCGACAAGAGTTTCGATGGACGCGGTAATTACTCCGTCGGCCTGCGCGAGCAGGTGATCTTTCCGGAGATCAACATCGACAACGTGACCAAGACGCGCGGCATGGATGTCACATTCGTGACCACGGCGCAAAACGACGATGAAGCCCGCGCCCTGTTGCGCGAAATCGGCCTGCCGTTCCGCAAGGACTCCAGCCAGCCGCCGGCGTAATTGAATTGTAGGGGCGAAGCACGCTTCGCCCGCTGACTCAAGGAAAAAGATACATGGCGAAGACCAGTCAAATTGCAAAGTGCAAACGGCTCCAAGCGAAGTCGCAGTTCAAGGCGCGGGTTTACAATCGCTGCAACCTGTGCGGCCGCCCGCGCGGTTATATGCGCAAGTTCGGTATCTGCCGCATTTGTTTTCGCGGCATGAGCCATCGCGGTCTGGTGCCGGGTGTAACGAAGAGCTCGTGGTAACGAGTACTCGTAAGAGGATATAGAGCAAGATGCAGACAGACCCGATAGCAGATTTTCTGACGGCGATTCGAAACGCCAACACCGCGCGTCACAATGAGTTGACGTTCCCGACCTCGAAGGTGAAGGTCGAGATCGCGCGCATTCTGAAGGAAGAGGGCTACATCAACGACTACGAGGTGACGCCCGACGAGCAGAAGAAACAGGGGCGCATTCGCATCGTGATGCGTTATGCCGATGGCCGCGAGCGCGTGATTCAGCACATCGAGCGCGTGTCGAAGCCGGGCCGTCGCATCTACGTTGGCAAGAACGACATTCAGCGCGTTCTCGGCGGCCTCGGTGTGGCGATTCTTTCGACACCCCGTGGCGTGCTGACCGACCGTGCTGCCAAGCGCGCCGGAGTCGGCGGCGAGCTGCTGGCCAAAGTCTATTAAGTACTGAAATTGCTGAGGGCGCTGCCTGCCGCACGCGGGCCGGCGCTTTCGTGCTCAAAGTTGGAGTTAACATGTCACGCATTGGACGCGCGCCCATCGCACTACCGCAGGGCGTCTCATTTGAACAAATCGACGGTGTCGTCAGCGTTAAAGGCCCCAAGGGCAACCTGACGGTGCCTCTGCATCCGGAAATGTCCGTGGCGCAGGAAGACGGCAACCTGGTTGTGACGCGTCCGTCCGATTCGACGCGCCACAAATCGCTGCACGGCCTGACACGCGCGCTGTTGAACAACGCGGTTGTCGGCGCCGGCGAAGGCTTTACCAAAGTGCTGGAACTGCGCGGCGTCGGTTATCGCGCAGAAGTCTCGGGCAAGCAGCTCAACCTGGCGTTGGGCTATTCGCATCCCGTTCCGATGCCGCTGCCCGAAGGTGTGACGGCTGAGGTTACGCCGAGCACCCCGACCACCGAAAACGGCTTTCTGGCCGCAACCATTACGCTGCGTTCACACGACAAGCAGGCGCTGGGCGACTTTGCCGCTGACGTGAAGGGCCGCCGCAAGGTCGAGCCTTACAAGGGCAAGGGTCTGCGTTACAAGGGCGAGCTGGTCAAGCGCAAGCAGGGCAAGACTGAAGGCAAGAAGAAGTAATTGTCGAGTACTCGTATTCGGCAATTCTGAAATTGATAAGAGGAGTGGCCAGAGGGTCATCTGACGGCAGAAGACCCAGCCGAGGAGAAAATGGCTAAACGTTCATTAAATGACATGCGAGTGCGCCGCCATCTGCGCCTGCGCCAGAAGGTAAAAGGCACGGCACAGCGTCCGCGCCTGTGCGTCAACCGCACACTGCGTCACATCCATGCGCAGCTCATCGACGACCAGAACGGCCAGACCCTCGCGGCAGCCACCACGGTCCAAAGCGATGTGGCCGCGCAGGTGGAGGGCGGCAAAGGCAGCCGCGAGGCCGCCAAGATCGTCGGCGCCGTTATCGCGCAGCGCGCCAAAGAAAAGGGCATCGAGTCGGTTGTGTTCGACCGCACAGGTAATCGCTACCACGGTGCCATCAAAGAGTTCGCCGACGCCGCGCGCGAAGCCGGCCTTGTATTTTAGTTGTGGGTAAGAGTGATGAGTAACGACTACTCATCACACATTACTCATTACTTATCACTGGAGTAAATTGTGGCCCGAGTTCAAGTTGATGCAGAGCAGTTAAAAATCGAGCGCACGGTGCAGATGAAGCCCGTGTCTAAAACCGTGAAGGGTGGCCGCAAGCGCCGCTTCTCCACGCTGATGGTCGTCGGCGACGGCAATGGCCACGTCGGCGTCGGCATGGGCAAGTCGGCCAGTGTGCCGGACGCCATCGCCAAGGGCACCCAGCGCGCCCGCAAGAATCTTGTCGAAGTGCCGTTGGTGCACACGACGATTCCGCACGCCATTATCGGTCGCATGGGCGCTGCCCGCGTTTTGTTGAAGCCGGCGGCTCCGGGTACCGGTGTGATCGCTGGGCCGGCCACGCGCGCCGTTGTTGAAGCGGCGGGCATCAAGGACATCCTGACCAAGCAGTTGGGGTCGGGCAATGCCATCAACAGTGTCTACGCGACGCTGGACGGATTGAAGTCGCTGCAGAAAGCGCCCGCTGTGGCCAAGCGACGCGGCAAGGAACTAAAAGATTTGGCGATTCCCACGCCATTGAAGGAAGCGAGTCTGTATGAGCCAAGAGAGCCAGAACCCATCGTTGAGTATCAAACTGAAGAAAAGTCCGATCGGTTTCGCAAAAGACCAGAAGGCGACCGTGGTCGCTCTCGGTCTCCGCAGGGTGGGCGCGGTCGTCCAGCTCCCCGCCAACGATAGCGTGCGCGGCATGGTCTTCAAGGTGAAGCATCTCCTCGAAGTGACCGAGAACGCCTGAATAAATGTAGGGGTTTGGCATGCCAAACCCCTACAATGGAAATGACAATGGAACTTTTGACACTGACAAATCTGAAGCCGGGACGCGGCGCGCGCAAGACGAAGAAGCGCGTCGGTCGCGGCATCGGCAGCGGTCACGGCAAGACCTCGACGCGCGGCCAGAAAGGCCAGCACGCTCGTAACAGCATCGTGGCCGGCTTTGAAGGCGGCCAGACGCCGCTGCATCGCCGCCTGCCGAAGCTGGCCGGCAAGGGCAAAGGCGCAATGCCGCTGGGCCCGACTCGCAAGCATTACGGCGTCGTAAACCTGAACCAGTTGGCCAAGCTGTCCGCCGGAACCGTCGTCACTGCCGAGCAGTTGCGCTCCAGCGGCATCCTCAAAGGCCGCTTCGATGGCCTGCGAGTACTCGGTTTCGGCGAGTTGAATGGCGTAACGCTTACTGTTCAGGCGCAGCACTTCTCTGAATCGGCGCGCCAGAAGATCGAAGCCGCCGGTGGCACTGCTGAAATCGTCGAGTGGTATGCCAATCCGCAGTCCGATAGCTAGGTCGTAAAAAGAAGTAACACGCAATGAGAAAAGCCCTTGAACCTCTGATTCTGTCGTGGCGCGTGCCGGAATTGCGCAATCGCCTCATCTTCGTGCTCGTTGCGATGGTGGCGTATGTATTCGCCATCTATATTCCGGTGCCTAACGTCAACCCTGATCAGTTGCATAAGCTGTTCACCTCGGACGCCGCAGGTATTCTGGGCTTTCTCGACATCTTCGGTGGCGGCGCTTTGAGCCGTCTTTCGATTCTGGCGCTGGGCATTATGCCGTATATCACGTCCAGTATCGTGTTCCAGATTCTGACCATCGCGTTTCCATACTTTAAGGAATTGCAGCGTGAAGGCGAGTATGGCCGCCGCAAGATGGCGCAATGGACACGTTGGGCCGCCATTGGCTTGACACTGATTCAGGCAAGCGTTGCGGCACGCGCTTTCATGTCGTTCGGCGTCATTCCATCGAACACCGGGCAGTTCTTTGAAACCGTGCTGAGTTTGACGGCGGGAACGATGTTCCTGATCTGGCTCGGCGAACAGATTACCGAAAAAGGTGTCGGCAACGGCATTTCGTTCATAATCTTTGCGGGTATCGTGAATCGATTGCCACAGCAGATGTATCAGACTGTTCTCAGCGCACAGTGGTATCAGGTGCTGGCACTGCTCGTGGTGTTTGTAGCAACGGTGTGGGTCATCATCTACGTGACGCAGGGCGAACGTCGCATTCCTGTAAAGTATGCGCCACGCCAGGCCGGCAAGCGCATGGTGCAGGCGCAGCGTTCGCACTTGCCGTTGAAGATGGCCGCTGCGGGCGTTATCCCCATCATCTTTGCGGTTTCGATTGTGCTGTTTCCGGGGCAGATCGCCAACTGGTACCTGCAAAGCCGTCCCAATGCCACGGGTGGCATGATCTCTTTTGCAACTTTTATTGCGCACTGGTTCTCGCCGGGTAGCTTGTTCGCTTCGATCCTGTATGCGTTGCTGGTGATGGGCTTTACCTACTTCTATACAGCAGTCATCTTCGACGTGCGCGACTTGTCGGACAACTTGAAGAAGTATGGCGGTCAGATTCAAGGTTACGCGCCGGGACGCCCGACACAGCTTTATATTGATCGAGTGCTCACCCGTATCACTTTTGCCGGCGGCCTGTTCCTGGCGTCGATTGCGCTGATGCAATGGTGGGCGCCTGCTGCACTGGGGCTGCAAGGTTCGGGAAGCGCGACACTTGTCGGCGGCACGAGTTTGCTGATTGTCGTTGGCGTCGCGCTGGAGATCATGCAGAATCTCGATCAGCAGTTGAAAATGCGGCAGTATGAGGGCTTTGCCCGCCAGATGGAAAAAGGGCGACTTTAATAGTAGGCAGCAGCAGTAGCCAGGGGACAGTCGCGAATCCGTTCTGCTGACTACCGACTACTGACTACCGTCTACTGAAATGCGACTTGTTTTGTTAGGGCCGCCAGGAAGCGGCAAGGGCACGCAAGCGGTAACGTTGGCCGATGAGATGAACGTGCCGCATATCGCGACAGGCGACCTGTTCCGCGCTGAAATGGCAGCGGAAACCGAACTTGGAAAATTAGCGGACGACTACATCTCACACGGCAACCTTGTGCCGGATGCAATCGTAAACGAGATGATGCGCGTACGTCTGGGGGGCATTGACTGCGACAGTTTTGTGCTGGACGGCTATCCGCGCACGTTGCACCAGGCCGAAGCGCTGCAAGAAATTCTCGATGACCTGGAACGTCCCATCTGTGTCGCCGTCGACATTGAGGTTCCCGATGAAGCCATTGTTGAACGAGCCGTGGGTCGCCTGGTGTGTCCGGACTGCGGCGCGATATATCATTTGACGAGCAAGCCGCCTCGTGTGGGCGGCATTTGTGATGTGTGCCGTGGGAAGCTGCATGTGCGCAGTGACGATCAACCGTCTACAGTGCGGCATCGCCTGAGTGTGTATCACCGCATTACATATCCTGTTTTGAAGTTCTATCGCGAGCGGGGTTTGCTGCGCACTGTGTCGGGATTAGGGAGCCGCGATGAAGTCGGCGAAAGATTGCGTGCACAAATTCGCGGAGTATGTTAGAATTGTAGGGTTTGCCGCTGGTGGAATTGAAATTCCCCTGGCGACGCAAAATAGAGAAGAGTGAGGAGTGCTTGAACGAGTACTCGATAACGGCGTTTGGAGAACGATGGCTAAAGAAAAAGGCGTTGAAGTCGAAGGTGTAGTGCGTGAGACGTTGCCCAATGCAATGTTTCGCGTCGAGTTGGAAAATGGACACGAAGTGCTCGCACATGTGTCGGGCAAGATTCGCATGAATTTCATCCGTATTCTGCCGGGCGACCGCGTGCTGCTGGAGCTTAATGTCAACGACCTCACGCGGGGCCGCATTCTCTATCGCTATAAATAACCGAAGCCGATAACGGCTGAAGCCGATTACGGCTAAAGAACCGAAGGACACACGACCATGAAAGTGCGCGCATCCATCAAGAAGCGTTGTGATAACTGCAAGATCATTCGCCGGCACGGCAAAGTGCTGGTCATCTGCACGACGAAGAAGCACAAGCAGCGTCAGGGCTGAGGAAGTTTTGAGTTCTTGGTTTTGAGTTTTAAGTTGGATGCACCCAAACTAAAACTTCAAAACTCAACCCTGAGAACTGTGATAGTTAAGGAGCAAGATGGCACGTATTTCCGGGATTGATTTGCCCCGTGACAAAAGAATTGAAGTAGCGCTGACCTACATCTACGGCATCGGCCCGACGTCGGCGCAGCAGATTTTGGAAGTGGCGGGTATCAGCCCGGACACTCGTGTGCGCGACCTGAGCGAAGCCGATGCAGCGCGACTGCGCGAAATCGTCGAGCGCGACTTCCGCGTCGAGGGTGACTTGCGCCGCGAAGTGAACGCCAGCATCAAGCGCCTGGTCGAGATCGGTTCGTATCGTGGCGTGCGTCATCGTCGCGGCCTGCCGGTTCGCGGACAGCGCACCAAGACCAATGCACGCACTCGCAAAGGCCCCAAGAAAACTGTGGGCGTGAAGCGGAGCAAGAAGTAAGAAGAAAGTCATGAGTTATGGGTGATGAGTAATGAGTACTCATCACTTGGCACTCATTACTCATCACTGGAGACGACATGGCAGAGCAGCGTACACCACGCAAAGCAAAGAAGGCCGCAGCCAAAGGGCAGGCCTACATTCAGAGCACATTTAACAACACCATCGTGTCCATCACCGATGGTGAGGGCAACATTTTCGGCTGGGCTTCGGCAGGCACGGTCGGGTTCAAAGGCACCAAGAAGGGCACGCCCTTCGCCGCGCAGGTCGCTGCACAAAACGTAGCGCGCCGCGCTATGGATGCCGGTATGCGCCGCGTTGATGTATTCGTTAAGGGGCCTGGTTCAGGCCGCGAAACGGCGATCCGCGCCCTGGCTGCAGCCGGTATGGAAATCGGCAACATTCGCGACGTCACGCCAATTCCGCACAACGGCTGCCGTCCGCGCAAGCGTCGCCGCGTCTAGTTTTACTGCACGCATGAAGCGCTCTGCTCTTCAAGTACTTGCTGCTCTGTGCCTCCTTTTGGGGACGGCACGACTCGCGAGCGCGGCTGATGATCTGGCGCAGTGGAAAACATTCATTGCAGCCAGGGGTGGTTTTTCCGTTTCCGTGCCGACCATACCGATGGAAGCGTCGCAGCCGGACGGTGTGGCTTACGGGTTGGAAGTTGGCAGCCTGGCCCTGGCTGTTGTGTACAACGATTACGCGGCTGCCAAAGTCGAGCAGCAAAAGCCGGATGCCTTGCTGAACGCGGCGCGCGATGCCATGCTGGTCGAAGGACGCGGCAAGAAGAGCAAGTTGCTGGGCGAGGGTAAAGTCGCTCAGAGCGGCATTGAAGGCCGGGAATTTCGCGCTGTGACAACCGCAGGGATGTTGTTGCGAGTGCGGATGTTCCTTGTAAAGCAGCGAATGTATCAGTTGATTGTGGCGATGCCCTCTAAATCTGAAAAAGGTCTTGAGAAGCAGACCCTGAAGTTTCTGGATTCGTTCCAGTTAGTGGCGCCGCCGAAGAGCCCTTGAGGCGCACCGAGATACGTAACAAGACGAAGTGGACGGGGCAGGTCGCTCCGCACTGCATTGAGTACTCGAACCAAACAAATCGAGTTTTGAGGAGAAGTCGTGGCCAGATACAGAGGACCAGTCGGAAAAGTTAGCCGTCGCTTGCAATTCGGCATCACGGAAAAGGGCGCGCGCATTTTGCAGAAGCGTTCGCATGTGCCCGGTATGCACGGGCCGAATGCGCGCAACAAGAAGCAGTCGGACTACGCGGTGCGTCTCGCCGAGAAGCAGAAGGCGCGCTACGCCTACGGCATGCTGGAAAAACAGTTTCGCCGCACGTTTGAGGCGGCACGTCGCGAGCCCGGCGAGACCGGTCCGCACTTTATGAGCCTGTTGGAGCGCCGTCTCGATAACACGGTGTATCGTCTGGGCATTGCCAGGACACGCCAGCAGGCGCGTCAGCTTGTATCGCACGGCCACATCACAGTCAACGGGCGCAAGACCAACATTCCGTCTTATACGGTGAAGGTCGGCGAGCGCATCGGTGTTCGTCCGCAGAGCCGCAGCACGACCTATTTCAAGGAACTGGCAGAGGGTGGCGCCGCGCGCGCTCGTGTGCCGGCCTGGCTGCGCTTCGACGCAGTGGAGATGGCGGGCGATGTCGTCGCAATGCCCAGCCGCAGCGATGCTGAAGCGGACATCAGTGAACAGCTCATCGTCGAGTATTACTCGCGTTAATAGAATAGACGGCAAAGGTAGATAGCGCTCGTTAGGCGGCGGCTTCTACCTGTGCCGCCGACCGGCTTCGTGTCACCTTAAAGCTATGCTAAATGTTACTCAAAATCAGCCGCGCATCCGGGCCCTGCAGCAGAACGACCGTTACGGCAAGTTCGCTATTGAGCCACTCGACAAGGGATACGGCCACACGCTGGGCGCGAGTCTGCGCCGCGTGTTGCTGACTTCCATCGAGGGTGCGGCAATTACCGCCGTGCAGGTGCAGGGCGTGCAGCACGAGTTCTCAACTATGCCCGGCATCGTTGAGGACATGATGGAGATTGTTCTCAATCTGAAGGAAATTGCAGTCAAGCCGCTCAATGGCCGTTTGGAAGGGCCGGTTTCGGCTCGCATCGACAAACAGGGTGAAGGTCGCATTACAGGCGCCGACATTCAGTTGCCGCCGAACTTGCAAGTCGTGTCGCTGGAAAAGCCGATTGCAACGCTCTCTCGTGGCGACGCTCGCTTCGATGCCGTGTTAACTATCGAATCGGGTAAGGGCTACGTACCGTCCGGTTTGCAGGAACGCAGCAAAACGATCGGCACGCTGCCGATTGACGCGATTTACTCGCCGGTGACGCGCGTCAACTACTTTGTGGAGCCGACGCGCGTTGGTCAGCAGACCGAACTCGACCGCCTGGTAATTGAAGTCAGCACCAATGGTGCGATGTCGCCGGGCAATGCAGTTGGTCAGGCGGCGCGCATTTTGACCGAGTACTTGCAGTTATTCTTCGAAATTGGTGGTCAGGCTGTTGACGGCCTGGCGCTGGACGGAGCCGCTGCCGGTGACAATCGTGCGCGCGATATCAAGATCGACGATCTCGATTTCTCGGTGCGTACTTACAACTGCTTGAAGCGTCAGGGCATCGAAACGCTGGACGAACTGCGCAACTACACGCCCGAAGAACTGATGGGCATTCGCAACTTCGGCCAGAAGTCTTTGGATGAAGTGGCCGACAAGCTGACCGAATATGGCTTTGAGATGCGTCGTGGCGCCGGAGCCGCAACCGAAACTTACGAAGTTTAAGAACGAGTACTTCCGAGTACTCGCAAGGATGGAACGAAGACAATGCGACACAAAGTTGCGCGCCGCAAGCTGAATTTGCCGACGGATCAGCGGATGGCGCTGTTGAAAAATCAAGTGCAGGCGCTGTTCATGCACGAGCGTGTGGTGACAACCGAGGCTCGTGCCAAGGAAGTCCGCGCTCTGGCGGAAAAGCTCATCACCAAGGCAAAAGTGGACTCGGTGGCGAACCGTCGCTACGTCGAGCGCTACATCCAGAAGCCGCCCGTCGCCAGCGAAAGCAAAGAACAGTTTGCCAAGCGCAAGGCGCGCAACCCGCTGGCCGTGCGCAAGAGCATCAACGTGCGCGCCTATCGTGAAGCGGAGCATCCCGAGCGCGAGATTTTGTCCAAGCTGTTCACGGACATCGCGCCGCGCTACGCCACACGCGCCAAGGATGAGCCGGGCGGCAACGGTGGCTACACGCGCATTAGCAAGCTGCCGCCGCGTCGTGGCGATGCCGCACCGCAGGCTGTGCTTTCGTTGGTCGAGTAATCAACGTGGCGCAATCGCCCAAAGCGGATGCGCCGCTTGAAGCCGCGAGGACTCGCTACATTCTGCTTGTCGTGGCGTATGACGGCACAGACTTCTGCGGTTCGCAGCGACAGAAGAATGGGCGCAGCGTGCAGGGCGAGTTGGAACGCGCGCTCGAAGACGTGCTGAAGCATCCCGCGCCGGTTGTTCTGGCGGGGCGCACCGATGCCGGAGTGCATGCAACGGGACAGGTTGGGCGTTTTGTGACGACGAACCGTGTTCCTGCCGAGCGAGTGCCATTCGCGCTCAATCGAGTACTCGACAGGGCTGTGCGGGTGCATTCGGCGCGCGAAGTGGATGAGCGTTATCATCCGCGCTTTTCGGCCAAAAGCCGGACATATCGTTACTGGATTGACAATGCAGCAATCGCCAATCCTTTAACACGACGCATCGCGGGACATGTGCGCGACGCGTTGAACCTTGAAGAAATGAAGAACGCAGCACCGGCCTTTCTCGGCTCGCAAGATTTTGCGGCCTGGCAATCGGCAGGCAGCCCGCTGGGTGGCACGGTGCGCGAAGTGAAGAAGCTGGCGGTTCGCCGCCGGCGCGACGTATTCGGCTCGACGTTAATAGAAATTGAGATCGAGGCGAACGCGTTTTTGTATCAGATGGTGCGCAACATTGTGGGTGCGCTCATTAAAGTCGGGCGGGGCGAGTTAAATCGCTCTGACATTGAACGGCTGACGGCAGGGCGAGACAGGACGAAGTGTCCGCCGCCGGCGCCGCCGCAAGGGTTGTCTCTGACGAAAGTCAGGTTCTGACGAAAGTTGGATGCGACGAGCGTCGTTGTGAATGAAGGTCAAGTTTTGAAGTTTAGGTGAGTACTCATGGCAGCTATTAAAGCAAAAACATATCACGCCAAGACAAGCGATGTGCAGCGCGCGTGGTATCTGGTGGACGCCTCGGGCCAGACGGTTGGTCGTTTGGCGTCTCGTGTCGCGCATGTGTTGCGCGGCAAGCACAAGCCGCAGTTCACGCCCGGCGTGGATACCGGCGATTTCGTGGTCATCATCAACGCGGAAAAGGCGGTCTTCACCGGCCAGAAGCTGGAACAGAAGATCTACTATCGCGCAAGCACGCGGCCCGGCAACCTGAAGCGCGCCGACGCAAAAACGCTGATGCAGAAAGACCCGACGCGTATTCTCGAAGAAGCCGTTGAAGGCATGTTGCCGCACAACACGCTGGGTCGCGCTCAGGCGCGCAAGCTGCATATCTATGCAGGCGATCAGCATCCGCACGCAGCACAGCAGCCGCAGACGTTGAATGTGGCCACGCTGGAAACAGCCACGGCTGACGGAACAGGGGAGTAACAGACGATATGGCAGATACATTTTACGGCACCGGCAAGCGCAAGAACGCCATCGCCCGCGTGTGGCTCATTCCAGGCGGCACAGGCACCATCACGGTTAACAACAAGCCGGTCGAAGAATACTTCGGTCGCATCACGCTGCAGCAGTTGACACGCGAGCCGTTCGACAAAGTCACGGTCGGCGCCACCTTCGATGTGAAGGCCACGGCCACCGGCGGCGGCTCCACCGGCCAGGCCGGCGCGATTCGCCACGGCATCGCCAAAGCGCTGATCGAGTTCAACGAAGAACTCAAGCCCTCGCTGCGCGAAATCGGCGCCGTGACGCGCGACCCCCGCGTGAAAGAGCGCAAGAAGTATGGCCACAAGCGCGCTCGTCGCGGCTTCCAGTTCTCCAAGCGTTAATTGCTCGGGTGCGTGGAACCTGCTGCGAGTACTCGCCAACAAATTAAAGACCTTCAAAAAACCCCACGGCATCCCGTGGGGTTTTTTGCTATAAAGAATTGCAGACACCACAACAAATCGAGGATAGCATGAATTTCTCCGGAATCGCAGATGAGGCAGGCAAGGACTTAGCGACACAAATTCGCGCGCACAAGACGCTGGGCTGGAACTACATCGAAGTGCGCAATGTGGACGGCACGCAGTTCACCGATGTATCGGATGAAAAGTTCGATCAGGTTTGTAGCCAACTGGCGGAAGCGAACATCGAAGTGTCGGCCTTTGCTTCGGGTATCGCCAACTGGGCCACGAAAATCACCGATCCTTTCGATCAATCGACAGACACGTTGCAACGCGCGATCCGGCGTATGCAGAAGTTGAACACAAAGTTCATCCGTGTTATGAGCTACCCGAATGATGGGCTAGCCGACGATCAGTGGCGCGATGAAGCCGTGCGCCGGTTCAAAGAACTCGCTAAGATGGCGGAAGATGGTGGCATTGTCTTGATGGTTGAGAACTGTGATGGTTATGCCAGCTCTTCGGCGCAGAATTACGGACGCTTTTTTGAGATGGTGAATTCCCCTGCGGTCAAGGCTGTTTACGATACGGGAAACCCGGCATCACACGGCGAGGGCAACACATGGGAATGGTACCAAGCTGCCAAACCGCACATCGCCTACATTCACATCAAGGCGCACACGGAAGCGCAGAACGGCGAAAAAGGTAGCCACGTTTTCCCCGATAGCGGTGCCAGCAAGGTTGAGGAAACCCTACGTGATGTGTTTGCAACCGGCTACAACGGCTTTATTTCCATTGAGCCGCACATGCAATCTGTGGTGCATGAAGGTAAAGAAATCAGCAACGAAGACGCGGCATTTAACACCTATGTCGAATATGGGCAGCGTCTCGTGAAACTGGTGGAGCGCATCAAAACCGACTAATTGAGTACTCGTCAACGCTTCTCTATCAAGCATCTCGCGGCTGCGGTTGTGAAATGCTTCGCGCTCTTTGCAAGTTCATGTCGCGCAGCGCTCGTGGAGCGTTTCTTATTCAAGGAATCTCATACTTGCCTTTGTCGGCATATGTCCGATGCGCGGTCTTGCCGGGTGGAAAAGGCGGAAACACAATGAACACGTTAAGTGAGATGCTGCTGTCACCCTCGCTGCTTGTCCTGATAGTGGTGGCGGTTGCTTTGTGCGTTATGCCGGTCGGTGCACAGGTGGCGGAACCGATTTACGACGAAGCCGAAGTCCCCGAGTACTCGCTTCCTGACGCATTGACGTGCGCAGACGGCACGCCGGTAAGCGATGAACCAGTGTGGTGGCAACAGCGGCGTGCCGAGATCCTGCGGCTGTTTGAAGAGCATGTTTACGGCACCATGCCGGGCCGGCCCACGGGACTGCGCTTCGAAACAGTTTCGGTCGAAAAGAATGCGCTGAACGGCACGGCAACACGCAAGCAGATTACAATTCACTTCACAACCAGCCCGGAAGGGCCGAAGATAGATCTGCTCATCTATTTGCCCAACGACCGCAGGCAACCGGCGCCACTTGTCATGGGGCTAAACTTTCACGGTAATCACACCATTCATTCCGATCCCGCCATCGCGCTCACACAATCGTGGGTGGACAACAATGAGCAGTGGGGTATCACGCAAAACAAAGCGACCGAAGCTTTGCGCGGTGTGCAGGCCGCTCGCTGGCCCGTAGAACGCATCCTGGAGCGAGGCTATGCTGTCGCAACGGCCTATTACGGCGACCTCGACCCCGACTTCGACGATGGCTTTCAAAATGGTGTGCAGCCCTTGTTCTACCGCGTGGGTCAAAGCAAGCCCGAAGCCAACGAGTGGGGCAGCATCGCGGCGTGGTCATGGGGTCTGAGCCGCTCTCTGGATTACTTTGAAACCGACGCCGACATTGATGTGAAGCGTATCGCCGTAATGGGACATTCACGTCTGGGTAAGGCCGCGCTCTGGGCCGGTGCCCATGATGAGCGGTTTGCTCTTGTGATTTCGAATAATTCCGGTTGTGGTGGGGCGGCTTTATCGCGCCGGCGTTTCGGGGAAACAGTGGCCAGAATCAACAGCAGTTTTCCGCACTGGTTCAACGGCAACTTCAAAAAATATAACGGCAAGGAAGACCAATTGCCGATCGATCAGCACCAACTCATCGCGCTGATTGCACCTCGTCCCATTTATATCGCCAGTGCCGAAGACGATTTGTGGGCCGACCCGCGCGGTGAATTTCTGTCCGCTCTGCACGCCCATGCCGTGTACAAACTGCTGGGCACTGATGGCCTGAATACCACAACCATGCCGCCGCTGGAGCAGCCGGTCATGGGGACGATTGGTTACCACATTCGTCGCGGCCAGCACGATGTCACCGCTTACGACTGGGAGCAATTTCTAAATTTCTCCGATCTTCATTTCGAATCGACAAACGCGTAAGGACAGAGGCGCTCGTCGAGTGCTCCGCCCGCTTGCGAGTACTCGCTTGCTCACGCCAGAGAACCAGGGCGACAAGCAACTGGCCGAATAAGTGTTGTCGCGGTTAACCCAGTGGGCTTGTTTAAGGCCATGCCTGTCGGGCAATTCATTTTCGCACAATAGCCGAAAAGGATCTGAACGTTCGATGAGCACACTGGTTACGGCGGGTGATGAACGCTAAATGGCTAGCACGATTAAGTTGGGCACAGGTCAAGCCTCTTACGCATTTTGAGAAATTTTCAGCTTTTATTTATATCTTTGTTTAAACTTTCAAAAAAGTGGTCATACTCTAGAGTAGAATTGACCAATCCTTTAATCAAATAAATAGCAGATGTTTGTTGAACCTGGCATTTACGCCTTAATTATCTGCTTAATAAGTTGAATCGATGTGATGACGCGGTCATGGTAAACAGCAAGGGATTAAAGATGAGTACTCGTTCCCGGCGTCAGGGAGCGGCAACATTAGCTCATGTTGCCGCTCACGCGGGAGTGAGTATCCCTGCCGCTTCCGTTGTATTGAATGGCTCAAACAGTCAAACGCGGGTATCGCCGACGACACGCAAGCGGATTTTAGACACCGCTGCCTCATTGCATTACAGGCCAAATGTCGTAGCGCGCTCACTGCGAAAAAAGCGCACCAATGTCATTTCGTTCTATGATGAGACTAATTTAGATTTACGCGATCCGTTCTTTGCCGCCATTGTAGCCGGAATGTTGGCCGGTTGTGAAGAGCAACAGAAGGATCTACTCATCCATGGCCACTTTCACGGTCAAAGTGACGAGGATATTTTTTTGGGCTTGCTCAATGGGCAAATTGACGGTCTGGTGCTCTGCGCGAGAAGCATTACGCCCTTAATTGATCGCATTGTCGAGTCGCACCTGCCCATCGTTACCGTAGCTGAGAAAATTCCCGGAGTGCCCTTTATCGGCATTGATGAAGTCAATGGCAGCAGACTTCTGGTGCGGCATCTTGCCGAAAAAGGCTACCAGAGAGTTCTTTATCGATGCACTGAGAAGGTCATGCCTCCAACACTCCAGGAGCGTGCTCAAGCCTTTTACGATGAGGCCAATGCGCTGGGGCTCACCCTTCTGCATTCACGCTGTAACGAGCCGTTTCCTAGCCATGAAGAGCAGAAGATTTTACTATCGGGCAAAGGGCAGCGCCCCGATGCCGTGGCGTGTTGGAGTGATGCTTCTGCAGATGGCATTACCAGGTTTTGTCTTCAACAAGGTTTGGGTGTGCCCAACGATGTCGCAATAGTGGGTTTTGACGGCTTGTCTCCCAAGCATCGGCCCGCGTTACAACTCACGACCATTCAAGCACCGTGGCTGGAGGTAACTCGCACTGCGGTAAAACTGTTGGTGGCGCAGTGTGAAGAAAAGGAGGTTGCCCAGGAAACGATTTTGCCGGTTGAACTCGTGGTAGGTGACACCACTTGAAACCACCAACCTTTGTTTAGCGATTTGCAGGACTTAGCCAAAAGATCCAAACCTCATGTGAGGTGTAAGTATCAGTATCAGGGAGATGTGCATCATGAAGATTCGCTTGAACCGTTCGCACTGTCAGCCATCGGCGACTCCAGTGAGTTGCCGGAAGAACTTGAGAGGAATGAGCCATATTACACGCGGCTTCACCCTTATCGAATTACTTGTGGTTATAGCCATCATAGCTATATTGGCGGCGATTCTGTTTCCCGTATTTGCGCGCGCCCGAGAGAACGCGCGCCGTGCTTCGTGCCAGAGCAACCTGAAGCAACTTGGTCTGGCCATCATGCAGTACACCCAGGATTACGATGAAAGAATGCCTGTCCCGTCCTATACATACGCTCTCCCCGGCAACTTGCCCTCCTCGTGGGATTTAACCACTCAGCCTTACCTCAAGAGTATGCAGATCCTTGTGTGCCCCAGTGACACGACTTCGCCTACTATGAACTTACCCGGTTTTGGTGCGATGAAGCGTTCTTACTCCATCTCCCGCTATATGTGGGATGTGGCGTGGGATGGATGGTCGGGACCGGGTGTTGCTCTGGCCCGGATCCAGGCACCTACTTTGACTGTTATGTTGGGAGAAAGATCAGCGTGCCCTGTGGACCCCACGTTAGTCGACCGATGGGGCTGGTGTGCAGAGTCTCAGAGCACTGATAACTGGTCGACAGAGATGGGTAAAGCCTTCTACGAGGGCGACGTGCCGATTGGCACAGGCGGACGCCATCTTGGTACCACCAACATCCTCTATGCAGATGGCCATGTTAAAAGTTCAGTGATGAAAAAGGGATCGTTGCCTAAATTAAACGGCCATCCGAACGGTGACTCCAATGTCGGCACCTGGATTTGGACTGCGGTGGACATGCCGACCTGAGCGTAAGTATCAGTGGACAACACAGGAAGAGGCGATAAACGTGGCCTCTTCCTGCAATCGGGAGGAGATTCATGAACTGGAGACAGATCGCGTTCTTGGCTGTGCCTGCCATTGTGATAACGGCAGTAACAGGTTGCGGCGGCTCACAGAGTTCAGACCAGACACAGCCACCGACACAGACACAGCCAAACGCGGGCAATATGCAGAATACTCAACCAGCCGTTGGGGGCGCTGCACAACAGAACCAGATGGCACCACCGCCGGCGGGATTTAAGGCACCACCAATGCCTCCGGGTGCAATGCAAAGGCGATTTCCACCACAGTGAACAAAACAGTCCGACGGTATAACTTAGCGTTTTGTTGACCATCTTCAATGCCGGCCAGTGCGAGTACATCACTGGCTGGCATTGAAATCTGAAGAGGAAGGTGATCTGTGCCTCCTCTGTTCTTGGGTCGCAATAGCACCAACTGCTGTCAGCAGCCAGTTGGTGGCCAGGGTCGGCAGCGGCACGCCGCATGCCAGTTAAGTGAGACTATCTTAGGCAATGTAGGCACGGCAGATAGTTACAATGGATGCGCTATGAAAGCAGGCTTGCTCATTGTCCTTGTTGTTCTCGCCGTGCTCACCGAAGGCTGTGCCTTCAAACCACAAGATGCCATACCACCTGAAACGCGTCGGGCAGCACCGCTATCCATCCCAGTCCACTTCAACGACATCACCGCCCGTGCCGGTCTTCACTTTAATCACAACAACGGGGCTTATGGCGGCATGCTGTTGCCGGAGACCATGGGCAGCGGCGTCGCCTTTATTGACTACAATGGTGACGGTTACCAGGACATCTTTCTTGTAAATAGTCGCGACTGGACTGTGAATGAAGTGAAGGCGTTTCGCAACAGGCCGTGGACGAGTTCGGAGCGTGAGATTGCCGGGAGCCGTAAAGGAGCCGAGGCGATGACTGCTGTCGGCAGGCATGCTCCACGCCCCAGGCAAGGGCAGCGCAGCATAGCTGCCCTTTATCGCAATAACAAGAATGGCACTTTCAGCGACATGACTCGGGGATCCGGCCTTGAAGTTGAGATGTATGGCATGGGCGTCGCGGTGGGCGACTACGATCATGACGGTCGCCCCGACCTCTATGTCACAGCCCTGAAACGAAACTACCTGTTCCGTAACGTGGGCAATGGCCGGTTTCACGAAGTCGCAGAGCAAGCGGGAGTACTCGATTCCGGCTGGAGCACAAGCGCAGCGTGGGTCGATTATGACAGGGACGGTTCTCTTGATCTTTTTGTTTGTCACTATTTAGATTGGACGCCCGCCTCCGATGTATTTCAGGTCATGGGCAACCGCACAAAACTTTATAGCAGCCCCAACGCATATGCCGGTAAGCGGAGCCGTCTTTTCCGTAACTTAGGGCAGGGACGTTTCGCTGACGTGTCAATTGAGGCGGGTATCCAGCCCAAAGCCCGGAGTACTACAGAAGCGAAGAGGCCGGGGAGCAACGGCCTAGGCATGAGTGGGGACAGCTTAGTGAGCAGGGGCTTAGGAGTGGCACTGTGCGACTTCAATAACGACAACTGGCCCGATATAATCGTTGCCAATGACATGTTCTTCAATCATCTTTTTAAGAACAACCGAAATGGCACCTTCAGCGAAATTGCTTCAATCGCAGGAATTTCCCGCTCATCATTTGGTCAAGTACGATCGGGCATGGGCATTGATGTCGCCGACATTGATCACTCCGGCCATGAAAGTGTGGTTATTGGTAATTATTCGGGCCAGATGCTGGGCCTCTATCATGATGAGGGCAATGGTCAATTCACCGATATTGCGTTACGCTCCCAAGTGGGACGGGTCAGCAATAACTACCTGAGTTTCGGCTGTGCATTTATGGACGTTGATAACGACAGTTGGCCTGATATCCTTGTGGCCAATGGCCATGTGGATAAAACTCTCGGCTCCCAAAACCCTCGCGTCGGTTATGCCCAGCGACTCCTGTTATTCCACAATGAAGGCCGAAGCAATTTTCGTGAGATTGCTGAGCAGAGCGGAGTCGCTTTGAAAAAGAAGATCGTAGGACGTGGCCTTGCTTATAGTGACATCGACCTGGATGGTGATTTAGACGCCATTGTCACCGTGAACGGCGGAGCGCCACTTCTGCTGCAAAACAACGGCGGTAATGGCAACAACTCCCTCCGCCTTGTGCTTCAGGGCACCAGGAGCAACAAGAGTGCGATTGGAACGCAGGTCGTGGCTAGAGTCGGCACTGACACACTGCATCGTATGATTCGCAGCGGCTCATCTTATCTCTCACAGAGCGAGTTACCCATTACCCTGGGCTTGGGCAAGGCTAACAAAATTGATGAGATTACCCTCCGCTGGCCATCGGGCAAAGTAACGAAGCTGCAGGATGTGACAGCCGGTCAAGTCGTTGAGGTGGACGAAGACAAAGGTGTTATTAGCAAGCAGGCATTTGCAACCGGTTAAATGGCTAAGGTTGAACTACAAAATCAGCAAGCGAGCGAAGCACCTGTTGCGGCGGTGGCAGATACCTCAGCGCGAGAGGGTGGTATCACTTTCCGTGTCGTGCTCCTGTGTCTGGGGCTGGCTGTTTTTTTCGGCTACGTCATTCCCATTGTTGATGTGAAGTTGTCCAACACCTTCATGGGCGCGCAGCACCTGCCGCCCAGCGCCGTTGGTGTGTTGCTCGCTTTGTTGTTGGTGATTAACCCGCTCTTGCGCTTGTTGGGGCGGCGGTTTGCATTTTCGCGCAACGAGATTCTGACGGTTTACATTACGTGCCTCTTTTCGACTCTGGTGCCGGGACATGGCGGTGAGGGATTATTTATCTCGCAACTGCTTGCACCCTTTTATTATGCGACGCGTGAGAACAATTGGCTTGAGATGTGGCACGAACACCTGCCGTCGTGGATGACACCGGCTCTTCACGCGGACGGCGGCACATACGGCCCCATCGGCCACAAAGTTGTTGACGGTTGGTATAACGGTTTGTCCGGGAGCGACACAATTCCCTGGGGGGCCTGGTTCGTGCCGCTTGTCGCCTGGGGATCGCTCATCTTTGCGATGTATGGATCCCTGGCCTGCCTCAGTGTCATGCTGCGCGCCCAGTGGGGCGAACACGAAGCACTGGCTTTCCCGCTCAACCGTTTGCCTCTTGAGATGACCGAAGATGTCGATCGTCCCGATCAGTATGGAGTACTCGGACGCTTTTTTCGCAACCCCATTATGTGGGTTGGCTTTGGCATCGCCGTCTTCATTCAGTTGCTCAATGGACTGAACCTGTATTTTCCCGACGTGCCGCGCGTGCCGCTGAATATCGATACCGGCCCGATGTTTAGCGAGGCGCCGTGGAACCAGATGCACGGCCCGATTGGAACGCCAATTTACGTGTGGCCCATCGTGGTCGGCATCACGTATTTGCTCACAAGTGAAGTTTCGTTCTCGTTCTGGTTTTTCTACTGGTTTGTCAAACTCCAGCTTATCGTCGCCTATTACTGCGGCTTTATGCCCAACATCATGCCGAACGGTTTAATGGCCTGGGGCAAGAGCTTCGTCAGCTATCAGCGCATTGGCGGCTTCATCGCTTACGCTGTTCTCGTGCTTTGGATAGGACGACGACACTTCGGGCACATCGCGCGCCGGGCGTTTCATCGCGTCCAGGCATCACCCGGAGAAGAGAATGAGGCAATGTCATATCCCTTCGCTTTCTGGGGTTTTATCGCATCGTCGGCCTTCATCCTTGCATGGGGTATGCTGGCCGGCATTCGCCCGGATGTAACGCTGGTCATCTGGCTGATGATTCTGGCGATGGTGATTGCCCTGACACGCCTTGTCGTTGAAGGCGGCTTGTTGCTGATGACACCCAACTGGATACCGTTGGGAGTACTCGGGCAGGTCTTCAACTCGGGGCCGGCCACCTGGCTGTCGCCGCAAAATGGCCTGGTGCAAGCAAACTTTCTCAGCACCGGGTTAGTCGGCGATCCGCGCGCCTTTTCGATGCCCAGTTTTGTCCAAGGGTTTAAACTGGCTTATGATCACAACATTCCCGGTCGTAAGCTGCTTGCTCTTATCTTCGCTGTCATGCTTATCACTTTTGGCATGAGTTGCTGGATGCGCATCCGATTGGGCTATGAACACGGCGCGCTGACACTGGGCAGTTGGTTTTTCGTCAAGCATGGATCGCAATTGCCGGCCTGGTTTTCCAACGACTTGTACCGAGGCGTGGACAGCGCAACCTGGGCCAATGGGCTGTGGCTGCTGATGGGAGTTCTCTTTACCTATGCGTTGATTCTGGCGCGTAGCCGCCTGCTGTGGTTTCCGCTGCATCCGTTGGGATTCCTGATGAGCCTCACCTGGACAATGGATCAGGTGTGGTTTTCAATTTTTGTCGGTTGGTTGTGCAAGGTGCTGATTACACGCTTTGGCGGCATTGAAAGCTACCGCAAGACACGGCCCATGTTCCTGGGCCTGGCATTGGGCGATGTCTTCATGATTTTGTTCTGGCTTCTTGTCGATGGATGGCAGGGGCGCGTGGGCCACCACCTGACACCCGATTAATGAAAGATGAGATTTTCCATGAATAGACAAGCACTTTTTACCACGTATATGGCGTGCTGCTCGTTTTTATGTTTTCTGTTAATGTGGTCACCTGGGGTGCTCGCACCAATAAAGAAGGGCAATGCAATGGTATTAACGGGAGAATTCAGCCGAGTACACGACCCGTCACGCATCATCAAGTGCGCCGGCAAATATTATGTCTTTCACACCGGCAACAACATCGGAATGCGGTACTCGACCGACCTGATCAACTGGACAAGGGGTAAGAGCGTTCTCGACAAGGTCCCCGAATGGGCGCGCAAGGCGGTGCCACTGGCTAAGAACGATCACACCTGGGCGCCGGATGTCATTTTTCTCAACAACAAATACTATCTCTTTTATTCGTTTTCCACTTTCGGCAGCAAAGTTTCGGCTACGGGGCTGGTAACCAGCCCCACGCTCGACCCGGAAAGCCCGGATTTCAAATGGATGGATCAGGGAGTCGTGCTCGCCACCACCACAGAGTCCGATTACAATGCCATCGACCCGGCCCCCATTCTGGATGCACAGGGCGATCTCTGGCTCAGCATCGGCTCGTGGAACAGCGGCGGCATCAAATTGGTGAAGTTGGATAAGATGAGCGGTAAGCCCATCAGCCAGCCGGTGACAATCGCTGCCGGCCAAAGTCTTGGCCCCGAAGCACCCTACCTCTATTACAATAATGGCTATTACTACCTTTTTGAGAATGAGGGTTTCTGCTGTCGCGGCATGAGCAGCACTTACAGCGTTATGATGGGTCGTTCCAAAACAATCACCGGCCCTTACCTGGATAAGGCGGGCAAAGATTTGGCGAAAGGTGGAGGCACGCCGTTTCTCACTACGGATGGCCAGGTCATTGGGCCGGGACATATCGGAATCTTTAGTGAGGATGGATTTGATCGCTTCACCTACCACTATTACGATTCGCTCAACAACGGCGTGGCGACCATGGGCCTGCAAACGCTGGTGTGGGGCAAAGACGGATGGCCACGCGCCGGCTCCGACTTACCCGGTGGGCGTTACGCCATTATTTCCAGGGCCAGCGGATTGGCTCTTGGCATACACAAAGCCTCGTGGGACGACGGCACACCTATCGACCAATTCGAATACGGGGGCGGCGCAATGCAGCAGTGGAACGTCAGCCCGGTGGGCGGCGGCTACTATAGCATCAGTTCGCTGGGCAGCGGAAAACACATGGATCTTGCCGAGTGCAGTGCCAAGGACGGCACCAGGATTGGCCAGTATCCCTGGTTGAATAACGATTGTCAGCGATGGCGCATCGAGCAAACGGGCGAGGATACTTATCGCATCATCTCCAAAGGTGGCGCAACCGCACTCACGCTGCCGGGTGGAACGAAAGCACCACAGGCTCTGGTAGAAGGACATGCCTGGAAAGGCGACATCGGCCAACAATGGATATTCAAGAGACTGCCGTGAGCACTACATGGCATCCATTGAGGTAGTGGTTCCGAGTACTCGGAACCACTACTCTGGAGCGCTTCGAAAGCCGCCGGATTTTGCACGTCCACACGGCGCAAACAACATAACAACACAAGAGGAGTCGTAATGACGAACACGTTAGTCGTAAATGCAGATCAGGGCACGCACACGATCAACCCCAATATCTACGGTCATTTTGCTGAACATCTGGGGCGCTGCATTTACGAAGGGTTCTGGGTCGGCGAAGACTCGGACATACCCAACACGCGCGGTATCCGCCAGGATGTGGTGGAAGCTCTCAAGAAATTAAACGTGCCGGTGTTGCGCTGGCCGGGCGGCTGCTTCGCCGATGAGTATCACTGGATGGACGGCATCGGCCCGCGCGAAGGGCGTGCCAGCGTTGTCAACACGCACTGGGGCGGTACGGTCGAGAACAACCACTTCGGCACGCACGAGTTCTTCGACCTGTGCGAAATGCTGGGTACGGCGCCATACATTTGTGGCAACGTGGGTTCCGGCACGGTGTACGAAATGCAGCAGTGGGTTGAGTACTGCACTCATCCCGGCGGCTCACCTATGGCCGCCCTGCGTGCCAAAAATGGGCGTGAGAGGCCGTGGAAACTGCCTTACTTCGGTGTTGGAAACGAAAGCTGGGGGTGCGGCGGCCACATGCGCCCCGAATACTACGCCGACCTGTATCGTCGCTACCAGACTTATGTGCGTAATTACACCAGCGCCGACACCGGTGCGCACGCTACGGAGGACGCAAGAGATCCGCGAGAGCGCATCTACAGAATCGCCTGCGGAGCTAACGATCAGGACTACGAGTGGACCGAAGTGATGATGCGCCGTGCCGCCCGCCACATGGAAGGATTGAGCCTTCATTACTACACCATGTCCGGCCCGTGGCACCATAAAGGTTCCGCAACTGAATTCACCGAAGAAGAGTATTTCATCACTTTGAAGAAGTGCCTCAAGATGGAAGAGCTGGTGCAGCGACACGGCGGCATTATGGATCGTTACGACCCTGACAAGCGCGTTGGTCTTATTGTTGATGAGTGGGGCACCTGGTGGGATGTCGAACCCGGCACCAATCCCGGCTTTCTCTATCAGCAGAATACGCTGCGCGATGCACTTGTCGCAGGTCTCACATTGAATATCTTCAATGCTCATTGCGATCGCGTGCGCATGGCCAACATCGCGCAAACCGTTAACGTGCTGCAAGCCATGATACTCACCGATGGGCCGAAACTGGTGCTTACACCGACATATCATGTTTTCGAAATGTGGAAAGTGCATCAAGGGGCCACGATGCTGCCACTGCACCTGACAAGCGAAACATACTCTCACGGCGAGCAACAAATACCGGCCATTAGCGCGTCGGCTTCAAAAGATGAAGCCGGCAAAGTTCACATTTCCGTGTGCCATACCAACCCGACCAGCACAACTACGGTCATGTGCGAACTGCGCGGAGCGCAACTGGAAAGTGTCGCCGGACGCGTGCTGACAGCAGGCGCCTTGAACGCACACAATAGCTTCGAAGATGGTGCAGCGGTGACGCCACGAGCTTTCACGGAAAACGAGGCGCGCCTGGACGGCAATCGTTTGCACTTGACGCTGCCACCGGCCTCTGTCGCCGTGCTGACACTGGAGCAACGCTGACGCTATCGACGTTTGCTCATCACATCCGAGTACTCAATTCGCTGGATGGGTAATAAAGAACATAACAATGCGAAAAAATAATATGCCAAGAATCAAGACCTTTCCCTTCCGCTTAGCCGCGACTGCGTTTGCCGGCCTGCTATCGGCAACCCCGCTGCTGGCTCAGCCGGCGGCTCGCCTGACGGTGGATGTCGATAAGCCTGGAGCAGCCATCAGCCCATTGCTGTATGGCATTTTCTTCGAAGAAATCAACCGCGCTGGCGACGGCGGCATCTACGCTGAGATGGTGCAAAACCGCTCGTTTGAGGACGCCGCGTTTCCACTCGCCTGGACGCTGACAAAAAGTCGGCAAGCCGTAGCAAAGCTGGCATTGGACACGAGCAAGCCGCTCAATGCCAAAAACCCCACCAGCCTGCGGCTTGACATCAATGAAGCGAGCGGAGGTCGCGTTGGCGTGGTGAGCAACGGCTTCGCCGGTGTTCCGCAGCGCCCGCGGGAAACACCGACCGAGTGGCTGGCCCGGTTTGAGAACGAGTCCGGCGGCATTGCAGTCGAGCGAGGCAAGCAATACGATTTTTCGTTGTATGCACGCGCGGCTCATTTCAGTGGCCCGCTGGTCGTCTCACTGGAAACGCAAAACGGCAGCGTGCTGGCTCTGCGCACCATCAGCGGCATCGACGAGTCGTGGAAAAAGTTCACCTTCCCGCTTACCGCCAGGGCGACCGATGCCCATGCACGTTTAGTACTCTCCACGACCAAACCGGGCACCGTATGGCTCGACATGGTTTCTCTGTTTCCACGCGATACATGGAAAGGCCGTCGCAATGGTCTGCGCGCCGACCTGATGAGTTACATTGAACGCCTGCGTCCGGCATTTTTGCGTTTCCCCGGCGGCTGCTTTGTGGAAGGCGATGAGATTGAAAATGCTTTTCGCTGGAAGGAAACCATCGGCGACATTGCGGCGCGTCCGGGACGCTGGAACCTGTGGGGCTATCGCTCTACCGACGGGCTGGGCTACCACGAGTATCTTCAGATGTGCGAGGACCTGGGTGCCGAACCGCTTTTCGTCATCAACTGCGGCATGTCGCACCACAACGGCAGAAGCAACGCCTATGCTGTTCCGATGGAAAACATGGGTGAATGGGTGCAAGATGCTTTAGACGCCATCGAGTACGCGAATGGCCCCGTCACCAGCAAATGGGGCGCGTTGCGCGCGCAGGCCGGGCATCCCAGGCCGTTCAACCTGAAATACCTTGAAATCGGCAATGAAAACGGCGGCCCGGTATACCACGAGCGCTACGCGCTGTTCCACGATGCCATCAAGGCTCGCTATCCGCAAATTCAACTTGTGGCCTGCGACTGGAGCGGCGTGCCGCGCAATCGTCCCCTCGACATCGTTGACCCGCACCTTTACAGCAATCCGCAAACAATGATTAACCAGGCCACACGGTTTGACAGCTACGACCGGCAAGGGGCAAAAATTTACTTTGGTGAGTATGCAGTAACCAGCGCCGCCGGTACCGGCAACTTGCAGGCTGCCATCGCCGAAGCCGCTTTCATGACCGGCCTGGAGCGCAATGGAGACATTGTGATGATGTCGTCCTACGCGCCGCTGTTAAGCCGCCTGGGTTGGAAGGCCTGGAACCCGAACGCCATTGTGTTCGACCAGCGACAAATTTACGGCACGCCGTCTTATCATGTGCAGACGATGTTCGGCGCCAATCGCGCGGATATCGTGCTGCCGGTTCAAATAGAGCAGCCGCCCACGCCAGCCGAAGCTCTGCGCGGCAGAGTCGGCGTTGGAACGTGGGCGACACAGGCCGAATTCAAAGACATCAAAGTCACTGCGGGCGATCAAACGCTCTTCGCCAGCGATTTTTCACAGGGACTAAATAACACCTGGAGAACGACGCGCGGCAACTGGCAGGTGGAGGATGGCGTCTTGCGGCAGACCGGCTCCCAGGAAGGCGCGCGAGCCTTTGCCGGTGATGTGACGTGGAGCGACTACACCCTGACTTTGAAAGCACGCAAGTTGAGCGGCAATGAGGGCTTTCTTATCATGTTCCGCACACCCAGCGACAACGCAGTCAGCCATTGGAACTTAGGCGGGTGGGGCAACACGGGACACGGCCTTGAAGTGGCCAACGTGCCGCTGGTGCAAGTGCCGGGGCGCATCGAAACAGGGCGCTGGTATGACATTCGGGTTGAACTGCAAGGCACATCCATCAAGTGCTACCTGGACGGCCAACTCGTTCATGCTGTGACACAAACTTCGCCGTCTCTTTATGCCGTGGCCGGGCGTGACAATACAACGGCAGAAACGGTTGTGAAAGTGGTTAACGTGTCGGAACAACCTGTGGAAACCGCCGTTAATCTGCGCGGGCTGGGCAATGTGGCATTGACGGGTAACGCTCTGGTGCTGACTTCGGCTAACGGGCTGGATGAAAATACTCTTGCTGCACCCGACAGAGTATTGCCTCATACCGAGCCAGTCAGGCTGACGGCTTCGAGTGCGACTCGCACATTTCCGGCACGCTCCGTCACGATTCTTCGTTTGAAGAGCGCGCGTTAAAATCAAAATGGATGCTGCTGCACGACTGCACTCGACAGCAGCGGAATTTGCAATGAATGTATTGCTAAACATGGCGCCGGATACCCCAACTTTAAGCCGCGTGTCGAATGCGGCGCACAAGTGCCTCAGACGCACTCGTAAAGCAGCGGAGAACGGTCAATGAGTACTCAACCTCGGCTGGTGTGGGAACAGCGCTGGCATCCTCTGCGCGAGGAGTGGGTGTTGTACACCTCGCATCGCGGTGGGCGTCCCTGGATTGGTGATACGCACGCACCAGCCGAAGCCGCGCCTCCTTCGTATGATCCAACGTGTGCGCTGTGTCCCGGCAACAAGCGCCTGAAGGGACAGAACCCGGCATATGTCGGGGCCTACTGTTTCACCAACGACCTGCCGACATTCTCCAACGAAGCGCCGGAACCAGCCATCTCCGATGAGTTGTATCGGGCCAAAGGCGTGACCGGCACAGCCGAAGTAATCTGCTATCATCCCGATCACGCGAAGACATTTGTTGACCTGACCGATGAAGAAGCGCACGCCGTTGTCGATTTGTGGCGCGAGCGCTATGTCGAACTGGGTGCTCGCGTCGAAATCGAACACGTTCTCATTTTTGAAAACAAAGGCTCGCTGGTCGGCACGTCCAACCCGCACCCGCACTGTCAAATTTATGCCGGCAATCTGATTTATGGTCACACAGCGCGAGAAGTTGAAAGCAGCGGTAAATTCTTCGGGCAAACCGGCAGGCATTTAGGGCAGGAAATTCTTCAGCGTGAAGCCAACAGTTCGCGTGTCGTTACTGAGAATGAAATGTTTATGGCGTGTGTGCCGTGGTTCGCGCGCTATGCTTACGAGGTCTATATTCTGCCGAAGCGACCAATGTCTTCGCTGCAAGACTTAACCTCGGCAGAGTGCTCCGATCTCGGATTGATGATTCGTGAGGTAACAACGCGCTACGACAATCTGTGGCAAATGCCGATGCCCTACATCATGGCCATTCACCAGGCGCCCACCGATGGAAACGAGTACTCGTATTACCCTTTCCATGTGGAGTTTCATCCGCCGCTGCGCAAGCCGGACACGCTCAAGTATCTGGCGGGGCCGGAGATCGGTGGCGGCTCGATGACTAACGAAAGCGACCCCGATGAAAAGGCCGCTGAACTACAGGCCGTTTCAACTATTCACTACACAAAGGTTTCTGCATGACTTCTCCGTTTATGACTTCGCAAAGCCTCAACGAGGCGCGCCGGCTACTGTGTGCTTTGCAGGACAGCATTCGTGACGCGATAGTTGCCGCGCGCGACACCGCCGCTGCGGACACGTTTGCCGACATTGCCGAAGTCACCGAAGCTGACACAATTTACCGCATCGACAAGATTAGTGAAGAGGCCATTTTTACCTGGTTCAATGCGAACTGGCCGGCACAGTCGCCGGTGCAGTTGGTGATGGAAGGTGTCGAAGAGGGAGACGACGTAACATTTCCCGAAGGCACACCCATCACAGCGACGGTGTGGAAGTGCATCCTGGACCCCATCGACGGCACACGCAACATCATGTATGACAAGCGCAGCGCCTGGATCCTTGGCGCTCTGGCGCAGCAAAAAGGGCCGCAAACCAAATTAAGCGACATCACCGTAGCGGCCATGAGCGAGCTACCGACGACCAAACAGTGGCGCGGCGATCAGATCAGCGGGGTCAAAGGCGCGGGACACGAAGGACTCGTTGCCGAGATGATCAACCTTCACACCGGGCAGCGACAGCCGTTGCCGCTGCGCCCTTCGCAGGCGAGCGACTTCAAACATGGCTTCGCTTCGCTGGCGCGGTTCTTTCCTGAAGGGAAATCTCTGATGGCCAAAGTCGAGGAAGAGTTGTGGGACGAACTCTATGGGCTGGGCAGCACCTCGTCGCCTCTGGTTTTTGATGACCAGTACATAGCGACCGGCGGTCAGATTTATGAACTGCTCATTGGTCATGATCGTATGCTGGGCGATTTGCGACCTTTCGCCTTGAAGAAACTGGGGTTTGATGCCTCGTTGGTATGCCATCCTTACGACATTTGCACGGCGCTGCTGCTGCAAGAAGCGGGCGGTGTCGTTGAGGCTCCGGATGGAACGGTGCTTGATGTACCATTGGACACAGTTTCTCCCGTGGCCTGGATGGGCTACGCCAACGAGACACTGGCGGCTCAGGTGCGCCCGATCTTGCAACGCTTGATGCAGGAGCACTTCTAATGGCCGAGCAGGTCTGGCAAGGCCAGGCGCCGGGACGGCTGGACTTCATGGGCGGTGTGGCCGATTACAGCGGCTCACTCGTGCTGCAGACGCCAATCTCTGCGGCGACACGCGTGGCCATCACAGAGCGCGCCGAAGCGGAACTTCAGCTTACGAGCAAACAGGAAAGTCCTCTGAATCCGCTGCCACTTGGCTGGTTGCGTGATCTGAGTACTCAGCCCAACTCAGCTTGGCGAGAACAACTGGATGAAAAACGAATTCCACGTTGGGCGCGCTATCCGTTGGGATGCCTTCTGCTGTTTAGCCAGGCGCATGACTGGTGGCCAACTCACGGCTTGAATATCGAGGTCGAATCTGATGTTCCGACATCAATGGGAGTCAGCAGTAGCGCCGCGCTGGAAGTAGCGACTCTGCGCGCGCTCGAACAACTGTCGGGCCTGAGTTTCGCAGGAACGGAGCGGGCGAAATTGGCTCAACGCGCCGAGAATGAGATTGTTGGAGCGCCCTGCGGATTAATGGATCAGCTTGCTTCATCGCATGGCGTTGCCGGGACGTTGCTCCCGATTTTATGCCGTCCCGATATTCTCGGTGCTCCGATTCCGTTACCGGATGGAGTACTCGTAGTGGGCTGGCCCAGCGGTGTCAAGCATGATGTGGCCGACTCGCCCTATGCAACAGCGCGCACTGCGGCCTTCATGGGCAAGAAAATTCTCGAAGGTGCGCTTTCCACGCCGCTGTCCTTTCTTACTGAATTATCACCATCGCAACTAGGTAAATTCAGCGACGACGTTCTCCCGCCGAGCTTGACGGGCGAAGAGTTCTTGACGCGTTATACCGCAGTAGATGACCCGCTTTCGGTTGTGCATCCTCCGCGCACCTATCCGTTGCGCGCCGGAGCTTCTTTTCCGGTAAATGAGAATTTTCGCTGCCAACTTGCTGCGCAGTTGCTTCAGTCGTGTGCAGATGCAAACCGCGCCAATGCACACCAGGAAGAGGCGTTACGCAGCGTTGGGGAGTTGATGGTCCAGTCGCATCGTGGCTACAGTTCGATTGGTCTTGGCTGTGACCAAACCGATGTCATGGTTGAGGCCGTGCAGGAATTAGGGCCATCACATGGCTTCTACGGAGCACGCGTCAGCGGCGGCGGCAGTGGCGGCACCGTGGTCGTTTTGCTCAAGCAATCGTCTTTACCGCAGTTGCAATCTCTGGCGACCAGGATATGTGGAACTTCCACAGCACCCTGGCCGCTCATCCGGTAAGTCGCAGCGCCACCGGGCTGGCACCATTTTTAAGGATTTTCTCATGACTGAGGGCCCATTCACCGCAACAGCGGAATCACTCAAGCAGTATGGAGCACCCGACTGGTTTCGGGACGCCAAGTTCGGCATCTGGTCGCACTGGGGCCCGCAGGCGGTGCCGCGTCAGGGCGACTGGTATGCCCGCAACATGTATCGCGAGGGAGATCGGCAATACAGGCATCATCTTGCCACCTACGGGCACCCGTCTGAACACGGCTACAAGGACATCATCCCGCTGTGGAAGGCCGAGAAATGGCAGCCCGAAGAGTTGATGGCTCTGTATGCAAGAGCCGGTGCCCGGTATTTTGTGAGCATGGGCGTGCATCACGACAACTTCGACCTGTGGAATTCCAAGTTCCACAAGTGGAACGCGGTTCAGGTGGGGCCGCAGCGCGACGTGGTGGGCGAGTGGAAGCAGGCGGCGCTCAAATACGGCCTGCGCTTTGGCGTATCGGAGCACCTGGGCGCCAGCTATACCTGGTTTCAAACCAGCCACGGCGCGGACAAGGAAGGGCCGCTCGCGGGTGTCTCCTACGATGGGGCCAACCCGCAGTATCAGGACTTGTATCATTCTCCAGCATCTCCCGATGATAAGGAGTGGTATTCCAACAATCCCGAGTGGCATCGCGAGTGGGCACAGCGCATTCAGGACTTAGTGGATACCTACCAGCCGGATTTGCTGTACAGCGACGGCGGCATTCCGTTTGGCGACACCGGGCGCAGCATGATCGCGCACTTATACAATTCGAGTATGCAGCGCCACGGCGGAAAGCTGGAGGCGGTTTACAACTACAAAGAAATGGGCAGTGGTGAGTTCATCGAGAGCGTGGGTGTGCTGGACGTGGAGCGCGGGACTTTGCAGGGCATCAGCCCGTCGCCCTGGCAGACCGACACCTCCATCGGCGACTGGTATTACTCGGACGGCTACGACTACAAGACAACCGACCAGGTGATCCACACCCTGGCTGATGTCGTGAGCAAGAATGGCTGCCTGCTGCTCAACGTGGTGCAGTATGCCGACGGCAGCCTGCCACCGGAATCACAGCGCTTCCTGGCAGATATGGCGCAGTGGATGCCCGTCAACGGCGAGGCAATTTACAGCACACGTCCCTGGACGATGTTTGGCGAAGGCCCAACGCAAATTGAAACCGGGCACTTCAAAGAGGATTTCGGCTTCACCTCGCGCGACATCCGCTTCACAACGCGAAACGATGACATCTACGCCATCACGCTCGGCATCCCAACGGAGCCGGTGACCATTCAGGCGCTGGCGACGGACTCGCCACTGGTGAGCGGCGAGCCGGCGAGCGTCACGCTGCTGGGTTATGACGGGGAACTGGAATGGAAGCGCGGCCCTGAGGGAGTGGTAATCCAGTTACCGCAGGAGTTGCCGTCGCGGCACGCGCTCGCGTTCAAGATCAGCGGCTTGCAAACCGTGGACAATGTAGAGGCTTCCGTGTTGGCGGCGTGGACGGCGAGGCTGATGCCGCCGCTTGTTAAAGCCGAGCCGGTCATCCAGACTGTGGCGCCCGGCCCGGACGGCACGATCCATCTCGCTGCGAGTGCTGCGCTGCTGCACGGCGACCTGCGCCTCGAAGGCCCCGCCAATAACCGCAATATCGGCTTCTGGACTTATATTCAGGATTGGGTTTCGTGGCAGATGCAGGCGAAGGAGCCGGGCACCTACCACGTCTCGATGGAGGCTTCCGCAGCTAACCAAACCACCGACTTCGTGCTGGAGATCGGCGACCACAAGCTGATGGGCAAATCCGAGCTGACCGACTTCTGGACCGAATACAGAAACATTGAGGTGGGCGATGTCGAGATTGAGCAGACGAGTACTCTGACCGTAAAAGTTCGCCCGGCAAGCGCCGCCACATGGCGCCCGTTCAACCTGCGCTCCGTGCGCCTCGTCAAAGTGCCGCAGTAGAACTGGCTGGTGTCCGCGTTTCACCGAGGGCATCCCCTTGGATTCTCTTTCCAGGCAGTTGTGGCCCCATGCCTACAAGTGATTTAAAACCCTATGTAGGGGCGCAAGATACAAGGTGAGAAACGTAATTGTGCAGGCAGTGAAGTGATGTCCTTGAGAAACCCGTCCGACACGGCGGCTCGCAACCGGCTGAGGCGAAACCAATGAGCAAATGCCGACGGCGAAACATTCTGACGACTTCGGTGGCGATCTCGCTGATGATCTCGTGCGGGCTGGCGTGCGCCACATCGACGCCTGCGAAGGATATGGCTGCCGTGCAAACCGTACCAAGCCGGCAGAGATCCCGCGCCGTTAGTCAGGAGCCGCGCGCGCCGGTGTTTCGAGATGCCGCCGTGCATGACCCATCGGTTATCAAAGTGGGCGACACCTTCTACGTCTTCGGCTCTCACCTGGCGGCGGCCAAGACCAGGGATTTCATGCAGTGGGACATGGTCGCGTCCGACATCAACTATGCGCGAATCGGTGATCCGGCCCAACCGAACCCGAACCGTCTGTTCGACAATATTCTGGAAGAGTTGAAGGAGGCTTTCGCCTGGACGCAGTCGCGTGCGCTGTGGGCTACGGATGTCATTCAACTGAAAGACGGACGCTTCTACATGTATTACAACGTCACCAAAGGCAATGCTCCGCGCTCTGCACTGGGCGTTGCGGTGGCCGACAAGGTGGAAGGCCCCTATAAGAACCTGGGCATTCTGCTCAAGTCGGGCATGTGGCAGGAGCTAGGTGAGGATGGTACCGGCTACAATGCGCGCCGTCACCCCAACGCTGTCGATCCGGACACTTTCTACGACAACGATGGCCAGTTGTGGATGATCTACGGCTCGTTTTCCGGTGGTCTCTTTATCCTGAAGATGGATGAGACGACCGGGAAGCAATTGCCCGGACAAGGCTATGGCAAGAGGCTGATCGGCGGGAATCACAGCCCCATTGAAGGTGGCTACATTCTATATCACCCGCAGACCAGGTTCTACTATATGTTCGCTTCCTTCGGCGGCCTGGATGCAGCCAGCGGCTATAACATCCGCGTAGCGCGCTCCACTGGTCCTGACGGCCCTTATTTCGATGCCGAAGGTAACGATATGGCTGACGTTCAATCCGATCCTAGAAAACCGCTGTTCGATAATCTCTCCATCGAGCCTTACGGCGTTAAGTTGATGGGCAACTTCCTCTTCGAGCGCAAAGTCGGCGATCCGGGCAGCGGGCTGGGCATCGGGTATGTGTCTCCAGGCCACAACTCGGCCTATTACGATCCGGCTACGGGCAAGATGTTCCTCATCTTTCATGCGCGATTCCCACAGCGCGGCGAAGCGCATCAACTCCGCGTTCACCAGATGTTCATGAACCAGAACGACTGGCCGGTGGTCGCGCCCTATCGCTATGCTGGTGAAACAGCCGGCACCATCAGGCGGCAAGACGTGGCGGGCGAATACAAGTATGTGAACCACGGCAAAGCCATTTCCAAAGAGATTCACAAGTCGCAGTACATTCGCCTGGAGCAAGACGGCAGAATCACCGGCGCAGTCAACGGCACATGGAAGACAGCCGGCGATAACAGCATCGCAATTACCGTTGGAGACCAACTATTTGATGGCGTTGCAGTGCGCCAGTGGGAGCCGGATTCGCAAAGCTATGTTCTCACGTTCAGCGCGCTATCGAAGCAGGGCGTCGCCATCTGGGGCAGCAAGATACCGGATAAAACACCCGCGCAAATTGTTGCGGATGTGCAGCGCGCGCTCACTCTGGGCGATACCAGGAGCAGCGTCATCACGAACTTGTCCCTGCCCACCGAAGGCACCCGGCAGAGCCGCATCACCTGGGTTTCTTCAAATCAAAAGGTCGTCTCCAACGAGGGTGCCGTGACCCGGCCCGAAGTGGGTGCGGGTAATGCGAGGGCCATCCTCACGGCCACCATCACGCTGGGCGCAGCAACCGCGACGAAGGCCTTTAGCATAACGGTAAAAGAGAAATCCGCAGGCGGCCTGGTCGCGCATTACGCATTCGATGGCAATCTCAAAGACAGCACAGGCCGCGCCGCTAACGGTTCCATTGTTGGAAATCGCATCAACAACACGGGCGGCAAGATCACGTTCGCAACCGGCGTTCGCGGCAATGCGGCGGTGTTCGACGGCGCTTCCGGCATCCTCCTGCCCAGGGGCATGCTTTCCGGCAACGAGTACTCGGTTGCGCTATGGGTAAAGCCCGCGCAGCTTACAGAAATTACGACCACCTTCTTTGGGGCCAGAGACCGGGATAACTGGGTCAGCGTCGTGCCGATGGGGCTTGGCTTTTTGAACAACGAAACGATGGTTTGGGCGGGCAGTGCATCCTGGTATGATGCCTTGACCAAAATGAAGATCCCGGTAAACGTATGGACGCACCTCTCCTTTGCCGTGCGGGACGGAGCCATAACCGTTTATGTGAATGGCGCCCCGCAATTTAGCGGAACAAATTTTCCAAACGTATTCACGACAACGACCGGCACCTTCGCGCTGGGTGTCAACTGGCAGGATGTTCCGTTCAAAGGTCTCATGGACGAACTGCGGGTTTACGAATCCGCCCTCACAGCAGAAGAGATTGTCGCACTTGCACAGAATGCTCCGCAGCAGAGTGCTCCGCAGAAGGGCGATGCATAAAGCTTGTAATCGGTCCAGGGCTTAGCTCCACCGAAGATGAGGAGTGTCAGTTGAAGGCGATCAAAAGGCAAGATGATGAAACAATGGATCAACCGTCATAGAGCCGTCAGCGTGGGAATGCTTCTGATGGGGGCAATGTTTCTCTCACCGCCACGCCGCGCCACAGCGCAACGGCAGATGGAGGATTTAGGGCGCGGCGTGGTGGCGATCCGGCAGAGCGACGGCAAAGTGTACGTCGGCTGGCGCATGTTGGGCACCGACCCGCAGAACATCTCTTTCAATCTGTATCGCGCCGCCGGTGCTGCTAAACCGATCAGGCTGAATAACAAGACTCTTACACAATCTACGGACTTTGTGGATGCAACAGCAAACCCGGCACAGGCCAACTCGTATTTTGTGCGACCTGTAAAGAGCGGCCAGGAGCAAGCGGCGAGTACTCGTTTTACGATCCCTGCCAATGCGGCGGCGCGGCCTTATCTTTCGCTTCGCT
Organism: Abditibacteriaceae bacterium; assembly: GCA_036388675.1. Classification (GTDB taxonomy): domain Bacteria; phylum Armatimonadota; class Abditibacteriia; order Abditibacteriales; family Abditibacteriaceae; genus DASVUS01. The sequence goes on along the minus strand of DASVRI010000028.1, from coordinate 55,707 downwards.
TGCAGACGCCGCCGGGTTACACGCCTAATGATGCTTCCGTCGCAGATTTGGACGGCGATGGCGAGTATGAAATCGTTTTGCATCAGGCGGGACGAGGCCGTGACAACTCGCAAAATGGCGAAACCGATCCGCCGATTCTGCAAGCCTACAAGCTCGACGGCACTCTGCTGTGGACGATTAATCTAGGGAAGAACATCCGCGAAGGCGCGCACTATACGCAGTTCATGGTGTACGACCTCGATGGCGACGGCAAAGCCGAGATGGTCTGTAAAACGGCGGATGGCACAATTGATAGCAGTGGGACTGCCATCGGTGATGCCACTGCCAATCATGTCAATGAGGCCGGTCGCATTCTAAAAGGGCCGGAGTTTCTAACCGTATTCGATGGCCTGACGGGAAAGGCTCTCTCGACAACGAACTACATTCCATCGCGCCATCCGGCCAAGCCCGATCCCACTTCCGACGAACTCAAGGCTGTCTGGGGCGACGGTTACGGCAATCGTGTTGACCGCTTCTTGGCCTGTGTTGCCTATCTTGACGGCGTGCATCCCAGTGTCGTAATGTGTCGCGGCTACTACACGCGCACCGTACTGGCGGCCTGGGACTGGCGCGAGGGCAAACTAACGCATCGCTGGACATTCGACAGCAACACTCCCGGCAACGAAAAATTCGCCGCACAGGGCAATCACAACCTGAGCGTGGCCGACGTGGACGGCGACGGCAAAGACGAAATCGTTTATGGCGGCATGGCCGTTGATGATAACGGCACAGGACTTTATTCAACCGGCCTGGGACACGGCGACGCCATGCACCTTTCCGATCTCGATCCGAACAGACCGGGCCTCGAAGTGTTTCGCATCCAGGAGCGATTCGATGATGCCGGAGTTCACATGGTCGATGCCAAGACGGGCGAAGTGCTGTGGAAGAAAGCATCGGTCAGCGCCGGCGCTGATGGCGAAGGCCCCGGACGCGGCCTGGCTCTGGACGTTGACCCGCGCTATCCCGGCTTCGAGTTTTGGGCCGCAGGTGCGGGTTTAAGCAATCAGATGTGGGATGTCAAGGGAAACAAGATCGCCGATCGCACTCCGGCCTGCAACATGGGAATCTACTGGGACGGCGACCTGCTCAGTGAAGTTCTCAACGGCACCACACTCGAAAAGTGGGATTATCTCAACGCGAAATCCGACCCGTTGTTGAATGCGAGGGATTTCGACTGCGCCTCCAACAACGGGACAAAGGCCAACCCGTGCCTTTCCGCCGACATTCTGGGCGACTGGCGCGAGGAAGTCATCTATCGCACCAATGACAACCAGGAACTGCGCATCTTCACCACAACCATTCCCACAACGCATCGCTTCTACACTTTCATGCACGACCCGGCATACCGTATGGGCATCGCGTGGCAAAATGTCGCCTACAACCAGCCGCCGCACACAGGGTTTTACGTCGGGCCGGGCATGAAGCAGCCGCCACGCCCGGCTATTGTAACGGTGCGAGCGAAAAACGGTGCCGCGAGAAGCAATGCGAGTACTCGGATGTCCGCTTTAGCCGTCGCGGCGATTAACGTGAGCGGCGCAGCGGCTTCCCGAGAAACAGTGAAGACCTTTTAAGCCTCTACTTTTCTCTACGGACTACTGCGATCGGAGCGTCTGCGATTGCTCCCGGCAAATGAATTGTGACCGTTGGAGAACTCCGCCATGAAAACGTTCGTGTAGGAAAAGGAGAGATGGCTATGATGAAAATCTTACTGATTTTATGCCTGGTGCTGTTCGTCTGCACCAGGCCGGGAGTGTCGCAAAGTCGCATCGAGAACGACCCGGCCAAGGTTTTTCGCAATCCTCCGGCGAGCGCTAAGCCCGGCGTATTGTGGATGTGGATGGGTTCTAATCTGAGTAAAAAAGGCATCACCCGCGACCTGGAGGCCTTGAAAAAAGAAGGCTTCAACCGCACCACGATGTTCAGTCTTGCGGATATAACAACGCCGTGGGCAATGGAAATAAAGAAAAGCCCGACGCCTGAGCTTATTTCGTGGACCGAGCCGTGGTGGAAACTGGTGCGCCATGCTGCACAGGAATCAAAGCGTCTGGGAATGGACTTCGGCATGTTCAACGGGCCGGCCTATGAATCGAGCGGCGGGCCGTGGATTACGCCTGAACTTTCGATGCAGGAAATCTGCTGGGCCGAAACAAAGGTTTCCGGCAACCAGCACATAAATGTTGTATTAACGCGGCCTCAAGTCGATTTGCGTGGCCATACGCCGTGGCCAATTTACAACCCCACAACCGGTGTCGTCGAGAAACCGGAGATTGCGGCCAGGAGAACTTACTACCGCGATGTTGCCGTAATCGCTCTTCCGAGTACTGGTGTCGTGGCCAAAGAGAGTGTGATTGATTTAACCGGCAAAATGCAGGCAAGCGGAGCATTGCAATGGGATGCGCCGGCAGGTGATTGGATTATTTATCGGTTTGGGCACACCACATCGGGAACGCTGATGCAGCCGGCTCAATGGGAAGCCACCGGGCTGGAATGCGACAAGATGAACCAGCAAGCAGTTGACTTCCACATGGATCATGTGATTGGTGAAATCCAAAAACATCTGGGAGATTTAATCGGCACCGGTTTTACACACGTGCATTTTGATAGTTACGAAGCGGGTGTACCGACCTGGACACCAAGAATGCGACAGGAGTTCTTAGCGCGCCGGGGATATGACCTTCTGCCATACCTGGCCACCTTCACCAAACGCACCATCGACAGCGAGCAGGAGTCGGCGAAATTCCGCGAGGATTTTGATGCGACCATCAAAGACCTGTACCGCGATGTGTACTTCGCCACCATTTCGAAAAAACTAAAAGGCGCCAACCTTACTTTTCTGGCCGAACCTTACGGAGGCCCGTGGCGCCAGGATGAAATCATGCCCTTAGTGCACAAAGTCATGACGGAATTCTGGACGCATCAAGGCAAGTATGCACCCTACGAATTAGACCCCACCGTGGCGGCTTTAAGAAAGTCCGGGCAAAACATCATCGAGGCCGAAGCCTTTACCGGCGACCCATCGGACAGCCGGTGGAACGAGACGCCCGCCTGGCTAAAGTCGATGGGCGATGCCGCTTTTTGTGCCGGTGTCAATCGCATGGTGCTGCACCGTTTCGTGCAGCAGCCGTGGGACGACAAATACAAACCCGGCGCAACGATGGGGCAGTGGGGGACTCACTTTGATCGCACCCAAACCTGGTGGGAGCCTGGCAAGGCCTTTGTCGAGTACTGGCAGCGCTGCCAGGCATTGCTGCAATGGGGCAGTTTCGTCGCCCCGACAGATGACTTCCAGGCCACCGTGACGCAGGACGCCCCGGAAATAAAACATATCCACCTCAGCGCCAATGGCATCGACATCTACTTTGTTGCGAATGTCAACCGTTCAGCAGGTGCTGCGAACTGTCGTTTCAAAGTTACGGGCAAACAGCCCGAGCTTTGGGATCCGGTTACAGGCTCCATACGTAACCTGCCGCAGTTCAGCGAGTCGGATGGATATACCCACATACCGCTTCGCTTTGAAAATTCCCAGAGTTTCTTCATTGTCTTTAGAAACAAGCCGCAGAGAACTTCCAGTGTCGCCAACTTTGCCGATGCAACCTCGCTCGAAGAAATTACTGGTTCCTGGCGGGTGAAGTTTGATTCTACCTGGGGCGGCCCGACACAGGCGATAACGTTTCCTGCGCTTCAGGACTGGACGCAGCACATCAACGCTGGAATCAAATACTATAGCGGCACGGCTGTTTACACCAAGTCGTTTGATCTCCCCGGTCCCACTTTGCAAGGCAATAAAGCCCCGCTTTACCTTGACCTGGGCGTCGTGAATCATATCGCTACCGTGAAGCTCAACAACCGCGATTTGGGTGTGGTTTGGACAGCGCCGTGGAGAATTAGAATCCCGGCGGGCCTGCTGAAAGCAAGAAGCAACAGGCTGGAAATTGCCGTGACCAATGTATGGGCCAATCGCTTAATTGGTGATGAGCAGCAGCCCGCCGACATGGAATGGCTCCCCGGCCACATTGGAAGCGGGTGGTATCTAAAAGAATTTCCTGATTGGTTTTTGAAGAACCAGCCGCGCCCCTCAAAAGGCCGTTACACCTTTACAACCTGGAATTACTTCACCAAGGATTCGCCTCTGGTTTCTTCCGGTTTACTGGGGCCGGTGCGAATTGTTGCGCAGCCCGAATAAGCGGCAGCAGGATGCAGCGCCGCAATACTTAATGCAAAGAGTGCTCGCGTCAGAGTTTGTGTGCTTTGAGTTGATGCAAGGAGGCACTTGGTTTTCAATCAGGAACGAGCAACGGGGTTAAATGCTTGAAGCCGATTTCGAACCTCGGTATTGCTGTTGAATGTTGGCATGAAGCCTCCATGTGTAAGCCTTTCGAGTACTCGCATTCACGTCAGAAAAGGTTTTAAAACGCTTATGGGCGGCGCGGTTATCGGCAACTTAACTCTGTTTGGGTACCTGGCATCTAACAGCTACAGTTTGTGCTCACACACAGTTTTGAAGGGACAAATTTTCATGAAAGCACCCTCGGCTTCACTTGAACCGCATACTCATGCTGAAAGTAAGTTGTCCACAAACAACGGCGGTGTCACTTTCCGCGTTGTGGTGCTGTCTCTCGCGCTGGCTGTGCTGTTCGGTTATGCCATTCCAGTTATTGACTACAAGCTGTTCAACACCTTCCTGGGCGCGACTCATTTGCCCGCCGGCGCCGTTGGCGTATTGCTGATTCTGGTACTCGTCATCAATCCTGTGCTGCGCCTGATCTCGGTAAGGTTGGCTTTTACGCGTCAGGAAGCGCTGACCATCTACATCACCTGCATGTTCTCTTCCCTGGTTCCGGGCCACGGTGCAGAGAACTTTGTGATTCCCAATCTCGTTGCACCGTTCTATTTCGCCACACCGGAAAACGGTTGGTTACAACAATTGCAGCCTTATATCAAGCCTTGGCTTACGCCCGCTTTAGCAGCGGGTGGGCAATACAATCGACTCGTTGTTGAGGGCTGGTATGTTGGAATCGGCAGCGAGCAGATTCCGTGGAATGCCTGGTTGATACCGCTTTTATTCTGGGGCAGTTTCGTTCTGAGCTCATACGTGATGCTGGGCTGCCTCAGCGTCATGTTGCGTGCGCAGTGGGCCGAAAAAGAAGCACTGTCTTTCCCCCTGCTGCGCCTTCCATTAGAACTGACAGAAGACCTTGACCGAGAAGATGGTAAGAACTTCAGCGGCTTTTTTCGCAACCCCTTAACCTGGTGCGGCTTTGGTATTGCCGTCTTTATTCAACTGCTGCGCGGACTTCACCTCTATTATCCCGATGTCCCGACTTTTCCGCTGGAGATTGATATGGGGCCGCTGCTCACCGAGGCGCCATGGAATCAGCTCGGCTGGATGCCGATCAATGTTTATCCCATCGTCATTGGTGTGGCTTACTTGCTGACATCGGAAGTTTCGTTCTCGCTCTGGTTCTTCTTCTGGTTCATCAATTTTCAATTTATCGCGGCTTACTATTTCGGCTTCTCTCCAAACGCACTGCCTGGTTCCGGGGTGCTATTCGGCTCGAAGCTGTTTACAGGTTATCAAGCCGTGGGCTGTTGCCTGGTTTACGTCGCCCTGGTGATGTGGACGGCACGGGCTCACCTGCGACACGTCGCCCAGCGTGCTCTGGGCCGTGTGGACGCTCTACCTTCAGAGCGCACTGAAGTGTTGTCTTATCCCGTTGCATTCTGGGGATTTATGGCGTCGCTTGCTGCTTTGCTGGGGTTCACTTGCCTGGCTGGAGTGCGTTTTGACATTGCAGTCGTATTGTGGCTGGCTTATCTCATCCTGTCTATTGCTCTCACACGCGTCGCAGTCGAAGCGGGAATGCTGTTCATGATGGCTCAGTCTTCACCCTTGGGAGCGATAGCCAAGCTGCTCAACAGCGGCTCCAGCCAGTGGCTGACTCCAGCCAACGGATTGATTCCCGCATCATTCTTTCAGAACACGATTGTTTTTCACATGCGCGGCTTCATCATGCCAAGTTTCGTGCAGAGCTTCAAGCTGGCGCACGACCACCAACTTCACCCCCGGCGTCTGGCAGGGCTTATCAGTGCCGTCGTTCTTATTTCGGTTGTGGTGAGCTGGTGGACGGTGGTGCGGCTGGGCTACGATAATGGTGGGCTGTCACTGGGGCACCGCTGGTTTGCTCAATATGGCCCCGTTGCGCCGGTGCAGTTCATCAATGAGATCATGAAGGGCAACGTCGGTTCTGCGTGGAGCAACTGGTTGTGGATGGGAGTCGGGGCGGCACTGACTTACGCCATGATGCTGGGACGCAGCCGCATCCCGATTTTCCCATTCCATCCTCTCGGCTACCTGGTCTCCATGATCTTTCCTGTGAGGATGTTCTGGGTTTCAATTTTCCTCGGCTGGCTGGCCAAGGTGCTAATTACACGCTTTGGCGGCATTGACACTTACCGCAAGGCGACACCGGCCTTCTTGGGCTTGGCGTTTGGTGATGTAACCATGATCCTGTTCTGGCTCGTTATTGATGGTTGGCAAGGGCGCACCGGACATTTGCTCATGCCCGGTTAAAGCCATGCTTGGTTGAAGCCATTACCCATCATTTACCAACGAACAACGCCAGGAACCTTGTATGAAGACACAGTCGATGCGAAAACTGCGACCGTGTTTGGGTGCGAGAATGCCGTGGCGGAGCGAAGGAGCTAACAGGTGAAAGTTCTCATCACCGATAGTGATTATCCGGATCTTTCTCTGGAGAAAACAATTCTGCACGACTCCGGGTTCGAGCTGAGCGTAGCTCAGTGCCACACGCCTGGTGAGGTCATCGAGGCGGCACAAGGCGCCGGTGCTTTGCTCGTTCAATATGCACCCGTCACACGCGAAGTCGTGGAGCAGTTGCCGGAGTTGGGTATTATCAGCCGCTATGGTGTCGGTGTTGATACCATCAACTTAGAAGCCGCGCAATCGCGCGGAATATGGGTGAGCAATGTTCCCGATTATGGAGTCGAAGAGGTAGCATCGCACGCCGCAGCAATGGTGTTGTCCCTGATGCGCCATCTGCCATTCTATGATCGAAATATCAGAGAAGGGGAGTGGCATTACCTTTCGCCGGGATCGCTCCATCGACTCAGCACCTTGAGTCTGGGTGTGGTCGGCATGGGACGCATCGGCAGCTTGCTGGCTGCTCGAATGCAACCCTGGTTTGGGCGCGTCCTGGGCTATGACCCGTTTTTACAGCAGGCCAACTGGAATGGAGCCGTGGAGAGGGTCACTTTGGAGCAACTCTTCCGACAGGCGCATGTTATTTCTCTGCACCTCCCTCTCACGGCAGAAACCTCCGGCATGGTGAACGCGCGCTTGCTCGGCTTGATGCGTGAGGGCAGTTACCTGGTAAATACGGCACGCGGCGGCCTGATCAACTTGAGTGACCTGCTCACCGCACTGGATAACGGTCGGCTGCGTGGCGCGGCTCTGGATGTACTGCCCCAGGAGCCACCGGCAGCGGCAGATCCGATTCGGCACCATCCGCGTGTGATACTCAGCCCACACGCTGCTTTCTACTCGGTCGAGGCCGAACAAGAGTTGCGACGTAAGGCCGTGTACAACATCGTCTCGTGGGCTGGCGACGGGCGTCCACTCTATTACGTCGTTGAAGGAAAAAGTAGGACAAGTGACAACTAGAGCGCCTTTGAGACGAGTTGTCGTCCCCTGTCGGGGCGCATGGCATGCGCCCCGACAGGAAACACCCCGCACAACTGGACTGAAACGTGCTTTAGGGTTAGCTAACGATATTTTTGAACAACGAGTACTCGTGAAGCGAACAAGCCTCATGCGGGGTGCGCTCAGACAACGTGCCTTGCCGGAAAATGCTCGTCAAAAGGTTCTTCAGGGCCAGGCGCGTGATAGGTGCTGATTAACGAGTAGCGGTCGCCGCCATCGGTGTTGGGACACGAGGCGTGCAGCAAGCGATCCGCGAATATTATGACTCCGCCTTGTGGTAGTGGACAAACTTTTTCGTCGCCGGCTTGCCAGTCAGGTGTAACAACCGTCGTAAACTCGTCGTTGGTTGCTGCGGCATCTCCGCCCGTGCTCTGCCAGGAACGCTGATGGCTGCCCGGCAACACCTTCAATGCACCATTGGCCTCACGCACTTCATCCAGAGCAATCCACACCGAGAGCTTGGGGCGTGTGTGGGGCCAGTAAGCCGCATCAAAGTGCCACGGCGTAGCGAACATCTTCGTCCCCGACTTGAAGACAATCTTGTCCGACAAGAAGGCCACTCCGTGCGGCATCAGTGCGCGTAATACGGCGACCAGTCGGGAGTCGCCGGCCAGAGCGTAGAAAATAGGAGACGCCGCCGCAGCACCAACGTAAACAGTTGATTTTGGCCCGGCAGACTCGCGCAATACACGTAGCGCTTCACGTTTCCAGGTCTTGCATTCTTCGGCATCGAACAGTTGCGGCACAATGAAAAAGCCGTCGCGCTCATAGTCTTCGCGCCACTTCTGCACCGCGTTCTCATCGTCTGGAAAGGTGTTCCCCATGTTAAACCTCCTGACTGTGCCCCCGAAAAGCGTGTCATCGGTGCGGCCTGAACTACGCGAAAAAGCGTGTTGAACCTCTTGTGCTGAGTTGTCAACATCACTTCTCGATTAGCAGAGCGACATCGCGCACAACCGGCGGAATATCGAGTTGCACGGGTTGCGCAGCATCGGTGACATTCACGGCCACAGTGTTGAGTACTCGCCCGGCTGTGGTGTCCCACCATTCCGCACGATATTGCCCGGCCTGCAAGCCAGTGACGGCAATTTTGCCGGATGCCGTTTGTGTCGCGTCGGGGCTAAAAATCTGTCCCCGATGGTAAATCCACATTGCGGCCCACTCGCCATTGGTTACGCCGTAAGACGCCAGAGCCTTGATCGTATTGGCGAAGGTGAAATCGCGAATTTGGACGCCGTCCTGTCCGATGTTTTCCACCGTAATGGAGTGTGGCCCGGTAGGAATTTCCACGCGAATTGTCTCGCCGCCCGTCGTGCCAAAACCTCCAGTGCCGCGCTGCGGGGCGGGAGATGGAGCCAGTTCCCGCTCGACGACGCTTTGACCATCCACGCTGACTTTGAGGCGAGCGCCTGCGGGCCAGACCCGACCGAGGTTTATTGTCAAACGGTTTGGCTGCGCGTAATCAACTTTGAACACCAGAGGGTGCGGCGTCATTCTAGTTGGGGCTTGAGCGGGTGCGCTGGCGGCTGCGTTGGCAGCGGCTGCGTTGGGACGCGCCGGAGTGGAAGTGTTCTGACCCGGAAAAAAGGATGATAGCCCGCGAATGTTGGCCGGAGCGCCCTCGCTGTTGATGACGAACTCAAATTGGTCGGACGCGCCGGTGCCACGGCGTGGACGCAGAATGAGATCGGCCAGTGCCGGGGTGTTGACGGCTGGCTCTGTTTGAATCAGGTTGTCACGCTCGGCGAGTCGGGTGCGACGCACAAACTTCTGCACCGGTGTAAATACCGAATAGAGGTCTTGTCGCGCGATGACATCCCAAAACCACGGCTGCGAGGCGCCGGCCTGGTTGCTCATCAAGCTGGCCCAGAGCAAGGCGTGCATTCCGTATGGCTGCACGTCGCCCATGCCGGATTCGGCGGCAAAGTTCGGTTTTGCGATGGCCATGGCGTCGCGGTTTTGCGGGTTACGCGCCGCCACGATAATGTCCGGCGGATAGACATGGTGCTGAAAGTAATCCAGCGAACCATAAACCTGAACCGGAATTTCCGAACTCGTGGTGATAAGATGACGGTTGATGTCCTGGCTGCGCAGAAAGGCGGCCATTTCATTGTGCCAGGCGGCGATGATGTCCCACTGTCCCGCTTGTGCGGCATCCGTGAATTGCACCTCGTTCCATAGCTCCCAGGCCATGATGTTGGGCGAGTAGCCCCAACGTGCCACCGCATAGCGCAGCTTACGCCTGGTCAATGCCTTGGCCTGCGCATTGGTGAAAAACTCCTTGGGATCGCTCAGGAATCCGCCGCGTGCAGTGTTGTAAGGATTGTCATTCCAGTTCGGGTCGGTGCGTGTCGAGTACTGGCCATGGTGTTGGAACACCGGCTGTAAATAGATGCCGCTGCGTTCCGCCGCTTCGACGATGTAGTCCCACTTACGCGCTACGTCCAGGTTCAACTCGCCGAGCTTGAGGGATGTGTAGCTGGACGGCCAATCGAGGTTCTTGTCGTCCCAGTGGTTCATCCAGATGCGCGCCCAGTTCTCGCCGGCTATGCCCATTTTGGCCAGCATCTCAGGCACTGATGGGTCTCTGGTGTTCTTCCACGCCGCATTGTGTCCCACCGGAAAATAGCGCTGTCCGTTTTCGAAGGCGAAACGACGTGGGTTCCTCTTGTCAATGCGCACAAAGCCGGGCCGTGGAGTGCGATTAACTTTCCATTGGCGCGGCTGCACATTTATGGCAGCCGTGGGACGCCCGTTGAGCGTAATTGTGGCCAGGCGATAAGTGCCGGTTGCCAACGGTGTATAACGAACGCGCCATGTGGTGCCCCCGTTAAAAAAAGCCGGAACAGTAACTGTGGAACTATCCGGCTTCTGAAGTTGCACCTGCACATCGGTCTTCTCGTAATCGAACGGGTCACTCGTTAGATTTGCGATGGCAAAGGATGCTTCTATGCGCTCGAACGATTGGGCCTGAGCGGGGGCTGTGCGCAAAACAATGCTGCCGATTAACAAAGTACTCAGTAAGAATTTGATTCTTCCGTTGGCAAATATCATGTGTTTGTCCCTCCGTGTTACAACATAACAGAAGTCGTTTTGCAGATCATCAATGGCTACGCCGTTCCTCGTTCGAGTCTGTTCAGAGTGTCTGTGGCGATGTCCACAACAATGACCACCCGAGAGAGCAGGCTCTGATGAGCAGGCTCTGATGATGAGCCTGGTTGTGGTTACTTTCTCAAAACGCGGCAGAGTATCACTATATCACTTCACCTGCGTGTTGCTGACAAAAGCAATTCGCTTGCTGTCCGGTGACCACGAGGGCACATTGATGGTGCCTTGTCCGCCATACACATAGGCTATGATTTTCGGGTCGCTTCCACCAATTGGCATGGCGCGCAGATAGACGTGCTTATAGTAGGGGTGAGAGCTTGGATCAACCTCTTTGGCGTAGCTAAGAAAGACAATCCACTGGCCGTCGGGAGAAATGTGTGGAAACCAGTTGTTGTACTCATCGCTGGTGATTTGTTCCTGTTCAGTGCCGTCCGGCTTCATGCGCCAGATTTGCATTGTTCCGCTACGCACCGAGTTGAAGTAGATATGTTGTCCATCAGGCGAGTACTCGGAACCGTCATCCAAACCCGGATCTGTGGTGAGGCGTGTTTCTGCGCCGCCATCAACGGAGATTTGGTAGATATCGTAGTTGCCGTCACGGGCGCCGGTATAAACCAGGAAACGTCCGTCCGGCGACCAGCCGTGCAGATAAGACGGGCCCTTGTCTGTGACCCGCTGAGGAGTTCCGCCCTGGCTGGGCAGAGTATAGACGATTGATTGGTTAGCATCCTCGGCGCTGTGATGGCTGATGCCGATCATGGTGCCGTCGAATGAAAGCACGTGATCGTTGTTGTTCTTAACGGCAAAACCGGTATCAAGCGCTTGCGGCACTTTGTGTTCAAGATCGAAACTGTAGAGCCGGCCTTTGCTGTTGTAAATCAGGGTTTTGCCATCGGGCGTCCAATTGGGCGCTTCCAGACAGTCGGGAGCCTGGAAGATTACGTGACGGCTTCCGGTCTCCACATCGAGAATTTCGAGATTGCTCCCCAGATAATCGCGGTAGGGCACAAAACCTTCCCAGGTGGGCACGGTGATGCGCACGTTGCGGAACATCGCTTTTTCCAGCACATCCGCGTTATGCGAGCAGACAAAGATCCCGACATACACTTCGTCGCCCAGGTCGAGATCGGCAACTTCTGCGGTGACAAACGGTTCGCCAAAGCGAGCGACCGACATGATGTAGGTGTTGTCTCTGCGTTCCAGTTGGATAACGTCGGCTCCCGTGAGCGAGGAGCGGACTTCTTCGGTTTGGCCTCCTGCACTGCGCCGGAATTGCAGCGAAGTTAAGCCGTCGCCATGCACCACGGCATTGATGTGGGTGGAATTCGCCTCCAGACCCGTGCGCACGATCCACCCCAACTTGCGATGCTCGTCCACGCCCTGACCGACGAAATCGGCCTGTGCCTGCACAATGAAGTTTCCTGTCAGGCGCTTCCACACAAAATGAAACTGATCGCTGTCCAGCCACATATTCGTGCCCGCACCGGCAATAGTGTATTGCTGTCGCTCGACGCTATACTCTGCTGAACCGGGCAGCTTAACCGATCCAACATCGCTATGGTCTTCAAAAAGGCCCAGAGCATTCTGGTTGTAAGGAAATGGGGCAGGTGACGGCGCGCCGGGTGAAATCATAGTAATGCATCCTTCTCTGAGCTTAAAGTGAGTTGAGGTGGACTTCTTTACATTGTAACGAAGTATACAGACACTTTGTTGCCGATACGCTGTAGGCCATAGCAGGTGACGGCTCGGCTCGATAATTAACCAATGGTGCGGATTTAGGTTGAGCCGCCCATGAACGAGCGGGCTGTGGTGCAAAAGCCCCGTGAACGGGACTCTACGTGAACGGGACTCTAAACGCTTACAAAGGCAATAAGAGCCGGTTTTAACCAGCTTCTGCTATCAGCCTGCTGCTTCAGCGGCGGGTGAAATACTGTTTTGAGGCAAACCCGCACCACTGGTTATATAAATCGTTTCAGGCGATCTCACCTTGCGTTTTCTGACAAAGAAAACATCGGTTCTGGCGACGCTGCACGCAAGCGACAGAACAGAGTGTTATATGGGGATTCGTTATATTTCGCCTGTTTCCGCGACACAGTTCTGATGGGATTTAGCTGTCTTCGATCTCCAATTCCTCACGTGTTAAGACGTTGGAATCCGTTTGCAGATCATTGGTGAATTCGACAACGATGTGTTGCAAGGTCCAATTCAGGGGAAGGATGGCATCTCGCACTTGCCGGGTGGCTTGCGTAATGGCTGGCACCTGTTCGTTGGGTTGGATGAAAATTTCGGCAAAAGCATAGCGCCCGTGTTCTCTGATGAGTACTCGCTCATCGGCGACAAAGGGCAAAGCGCGCAATTCACGATGGATCTGAGCCACCAGTGGCTGCTGTCGTTCAGATTCCAAATCCACCGGGGTGCGATCCATCACATCCTCTAAACTCTTGAAAACGTGAGTCCAGCCGTCGCGCATAATATCCAGCGAGATGATTAAGGCCGCAACCGAGTCACCCCACCAAAAGCCCCAGGCTACCAGACCCAGTCCAATGAGACCGGCACCATTGCTCATCCAGTTGGCACGGTTCATGTCGGCATCAGCATACAGCGCCTTATCATGCAGCAACTTAGCAACGGGAATCTTCAAGTGCCCCAGGATGACAGGCGGAATCCCGGTGATGAACATGGCGCCCATCATGAGCCAGCCGTGCCATATGGTGTGTCCCAGGGCGTTAATGCCGCCGATAGACGGATACTCGTGATGCACCAAGTTGCTCAGCGAATCGTAGAATAGAAATGTGCCCACAGCCGCCAGAGTGAAGGCAGCCGCCAGGAAGGCCAGTGTTCCGGCACGATGGTAGCCGAAGGGGCGTTTGGCATCGGGCGGCTTGTTTTCGGTGTGTAACGTTAATAAGACACAGATTGCCGGAATCAGGGCCAGCATGTTCTCCAGCCACTCGGTTTTCATGGCCTGACTGCCGCCCATCAGAACGCCAACGAAAATTGTTGCGCCGAATTGGTAGCCCAGTGTAATCCATTCCAATTTGCGCAAACGCCGGAAACCCTGACGCAACTCATCCTTCGATGGCCCGCCTCTGGTGAAGGGCACATCATCCTGTGGCGCAGAGTGCTCCGGCTCCGCATCGCTGTCGCGCTGCTTGGAGCCAAGGGGCTTTGACGCAGCGTGCTGTGGAGCAGCTTGCTTTGAATCAGCTTGCTGTGGAGCCGTTTGGTTGCCGATGATGTTTTTCTGGCCCGGTCTCATCCTGTCCACTCCTATGGCAATCAAGCATTGGAACTGAGCGTTTGTGCTCAGTCTTCGCTTTATGGCTAAGCCTTTTACGACTGCTGTTCTTCGGAGATAATTTGGTCAACCAGCAGCAGGAGGCGGTTTTCGCCGGGCGCCACCGCCAAGCAATAGTCTTTGTGGCCGGGGCCATTCTTTACATAGGGCTGAGAAATGCCGACGGAAGCAGCAAAGGGCGAATCAGAAGGCAATGTCGCCGCTACGATGGGCAACTTGGCCTCCTCCAAGTCCTGGAGGAGAGTGTGTGCGTTACCTCTTCTCCATTGAACACGCGCTCCCAGGCGCCGGGCCACTTTCTGCACTAAAGATTTTTCTCGTGCCGACACCGTCGCCATCTCCTCATCGGCTTCTGAAACACCGACAACAAGGACCCGACTTTGACGGGTTTTGTCCGTACTCTGCCGCGCGTCGCGCGGCAGATTGGCGCACCCACAGAGGCACACGGCTATGGATGCCACCAGGAACATCATCAACAGGCGGGTAGAGCGTGTACTCATATCATGTCCCTCGATCGAGTCATGCTTATTCGCGATTCTACGTTTTGATTATGGCGCGTATAAAGCGTTTAACCAAATTCCTGGCCGAAAGTTAATCAGTGAAGCAAAAGTTTTCCGGCGTTTTGTAGGGGCGAGGTCTCCTCGCCCTGTGTAGCGCATTGGCAAACGGGCGGGGTTTCCCCGCCCCTACGAACACCTGTTTTCTTTTGCACGACTATTTAAACTCAATTTGAGGGCACGACCACGGCAAAGGACACGTGATAGTTCGTGGCAACGCTTACTATTTCAACTGCCCCCGACGATGTGCGCCATGGCGTGTTCCTCGGCTGCGAACATCGCGATTTCGCGGGATGACTCCGTTCCACGGTAGATCTGTTCATAGTTCCACGCCTGCCAGTGCCAGTGGCCGTTGGGCAAACCAATCAGCCGGGCAATGATACTTTTCATTTCATCGCCCAGGCATTGTCCCAGTGCCATTGTGGTCGGGTTGTGACCAATGCATTTCCACTCTAGTGATTGCAAAAGGTCGGGTTCCTGTTTTCGTTTATCGAGACCGGAAAAATTAAGGGCCATGCGTACGCTCCACTACGGTTGTCTAATCGTAAGCAGGCTCTTCGGCACGAATGTGGCCGCTTTCGATGCTACGGTGCAACGGACTACGGTGCAACTGCTCTGAGTCTGACAACAATTTATTCCATCTGTCGCTAAACGAAACACCGCAAACCGGCGCGACAGGCATTCGGTAAAGGCATTGGGTGCACGAGTACTCGTTCAATGGCCCGACTCATAGTTCCGCAGACGAGGGATGCCACAAAGTCCGGTATAATCACGTGTTGCACGGCTGCGTGCGACTTGGCTGATAATGCAGGTGCTATAATGCCATGCGTATGAAAAAATATGCAAAAGAACATCAGAAAGTGATGGCGACTTGGGCTGCTGATTGTGCCGAAAGAGTGCAGCCTTTTTTTGAGGAAATGTATCCAGAAGATGCTCGGCCTCGCAAAGCTATCGAAGTGTGCCGAGCTTGGGTTCAAACAGGTGTGTTTAAGATGGCCGACATACGCGGAGCTTCTCTTGCGGCTCATGCCGCCGCGCGTGAAGCGAAAGATAACAATGCGGCTTGTTTCGCTGCGCGTGCCGCAGGCCAGGCGGTAGCTACGGCTCACGTTCCACAACACGCTTTTGGTGGCGCTTACTATGCTCTTAAAGCTATTGCAGCGGCTAATCCAACTCATGCCGAAAGTGACGTTGCCAAAGAGTATGATTGGCAAACGCAGCTTATTCCAACGGAGCTAAGGCCAGAAGTTGTAAAGAGAGTGATAGTTGAAAAACGAGCCAAAGGCATTTTTATCAAAGTGCAAAAAGACAAGGATTTTTAATAATTCGCTCAAATCCAAATCAGCAATTCAAAGTCTCAAACAACGGCACAACAAGGCGCTGCACTCGACCGCTTACAGTTCCGTTCGTTCCTCACTCTCTTCCAGCGGTAGATGATCGTGGTCGTTGGTCCGCTGCGCGCGACCTGGTTGAAAATTATAAAATCAAGCTATGACTGAGGATCAACTTCAACATATCGAGATTGAATTGAAGATTTTGCTTCCGAGGGAGTATCGGGAGGCGATGCTCGCTTATCCCCTGAAGCCTGACGCCGCCGATGAACTTCCCGATGATCCTAGTTTTATAATCGAGAAAAACCGTTATTACCGGAAACATGGTTTCTTTGGCTTAACATGGCCTCAGCACTACTTTGCATTTGGTGGCGACGGTACAGGGAACCAGTACTTTTTTGATTTATCACTTGATCCTTCGCCCGTATTTTCTGCCGACCATGAGGCAAAAGAATTCGTCATAGAATCACCAAGTTTCATGGAATGGCTCGAAAGGCAGAAGGAAAATCAGGTTGTAGTTGAGGCTGAGCAGGTTATGGAAGAAAGCGACGAATATGACAATGGTTGTCTCGGTGCCTTCATCGGTGGCTGTGGTGTGCCAGTCTTGCTGTTGGCCGGCTCGCTCCTGTATAAAAAATTTTATCCACCAGCCGACGATTTTTCATTCGTTGTTGGGGTAGCGCTCTGTATAGCATTCTCTGCACCATTGGGTATCATAGTAGCCAGCGTTATCTGTATGATCCGTGTCCAGAGGATTCTGAGCTGGTTCAAGCGCAAGAGGTGAACTACACCACGCCAGACAGAAGTACAACAAGTAGTACTTGATGTGAGCAAAGACACTCTCTCCTGCACCCTGTTTAATCCCACTACACAGAAGCCACTGTGGAGCCACACCGTCCCGATTTCTCCGGTCGCTGTGGTGTCGGGTCGGGGAGCAGCTATTGTCGTGCTGTCTCAGTTTTAAAAGGAATACATTATGCCTCAGCAAAATCGAACGGTCGTGGTCGATACCACTGACAGCCCTGGTGTGCGGTTGAAGCCGGTGCCATTAGATGCCGTGAAGGTCAACGATGAATTTTGGGCGCCACGCCGCCGCATTAACCGTGAGCAAACGCTGCCCTCGCAGTTCCGGCACTGTGAAAGTACCGGGCGACTTGATAACCTTCGTCGCGCCGCCGGCAAGATGGAAGGCGATTTCGAGGGCATCTACTTCAACGATTCCGATGTGTGGAAATGGATCGAAGCCGCCGGGTGGACACTTGCCGCTGACCACGATGTTGATAACAGCAAGTTACTGGAAATGTTGAGTGTTGCAGTGCGCGAAGCCGCCGACGCCCAAACACCGGAAGGCTACCTCGATTCTTATTTTATGCGCGAGCGAGCAAGCCAGCGCTGGACGAATCTGCGCGACATGCACGAACTGTATTGCGCAGGGCATTTCATTCAGGGCGCGGTGGCACACTATCGCGCCACGAATGACGAGACGCTGCTGAATGTAGCCAAACGTCTGGCCGATCATATCATCAGTGTGTTCGGCGATGGCGATGGAAAGAAGCGCATGACCGACGGGCACGAGGAAATTGAGATGGCGCTGGTGGAACTGGCGCGCACCGTGGGTGAGCCAGAGTACTTGCGTCAGGCGCAATTCTTCCTTGATGTGCGCGGTCATGGCACCATCGGCGGCGGCGCTTATCATCAGGATCACCTTCCGTTTCGAGAACTGCACCGCATGGAAGGTCATGCAGTGCGTGCCGTTTATCTCAACTGCGGCGCCGCAGACATCCTCGCGGAAACGGGCGATCAAACTTTGCGCCCCGCACTCAATCATCTTTTTCATAATGCGGCGCACCGGCAAATGTATGTCAGCGGCGGGCTGGGCTCACGCTATGAGGGCGAAGCGTTCGGTAAAGATTATGAGTTACCCAACGAGCGCGCTTATGCCGAAACGTGCGCCGCCATCGGCAGTGTGATGTGGAACTGGCGCATGTTGATGTTTGAAGGCGATGCGCGCTACGCCGACATGCTCGAAACGGCCTTGTATAACGCTGTGCTGTGCGGGTTATCACTGGATGGACAACAGTATTTTTATCAAAACCCTTTGGCCGATGACGGCACGCATCGTCGTCAGGAATGGTTCGGTTGTGCATGCTGTCCGCCCAATGTCGCACGCTTGCTGGCGCAGTTGCCCGGCTATTTCTACAGCACATCGAGTGAAGGTGCGTGGGTTCATCTCTACGCATCGGGGCGTGCGCAGATGCAATTACCGCAACACGGCACGTTGACGTTGCAGCAGCGCACACGCTACCCCTGGGATGGCGAAATTGAGATTGAAATTGAGACGGCGCCCTCTCGTGAAACTGCGTTGTATCTGCGCGTTCCGGCGTGGTGTGAAAATGGCGCCAGCCTTGAAATCAACGGTGAAGCGCACACTCAAGTACTCGTGCCGGGCACGTATGCAGAAGTGCGGCGCGTGTGGCAAAGTGGCGATGTGCTGAAACTACATTTGCCGATGCCGGTGCGCTCTGTGGAAGCGCATCCCTACGCTTTAGAAAACGTGAACTGTGTCGCGCTGCTGCGCGGGCCGCTGCTGTATTGTCTTGAGTCAGTGGACAACCCTGACGTTGACTTGCGCGACATTGTGGTGCCGCGTGACGCGGTTTACGCTGAACAATGGTGCGCCCGAGTACTCGGCGGCGTAGTGATGTTGCAGGGTGAGGCCGCAGTCTCATCGCACGCCGGTGCCTTTGGCGACCGTTTATATCATACCGTCAACGCCGCCGCCGAACCGCCCACGCGCACTATCCAGATCAGTGCTGTGCCCTATTTCGCCTGGGCCAATCGTGAGCCGGGCCAAATGCGCGTCTGGTTGCGCACCGCTTAACCACAACGCCCCGAAAAGTATTGGGCGCACCATGAGACAAAGCGAAAAATTGTTTTAAATACTTTAGGACTTACGCATGAGCATGGCAATGGTTCGTAGGGGCGCGAAGACCGCGCCCAGGACGAGGTCGTCTTGCACGAGGTAGCCCGGGCGAGGCAACCTCGCCCCTACCAATCGGATATTTGCGTAAGTCCTATACTTGAGATCAGCATCTCATGGCACGAGCGAGTCCCACTCCGCAAGAAAGGCGCGCACGACATCCATGTAGGCTGAGAACTGGTCGCGACGTATGCTGTGTCCTGCATTGGGAATATGCGCGATGCGCAGTTGAGGCATAAAAGTTTGTAATTCTGTTGCGCCCTGTTCGGTGACTATCGCACCCATCGATGGATCACCTGTGATGAGTAAAGCCGGACAGGTGATTTGTCTCAAGAGAATCGGCCAGTCGACAGGTGCTGCATCGCTGCGGTTGAGGACATGGAGACTAAGCCGCAACTTCGAGTCGGCCCATGGCTCGAGTTCGTCATCCGACCAGTGCGGGGTTTGGGCGCGCTGCTGAGCTATCAACTCCTCGCGCGTTTTGCCCTGGATCCCTCTAATCCAAGCGTGCATCCCTGATTGGCGCTCCCTGGATGCTTGTTCTTCCTCCATCTGGCGGCGCTCCTGTTCTTGTTGCTCCTCGGCCCCTTGCTCCTGGCTCGCTGGTGTTGGCGTTGAAGGTTTCATGCCGAATGCTCCGGCATCTTCGATCAGAATGGCGCTGGGCAAGAGTGGATAAGCGCCGGCCAAAACAAGAGCAGTTGCTCCGCCCATCGAGTGACCCAGCACCGCAGGACGGTGCAACCCGAGACCGTTAATGACGCCCGCTATGTCCCTGGCATGATCCATGAGGCTATAGCCCGATTCGGGAGCCGCAGAGCGCCCATGACCACGCGCATCGACCATGATGAGATCGTATTGCGACGAAAGTATTTGCGCGACTGGCTTCCAACACGAGCCATCGTCGGAGAATCCGTGCGCCAGAACCACCGGAGGTTTTGCGCCGCCGGTGCGTGTGTAGTGTAAGCGAAGCCCGTCGACTTTGATGTCGCCCTCGTGCCAGGATGTCATGGTTCTTCTCCGTGTGATGAATGTAGTGGTGCCGGGATGTTATACCGTTGCTCCGCCACAGTATCGGCTATTTTCGACCCGCGCGACCTTTCGGCGAAGCAATGATGCTCATGCCGCACGGCACTCTATCAAGCAGTCTCATAAATAGCAATGGAGCCGTTGTTACGAACCCGAAGCGTGAGCGACGGGCTTGATCTTCGGCCCGTGGTCCACGTTCCGGGTTCGTGCAGATGTTTAGGAGATGGCTTCAAGTTAAACATCGCTTTCGTCGTTAAGTTCCGCCACATCGCGCCACGAATACTGCGGCACAAAGCCCAACACTTCTTCTGCCTTCTGCGTGTTGTAGAGGCTCGCCTCGGCGTTCAGGTGTTCGACAAAAGAAGCCAGATTCGGATAATGACGGCGCACGAGTACTCGGATGTCTTCACGAGTCCAACTGTCGCGGGCGGCCAGCAGCAGACGGTGATGACCCTCTAACGGCACTTCCAACCCTAAACGGAAGGCCCGGGCCGCGTCTCGCACATCAAGATACGTCCACATATCATTGGATTTGTAATCTCCGGCGCCGCGCAGCATGCGGCGCTGCCAGCGTGCCCGATGACCGCCTATTTCCAGCACCATGGGTGGACGCAGGCAAACGGTCGTGATGCCCGCGCGCCTTGTGTAAGTCGCGGCCGCTTCTTCATTGCAGAGCTTGGAGAGTGCATAGACATCTTGTGGACGGCAGGGATGATCTTCATCCATAGGCAAATAATCGGGTTCGAAGGCGTGGCGGGCGAATGGCATTCCATAGATTGATGCTGAAGACGCAAGGACGACGCGCTCTACAGCGTTGGCTTCTGCGGCTTCTAAAATATACTGCGTGCCACATACGTTGACCTCAGTCAAGCGGTCTGCGCCATGCATCGGATTGGGAATAGCTGCCAGGTGCGCGATGGCCTGGCAACCTTCAGCCGCGCGCAGCACACTGAGGCGGTCGGTGATGTCGGCATAAACCATCTCGATGTTCATCGAGCGCAGGTCGTCCCGTGGCGGCATTTTATCGAGTGCGCGCACTTCATGCCCGGCAGCGAGAAGCTCGCGTGCCACGGCAGATCCAATAAGCCCGGCTGTTCCTGTTAGCAGTATTTTCACGTATGATGCCTTTCAAACAATGTTGGCCGCGTCTTTCACATGATGCGCAAGCGCAACGATGCACAAGCGCAACGATGCACAAGCGCAAAATTCTCGCCCGGCCCGCACCGCCGTAAACGAAATGCACAATATGCAGGATACGCGCGAACCCAGAACGAAATGGTGGATTTCGTGGCACCCGTTTGTCTTCTCATGACCGGACTCATTTTTGTTGTGGGCTGTGTCTCCGGCACTCTGGCATCGCCCATCTCAGATGTAAGACACTGACCCAATCCGATCTAAGAAAACAAAGTTCAGTGTGAATCGAGTACTCGAAAGGAAAAGTAAATGGCAGAGGAATTAGCATTAGGACTTATCGTCAGCTTACAGCCCATTCCAACCACCACACTGCACGAAGTGCGTGACATGGGCATTGCCACCGTGCAGATTAGTTATCCCGAAACATTGGATAACGAGGACGGCATCGGGCAAATCCAAAACGCTGTCGCGCAGAGTGGCATTGAGATTACAACTGTATTCTGCGGCTACCCTGGAGAAAGTTACGCCGACATCCCGACTGTGCATGACACAGTGGGTCTGGTTCCTGAAGCAACACGCAAGGAACGTATCGCGATGACGCAGACCATTTCGCAGTTCGCACAGAAGATCGGCGTGTCGCGTGTGGCGGCGCACATAGGATTCATCCCCGAAGACCCCACTGATCAACAGTACCCTGTACTTGTCCAGATTTTACAGCAGCTATGTGATGACGTAGCGACACGCGGCCAGGTGTTCGCGCTGGAAACAGGACAAGAGACTGCTGTTACCCTACGCCGCTTTCTCAGCGATGTGGCCCGCGATAACCTGCGCGTTAACTTTGATCCAGCCAACATGATTCTTTACGGTAACGATAATCCACTGCAAGCGTTGCCGTTGCTGGCACCTTACATCGACGGCGTGCACTGCAAAGATGGTCGTTGGCCGACGGAAAAGAATCAACTGGGTCACGAGACGCCGCTGGGCGAAGGTGACGTGAACATTCCATTGTGGCTGGAGAAGCTGCTGGAAACCGGCTATCGCGGCACGTTGACCCTTGAGCGTGAGATCAGCGGCGAGCAACAGAAGCGAGATGTGCTGTGTGGCAAGGAACTCATCGAGAGCACACTCCGTCGTCTCGGCTATTAAAACGCGTGTCGCCGGCGGATGTGACACCTTTTCGCGTTGCGACTTGATGCGCTTGTCTTGTTCGATCGCGTAGAATAAGTCACCTTCGAGCCGAAGCAGAGGCAAATGAGAAGCACATGAAAGAATCAGGACTTATGCAGAAGCCGGTCGTCGTAGGGGCGTAGCACGCCACGCCCCTACATTGCCCTGCATTGGCAAGCCCGCTGCGTAAGTCCTGAGAATGTGGCGGGCCGCTTATCTCCGTGTCTACAAGTCGATGTCAAAGTGTAGCAGTGGCATGAGGAAAGCCGTTGACAGAGGACCAAGTTCCGGTAAGCACAAGGTATCTAATCTGTGTATTTATCGCTTACCTTTTCATTCATCGCGGGGACGACGTGCTGGGTCGCGCCGGGGTGCGTCTCGGCTTTGGCAAAACTCGAACCGGAAATCTCGGGGCGACATTGTCCGAAAAACGAGAAACACGAGTCGCTGTAATGAGTCCCTCGAGTTGCCATTTCCCTTCGCTGTTCCAGCGTTTGACCAGGGGTAAGCCGGTAGTGCCGATGTTTGCCAGGTCAGTGGTTGAGAAGAGAAAGACTTCGCTGCCGATCTGATCGTCCATGTTGCCGCCGCCCAGAAGCCAGTCGGCGATTGTAACTTTATCTCGGACGGCTTTCCTTACAGCGGCTCCAATACGATCCTTCATCTGTTGAATCTCTAATTCGGTGGGTGTGCGCTTCGCGATGCCTAATGTGGGGATCAGGCGATTCAGTTCATCCTCAACCGCGCGATCCAGAGCGTTATGGCCACGCTCTACGGCAACACCGGGTGTATTATCTTCTTCCATGAGTACTACGATGCAGCCCATGGCCGCCGGCACGTTGCGCATATTTCCAACCGGCTGGCGCAAGGGAATAGGAAACAGTCGGGTGTGATGATCACCACCTGCGGCAGCGGGAATCGAGATCACCTCGCCCGGATCCACATCATGGTTGGGCAGATTACCATGATTTCCCAATGTATTGATGGCTGTGGCTGTGCCCTGTAAATGGAAGGCGGCATCGACAAAGGCATGCGTCCCATCAATTTTGAAGAAAACGGCCCACAGGTAAGGCTCCGCGCTGCCAATTCCATCGCCTTCATCAATGCAGCGAAGGCGTTGCAGTTGCAGGCGCACCTCCAGTGTCGGCTCTTGAGCCGGAGACGATTGCATCCAACCTAATGTCGTGGTTATCATGCATAGCAAAGGCAGGTTGTTACGCAGCCTACGGCAAGACTTCTGAATATGGGACCTTTTCGAATTCATCACACACTCCTTCCATTGACCTTCAGTGCATTGCCATCTGCGTGCTACGGAATCTCTTCGGTTTGAGAATGATCGATTCTAAGACCTATGTCTTCAAAGGCAATCATCCAACTGCCGTCATTGTAACCGCAGAATGAACGGGGCGAACAACAATTCTTTGTAACGCATCTGCGAGTCGGCTCCACAGCACCACAACAACGGCGCGGAATGTCGAGTAAGAACGTCTCGAACGTCTTGGTGAGTAGTGTGTGGGGCGGTGACTCGGTCGTGGAGCGGAGACTCGGTCGTGGAGCGGAGACTCCCACTCTGGCACATGGACATAGCTGATTATCGTGACCACGCTCTCAAAGCAAGCCGTCTTGAGCCATGCCCTGAGTGCCCATGTTGCCTGGCTGACCTGCTCCCGGCACGGCGAGGAGGCGACGATTATCACTATCGCGGACGGTTTATCTACGGTTAGATTCTTGTCTACTGTTCTACTGCTAAGGCCCGCGTTGAGGTACTGTGAGTTACCGAGGTTGTCAGTTACTGGGGTTGCCATACCAACCTGCTGGCTGCACTACTTAAGGCACGCGCGGTCAGACTCTTAACATGCCCGTCTGCAAATAATAGATTACTGCTTCCGTTGCCGGTCCCATCGGCGAAGTGTCGGCAGTAGACTGGCTTCAGTTGACCTGGAGACAAGGGTGATCCGGCTACCAGATCACGGTCTGCTAACAGCGGTGGGTTGAAAGCAGTGCCGCCCGCGTTCTGAGACCCATTCTGGGGATCAAAAGTATATCCGCGGTACTTCTGCGCAGTAGGACCGCACGGTGTCTCCGCCAGCACTATAGTTGTCACAACGTCGGACAGTATAGCCTCATGCAAGCCGCTCTTAGGTGCTTCGATGCCGGCCGGGTCGTACCCGAATCGGCTGTTGTAGCCATATCCCAGTTCACCTCGTGTCGCCCAACTGTACGTTGCAGCGGCGCGAGTTTCAGAAGGGCATAGATACACCTGGTCACTGCGTATGTAGGGGTGCACTAAAGCCGTCCACAGGCGCTGCGGATCCTCACTTGCTACTCCGTAGTTGCTCGCGAACGGGTAGTTGCCGTCATGGTCTTGCACGTACTGCATCACGCCTAATCCAATTTGTTTGAGGTTGCTCTGACACGAAGCACGCCGTGCGTTCTCACGTGCCCTGCTAAACACCGGGAACAGGATGCTGGCAAGAATACCAAGGATAGCAATAACAGTTAACAACTCAATTAGAGTGAATCCCGCACGTGTCTTCATGTGACCCCCATCAAGCTGTTGTTCTGTGATTTACTCTAATTACGAAATTTTGCTGGTTCTAAATCATTAGACAATCAAAATCAAAGTTCGTGAAGGAATACTTCAGTGGTTTATCTCATATCGCAAAGCATAGTTTCTGGTGAAGTCAGTGTCTTACATTCCCTTGAGCGATCAATCACTTTCGGGACATCCTTGTTTTGAACTGCTTATATCTGTGACTACAATCTCTTATGTAACATACAATCTCTTATGTAACATACAATTTCAGAGGAAGTGCTGTATTTCAGCAGCTAAATCTTTATGACGTAAGACGTGTGTCGCAGCGCGGCGATCTGGCGGCACAAACTTCTTTAGATTGCTAATAGACATTTTAGAGTGCGTCAAGGAACTTGTGACGTTCTCTTCCAAACTCTCGAACAGCAAAACAAAAACTTTATCACCACATCATTTCCACGATAAAGTTGTGCTACAATGGAGGCACTTTCCAACCCGGCAAGTGCCTCGCGAGCTTAAGTAGCGGTCGAGTCTAAATTGTTCCTTTGACTTGAGCCGAACCTGAGAACCTGAATGATTCCGGCAAGTCGCTCAAAGGAGGACTGTGTTTCCCTTACTGACTTCAGCCGTCCACAACTTGTGGTCTATCGCCCCACATCGCCCGCTACAAAATCATTCTCACCCAGCAGATTTTAAAGTGAACGTTCCTGACGGTGTAGGGCTTTGCACAATAACCAATGAGTACTCGGCGCAGCGCCGGCTGAGTGCATCGGCTGCCAAGCCTTACAAGCACCTGATGTGCTAATCAAGGATCTGAGTATCCCAGAGTTCTTTTGGAACAGGTCTATCCTGGTACGATCTCACTTCCATACCATTAGGAGGAGTCGTTACGTTCGAAGAACTGAACCGGCACTAACGGAATGGTTGAACGGGTTACAGGCGCCACACGACTCCGGCTATCCACCTAACCGGGTGAGCCGAAGCAGAATTTCTGGCGTAATCATGGGTCTATGTGACATCTCGGCACCGGCCCATGTTACGAGTCCCGACAGAAGTGACACCACTTCGGTTACGAATAAATAATATCAATTAACCGGCAACTCAGTTTGCTTCACTTGCGCTGGATTCTTCCAGGTTTTACAGGTGCCGTTTGATTAGTGACTTTTGGTAGCGTTGCAGAACAGGTGTTTAGAATCAACCCAGGGGGAGTAAATGTACACGTTGATCAGAAACGTTGGACTACGTAGAGGGCTTGTTGCGGAAGCCCCGTCCCTGACCTTGTCCATAGTAACTGCGGAATTCTTCTACAAATTTCACAGTTTCACACTGGAGTGCATTGCGTTCTTAGCGACATGGTTCGTGCTGAGTTACCTGTTTGCACTGGCTTTCGGCACCTTGGCAGTTAAGCAGAAACCTCAAGGCTAGCGCAGGAACTCGTGTCGCTGCTGTAATCCCTTCTTGTTCAGTGGAACGTTGAAGGCGATCCTTGCCTGAACGAAGCTCAGTATTCTGAGACATCCGGACTAATCGACGCCCGGCTCCTATAAGCCGACATTGCATTGTAGGCCGAGGGCCTGCAAGACCAAGAACTGGAAAGCATCGCTCCCAGATTCACACAAGTCAACACTAAGTGTCACCTGATTAAAAGCAGTCTCATAAATAGCAGTGAAGCTGTTGTCACGAACCCGGAGCACCAGCGACGGGCTTGTTTCAGGCTACGCTTGTTTCAGACCACGCAGGCCCGTGGCTCACAGCCTACCGGCAGACAACAACTTATCTGCTTCTGGGGCAACCAACACTCCGGGTTGGTGCAGATGTTTACAAGACCGCTTCTAGCTACGGCAACCCAGCTTTTATCTTGGGATTGGATCGACACCATTGAGGAGAAAAAGATGAGAAACCAGAAGAAGCCCAAAGATCCTAACGATCCCCAAGATCCGAAACATTCTCCAGAGCCTAACGAGCCTGATCCATATGGCGAGCGGCCACAACACAATCCTCGAGGCAGGGAGCACCAAGTTCATGAGGAGATTCTTGCGCGGCGCATGAGAGGAGGGCCGGAGCCAACCCCTGAGGCTTATGCACGCGCTCTCGAGCAATGGAAAAACCTACCGGGATCTGTGGTGCGACCACCAACGGACATCACACTGCCGCCTCAAGAGGCAGCCAACGAGCCGCTGGATCAGATGAGCCCAACGTCTCAACCTGACGCCCAGAGTAAAGACGATGACAATAAGGAGTCACAGCCATGAGTCTGAACGGCACAGCTTGGGCTCCCATTGGCCCCAGTCCAATCTCACAGGGCGGCTCTCCGGTTAATGGTTTGGTTTCGGCAATCGCTGTTAGCCCTTCGAACTCCAATATCATCTACATAGGCACAGCGGCCGGCGGCGTTTGGCGTAGCGATGACGGCGGAGCTGCGTGGATTCCGATATTCGACCGGCAACTGTCACTGGGCATTGGTGAGCCTGGTGCATTGGCCATCGATCCGAACAACACCAATGTCGTTTATGTCGGGACCAGTGAACGCGTCGGGAAACATTTGCAAGCGGGACTGTTCCGGTCGAACGACGGCGGCGCGAGTTGGGTGCGGCTTGGGTCGGGCTATCCGGTGGGAAATACAGGAAACGCCCTTCAGCTCATCAACCAGTGGATCAACGTCATCATCGTTGATCCGGCTAACAGCAACATTCTTTACCTGGCGTCTTCAACCGGATGCTTTCAATCCACCGACGGTGGGCTCAATTGGACGCAGGGCGTCAACAGCGGCGGGGACACTCGCTCTCTTGTGCTGGATACCTCCACGCCGCTCGGCTCGCGCATTCTGTACGCAGGCATAAACGGACGCGGTGTGTTCCGGTCGAACGATGGCGGACAGAACTGGACGCAAATTCTGAGCGGTGCCACTCCTGCGGTCGCGACGGCGGTGGGTGCGGCTCCCGCAGGCTTCAATAAGACCATTGTTGCCATCGCACCCCCGACGGCACCTCCAAACACAGGTGGTGTGCAAGTACTCTACGTGGCGCTCGAAGGGACAGGTGGTGCGCCCGATCCGGTTGGCGTGTTCCTGAGCACGGATCAGGGAGCCACTTGGACACAGCGGGCTGCGACCAGCATGCCGGCAGGCACGCAAGGTGGGTACAGTTTCCATATGGCGGTAGATCCGGGCTCGCCGGGCGATGGAGCTAACGACATTATTTATTTTGGTGCCGTCGGGCAC
The DNA here is from genome assembly GCA_036388675.1 of Abditibacteriaceae bacterium. Lineage (GTDB taxonomy): Bacteria > Armatimonadota > Abditibacteriia > Abditibacteriales > Abditibacteriaceae > DASVUS01. The sequence goes on along the minus strand of DASVRI010000028.1, from coordinate 27,591 downwards.
GCAAGGTCTAACGACTCGGGGAATACGTTTACGGGGCTGACGGGTTTACACGCCGACAATCATACATGGGCCTTTTTTTCGCAACCAAGCCCCAATCCGTCTATCGTATTCTGCGGCAACGACGGCGGTCTGTACAGGTCTACTGACGGTGGTGCCACCTGGACTCCTCTGAATTCGGGAGGTTTACAAACGGGCCTTTTCTACAACCTCGACATGAGGCCAGACGCCACCGGCACGGTGAATCTTGGTGCGCTCCAGGACAATCAGATAGAGACCACAGCGGGAGCAGCAGGGCTGGGTTGGATTGGTACGCAAGGCGGCGATGGATGGGACGTCGTGTACGATGGGACGATTGCCGGACAAGTGTACTGCTCCAGCGGCTTCTGGTCTCCGGCACCTTGCACCCGTATCTGGCGCTCGACCGACGACGGGGCCACGTTCCCGACGGAGATCACGCCGTGGGGCACCACGAGCGATGCGGGATGCTATCTCGCGCCCATCGCTACCGATCCCAGTGCAGCCGGCATCGTGTACGTGAGCGGAAGTCAGAATCTGTGGCAAAGCAGGGACGGCGGGGGGACCTGGCGCATTCTGTCCCCCTTTGCGAGTACTGGCAATGTGGATGTCGCCAGTACCAACGGCAATAACGTCGCTATCGGAGTAGGAAACCAGGTATTCGTCTCTACTAATGCACTGGCGGCTACGGTGGGGCCTCCGACAGGTGTGACCTTCACCGATATTACGCGCAATCTTCCGCCGCGAAACGTTGCTCGCGTGGCCTTTGATCCTAACGATCCCACCATGATTTACGCCGTGCTGGGCGCCTTGAATGGAGGTCCCGGAGACATAGGGCATGTCTTCCGCACCAGCATTGGTGCTACGGCCTGGACCGACATTTCTCCTAACCTGGATCTGCCCTTCAACGCTATCGCGCTTGATGGCTCAGACAACCCAACTACCATTTACGCGGGGACCGACTTCGGCGTGATCCGCTCCGTGGACGGCGGTGCCTCCTGGTCGGTGCTCGACGATATTCATTTTCCGCGCGTGCCAGTGTTTGACCTGGTTCTCAGAAACGGAATGCTGCGCGCGGCAACTTACGGCCGAGGGGCCTTCGCTTTTGTCAGGCCGCAAGGGCCTTCCATTGCAGTGAGCCTGGAACACGATCTGGCGTTTGGAACCGTCTGCCAGGGGCCGCAGTTTTTAACACTGGAGGTCTTCAACGTCGGCGTTGGGGAACTGGTTATCAACAGCGTCCAGCGCCTTATGGGGTCTACCAACTTCTCGGTGCTGGCCACACCCGGTACGCCGCTCGTCATTGCGGCAGGCGAGCACATTAGTTTCACTATCAGGTATGACCCCACGGGCGCGGGAACGCTGGAAACTGCCACAATTCGCATTGTCAGCAACGACCCCAATGCCCCGGTAGTCGATTTATCGGCCACGGGCCTTCTCGGCACTGCCAGCATGGCGACTGTAATAGCGGACAGCGGAAGCTTCGGTGACGTCTGCCTTGGGGCCTTTGTGGATCGAGACTTGACGATCAACAACACAGGGGCATGCCCGCTACAGATATTCAATGTCACATCCTCTTCTACGGAGTTTCAAGTACCTGCAGTGGCCTCGTATCCACTCTTGGTAGCTTCGGGTGATTCGCTTGCCTTACCCGTTCGCTTTCAGCCCTCAAGCCTGGGGGCAAAGTCTGCAACAATCACCCTGACCAGCAACGACCCTGCAAGGCGCCGGGCCATTAGAGTGTCCGGAGTTGCTCCTGCGCCGCAACTGAACCTGATGATCGCAAATAGCGGCAGTTTCGGGAACGTCTGCATTGGATCCTTTGTGGACAAACCACTGACGGTATTTAACAGTGGTCAATGTACACTGTCGGTGACTAACATCGCCTCCTCCGAGAGTGAGTTTCTAGCACCCAACGTGTTGACATACCCAATAAAGATTGCGTCCGCAACAGCGATGGAATTGCCCATCCGGTTTGAACCAGCCAGTTTTGGCGCGAAGTCCGGAACAATCACTGTCACGAGTGACGATCCGACGGGTGCGAAGAGTATTCCCGTTTCTGCTAATGTGCCTTCCGGCAAGCTTGCCATCACAGGCTCGACGTGCATCGGCGGGGTGAAGGCGTGTTGCCTTGGCGAACGCACCATCTCGATCTGTAATGTGGGTGATTGCAACTTACACGTCACGAGCGTTGCGTTCAAACGGAAGAGCAAACACTGGAAACTGATTAACAATCCGTTTCCAGCAACACTCCACCCTGGCTCATGCCTGAGTGTATTGATTCGCTACAAGGCCACCGAAAAATGTCCGAGATGTTGCGAATTGGTTATCACGAGCGACGACCCCGCTACACCTGTAAAGACCCTTGACGTGATGGCTTACACGGTCTGGAGCAACTGCGGGTGTAAGAGTTGTTGTAACGATTGTCACAAGGGATGCTGCGAGAAGCTCCACAGCGAGTGTTGTAGCATGCAGAGCCTCGACGCTTGTTGCGATGACGAGGGTTCCAATCATGAAGATGAGGATGAGGAGGGCTAAAGCTGCGACCACATCCCTCGTGGCGAAGGTAAGGCAAGTTGCTACACAACGGCTGTTACAATGGGCACGAGAGTTATCATTCCAAGCTCTTCAGAGAGCACGCTTGTGGACAACTTAACGTTCTGATTCAAGATGGCTTTGTTGATGTGCTGGCACACCACATCTTGAGGCAGGTCTTTTCATGGGTCACATGGGAAGAGAGTCGCGAAGAGGGAAAATCCTGGGCCTTTCACCGTGGCTCTAATTCTTGAATGAACAGCCCAGCCCAGCGTCTGTAGCCCGGGCCGGACGGGTGAAATTGGTCGGCAGCATACAGGCCCGGATTGACGTGGTAAATCAGCTTGCCTTGATTGTATAGATCAACGGGGTGAATAGTGGCGCCTTGGAGAGCGGCCTTCAGAACCGCATTTTGTCTGCGGGCACATATGTTGGCTATGATGGCTAATGGCAGGGGCAAGGCAGGAGCCTGATACATGTCGGGCGTATTGGCGAAGAGAATCTTCTGCGCTGTGCTCTCCTGCAACGCCACAATCAACGAATGCAGATGCTGTGAGAACTCAGTGGTAGATGTAAAGTGTGTGGCATCATTGGCTCCCACGCTGACGGTCACAACTTGAGGGCGCCGAGACTTCAAGAAAGGCACCTGGTCACGTAAAACGTCCTGCAGCCGAGCGCCGCCGACTGCGACGTTGATAACGCGAACACGGTAGCCCTGTGCTGCCAGTGCGACGGCTACCTGATGCACATAAGTTTCCGACAATTTCTTGCCGCCCCAGCCAGCCGCTGTGCTATCTCCCAAGGCAAGATACTCGAGCGCAGTGTGTGCAGGATTGCCGACGAAATAGTCACGCTTGAACTGCGCGCTCTGCTGTGCTATCGTGCGGCTTTGCACCAGGAGGCGCCGCGAACGCACAATGGTGAACAGCAACCAGGCCACGAGCGCTACTGATAGCAGAGAGGCTGTTTGGAACCAGCGAGAATGGGGTTTACGCCGGAGCGGGTAGGGCTGACGGCGGCGCAGTGTGAAATGAGTACTCACATAGGTGTACTCTGACAGCCTTGTAGCCTCACGACCACATCGTGAATACGAGCAAACTCGAAATAGAGCGGACTATCTGCGTCAACATCGCGTGCTGTCGTTGCGACGGCTCCCGATTCACTACCGCGTATCATCAGCTCTATTTGTCGCGGCGAGAGGCGTCACGCTATCGCCGTCATCACCTGTAAGAAAAGGTGCTCCCTTCGTTATAAAGCGACACATGATGTCCGAGTCGGGTCTTAACAAGCTCTTTCTCAACGTCTAAACACTCCAAAATCGGAAGACCGGCGCGTGGAACAGCGAGCTTTCGTTACTCATGTGTGGCCTCTTTGAAGAACGTCGCTTTGATTAACGATTTATCAATACGAATGGCTTGCCAAAGCTCCTGTTGGTTTGGGGTGGCGCGTGGCTTTAGACGTAAGAATAGTGCTGTGTCATTTTCATCAAGCACCTCCACTTCAACCGTCTTGATGGCTTTCACCGGCTCTTGACCGGAACTCTTTACTACCTTGTTGCCCACGGATTTGGGCGCTGGTGACGCTCTGTATGTTACCTCGACGGGTATAAGAGCCGTGACCACAGGAGCGGATTCACCGTCAGCAATGAGTTGAACTGTTGATGGTTTTCCACCACCAAGAGCAGGAGAAATCAGTGGGTATATGCTTCTTGCAAAATCGGGAATAATCCACAGCGTTAGGAATAGTGCTGCCATGATGCCCCAATAGGCAGGAGGAAGACCATACACTTTGTAACCACTCTCCCGTGCTGATAGCTGCTTTCTAGAAGCTGAAAGTGCGCTCCGCTTCGGTCGCTGTTGGCCGAGTAAATGAGAGAATAAAGTCCCTTCTAACAAGCCGCCGCTCATTACGCCTAAAATGACGCCGAATATCGAACACCCAATATACCAGGGCCCAAACTCCTCGAATGCTGAATTTAGCATCCAATGCCACCAAGAGGTCATGTCAATGTCGGTGCGGCCAAACCACCAGGGCCTGCTCAAGAAAGCGAAAGCTGTCGCTGAGATTAAGCCACTGATAAGAATTCCGCTAATCAACAGAAGACCACTGTATACATAAATGCCATACAACTTCGACATCAGTTGGGGGCTGTAACTCACAAGTGTCTGCATTATTGTGCTTTGTGCGCTACCCACGTCGGTCTCATTTTTACGAGTTGGGTCTTCACGAAGTGCGGCTTCTTCGTCAGCGAGTAACACCGAGCATTTTTCAGCCACCTCTGTAGGCATTTGTGCCAATTCGCGCCTCATAGCCGCAATCTGCGCACGGGTCGCATATGAAGTAGCCCAGGTTTTTAAAACATCAAGATACAGTTGGTCAGCCTTCTGAAACACCCACGAGATGAGGTAACGTGTCATGAAGTAGGCGGGATATATAACTAAAACCGCCAATAGGAGGAAGAGTGTTCCGGTGGCGATATAACGAGCTTTAAGGAGCGTAAAATCATTGATGCCATAGCTCGATAAATAGGTATTAGTAACGACAAAGCCAACGACATAAAACAGCCCTGCCAACCCCAAGACAGCCGTCGCCAAATCTTTCCACGGGTTTAGGAAATCGAGCAGGCTGTTAGGCCACTGACGGGAGTCTGCGCCCTCTCCCGTCGAAGCAGCTCTTTTTTCCGGCATCGCCTGCAACAGACGCCGATTTCGTGGCGCAGTGCTGACTATTGTTGAACGCGGACGAGACGGCTTAGGCTTGGTTGGTTGGTTGTGTGGAACGGTCACGAATTCTCCTGTGCGGCATCATGGATATGTTTCCTACCCTGTGCGTTAGAGTTCTATAGTGACATTGCTGAATGTTAAGGAGACTTTCACATAGAGGCGGTCATATTGTTACACGAGAATGAATTTTCCTCAAATATGCTCGCAATAACGGCAGGGCCAACTTTGCCAGGGCAGAAACTTCGCTACAGTAAACGCACAGGACAAAATCGTTGTCACAGATTACACAACGCAACATGATGCCGCTGAGTACGCTGAAGATTGAGCGCAACGAATTGGTTTGAATGGATGGCTTAAGGAAGCGGAAGAAGCAATCTAAAATTCTCGAACAGCAGAAGAAGCGCAATTGAGCATCACCAGGAAGACCGTCCAATGCGTGCGCGAACATCGGCGTGGCAGAGCAATCAAGGACGCAACCGTAACGCGGTAGAAGTGGCGCGCGCCTCTACATTGGTGCCATAACTTATAAGACTTTACAGGAGCAACAGAATGAGATGGCAAGACTACGGCATCATACTTTTCGCTGTGCTAGTGTTATTTCTTAGACCACATCTTCCAGGCCTAATACGCAGCATTGCAACACCAAATGCATACCAAAAAGCACTTCTTTGCACGTCCGGCGCTTGTCACTGTGATGTTGTACGCAAGCGCAAATATCTACAGTTATAAGACTATGGATTACGATATGGTGTCACGGACGGATTTTGCCACAGTTTGTGGGCTTCCATTCACCATGTATTATTCAGTGGATGGGGCGCAGGGTTAGTATGGACGGGCATCATTGCTAACTGTGTAAGTGCTGTAGCTGCAAGTGTGCTGAAAAGCGTAATCTGGAAGGAAATTGTTAAAGGCGGTTGATTACGATACCTTCAACACAACATTTGAATACTCACCAACTGCACTCTCTTTCTTGCATTTAAACACTTCAAAATCAAAATTTGGGCTGCTGGAAATTGAGAAACAGGCGCTCATTGTGAGAAGGAAAGTGAAAAACAGAGTGTGAGGTAATCGGGATGGCCAGATTCGAACTGACGACTTCCTGCTCCCAAAGGAAGTGCTGTTTATACGCGTGTTTTTGCCTATTTCACGCTCAGCACTACGCCTCTACAACCCTACCTTTTTGAAAACTAGGCGCTCTTTGTTAGAGCACTATTAGCTATGCACTCCAACTCGTTGCTACCGAGTGCCATAGGCTACTTCCTTTAAAAGGTGCGAATTAAGCGAACTAAGCAATTTTTGCGAGTACTACGCACTTAGTTCGCTTAATTCGCACTACCTCTGCCGTCGTCTGTAGGCGCGGCCACGCGGACAATACGACTTGTGCTCGCTGTCCTGAGTTGCTCCACACTTGCACTCGAATTCAGACAGCGGCTTGATGGCAGTGCTCGGGCGCCCGCCTCTCTTGCCGTTCGCTCGTGATGCCTTTGCTTTGGCTTCGGTGCGTCGGCTTCCAATCACGCTCATCGCCTGGCGAATCAATTCCTTCTCGTCCATGCCCTTATTATAACCGAACCCAACGGACAGGAAAATATTCCTCTTCTAGTATTGCAGTGACTTGCATTAAACCCAACAGACAGATATAATACCTATCAGTTGGGAATTTGGAGGATATTGCTATGCAAACCGGAATTCAGTTCGATGAAGAGACACGCGATTGGGAAGTGTGGGTAGCAGGCGACATGCAGGGTTATCGCGCTACGTGCGCCGAAGCCTTGGAACTGCTTGAAGAATGCACAGCCCGCTACGAGCGCCAGGGGCTCATCGCTTCCGATGTGCTGGCGCAGCGCGCGGCGTAGCGAGTACTCAGGCCCGTAGCTCAGTGGACAGAGCAGCGCGATCCTAACGCGACGGTCGCGGGTTCGATTCCCGCCGGGCCTATTGTCGGAAAACAACACGGAGGATCCAATGAGTGAAACCGAACAGCTAGACCGTGACAAAGAGCACGAGGAATACCTTGAGCGCACGGCCATGACCTGGGAAATGTGCAACTGGGCGTGCGATATGAGCCAATGGCTTGAAGACGAAGCCTACAAGAAACAGGCTGAGATTCGCGGCCTGTTGCAGCAGATCGATGCACTGGCGAAGGAAACGCAGAAGATGCTTGATGTTGCCGGTCTCAAAGGCTCACAGCATGATTTCCGCCGCTTCTACAAGCAATGGAAAGGTAAGCCGTGGAATGAGCGCAAGGAACAGCGCGCCACGGCCAAAGCAAAGAAGCTCTTCGGGAGCGTGAGGCCACGACCACGAGCAAAGTGTATAACGCGACAAACACGTTCGCGCCGGCCTGCGTCATCAAGATGAATGACAAGGAATGGCTCGACATCTTGGCCCTGCACTTCGCCGACAAAGGCGTGCGCTGCACTCTTTTCGAGGACACACCCAGCGAGTTTGAACTCTTCTGTCATTGCCCGCAGTCTCGGGCCGTTGAATTGATGAAGTATCTGGTGGCAGCGGTCGAGGAACGAATCGAGGAAACACAGTGACGCCCGACAGCGCAGCGCCGGTGCTATTGATCGGTGTCTATCTGCTGGCGGCGTTTGGGCTGGTGGATGTGTGGGAACGGTTCACCAGGTAACACGAGTACTCAAAGAGCGGAGTAGCCTTCGGGTTGCTCTGCTTTTTGTTTTGTGTGTTGCCGCACAAACTGTCGTTCAGTAGGTCACTGACTTGCTGTATCCCCTGCGGCGAAAAACAAGAGCAAGGGAGAAATGTCATGATGGCGTTGTTTGGTGCCGCTGCGTTAGCAGTAGGAGTATCCGCTGCTTACGTAGCGACAGTCGTGAAATACTGGGGTGAGTGAGTCTGCAATTAACTCACAGATCGCACATAAGTAGCAAACAGGGAAAGAGCGGGTAGCCTACGGGTTGCCCGCTCTTTTGCTTTTTGTGTGCAGCGTCGCAATTAGTGAAACTGCATAATGATGAAAATCAACAAGAATGTACGGATTGCAATTGTTCACTGTCTCGGAGTGTGTATGAGTGTTGTTCTGCTCGGTTCTTTCGCCGCTTCCAGTCTGTGGGAGATTGTCACAGTTGCAACAGTTTTAGTTGTCTGTTCAGTCTTGGTTTTGTGGCTGCTGCTTCAGCGCTGAATCTGTATTGATTCCCGCGTGCTGGTGCCACGCTGACAGCCGATTCCCCAACGTCCGCACACTTACGCAGTCTCACACCCTCAACGCCTAGAATCGCCTTTAAACGCAAAGTTATAAACGTGGTGCATCTGCGAACCGTTCGCAGATAGAACAGCAGTGCATCATATCAAACGCGATATTGAGACTTCATTGAATATAACGATGGTTTGGACACCTGAAACGAGTCCTCGAAGCGGGTCAATCTGAGCACGGAATATTGACAAAAACGCCGATGAAATGAATGTAACTTTATTTATATTCAATGCTGTTATATCGAATGACCTAGCAGGGTCGGGACATAAGTACTCTTTGAAAACGCTTACACTACGCATTATGGATGCTTTATTGATTATTGATTGTTGCTTTAGGCCTCTTTGACGCGGCTATGTGGTTCTGCCATCGCTTCGCGTGGTTCTATCGTGAGCCTTGGCTGCGCAAGCGCATCAAATCGAAATAACTTACCCGCGCCTGATAACTATACCTGCACACTGTTACATCTTTAACACTCGCTGCATCACGACCGCGCCGCCAGCCTGCTGTCGATTCTACTTTACACAGGGGTAGGGGTCTCTCAAATAAGGAGGGGTAGGTGTGTCTCGTGAGACCTTTTCCCAAGTGGAAGGGTAAAAATCCAGAAAAGCAGTTTTTTGGACAGAAGGGGTATCTCAACGTGCGCCGTACGCGGCACCGATACACGCAAGTCGGGAATAATTGGGGCTGGTTCGGTGTCGTCGTCTGGTTCGCTTTCAACGAAAGCATCTTGATTTTTCAAGTTCCTTTCGTTCTTCTCCCACTTTGCCACCATTTGATCTGTTACACCAACGACAGCCGCCGTTTTTTCCTGCGTCATGCCCTGTTTGAAAAACCCAAAGGCTTGGGTTATATTAAATGTACGAGGAAGATATGCCAACGGTTCTACAAAGCAACGGCTTTGACGTGAAGATTTACACGAATGACCATCTACCGCGCCATGTTCACGTGTGGCATGCCGGGGCCGAGGTCGTAATAAATCTTGATACCTTAGACATTCGTGAAGTGAACCGGCACGCCACCAGCCGCATTATTCGCCAAGCGTGGCAGTTAGTAGCAGCTAATCAAGAGTACCTCTTGAGTGAGTGGGATCGGATCAGTCCGGTGCCTTGAGGAATGACGGTGAAGGAGTTGAGTATGATGAAGGCGACAGAGAAGGCTACGCCAAAGCGTTTGCCAGTGTTTCCGTATTCGGATGAGGACTTGCGGCGCATAGCTCGTGAAAGTGAAGAGCGACGCGCTCGTGAGCCACACGCCGAAGATGTGCGATATGACCCAGCGACAGGATTACTTCATATCGCGCTGCGTGGCGGCGCCACTGTCGCCACGCCAGCACGCGAGTTGCGCGGCTTGAATGATGCCACGGATGGGAATCTGTCTGATGTGCGTGTTGTAGATGGTCGTGCTCTGTTTTGGGATAGCTTGGATGTTCAAATGACGCTGATTGCTGTGTTGAGTCTCGCGCTTGGGCTATCTACAGTGCAAAGCATGGGGCAGGCTGGTGGTGCCAAGAAGAGCGCGGCCAAAGCAGCAGCAGCGCGCGTCAATGGTAAAAAAGGTGGTCGGCCTCGCACCATAGTAGCCTGAACGCGCACGCCTTGCGCTTCAACTGGAAGAAATCTTTCGAGTCAAAGCAAAAGAGAATCTTGTCACATCAACTGGAGGAGTGAATCCCCAGCCTTTGCAGAATTGTGCAAAAGCGGAAGAACCTGTAAATACTCGCGCCTAGCTTGCCAAGATTGCCGGTGTGTCGGACAACACTATCGCTCGTGTGAAAGTCATCGAGGAAAAGGCTACGCAGGAGCAAAAAGAGCGGACACCTTTATTGGCCGCGATGAGTTGCGCCGCTTTGGTGCGCGAGTACTCGGCGACGTCCGGCTGCGAGGCGAAAGCGTCAACGCAATGCCCTCGATTGTCTTTTTCAGCTTGTGCAACTCGATGGAAACTTTGCGCTTGCCTTCGGGTACCAGGTCCGCGAGCCATTTTGGTTCAGCGAGTACCCCGAAAATCGACTTGCCATCGGCGCCCATTTCTACAGAAAGCAGGCTCCCGAGTTTGTTATCGAGCAGCGACGAAGTGTGCTCAAGGTTGACCGCGCACGGCTTGAACGCAGCGACAGCCGCTTTCGCTTCCTCGGGTGTGACCTCGAACCCGCCCAGTTCAGGAAATTTTCCAGCCTCGAAGATCTTGCCGCGACGTAGCACGAATTCTCCAGCCGTTGTGCCAGCGGCTTCTATCGTTGCATCGAAGTTGATTGTGTTGCTCATACTGTCCTCCAAAGTGAAAAATTGTGACTACAGTTAGTAATTTGTGAACAGTTTGTTTACAGGTTTTTCACAAACTTTCTCGTATTGCCGTCGCTACTACCCGCAAACGAGTCGAAGCTGCCCATTAAATACGATAATTTCTGCTGTTTTCAGGGTGGTGAGATGAAGAGATTTTGTCGGAAAAGACGGTTCGTTTCGTCTTTCTTTTGTCCATAATACGAAAGAGGGCTTGCTGAGCGTGAATCGCGCTGATTTCGCATCAAAAATCACCTTCCATTCCCCGCATTTTCGAGCACCTTTTCGGCATTTTCCGGCACCAAGGGCGGCACTGGTGTGAGTCGTAGCACCTTGCCGCGCTTGCCATTGGTTTTCCGTCGCTCGGTCTGAACAATGCGCACGCCGGCGCGCAACAAGTCGTCGCGGTTTTTCTTAAGAGCGATTGAAAAGCCTACAGGGAGCTCGGGCCAACGCGGATCATTTTTCAGTTCCGGTGCTGCGTGCTCGTTTAAAAGAATTCGAGTAGCGACGCGGTTGTCAGAAACTCTTCCAGTCCCTCACGCTGCATCAGCGCGACCATCGCCGAGACAATCGGGTGAATGGTTTCAAAGTCGTTCATAGTTCCTCCTCTGATTTTTGCAGTAAGTACTCGCGGATCTCTCCACGTTCTTTCACCGCATGTTGCCTAGCCAGGCTGATGTCGTAGTGGTCTCTGGGATAAAAAGCCACATCAAATCGGGTTTTGTCGGTTTTGTCAGTTGATTCGCTAAGACTTTCTAGAAGCCATCCCAAAACCTCCAGCGTGATTTCTTCGTGACCTTTGAACAGGCTCAATGTCGCAAAAAATCAGGCGTTTTTGCGCTTCTCTGAGTGTCGACATCACCTCGACGGAGGTTTTGGGATGGCTTCTAGATTTTTCTGAGTCTGTTGCGGGGTTCTGTCGGTTTTGTCAGTTTCTTTTCCGTAGTGTTTGAAAACTTCGCCGGTGTGAAAGAGAGTGAGATAGTTCATTCCGCACCGCCTTGTTTCCAGACTTGCGGGTTGATATAGACCTGTTGTAAGGGTCGGCCTCCTTTTTCTCCCGGTGCCGGGACTATCACGCTCTGCACCCAGCCGCGCTCTTCGAGGAGATTCAAGGCGCGTTGAACATCATCGAAGGTGTCTAAACCGGACCAGCCTTTGCGTAGCACGTCACGCGGCTTAAAGGGGTTCGGCAAGCTTTGGCGGATTCTCTCAGCCAATCTCAAAGCCGGTTCTGGATCACCGTCATAAGCCATTTGATAGATGCGCCTGGCATGACTTTCAAGATAATCACACCAGGCTGCTGCCATCCCTGCTGCACGCACGTCAACCACTTCAGAAGCTTTGCCGTCAACCACTTCAATCAAATGAAACAACAGTGCCAGCTTGGGCATCAGAGAGCGGTATTTCGCAAGATGCGATTCGATAGCAGGTACTTCCCCGGCTCGCAACTTATTCGTCTCAAGGTCATTCCACCAATCATTGAAAAGAGCCTGCGCTTCTGGCGAAAAGCGAAGGTAGGGAATTGGCGACCAGTCATCGACAGTGGCACCAATCGAAGCGGGGTCAAGTTCGTCCAACGCTTTGAAGATGGCGTGCGCGCGGTTTTTCGCTGTAGCATTGCGCTGGCGATCCGATAGGCGAAACGGCACAGCGTCGGGGTAAACTGCTATCTGAAAACGCTGAATCAATCCGTCGGCGTTTTCGCCTGAGCCATTGCGAAGGAACGGTGCCAACACGCCGGGTTGCGTCGTGCCGAAAACTGAAATGCACACCGACTTCAAGTGCTGCCCAATGCCGCGAATCACACGGTCGAAAGTAAAATCGCCGTTCCCGTTCCAGCCCTCAAGATAGAACGCCCGGTCGGTTTCGTGGCCCTGCTTTTCAAAGGACTTTAGGAATCCGGCTAACTCGTCGCGCTGCACCAGGACGCCGCGCGGATTTTCCAGCAACACCATCCCCAGTGCTTCCATCGTAGTATCATTGGCAATGTAACGGCGACATGTGGGTGGCTCCGAATCATTTTCGGCAGTGGCGCTCAAAGCGAGGTGTTGAAGTTCGTCATCACTAGCGCGGCGTTTCATCGCCTTCTGCAATTCATTCTTGGTGTTCTTAACGTGGATCTCAGAGATTAACTCCTGTGCCTCGTGAATTTTCTTGATGGCCTCGAATTGCTCCATCCGTTCGGCTGCGAGGCGCTTCAACGGTGCCAAGGCTTCATCGCACGCCGGTGTCTTTTGGGCTCCAGGGCGCCCAATGACGCAGCCCCAAAGATTGCCGGGAACGCTCCATCCATTGTCGTATCGCTTTGGCCGGATGGCTATCTGGCGTCCTACTGTGGCACCCGTCGTTACAAGGGCTGCCGCTGTAGGGTAGTCGAGCGGCACGCTCATTGAATCGGCAATATCAAAAAGCCATTCACGGAACGGCTCCGGTATTAATTGCGGTTCAAGCAGCGAGACCGGCAGTAGGTCAACAGTGAGTGGTCGGGGCGGCTCACGGAAGGCTTCCGCAAGTACTCTTTGTGTCTCTTCGTCCGCACTCGCGATTGGCACCGGCTCACAAATTTTTTTCAATATCCTGAAAGGAAGAACCGACAAAACCGCCGTTTCTGCTGCAGAGGTTTGTGTCTGGCTCCTTAATCATCTCGGTGTGTGGAGGTGGCTTGACGTCAGTGTTTGAAGAATTTAGAATCTCCATTGAAGGTTTCCTTAGCGCCCTCCGATGACAGTCGGGTGGGGGCGCTTCATTTCAGCCCCAGCGCGCGCCACATGGCGCAGTCTCATTGATTTGGGCGTTGCATCTTGCTCAAGCCGGGTGCGACTCCCGCTCAAGCGGAACTCTAGCGTCTTACTACCCTTCAATGACTAAATACCCTCAGAGAAAAGTCATGATGTTGCACCCACCATAGAGTCGAGCGAGGCGACGCGCCAGAACATAACTGGCACCACCGTGGCGCTCTAATCGCCGCAAGTACTCAACCCCGATCCGCGCACGTTTGGCAGCCTGTTCAATGGTTAGCCCGGCTGATTGCCGCGCTTTTGCAGCGGGCGTCATGTGGGTGTTGACATCTCCTTTTTATGTTCCGGCCACACATCGTGTACCGAACAACCGAGGCCCGCAGCTATACGCTCACGTGTTGATTGTCGTGGCTGATATCCGTGGCATTCGATGGCAGAAATTGTGGTCGCACTGACGCCAGTGCGGCTAGTCAATCCCCAGATGGATTCTCCACGCTGAGTGCGCAATTTCCGTAAACAGTTGTGTTGCATACTGCCTCCTTCACGAGACGATCAACTTATACTCATTAGTATAAAAAATTATGGCTCTCGTAAGCCGATTTTTTCACAGTGCGCCGCAATATATTTTGAAGCGTTGTCCAGCGGGATGATAGGCGTTTAGCCGGACTCCTCAAGAAGAAAATCAATTACGGAAATGAGGTTGCGGTGCGACAAAATCAACTCTCGCTTGAGTCCTCTGAGTTGATCCTTGTCCTTCTGCGTGTCAACGTTCGCATCAGATCTTAATGCTGTAGCATTCCTGTCTATGGCGGCTACAAGGTCTTGAAGCGCGGGGACATGAGCGGGTTCGGCATTCCTAACCTGGCGTGCATAGCGCCTGGCTTTAGAACTTGTGAATCCCTTCGTCACTACTTCACTTGCGACTTTGCGAACTTGTTCCGGGTCTTTGATACCGGCGATAGCGATAGCGTTGCGATGGCTGATTTCGCCACTGGCGATGCTTTCCTGCACATCTTTGGGCAGCTTGGAAATGCGTATGTATGTGCGCATGGTGCGTTCGGCCAGGCCGATCTGCGCCCCGACATCTTCCCAGCGCACCGTGGGATGGCGCCGCACCTGCGTGGCGTATTCGATAATCCGTTGTATCCACGGCGGTGTTTCCTGGGTGAACGACTGCAACATGCGGCTGAACTCGGCTTCGCTCATGCGATATGGTGCTTTGCTTGGGTTGTAACGATCTACCGTGTTTAAATATCGAGAGAGTTGCTCTTGCATTTCCTGGCGCGCCTGCAAGAGCAATGCACCAATTCGCACGATGTCATGCTCGCGCTCATCGAGTGCATCGCGCAGTTGTTGCAACGAAGCAGGCTCGGTATAATCGCCTGATTCCGGCGCCTCTGTTGGGACCTGCGGCGCGGATGGCTTACGAGTACCCGTAGTGTTGCGCCTTTCGCCTCTTGCTGTGCCTTGTCTCAGTGCCATGATAATTTGCGCTTTCTCAAGTCATTTTCCAGTTCGTAGGCGGTCTACAGGTGAGTGCAGTCGATGTTGATTCTCAATGTCAGCCTGAGCTAGAGCAACATAACGATTCGTCATGTGAAGGCTCGTATGCCCAAGCAATTGCTGCAACGCAAAGATGTGCGCACCAGACCTCAACAGGTCAACAGCAAAAGTATGCCGGAAGGTGTGTGGGGAGCATCTAGCCGATTGAATACCAGCAGCACGGCCAAGCCGTCGAATCAGTTGAAGCAGTCCAGAACGGGTTAGGGGATCACCGGCACGTGTGCCGCGATCCGACACGAACACCGGCTCATCATCTTCACGCGGATCTTCTTTGAGGTAATTCCATACGGCCTTGACGGTCCGCCGCCCCAAGTACACGGTTCGCGTCTTATTACCCTTACCGCGCACCGTGCAGCGCCGGCCATCGAGATCCAACTGTGACATTTTTAGTTCGCACAGTTCGGTGGCGCGCACGCCAGTATCGAGCAAGAAAAGAAGGATTGCCTCATCGCGGCGCGGATGCAGTGACTTACGTGCAGCCTGCAACAAGAGGCCAACCTGCTCACTGGTAAAGGGTTGAATTTGATTGGAACGCGCGACCGGTGGCGCGATGCGTGAAACAGGTGAGACTTCCAAGACACCCTCTTTAACGAGCCAACCAAAGAATGTGCGGAGTACTCGAAAGTAGTCAAGCACCGTAACAGATCGCACCGCACGCCTCAGACGTGGATTGCCCCATCGCCCACTTGGCGATTCGTGTGCATTGCCGATATACACCAGGAACTGTTTCAATTCGGATGTACCGCAACGCTCGTGGCCATGCTCGCGTAGAAACCAGACCAGCTTTTCGGTGAGAAACTTACGCAGTTCTATGGTGCGTGTAGAATGCTGGCGATATTCGCAATCGAAAAGCCAGTCGCGCCCGTGGCGCTCCAAGTCCGCGACGGTGAGGCTTGTGTCCACGTCGGTGGAACTGGTGAAAGTATGCGCTGTTTTGTGCATTTTGCCCTCCAAATTTGATTTTGGAAGGGCAGTAAAGACGCTCGGAAACCCTCACGATTGTACAGCTTTTGTGCATAAAAGTCGCAATTTTACGCACGTTTTGAAGGTTTCTTAATCGGGATGGCCAGATTCGAACTGACGACTTCCTGCTCCCAAAGCAGGCGCTCTACCAAGCTGAGCTACATCCCGTACGGTGGTGCATTTGCCACCTGAAGACATTATACGCTCCCGCATCGTCTGAGGCAAGCTGAAACTGACGAGTGAGTTCTCGCGCATGACCATAAGGAAGTGCCACATCACGAGTACTCACTCAATTCGCACTGGCTCGTCTCGCGCGGGTGCTCTGTCACCCAGGGCGCTCTCTTAGCCAGGATGCTCTTCTAGCGCAAGCGGCCCATCGAAGTCGGCATCCGCATGTCTTGAACGGAGTAGCCCGCCGGGACTTTAAAAAGCGCTGCTGATGGCTTGGAGGATGTATCGACTTTGGTAGCAACAAGATTTGTCCTGATGGTGCGTGTCTGAGATGCCGCCGCGTTCGGAGCACGTCCCGCTTGCATGCCGCTGACTTGCATCGTCGATTCTATGCGCAACGGCAAACCTTGCCACATCCAGAGACGGGTGCGAGCTTTCACGCGCTGGTTGCTCATGGTCGACTCGCGAATCTGGCACGGTTTTCCAAGCAGCGTCGCTTTTCCGACGACCTTGCTCTGACCAGCCGGGCCGGCAAGCGAATTGAGTCCGCCCATCATCATTCTGCGTGAAACCTCCGGCGGAAGTTTCATGCGCATGACACGCTTACCGCCACCTGAGCCCATCATCGGCATGTAGGTGTACACGTATGTGCCGTCGTAGATTGTCCAGCCTTTTATCGTGGCCGGCCCTCCGTTTGAACGGCCTCGTGGTGCGCTCATGGACGTCTTCATGTTCATGTCCTGGCGCATTCTTGCGCCGCCTTGGAGCCATGAGATGGTCATGGAGCCGCTCACCATCGCGCTGCTCATGTTGTACATGATGCGTCCGTTGGGCGGCAGTTTGGCTGTTGAGTTCCCCGCCGGGGCCGTAACGCCACGGCTCGTGAGAGCTAAAGCTGCGGCACACATGGGGACAAGTAAAAACTTCCAGGCAGTGCGACAGGATACGATACGGCTCATAACAATTCTCCTCGACGCGCTGTGGCGTCAAACCGGGCCCGGCGTCCGACGCAGAGTTGCGTCGCTTGCGGCAATTTAAGAGCGCAGTGTAACGTGTGGCGCGTCATCGCAGGCTTCGATGGTGCCGATGCGAAACGCTTCCATCGAGTACTCGCCAAGCACTCGGCGGGCGGCTTCTTCCTGTGCGGGTTCGATCACCAAAATCAGGCCGATGCCCATGTTGAAGGTCGTAAACATCTCGCGTTCAAGGACATTGCCCTGCTCCTGCAACAACGCAAAAAGCGGTGGCACCGGCCAGGAGCCATGTTCAATAGCGGCACGCGTTCCTGCGGGAAGCACGCGCGGAATGTTCTCATAGAAGCCGCCGCCGGTGATATGCACGATGCCTTTGACCTGGACGTGTTCAAGCACGCTCAAGACAGGCCGCACGTAGATTTTTGTTGGTGCCAGCATCGCTTCGCCCAGCGTGGTGCCCAGCGCTTCGATTTGAGTTTGGAATCCCAGCGGCTCCAGAATTTTGCGTGCCAGCGAGTAGCCGTTGGAGTGCAATCCGCTGGAAGGCAGACCAATAATCACATCACCGGCTTTAATGGTGGAGCCGTCGATGATCTTTGCCTTATCAACGATGCCGACGCAGCAGCCGACCAGGTCGTATTCGCCCTGAGTGTAGATGCCGGGCAACTCCGCCGTCTCGCCGCCGATGAGCGCGCATCCGGCATCGGCGCAGCCATCGGCCACGCCTTTGATGACGGCTTCGGCGACATCGACTTCCAACTGGCCGACGCCCAGATAATCGAGGAAAAACAACGGTCGCGCGCCGCAGCATAACACGTCATTGACGTTCATGGCGACAACGTCCTGGCCGATGGTGTCGTGCTTGCCCAACGCAAACGCGACTTTGAGTTTCGTGCCGACGCTGTCGGTGCCCGAAACCAGAACCGGCTCCTGCATCCCCGCCAAATTGGGCTGAAAGAGCCCGCCAAAACCGCCGATGCCACCCAACACACCGGGAATGCGTGTGCGCTGTACGTGAGGTTTGATGCGGCGCACGACTTCGTTACCCGCTTCGATGTTGACGCCGGCGGATGCATAGGTCGCGTGCTCGCTTGAAGATTGTTTCATGATGAAAGACTCGCTCTTTTCCAGAACGCAATATACCATCTTCTGCGCGTTGCAGGCCAAAATCGGGCGTGGTTAGATGGTGCGTTAAATACACGCAGTTTAAGGGTCGAAACGCAAAGATGCGGTATCCTTAAGCGTCGATGCGAAGTAAAAATACCGCCGTAACGCCCGAAGAGTACTCGCAAAGCTCCAACACAAGCCGGCTACGCGACCTGGCACTGCTTTTCGGACGCCTGGGCGCGACGGCCTTTGGCGGGCCGGCGGCGCACATCGCCATGATGGAAGACGAAGTTGTGACGCGGCGTGGCTGGATGACGCGCCAGCAGTTCCTCGACCTCGTTGGCGCGACCAACCTTATTCCCGGCCCCAACTCGACGGAACTCGCAATACACATCGGCAAACTGCGCGCGGGCTGGCCCGGCCTGGTCGTGGCGGGTGTGTGTTTCATTCTGCCCGCATTTTGCCTTGTGCTTTTGCTGGCCTGGCTTTACGAAACTTATGGCGCTCTGCCGCAAATGCAGTGGCTGCTGCGTGGCATGGCGCCGGTCGTATGTGCCATCATTGTGCAGGCGCTATGGAAGTTTGCCGGAACCGCGCTCAAACACCGGCTCGCCTGGCTGGTGGCGCTGGCATCCTGCGCGCTGTTGGCCCTGCGTGTGCATGAACTCACAGTTCTTGGCCTGGCCGCCCTGGCCGGATTGCTCGCCAGCGTGTTTGCACAACGCAGCGCACACCCGTCACCGCATAACAACGCGACGAGTACTCAGAGTGCGGCAGAGGCTTCTCCCGCTGACTTCACGTCCGGCACAGAGGATGACCGGCCTGGTGAAGAACCGGCTTCGCGTTCCGCACCGCTGCTGGTTCTGGCGCCGGTTATTCCGCTCACTTCGTCGGCCACCGGGTTGTTCTGGTCGTTCCTGAAAATCGGCTCCATTCTTTATGGTTCCGGCTATGTGCTGATCGCGTTCTTGCAGGCCGATCTCGTGCCACGACTCCTGACGCAGCGACAACTCATTGATGCCGTGGCAATCGGGCAAGTGACGCCCGGCCCGGTGTTCACAACTGCAACATTTATCGGTTTTCAAATCGCCGGCTGGACGGGCGCGGTCGCAGCGACGGTTGGAATCTTTCTGCCGTCTTTTCTTTTTGTTGCTCTGCTGTCGATGCTGATGGAACGATTGAAAACATCACTGCTGATGCGCTGGTTTCTGGATGCTGTGAACGCCGCGTCACTGGCCCTGATGGCCTGGGCCACCATGCTTCTGGCGCGCTCATCACTCACCAATTTGGCAACCATAATTGTGGCTATCGTGTCGCTTGTGCTGTTGCTGCGCACGCGGCTTAACGCGACGTGGCTGCTGGCAGGCGGCGCACTGATCGGCTGGTTAATGCGCGGTGCATAAAGGCTGTAATTTGCGCACGAAGCCGACTGTGTAGGGGCGTATCACGCTACGCCTGAAGCGCTGTAGCTTGGAGCGCTGTATTCTGCATTTGCAAGCTTGTTACGCAAGTCCTGTGTGATTTGTGCAAGCGCATCACAGGAGAAACCTCACCAGAGCTTCGTAGGCGTTGCTCAAGCCGTCGGGCCGGAAGAATGTGGTCGTGCGTGTCGGGTCGCCGATAAAAGGCCGCAGCATCCAACCCATCTGGATGCCAATGAAGACATAAAGCGCAAGCCACGCCCACAACAGCGTGCGATGACGAGCGTTGCGCGCAATCAGTTCGCGGCAGTAACGTCGCAGCACACGCTGTGTGGAAGCCGTCGCTACGGCAAACATCAAGGCATTGAACAGCACGGCAAGCCGGTAGTCGGCGCACGAGGCATACCACAGCAGCGTAAAGGGCGCGAGCGCAGCCAACACTGTGGCGTGCGCCGCCTGTGTCGCCAGCAATCCGCGCAGCACTTGAGAAAAATCATCGCGCAGGCCGGACAGTGAATACAACACGAAAATGCTGGGCAGACCGATGGCGCCCGTCACCAACAGCAGCAACGGCACCTTGACCGCCGAGAACAGAACTTGCGCCGGTCGCATTCCACCAAAGGTGCCCATGGCCGCACCGTAAATCAGCCCGAAGGTAACGATGCTTGTGAGCAGTGCGACAGACATCCGGGCAGTGTCATTACTTGCCGCCGAATTCTCGTGCGGTACATGCGGAGCTGTGTCGCTTGCATCACTGCCGCGCAACACGGCGTCAGTTGTGGAAAGCAGCGTCTGTCGCGGTGAAGTCGGAACACGGGCCATGGAACTCCTTATCTCTTTGCATCAACCAAAGAGGTGTGACAGCGCGCTGAGCACGCCTTCGAAAAAGTTCGATTCGCGAGCGCGCAGCAGCGCGAACTCAGTGCCCGGATGTCCCAGAAACGGACGCAACACCCAACTCATCTGCGCCCCAACCAGGCCAAACACCAGAATCCACACGCGAAAAACAATCTTGACTTCATCCCCGAGTACTTGCTCGTCGAGCCGGTCGAGTGCGCCCGCACTTGCTGTATTTGTCGCCAAGCCGCTCTGCGCCGGAGCGGTTTGTAGTGCCGCAGTGTGGGTGGCGACACTTGCTGTGCTGCTTGAGCCTGTGCTGCTCGAGTGTTTTGCTTCTTCCGGCATATTGCGCGCGATGCTGAGCCGGTGCAATGTGTGCAGCAGAAACTTCAGGCCGAGAAACCCCGCGACGGCAAAGACGATGACGTTAAGCAGCAACATGAAATGGTAGCTGGTCGTGCTCATGGAGAAGAAGGCGACAATCGGCCCAAAGGACGCCAGAATAGCCAGCATTACAGCCAACGCAGCTACGATGAGACGCAACATGGACGCTAAAGATAATCGTGATCCCACTAAGGCGTTAAAAACATACAACGAAGGAAATGTGACGAGCAAAGTTAAACCAAAAAGCAGCGGCACTTTGCCCATGGTGGACAGCATTTGCGGCCACGAGGGGCCACCGGCTTGAAACAGCGCATAACAGCCCATGCACAAGCCATAAATCAGGCCCAGCACCATGATGACAATAGCCAGGCCATCGGGTGAAATATCAATGGTGCCGTTGCGCAAAGCCGAAAGACGTGTGGCTTCACCACGCAGCAGTCCGTCCAGTTGACGTAGCCAGCCCGTGACGCCGCCCCGCCGCTCGTCGAGTACTCGTTCGCTCATAACTATCTCCTCAAAGTTTCCCTTGGCTTTCGGCGCGCAGCCGGTTCGCCAGGCTGCGCCCGAAAAAAGCATCACATCGATGGATCGGTTGCGTTGCCGACGCCGGGCAATTGCTCGCCGCCGCTTGCCTGTGTCACATACCAGTTGCCGTTGCGCTTTTTCCAATGCAGCCCGAAGGTGCCCCGGTAGGTTTCGGGTTTGGCATCTTTTGTTTCGCGCACAGTCAGAATGTAACGGCCCGTTGACGCGGCCTCGTCGCCGGTCACGACCGTTCCCGAGTCGTCAAAGTCGAGGCGCACATCGCGCCACTGCAGCAAAGATTGCGCGATGGCGGCGCGCAGCGATTTGGCGTCCATGCCGTTCCAGGTGCAATCGCTGCTGATGTATTGCGTGATGCTGCCGGCGCTCCGCTTCTCGATGCCGTTACGCATCGCTTCCAACTGGCGCGCGATAACTTGCTCGTTGGAAAGCGCCGGGTTCATGCCGCGCCACAGCGCCACAGCACCAAAAGCGCAAAGCAGTAATCCCGCGACCACAACAAAGCGGCGCAGTGGCTGCATCCGCGAGCGCGTGTCGGTGTTGGCGCCATTTGCCTTAGTGGCCTGGAGGTCGAGGTCGTTTATCCACTGGCCGGAACGATCTTGCGATGGTTGAACATTTGTTTTCATGGTGTCTTTTCCCAATCTGGAGTGACTTTCTTTAGCCGGCGTTGTGCAAAGGCGCGCGGCTTTGCTGCATGGCCTGATTACGGAAAATGCTGCACGCCGTGTCATCAAAAACGTGATTGCAGCCGCGCCACCATTCCCGTGCTGAAACGCCGCTGGCACGTAACACCCCGCGATGATCGAATAGCACCAGCAGGCACGCGAGGCCATACACTGTGCGCCACGATGTGCGAACGAGTACTCGATTCGCCGGTAAAAGCGGTGCGAACGCCACACGAAGATAGTCGCAGTGGAAAGCGACATGGCCTTCTTCGTCGCTGAGAATTTGGCTGCACAGGGCACGCAGGACTTCGTCGGTGCTGCCTTCGTAAAGCGCGCGGTAGTAGCGCTTGGCGATCATCTCCGCGATGAGCAGCGTCAGCAGTTCGATGTGGAACCCGCGTAGGCTGCGGCCACCGAATCGTCGCAGCAGCACAAAAATGCCGTCGCTCCAATGGCTATCCAGTAATGGAGCGTCGAGGCTTTTCAGCATTTGCGCCAGCAGCCGTCCGTGTTCGCCTTCTTCGGCGGCAAACAACTCGATGGCAGCCGCATAATCCGCATTGTTGGTCAAACACGCCAGGCGCTGTAGATGACCGCTGCCACCCGATTCTCCGACCTGAAAACGTTGCAGCGAGCGCACTAACGGCGCGTGCAGGTGCGACTCAATATTCACGCCGCGCTCCCACGGAATCGCCATACGATTCACTTTGTTGCGTTCAAAATAGTGGCGCCAGTTCTTCATCGTGCTTTGCATTGTTGTCCTTTCATAATGAATTAACGGGCCTCATTGTAGGCCGAAGGTGCAAGTCGTCTCTACGCTTTAAAGACGCGATTTGGCGCACTTAAAAAACTTTCTTGCGCACCCGTGTGCTTGACACGTGCAGCGGCAGGGCGGACGCTAAAGTGAGTACTCGTAAACTGAGTATTCAGAGGAAATCATGATGAATGTGTTGTTGGTGGAAGACAACGAACGTTTGCGCCCGGCGATGAAAAGCGGCCTGACCGCCACGGGCGACGCAAAGGTAACGGGCGATTGCGGCAGCGGCGAAGAAGCGCTGCAATTGTGTCTGACGCAGCGTCCCGACGCGGTGCTGATGGACGTGCAATTGGCGGGCGACATGAACGGCATTCAGGCCGCCGTTGCGCTGCGCCGCGAATATCCTCGCTTGCCGGTTGTTTTCTATTCAATCCAAGATGATGACAACTACTATCGCGACTTTCGTGAATCGGGCATCCTCAGCCATTACGCTTACGTGCGCAAATCGAATTTTCTCTTGCCGCAAATGATCGTGCCGTTGTTGCGCGAAGCCATCAATGGGCGCGGCTTCATCGACCCCGACATTGAATCGCGTGTGCAGGAAGTGCGGCGTAAAGACGAGGACTCGCCCATGAGTTTGCTGGAGCCAAACGAACAAGCTGTCGCGCGTATGCTGGCGCAGGGCATGACCAATGAACAGATCGCGGCACGCATGGGCTTTCGCGACAAACGCACGATTTCGCGCGTGAACGGGCAGATTTATACCGCCTGGGGCTTGAACGATTCGACGACGGATGAGAAAGTGGCGCGCCTGCGTGCCGCCGTGATTTTGCGCGCCGGTCGCTTGTTGGAATGGGACGATAACGGCATAGCCTACCGGCGCGATGAACGCGGGCGTCGTGTGCCGTGGGAAGGTTGACGCCGGCGAGTACTCATGCAGCAGTTCCACATTGTTCCCTGGTTGCAGTTAACGCTTTCACTGTTTAACGCCATTTTGCTGTTGTGGCTGGGCCTCACTGTGCTCATCAACGCGGAGCGGCGTTCGCTTGGTGTGTGCCTGGCGGGCGGCGGCATGTTGCTGGGCAGTGCGTTTTTCCTGGCGCACTCCGCGATGTTGTTTTATGACCTGGGTTCACTTGTGCTGCACATCAACTTATGGTGGTATGGCGGCTGGCTTGCTTTAATCGCATTGCCACTGGCGTGGTTTAGTTTGATGCTGTGGTATGCCGGCTTCTGGGATGACGACCACTCGCCGTTGCATCGTCGCCAGCGTCCGTGGTTGGCTGTGTTGTTGTGCGCTGCTCTGGCCATGACGGCTCTTATTGCCACGACCGACCCGCGTTATTTGCTGCGCCACGTAGCACTCGTCGCGATGTCGTCGGCAACTTACGACAATCGAGTACTCGTGCTGATCGGCGCGTATCCGCTGTATCTGTTGGCGTGCATCGGCGCAGCGCTGGATGCCCTGGGGCGTCCGGCTCTGACGACACGTTTCATGGGCGACCTGGCGCGTAGCCGTGCGCGTCCTTGGCTGTTGACAACCACACTGTTGCAATTTGTCGTCAGTCTGATGGTGGCCAGTGGCTTGATCTGGATTGTTTTTCGCGTGCTGCGCGATGACCTCGATCAATACATGGGCGGCTACGGCGGCATCGTGTGGAGTTTCGATGTGTGGGATACCGTGATCTGTGCGCTCATCGGTGCCTCGGTTGTGCTGATGGGCAAGACCGTCATGTCCTACGAAATCTTCAGTGGAAAAACGCTGCCGCGACGCGGCTTTCTGCGCCAGTGGCGCTACATTGTCCTGGTGGCCGCAGCCTACAGCGCCTTTGTCTCGACTTGCCTGGAGTTTGATTGGCATCCAATATTTCCGCTGTTGTTGACGACTGCTGCCATGAGTGTCCTTCTCGCGCTATGGAACTGGCGTTCGCACTTGGAGCGCGAGCAGAGCATCGAGAACCTGCGCCCATTTGTTGCCAGTCAGAAGTTGTATCAGCACTTGGTGGAATCACCTGCATCCAGTAGCGACACGGCACAAATCGTCGATGCGGCGACACCGTTTCGCGCGCTGTGTGAATCGGTCTTGAATGCTGAAAGTGCGCACCTGGTGCCGCTGGGAACTTTGGCTCCTCTGGCGGGTGCAGCGTTGAATTATCCGCCCGGTGGCAATGTTATATTGGATGATATCGAGAGTTTGAAAGCGCAGCTCGATTCACCGCGCACCATCTGTTTGCAGCTCCACCAAAGCCGCTGGAATGGTGCTCAGTGGGCCGTTCCGTTGTGGAGCGAGCGCGGCCTGATCGGCGTGCTGCTGCTGGGTGAAAAGCGCGACGGCAGCCTGTATGCGCAGGAAGAAATCGAGATTGCGCGTTCCAGCGGCGAGCGCCTCATCGACATGCAGGCGGGTGCCGCGATGGCGCAGCGCCTGATGGCTTTGCAACAGCAGCGCCTGACGCACAACCAGGTCGTAGATGGTCGTGTGCGCCGCGTTCTGCACGACGAGATTTTACCGCAACTCCATGCAACCATGCTGTCGCTGAGTACTCGAAATGGCGCGCAGTGCGACAGCATTCAGTCCAACAGCTTTGGGGCCAACGGCTCACAGCCTAACGGCTCACAGCCGGACGAAGCGGTTGCCGCGTTAGCGGATGTGCATCGCCAGGTTTCCAACCTGCTCCGCGAAATGCCGCCGGCGACCGCGCCATCCATTACGCGTCTGGGCCTGATGGGAGCGCTGCGCCAATGCGTGTCGCAGGAGTTCAAGAATGCCTTTGAATCAATAGAGTGGTGCATCAATGATAGCGCAGAAAAGCAGTCGCAAAACGTATCGTCCCTTGCGGCGGAGGTGACCTTCTACGCGGCCAGAGAAGCGCTGTGCAACGCAGCACGCTACGGTCGCGGAAGCGATGCCGCGCGCGCTTTGCACCTGCGGATTCAGGTGCAATCGGGCAGGGAACTTCAAATTACGATTGAAGACGACGGCGTTGGAATCGCGCGTCACGAGTACTCAGATGGAGCAGGGCACAATGCAGGCGGCAGTGGTCAGGGCCTCATTTTGCACAGCACGATGATGGCAGTCGCCGGTGGTCAACTTTCCACTGAAAGCATCGTGCCCCACGGCACGCGCGTTGTGCTGTTATTACCTCTGGGTGTTTGACATGATGCTCAAGGCAGCCAGCGGTACTTCCTGTCCAAGAGCCGAGATATACCGCAAGTTGCGGTATAATCACTAGTTGTGCTGCTGCGCCAAAGTCATTGGAGAAACTGATATGAGTACTCAGGCCGCTGAATATGCTATTCTGCAACTGAGGGAAGCGGCGTCGAATGATGGCACTGATATCTGGTGGCGTGAACTGATCTGTCAACTACGACAAAACACAGCGGCACAACAAAGCGTTGCACCCGACCGCTTACAGCCCTGCGTTTCGCTCGTGCCTCGCTACACTACGGGCTTCCAGCGGCGGGTGAACTTAGCGTTCTGCTGCGGCGCGCGGCTCGGATGTGTGCCATACTTTGTGAACCGAAATGATTAACGCGAAATTGAAGAAGGGTTTAGCAATCGCTGGCCTGACGCTCGTTCATCTATTCGCTACGGCTCACTTCAGTTTATGGCTGTTTGGTTATGCTTTGGCCCAGCACCACAAGAAAGTGACGCCTTCGTTAGCTCGTGCCGAACCGACGGTGAGAATTATGTCGGCAATCTTTGAGTTTCCATTGGTGCATTTATCTCGTCTTATTCCTTATGTGCCTGGCTCTTCATCCGGTCGCCTTGTTGCGTTCACTTATTTGCTGGCTTACATCGCCAACAGCATTCTGTGGGCTGTGATTATTTACAAGTTGGGCGCGCTGGCGTTAGGTCGCCGCCGAAAGTGACCAACCGCAGCAGAACAAGGCGCTGCACCCGACCGCCTACAGCCTGCGCTACGCCTCGTTCCTCGGCTTCGCTCCGGCTTTCGGCGGCGGGTGAGCTTGATCGTTGTGGCGCTGCGCGATACTTGGTCGATTGCGATATGCAATACTTGAGCTATGAAGAACCGAAGGGTATGGCTTCTGTTTCTGTTGCCGCTTATCGTTCCTGTGGCGTTGCTGTTCAGGAACGCAGGGCGTCCTTGCTCAAGTAAGATTGATGTGTCAATCGGCAACTACTCATCTCTGGCGGCAGGTCAGCATGCAGCCTTGCAGCAGTTGTCATACGAGATAAAAAGGTGTCCCAAAGCGCAAACCTACACCATTCGCCGCAACAACAGCGGCTTCAAGTACTTGGATGAGGCGAATTATGAAGTTACAGTGTACTCCCGTAAGGATGGTTTTCTTCAAGATGGCGCTCCCGTGTTTGGTGCCCACACGCAATGGCTCAAAGTAACTGACCAAGCCATCCACAAGGTTGCCGCATCATCGGGCAATTTCAAGGACTTGGCAAAGAATGGCTGCCAATATGCCATGCCGTAAGCTGACAAACAGCGCCACAACAAGGCGCTGCACACCGACACCCTACAGCTTCGGTCGCAAGCTCCCTACGCTTCCGGGTGCGGGTGAGCTGGGTCGTTGTGCCGCCGATGCGGTTGTGAGAGAGCAAACTATACGATGCGAGTACTCGAGGCGTGGTATTCGTGAAATGGAACTCTATTCAAGGCCAGCAACTCGTGTCTACGCAGCGGGGGCACCACAACCAATCGTTGCA
>DASVRI010000027.1:0-13569 GCA_036388675.1 Abditibacteriaceae bacterium | reverse complement strand
CAAGCAAGCCCGCGCGCTGCCGCTTGCGGTTGGTGAATTGTACAGGTCGCTTCTTACCACTTACGTGCTATGCCACCGCGCTCGCCAAAAATGTTGACGGCCCTTAACTGTCAATAAAAATAACTGCCGGTTTTCTCCTATGTCTTCACAATCATTGAAGGTTGCTGTCATCGGTGCTGGAATGGCGGGGTTGGCGGTGGCGCGTGCTCTGCGCGAAGCCGGTTGCCAAGTGGTCGTGCTCGAAAAGAGCAGCGTGCCGGGAGGTCGTGTCGCCACGCGCCAGATGCACGCTACGAGTACTCGCAATGCCGCCTCCATCCCCTTCGATTACGGCGCGCAAAATATCAAAGCCGACGGGACGGCGTTAGGAATCGTTGCACAGGACGTGCTCGGAGAGCAGAATTGCGCTGTGGTCACTGCGCCGGTTTGTTTGCACGACGATAATCTCGTTCTTGCCGGCGACCCGCGCTCAAATGCCGAGCGCAAGTGGAGCTGCGTCGGAGGAATGCAGCAACTTCCATGTGCTCTGGCCGGTGGCCTCGACGTGCGCTACGATGCCCATGTGCAGCGCATCGACGAAGCCGCCCAATTCAGCTTGCACACGCAGAGCAATGCGATCCCGGAAACGGCGCAGCGCGTTGTTGTGACGGCGCCCGCGCCACTTGCTGCGGAGTTGCTGCAAGCCAGTGCATGGCGCGATGAAGCGGCCACCATGAACGAGCGCGTTACATTGCTACGCACTGTCGAGTACTCGCGTTGCCTTTGCGTAATGCTGCATTTCGCTGCGCCGCGAAACGACATTCCGTGGTATGCGTTGCTGGCGCGCGACCGCTCGCATCCGCTATTGTGGCTGGCGCGTGAAAACGCCAAGGGCTTCGTACCGGACGGGCAGGGCAGCGCGCTAGTGGCACAATTAGGGCACGAGGCAAGTTGCGCACTGTGGGACGAAGCGGATGAGGTCATCGCGCAGCGCACAACAGAATGGATTGCCGCCATTCTGGGCAGCGACTTCCGCAGTGCCTTGCAGAATGAAGTGTATCGCTGGAGATACTCGCAGCCGCGCAACACAATCGACTTTGAAACGATGAATCCGCCCGGCACGCGCGTGCTAATTTGCGGCGATGCTACAGCGCGCGGTCGCGTAACCGACGCTTACGACAGTGGCCTGAAAGCGGCTGCGCGCATTCTTCAAGACGTGGCGTAATGCATTGCCCGGCTTATAGAGGTCGCTTGGCTGTGACTTCCACCGTGAACGAAAGCGAGTACTCTTCTTGCGGTTGCAGTTGCAAGCGGCGGTGAAAGACGAAGGCCGAACTTTGAGGCGTTGTCTCGATGTCGCCGCCTTCTTTTTGCGACACGGTGTTGATGGGCACATGCCACATCGCCAACGGTTGAGGGAACTGCCACTCGACCCACAGTTGCAGCCAGCGGTCGGCAGCGATTGGGTTGGTCACAGCCTCAAACTGTGCGATTTCATCGAAGCGATGGCGCTTCTGGTGGTCGTCGCCGTGATAATGGCGGTCGGGTAAATCGACGCCGGTCATGGCGATGTTCCATTCGCTGCCCCACCAAACGTCGAGCGACTGAGCGCCGGCGTTGCGAAATGAGTACTCAACTTCTATGCGCGGCGAAGCGGCGCGCAGCGTCAGCCTCTTGGTAATAGAAAGCGGCGCGTGCAGGGCTTGGCCGTTTGGGTCTTGTGTCCAGACATGGCCGTGGCGCTGGAGCGTCGCCGTCACGAAATCGGCTGCGGTCTCGGTTTGCAACTGCCACGGCTCGCTGCAAAAATCGCCCTGCTCCGGAAAGGACGCGGTGGCGAACTGTTCGGGGGTGACGCCTTCGCCAAAGAAGTGATCAAGCAGAATGCCGCGCGGATACCAATCGACGGGCGCTCCTTGGCTGTGATACGGCTCGCGATAGCGTCGCAATGTGGATAGAATGTTGTGTCGCGCCGGTTTGCTGATCCACAAATAGCCGTGACCGCCGTGTGCGCGCAGTCCCACACGATGCGATTCGCTGTTGAGCAAGGCTTCCCCTTCGGGTGCTTCTTCAACATTGATAAACGGCTCCGTGCCGTTGATAAGAATGGCAGCCTGCGTCGCTTCCGCATACAACGCCTGGCGCAGATGGCGCAAATAGAGACCGCCGAAAACGCCATGCCAGTAGGCATCGTTGGCCTGTGCGCGCAGCACGTGATTTAAAGCCGGCGCGTGCTGGGGATGATTCGAGGCGCTACGCACCTTTTCGCTGCTGCGCAAAACTTCCTGATAGATGTCGCGGCTTTCGGTGTAGCGATTCAAAAAGTTGCGCCAGTTGCCGCCCGACCAATCTTGCATCTCGCCGTAGGAGCCTGCGGGTAAATCGACGCTGCCGAGCGGTTGGTGGGTTTGCAAGTACTCGCCCGGTGTTACAGTGCTCAGCCACTCGGCGTTTTCTTCCAGTGCAATACACAAGCAGTCGAGCCAGCCGCGCGTGTACACCAGGTCGAATGTTCCGGGCCAGGCGCCGAACTTTTCGCCGTCATCGGCAAACAGCGCCAACGCGTCGTCTTTGCTTTCCTGGGCCGTGGTTTTTAAGTATTCGATGACCCATTCCGGCTCGCGCCACGGCATGTGGTGGCGCAGCGGTTCATTGATGGGGAAAACTCGCAGCGGTGTATTGGACGTTTGATAGAAGCCGAACGTCTGCGAAGCAGCCACACCGGCGGCGCCAAAAACGCTGCTGTCAACAAAGGTGTAGTCGATGCCGCAACTCGAAATCACTTCGGCCAGCGCAGGCTCCCACACGCGCTCGGCCAGCCACAAGCCACGCGGCGCGACTCCAAAGACCTGTTCAACTTTGTCGCGCAAACGCGAAACCTGAGCGACTTGATCTTCGCGCGGCCAAACCGCCAAAATCGGCTCGTAGTATCCACCGGCCAAAATTTCGACCTGACCGCGCGCCGCCATCCGGCGCACCTGGGCAATGGTGTCGGGCCGGTGTTGGAGCAGCCAGTCGAGCAGCGAGCCGGTATAGTGCAAGCCCACGCGCACGGACGGGTGCTCGTCGAGCACTTTCAAGAACGGCTCGTAGGCTTCGCGCCACACGTCGTTAAAGGCCCAGGGCAATTGGCCAACCGGCTGGTGATTGTGAAAAACCAACGAAAGAAACATGGTGAATCGAGGCGAGTTAACGCCGTGCCGCTCCTTGAGATGTGCTGACGAGGTCTGAGTACTCGTTAATGTGGCACTCGTTAATACGTTTCCGGCGGCACGAGTTGCGCCACGACGACGATGCGGCTGGTGGAGCGAGGAACTGTGCACGTTAGCAGCGTGAGACGCGGCGGTTCGCCCGCCGGTGGTGGGCGCAGAACGCTAATATCGCTGTCGTTTGTGGCGTGGACGGATACGATTTGGTAATCGAAACTTTCGTCGGGCGTGCGCAGCGTGACTATGGAGCCGGGCCACAGTTGATCGACCTTGTAGAACCACGAGCCGTAAACGTTGCGATGCGCCGCGATGACGCAGTTGCCAGGTTGGCCCGGCAAAGCGGAATAGGGCTCATGTCCGGGCCCGCGGCGCAACGATTCTTCATCGAAGCCTTGAACGACGACCGCATCCAGCCCGATTTCGGGAATGATGATGCGTGTGGGAGGCAATTCCGCGATGGCCGGCTTGGCTGAAGTTTTCTTGGCCGTTTTTCTTGTTTGAGTCAGCGTCGCGGTGCGAACTGGAGTGGTCGCGGTGTGAGCCGGAGTAGTCGCTGTGCGGGACGGGCTGTGCGCCGATTTAGAACCGGCTCCTTGAGCGGCCTTTTGCCACTCGGCGCGGAGTGTGTTCTGATTCCAGCGCGCATAAGCGATCTGGCCAAGTGGCCACAAGGCAAAGCCGATGCCGCCGATGATTACTAGCGAAAGCAGCGCACGCAGAACACGTTTCATAGGAAAAGCAAAAAGGCAAACCAAAGCGCCGGTGCTTCGTCTCGGCGGCATGAGAACCACACGAGAACGGAGACGCCGGCGCTTGGAGGTCGTTCTGAAGACGCTGCGTTTAGCTGATTTTACGACGCAGGCAAAACGCTCCAGCCGCAGTCATGGAGCCGGCCAATGCCATCAGCAACGGGGCGCCGCCGGTGTTGGGCAGGGTTTCGGTGTCCGAGGCGAAGTCACCTTCGACCGTGGTGGTGTCTGTAGTCGTGGTGT
This sequence comes from Abditibacteriaceae bacterium, assembly GCA_036388675.1. Taxonomy (GTDB): domain Bacteria; phylum Armatimonadota; class Abditibacteriia; order Abditibacteriales; family Abditibacteriaceae; genus DASVUS01. The sequence continues at coordinate 9,389 of DASVRI010000027.1, read as the reverse complement.
TCGTGATGGCACCTGCGTCACCAGCCGCACCACCGCTGGGGCCACCGGGGCCGCCCTGAAAACCGGATGGTGGGCCACCCTGAAAACCGGGAGGCGGGCCGCCCTGGAAACCTGGGGGTGGGCCGCCGGCTCCGGGCGGTGGGCCGCCTTGTGCCAATCCGACCTGCGCCAATCCGACTAACAGCGCACTTGATGCTCCTAACACAGTTACGAGACTTGCTTGCCGTTTCATTTGTGTCCTCCTGAGTGTTGTTCCTTATTGTGTCAGACATCGGCGTCGCGCGCAACTGCTAAATTGTTTACGCCAACGTTGTTCCACTCGGTTGCCCCCATAAATGCAAGTCTTGGGCCAGAGTTGTTGCCAGGTTGTGGACGCTGTTGCCCACCGGAACTACACTGACAAGCCAACTATGGCAAGGCGCCTACAGCAGGAAACCACAATCAATAGCACAACAAGCACTTCCGAGTACTCGGACGAGCCGATGTCGAATAAGCCAATGTCGGACGAAGCGGTGAAGGTGTCCTCCCACGCACAGCAAGACGCAATGGCTCAACAAACAGGTGCTCCAACAGAACTTCCGCGCGCGGCGAGTGGAAATGCTGTGCAATGGATGGTGTTACTGGGCGCATTTATTGTGGCACTAACCCTGGCCGCCACTCTGGGCGCGCCGGTGCCGCTGTCGGACTTGTGGTCGCACGACGCGGCGCGTGCTGAAGTGGCGCAGCGCATTTTCTGGCGTTTTGGCGGCGAGTGGGGGTTGCGTCCGGTGCGCCTTCTCGCCGGCGCACTGGTCGGGGCCTCCCTGGCAACTTCCGGTGCGGCGTTGCAGGCCGTTTTTCGCAACCCGCTGGCTGAGCCTTATCTGCTGGGCATTTCAGCCGGCGGCGCGCTGGGCGCAGCGGTCGGCGTGGCACTGCAAGGTTCCACATCCCTGCGAGTACTCGATAACAGCCTTTTCGATGTATCGTCGGTGCTGGCGTTTGGCGGCGCTGTGGCCGCTTCGAGCCTGGTTTATGTGCTGGGGCAGCGAGGCAACAACGGCGCGTCCGCTGGCGCGTTCGCCGGCGCGTCCAATCGTGGCGGATTGTTGCTGACCGGCGTAGCCGTTTCCTCTTTCCTGGCCGCCTTGATGGCACTCGTCGTCGCATTGAGCAACCGCGCCGACCTGGCGCAGCAAATCATGTTCTGGATGCTGGGTGGACTCACGCGCGCCACATCGGCGCAAAATGCGGTGCTCTTCGTGTCGTTTGTTGCCGGCCTGGGCACGTTGTTGTGGAGCGCACGCGACCTGAATGCCTTGCGCGCCGGTGATGAAGAAGCGATGTCGCTGGGTGTGCCGGTGGTTGCGCTGCATCGCCGCTTGTTGCTGGCGGCAGCGCTGATGAGCGCGGCGGCGGTGGCGACAGCCGGTTTAATTGGTTTCGTCGGTTTGCTGGCGCCGCACTTAATTCGTCTTTTGTTTGGCTCCAATGCGCGTGCCATGATTCCGGCTGCGGCAGTGGGCGGGGCAACCCTGTTGGTGAGCTGCGATGCCTTAGCGCGTTCGGTGGTTCAGCCGGTCGAACTGCCGGTGGGAATCATTACCGCTTTGCTGGGTGTGCCGCTGTTTTTATTTCTGGCGCGACGCAGTTGAGCCGCGACTCAGTGCATCGTGCCGTTTTCTTTCATGCTCTCCATTGAAAACCTCTGTGCCGGCTACGGGCGTGGCCCTGTGCTGCGCGACTTCTCGCTGCGTGTCGAAGCAGGGCAAGTCGCGGCGGTGATTGGCCCCAACGGTTGCGGCAAAAGCACAATGCTGCGTTGCGTTTCGGGTTTGATGAGCGCGCAATCGGGTCGAGTACTCGTGGCGGGGCAGGATGTTTCGAGCTTGCCGGGGCGAGAGCGCGCGCGGCAAATCGCGCTTTTGCCGCAGAATTTTGCCGGCGATTTGTGGAACGATCTCGATGTTGAAGAAGTTGTGCTCGCCGGACGGACGCCCTTCATGCCGCCTTACGGTGCTCCGTCGCGCACTGACTACATGGAAACAGAACGGGCGCTGCAAGCAGTCGGGGCGTGGGGGTTGCGCCGCCGCCCCGTAAGCGAGCTTTCCGGTGGCGAACGGCAACGCGTCGGGCTGGCACGCGCGCTGGCGCAGGAGCCGCGTGTCCTTTTACTGGACGAGCCGACATCCAACCTGGATGTGCGCTACCAGCATGAAATTCTGGATGTGGTGCTCCGCCTGGCGCGACATCAGAAGCTGACGGCTGTGTTGGTGCTGCACCAGATCAATCTGGCGGCGGCTGTGGCCGATGTCATGGTGTTGCTCAACGGCGATGGCACAACGCGCTCTCGCGGCGCTCCGGCACAGGTCATGACAACCGAAAACCTGCAAGCAGTTTATGAAACGCCGCTCACGGTTTCACTTCACCCGCGAAGCAGACGTCCGCAGGCGCAGTCGAATTGGGTTTTTGAAGAATAAAGCACGTTGGCGAGTATCGGTTTGCGAGTACTCACAACGAGGACTCGGCGCTCGGTGTGTGATCGCGCAGCAACGGGCGGTGCAGGGCGTTTGCTATAATTGTTGTGATGTTTCGCCGCCTTTTCTTCGTGTTACCTTTTGTTGTGCTGGCCGGCTGTGCGCAAGCCCCGCAAAACTCGGCGCCGCCGCAAGGTGCGCCGGTAGTCGTATCGAATGCGGTTGCACCCGCGCCGGGCAAGCAAAGCGGTGAGCGCCAGTTGCCGACCGACGATCTGGGGCGCGTTGTTAACTTGAAGGCTGTGCCGCAGCGCATCGTGACGATTGGGCCGGGCGCAACGGAAATGATATTCGCTCTGGGCGCAGGCGCTCGTCTGGTAGGGCGCGATTCGGGCTCGGATTATCCGCCGGGCCAGCGCCCGCGTGGCGTGCGGGGAATTTCTGTTGTGGGCGACTTTAACGGGCCATTCGTGGAGAGCACCGTCGCGGCACGGCCCGACCTGATCATTGTTCAGGGCGAGACTTATGGCCGCGCGCGTATCGACGATTGGCAGAAGAAAACGGGCGTTCCCGTGGCGGCCCTTTCCGCCACCAGCGTTGACGGTGTGGCGGATGGCATCAAGAAAGTCGGCGCCTGGATTGATGCCGCGGCGCCGGCGCAAAACCTGGCCAGCCGGTTGTATTTACATCGCAAGGAGCCTCGTCCCGGTGTGACGGCCTTTTTCGAAGTCGGTCGCAAACCGTTGTGGACGGCAGGACGCGACTCGCTCATCGACGACATCCTGGTGCGCGCCGGGTTTACCAATGCCGCACGCGATGTCGCAGGTTACAAACAATATAATCTGGAAAGCCTGCTGGCGCGGCAGCCGAATCTTTACATTGTGACATCGAGCCGTTTGAAGACTGCTTTGGACATCCGCTCGGGATTGGAAGCCGAACGTGCACGAGTACTCGCTGCCTTGCGCCGCGAGCCTGCACTGAAAGGTTTGAAAGCAATTCAGGCAGGACGTGTCCTGGTGGTGCCGGGTGATTGGGCTTTGCGCCCCGGCCCGCGAATTTACGGTGCGATTCAGACCCTGGCCGAGCAAGCGGCCAGTTTGGAAAAGCCCACAGCGGCGGGCGCGCCGAAAAACCGAATTTAGAGTTGTGTTGAGGAGACAGCAGCATGTGCGGAATAGTTGGATATGTCGGAAATAAATCAGCGGTCAGCGTGCTCGAAGTGGGACTGACCAAGCTGGAGTATCGTGGCTACGATTCGGCGGGTGTGGCCGTCGCCGATGCAGGCGGCATTCATTTGCGGCGCAAGTTGGGCAAGCTGCAAGCGCTCAAAGATTCGTTGCGTGAAGAGACCATTGATGGTCACACCGGCATTGCTCACACGCGCTGGGCCACACACGGCGAACCCAACGAAACCAACTCGCACCCGCACCGCGACGCCAGTGAAACTGTGTTCGTGTGCCACAACGGCATCATCGAGAACTACACCGAATTGCGCGAAGAACTCGAAGCACAGGGCATCATCTTTCGCAGCCAGACCGACTCGGAAGTGGTGCCCAACCTCATCAAGCTGGCCTACGACGATCTCGGCGATAAGCAGGGCGCCGAGCGTTTAGCCGAAGCGGTGCGCCGCGCCTGTGCTCGTCTGCGCGGTGCTTACGCCATCGCGGTGCTGCACAAAGACCTGCCCGAAACTCTTGTCGCGGCGCGCTTAAAGTCTCCTCTGGTAGTGGGACTAGGCGACGGCGAGAATATGTTCGCCTCCGACATTCCCGCCATTCTTAATGTGACGCGCCGTGTCATTTTCCTGGACGACGGCGAGATGGTGGTCATCACAGCCGACACGGTGGAAGTTTGCGATGTGGACGACGGCAAGAAGCGCCACAAGTCTATCGAGCGCATCGAGTGGGACGACAAGCAGGCGGAAAAGGGCGGCTATCCGCACTACATGCTCAAGGAGATTCACGAGCAGCCCGATGTGATGAACCGCCTGCTGGCGCGCTACACCAATCCCGAGCGCACGCACATCAACCTCGATCAGGTGAGCCTCTCGCCCGACGAATTGCGCGGCATCCGACGCATCTTCATTCAGGCGTGCGGCACCAGTTGGCATTCCGGCCTCATCGGCAAATACTTGCTGGAGCGCCTGCCGATGATCGCAGTGGATATCGACACCAGTTCGGAGTTCCGCTATCGCAACGCTGTTCTGGCGCCCGATACATTAGTGATCGCCATCTCGCAGAGCGGTGAAACCGAAGACACTAAAGCCGGCATCGAAGAAGCCAAAAGCCGTGGTCTGAAAGTGCTGTCGATTGTGAACGTGCCGGGCAGTGCCATCACGCGCATGAGCGATGGCGTGATCTACACCAATGCCGGGCCGGAAATCAGCGTCGCGTCCACCAAGGCCTACACCGCGCAGATGGGCGCGCTGTATCTGCTATCGCTGCACCTGGGCGAGTTGCACGGCCTCATTGATGCGGCGCGTATGCAGCGCCGCTTGTCCAAGCTATCGGAAACTGCCGGTTTGATGGCCAAGATGCTGGAGCCCGGCTCTAAAGTCGATACCGCCGTGCGCGAAGTGGCAGAGGCCATCACCGATGCCGAACACGCGCTGTTCATCGGGCGCGGCTTCGGCTACCCATCCGCCTTGGAAGGGGCCTTGAAGCTCAAGGAAATCTCCTACATTCACGCCGAAGGCTACCCGGCGGGCGAGTTGAAGCATGGGCCGCTGGCGCTCATTGACAAAGCTGACCGCACACCGGTGATTGCTCTGGCGACAAGCGGTGTGGTGTATGAGAAGATGGTGTCGAACATGCAGGAAGTGCGCACGCGTGGTGGACGCGTCATCGCGGTTGCGGCGGAGAACAATATGGCCATGGCGCAGCACGCCGACATGGTCATTCCTGTACCGGAACTGACGGAGAGCTTTGCACCATTCATGCACGCCATTCCGCTGCAACTGCTGGCCTATCACATTGCCAACCTGCGCGGCTACGATGTCGATCAGCCGCGTAACCTCGCCAAAAGCGTCACCGTCGAGTAGCGTTTCCTGGCTGATCAAGTATTTGCAGCATGAAAAGGAGACTTCGTTGCCAGGGAGTTCCGCGCCATGTTGCGCTGCTGCTTTTCATGCCGACCCGCTCACCCGAGTACTCGACCTGCACTACGAGATGGAGCATTTGAGCGAAGCAGTGCAGTGAGCGCGCCACCAGTGCCATGCGTATCGGCTTAACCGTGCCGCACGAATCGACGATTTTTCTCGCTCAGTTCTATGACGCACTGTTTGAAGCGCAACGCACAGGCCGCGACCGCGTCCTTGCTTTCGACCCGGAAATGAACCACGCGTTGCAGTGTGTCATTCTTTGATTGAGTAGGGTGATCGTGCTGGTCATCCTTGTGTGAAATTAGATGGTTTTTAGATGGATATTTCTGCTGAAATTAAGCGCCGCCGTACGTTTGCGATTATCTCGCACCCCGACGCGGGCAAAACAACTCTCACCGAAAAGCTGCTGATGTATGGCGGTGCGGTGCAACTGGCCGGCACGGTGACGGCGCGCAAGAACAGTCGTGCCACGGCCTCCGACTGGATGGAACTGGAAAAGCAGCGCGGCATTTCCGTGAGTTCGACCGTGCTGCAATTTGATTACGATAATCATCGTGTCAATCTGCTGGACACACCGGGCCACCACGACTTTTCCGAAGATACGTATCGAGTACTCACTGCAGTCGATGCCGCTGTGATGGTAATCGACGCCGGCAAAGGCATCGAAGCCCAGACGCGCAAGCTGTTCGAAGTGTGCAGGCAGCGCGGCGTGCCGATTTTTACCTTTATCAACAAGCTCGACCGTCCGGCGCGCGAGCCGCTGGCACTCCTGGATGAATTGGAAAAAGTGCTCGGCATTGCGGCGTATCCGGTGAACTGGCCACTGGGCGAGGGCGACCGCTTCAAAGGCGTTTTCGACCGGCAAACCAACGAAGTGCATCTCTTCGAGCGCACTGTTCATGGCGCTTATCGCGCGCCTGTCGCCGTGACGGATTTATCTTCGCCCCAAGTGCGTGGCGCCGTGAGCGAAAGCGTCCACACTCAGGTGTGTGAAGAGCTGGAAATGCTGGAAATGGCGGGTGCCGAATTCGATCTCGAACTGGTGCGCCGTGGCGAGCTAACGCCTGTTTTCTTTGGCAGTGCCATGAACAATTTCGGCGTGCAACTGCTGCTCGATGGCTTTTTGAAGTTATCGCTGCCGCCGACTCCGCGCGCGGCGGGACTGGAAGAAATCGCGCCGGACGCGCCGTTTTTCTCCGGTTTCGTTTTTAAGATTCAGGCCAACCTCGACCCGCGCCACCGAGACCGCATCGCTTTCGTGCGTATCGTGTCCGGCAAGTTCGAGCGCGACATGACGGTGCATCACTCGGGCAGCGGCAAAAAGGTTCGCCTGGGCAACGCGCAAAAACTCTTTGGCCGCGAACGTGAAACGCTGGATGAAGCCTTTGCCGGTGACGTGATCGGTATCGTCGGCAAAGACGATTTCGGCATCGGTGACACGCTGACCGAAAACCCGGATGTAGTCTTTAAGGAAATCCCGCGCTTTGCGCCCGAAATTTTTGCTCATCTGCACAACGCCAATATGGCCAAATACAAGCGCTTCCGCGAGGGATTTCAGCAACTCTTGCAGGAAGGCGTGGTGCAATCGTTCGAGGTGGAACACGCGGCGTCAAAAATTCCGCTGCTGGGCGCTGTTGGGCCGCTGCAATTTGAAGTGGTGCAATATCGCCTCGAAAGCGAATACGGCGCCGAATCGACTTTGGAACCGACGCCTTATATTGCGGCGCGCTGGTTTCGCACCAGGGATGGCTCCTCAGATGACCCCGCACTGCCCACAGATACTTTGATGGCACGCGATTCCGACGGCAATCCGGTCGTGCTGTTTCAAACGACGTGGTCGTTGAAAAACTTTGCCGAACGCAACCCGGCCTTTGAAATATCGGACGTGCCTTTCCAGTATGTTGTCGATAAGACGGCAGCCGTGAAAGTGTAGGAGTACTGGAAGCCTGAGATTGTGAGTTAAAACTGCGCAGAGGCGAATAGTTATCTACTAAACGGCATTTACTTGAGCGCCATCTGTGGAGCGTGCAGGGCAGGGTCACATTGATCAACTGAAAGTACACTGGACTTACGCACGGGAGCATAAACTTGGTTTATGAAGTTTAGCAAGTGGGATTATTGCCAATACCTGTTGAGCAGTCCGAACAATGTGACGCTAACGCACCTGGCGGATCACCTCGAAGGCTTTAGCCACGACACCCTCAACCGCTATTTGCGCGGCGTGGAGTTGCGTCCTCGCCATCTCTGGGAGCGGGTAAAGCACCTGCTGGAAACAAGCGAGGACGCCTATCTGATTTTTGACGATACCGTGATCGACAAAGAATCGGGACTGCACATCGAGTTGGTTTCTCGTGAATACAGCGGCTTGAAACATCGCGTTGGTCTCGTGCGTATATCTCAACGCCCACACAGGTCACTTCTGGGTGATCGACTACCGCTTGTATGACAAAAGCGACGGCAAAAGCAAGCTCGACCACATGCGCGCGATGTTTCAAAGCGCTCTGGGACGTGTGCCTTTTGGCACGGTCTTGATGGATTCGTGGTATGCTACCAAAAATGTCATGCTCGAAATCGAGAAGGCGCAAAAGGTTTATTTTTGTCCGCTCAAAGCCACTCGCCGCGTGGACCACAGCGGCGGCACCAAGCCGTATCAGGGAGTGGCGACACTCGAATGGACAGCCGAAGAAGAACAAAGCGGCAAGCGCATCAAGATTCACGGCTTCCCCAAAGAACACAAGGTGACCTTGTTCCGGGGTACGGTGTCTTCTCACCGCACGGAATATCTCGTGACCAGCGCAACGAGCGCGCCTCACGATTCTTCGACTCTTTCCTTGCAGGATGCTCATACGGTGGGCGCCTTGCGCTGGAGAATCGAAGAAGTTCACCGCGAATCCAAACAACTCACTGGCATCGGCAAGTGCCAATGTCGCAAAGCGCGCTTGCAGCGCAACCATATCCACTGCGCTCTTTTGACCTGGAACGGCTCAAACACCATGCTTACCAAACCCAACAAACTGTTTACGCCGTCAAGCAAAGACTGCTGTCCGAGTACCTCATTCAGCAACTTAAAAACCCTACGCTGAACCTACGCGCTGCGTAAGTCCAGAGTACAGCAGTTCATAGAATATGAGCTATACTTGTTACTTGTGTGCATGGGACGTGCTTACAGCCAAGATGTGGGCACGATGACGGTGTTCCAAGATGGCGCGCACGGTGTGAGACAAAGTGGCGACCAGACGCCGATCCAGTTGAGCATCCAGACACGACAACAACGGCTGCATCAGCCGCTGCCAGACTCCAGCCATTGGCTCCAGCACTTCTTCTGTGGCACAAACAGACATGAAAAGACCTCCGTGATTTGGCTTTGAACACCCAAAGTCTACGGAGGTCTTTTCATGTCTGTCACCCCTAAACTTCGGGATGACTCATATTCCAATGTTATTCCCAACCGAAAAGGTGGCGCCCTCTCAGGGGCGTTTTTATTCATCCTGTGTTCGGACTACCCTTCGCAGGTTTGAAACTACTTTCGGTCATAATCGTTTTGGCCCACCACGGATGTCAGCATAATAAGTGGACAAAAACAACGAAGTGCCCATATCCCCGAAGCCTGCGTCCAACCACAAACCACTAGCTGTCATTGGACGATTAACCGTCATTAGATGACTAGCCGCCATTGATGAATAGAGTTGTGACTGCGGGATGATCTGCTTGGGTGTGCTGGCACTGCTCCAGCTCAACTCGGCCACAGCACCAAGAGAGTTCTCGTAGTACTCCATCTTGAGGTCATACTTCTGACCTGCTACCAGTGCCATGCTGCCCGAGTACTCGGTAGG
>DASVRI010000026.1:0-28830 GCA_036388675.1 Abditibacteriaceae bacterium | reverse complement strand
GCCGGATGTAGCCGTTGTGCAGCGCAAGATTGAAGAGCATTACGGCGCACTGGGCGCTCGCCTTGATCATCTCGATGGCCTGACTGTTGAGTTCGATGACTGGTGGTTCAACCTGCGCTCCAGCAACACCGAACCTCTGCTACGGCTCAATTTGGAAGCGGCTAATCCCGACGCGCGTGGCGTTCGCTTAGGCGAAGTGCAAGACCTGATCGGCCAGCCCCCTTTGACGGGTTCGCACTAGACCTCATCAACTCTCGAATTTAATCATTTCTGCAGCAGTGCAGGCCGAGCCTGAATAGCACTTAGCATAATGACCAAGCGCCATAGCACGTTAAGGTAAGAAGGCTATATTCAAGCCGGGTGCAGTTCTTTTGTCGATGCAGGGGTCTTGCTTAATGTGGACTACGCATCGAGTACTCAACCGAGGGGCGTTGCTCGTTAGACAGGTGCTGCGTTTCTGCTGCTGGAGCTTGCTCATCTCCTGAGAATCGCATCGAGTACTCGCCCGATGAACGCTTGAGTTCTCGCCTAGGCTCTCTTGTCGCGCTGGTTTCATCACTGTAGCTTTCGCCCTCGTAGCTGAACTGCCGGGATGCGATTAAATGCCAGATAACGCTGTACAGGCAGAGCTGCGCCAGCAGGATAGGCACGCCTAGGAGAACCGTCAAACGCAAGAAGGCTTGAAAACTCGCATACGAATACAACAAAAGCTTTGTGTTGTAGTTGAATGCAATGGCTAACACCAGGGCTGTGATAACAAAGGTCCAGAACATTTGTTTTCGTCCCTTGGCTGATAGGTGGACTGGTAGCCGGGTTGTGCTATCGGGCGCCGTTGCCGGTTTCTGACGGAGCCAGTGACGGCACCAGAAAACCAAATAGACAAGCCCCAAAATGGTGCTGGCGTGTTGCAGCACGTCGCAAAACTTCAAAGGATCCGACGTCCCACTTTGCCACACTGGTTGACGCAGGAAAGCCAAATAGCGTGTTCCCCATTCCCCCTCATGCGTGAAAGCATCCCATCCTAAGTGTGTTAAAGCTCCTACAGTGATCGAGAATACAAGGACGGCAAAGTGCGGTAAAGGGCCAAAACGAAACCCTTGTGCCACAGCGAACAGGCGTTTGTGATGGGCTTCGGGTAAAAGCGAGAGCAGCGGGTATTTGAGGAAGCTGTGAAACAGCCACAGCACGGCGAGACTAGTGGGCACACAGAAGAAGGGAATTCCCAGCAGTGTGTGGCTAAAGCGGAAGGCTGTGGTCTGAAAGACGAAGTAGCTGAAGTCCGGTGACATGCTGCCAACTACGAGGGCCGAAAAGACGAGCCGGCATCGTGCCAAGGGCACCGCTACAGCCGCATGAGAAAGAGTGAATGGCAATTACATCTCCGCAATAATAAATCTAAGTTGCCAACGTGATGTGCAAGTTTCCGTTGCACAGTGTTGCCAGTTGTAGTGCTGGTTTTCCAGCTTGGACATTGAGACGACAACAGATGGTGTGACGCAGCACGGCACGCAGCAGGCGATTGCTCAGATGCCACACATCGCGCGCCCACACTCGCTTGAGCGACAAGCGTTGCGCCCACTGCGCCAAGCGATAGCGCCAACGGGTGATCTGTCGACTTTGGCGCGGCGTGGGATCGAGTGCTTTTTTCTTGTAGGGTACTAACAGCTTGAGACCGGGTGCAGCTAGGCTTAGTTGTGCTTGCAAAGGCGGCGACCAGTAGTTGCGGTCTCCCAGAACTAAGCCGTCTTTGCCGGCCAGCAGTTGTGGGGCGACTTTAAGCTCCTGCACGTTGCCCGGAGCCAGCACAAAGCGTGTAATGAAGCCGGGCCAGGAAACGTGCAGATGCACGCGAAAGCCCCAGAAGGTTTGGTTGGTAGCGTGGTCATGGCCGTAAGTGGCTTGCAACCCCGTGCTGTCGGCATAGCGAAAACGGCGGCAAAAGGTCGAGCGAACGCCGTGACACACGGGTAGAGGCGCGCTGACGAGAAAGCTTAAGTGGCACTGTGGCAGGGCGTTTTTCAATAACTGCTGCCAGAGGCGTTCTTTGAGCTTCCACAAGTTGGCGGCTTGGCGCACAAAGGTGGTGCGGTGTAGGCTGGCCAGCGCCAGGAAGAAGTGCAAGTAATGGCGCCGGAAGTAGTCGAAGAGCGCTTTGTCCTGATAGAAGCCCAGATAGGCTCCGACAACTTCCATCGTCAGCACCTCACTGTCACAGAGTTTGGGCTGTGGGGCGCGTGCCCTCAGTCGGGCTTTGGGCAGTTGAGGCAGAAGTTCTTTCATGGCTTCATCGAGTTGGCAAAAGCTGGCTATAATCAAATTGTCCAAGTTCATGGTGTCTCCTGAAAGTTGGTCGCTTTCAAAAAGATACCTGAACTTGAATAAACATAAACTTGCACACCACGTTAGATACTTTGCCAGAACTGTTGGAGATAAAGTCACCGCTGAGGTGATTCAGAAATACATTCAACATCATCGTGATGACAAAAGCAATCCTCAGATTGATCTGTTCTCCTCACCCTTGCCGTTGAAGCCCCATCCGCTTGCGGTGGGGTTCTTTACTCAGATCGTCATGAATTCTCATGTTATGGTGCCTTAAACCTGTCACCTCTAGTCCCTGCTTATATCGCGCTTCCATACTCTGAAATCTCATGGTAACACAGCAACTCGTGGAAGAACGCTGTGGCATCCAAGTCGAGCCACAGCGTAGTCTTCTGTTAGCATAACCGCTACTGCAGGCGAGGACTTCATGCTGTTGCTGCAGCGCCATCATTCTCCACGAGTACTCGCTCTTGCTGGGCTACGTATTGCGGTGTGAGGATGTCCTCGACAATGGCGCGCGCTGTCGTCTGTTGCGTAACTTGCCGGCCACTCTCGCCCAGCGTCACGGCGGGCGGTTCGATGTCGTCGTAGTAACCGGCGGTTGACAGCAGTCCGTTGCACAGACACACGCGATCTTTAGTGTCGGCTACATCGCCACCCAACCGCTCGTATTGTTGCGGCGGCATGGCCGGGCAGATGTAGGTTTCTTTGGTGCTGCCGTCGGGCTGCGGCGCGAAGTGCGATTGTGTGAGATACATCTTGTTGCACACGCGAGGACGCGCTTCGTAAACCTCCATTTGCGAAACCGTGCCGAGCAGCGATACGTGTTTGATTGGGTAGCCGGTGGGAGACATGGCCGGGCTGGTCGTGACTTCCAGTTCGCCACGCGCTACGGCTTCAACAATCTTCTGACGCAAATCAGGGTGCATGCCCGATTCTTCGCACAGGGCGAAGCGCGAGCCGACTTGCAGGCTGTAAGCGCCGCGCGCCGTCCACTCTTGAAACTCGGCGCGTGTGCCGCCGTGCTTAAATGCACCGGCGACATAAACCGGCACGCCCAGCGCGAGCACCTTGTCGAAGTAGCTATCGATGCTGTCCTGCTCGGTAAATTCGCTTTTGTTGCGGGGCGGCGCGTTATGGCCACCCGCCGCGTGGTGTTCGAGCACGAAGGAGAAAGGCCGTGCTCCCGAGTACTCCTTTTGCCACACGTCGAGCATGCGCTTGGCAAAGGCGAAGTTCGAAAGCATCGGCATCAACTTCGGCGCTTGCATCGCTTGGAGCAACGACGTGGTGTTGTCCTGCGCGATGGCAAAACGCGCGTACGTTCCCGTGCCGGTCAGCGGAAGATATTCCATGTCCCGCCCGGCCCGAATTTTGGCAACGATGTCCGGCAGTTCCATCGGCACGCCGGCGCCGCATAACAGCGCATCCACACCGGCCAGCATCGCACCGTAAATCGTGGGAAGAACCGTCAAGGTGCATTTCCACATCACGTTGATGCCGACTTTGCCACGATGACCGCGTTTGGCGCGCATCACTTCGACGTAGGCTGCGATGGCGCTCAAGCGGCGCGGTCTTGCCTTATGCCGTGAATCGGGAGTATCCACCGGAACGGCGTGCGTGTGCCGGGCGCCGCCAAGGGCAAAAGTGAGCAACTCGTCCACATAGAGCGCAACGGGAAACGTGCGCGCGATTTCGATGGCCTCTTCTTCTCCGGCGCGCACGTCTTCAATCACAACGTGGCGTAGCGCCGCGCCCGACACCACTCCTAGAGCGCCCAGGCGCGAGGTCTCGTTCGCCAGTCGTGCGCTGGAAATGTGGATTCCCATTCCGGCCTGAATAAGGCGCGGCATTCCATCAACGAGTTGATTCATCACTATCTTGTTCCTGGTTGGCACCCAGAGTACTCAGTTCCGGCATCCCCGAAATTTTATAGATGCCGTCCACATAACGCACCTGTTCATAGCCCATCGCTGGTTACCGGCTCGCCCATGCTTTTCCTCTCGAAGTTCTCTGGGTCGATACAGGGCGTGCGGCCCGCGTCTTCCATTGAAGTGTCGGTGCTCGGCCACAGAAAAACGTCCGCTAAACGGCAGACATGAGATTCAGGAGAATTAAAGCAATTTTGGGAGCAGTTGTCGTAGGGGCGCAGCACGCTGCGCCCCTACGACATGCGCATCCAGGCAACCGCACCGAAATGTGCTCCAGGAAACGATTGAAAGTGAACGAGTTTTTTGAAGTTCTATGACTGTCTGGAGATGCTGAACCTCCATGACAACTTAAAAACCCGGCAACGATAAGTTCTACGAAGCGACGACCGGCTCATCGAAGGGAGTATCTGCGAAATCGTAGCGCAGCACGACTTCGCCGCTGATTAAGAGGTTTCATCTGCGGAGCCCAGCACTTTCTTGAAGACGCGGCGGACTGCCGGGTTGTCTTCGAGGATTTGCGTCACGACGCCGCAGAATCCGGTTTCGCGCGCCGCGTCGGTTATCAGGCGCAGCAGATGCGACGCGATGCCCAGATTGCGGAAATCTTCGTGCATCACGAAAGCGACTTCGGCCAGTCGTGAATCGGCATGGCCTTCGTAGCGTCCCACAGCCACGATGCGCTCTGCGCCCGGTTCGCCAATCAAACCGGCAATCGCCAGGAGCGTGTGGTAGTTGATCTGCACCATGCGCAACGCCTGTTGGTGCGACATGGCGCGCGCGTTGTAGCCGTAGCGCCCACGAATCGTTTCTTCGCTGTGGGAGTAAAAGAAATCCTGCAACAAACGCTCATCGGAAGTGCGAATTGGTCGAAAGAAAATCGGCGTCTTACCGCGCTCCGCATCGCCGAAAGTTTTAGTGTGTTCGTAACGCGCCGGATAGAAATTGCCTTTGGATGATTGCGCAAATCGCCTGCGACATAGCGCTGCGTTTTGGCTGCCTCCAGCAACTCGTGGCGAAAATCGGGGTGTGCGATTTCAATCAGGGCGCGGGCGCGTTCGGACACGCTTTTGCCGTGCAGCGAAGCGATGCCATACTCGGTCACAACATAATGCACATCGCCCCGGCTTACCGCTACGTCCGAGCCTTCTGCCAGCGTCGCCACAATGCGCGACTGCGTACCGTTCTCGGCGGTTGAGGGTAGCGTGATGACGGGCCGCCCGCGCCGCGACCTGGCCGCGCCGCGCAGGAAGTCCATCTGCCCGCCAAGGCCTTCAGCACACACTTGTCTGGACAAGTCGACAGCAAGCGCGGAATTTATCGCTACCATGTCGTTGTTCTGGCGAATGATGCCAGGATCGTTGGTGTAATCAGCCGGATAAAACAGCAGGTTCGGGTTTTCGTGAACCCAGTCGTACAGCGCACGAGTTCTCATGCACCATGAAGCGATGGCGTGGCCGCGATGCAACGTTTTCGGCTGCCGTTGACCACGCCCTTTTGCATCAGTTCTATCAAGCCGTCGGAAAACATTTCGGTGTGAATGCCGAGATCATTTCTGTCGCTCAGGTGCGACAAGACGGCGTTGGGAATCGCACCGCTGCCCACCTGTAAGGTCGCGCCGTCTTTTACCAGCCGCGCGACGTTGGCGCCGATGCTCTGCACGATTTCGTCGCTCTCTGCCAACTCGCCAGTTGCGGCGGGCGGCACTTCACGAATGTCTTCCGAGTACTCGATGAGGAAATCTATCTCGTCGAGGTGGATGAACGAATCACCCAGAGTGCGTGGCAGGAGAGGATTCATCTGCGCGATGACGATGCGCGCATTTTGCGCGGCGGCCTGCACAATATCGACGCTGACGCCAAGCGAACAAAACCCTTGCGCATCGGGCGGCGTGACTTGAATCAAAGCGGCATCGAGCGGCATTGGACCGGATGAAAAAAGGCGGGAATTTCCGATGTAAAAATCGGTGTGTAATCGGCGCGGCCCGCCTGCAACGCGTCGCACACGTTGGGGCCGAGGAAAAACGCATTGTGACGGAAGTTATCCGAGTACTCGGGCCTGACGTAAGCCGCTTCGCCTTCGTGCAGGTGCAGAATTGGGTTATCGGCGAAAAAGTGCGCGAATTCGATGAGGCCGCGCGACAGGATGCCCGGCTCAGCGCAGCCCGACCCGATGAAGATGCGTCCGCCGCGCCGAATTTAACTTAGCGCGGCTTCAACCGTTGTTTTCTTTGAATCACAGCAGGGGTTCATGACAGCAGTACTCCGAGCACTTCAGCTCCTTCGTATGGGGAGGACTCGTGTTGAATGAGTCCTCCCCATGACCAAGCGATTACGTCTCGCTAAATTTCCCAGTGTTCGGGCATGCGCCACAGGCTGGAAAGTGTCAGGTCGCGAATGGAGAGCATTTCCTTGGGCAGCCGGTCATACAAGCGGATAAAGAGTTCTTCGTGTGAGAGGATTTCCTGATTCCACTCATCGCGGTCCACCGACATCAGTTCGTGGAATCGCTCGATCGGGAAATCCAAACCGCGCCAGTCGAGTTCTTCGTAGTGTGGCATCCAACCGATGGGGCCTTCTGAGGCCGCTGCCTGACCGTTGGCGCGCTCCACAATCCAGCGCAGCACTCGCATGTTCTCGCCGAAACCGGGCCACAGGAACTTGCCCGTTTTATCGGTGCGGAACCAGTTGACGCCGAAGATGCGTGGAGGGTTGGGAATGGTGCGCCCGAATTGCAGCCAGTGATTGAAGTAATCGCCCATGTGGTAACCGCAGAACGGTAGCATGGCGAATGGATCGCGCCGCACCACGCCCGTGGCACCCGCCGCAGCGGCGGTCGTTTCCGAACCCATGGTGGCCGCGAGGTAAACGCCATAAGTCCAGTTGAAGGCTTGATGCACAAGCGGCATCAACGTCGCACGCCGCCCACCGAAAACGAAGGCTTTAATCGGCACGCCGCGCGGGTTGTCCCAATCGGGATCAATGGAGGGACATTGCGAGGCCGGAGCCGTAAAACGTGCGTTGGCGTGTGCCGCCTTGCGACCGCAATCGGGTGTCCAGTCCTGGCCTGTCCAGTCGATGAGATGGGCTGGCTTTTCTTTGGTCATGCCTTCCCACCATACATCGCCGTCATCTGTCAGGGCGACGTTGGTGAAGATGGTATTGGCTCGCGCCGACTCCATCGCGTTCGAGTTTGTGTCATACGAAGTGCCGGGCGCGACGCCGAAGTAACCCGCTTCGGGGTTGATCGCATACAGCTTGCCGTCGTCGCCGGGTTTGATCCACGCGATGTCGTCGCCCACTGTGGTGACTTTCCAGCCTTCCATGGCTTTGGGTGGAATCAACATGGCGAAGTTGGTTTTGCCACAGGCCGAGGGAAACGCGGCTGCCACATAAGTCTTCTGCTTTTCGGGCGACTCGACACCCAGAATCAACATGTGCTCGGCGAGCCAGCCTTCTTCGCGCGCCATGTTAGACGCGATGCGTAGCGCGAAAGCCTTTTTGCCCAACAGTGCATTGCCACCATAGCCGGAACCGTATGACCAGATGGAACGCTCTTCAGGAAAGTGAACGATGTATTTCTCGTCTTTGTTGCATGGCCATGGTACATCTTGCTGACCTTCTTCGATCGGCTTGCCGACTGAGTGCAAACAGGGAATGAAATCGCCGTCTTCGCCCAGTTGATCGAGTACTGGTTGTCCCATGCGCGTCATGATGCGCATGTTGACCGCGACGTAAGGCGAATCGGTTAACTCCACGCCGATGTGACTCATAGGTGAACCGATGGGGCCCATCGAGAACGGCACGACATACATCGTGCGGCCTTTCATAGAGCCATCGAAAAGTTCGAGAAGGGTTTGCTTCATTTCGCGCGGCGCGCGCCAGTTGTTGGTCGGGCCGGCGTCGCCTTTGGAAACGCTGCAAATGAATGTGCGGTCTTCGACACGCGCCACATCATTCGGGTCGCTGCGCGCCAGAAAACTGTTAGGCCGCAATTCGGCATTAAGGCGTGTGAATGTGCCGCTCTCAACCAGCAAATCGCATAGGCGTTCATACTCTTCGGTCGAGCCGTCGCACCATTGCACCGCATCGGGCTTGCACAGACTGACGTTCTCCTCGACCCACTGCAACAAGCCTTGATGCATTGTGGGCGTTTCAAGAAGCTGGGTGAGTTGTTTGAGTTCTTTGGTTTGAGTTGTCATCGCTTGACCTCGATTTCTTTAGTTCTTCATCTCATATTGTGGCGCGAAACAAGCGATGTGACATCCTCAGGATGGCGGAACGTGGCAGTTATAACAGTTAATAGCTTGCAGGCGACACAGAACCCCAAGCGTGAGCGCGGGGCTGAACTCCGTGGTGCCTTAGCTCCGCGCTCACGCCTGGGGTTGCGGGGCAATGGGGCAATGACGTGTAGCCTGCAAGTCGTTAACTGCTATAGCGCCATGGAGCGCGTGCGTCCAAGATGCTTCCCGACCGAGATGCTTTCCAAAAAAGAACACTGCCACTGATGTTGTCGAGGCATCAGTGGCAGTGTTCTTTTTTGGAGGTATCGAGTACTCGTTTAATTGCTGCGCAGACGAATCGTCAAAGAATTAGCACCCTGCTGCGGCGTGAGCGATGTGCCCAACTCGTCAGATTGCGCGCTGCCGCCCTCGACGGAGCCGACTTCTGTCACGCCGCGTAGCAACACACGCCACGGTTGCGATGAACCCAACACTGTCACGGTAACGGTATCGCCGGCGCGGTGCGCTTCGGCTGTCAATGCAACTTCAGCACGGCTTGTCGAGACGCGTGTTGTGGCCCTCGCGCCGTCTTCAAGTTCGAAGACGTGCAACGTCACATCGCGAGCGTAGTCGTAATCGGCCTCTGATTCGTTAGCGCCCACGGCAATGATTGAGTTTGGGCGAGCCAGCAACGGCACGCTCAAAAAGTCGTGCTGTTCACGCACCCAGCGGCCACCTTCCACCACAGCGCCGCTGAGGAAGTTCGTCCAACGGCCCGGCGGCAAGTAATAATCCACAACGTTATCCGATGAGAAGATGGGAGCAACAAGCAGAGAACTGCCCAGCATATACTGGCGGTCGAGCGTGCTACAGCCGGGGTCATCGGGGAATTCGAGCATCATTGCCCGCATGGTGGGAATACCCAGTTCGTGCGCTTCCCCGGCAGCGGCAAAGAGATAGGGCATCAGGCGGCACTTGAGCTTGGTAAAAAAGCGCAGCACATCCACAGCCTCATCGTCGTACAGCCACGGCACGCGATAAGACGTGCTACCATGCAAGCGGCTGTGCGACGAAAGCAAGCCAAAGGCGCACCAACGCTTGTAAACATCTGCCGAGGCGGTCTGCTCGAAGCCGCCGATGTCGTGGCTCCAGAAGCCGAAGCCCGACAGACACAGCGAAAGCCCGCCGCGCAGGCTTTCGGCCATCGATTCAAAGGTCGCGGTGCAATCGCCGCCCCAGTGCACCGGGAACTGCTGGCCGCCCGCCGTCGCTGAGCGCGCGAACAACACGGCTTCACTTTCGCCGCGCTTTTCCTTTAGCACATCGAACACAACTTTGTTGTAAAGCTGCGCGTAGTAGTTGTGCATCTTGACCGGGTCGGAGCTATCGAAGTAGGCCACGTCTGTGGGGATGCGCTCGCCGAAATCGGTTTTAAAGCAGTCCACTCCCATGTCCACCAGGTCGCGCAATTTATCGCCATACCAGCGGCACGCATCGGGGTTGGTGAAGTCCACCATGCCCATTCCGGCCTGCCACATATCCCACTGCCACACATCGCCATTGGGCCGCTTTAGCAGAAAGCCGTTCGCCATGCCTTCATCGAATAGCAGCGATCGTTGAGCGATGTAAGGGTTAATCCACACGCAGATGCGCAGTCCGCGTGCTTTCAACCGCTGTAGCATCGCTTCCGGGTCAGGGAAGACGCGCCGATCCCACTCGAAGTCGCACCAGTGGAACTCGCGCATCCAGAAGCAATCGAAGTGGAAGACGTGCAGCGGCAAGTCGCGGTCGGCCATGCCTTGAATGAAACTGGTTACTGTGTCTTCGTCGTAGTTGGTGGTGAACGATGTTGAGAGCCACAACCCGAACGACCAGGCCGGCGGCAACGCCGGTCGCCCGGTGAGTTCTGTATAGCGAGAGAGTACTTCTTTGGGCGACGGCCCGTAGATCACAAAATAGTCCAGCGACTCGCCTGGCACACTGAACTGCACACGCTCCACTTTCTCGGAAGCCACCTCGAACGAGACGCGCTCCGGGTGATTGACAAAAACGCCATACCCCCGATTGGTGAGGTAGAACGGAATGTTCTTATAGGCAATGTCGCTGCTGGTGCCACCGTCCTCGTTCCACATGTCTACGACTTGTCCGTTCTTGACGAAGGCTGTGAAGCGCTCGCCCAAACCATAAACGCATTCACCGACGCTCAGCGACAGTTGTTCGTGAATGTAGCGCTGTCCCTCCAAGTCTTCAACCAGGCCCATAGCGCGACGCCCGCTACTCGTAACAATGCGGTCGCCCTCTTTGAACTCGACGCGCCAATCGTTTTTGTCCACGCGAACAGAAAGTTGACCGCTGGTCAGCGTGGCCGCATCGGCTTCATCGTGAACCTCCACACCGGGTGCCGCATGGGCGTGCAACTCAAACGCTGGTTTCTGCGGCTGCACACCTTTGTGATGAACCATCTGCACGCGAATAACATTGGGCAAAGGCGAGGAAAACCGCACCGTCAACATGCCCAAATTAAGCGTGGCACCGCGATTGTTAACGTGTTTGAACGGCGCATAGATCGTCAACGCATCGGCTTCGACTGAAACATCATGAACGTGCGCCGGGTTGTATGGCGTCATGCCGGGACGCATTTCCCAGTAACCGTTGGTAAATTTCATAGGTAAAAACTCGCTTACTTCAACAGGGCTGTTTTTGTTGTGCTCTTCATCTCAAGCCTTCAGATGTTGCCCTTCAGTCTGAATGCTGCAAGGCAAAGTCGCAATGGTAGTGGGGGCAGAAAACTACACGTTGACAGGCTAGACGACCACACAATGTGTCTCTTAGCAAACCAAGAAACGACAATCAGTCTCATCAATAGCAGTAAAGCCGTTATAACGAACCCGGAGCATGAGCGACGGGCTTGTTTCAGGCTACGCAGGCCCGTCACTCATGTTCCGGGTTCGTTCAGATGTTTATGAGATGGCTTCGAGTACTCGTTTCTTGGCGCAGCCAACGCATGACGACTTTCAAATGCGCAGTGTTTCAGCAGAGCATGAGTGGTTTACATCAGGGATTACACAAAGTGGCTCGACGTAGAGCCGAGGCTGCCCCGCCCCGGCGCGAAGACCGCACCCTTACGACCAATGGCGATGTTCCTGTGTAAGCCGTGACTTTATTACACAAATCAACTGTTCTCTTTCTTAACACCATCTGGAGCCAGTGGAAGTGAACGCAGCCGCACACCTGTGGCATCAAAAATGGCGTTGCCAATGGCGGGAGCAATCGCTACGATCGGTGTCTCGCCCGCGCCTACTGACGGCAAATCTTTGCGGTCGAGTAGCACGGTTTCTAAAATCGGTACGTCGCTGAAACGAGGCACGCGATAACGGGAGAATCGCGCGTTGAGAATTTTGCCGTCCTCGAAGTGTATGCCTTCAAACAGCGCGCCACCCAGGCCCATAAGAACTGCGCCGTCGATTTGGTTCTGCAAGTTGTCGGGGTTGATGACTGCACCACATTCGAACGCGGTGACGGCACGTATAACTTTCACTGCGCCGCCCTCCGGCTCTACAGCGACTTCGGCGCAGGTCGCGACATAACTGCCTTTTTCATGTCCACCCGCGATGCCAAAGCCGTGACCCGAAGAGGGCTTGACTTTGCCCCAGCCGAAGCGCTCCGCAGCGGCTTCGAGAACAGCACGCAGGCGCTCGTCTTGCAGATTCTTGAGGCGAAAATCGAGAGGCTCCATTCCCACTGCATGGGCCAGTTCGTCCATGTGGGTTTCGCGCGCGAAGTGATTGGCAGTAGCGGCTAATGCACGATAGGAACCCTGGCGCAACGGCGACTGTGCCGAATGGAACTCGATGTGCTGATGTGGAATGTTATACAGAGTGCGTATGCCCGCTGCCCCGGCATTGTAGTTGTGATACTCCCAGGCGGTGATTGTGCCGTCGGCGTTGACGCCGCTACGGATGTCGATCACTCCGGCGGGGCGGAAGTAGGCCCAGGAGAACTCTTCTTCGCGCGTCCACACCAGCTTGACTGGTTTCCCTGCGGCTTTTGCCAGTCGCGCGGCTTCGATAGCGGCGTCGCCGGTGTGCTTGCCACCGTATCCAGAGCCGGTATCGGGCACAATAACACGGATGCGGTCTTCGGAAATACCAAACACTTCGGCCAATTCGCCGCGCACACCAAAGGGGCGCTGTGTGCCCGTCCAAACCGTCAGCTTGCTGTTTTCTTCGTCGCTCCATTCAGCGACTGCGGCGCGCGGCTCCAGCGGTGCGTGCGCGATATAGGCCGCTGTGTAGCTGGCATCGAGTACTCGATTGGCTGATGACAGCCCTTCTTCAACCGATCCCTCGACGTGAGCCGTGGGGCCACCGAATCCTTGAACTTCATGAAGGTTCTTTTTGAAGTGGTCGAAAAGTTCGTGTGTCGATGGCTGTCCCTCAAGTGGCTTCCATTCCGCATGAATCGCTTCCATTGCGCGCGTGGCCGCCAGCTCATCAGAAGCGGCGACGCCAATGAAGTCGTCCTCACAAACTACAGTCACACCGGGCATCGCTTCCGCCGCGCTGCTATCGAGCGATATGCGCCGAGCGTTCATCGAAGGAGCGCGCAACACCTTGCCATACAACATGCCCGGTCGTTTGAAGTCGGAAGTATAGTGGTGCTTGCCGGTCACAAACGCGCGTCCGTTGGCTTTGGGAACCGGTGTCGCTTCGACCTGCCACTCTGTTGCGGGTTTAGCGAGTACTTCTTCACCGGCGGCCTTCAGCAGTTTCTGGCCTCGCGCTAATTCGGCTAAAGCAAACGCTCGCCCGCTTTCTTCTTGAATTATCTTGCCGTTTTGCACCAGCAACGAGTCGCGCTCCACGCTCAACCGTTGTGCAGCCAAATCCAGCAAAACTTCGCGCGCTGCGGCGGCCACTTTACGCATCTGCGGCGCGACAACACCGGACGTGCGGCTGCCAACCGTTCCGAAGTCGAACGGGCTGAGGTCGGTGTCTCCCATCACCAATTGAATGGATGCGAGCGGCACGGGAAGTTCTTCGGCGATGGCCTGAGTCAACGAAGTGCGATTGCCCTGACCGACTTCGACCTTGCCGGTATAGCCGGTGACCTGGCCCTCTTCGCTGATGTGTAGCCAGGCTCCAATTTCCTGCGGCAGCGAGAGGCCCGGCCCGCCACGCCGCCCACTGGATTCGTGCATTCCCGATACTTGATCTAATGCGTACACAACCACGATACCGCCGCCCACCAACTCGAAGAATTCACGCCGTGCCGCTTCCCAGTGTTGCTCTAATTCGGCGTATAGCTCATAGCGTTCGGGTTCGAGAGAAAGTTCGTCAACTGTTTCCTCTTTCATGCGGCACCTTCTTTGGGTGTCTCAGTTTTCATCATTTCCGCTGCACGACGCACGGCGGCCACGATACGCGGATAAGCACCGCAGCGGCAGATGTTGGGTTCCAGAGAACGAATGATGTCGGCTTCGCTCGGGTTCGGGTTTTGGCGCAGCAACGCGACGCCCGACATAATCATGCCCGGAGTGCAGTAGCCGCACTGCATGGCACCCATTTCCAAGAACGCTTCTTGCAGAGGATGCAACTGCCCATTCTGCTCCAGCCCTTCGACCGTCGTGATTTCCTTTTTGACGGCGCGGCTCACCGGTGTGACGCATGAAGGTATGGGCTGCCCATCGATCAGCACGATGCAGGCACCGCATTGTGCCTCGCCGCAGCCATACTTGGCGCCGGTCAAATCGAGGTCGTCACGCAGCACGCTGAGCAGAGTTCGCTCCGCATCGGCATCGAGCCTGTGGTGGGTGCCGTTCACATCCAGTTCGGTGATTCGTTCCATGTGACTTCCTCAACTACGATTTGTTGGCGTTATCAAGACCGGACACCTGTGCAAAGCAGCGCTTGACGGCATCGTAAGCCATCTTTGGGCGGCGGTATTCATCGACGACACCTTTGTCGTTGTAACTGCGCGGGCGGGCTACGTTCTGCGGCGTGCGGAAGTCGTTGTAGAGCCAGATGCTCAAACCGCAGGCGCGCTCGCGATCTATGAACAGATGGCGAATGACGGTTTCCAGCAACTGCGCTTGATACTGTTCGGTCCAGCGCTCATTGTTCCAATCGCGCCAGCCGGGAATGGCTCCGGCACCAATTTCCGAAATGATAATCGGCTTGGCCGGAACCACTTTGCTATCGAGAAGCGCCATGAGATCATCCAAGTATCCGGGAATGGCGGCGATGCTGCTGTGATACCAGCCGGGATAAGTGTTGATGGAAAGGATGTCCGCCAGGTCGAAGCATTTGTCGCCGTGCGGTTGGTTGCTGGCGTAAGTCACGGGACGCGTCGGGTCGAGTTCGCGCAGACGCTCCAGCAGCGTTTGATAAGCCGGACGACTCTCGGCATGGTGGCTGTGCCCTTCGTTGAGAACACCCCACATGATGACGCAAGGCCTGTTACCGGCATCCGTCATCATTTCCTGAAGATGAGCAAGTTGCGCGTCCACAAAGTGCGCGTCGGTGAGATGCTTGGCCGTGTGCTGCCAGCCGATGGTCTCGCACCACACGCACAGGCCGGCTTCATCGCACAAATCCAGAAATGCTAAGTCTTGCGGATAATGGCTGCCACGCACAAAGTTGCAGCCCATGTCGAGCAGTTGCTGAACATCGGCGATGAGCAGCGCTTCGGGCTGGGCATGGCCGAACTGCGGGTGGAACTCATGACGACAAAAACCCCGTAAAAGCACAGGCTCGCCGTTGATGAGTACTCGCTCTCCTTCCACACGCACCTGGCGGATACCAATGCGCTCCCGCCGATCATCCTCACTAAGTTGGATGTGCAGCAGATGCAGATGCGGAGCATCCGGCGACCACAAAGCGGCGTCCGTCAAATGCAAGGTGCGCACAATTGTTCCTGATGAAGCGGCGAGATCAACCTCTTCATCGAGAACAATTTGCTCATCGCAGGTTATTGCTAAACGTGTGGAACCAGGCGTTGTAGCGCCGAGTGTTGCGGAGTCCGACGAAGAATACGCAATTGTTACTGTAACGGCGCGTGTGGCGTAGTCATCCGTCACGACGCGCACATCATCAATCCACAATGTTCCAAGCCGGTGTAGTTCAACGCCGCGCGCGATGCCGCCGAAATGATACCAGTCGAAGTATTCCTGGTGCAGCGGGCTGCGCTCGTAATTGAAGCGGTTATCCACTAAGACGACGATCTCGACTTCGCCGGCCTTATGCCCCGTCAAATCGACCGAGAAGCGTGTGAACCCACCGGCATGATCGCGCACCGCCTGGCCCGCCACAAACACGCGACACCAGTGATGCACACCATCGAAGATGAGACGATGCGGTGTGTCGTCGTGAAGCCAAGCCCGTGTGCGATAAGCCACAAGGCCGCGCTGTCCGGCATAAGCGGGTGTCGCATCAAAGCAACCCGGCACTGCCATACGATCCGCGTAGTCAATCGCACCAAGATCAACCGCATCGGGTTCAATATCTCCTAAGAAGGCAAAGTCCCAGATGCCGCGCAGGTCGGTGACGATGCGCTTATCATGTTCTCGAAAGCGGCGTGGCAAGGTTTGTCTCCTCCGCACTCAGATTTTGCTGACTTGTCTTCTCGCTGCACCTCAATGGTGCAGGCACAGGTTACACGACATTGGTGCGCCTGCTGAGTACTCAAAGGCCTCACGAGTACTCAGTAGGCGCACCAATGGATACTTTAAGCAGCATTCTGGGCTGTGCTGACATTGGCCGGTGTCAGCTTGGGAACCATAAAGTGCACCACAGCCAGTGCCACTATGTAAGCAACGCCGCATATCAGAAAGATGGGCCCATAGTTGCTGCCGTTGCGGTCGAGCACATTTCCGATCAGTGCCTGACCGAACATGTTGGAAAGCGCACCGACGAAACCGCTGATACCCACAATCGAACCGACAGCGCGACGCGGGAACATATCGGAAGCCAGGGTAAAGTAGTTCGCTGACCAGCCCTGGTGCGCCGCTGCGGCCAGTGCGATTAACCCCACGGCAACCCACAGATTGCCGCTTTGAGGTGCAAAAGTCACCGGGATGACGCACAGGGCGCAGACCAGCAACGCGGTCTTGCGAGCGGCATTAACGCTCCAGCCACGCTTGAGCAACGCCGAAGAAAGCCAGCCACCGCCGATGCTGCCGACATCGGCCACGACGTAGATGATGATGAGAGGCAACCCCACCGTTTTAAGGCTGACGCCGAACTGCGTGTCGAGGAATTTAGCGCCCCAGAAGAGATAAAACCACCACGGGATTTCCGTCATCATGCGGCCCGCGAGAATGGCCCAGGTTTGCCTGTAACCCAGGAGTTGTGCCCACGACATTTTCTCGTTCGGGTCGGGTGGGTCGCTGCGAATGTAGTCGAGTTCTTCAGATGAAAGGCGCGGATGTTCTTCCGGGCGGCGATAGATGGGCAGCCAGAAAAACAGCCAGAGCAATCCAATCAAGCCGGTGATGATAAACGCTGCCTGCCAACCAAAAGCCAGAGCGATGGCAGGCACCGTCAATGGCGCCAGAATCGCCCCGACGTTGGAGCCCGAGTTGAAGATACCCGTACAGAGCGCCCGTTCACGGCGCGGAAACCATTCGGCCACGGTCTTGATGGCGGCAGGAAAGTTGGCCGCTTCGCCCAGGCCCAACATAAAGCGGGCCACTCCGAAGCTGAAAGCCGAACCGGCCAACGCGTGACCCATCGCCGCCAAGCTCCACACCGCCAGGGCCACGGCATAGCCGACGCGCACTCCGAAGCGGTCGAGCAGGGCGCCGACAATCAGCATGCCCAAGGCGTAAGCGCCGCTAAAAGCCGAATTGATGTAGCCATACTGAATGTCACTCCAGCGCATATTGGTGCGGAGCGCGCCGGGAAAAGATTCTTCAATAAGCCAGTGATTGAAGCGTAGCGCATCGTCACCTTTAGGTGGCGACTTGGTGAACTTCTCGATCTGGTGTTGCAGATGCTGCGAAAGCCCCTGGTTGTTGAAAACGTTGGGATCATACAGCGGAGGCCCTTGCACGATACGATTGAAGTCGGTGACCAGGGTGGAGCGCAACGATTCGGCTTCTGTTCCGCCGGAAAGTGCCGCCACCGTTGAAGGTGAGAGACGCGCCCGCAGCAGGCGCTCTGCGGGCGTGTCCGGGTTGCGCAACTCGGTAGCGAGCGCCTGCGGGTCGGCGATCATTTCCGTTGTAAAGAGCGTGGGGCCGTTTTGCAGCCCCGGCGCGATGATGCCGAGTACTTGCCGATCGATGTAGTTGATTGTCGTGGCGAAAAACAGCAGCGCGCAAATGACCCAGCGGTAACGCCCTACCGAAGGAAGACGCGACTGGCCCAGTGCCGCTGCCTCGCCGGTGAACGTTGCACCGGAATCTTCCTCTCCGACTTCCGCGAGCGACTTCGGATCGTCAGCCGGTGTGCCGGTAGCGACTGGTTTCTTTGATGGCATATTGTTTTAACCTCGTGCGGGCGCCGGCTCGCCGTAGAGAATGCCGCGACCATCGGTGCCGATGTAAACACGACCGAAGATGCGCGGATCGGCGGCGATGCAGCGGAAGCGGTTGCCCCACTGATGTTGTTCGTCGTTGAGGCGAATCCAACTCGTGCCTTGATTATCCGAGCGCCAGATCGCGCGTGTATTGCCCTGGCGTCCAATCGCAAACAGCGCCGGATAGGTTTGGCCCTGCGGCGCCTTGCCAAAGCTCAACATTTCGACGCGCAGTGTTCCCGGTATCTGGGTGAACGTCTTGCCGCTATCAGTGGAGTGGAAGAGTCCCTGTCCGCTCACGAGCCACAGATCGCCTTCTCTGTCGTTGGTGGCGTGTAAGGGGAAAACCGCTTCAGGGTTGTTCGAGCGGTCGCGGCTGATGTCGGCAGGCAGACCGCTTGTGGTTGACACCGTGAATGTCGCACCGCCATCGGTGCTGGTGAGGAGCGTGCCGTTGCTGAAATCCAGAGCGTAGAATTTGGAGCCGTTCACGCGGTCGGCGATGGGCCGTGCGTTGGCAGGCAAACCTGCAACCGCCGTCCAGGTTTGGCCCCGATCACGCGTGATTTGTGGGGTCGCGGTCATCACCATGAAGGTTTTGCCGTCCGCCGAGGTGATAATCGCGGGATTGCCGCCTCGGTTGCCACGCCTGTTGCCGTTGCCGCCTGCGGTGGCGTTTGTGGCGGCTGGAGCCGTGACTGGAACCGTTAACGGCTGCCAGGAGCGTCCGCCGTCTTCCGAGTAGCCGAGTGAAGCCTGTCCCTCGTGGGGGCGACCGCTGCGCACGATCACGTTGGGCTGTGCGCCAGCGTACTCAAGCGTGTTGGTATTGCCAAACACCGGATTTGTGAACATTCCCTGCGGCGGCGACTTGGTGAAATCATCGTGCACGAAGCCGCCGATGTCGCCGAAGCCACTGATGAGGTGCGGCCCGGCAGCAGGACTCATCAGCGTAATGACGGCGGTTTGTTCGATGCCGTTCACCCACGGAAACCAGTTGGTGTTTTGACCCTTATTAACATCCGAAAAGTTGCGCGTAGCGTAAATGGTCGCGCCGGTGGCGTAGGTGGCAAAATTGGAATTGAACGGGTCAATGGCGAAAGCCGACATCCACCAGCCCAGCTTCGCTTCTTTTACGCCAAACGACAGAAACGGGAATTCGCTCGTGTCGCGCGTGCTTTTGCCGACGATGTCGGCCCAGGTTTGACCGCCATCGGTGCTGCGCCAGACCGTGTCCACCGGCCCCCAGCGGTTCATCGTGGTGACGCCGAGCGTGCCGGGATGCTGGCGGTCGAGGCTAATGCCCATGTAGCCGCCGGCGGGACGATCCGGTCGTTTGTCGGGCGTAATGTCCGTCCACACTCCGCTACGCGTGTCGAGCTTCCACACGGCGCCATCCGTCACGCCGTTGGGGCCAATGCCGTTGCTGTAGGTGATGTAGAGTACTCCCCTGTCGTCTATTTCGGCTTTGGCGGGCAGAAACTCGTCTTTGGGTTCGCCTTCAATGGCTTTCCAGGTCGTACCGGCGTCGTCGCTGCGGAAAAGATGCTGCGTTCCGGGGTCGGCGGAACCGACGAAAATCGTCCTGGTGGCCGTGCCGCGCCTGCCGGTCGTCGAGTCGAAAACGACGAAACTGAGGCCGCCGTTAGATGGGCCGTTTTCCGGCAGGCCGCGACCCGCCAGCGGAAAACTCGCCACTTTTTGCCAGGTTTGCGCGGAATCTGTGCTGCGCATCAGGCCATCGTGACGCGAGCCGAAATACAAAATGCGGTTGTCGTTGGGATCAACGGCCAAACGTTCGCCCAGGCCGCGCCCATCCTCGTTGCCGCCCATGCGGAAACTGACGGGAAACGCCTGCCAGGTTTTACCCCGGTCGCGCGAGCGTAGAAAGGCTGCCGGATCGCGGCGATACATTCCCGCCGCGATGTAAATGGTGTTGGGATCAATGGGATCGGGCGCAATGCTTTCCGTTCCGAAGTAGCTCCCTTCGCTGAAATTATCGTGCAGCGGCATCCAGGTTTTTTGCGCATCATCCCAACGGTACGCTCCGCCCATGTCCGAGCGCAAATAAGCCAGCCCACGCTCGGCACGGCTGAACACAATGCCGGGAATAAAGCCGCCTGCGCCCACCTTGACGCTTTTCCAAACGTAAGGAGTAGGCGTCTGTGCCTCGCTCTTGGGGGTGTCATAGCACCCAGTTACCAGCCCCATCATAATTGGAACCGACCAACCTAACTGTCGCATTCTCATCGATTTATCTCCGTTTTACTCTTTTGCTGCACAGGAACGCTCTTTCGCGGAGGAACGCCCTTCTGAGCAGTGCCCTTCTTAAGTCCTCTCCACTCGCCTGGTAGCCTTTGGTAAGCGCAGCCGCTTCGTGAACTGCGTATCAGCCAACATCAAGGAGTGCGTGTAGTGGGATTACCAAAATACAAGTAAATGGTGCGCTGATAATCTCCCGTCGCGACGTTGGGCGCACCCTCCGGGCCGGTGTCGCTCGGTTTCTCGAACTTGCTTCCCATGGGCGCAATACCGTCCAGGAACGAAATGTCGCCTGCCGGAAAAGCCGCTGCTGTGAATCTGGGGTCGTTGCCGTTGCGCGGTGAGTACAGGCGCAGAAACAGGTTCTCATCCGGCGTGACCATGGTAATCGGGCCCTGGGTGGTTTGCAACTGCGCCCAGTAAGTCCCGGCATGATAGCCTTTGAACTCTGGATATTTCCACATATCGGCGCCCGTCGCCGTGTCGTTATAGGCCTTTGACCATACATTCGTCGTGACGCCGCGCATGCGGTTCTTCCATACGCGATAGGGCCCCTTGCCCAGCCACTTGACTCCCGTGACCTGCTTTTCCGGGTAATCGAAGCTCACGCCCATGAAGTCTTGCGGGCCGGTGAGATTATACTTGTAGTCCAGTTGCAGCCAGCCGCTGCCGTGCAAGCGCCAACGGACATAGGCCAGGTTGCCGCTGTAGTTGGCCTGCACCATGTGCGCCGTGCCCTCCTGCGCGTGCGTGATATTGGAGAATTCTCCTGTGCCCGCCGCCAGTGTGGGGCCGTTGGCCAGCCCGATGGCCGCACCGTTACGCGTTACGCTCACCAGCCGCCCTGTGCTCTTGCTGATCGTGACCCGGATTCCGTTGGCCGTCATGGTGATGTTTTGCGCGTCTTCGGTGGAGGTCGCTAACCCTGTTGTGGGCTGCACGATGCGGTTTTTGTAGTCAATCGCACTCTTGATGGGCCACACCCAGGTGTTGATCTCACGACCGGATGGATCAGTGGCGGTGAGAGACAGCGCATCGGAGTTGCGCCACTGGGCGGGCAGGCGCAGGCTAAGCGAGCCACTTGTGCCGGGCGCAATGGAAGGGCTGGCTGCATTGCCGCGCGCCGCCACCGTGTGGCCTGCCTGCGGCGCGAACGGCTGCTGATAGTTGATGAGGTTCCAGGTGAAACGACATTGGCTGGTGTCGGTGAACGAGTAGTGATTGACCAGCGGAATCTGGCCGTTAAAGTTCGCCGAGAACGATGTCTCGAGTTGCTCGCGGTTCGCGATCTGCAAAGGCGACCAGATATCCTTGATGGTGTAGAAACTGCCTTCTTTTTCGCGATACGGGCCCACGATGCCGTCGGGATAGTTGTTGCCGCCGGTATCTATGACGCCGCCGCGATCCGGGCGCACAAGACCTTCATCCAGAAAGGCCCAGATAAAGCCGCCGGCGCCTAACCGATTGCTCATCATGAGATTCCAGTAATCGTTCAGGCCGGCGCCGCCGCCGCCGTCGTAGAGAGCGTGCAGGAACTCCGTCGGCAGGAACGGGTTGTTGCCCCGTTCACCCATTACGTAGCGGCGCGTATTCTCATAGTTTTCGTAATGATCGGTTTGAACGCCGCTGAACAAAGACCAGGGATGCAAAACGGGGCGTTTCTGCGGGTCGTAGAGGTGGAAGTCATCGTCCAAATCGGTGTTCCAGCCGCCTTCGTTGGCGTTGTTCCAGAAAATGATCGAAGGATGGTTCACGTCGCGAATGACCGTCTCCGCCACCAGTTTTGCGCCGACGTCGGTATCATACTTCTTCTGCCACCCGGCGATTTCATCGAGGACGTAGAGGCCCAGCGAATCGCACAGATCGAGAAAACTCTGGTCGGGCGGGTAATGCGACATGCGCACCGCGTTATTGTTCATCTCCTTCATGAGGAGAATATCGGTGCGATCGATAGCGGGGCTGGTGGCGCGCCCCGAATCGGGCCAGAAGACGTGACGATTGGTGCCTTTGAGGATGACCTTGCGCCCGTTGACGTAGATGCCGTCGCCGGCTCGTACTTCGATGGTGCGAAAACCAAAGCGCTGTGTCATCCGGTGAATTTCGTTGCGCCCGCGCAGCAGCCTGATTTCTACCTGATACAGGTTTGGAGTTTCCGCCGTCCACAGCAGGGGATTGGCAATCCTGGTCGTCAGAGTCTGCTTGTCCTGCCCGGCTGCGATGCGCGTTGAAAAAGCCTGTCCCACTGGAGTGCCGTTCAAACGCTGAATTCGCGCCGTGAGCGTATCGGCTGTCGTAACACCTTTGACATAAACGTCAGCCGAAAACGAACCATCTGCCCGGGCGTTGATGGCCGTCCTCTCCATCCGTTGCGCGGGACGGGCCTCCAGATAAACCGGACGATAAATGCCGCCAAAATTCCAGTAATCGCCCAGTCGCTCGGCGCGGTTGATCGACTCGTTCAACGAATCCTTGCTAACGTTCACTTCCAGCAGATTGGGCTTGCCAGGCTGAATGAGAGGCGTCACATCATACCCGAAGCGATAGAAACCACCCTGATGAATGGGGCCCGCCGAAGTGCCGTTGATTTTGACTTCGGTATCGGTCATGGAGCCTTCAAACACGATGGTGATGTTTTTGCCTTGCCAGCGAGCCGGGGGCGTAAACGAGTACTTGTACAGGCCCTTTTCTTCCGGCCTCATGTTCCATCCGTGTGTATAACTTCCAAAGCCTTTGGTTTCCCAGTTTGAGGGCACGGGAATGGTCGTCCAGGAGCCGCTGTTGCGCCCGCTGGTGACCTGGAACTGCCAGGGAACGGTGTGATCTTTATCCGTGCCGGATAGATATACCGTTTCGGTTGGAGCCGCCTGCGCAGCCGGGACAGTGCGCGGCAGGAACATCTGCGGCACGGTCGTCAGAAGCAGGACGAGGAGACTTACAACGGCAATACGCGTTACTCGCATAGGGCTATATCCTTAGACTTAAGGTGTGTGACAAAAGCATCCATTCATCGCGGGGTGTCGCAGTGTTCGACAATTGAACCACAGAAACGATGTAGGAGTTGAATTCAATTCTATCCGGCTCAGCACCACATTGGAAGTTCCTGAGCATGTAAAAGAAGTAAGTATCCGCCGGCTGCTTTGTAAGATGCGATAGGAAACGCCGCGTCATCGAGTACTAGTCCGGAGTCATCGTGCCGTTTGTTGATGTCACGGATTGCTGAAAGAAACTTCTTCGACTCGGATGCCGTCTTCGGTGTCTTCTTTCCCGGCGTTGCTCTCGCTTTGGAATTGGGCTGCATAGAGATGAGCATAAGCGCCGCCCAAAGCGAGCAATTCGGAGTGCGTGCCTCGCTCCACGATGGTCCCGTTTTCCATGACCAAAATCTGGTCGGCGTTCAGGACAGTTGAAAGCCGATGCGCTACGGCGAAGGTTGTGCGACCGCTCGATAGTCGCACCAGGGCTTCCTGAATCAGCCGCTCGCTGTGTGTATCGAGCGCGCTGGTCGCTTCATCCATGATGAGAATGGGCGGGTCTTTCAGGATGGCCCGCGCAATAGCGATGCGCTGCTTTTGCCCGCCGCTGAGTTTGTAGCCGCGCTCTCCGACAACGGTGTCATAGCCTTCGGGCAAAGTCAGGATGTGGTCGTGAATGGCAGCGGCCTGGGCGGCCTCGATTAATTCTTCGTCCGTTGCATCCGGGCGCCCGTAGCGCAGGTTTTCGCGAATCGTGTCGTGGATGAGGTAACTTTCCTGCGTGACCACACCAACAATTTGCCCCAGCGAGTCGAGCGTAATCTGCTTTACATCGTGCCCATCGATTGTGATGCGGCCTGCATTCGCATCATACAGACGCGGGATGAGGTAGGTCAGCGTCGTCTTGCCGGCGCCGGAAGGGCCAACCAACGCGATATGTGCGCCCGGAAGCGCGCGGAGTGTGATGTCTTGTAGCGTTGCCGATTCCTGCTCCGCATCGTAGCGAAAGGACACCTGTTCGAAAGCGACTTCACCACGCACCTGATGGCGCTCCAAGGGCACGGCATCGGGTGCGTCGTCGATTTCGTGCGGCAAGTCGAGATATTCGAATATGCGGTCGAACAGCGCTAATGCACTGGCGACTTCGACCTGCACATTGAGCAGGCTGGTGAGCGGGAAAAAGAGGCGTGCCTGCAAAGCGGTAAAGGCGACGATTGTGCCCAGCGAAAGCCGCGCATCGCCTCGCTCGATGACAAGCCAGCCCGCGAGCCAGTACACCAGCACCGGTGTTAATGAAAAAGTCAGCCCGATGAGGCTGAAGAAGGCGCGCATTACCAGATTCAGCCGAATCTGCGAGTGGGCCAGCGCATCGTTTTCTTGAGCGAAGTGGGCTGCGGCCAGAGCGCGGCGTCCGCTTGTCTTGGTGAGCAACACGCCCGAAACCGAAAGAGTCTCCTGCATCGTGGCGTTCAGGTCGGCCAGTTGCTGCTGGCTCGTGCCGCGTAGCCCGCGCGAGTACTCGCCGACACGTGCCGCGATCCCGGCGAAAACCGGCAGAATGCCGACACTTAAGAGCGTGAGCCGCCAGTCCATGTACACCATGGCAGCGAGGGTAGACAGCACGGTAGCGCCGTTGGAAAGCACATTGGAAATCGTGTCGGACAGCACGTTCTGCACGCCGCCGACATCGTTCACAAGCCGGCTTTGAATTTCACCCGTGCGCGTTGCAGTAAAGAAGCGCAGCGACATGCTTTGCAAGTGGGAATACAGGCGGTCGCGCAAGTCGCGCATGATCCGTTGCCCCACCGTCAGCGAGAGGTAGATATAGCCCATCCCCAGAGCCGTGGAGCCGAGCGTGGCGAGCAGCGCCATCAGCGTCGAGTAGGTGACGACCTGCATATCCCGCTGCAGCAAACCGTCGTTGATAAGAGTGCGCAGGTAAAATGGAGATAAAAGCCCGATTCCGGCAGAAGCCAGCACCAGCACTACGATCCCGGCCAGTTGCCAGGGGTAGCCGCTAAATGTCGTTGCAACGCGACGCACAGTGGTGCGCGGAATCTGTTTGCGATGGGTGCCGGGGGACTCAACCATTGGTGTCGCCACAACGGCGATTCATTTCACGACCGCTCTGGCAATTTATCATGACATCCAACCCGGCTTTGTGCAACAACTGTGGATGCGCAGTTATGAGCTGGTGAGAGAAGGCAGTTCACCCAGTTCGTTTGTGTTGTTGACGCAGAGCACCCAAGGGCCGTAATCGGCAATGCCGACAATTGAAACCGAAGCCGGGCTGATTTCGATGCGCTGAAACATATCCAGAGGAACGCCCAGGCAGTAAGCGACGGCAGCTTTGATGACATCTCCATGACTGACTAAGGCAACGACTTCGTTTGGATGGTGCTCCTTGAAGCGCTGCATCTGTGAAACAATGCGCGCCTGAATCTCCAGCATGCTTTCACCGTTGGGAATGCGCGCGCCACTACGAAAAGAATTCCATTGCTTCCATTGTTCAAGCGGACGCAACTCCTCCAGCGAGCGGCCTGTCCAATCGCCGTAGTTGAGTTCCTGAATATCGTCACAAATTTGTACCGGCAAACCGCATTGCGCGGCCAGTGGTTGTGCGGTCTCCTGCGCGCGCGTTATGGGGCTGCAATACAGGGCGCGAATCGGTACTGGAGCCAGCCGTTTGGCCAATTGTTGGGCCTGTTCTTGCCCACGCGGGCTGAGATGCACATCCGGCAGGCGCCCCGCGATTCTCTCACTGCCCAGAAGATGAACGGCATGGCGAATCAACAAGAATATCGTCATGAGAACCTTAGGATGTGTTACTCAGGCCCTTGCTGTTCAGACGGAACTCAGCCGTATGTTTCGGTTTTGAGACCCAGTCGTTCGACAATCTCACCAAGCTTGCCGCGAGAGTAAGCCAATCCATGATAAGTCGCGAGGGCTGTCCACGCCCAGCGAAGGTATAGCTGCGGACGCCGTGTGCGACGCGCCAGCCAGAACACACGGTGGCTCCACGCCGTGAGCAAACTGCGCATACGATAGATCAACTTGCGTCGTGCAGAAAGGCTTTTCGCGTCCGGTTGCACACGCTTGCGCGGCTGCACTCCCAGGCGCGGCCATGTTAGCCGATAAGCCAATCCTTCGCGCCGCTGCCGAAAGCCGGCGGCCTGGGTTTGAATGATAAATTCGTTATCGACTTCGTCCAACTTGAGACGGCCTTCGCCAATAGCATCGGCAACGATTTTGTCGAGTGCCGGCGAGCGCACAACTACGACGTTAGTGCCCCGGCCATCGGATGAATAGGGTTCGACCCAAGCGTCGCCAAATGATATGTCTGCCGTTTCCGCCACCACATCGTCGCAAAAATTGCAGGCGGAGTTCTGGAAAAATCCGGCGCCCCAATCTCCATCGGCCAGGTTCCACCAGTCTTTTCTGACCTCGCGGCCATCGGTGAGAGTGAGTTGCGCCGTGTAAGTACTCGCTGCGCGCGTCGGGTCTTTGAGGCGATACTCGACGCGTTGAACTTCTTCAACCGCAACGCCCATTTGCCAGGCGAAGCTTTCCATCATGCGCGCGCTTTTCATGTGGCCGCAAAACAGGCCCAGAGTAAATACGATGCGTTCACGCAGCAGCGCATCTTCGCGGCGCAGCAGTTGAATGGCTTTGATGAAACAGGGAACTCCGACAACAGCATAGCGGCCCGGCAGCGCGCGAATGTTTTGTAGAACATCCGATAATTCCACTGGATAGTAGCGCGACTTGGCACCGGCGCGAATCTCCTCAACGGTGCGCGAAATGCGATAGCGGAAGAATCGCCCTTCCTTTTGCGGGTCTTCAACGGCTGAGACGTGTGCTACGCCATCGACGAGGCCCTGGCGCAGCAACTCTTCGAGCACCCAACTCACCATGCCGCCCGAACTGCCACGCGTGCGAAACTCTTCTTCGGCGACATAGCCTACGTATGCAGTCTCGAAGCGCCCCACTTTACAATCTCGGTGTTTGGCCTCGGGAAAAAGCGCTTCCGCCAAGTCGTCTTCATCGCGCGCAACGGGCGAGAATGGGCAGGTGCGCGAAAAGCTCTCCGACCGATGGCGAAACCAGGCTGGGGAGCCAACCGGCTTAAAGTGGCCGTAAGCGTCCAGATCCATTTGTGGTGCAGCATCCGAGTACTCGGTTAATTCACTGACCTGCCCGGCTGCAGCACTTGCCTGCGCGACGCAACTGCCGCAGCCAATGCACAACCCGGAGCGGACGATATCTTTAGGACTCAGCAATTGATGATTCATGCGGTTTGATACTGGGAAACACGAACATTGGAGCGTAGCGCCTGGTCGAGGTATAACTCCGACTGCTGACGCAAACTCTCGATGCGCTTCAAAATTTCAGGTTCCAGAGGCTGGCCCAGAGACGCGTCATAAGCGGCGGCAGGCGCATCTTCACTTGCAAGATGTTGGTCGCCACCAACCGCTGCCATGAGGTCGCGAATTTTGTTGCTGCGATAAGGCGTGACTTCGCACACAAACGGCTTGGTATTGCGCAGGGCAAAGACACAGCCGTGGAAAAAATTCGTCGCGACCACTTCGGCATGAGAAATCGCGTGCGCGAAGTCGTGCGGCCCGGCCTCGATCCACTGTTCGTCGGTCCAGTCGTTGCGATAGCCGATGCTGACCAGTTTGTAACCGCGCAATCTGGCCCAATGCCGCACATGGTCGCTGAACGCGGTGGAAAAGTTGTGACCGTACACCGCGACAAAAGGCTGCTGCGGCCCACGCCACTCGCCTTCGGCCTGCGGCGGAAATTGCAGGCACGGGTCGAGTACCAGTGGTGGGTCGAAGCCGAGCGCATTCTGAATGAGCGCGCGCGAATTCTGGTCGCGCACAGAAATCGCATCGAAGTCGCGCAGCTTGTTCGCCCACTGGGGCTCCAATCCCCAGGCCGCTTCATAATTACCGAAACTTGCGGCGTAGGACACCAGACGCTGTGCCCGAACGCCTGTCCCGTAAAACAGGGCGCAACCGCCATACCAGGGATGGCTCAAGTTCCACACTTCGTCGCTGCCGACCACCACGGTGTCGTAGCTTTCCATTAGCTCGGGCTGCTGCAAATCGAAACGGTTGGAAAACGGCAGCGAGCAGAAGGCGTGGAAGAACGCCTGCATCTTGGCGCGGTAAAGCGGATAATCGGACTTTGGCACAGGCATCGGCAAAACCGGGCGAAAGCCACACTTCCATTCGGCCAGGTTTACTTTGCGCGAATCGTGGTCGATGATGTTTGTGTTGTAGCCGCGTTGAATCAGTCCTTCGGCCAGGCAGCGCGCCTGCCAGTAAGAACCGTAGTTGATGCAGCGATGAAATGTAAGCACGCCAACTTTTGGCTGCGAGTTCATGGAAGGTCTGGACTTTCTAAAATCGGATAAACACCTGTTCGGTGATACGGACCTTGCAGTCTGACTGACGAACGAGCAGGGGACAACTCTCTACGACAAAAGATGCGTCTGAAGGGGATGCTTATGGCAGCCATTAATTTCTAGTTGCATGACAGGAGCAACGATTTCTATAGCAGTTGACGGATACAAGGCTACCCCAGAACCCCAAGCGTGAGC
>DASVRI010000025.1:0-130143 GCA_036388675.1 Abditibacteriaceae bacterium | reverse complement strand
TCAGACCGTCTTCAACGTCGCACAGAATGCCCTGACCACCAGCTAAGCCTAAGCTTTCAGCTTATCTAGTGAACAGGAACTCTCGACTGCAACGCCCGTAGCTCTTTGCTGCGGGCGTTGTGCTTTGTCAGAGCTTGTTTGGTAAACCCTTACCATATTTCACGCCCGAGTACTCGACGCATTTCATGACCTTGACGCACTCCATATCCTCGACGCTACCAATTCAACGCCACCAAAACATCGCTGCCGGCTGGGAAAACCGTGGCCCGCTGTTTTTTGGTCTGGCTGCCGCCTGTTACATCGGCTTTTGCATGGTCATGCTGCAACGCCCGCTGTCGTGGCTGCTGGCTGTGATGCCGGATGATGTCTTTTATTATCTTCAGGTCGCGCGCAACCTGGCGCAGCACGGCGTTTCAACTTTCGACGGCGAGACGCTGACCAACGGCTATCATCCGGGCTGGATGCTGATGATGACCGTTTTGGCCAAGTTCATTTCGGGCCGATTGGCGCTATTACACGCCTGCCTTTGCGTCTCTTTTGTGTTGCACGCTCTGGCATCGCTCGGCCTTGTGCGCGTGCTACGCCCTTTTGCCGGAAGCTTCTGGGCCTGGATTGGCGGCGCCTTCTGGCTGCTGAATCCTCTTCCGCTGCGCGTGGCGCTTCAGGGCATGGAGGGCACGCTGTATGTGCTGGCCATTGTGGTTGTGATGATTGTCTTTCAGGAGCACATCGCGCCACACCTGCAACAGAGCCGGTGCAGTGTGCCGACGCGCGCACTTGTGCTCTTTGGCTTGAGCCTCAGTTTTGCTTTCTGGGCGCGCACCGAAGGCATTTTACTGGCTGCACTGAGCCTGCTGTACCTCGCGATTGCCATTGCACGGGGCGCATCGAGTACTCGCTTGCGTGACATCATGCGCGTGGCATTGCTCACCGGCGGGACGTTCGCGCTGGGTATAGCACCGTGGTTTGTGTTTTCGCTGCTGGCCACAGGCAGCATTGGCCAGAAGAGCGGCGCTATGAAAATGCTGTGGGCCGGCAGCGATTACAGTGCATTGGCTCCGTGGGAGCGCTTACTTGTGCTGACCGAATTCTTGCGCGCCTGGTGGTTTTCCGTAGCACCGACAGTGCTTTTCAACATGGCTTACAGCATCGTTGCACTCGCGGCAGCCATTGTGTTGTTTTTGTTCATCACACTCGGTGTGCGTGCGCTGCGAGACAAAGAGATTTCAGACGACGTGCCCGCAACGCTGTGGTGCCGCATGGCGGCCTGGCTGCTGCCGATGCTCTTACTGAGCGGCAGTGTTTACGGCCTGCTCTTCGCCGATCACCGCGCGTGGTACTGGGGACAACCGGGACTCATCTTCTTCGTATTATTTTATGGCGGCGCGGCGCTGTGCCTGCGTCATGCGCAGTGGGCGCACTCGCCAGGCGGGCAATCACCGGGCGCGCGGTCAGCAACGGGCGTTGGAGTACTCGTTTATGCTCTGCTGCTGTGCTTCTTGTTTTCGCGTGACGTGCCTGCTGTTTACCGTTTGCAGCCCGGTGCTTATGAGTCCGTCAGGTGGCTGGAGCGGCGCGTTCCGCCTTCGGCGCGTATTGGTGTGTTCAATGCGGGTGTGCCGGCCTACTTTTCAAATCTGAAGATCATCAACCTCGACGGGCTGATGAACAACACGGTAGCCGACCGCTGGCGCGCGCATCACTTCGGCGACTACTTGCACGAAGCGCGCATCGACTACATCGCTGATCTGGAAATTTCGCTCGACCGCGCACGCAGATTTTCCGCTGCGCCGCTGCCGTTGCGCAAAATCGATCATCATGCGCCATCGAGGCGCACTTTGTGGAGCGTGCAGACAGATGCAAGAACGGCGCAAACGTCACGCAAAAATTGACAGGACACGGCGCTTCGCCTAAAATCGGTCTGATTATGAACCCTGATACGTCTTCCACACCACAACAATCAACCGATGAGCCGTCCCTGGACGCAAGTCAGGTCGAAGCGCTTTTTGTGCAGAGCGGTGCGCTGCTCGAAGGTCATTTTCTCCTGGCCAGCGGGCGGCATTCGGCGCGCTACATCGAAAAGTTTCGTATTCTGGAGCAGCCGCGCATCACATCACGCCTGTGTGAAGAACTGGCGCGGCGCTTCGCCGACCAAAATGTGCAATGCGTTGTCGGGCCGGTAACGGGCGGCATCATTCTGGCGTTTGAAGTTGGTCGTCAACTGGGTTGTCGCGCTGTGTATGCCGAGCGCGAC
Organism: Abditibacteriaceae bacterium; assembly: GCA_036388675.1. Lineage (GTDB taxonomy): Bacteria > Armatimonadota > Abditibacteriia > Abditibacteriales > Abditibacteriaceae > DASVUS01. Next base: position 127,889 of record DASVRI010000025.1, on the reverse strand, counting down.
GAAGACGGACGCGGCTTTACCTTGCGGCGCGGCTTTCGACTGGAGCCGGGAGAACGAGTACTCGTCGTGGAAGACATCGTAACAACAGGTGGCTCGGCTCTCAAAGTGGTTGAGCTGGTGCGCGGGGCCGGTGCTGAAGTCGTGGGCGTTGGTTTGTTATGCGACCGCAGTGGAGGGAACGTCAATTTTGGCGTGCCCGTCGAAGCCCTGTTGCAACTCGACATTCAAAGCTACGCACCGGACGAAGTCCCGCCCGAACTCATCGAAAAATATGGCCCGGCGGTAAAACCGGGCAGCACCCAACATCACCAGAGATAACCATCTGAGATTCAGGGATGACCCTCAAGGATAACTCGGCATGTCGCACAACTTTCGCGGTGTAAAGCGTGTGTCTCTTCTTCTGCTGGCTTTTTGCGGTGCTTATGTGCTGCATCTGGCCTATGCCGCGAGTACTCGCAAAGCACCCAAACCTCCCAAACCTGCCGCGCCGCCTCTCTACACAGCGCAGAAGTTGTGCGACTTGAAAGACCCTCAAATCGATGAAAGCTCTGGCATGGGCGCCAGTCGCCTTTATCCCGGCCTGCTGTGGACACATAATGATTCCGGCGACACAGCACGCTTGTTCTTGATTGACCAGGCCGGCGACACCAGAGCTGTTGTCACTTTAAACGGCGCCATCGCGCGCGACTGGGAAGACATGGCCGTTGCCGGGAGCGGGAACAACGCCTGGGTGTACGTCGGTGATATTGGGGATAATAATGCGGAACACAACGGCATCACAATCTATCGTTTTCGCGAGCCGCAACTGAATATTTCTGCCGCTGCCGCGCCGCAAACGCTGGCCGTCGATTGCGAGCAGATGACGCTGCATTATCCTGATGGCGCGCGTGATGCGGAAAGCCTGCTGGCCACGACAGACGGCCAGTTGTTCCTTGTCAGCAAGTCGCTGGGCGGCAGCGCGGTTTACAGCACGCCCGGCCCGTTCACGGATGGCGCTTCACAAACGTTGCAACTGGTGGGCAGCATCGCAATCAACAGCGACAGCTTTTTCGGACGTCTCACGACTGGCGGCGACATCAGCCCCGACGGCACGCGCATCGTGGTGCGCACCTACACCGAGGCTTACGAATGGCTCAAACCGAAAAATACTTCCTGGCAGGCGTTGTGGAAAACCAGGCCGCGTTCGTGGGAGTTGCCAACTTCTCAACAGGGAGAGGCCATCTGCTACGGTTTGGATAGCAACAGCCTGTTCCTCACCAGCGAAAAACTGCCCACACCATTGTGGAAGTTGACGGCACGGCCCCGAAAGTGACGCCTGCCGCAAGTTTACCCCTGGCAGATGCTAAAAAAGTCGCGGCCCCTGGCGGCTCCAATACACAAGACGAAAGCGCTGTGGCATAATAGAAGCGGTTTGATGGCCGAATCTGCGGCACACCTTTGTTCATGATTTTGGTCGTGAACGTTTTATGCTTCATTTATCGAGTACTCCAGACGAGGTGAGGGTATGCAATTAAAGGCTTGGGCTTCTGCCGTGGCATGCGCGGTGGCAGGCGGAGCGATCGTGCTTGCGCCGGGCAATTTGCCCGCAGCACACGCGCAGCAATCGGGGACGCGTTTGGTGGCAACACCTGCCGATGGCCTGGACGTGGTTCACATTACACGCGGCGGACGTTTGACGCTGCCGATGAGCGGTGTCACGCGCATCATTCCCGCGGACGAAGACGTTGTGCGCGGCATCTTTGTCGGTGGCAGCGCTCAGGTCGAAGGCGTCTCGCCGGGCACAACGCTGGTTGAAGTGCATCAGGGCCCGGACAAGCGCCAGCTCATCAGCGTGCAGGTGGACGATGCAACCTCCATTCCACGTCTGGCACAGAACACCAGCGCTGCCGCCAGACCGGCAGCATCCACGTCCAAAGCGACCTCCAGCACCAACAAACCGCCGGCACCGGGCACCGTAGTGACACCGCTGCCGCGCACCGCCGTCGGCGCCGGTGCAGGCTCTCCCATGGTTGTGCAACCCAGCACGCCGGTTGTTGTGGCCGCAACCGAAGGCGGCTCCAGCGGACAACCGACGGCAGCACTTCCCGATTCATCGGGCACTCCGGCTCTTTCGGTGCCGGGACGCTCGGGCCTTTTCGTGTCGCTACGCGTTGCGCCGGTCGATGACAATCCCGCACATGCGCTGGTGACTCTCACCTACGGCAACCGGGGCACAGCGGCGGCGCGCGGCGTGACGCTGCGTTCTGCTCTGGATGATGTGGTCTCCTACGTCAAAGGCTCCGCTACAGGCAGCCCGAACTACGACGCTTCGGCGCGTGAACTGGTGTGGAACCTGGGCAGCATCAACGCCAACACCACGGCGGGCAGCGTGTCGTTTCGTGTGGAGCCGATTGAGCGCTCCCCGGCCACTTTCTATGCCGTTGCCACCATCGAAGACAACTCGGGCGTGCCCATTTCAAGCAACGCCATCAAGTACTCGTTTTCTACGGCTCCGCTGCTGACGGTCTTTGCTATTCCCGATCGCTTCCTGGCCAGCCGCAATACCAATGTGCTGGTTGATGTGCGCGGCATCGAATATCAGAACGCCATCGACCGTTTGCAGCGCATCGGCATTGTGAATGGCGCCGGTCCAAACCTGTTCTACCCGAATCGTGCCACGCAGCGCTCCGAATATGCCGTGATGACCTTGAACGGCCTCAACCTCAAAGACTTGCGCGACGTGTCAGCCATCAAGTTCGTGCTGGGACGGCGCTCCGCCGTTACGCTCAACATCCGCAACGCCAAGGGCCAGATTGTGAAGACGCTGGGCAAGCGAGATTCGGTTTACCAGCCCGGCGAGCAAACGCTGGTATGGGATGGCACCACCAACACCAGTTATGCTCCGGCGGGCCGCTACACCTATGAGTGCATTGCGCGCGACCTGACACGCAACGGTGAGTCCACCAAGTTGACGGGCACCATCACCGTTGTGCCGCAGACGCCGCTGGAACCATCCGGTGCGCCGAGCTATGTCGATGTCAAGCCCAGCGACTGGTATGCCGGCTACCTGGCCGTGGCACAGCGTCAGGGTTTGATGATCGGTATCGGCAGCAATATGTTCGAGCCGACGCGTCCCATCAACCGTGTCGAAGCGACCGCTGTTGTGGTGCGTGCTCTGGGTCTCGAAGACTTGGCCAAGCGTTCCAATCAGCAGGACATCGGCTTTCTGGATGAACAGAACATTCCTAACTGGGGCAAAGGCTATGTCTTTGTGGCTTCATCCGTGGCGCGCACCGCGGGCGGCAAGTTGATCGTCGGTTATCCGTCGAACTTCTTCCTGCCCCTCAAGCCGCTGCGTCGCGACGAGGCCGCGCTCATCGTGCAGCGCCTCATCGACAAGGAAACCAATCGTCGCGTCACCATTTCGGGCATGATGGTGCCGGGTGCCCTCGTGCAAATCAACGGCAGGAACGTCGAGGCCAGAGACGACGGCAGCTTCGAGTTCACCATTGTGCAAAACACCGCCGAACCGACCAGCGTCGCGGTGCTTGGCCCCAGCCGCTAAAATGCGCTGACGAGATCAACGCCGGGTCTGATATAATCAAAAGCAGGACATCCATTGTGGATGTCCTGCTTTTGTCTTTTGTGTTACATCAATGATGCACACCAGAAACGGTTCAGACCGCAGGTTGAGACCACAAATGATGCACATCATTGCCTCCCCTCGCAATCGAGCACTCAGTTGACGCACTTCGATTCTTTATCAGGACGCACCCAACCGAATTCGGCTCAAACGAAGCGGTCAAAGACCGAAATGGTCCAAGAAGGAGTTTTTATGATCCGTGATTTGTCGCGGCGCTTTGTCGCGTCAGCATCCCGCAGGTCAGTTTCCCGCAGGTCAGTTTCCGTTGTGGCAGCCGGCGCGTGCCTGTCGCTGCCCGTTTTGATAGCGCCCTTTGCTGCTCAGGCGCAAACCAAGCCACGCGTGCAAGTGCCCGCCGAACCACGTTCGGAGTCGCACGCGTTGGTGCAGCAGCTCTTAAAGCAGGGCAAAATCATGCGTGCCAGCGACGCCAAACGTGGCATGACGGGCTATGCGCTCAGCGTCATGCAGGGCACCACCATCGAAAAGTTTCCCATTGAAGTGCTGGGCAACCTCGAAAAAGTGATGGGCGGCGGCGACCTGGTTCTGATTCGCGTTACCGGCGGCACCGTCGTCAAGCGGCAAAGCGGCATCGTGGCCGGCATGAGCGGCTCGCCGGTTTATATCAACGGCAAACTGTTGGGCGCCATCGCCATCGGTTTTGGCTTCCCCAAGGAACCAATCGGCGGCGTCACGCCGATCACGCAGATGATCGAAACATCGCTGCCCGACCCGGCACGCGCCAGAGTCGTTGCTCCTTCCGGTGCCAGCCGTCCCGCCGCTTCAGCGCGAAAACCTTCAACACAAACAACAGCCGCACCACAGGCAACTGCACCACAGGCAACTGCCTCACAAGCGGCAGCACAACGGCTTTCCGCCTTGCGCACAATGAGCACTCAGGTCGCGGTTTATCGTCCGACAACGCCGCTGCGCGTAGCCGGACGCGACATCGCACGCGTTGTCGTCACGCGCGACAAAAAGCGGCTCGCCCTTGCGCAAGGCCCGCATGGCACCACGATGACGATGCGCCCCTGTTCGATGCTGTTGCAGATTTCGGGCATGTCGGCGGCGTCGTTGCCGCGCATTCGCCAGATGCTGGAACCTTACGGCATCGAACCTGTAATGGGCGGCGGCACACTGGGCTCATCAATGGGCGCGCAAAACGTGCAGGTTATGGGGCCGTCGTCGCGCAAAACGGGTGTCAATCCGCCGTTTACGCCGGGCGGCGCCATCGGTGTGCAGATGGCTTCGGGCGACATCGACATGACCGGCGTCGGAACCATCACGTATCGCCTGGGCAACCGAGTACTCGCTTTTGGACATCCGATGTTCGGCATTGGCGCGGTTTCGCTGCCGATGACGACCTCTTACGTACACGATATTTTTCCGTCCTACAACAGCAGCTTCAAGCTGGCGTCGCCGGTGAAAGTTGTCGGCGCGTTGCAGCAGGACAATAGCTTCGCTGTCGGTGGCACGGTCGGTATGAAAGCCGAAATGGTGCCGATGCGTGTCTTCATGCACAACCCTGGCCGGCAAATTCGCAAGAATTACCGCGTGCAGCTCATGAAAGACCCCCTCTTTACGCCAACTCTGGCCACCAGTGTGGCGTTCGAAGCGCTCACCAACACTCTGGGCATGGAGTCGGACAAGATGCTGCGTCTTGGCTTGCGTATGCAAGTCGAGGGACAAAAGCCCATCGTGCGTTACAACTATGTGTACGCGCAGGACGAAGTCTTCATGCCCGCAGTCAATCAGCTTTTCGAGCCGATCATCCTGACGCAGATGAACCCTTTCAAGCGTGGCGCCATCAAGAGTGTGGACTTCTCGATAACAGTCGAGCCGACACGCAAGACGGCGCGCATCCGCAAGATTTTTGCTGACCGCAACCGCGTTAAGGCCGGCGAGAATTTCCGCGTCAACGTCGTGATGGAGCCAACAACGGCGCCCGATAAACTAATTACGCGCACCTTCACCTTCTCGGTGCCCGAAGATGCTCCGACCGGCTCACTGCGCGTTGCAGCTGGGCCCGCCGACGATTACTGGTCGTTGCAAACGCGCGTTGGCGAAGCGCCGCCGCGTCCCACCAACTTGCAGGAACTGCTGGCGGCCTACGAAAAAATCGGCTCCTCAGACGAACTCCTGGTCTCAGCATCCACGCCGCGCACCTTCCTCATGATCGACCGCAACCGCGTGCCGAATCCGCCGCCATCGTGGCAGAAGCTGTTGCGCAACACTTCATCGACTGCGATAAGCGCTTACAACGAAGTGCAGTCGCGCCGGGAAAAAACCGAGTACTCGCTGTCGGGTTCGCAGTTTCTGGTGATAGCTGTCGAAAGCAGCAAGCACACCGATAGATTCAGCCCGGATTCACCAAGCGGAAACACGACTTCGCCGGGTGAAACCGTCGTCCCGACGCCGGATACCAGTTCCGTCGCGGCCAACGCCGAAAGTTCGGTGGAGACAGACTCTTCCGATGTGTGGGCACGCAATTCCATTGTTTCGTCGATGCAAGAGTACTCGGCTCTGACACGCGCGCTTTCAGGTGACCGGAGCGCCATGAGCAGCTTCTTCAGCGGCTCAGGTGCGGGCACAAGCGCAACGGGTCTATCATCGACGCTGCACGGTTCGCTTCCTCTAAGTGCGCAGGTCGACGCCTGGCGCGCGCAGATGTTGCGTGCCCAAAGCCGCGTGCAGGCCGACCGCAACATGGGCGGCACGAGCGGCGCTTTCAAGGCGCAAACGCCCTCACCGGCAGTGCGCCCGCTGCCACCTACCGCTGTGGCACCAACACCCGCTCCCGGCGCTACACCCGCACCAACTCCCACGCCGACGCCAACACCAACTTCGGATGGCAGCAAAAGCCTGGGACGTGCGGCGCAACGCTGGATTCAGAGTACTCAGGAAGAGTTCGCGCGCGGCGACTTCGAGGGCGCTCAGGTCACCAACACCGGCACCGTTCAGGCGGCGCCAACCGGCAAACTGCTGGCGACCACCACCGAACCGTTCGCGTGGAGCATCGCCGCCGATGCGCGTGGCAACACCTATTTGGGAACCGGCAACGAAGCGCGCATCATCAAGATTGAGGCGAACGGCACCACGAGCACTCTTTATGACGGGCCCGAAGTGGCTGTCACGGCACTGACGACCGACACCGCCGGCAACCTGTATGCAGGCGTTTCGCCGGGCGGGCGCATTCTGCGCTTCTCACCCAACGGTGAGCGTGGAGTTATTTTTAACACCGGCCAAACCTTCGTGTGGGCGCTGGAGTTCGACGCGCAGGGCCGTTTACTTATCGGCACCGGCGGCGAGCGCGGCGCGCTTTATCGCATCAACATCCCGACCGAAGCCAGCGCCATCATCGATGGTGCTTCAACACCGACTTCGGCCCAGCCTCTGGCCCGTATGCTCGAGCGTCATGTGCGAGCCATCAGCGTGCGTGGTAGCGACATCTTCGTGGGCACCGGCGACGACGCCGTGCTGTATCAGGTCGATGGCACCAGTGGCGCGGCCACGGCGCTGTTCCAGATTGCTCAGCCGCAAACAACGACTTCGGCACAAAGCAGCGACTCCAGCAGTAGCGAGTACTCGATGCCGTTTACGATGAGCGGCGGCGGCAGTGGAGTCATGTATCTGCTGATGGCCTCCGAGATGCCCAACATCGGAGCACGCCCCCTGACAGCAGGACGCAACCCCGGCGCGGAAATCCTCGCTGTGAGCGCTACGAGTGATGGCGTTTACTTCGGCACGTCGATCAACGGCACGGTCTATCGTTGGAGCGCCGGACGCGGCGTGACGCCGATTTACACGGCGCCGCAGGAACAATCAATCTATTCACTGCGACGTGGTGGCGACGGCAACCTGTATGCAGCGACCGGCGATAAAGGCATGGTTTATCAGATCAAGCCGGGCACCAATCCCCGCGACACACGCGCTGCACGCCTGATTGAAGCGACGCAGTTGCAGGCACTGGCCATCGGGACTTCGCCGACCGGCGACCTGGTTGTCGGCACCGGCAACAATGCAGCGGCCTACCGCATTGCGCTGTCACAAAATAGCGGCGGCCTCTTCGTGTCCAACGTGTTCGATGCCAAAAACATTGTGCGCTGGGGCGCTCTGCGCGTGACGGGCAACGGCGTTTCGGTTGAGACTCGCTCCGGTAACACGCTGGAGCCGGATGCAACGTGGAGCGCCTGGCAACCCGCCGCCACCAACGACCTGGGAGAATTGCGCGTTGCTTCGCCGTCGGGTCGCTACTTGCAATATCGTGCTCGCCTGGCAGGCAATGCATTGGCGGGCAGTGCATTGGCCGCCAGCGGTGTAGCCGGTAATACCGATGCGGCGCAGCTTTCGCGTATCGAGGTGCTGTTCCGTGCCAGCAACACGGCACCAACCTTGACGCTTTCGGGCTTGCGCGGCGGCGAATACTTCCGCGGCAAGCAACGCCTGACGTGGACGGCTCAGGATGCTGATGGCGATACGCTGCGCTACCGTATGTGGCTCTCGGATGACAACGGCACCACATGGAAGCCGGTCGCGCTGACTGATAACGCCTCCAACTCGTTTGAACTGGATACAACCAAGTGGCGAGAGGGCGTTTACCGCGCCCGCGTGGAAGTCAGTGATGCTGTAAGCAATCCCGACGACCCGCAGAGTACTCAGTTGAACAGCCTGTCGTTTACCATCGACAACACGGCGCCACGCATCAGCGGACAGGCGTTGGCCGTTGTTGATGCAGGCAAAAACTGGATGCTGCGCGCAATCGCAACAGACGACCTGTCGCCGGTTGCCGGTGCGGAGTGGCGCATTGCCAGACCAACCCCGGCGGCAACGCCAGTCGCACCACGCGCAGCGACGCCAGCAGCGACGCCAGCGGCCACACCGGGCGCCGCAAGCAACGCCCGACGGACTGCCGCAGCGAGTGCAGCCAGTGCAGCATCGGCCAGAGCTACCAGCCCGGCACCGGCCATCACTCTGGCAACTGTTTCCACAGGCAGCACCTCGTCAGCGGGAAGCACAACCGACAGCAAAGACGCCGGTTGGTTTTCCCTTGCAGCCGGTGACGGCATCTTCGACTCGCGCCGTGAAGACATCGTCGCGGCGGTTGAGGCCTCAATGACGGATGGCCAGGCAAAGCCGGCAGATAGTGCAAGCAGTGTTGCGGCAAGCAGTGCTGCGGGTAGTGTTGCAGCTGGTCAGAAGGTTGAGTTACGAGTGCGCGACGCCGCGGGCAACACCAGCAGCGTCACGCTGACCTTGCCGTAACGCCGCTCGCTACAATTTCACACCCGAGTATTCACACCACGGTGAGTACTCGGAAGCGGCCCCTGAAAGCTCTTTTCAGGGGCCGCTTTTTTTGTACCGGCTTCTTGCGCAAACACTTGACACAAAAAATATTTGACAAGTAATTCATAACGCGGGATAATGTTGCAACAGTGTTACGGAATTGTTTCCATCAATTTGGAGGACACATTCTGTGAAGGCGTTGTTCGCGGTGTGCCGTGCTTTCATCATGTGTGAAACATCATGCGTGAAAGCAGCATCGCAAAGCCCCTGGTGAGCCGCACGACACAACGGATGCAAATAAAGTTGATTTGAAGTGAGAGTTGTCGACAATCGGTAGCGATGCGCAGGAAACATGGACACTGGCCCATCAACCCGATGCTGAACGGCACCTCAACCCGGAGATCAACTTCAATTTCATCCTTGAGCCGCGTGGTGAATTCATGGAAAGTCGCCTGTAACTGACGCGATGCAACTTCCGCAGCACACATCACAGCTTTAGTAGCACAAGGAGACAGGTATGAAGACGACGTTCAAAATCGCCGTAGCGGCTCTGGCCATGCTCGGCACAACTTCGGCGGCACGCGCCGACCTGACGTATCAGGGTGCCGTTGGTCTGCCGTTGAACCCGACCGCGCAGATTCCTCTGCCGGGCGGCGTCCGCGTTCAGGCCGACTATTTCGATCTGGGTAGTGAGTTCAACTCCGACGCCAAGTTTTACGGTCTTCACGGCGCCGGACGCCTGGGTGAGCGCCTCGAAATCAACGGTGGCGTTTCCAAGCTCGATGCCGACGGTTTCTTCGAAGATTTCGACCGCACCGGTTTCGACATCGGCGCCAAGTATCTCTTCACTCGTGAGACCGATCCGGCTGGCGTGCGTATTGCCGCTGGTGTTGGTTACAGCCATGCGCTTTTGAAGAACATCCATGCTTACGTGGTCGGTTCGAAGTCGTTTGGCCGTGGCATCACAGGCAACAGCGCACCGATTACAGGCCACCTTGGTTTGCGTTACGATCGCTTTAAATTCGACAACGGTTTCTCTGGAGACAACTCCAGCAAGGCCTCGGTATATGGTGGCCTTGAAGTTCCGTTCACCCGCACCGGCGACTTCGCTCTCGTTGGCGAGTTGCAGAGCAAAAATGTCGAAGAAAATGGCAAGTTCCCCTACTCGGCTTCGGTTCGTTATCGCCCGGCCGGCCAGGGTTTCTCCGCCAGCCTTGGTATCCAGCGTCAGGGTCTCCTGCGCGACAACGGCATCTTCGCTCAGATCGGCTACTCGTTCGGTCATTCCGATGACAACACCGCAGGTGCTGCCGAGACAACCCCGGTGCAGTAACTTTTCAGACATCTGAAGTTGCTCAATGCAAACAGCGCCTCCGTAAGGGGGCGCTGTTTTGTTTTATCTCCGTTGCCCTCGACCGAGTACTCGAAGCGCGCTACACTCCAGTCGTGTCGCACACTCCCTCGCCATCTTTCGATGTTTCCGATTTCCTGAACGGCCTTGTTTCCAGCCGCCACTATCGTGGCCAGATCGCGCACTCTGTTGAGATGCCGCCGCGCGCCGCGCGCCATGGGGCGCTGAAAAACCCGCTTCCCGCCGCACTGCGAGTGGCATTGGGCACTCTGGGCATCGAGCAGTTGTATACGCACCAGGCGCTGGCCACCGAAGTGGCGCGGCGTGGCGAATCGTTTGTCGTGGTGACGGGCACCGCCAGCGGCAAAACGCTGTGCTACCATTTGCCGATTCTGGAAAAGCGCCTGGGCGAAGCGGGCGCCAAAGCGCTTTACCTCTACCCCACAAAAGCGCTGGCGCAGGATCAGTTGCGCGGCTTGCTGCGTTTGCAGGATGCGGGCGACATGCACTTCAAGTGTGGCACCTACGACGGTGACACGCCGAGTAGCCAGCGTAGCGCCTTGCGCGACCGCGCCGATTTCATTCTGACCAACCCTGACATGCTACATGCCGGCATCCTGCCGCAGCACGCGAAGTGGGCGCACTTTTTCGAGCAACTTCGATTTGTCGTCATTGACGAAATTCACACCTATCGTGGCATCTTCGGCTCCAACGTTGCCAACGTTTTGCGCCGTCTGCGCCGCATCTGCCGCCACTACGGCACCGACCCGCAGTTCCTGTGCGCATCGGCCACCATCGCCAACCCGACCGAACTGGGAGAAAACCTATGCGGCGTCCCGATGACGCTGATTGATGACGACGGCGCGCCGCGCGGCACGAAGCACTTCGTGTTGTGGAACCCGCCGCTTATGGACGGCAGATCGAGTACTCAGCATGCGCCACAGGGCGCCGAAAGCGCCGCCGCCATGACGCGCCGTTCGCCCAATTCGGAAGCGCTTTACCTTCTCGCCGATCTGCTGCGTGCCGGTGTCCCGAGCATTGTTTTTGTGCGCGCGCGTGTGGTCGCCGAGCTTATCCTGCGCTACGTGCAAGATGAGTTATCGCACAAGGCGCCACGTCTGCTCAACACCGTGCGCGCCTATCGTGCCGGTTACCTGGCCAGCGAGCGGCGCGAAATCGAACAGCAACTTTTCAATGGAGAACTGCTCGGCGTTATCGCAACCTCGGCGCTGGAGTTGGGCATTGATGTCGGTGCGCTGGATGCGTGTTTGATGGTCGGTTATCCGGGCAGCATCGCTTCGACCTGGCAGCGGGCCGGTCGCGCCGGTCGAGGGAGTGGCAGCAGCCTGACAGTACTCGTCGCCAGTGAAAATCCTATCGACCAGTATTTGATGCACCACCCGCATTACCTGTTCGAGCGCTCGCCGGAACACGCGGTTATTGATGCAGATAACGCTTACATCCTGGCGAAGCATCTGCGTTGCGCGGCGGCGGAATTGCCGTTTTCATTAGACGAAGCGCGCGCTGTTTCGACTTACGCTCCGGCGCTATTGCAACTCCTGGAAGAAGAAGGCCAGTTGCGCCGCGCCGGAGATGCCTGGTATTGGGCCAAGGCCGGAACGCCGTCGCGCGATGTGAGCTTACGCAATATCGGCGACAACACTTATTCAATCACGGATGTCGAGCGCAATCAGATCATCGGCACGATTGATGAAACGACGGCCTTCAACACAGTGCATACCGGCGCGATTTACCTGCACGAAGCCGAGACTTACTTTGTGGAAAAGCTCGACACGACGCAGCACGTAGCGTTTGCGCGGCGCAGCGAAGTCGATTACTTCACGCAGGCCATGAGCGAAGCGACCATTCGCATTGACGAAACCGACGAGCAGAAATCGTGGCGCAAGGCGCAGGCCGGTTTCGGCTCCGTCACGGTGACGATTTCGGTGCCGATGTTTAAAAAAGTGAAGTTCGGTTCACTTGACTCCATTGGTTACGGCCAACTCGATTTGCCGCCGCAAACCCTGGATACCGTCGCGTGGTGGCTGGTGCCGCCGCCTGAAGCCCTGCGCAAACTGCGCGAATTTGCGCGCGTGCCTTATGAAGGAATGCTGGGCATCGCCAATGCGACCGTTGGTGTTTTGCCCTTGCGCGTGATGTGCGATCCCGGCGATATTGGTGCTGTTGTCGATTCGAGTCAACTCGGCGTTCCCGCGTTGTTCTTGTTTGATAAATATCCGGGCGGCTTGGGCCTGGCGCAACGCGGTTATGATCTTATTGAAGGCGTGCTCACTGCGGCGTGCGAGATGATCACCGAATGCGAGTGCGAAGACGGCTGCCCCAGTTGCGTCGGGTCGGCGGCCAAAACCTACACTTACTACGATGCGGGCGGCGAAGCTCGCGAACGCATTCCCGACAAGGAAGCGGCGCTGGTTGTGCTGCACGAAATGCTGGGGCTGGAGCCGTATATTCCGCGCCGCGCGGCTCATGCGAGTACTCAGGACACGCAACCCATCGAGCAATTGCCGCCGCAAATCGAAGACAAAGTGCGCCGCCAGTTGCAGCGCATGAAGGGTTTATCATGACATACTAATATTGTTACGTTGCAATAGTTGTTCAGCGTTGTACAGAGGATACTCTCATGGGTTGGCAAGATCGTGATTACAGCCGCAGCCGTTACGAAAGCGGTGGGTTCGGGCGCAAAATACTTGGCTTTCTAAACGGCTCAGTTTCGCTTGGCGAGTGGTTTGGCATTCGTGTTCGCGTTCACGCGACGCTTATTATTCTCATTGCCGTAAATTTGCTATTTTCCAACTCTCGCGGCGGCATGGGAATTCGTGATGCACTAACCAGCAGTGTGATTTTGTTCGGCATCGTTTTGTTACACGAATTTGGTCACTGTTTCGCCGCGCGTCATGTGGGTGGCGATGCGGACGAAATTCTCTTGTGGCCTCTAGGCGGATTAGCATTTATCCGCACGCCGCAACGTCCGTGGCCTTCATTTATTGGCCATTCGGGGGGCCTCTTTGTCAATTTGTTGATCGGCATCATAACCGGATTCGCTTTGCTCGCGATGAGCCGATTCCAGTTTTCATTGCCGATCAATCCTCTCCTCGCGTTCGGCAACAACGCCATGTTGTCCAGTGACTCCAGCTATTCGTTGATTTATTCCAATAACATCGCTTACTATTTGTGGTGGATTTATAGCGTCAACTTCGCGCTCTTTTTCTTTAATTTGCTACCAATTTTCCCGTTAGATGGCGGGCGGATCCTCCAGACGATTCTGTGGCCGCGCTTTGGATTTTATAACTCCATGAATTTCGCCTGCGTTACCGGAATGGCCGCTGCCGTTTTGATGGGTCTGGTTGGGTTAGCCGGTAATTCATTCCTACTTTTTTTGGCAATCGCCGGTTTTATGACGTGCTATCAAACTCGCATGACTCTACGCGAACAAAGTGACGCAGTTTGGTTCGAGACGCGTTATGAAAGTGCTGGCCGTCGAACACCCAAGATCAAAAAGAAGAAAGTGCGTCGCGACGACGACTTCTCCTGGCGCGATCTCAACCCGTTTGAACGCGTTAAGCGCGCACGGCGCAAAAAGCAGTTCCAGCGCTTGTTCGAAGACGACGACAAATAAAAGCAAAAGAGTTCACGAGCAATGCCGTGAACTCTTTTGCTTTTGCTGGTATGACCCCTTGCTTTATGTTACCGTTGTCACCAGAGTACTCGCTGGCCCGTTGGCCAATTGAAAGCGTGTGTTGATGGCGTTCCAGTTGAGGTTGCGCAGAAAAGCATCAATGTAGTCGGCGCGTCTGGTGCCGTAATCCAGATAATAGGCGTGCTCATACACATCCAGGCCGATGATAGGTGTGGCGTTCCACATCGGATAGGTGTTTTGCGTGTCGCCGATGTAGTTCATCAGGCGCTTCAAATCGTAATCATAGGCCGTCCATACCCAACCACGCGCCGCAATGCCGGTGGCTTTCATGTCGGCAGCCCAGGCCGCAACCGAACCGAAACTGCGATTAATCTCTTCGAGCAAACGGCCCTGCGGCTGCGAACCGGCGCCACCCAGAATATCGAAATACAGTTCGTGGTTTTTCACACCGCCCAGAGCAAACGACAGTTCGACTTTCATCTCGCGTATTTCCGAGTAAGTCTGGTTCGCTTTGGCCGGGTCGCGCGTGACTTTGGAAATGCCTTCAAAAAGCTCGTTGCTCTTACGCACGTAACCTTGATACAGCTTGAAGTGCTCTTCATGCGTGCGGCGCGAAATTCCTTCGGTGTTCAACGTCGAAGGCTTGAGCGGCTTTTCTACCAGCCTCGGCGGCATCGGATAACTGGCCGCATTCTGAGTGCCGGCACTCGATGTAGCCGTACCCGGCGTGGCCGCACTCTGCGTAGTAGCACTCTGCGTAGTAGCACTCGGCGTGGCCGCATCCTGCGCCTGTGCATCGAGAAGAGTACTCGATGCGGCGATTCCGGCAACTGTCAATCCGGCGGTTTGCAGGAAAGCACGACGATTCAGTGTCGCTTCGTTTTTGGTTTCCGATGTTGCAAGTGTTTCGTCTTTGTGTTGGCTCATCAATTCGTTCTCCTTGCCGCCCGGCAATAGCTCTTTGTTATACGTGCAAAGCGTGATTGGGTGCCCTTGACTGTGGGTACAATATTCATATACGGAGGCGAGTATGAAACGTTGCGCGTTATTATCAGTTGCACTGTGCTTGGGAGTTGTGGGTTCCTCCGCAATAGCCTGCCTCAACGACCGCGACAGCGACCTGCTCGAACGGGAATCAGGCGCTCTGCCTAGAGCGATGCAAGTCATCACTGGACGTTTCGAGCGTAACCCGCCATTGTTTTATGAAATGCGTTTAAAGCGCGTTGCCGCGCAACTCAAGCAAGACCCGTCGCAACTCTCGCTGTACGATGATGCCGCCGTAGCCTCCGATCGCATCGGTCGCAGCAACGACGCTATCATGTGGATCGAAAAGAAACACACACAACTCCTACAACAGAAGCCGTTTACTCATCTTAATGCAAAGATCCCGGCTAATGAAAGCCTGCGCGAACACTGGTATCGCTATCATGCGAACGTCGGCACATTTTGGGCGCATCGTTGGATTCGTAACGGCGCCGACCGCTCGAAAATAAGTGAGATAAAAACAGCGGCGGACCACATCGCAACGGCGATTAAAATCAAGCCGAACGCGCATTTTGGCCGCGAGAAGTATCAGCTCAAGACGATGCGCTGGATTATTTCTCCACCTAAAGCCACTGCTGAAGACCCTCTGCCTAATATTCTGAAAATTCCATTGAAATATGGGCGGGAAGAACTTTACGAGTATCAATACAACAAACAGGGCGCTCAGGAAGAGTTACGTAAGAAGGGGCTGACGGATGCAGTCGAAGGTCTCACGGGATTGATCGTTTTAGGCAACGCTTGGGAAAGCCTCGATGTGTTTTACGCGCTGCAACTGCCGCTCGAAATACAAGGCAAAGGTAGTCTGTCGGAGATGGCGCAACTACGCAGCATGGAACTCATTGCCGCCGGCAAACGATCCCTATACCCACAAGCGCCGACGAGTACTCAGTTACAGGAAGTCGTCGCGCCCCACGAAGATCAACCGATCCGTTCCTACTCGCCGCAGAAAATACAAGAAATCTACACACGCCTGCGTGACGAAGCCGAAGAGTATCAGCAAAAACGCACGGCTTACATGATGACGCGTTTGCAAAAAGGCCGGCATCCCGACACCGATGCCACTTTTTGGAAAGGCTGGCACGATGCCGGGCCACCGCCTCCAGTGCCGTTTACAATGTGGGAGAAACACGGCTCCGCGTTTACCATCATCGCAGGAGGCTTGCTTTTCAGCCTCGCGTCGCTTTTCCAGATACGCCGCCGTCACGCGCTCGCACGCACTTAATGTCTTGTAACAACTTGCTGCGAATCGAGTACGCGCTTGATAACTAGTGCCCTTTTACTATTTCAATCCAAGTTGCCACTTATGAGGTTGCCCGCCGCTGAAGCAGTGCTGCTGAAGCAGTGCTGCTGAAGCAGTGCTGCTGAAGCAGTGCCGCTGATGAGGAGAAGCCTCGTGAACGGGGCTGATGATCACTCCTGATGATCACTCCTGACGATCACTTCTCAGGCCGCTTCAGGGGTCTTGTTCTCATCATCAGTCCGTTCAGCCCAACGTTCACGGGCGGCGCACCGTAGGTAGCAACTTGGGGTATTTTATTATCAGGGCTACTGTACATTGAAGTCCGTGGCAGTGCAGAGCTAATGAAGTAGCAGTGCGCGATCATCGAGTTGAACCGTGTTAAGGGTCTGGTGCAAAGCAAATTGGTGTTTTATGTGCGGTAGGACACACAACGCAACCAGAGTTGATGTTGATATGTTACAACGTAGGCGCTTGTGAGCAGATGGCGACGTCACTTTCTGGTAATATCGCTCACCCAAAGGCTTTCATGGAATCTGATAAACCGCGCATCCTTTATCTCGAAGATCATGACGACACCCGCTCTTTTATCATTTTCCTCTTGAAAGGAGCGGGGTATGAAGTCGTGCCGGCTACAACGGTCACAGAAGCTCAGGCGCTGCTCACCCCAGCTACAGGCAGCCAATCGTTTGACCTTTACCTCCTGGACTACCTGCTAAAAGATGGTGCCGGCACCTCCCTCTGTGAGAAAATTCGCTCATTAGACTCGACTGTGCCGATTGTCTTTGTGTCTGGTGCTGTGCGGGAGCAGGACAAGCGAAGAGCCGAAGAGGTAAAGGCCACCGACTTCATCGAAAAGCCAATCGATCCTCAGACTTTCCTGGATACCATTTTGAAACTGATGGCAAAGTAAGCCTTAGCCGGTTGCACACTGTATCCGCGGGCCGCCGCGTTCGCGGGCCGTCGCGTTCGCGGGTCGCCGGCAGGAGAGTCTTTTACCAGTTCCAGTGGTAACCGGGCGCCAGCATTTGAGTAGCCGATGCGGCGTGAACTGGTGGAGAGAAGAAGTAGCCCTGCCCGAATTCACAGCCCAATTCGCGCAGCAGTGTCGCCTGCCCGGCGCTTTCAACGCCTTCGGCGACAACGTTCATGCGAAGTGTATGCGCCAGAGTGATGATAGCGCGCACGATTTCCAGGCTTTCGCCACCCTGCACAATGCGCGTGACAAATGAGCGGTCGATTTTGAGCGAGTCCAACGGGAAACGATGCAGATAACTGAGTGATGAGTACCCGGTGCCAAAGTCGTCCATGCTGAGACTGACGCCACGCTCTTTTAATTTGCGCAGCGTTGATTCGGCCACAGCCACATTGTCAACGATGGTCGTTTCCGTAATCTCCACCTTCAACGATTGAGGCGGCAGTTGCGTCATGTGTAATACGTGCTCTATTTCGGTATCAAGATTGGCGACGGAGAAGGTTTTGCGCGATACATTAACGCTCATTGTCCAGTGGCGGCCATGAGCGTTATCGGCTTGCCATTGCTGCAATTGGCGGCAGGCGAGCCAGCGCACGCGCTCATCCAGTGGAACAATTAAGCCGGTCTCTTCCGCGATGGGAATAAATTCTCCGGGAGCAACCACGCCCCGCTGCGGGTGGTGCCAACGCACCAGCGCTTCGAAACCGCACAAGGCACCGTTGTCCAGCGCCACAATGGGCTGATAGAAGGGTTCTATTTCCCCGTTTTCAATGGCACGTCGCAACTCGCCTTCCATGTTGAGGCGATGCACGGCATGAGCGTGCATACTTGGGTCGAATACCTGATAGTGGCCGCGACCGCGCGCTTTGGCCCGATACATGGCGGTGTCGGCATCGCGCAGCACATCTTCGGCTTTTTCATAGTTTGGCGTACTGAGAGCGATGCCAATGCTGACCGAAGGAAACACCTCATGCCCGTCGAGGTGCAGTGGCCGCGCCATTTCGTGATGAATGCGTTGGGCAACTTGTATTGCCGAATTTACATCTTTGATGTCTTCCAGCAACACGGTGAATTCATCGCCCCCCAGGCGGGCAACCGTATCGCCAGGGCGCAGACCCACTCCCAGACGTCGTCCGACTTCAATCAGCAATTCGTCACCAAGCACATGGCCCAGGCTGTCGTTGATGTGCTTGAAACCATCGAAATCCAGAAACAGAACAGCAAAACGGAATTCTTCCCGCCGCTTCGCTAGCTCCAGGACATGCCCCAGGCGGTTGATGAACAGAGCACGGTTAGGCAGCCTGGTCAATCGATCGTAGAAAGCTTCAAGGTACAGCCGGTACTCGGATTCTTTACGTTGCGATATATCTTCGACGCTGCTCTCGTAGAACAGCGGCTGTCCTGCATTGTCGCGAATGGTGCGTGCGTTGATGGAAATCCAAATAACGGTGCCATCTTTACGGAAGACCTGTGCTTCGACTTCGCGCACCATACCTTCATCATTCAAGGTTTGTAGCAACTCAGCGTAATGATGTGTGTCAACGAATTGCTGGCGGATGTCGGTGACACTGTTTATAAGGTCTTGCGGCGAATCGTAACCATAGATGCGGGCCAGAGCCGGATTCACATGGACATAGCGGGCATCAGGCGTGCATTGAAAAATGCCTTCAACAGCATGCTCAAAAATGCTACGATACTTTTCCTCGGCCTGGCGCAGTGCTTCTTCCGCACGCCTGCGCTCAGTGATGTTGTCGAAATAAACCGACAAACCAACTTCCGAAGGATAAGCGCGAACTGCAAACCAGCCTCCCAACGGTGGATAGAATTCTTCGAAAGAGACCGGCACCTGTTCACGGACGGCGCGCGTGTATTCGTCAAAGAAGGTTGAAGCGACTGTTTCGGGAAACACATCCCAAATGACCCTGCCGAGCAGTTCATCTCTGCCACGTTGCAGCAAGCGCTCGGCCTGCGTGTTGAGATGGGTGAATTGCCACTCAGAGTCCAGGGCATAGAATGCATCGGCCATGCTTTCCCAAATCGTCAGGATTTGCTGGTTCGATTTGAGAAGCGCTTTTTCGGTCTGCAGCCGTTCGGTAATATCGATGGCCAGGCCAATGGCACCAATGATTTGGCCCTCGCGGTTGCGCAACGGCGAGTAGCGCACTTCCCAGTAAACATCGCCGTTTTCCAGCGTGACGCCAACATCTTCACCGGACAACACGCGGCGTGCCGCCTGTCCCGAAGGCGAGTCGTCGGCATAGAGTTCAAAGATGCTGCGCCCGACAACTTCGCCTGGCTTCAGGCCCACAGTAGCCAGACCTTTGCCCTCGGACATGGTGATCACACCATCGCGGTCGAGCGACCAGATCACCATGTCCACCGTCGTGATAATGGCTTGCAGGCGCTCCCGGCTTTCATGCAACGCGCGTTCGGCCTGAACCTGCTCTGTTATGTCGTGTACTGTGCCGACTACGCGCGCCGCTGCGCCGTGTGCATCGGCAACGACTTCAGCTCGCGATTCCACAATGCGCAGTTCACCATCCGGGCGCACCAGGCGATGCTGCAAGATAACGGGATCCCTGTTCTGCCTGGCTCGCGCGGTGGTTTCACGCACCGCTGCGCGGTCATCGGGATGAATAATCTCAAGAACTCGATCAACAGAGAGTTCTTCGCTTTGCGGTTCAAGCCCATAGATGCGATACGATTCGTCGGACCACTTTATGACCCCGGTATTCGAGTCCGCATCCCAACTGCCGATGTGGGCGATTTGTTGCGCTTCAGAAAGTTGCTGCTCGCGCTTTTGCAATGCTCGAAGAGATCGCTTTTCTTCGGAAATATCTTTAATCGTAATGGCCACACCATCGTCCAGCGGCACAACCTGGAAGTGCAGCCAATCGGCATTAGTCTCAGAAAAATCGGCAGGATTGATTTTCTCAATTGCAACGCGAGTTTCAATCACCTCCCGGCAGGTGTCGATAAAATCCTGAGCACGATGCGCTGGGATAAGAGTGCGCAGTTGGTGGCCATGAATTTCGTTTAGCGGGCGGTTCAACAGAGCCGCACCATGGGCATTGCAGTACACAACGCGCAGATCGTGCAACGCTCCAGCGGCGTCACGGACGCTTTCCAGAAGGAAGAACGAATCGAGGCTGCCTTCAGCAGCGGCGCGAAAACGTGCTTCGCTTGCACGCATGGCAGCTTCGGATTCATGGCGCTGTGTCACATCTTCGTGGGCAACGACGACGTGTGGTGGGCCATCCCACATGAAGCGCGTAACGCTTACCAGAAACCAGCGGATACCTTCTGAGCCTGAAAACGAGTACTCAAGAGTAAACTTTGGTATCTCACCACTGATAACGCTTCGAATGCCGCTCGCCATGAGATGCGCCTCTTGCGCGTCGGGCGCCATAGCCATATCACACACCCGCAGGTAATTCATGCCGATGTCGCACTGTCCGCCGATGCAGCCATTCTCTTGAGCAAAGTGGCGCCACGCCTGGTTGACCGCGACAATAGTTCCAGTTTCGTCGAGTGCTGCGATGTGTGCCGTCAGGGCATCGAGTGTCGCCTGCAAAACTTGCAGCGACTGTTTTAGTGACTGCGCCGCCTGGCCGTTCTTAATTGCATAGCGGATGGCGCGCACCAATTTGCGTCCGGTGAGGCCGGTTTTAACCAGGTAATCCGAGGCCTGGGCGCGCAACACCTGCTCACCGACTTCGTGGGTATCGGATGCGGTGAGCAGAATCGTAGGAACCCAACATCCCGTTTCACGGGCTTTGTGTAGAATGTCGATGCCAGAGTGAGCACCAAGACGCAAGTCGAGCAGACATACATCGTAGCCGCCATGGCAAATAGAGGCCAGCCCCTCGTCATAGGTCGAGACGTAGTGCAGGTCGAACTGTCCAGAACTTGCATTCTCCAACAATTCGCGAATGGGAACCGAATCGGCTTCATTATCCGCGATTAAGAGTACTCGGATAACATCACCGCCTCCGCTATCTTCCTGTTCCTGTCTCATTGTGGTCCCATTCCTATAAACATTTCACACCATGCCTGCATACCGACGTTCTCTCTATTTATTCCCGGCATTCGATTTTAGTCTTGTTTCCGGCACTCCCTAAACCGGCGTTGTCGGCGAATGATGCTGGTAGCTGCATTCACTGCCGCATGATAACGAATATCACGCGACGAATATGATTAAAGAGAGGCAGAGGCGAAGAGCAACGGACGAATTCACATCGGTGCGCTAAAAGTTTGCTGCGTGCCCCAAACCATAAGTTGATGAGTGAGGCACAAAAAAATAGTGATGCCGAAGTGCAGCAACGTTTTACCCGTATGAAAGGCTGGCTTTATAAACCGCCGTACATTCGGGCAATTCTCAGGACTTACGCAGCAGGCTTGCAAATGCAGGCAATGTCGGGGCGTAGCACGCTAGGGCCTGGACGTTGCGCTCTGGGCGTAGCGTGCTACGCCCCTACGACGACCGGCTTCCCGCGCAAGTCCTGATTCTCACAAGCAGGGAAAACGTTGCTTCGTTTCTCTTAGCTGCTACAAGCCAGCGTCGGTAGCATTGCCACCGGGTTGCGCACTGACATCGGTGTCACCTTCGGCTTCAATCGAATCAGCGGAGACATCTCGCAAGAACGCACCCTGTGCGGCACGTTGAACAGCAGCGGCATGGCCCGGCAAGTCTTCCAGGTGCGCTATTGTGTTCAGATCGTTTGCCAGACGGGCTATGCTATCACTCGATGCGGCAATCAGCGAGGTGCGCTTGAGGAATGTTTCCACTCCAACACCATGCGCGAAGCGTGCTGTGGCGCCGGTGGGCAATGTGTGCGACGGGCCGGCAATGTAATCGCCCAGGGGCACCGGCGTATTGAGGAATATCGCGCCCGCATGACGTATACGAGTACTCAGAGCGAGTGCATCGCGGCTCCAGATTTCGAGGTGTTCGGGCGCAGCTTCGTCGCACAGTGCGCACGCCTCATCGAGTGAATCGACGCAAAGCACCAGAGCATTTTGCAACGATTGGCGTAAAACCTCTTTGCGCGGGCTGACTTCCATTTGCGACTCGACTTCGCTCATTACTGCCGCGCACAACAGGCGTGATGTCGCAACAAGGCACACAAACGAATCGGCGCCGTGCTCAGCCTGAGCCACCAGGTCCGCGGCCAACTGTGCAGCGTGCGGCGCGGAATTTTCTTGCACGCCGCGCCGTCCGGTGTGGTCGCATAACACTACAACTTCACTGGGGCCATACAGCCCGTCAATGCCCACCGTGCCATACAGATACTTCTTGGCCAGTGTGACATAAAGGTTGCCCGGCCCCACTAATTTATCAACAGCGCGCACCGAAGCTGTGCCAAGAGCCATGGCCGCCATGGCCGGCGCACCGCCCAGGCGATAAATCTCGGTGATGCCTGCCACACGCGCCGCCGCCAGTATCACAGGATGCAGCGAGCCATCGGCTGCCGGTGGCGAACACAGCACAACCTGGGATACGCCGGCCACCTGCGCCGGAATGCCGATCATCAACACCGTTGAAGGATAAGCCGCCAGGCCTCCCGGCGCATACAAACCGACTCGTTCAATCGGAGTGTACCGCTGGCCCAAAAAAACACCATCCGGCGAAACGGTTGTCCAATCACCGACAGGCTGCTTGCGATGAAAGTAGGCGATGTTATCCGCTGCGCGCTGCAACGCGCTTTGAACTTCGCCGGGCAGGCTTTGCCACGCCGCTTCGATTTCTTGCGGCGCGACGCGCAGTTGCCCTAATTCAAATGTGGCGCAATCGAACTGGCGCTCGAAACGCAGCAGCGCCTCGTCGCCTTCTGCGCGCACGGCCTCACAGATATCGCGCACGCGCGCTTCGATTTCCGGTTGTGCCGAGAACGCGCGCGCTGCATTCGACTTCTGGAGCGCAGCGCGTGCGCCTTCGTAGCCTTCGATTAATTGCATCTCTGAGTACTCGTTATGTGCTGCTGCATGAACATGATTGCGTTAGCACAATTATGTTAGCGCTGTTTGGGACGTGCGATCTGGCCGGTGCTCGCCGACTCGTAAATGGCATCCATCAGTTCGCTTTGCTGCACGCCGTTGCGCGGGCTGGTGCGCGCTTCAGCACGACCCAGAATGGCGTCAATAAAGTTATCGTTGGGCGTATTCGATTGCCCTTGAATGTCAGGCTCAATTTGTCCTTCGCCCTGCTTCCACACTTTGATGTAACCGCCGCCCCAGCCATCAATCTCGACGCGGCCCTTTTCGAAGAAGAGGTACATGCCGGAGCCGTCATTGGGACAATTTCCGCCGACGACAATCGTGGCCAGCGTGCCGTTGGCAAAGCGAATGTTGACCGTGCCGTTGATGTCAACCGGCGTGCCGGAGTTATCGACAAAAGCGAGAACTTCGCTGACCGGCTGCTCGACGCTCCAGATCAGGGAGTTAAAAAGATGCGCGCCCGAATCATACATCTGCCCGCCGCCCGAAAGTGCCGGGTTCTGACGCCACGAGCCGGTGGTGCCTTTTTTCCAGTTCTGCACCAGCCAGCCGTTTACCAGTTCCAATTTGCCCAGTTCACCCGAACGAATCATCTCGCGCAGGTAATTGAAGTTCGGTGTGCACGGCGTGTTGTAACCGACAACAAAAATCTTGCCCGCCTTTTCAACCGCCGCCGCCAGCTCGTGCGCCTGGCCCGAATCCGTGACCATCGGCTTTTCCATCAAGATGTGGCAGCCGGCTGCGAGCGCCTGCATGCCATGCTCGAAGTGCAATGTATGTGGCGTTACAATCGTGACGGCATCGGGCTTCACTTCAGAGTACATCTGCGCCGCATCGGTGAAGATTTGCGGTTTGGGTTCGTAGTCGCTCAGGTTGCGCTCGATGTATTTCTGCACAACTTCTTCGCTGACATCGCACAGCCCCACGATTTCAACATCTTCATTGCGCTTGTAACGACGCGCGTGCTCGCCCGACATACCGCCGCAACCCAGAATGGCCATGCGCACTTTTGGCATCAGAAATTCCTCGCTCTTGGGGCAATTTTAAAGGGCACGAGTACTCGTGCCCTTGCTTTTGAGATGTGGGGAGTTTTAACGCGTTTCAAACGGCGGCGCAAGACACAGGAGGGTACATCTGCCCAAACACTTGCAAGCCGCCTATTGTGCCGGGAAAGAGCCTGGATCGTTTGCATAACCAAGCCATTATGTTATGGCAGCGAGTAGACTGACTACGCAGAACATAAACAGCCATATCAGTATCGACGAGCCACCCGCCCGGTGAGTGACCTGCCCGCCGAGAGACCTATCCGGTGCGCGACCCGTGTAATGGTGCCGGGTTCAATGTCGTCGTGGCACGGTCGTGGCGGCACGACCGTGCGCGGCACGGCGCCGCGCCACAGCAGGTTCGACCGTAGAAGGGATTGAGATGCAGCAGCCGCAAGAAACAGAAAGTGCCGTGATGACGGCTGAGTCGGGACACAAATTGGCAACACGGCTGCGTGCCGCCTTGCGCGTGCCGCCGGGCGATGGTGGCGACCTGGCAATGATCGCAGCTTTGCAGGGACGCCATCACGCCGACATTGCCGAAGCGATGAGCCATCTCGCCAACCCGGAATGTCTGGCGATTTTCAACTGGCTCGATAATGCACGCGCTGCGCAGGTGCTGGGCGAAGTGGACGCCGACACCTCGCATTATCTGATGGAGAACGCGCCGCCGGGTCGCCTGGCCGACCTGCTCGACCGCATGCCGATGGACGATGCCGCCGAAGCGGTGTCGGATGCCAGCCCGCAGCGCGCCGCCGAACTTTTGGCCGACCTGGAAGTGCGTGCGCCCGAAGATGCTGTCGAAATCCGCGAGCTGCTGGCCTATGAAGAAAACACCGCCGGTCGCCTGATGACCGACAACTTCGTGCGCCTGACGCCTGAAATGACGATTGAAGAAGCCTTTTCCGCAGTGCGCCACGCCGACCCCGAAGTGGAAACTTTGACCGAGCTGTATGTGGTGGAGCCGTTTGAAGAGCGCATCCATTTCACGCGTCCGTTCGGCACACGACCGGAGCCGGAAGAAGACGAGCGCCTGCTGGGCGTGATTCCCCTGCGCCTTCTGGTGCGCGCCCGCCCCGACCAGACCGTGCGCGACATCATGATCAACGAGCCGCTTACAGTTTCGGTCGATACCGATCAGGAAGAAGTGGCGCGCATCTTTTCCAAGTACTCGTTCTTAGCCATTCCCGTGCTCGACCGTCGCGGCACGCTGGCCGGCATCGTCACCATGGACGACGTGCTTCACGTTCTGGTCGAAGAGCAAACCGAAGACGTTCTGGCGCTGGGTGCCGTCACCATGCGCGACCCGGAAACGCCCTATCTCTCCGTTGGTGTCATCGACACGGTGCGCCAACGCTTCGGCTGGCTGCTGCTGTTGTTTGTGGCTTCAATGTTCACCGGCGGTGTGTCGCGCCACTTTGAAGGCTTGATTGCCGAACTGGCCGTGCTGGCGACCTTTGTTCCACTTCTGATTGGAACTGGTGGTAATGCCGGCGCGCAGGCCGTGATGACCGTGACACGCGCGCTGGCGCTGGGCGAACTGCACTTTAGCGACTGGCTGCGTGTGCTATGGCGCGAGGCGCGCACCGGCCTGGCGCTGGGCGGTTGCCTGGCTGTTGTCGGTTACTTTTTCGTGCTGTTTGGCTGGGGCGAAAGCGGAACGTTGGCCATGGTCATCGCGTGCTCGCTGACGGCAATTGTGATTTGGGCCAGTCTTGTCGGCTCGATGCTGCCGCTGATTGCCAAGCGCCTGGGCTTCGATCCGGCAGTCATGTCGGCACCGTTTGTCACGACGTTCGTGGATGCGACCGGCTTGTTCCTCTATTTCAGCATCGCCCGCGCGCTGCTCCATTTGTAGAAAATTGCAGGGGCGCATTGCACCCGCTCCATGAGACTTACGGTGCATCAAGGCGCATTGCAATGCGCCCCTACAGCGGCGTCTCAATACACCGGAGCGCACGGCATCTGCACGCATTCCTGGCCCAGCACGGCATAGACTTCGTCGCAGAACTCCGCTGTCGGATCAACCCAGAACGACGGCGATACACGCAACTGCATCATCTCAAGACCGTTGTCAATGTGAAGCCATACTTCGGTATCGCCGCGATGATTGCGGCACGCGTTCCACAGCTTCGACAATGTGCTGGCATCAGCGCGGCCTTCGCTGATGTAAAGATGAACACAATGCCCGGCATCGTGCGGCGGCGCGAAAGTGCGTCCGATGGTCTGTGCCGCACCACGCGAGTACTCGTAAGATGCGCTGCCACCGTTCGCCTGGCCGTTGCCATTCGACGAGCCATTGCTGTAGCCGCTATTCGCTCCGTTGCCATTGTGTCCGTTGCTGCCGTTATGACCATTGGAGCCGTTCCCGTTGGCACCATTGCCATTCGAGTACTCGCTATGCCCGTTGGATGAGCCATTGCCGTTGGCAGCACCCGCCGAACTGCGATTTATGGAGATGCTCGGCATCGCCGCTTCCTCATGCGATGTGACAATGTTCTCGCGCGTGCTGACCGCGTTTTCAGCAGCCTGCGCGGCTTCAGCTTTGTCGATCACTTCGATGTCATCAGCCATGACCTTGTACACCGTGTTTTCGGCTTCAGCCGCCGCATCGTCATCATCACCGCCGCCACGAAAACCACCACGCCGGTTATCGGCAGCCAAACGCCCGGTGACGATTAACTTGGCATCTTCTTCGACGCACTGGCCGCACTTCTCAAACGTCTTGGCAAACGCCAGCACTTCCAGCGAACCGGTGAGATCTTCGAGTGTAAACGCGGCCCAGGTGCGCCCGTTCTTGTCAATCATCTTCTTGACTGTCGTCACCATGCCGCCAACCGTGACGCGGCTGCCATCGCTTAAGCTGCGATCTTCGCCGATGCGCTCCAGCGGTGTCGTGTTCTGTTCCAGATACTCGCGCAAAGGCAGCAACGGATGGTCGCTGATGTAGAGGCCGAGAAACTCCTTTTCCCAGCCAAGGCGCGTGTCGCGGTCGGCGTCGGGCACATTGGGCAACTGGCCGGACGCTTTGGGGCGTCCCGCTTCAGTTGATTCACCGAACATGTTGAACTGGCCCGAGGCGGCATCCTGCTGCGCCTGCAAACCGGCGGAAATCGCGCCATCCAGAGCATCAATCATTGCCTGGCGATTGGCGTGAATGCTGTCGAAAGCGCCGCATTTAATCAGCGTTTCAATGGCGCCTTTGCCACAGGCACGAGTCGGTACACGCGCGCAAAAATCGAACAGGCTGGAGAACTTGCCGCCTTCTTTGCGCGCTTCGCAAATCGCGTTCACCGGCGCTTCGCCGATGCCTTTAATCGCCTGCAACCCGAAGCGAATGCCGCCTTCAACAACGGTGAACTCGTGGTTACTTTCGTTGACATCTGCGGGCAAAACTTCGATGTCATGCTTACGACAATCGTCAATCACGACGAGCAGCTTGTCTTTCTTTTCCAGCAAGCTCGTCATCTTGCACGCCATGAACTCGCTCGGATAGTTGACCTTTAAGAAGGCCGTCCAATACGAGACGAGGCCGTAATAGGCCGCGTGCGAGTTGTGCGACACGATGCCGTTGGCGATGTAATTGAGGGGGCCGTCCGGCGCCATTTCGATGTCATAAGTGACAGCGGCGTCGCACGGCTCGATGCTGACAATTGGGTCGCCGTTTTGAGCGTGCGCCAGTTGAAGATGATGCTCGACTTTGAACTTGAAGTCTTCCGGCGTCACCACGGCAAACGGCAGGTCGCCATACTTCGCCTCGAAGTATTTGGCGACGCGATCCATGCCGTCCATTTCCCAGTAAATGCCGGCGAAATAGAAGTCGCAGATGCGCCCGTTCGGCAGCACCTTGTGCATCTCGAACTCGACACCCTGCTCGATTAGCCATTCGGCCATGTCGCGTTCGGGCTGGCCGGCACACCACATGCCATTCGACGCAATGGAGCAACGTCCGTAGCCCGGCTCCGTGTCGTAGCAGGCGCGCACGTTGCCCAGGCTCGCCTCACGATGACGATTGCGCCACTCGGCATCGTTATGCATCAGGTAACGAACGTGCTCGTGCATCGCCGCAACCGCAGGCCGTGTCAGTTCGGGATACAGCGAGTGCATGCGCTTCATGTGCGCCTGCTTTTCTTCAAGGGGACGCGCGGCCTGATACTCTTTCATGCGCGTTGATGTGGCACACGCCCACTCTTTGCGGCGCGGATGCGCGTTGATGCGGCGCATGTTCTGGCGGCGAACTTCGCGGCCCTGTTCGCTTAAACGCGAAAGCTTCCACGGCTCGGTGATGAGTTCCGTACCGACGCGCATTTCACTGACTGTTTGATAGCCTTCGGTTGTGAGGAAGCGATGTTCCGCCGTCGCTTTAACCACACGTCCTTTTTGAGTTGTGATCTTGAGCAGCGGCTTGGTGCCGGTGCGCACAATATCGAGTACTCGATGCGGGCGAATTTCGCCGTCCGGCCACATCGCCATGATGAACTCCGGCTTTTCGCGATAGGCGCGCGCTAACGTCATCTTGGTGCCGTCCGGCAATGCAACTTCTGTTTGTCCGTGCGCACACTTGTTGAAAGCGTATTTCGCAAACTCCTCCATGCGACCGAAGATGTCTTCGGAGGAGCGCGTGTCGATGCCGTTTTTGAGGCAGCCTTCGACGAAGAGCGGCTTCATCTTGGCCATCGCTTCGGCCTGCTTTTTCGACATCGCCTTCATCAGCGTTTCCGACTGACCGCCGGTAAAGCCCGCCAGCACCTGTGCCGCTTGCATGACCTGCTCCTGGTAGAGCAACATGCCGTAGGTATCTTTGAGTACTCCTTCGAGCTTGGGGTGCGGATAGGTGACTTTGCCGCCGAAACGCCCGCTGATGTACTTGGGAATTTCTTCCATCGGGCCGGGACGATAAAGCGAAATCTGCGCGATGATATGTTCCAGATTTTCCGGCTTCATGTCGCGCAAGAGAGCGCGCATGCCGGTGCCTTCCATCTGGAAGACGGCGATGCCGTCACCCTTGCCCAGCATGTCATAGACTTTTTTGTCGGTCAGGTCGATGTTTTCCAGGTCGATCTTGTTGCCGTGACGCGCTTCGATGAGTTCCAGCGTGTCGTTGATGACCGTGTTGTTTTGCAGACCCAGAAAGTCCATCTTCACTAGGCCGATTTTTTCAACCGCCTTGGCGTGATACTGCGTGATAACGTCGCCGTCTTTTTCTTCCAGCGGCACCAGTTCGTCGAGCGCTTCTTTTCCAATCACAACACCGCAAGCGTGGCGGCTTGCATGGCGCGTCATGCCCTCGATTTGCTGCGCCGTGTCGCACAACTCGCGGATGGTGGAATCGGAACTGTAAAGGTTGCCCAGTTCCTGCACTTCTTCGATGGCTTTCTTGATCGAAACCGGATGGCCGGGAATGGCCGGGATCAGCTTGGCCACGGCATCGGCAATTTTCAGGTCGAGGCCGGTGGCGCGCGCCGTATCGCGAATCGCCGCACGCGCCGCAAGCGTTCCAAACGTGATGATTTGCGCGACTTTGTCTTTGCCGTATTTGTTCGTGACATACTGCATCACTTCATCGCGGCGCTTGTCCGGGAAGTCCACGTCGATGTCGGGAGTACTCACGCGATCCGGGTTGAGGAATCGCTCGAACAGCAGGCCGTAAGGCAGCGGATCAAGGTTCGTAATGCCCAGGACGTAAGAAACTAAGCAGCCCGCCGCCGAACCACGGCAACCGACTAAAATGCCGCGCTCTTTCGACCAGTTGATGAAATCCTGCACCACCAGAAAGTAGCCGGGATAACCCTTGTCGATGATGATCTGCTGCTCGTAGGCCATGCGTGTGCGGGCTTCGTCGCGGCGCGGGTGGCCCGGCGGATAACGCTTGTCGAAACGCTGCTCACATAGGAATTTGAAATACGAGGTCAGATCGTGGCCGGGCGGCACATCGAAGACGGGAAAGTGCGTTGTCTTGAGGTCGAGTTCGAGATCGACCATGTCGGCGATGCGCAGCGTGTTTTCCAGCGCTTCGGGAGTACTCTTGAAGCGCTCCCACATCTCGTCCTGAGTTTTCAGGTAGAAGTTGGGGCCATAGTGCAGCGCCGCGCTCTGCACCGTGGAGTTGGTGCCAATAGCAACGAGGATTTTGTGCATGTGCTCATCTTGCGCGCGCAAATAGTGCGCGTCGTTGGAAACGATGAGCGGAATGCCGGTCTTGTGATGAATCGAAATCAGCTTTTCGTTGACTTCTTCCTGACCGTGCAGGTCGTGATCCATCATTTCGAGGAAGAAGTTTTCTTTGCCGAAGATGTCGCGATACTTTTCGGCGCGCGCCACGGCCTCGTCGAACTTCTGATTGGCAATAAGCTGCGGAATCTCGCCGCCCAGGCAGGCGCTGCCGCAAATCAGTCCTTCCGAGTGCTTAGCGATCAGTTCGTGGTCGACGCGCGGGCGATAGTAAAAGCCATCGAGGTGAGCGCGCGTCGTCAGCTTGACCAGGTTCTTATAACCAGTCAGGTTCTTGGCCCACAGGGTCAGGTGATGCGTGTTCTTCTGCTTATCGAGGTGCGGGTCTTTGTCGGTGTGCTTGCGCGGAGCCACATAGGCCTCAACGCCAATTATCGGCTTTATGCCCTGATCTTTGCACGCACTGTAGAAGTCGACCGCGCCATACATTACGCCATGATCGGTCAGCGCCAGGGCGGGCATATCCATTTCGGCGGCGCGTTTGGCCAGGTCTTTGACGCGATTGGCTCCGTCGAGCAACGAGTACTCGGAATGAACGTGAAGATGGCAAAAGCCACACTGGCACTTGGACATGAATGTAATGAAGGGTCGTGACGTAAGCCGCTATGAAAATTTTGGGGACAACACTCTCTTAATCTCTTATATCACAGGCGATGCACCTGTCCAGAGAACGCTCCTCTAGCGACGAAAAACATTTTGCGCCGCTCCCTCGTGACGCTCCCAAGACACCGAAGTTATCCACAGGGTTATCCCCAGCATGGATAGTCACTGTTGACAACCGCTTCCGAGTACTCGATGCTTGGAGCATGACTCTTAAACGGCAACGCTTTCGCCTGCGCCACCTTGGCGCGGCAGCATTGATTCTGCTCGTGTTATAAAATGGCAACTTTGGTTCCAATCGTGCTACAGACAGGCCTTCTGTACACTGTCGACGGGTCGTGGCGTGCCTGGTGTCGCTTAGAGCGTGTTATGCACTTTGCGGGTAAAACAGCTCATAATCTTCAGTTTCTCAGTTATTTCAGGGTATGCACGTACAATGTGTCCAGAAGGTGAGATGACTGAATCAACATCTTGTGCCACCAATAGATCAAGACACAAGTTGTTGATTCAAAAGTGCATAACACGCTCTAGGTATCGATAGGCTGTGGATATTGCGCGGTGCCGCAATGGTCGGAAGCATCATATGGGACTTTGCCTGAAACGTCAGTTGCACAACCTAATTTGTATTCTCTCTCTACATGATGCATAATGAGCGCGAAATATTTGGTATAGAGGATTCATTTTGAGTCACGAAGCAACTCAGACACCATCAACACGCTATGTCTTTATCGATGCCCTGCGCGGCATCGCAGCACTTGCTGTATTGTTCCACCACATGCTGCACAATAGTGTGATGGAAGTCACCCTCCGTCGAATCCTTCCATTGTTCGTTCAGAAGATATCAACCTTTGGCGCCTGCGGCGTACAGATATTCTTTGTCATCAGCGGCTTTGTGATCGCTCATTCACTACGCAATACATATCTCTCCTGGCAAGGTATCGGGAACTTTGCCCTGCGCCGGCAATTGCGACTCGACCTACCCTATTGGACAATTCTCTTTGTTGCGTTGATTGTGCATCGCTTGGAACTTATGGTGCCGTCATTAAAAACAGACGCCATGCCAACGCTTGGCGACATGCTGCTCAATCTGTTCTATCTCCAGGACATATTCCACGCTCCTCGCGTGTTGGAGGTGGCATGGACCCTGTGCATTGAAGTGCAATTCTATCTCCTCTTTATTGTTTTACTGCTCGCAGGTAGCCTCACAACGCAACGCAACCCCAAGAGTTCAGGAAACAGTTCGCTTCCCGTTGGAAACGTGGCTCTGGTTGTTGTAACCGGATTGTTGTCTCTTTACATTGGCCCCTCCCTGACGGACAGTCCGTGGTGCATCGCTTACTGGTTTTATTTTGCTGCGGGCGTGCTTTGTTACTGGTCGCTGATGGGGCTTCTCAACCCACTCGCTTTCTTGGTCTTCATGCTCATCTTCGCGGGGGCGACGGTTTACTACGGCAGCCAAGCTATGACTGTCGGACTAGTCACCACGGGCATGATTTATGGAATCGGGCACATGGGGCACCTCACTGACTGGTTCAACAACCGCGTCATACAGTACTTTGGAAGGATTTCCTACAGCCTCTACCTGGTTCACTTGCCGGTTATAACAGTGGTTTTGCGCCTGGGCTATAAGCTTACGGAGCAGAATCAGTCGGCTGCGCTGCTGTGGTATCTTGTGGCTGGAGCTACTAGCATTGGGATTGCTCAGCTTCTACACATCGCCGTAGAGCAGCCGAGTATGCGGCTGGCTACGCGCTTAAAGCCGACACGACACATGCCACCAGTCATCACTCAGGTCACAGCTACCGCTCCGCTTGAGCCAGACGTGGACTCTGTTTCTGGCTTCAAGGGGGGCTTCTCTGAACCTTCAATACAAGACGTCGCAGCACGGCCTCCACAGGAACAAAGCGGCGCCCAGCATGGATAGTCACTGTTGACAACCGCTTCCGAGTACTCGATGCTTGGAGCATGACTCTTAAACGGCAACGCTTTCGCCTGCGCCACCTTGCCGCGGCAGCATTGGTTCTGTTCGTGCTGTGGACAGGATTTCTCTACGCCATCGGCGGCTCATGGCGAGCGTGGCGTCGCTTGGGCGTCGCTGGGCTGTGGACACTGCGCGGCACCAACAAGGTAGAAGCTTTTCGTGTGGAACCGCAACAAAATCGCAACTCTAAAAATCTCAACATTGGCGGGCACGATATTAGGAGGCAAGGGCGCGACCTTGCTCCCGACGCGATAAACCTGTTTCGCACAGAACTGCTGCGCGCCAGCAATGAAGACCTGGATTTCTTCGGCCCGCACAAAGGCTGTGAACCTGAGCCGGGTGTAGCGTTCCGCGTGTGGCACGGTAGCCGCCACACCGATGTTTTGGTGTGCTATTCCTGTGAGCAACTGTGGGCAGTAAATCCACAACGTCGTCCTGTTGTCGATTTCGACATGGTGCGGGCGCCACTCGTTAAACTCGCCAAAGCAGCATTCCCCAAGGACAAAGAAATTCAGGCTTTAACAGAACAACAATGAGTACTCAAATCGGCCATCCATTCCCGCAATTCTCGCTGCCCGCCGCCGTGCCGCAGGGCGACAACATTGTTGAACAGACCATGAGCAACGATGATCTGCGCGGGCGCACCACCGTTGTCTTTTTTTACCCGAAAGATGCGACCAGCGGCTGCACGGTTGAAGTGTGCGGCTTTCGCGACTTATATCCCGAGTTTGAGAAGCTGAATGTGCAGGTTATCGGCGTGTCGCGCGACACGGTTTCGTCACACAAGCGCTTTATACAAAACCAAAACCTGCCCTACCCGCTCATCGCCGATAACGAACGAGTACTCATCGACGGACTGGAGCTGCTCATCCACAAAACGATGTATGGCAAGCCGGTGACGGGCGTGCTGCGCAATACTTTTGTGTTGGATAAAGCAGGCAACATCGCGCGCATCTTTGAGAAAGTGACGCCGCTGGGACACGCGCAGGAAGTACTCGATTGCGTGCGCAGTTTGTAAGCTGTGTGTTTATTTCTTGCACGCCCGAGTTCCACGGGGCGAGTCGCCCAGCTCATTCGTATCCATGCGCTTGTTTTAGAAGTGTGCGGGAGCGCATCACGACGTTGAACGTATAAACGGCGTTGAACGTATAAGTCAGCAGCATTACAGACGCACTTGAAGCATTATGAGTACTCGCAAAGAGCTTTCCGGCATTCGCAAAACGGGACTTGTAGCCGTGCTGTCGGCAATTTCCATCGGGGGATTCGCCACGGCCTTTGTGCTGTCCAGCCGTGCCAGTGAACCGCGCTATGTTCCCATTGAGCCGACGACCGACCGCATCAACTGGCAGGCGACCTATGAAATGGCGCAGGCCGCGGCCCGCAAATCGGGCAAGCCTTTAATGATTAGCTTCCATGCCACATGGTGCAGCGTGTGCAAAGAAATGGAAGGCAAAACCTATCCCGATGCGCGGGTCGTGCGCGAAGCCAAGAACTTCGTTCCGGTTCAGATTGATACCGACCAGCGCATTGATGTCGCGCAGCAGTTCCAGGTGTCGGCGCTGCCGACAATATTATGGCTCGATGGGAAGGGCAACTTGCTGGGCCGTGTCTCGGGATACTATGCACCCGACGAACTCGCCGACCTCATGCGCAAAGTGCGCTCGCAACCCGCTCCCGAAGCATAAAACTGAGGTTTTTGCGCTGCGTTCCCCCGTGCAATTCCAGTCATTTTCTATTTGACCCCATAGGGTTCATGGAGTAGAATGGGGAGGAACCTCGTGGCGGTTTCCCCTGCGCTAACCTGATGCAACTTACGGAATGAGCAACCGCTGAGACGAGTACTCGTCTCGGATTCTTCGCCTGCTCGCAGCAGTTTTGTTTTACAAAGTTCGAGGTGCGCAGCACCGTATCGCAGCACTCTCTGGAGGAGTTTTTGGCTACACAACCCGAAGTATTTGAAGGGCATCTGAGCGACGACAAGAAGACCAGGCGTGGCCGTTTCTGGCGCGGCCTGTGTTTGTCGTTGTTGCTGCTGGCGGCCTGTGGCGGCGCTTACGCGACGCTGACCAAGCATGGCCGTGAGACGGCACAGTTGGTTGGTCAGGGCTTCGTGACCGCCTACGCCATGAAGACAAACCCGGATCTTGTCTTCCAGCAAGCCGGCGGCGATCACGTCAACGTTTTGCTCATCGGACGCGATGTCAACTGGAAGCCTTCCAAAGTTTACGATCCCAAAACAAAAACTTACCGCCCGTTCCATGTGCATGATGAGAGCGCTCAGGCACGCAGCGATACCATGATTTTGGTCTCGCTCGATAAGTCGCGCAACACCATTCGCATGGTCTCGCTGCCGCGCGATGCCATGGTTCGCATGCCGGAAAACGATTTTGGTGTGCGTCGCAGCAAACTCAATGCTGCTCATGCTTATGGCGGGCCGCCGCTGCTGATTCGCACGCTGCACGACGAACTGGGCATCACCATTCATCATTATGCCGTCATTAAGTTTGAGGGCTTCAAAAAGCTGATTGATCAGGTTGGCGGCATCACGGTTAAGGTTGATGGCGCTCTCAAGCGCGACCGGAGCACCGGCAAGCTGTATCGCGGCAACCTCAAATACGACGACAACTGGGGCAACCTGCATATCGATCTCAAGCCGGGCGTGCAAAAGCTCGACGGCGAGCAGGCGCACAACTACGTGCGTTTCCGCATGGATTTGGAAGGCGATCCGGGCCGCATCCGGCGTCAGCAGACGGTAATGCGCGCGCTGGCCAAGCAGATTATGCACGCCAGCCCGTTCGCCATTCCCGGCCTGGTGAAAGAAGTGCGCCGCCAGTTCGAAACCGACCTCAACGACGAACAGATCGGCTCGATGGCAGCCTTTGCCAAGAGTATCGGCGACTCGGCGAAGATTCAGCCGTTGACGCTCTTTGGAGCGTATGGCCGCCGTGGCTCCGTCATCCTCAACAAGCCACTGAACCAGAAGCTGCTGGCAACTATCCTGGGGCCGACCTTCGACTCCGATAAGTTCCTGCAAAATTCGCCTTACACCGAAACCGGCGATGAAATCGGCGCTTCCAACAACGCGTCTCCTGCGGCGCGCGCCGTGCTGCGCGAAGCCGGCTTGCTCAAAGGCAACAACGATCTCAAGCGGCCCAGCGAACTGGATGCGCCGGTGCGCGTGGAACCTTCCGAAAGTGACAATGAAGCGCGCGCGCTGGAAGCCGCCGTCGAAGAAACACGCAATTATCGTAGCTCTTCACGCCTGGCCGCTTCCGATGATGAAGTCGTAGTAGAACGCAGCGCCACCCAGGAAGAACGTCCGCGCCGCCGCAGACGCCGCGTCACTTCCGTAGAAACCTCTACACAGATTCCAGTGAGCGAAAGTCCCAACAGCTCTTCGTCTCCATCGCCGGAGCGTTCGTCCGGTTCAAGTGCATCAGGTGAGCGTTCGTCCGAAAGCGCACAAGAGTTGAGTAACAGCCCCGTTCCGGTGCCGGAATCAAACGACGCATCGACTCTGCAAGTTGAAGAAAGCCCCGTTCCCCAACCGGAGTGACTATTTCGCAAAGAAAACAACAGCACGCTTTGAGTACTCGAAGCGTGCTGTTGTTTTTACAAAGACAGTTTGAAGAGCTTCATCTTCAAAGCACGAAGCTCACCGCTACTTGAGGCTTCACTCACTTCTCACAAAAAGGTGTGTTATAGATAAAGTGCTCTCCATCCTCCGGTGCCCTGCCTGCGGCGCTACCATAATGACAGCGGTGCCCAGTTTGCACAACAGCCTCTGAGCACCCGTAGCGGCACCAGAAACCGCAACAATGGCCTGGAGTGAATGGCAGCAGCACTCACAGATACAGAAAAACGGCACATTTTGCCGGGCGCATATTCAATCACACAAAACAATTGAGTACTCTTGAAACCATGGATGGCATCGCGTCGTCTTTGTGATTGAAGAACGCTGTTATGTCAAGTGAAGGGGACGGGAACTCGGTAAGTCGATGTGATCTGCCGGGTGAACACCATGTTGAAGCTTTTACACGAAGTCGGGCGCAGTGTTGCCGTGTTGCACGACAACGCGCTCTTGTTCGTTTACCGATACGGCGCGGGCTGGCCCAAGCCGCATTTTCATCCGCTGTATGCGCCGGACAGCACACGAGTACTCACTTTGCACGCGCCGCACGATT
The DNA here is from genome assembly GCA_036388675.1 of Abditibacteriaceae bacterium. GTDB lineage: Bacteria > Armatimonadota > Abditibacteriia > Abditibacteriales > Abditibacteriaceae > DASVUS01. Next base: position 90,682 of record DASVRI010000025.1, on the reverse strand, counting down.
ACGTTCATCATCGCGGCCTGATGTGGAGTTTTGGCCGCGTTGCACCGCAGGATCGCCCTGATGAATGGGTCAATTTCTGGGAAGAGCGTGTGCGCGAATGCGACGAAGAAAGCCGCGTTTGCTGGCCGCATCCATTGGAAGCCGAACGTCGCGGAGTTATCCGTCACACCGGTTTTGACCTTATGGAGCCGGGCCGCGAACGGGCAATTCTAGTCGCCAATCACGAATGGCGTCGTGCCTCCGACGAGCGCGTGCTGCTGACCCAGCGCCAGACTGTTACAGCCTATCCAAAAACGGAACAAGGCTGGTTTTTCGACTTGCAATTCGACCTGCGCGCCGCCACCGAGCCGATGTTGCTCAGCCCGCTGCCCGCAGGCGATAATCTCTATTCCAAAACACCGTATGGCCTGGCGTGCCAGTTCTCGCGTGAGTTGAATAATGGCGTTTTTCTCAGTTCAACCGGCGAAAGCGGCGCCTGTTGTAACAACAGCGCCAACTGGTGCGATTACTCCAGCCCGCTGGACGATGACGAAACGCATCATGAGCGGCACGGCGGCTGGGTCGGTCTCACTGTGATGAACCATCCGGGTAATCCGCGTCATCCTTCGGCATTCTGCGCCCTGACGGGTGGCACGACGTTACTTTCCGCGACGCCATTGCAAAGCGAGCCGATGCTGGTTTCGGCTCAAGCGGCGCGCACCTTCCGCTATCGCATCTTTGCCCACCACGGTCGCGGCAATGCGAGTACTCTGCAAGAACAGTACGACGCGTTTGCACAAGACAAGGCAGATTGAGCAAGAACAGCAAAGAGCCGGAGCGCGTAACACGCTCCGGCTCTTTTGTTTTGTGCGCGACGGCTAATCAGCTTCCCAATCGGCTTTGTTCCACTTGTAGTGCGAAGTGCCGACGTGCTGCTTCGACACGACTTTACCCTTCTCTCGTATGGTGCGATAAAGCTGCGCCTTCTTTTCGCGCGGCCCGATAGTTTTCGATACCACACGCACCGAAACGCGCCGCTGCGCATTCGCCTTGCCAAAGAGCGTCGCCGTCGCGCGATTGCCGCTGATCTTATAAGAAACGTAAACCGGTGCGGGCGTGTTGTTCTTGAACTGCATATCGAAGCTGCCCCACGCCACCGTTGCATCGCGCCCGATGGGAAGATAAGCCACGGGCCGCGAGTGCGTGCGATAAGTCACAATGGGCAGGCCCGACAAGAGCGCCGCGTTGAAAAGCGTTCCTGTCACCTGCGACACGCCGCCGCCCAGCCCCGCCACTTTGTAGCCGTTTTGAAAGATGATCGTAGTGCGATAGCCGCGCGCCTGTGTGCGCTCACCGACCACTTTGTTCAACGAAAAGGTTTCATTGGGCGACAACAGTGTGCCATCGATTGCATTAATGGCGATATGCATGTTGCGCGTGCGCTTATACTTCCCCGGATTAAAGCGAGTGCTGTATGTCGCGAGCCGTCCGGTGATGCCGCGCAAGCGAGCGCGCGTCAGTCGCGGTGTTTTCTTTGTCACACGCAAGGCGAGTACTCGTGCTGCCGGGTTCTTCTGGATTTGTGCCGCAATCGCCGGCACCGAAGCGCCGACATTCAGGCTTTGTGCGTTGCGCTCCGGCACAATGCGCGTGCGTCCCCGTTGAAAGATCACAGATGCATCACGGCTCGCCACACGGAAACGCGGCGCCAATCGCCGCAAGGCATTCGTGGCACGCGGACGATCCACATACATCAAGAGCGGCACGTATTTGTCGCCGCGTTTGGCGCGCGCTAACATCGCTCCGAGGTCAAGTTGCAACCCCAGTGCGCCGCGCGTTTGCGACACCTTGCGCTGTCCGCCCGTCAACACCACGCGCGAGCGCAATCGTGGTGCAAGTCGCCGTCGCAGCCGTCGTTGCGCTTCGGCTTGCGTCAGGCCGCTCACCGCAACACCGGCCACATTCACTTTGCCCAACTTACCGCTCGCTTTCTTCGCAGGCGCTTTCTTAGCCGGAGCTTTCTTCACCTGCGCATTCTTAGCGGGCGCGGCACTGTGCACAGTTCCCTGCGCCATAATGAGTACTCCCAGAGCAGCCAGCAACGGCCCCATACGGCCAACAGCTTTATTCATGGACATTTCCTTTAGCAACGACTAACTGGCCCGAATCGCCATTGCAAAAGCAACGCCAATGATGCCAAAACGACCTAACGATGCGACGCAGGTTGTTTTATCCACTACTCACAATTTCAATTTCTTGCGCATCACAAGCAAAACACCCGGCCACCAAATTGGTAACGGGGTGTTGCTTTTGCGTCTGAGTACTCAGAACGGCAGATTAATACATGCCGCTCATGCCGCTGTCGATGCATTTGATAAAATGCGTAACGAAATTACAGAGTTACACAGTCGCACAGGAAACAAGATGCTCGATTTACAAAGCCGAATCACCATAAACCCGAAGCAGTGCGGAGGCCGCGCTTGCATTCGCGGAATGCGCATTCGAGTAATTGATGTGCTCGACTTGTTCGCGGCTGGACTGAGCGCCGAACAGATTCTGGAAGAGATGCTGGATTTGGAGAAGGATGACTTGCAAGCGGCTCTTCAATATGCGGCTCGCAAGATCGACTACCCTGTGCTGGCTGCATGACGATTTGGATTCAACAAACAAAACACCCCGCCACCAATTCGGTAGCGGGGTGTTTCTGGAACTACGAGTACTCGTGCGACGAAGGTTTCGCTGGACTTCGGGCCGGGCACCGGCTCCCGGCGTGTGGCGGAAAGCGTATTATTGATTCAATAGTGATAACGGCACGCCAGGATTCTGATTTTGTCCTCTTGCACCTGATAAACGAGCCGATGCTCCTGGTCAATGCGTTTTGACCAGCAACCAGCCAACTCATGTTTGAGCGGCTCCGGCTTACCAATGCCGCCAAATGGATTTTCCTGTGTTTCCTGAATCAGCCGGATGAAGCGCAACGCTTTCTTGCGATCATTTTGCACCCACCACGCCAAATCTTCAAAAGCGGCGGGATCAAACTCCAAGCTGCGCACGGGCTTCTTCAAGTGAAACTCCTCCCGTGCGGTTCTTGGCTTCCAGAAGACGCTTTTTCATCGGCTCGCTTTTGAGCAGGTAAGCGGTTTCTCTCTCGGATGTAATTTCACGCCAGAGTTCGATAGGCACAATGACGCTTATAGCGTGGCCTTCTTCATCTGACACATATTGAACTTGTGCGGGTGCAGTCATTTCTACCTCCGTAACCTTCCTCTATTTTATCAAAGAGCGGGCTGTTTTGATAAAGCTCAAGCCCCATTAGCCGCTGTTCACAATCTCGATTTCTTCCGGCGTCAGGTCGTAAAGTTCATAAACCAGCGCGTCGATATCGTCCGCATCCGCCATGATGCACTTGCATCCGTGGCGGCACTGCTCCCCTTCGTTACACATGAATGTAATGTACTCTTTGCGCAAAAGTAATTAGTGAAGGTATCATAGAGTCAGATGTACTCACGTTCTATTGAGTGAAGTTGCATCGCTGCGGCCACACAAACATCTTCATTGAAACGAGTGAAACACTATGGTAATCAATAAAGATGGAGTGGCGTTAACCCACTCTACTCGATATTACTTTGGGCGTCTTAACGTGATAGCGTCTTATGATGACAAAACTGCATTCGTGAGACAGGGACTAAACATCGACCGTTTCATAGGTAACAAGGGCTACGATTACGGCTTTTTCGAAGTCGATCAAATCCAATCCGGTGATGAGTCTTTCTTTCATGGCTACTTAGTTAAGTATGCGCCAGAAACTGACGCAGAAGTTGCCGTGTTGGAGACGAGGCGTCTTGAAGACACGTCGATTAACAATCGAGTTGTTGCAAAATCAAGGTTCTTCCTTCATGTCAGATCAGGCTTGATAGCTTACCATCCAGTGAGCAGCCAAATTAACCGAGACGCATTTCGCTCGCGCTTTCGGGCTCTGTTTGAGGAATCGCACGGAAATCTGTTGGTGCGAGCAGAAATTCAGCTTATTCAAGATCAGTATCAGGTTCTTGCAGAACTTGATAACTTTGAATTCATTACCAAAGTGTCTGTTTATCTCCACCCATCTAATCCAAGCACCAGAGAATTATGGAAAAATGTAGACGAACGATTACAAAAATTGGGAGCTACAAACTATCATGAGCAGATAGAAGGGAAGATCGAGAAGGAAGGGCTTAAAGTTAAGGGCGATGAGGAACTAGCTGCTAAGATTTCGATGGCGGAAGATGGCTATGGCAAAGCAGAAGTTACAGGGCTTATGGATGGCCAAAGAAAAACAATAACAACTCAAGATAACCCTGTCACTACAACAGTTCCGGATGGCGAAATACCCCCAGAGAATGTCCTAGACAGTCTATTGCCCACAATTAGGAATCTCTTCAGTCGGTTTAGACAATGAAAATAAAAGACATCTTTTTATCAGCTGACTTCATTGGTGCAGTAGCTATTGCCATAGCACTTACTGGGCTACTGCCTACCCATTTGGATAATGATTTTGCAAAAGACTTTTATAGTATTGGCATTTCTGTCCTGTCAATTGTCTTCTCGGTATTCTTCGCAGCGCTTGCCGTAATCATTTCCGCCAGCGATAACGATTTTGTTATGTTCTTGGAGGAGGATGGCAGCTACTCAAATCTTATAAAAGTATTCAGATTTACACTGGGCATCCTGTTTGTGGCTCTACTATACTCAGTTGCGCTTTATGGCCTTACAGCTGTGTGGATCACAAGTAAGGGTGAAACGCAAGGCAAGTGGTGGTTTATAACTTTTTGTTTCCTATTTCTATACAGCTTGTTCTCCGCATACAACTCCACTTACGATTCTATTAACTATGCAAAATTCCGAGCTATATACCTAAAACAGCAAAAGCAGGATAGAAACACGAATTCAGAGACATAAACAAAACACCCCGCTACCAATTTGGTAGCGGGGTGTTTCTTTGCGTCTGAGTACTCAGAGCGGCAGATTAATACATGCCGCCCATGCCACCCATGCCGCCCATGTCGCCGCCACCGCCACCGCCGCCGGCAGGCGCTTTTTCCTTGATTTCGGAAGCGAGAACTTCCGTGGTCAGGATCAGAGAGGCGATGGAAGCGGCGTTCTCCAGAGCGGAGCGCGTCACCTTCACCGGGTCAACGACGCCGGCCTTCACGAGGTCGACATACTCTTCGGTGAGAGCGTTCAAGCCGAAGCCGGCCTTCTCGCTGCGCACACGGTTGACCACAACGCTGCCTTCGAGGCCGGCGTTCTGCGCGATCTGGCGCAGCGGCTCTTCAAGAGCGCGGCGCACGATGTTGATGCCGGTCTGCTCGTCGGAGTTGTCGCCCTTCAAGGTTTCGAGACCGATGGAAGCCTGCACCAGTGTGGAGCCGCCGCCGGGGACGATGCCCTCTTCGACAGCCGCACGGGTTGCGCTCAGCGCGTCCTCGAAACGGTGCTTCTTTTCCTTCAGCTCGGTTTCGGTCGCGGCGCCGACGCTCAGCTTGGCCACGCCGCCGGCCAACTTGGCCAGACGCTCTTCGAGCTTTTCGCGGTCGTAGTCGGAGTCGGTGTTCTCGATCTGGTTGCGAATCTGCGAAACGCGGCCCGAGACGGCTTCCTTGGTTCCGGCGCCCTTGATGACCGTGGTCTCATCTTTGGTGATGATGATCTTCTCGGCGCGGCCCAACTGGTCGAGCGTGACGTTTTCCAGCTTGATGCCCAAGTCTTCGCTCAGGAACTGGCCACCGGTGAGAACGGCCAGGTCTTCCATCATGGCTTTGCGACGGTCGCCGAAGCCGGGAGCCTTCACTGCGGCCACGTTGAGGATGCCGCGGATGCGGTTCACAACGAGTGTCGCGAGGGCTTCGCCTTCGATATCTTCGCTGATGATGAGCAGCGGCTGTCCGCCCTTGGCGACTTTCTCCAGAATCGGAACCAGGTCCTGCACGTTGGAGATTTTCTTCTCGTGCAGCAACACGACCGGGTTGTCGAGAACGGCTTCCATGCGCTCGGGGTCGGTCACGAAGTAGGGGCTGAGGTAGCCCTTGTCGAACTGCATACCTTCCACGATTTCAACTGTGGTGCCGGTGCCCTTCGACTCTTCGATGGTGATGACGCCGTCTTTGCCGACTTTGTCCATCGCTTCGGCGATGTATTCGCCGATTTCGCGGTCGTTACCGGCGATGGCGCCGACGCTGGCGATGCTTTCCTTGTCGGTGACGGGCGTGCTCAGGCTGCGGATGTTGGCAACAGCGCTGGCCACGGCTTTGTCCATGCCCTTCTTGACGGCCAGCGGATTGGCGCCGGCTGCGACAACGCGCAAACCTTCACGAACCATCGCCTGCGCCAGAACGGTCGCGGTCGTGGTGCCGTCGCCGGCCACGTCGTTGGTCTTGCTCGCGACTTCCTTGACCAGCTTGGCACCGACGTCTTCAATCGGGTCGGCCAGTTCAATTTCTTTGGCAACGGTCACACCGTCTTTTGTGATGGTGGGGCTGCCGAATTTCTTTTCGATGACAACGTTACGACCGCGTGGGCCGAGCGTTACTTTCACTGCGTCCGCGACTTTGTTGACGCCGCGCTCGAGGCCGCGACGGGCTTCTTCATTAAAACGAAGGTCTTTCGCCATGTTTAGTTCACTCCTTGGGAATTGACGATTGTTAATTTACGATTGACGATTCCACTCCTGCGAGTACTCGATTCGTCAATCGTCATTCGGCAATCGTCAATGGTTTTAGTCTTTCTTGATTGCGAGGATGCTGCTCTCGTCGAGGATCAAGTAATCGGTGCCTTCCAGCTTGATTTCGGTGCCGCCATACTTCGAATAGATGACGGTGTCACCTTCGGAAACGGCCATTTTGGCTGTTTCGCCGCTATCGAGAATGCGGCCCGGTCCGACAGCGATGACTTTGCCTTCCTGCGGACGCTCTTTCGCGGTGTCCGGCAGAACGATGCCACCTGCGGTCTGTTCGCCGGCTGTGCTGGGTTGCACGAGTACTTTGTCGCCCAACGGTTTGATTTTCGCCATGACTCAACTCCCTCACTTGTGTCCGAATGTTAAATAGGTGTTAGCACTCACCACCTGCGAGTGCTAACCGCCAGACGTGAATTATAAGCCGGAGTTGCACTTTCGTCAAGCCCTCGCACCGAAATTTTCAAGGCGGGAAATTTGCTATCGGCGCGATGTGCATGAGCCAATCGGAGGCAGCAGATGAAAGCGCAACAATCATATTTTGCAGTACTCGCATGTGTGCTTTTTGGTGGTTTTCTGAGTGGATGCACACAGGCCGAGCAACAAACAGCCGCCGCCACAACCGAAAAAGGCCTGAACGAAGCCGGACAAGCTGCCGCCAATGCCCTTGACCAAACAACGCGCGTCGTCAGCGACGTTAGCATCACCGGCACCATCAAAGGCAAGATCCTGGCGACCAAAAGCCTGCCCGCCAGCACCATTGATGTAACCACCAAAAACAATATTGTGACACTGACTGGAAGCGTGCAAACGGCGCAGCAAAAGCAGTTGGCCGGAGAAGTCGCGCAGAACTCGCCGGGTGTAAAGAAGATCATCAATCAACTGAAAGTTCAAAAATAGAGCGAACGTTCACGGGTGCCCTGTTATGGCTGTTACGAAATGTTAGGATTAAGATCAAGCAGGATCTACGCAGCGGGCTTGCAAATGCAGGGCACTGTATGGGCGTAGCGTGCTACGCCCCCTACGAATACCGGCTTCCGCGTAACTCTTGATCAAGTTGTCCTGAGAAACAGTCCAAGTATTCAAGTTCATTGGTTGAATGCAAGTGGCACAGGGAAAAGCAAAAAGCAGACGGACACCTTTTGCTTTGTGTCTGAGAGTGCACACATAGAAGGAGCGGACATGGCATACATTGCAGTTCCTGAAGGTATCCCTGGAATACGAGGGCTACTGGCTGCATTTCCTGAAACAGGAGAGCCCTTGCGAAGCCTGACTCAGGCTTTGCTGTGCGGGCCGTCATCGCTGACACGCGGCGAGCGGGAATTGATTGGTGCTTACGTTTCGACGCGCAACGGCTGTACGTCTTGCGCTCGCTCACATGCCGCCATCGCGCGACACTTATTGGAAGAGCAGCGCAGCATCGTGGCGGATGTCATGGACGGAAACTGCGACACATTGGATGCCAGGATGCAGGCGCTACTGGCAATAGCGGAGAAGGTGCGGCGGGATGGACGAGAGGTGACTCTGGAAGACGTGGCAGGGGCACGTGAAGCAGGAGCTGACGACAAAGCGATTCACGACACGGTCCTCATTACAGGGTTGTTCTGCCTTTTTAATCGCTACGTGGATGGGTTGGGGACGAGGACATTGGACGACGAGCAACTCTATGAAGCATCCGGCGCCTACCGGGCAGTCCACGGATATCAGACAATCACGAACCAATAGAGTGCCCTGTATAACAATGAAAAGAGCCACCCATTTTCAGGGCGGCTCTTTTCATTTTCACCAGTTGTCCTGCGATATTTACTGTGACGCGAAGTTTGTTTCTGTTTTGCGAATTTTACTTTACGCAGCCGGCGTGGGTGTCGGATCTGGCGTTGGCTCCGGGGTGGGTTCTGGAGTCGGGGTCGGGGCCGGCGGGTTCTTGCGGGCTTCCTTGGCGGCACGCTTTGCAGCTTTGGCGGCTTCCTTGGCCACGCGTTTTGCTTCCTTGGCGGCCTCTCGCGCCGCATCACGCTCGGCTTTGGCCGCTTCCTTGGCCGCCTTGTCTTCCGGCGAGTCGTCGTCTATATCATCAACGTCTTCAATTTCGTCCACATCATCGCCACCGCCGTGCTTGCTGCCACCGGCATGTTTGTCGCCACCGGCGTGCTTATCGCCACCGGCATGACGTGCTCCACCGCCGTGACGATCTCCACCACCACTCAGGGTGCTGTTGGCATTGCGGCCTTTGCCGCCGGGCTTGGCTGTCACAACACCACTTGCGCTCAACATTACAACAAGGGCCACCGGAGCAGCCAGATACTTCGTGATTTTCATCGTCTTCTCCTGTAAGTGTCCGAGCGTTCTCGACGCTCCATAACATTTCTGCCACAAGAAGACGGGAACTTAACATAGTCGTTTGGAATTTGATAAAAATTCTTTTTCTGAGTACTCAATGAGTCACTTTCGGCGTCTTTACTCGTGGAGGCCAACCAGTTGCTTGAACTCGTCCTCGCTGAGAATCGTGACACCAAGTTCGCGCGCGCGGTCGGCTTTGCTGCCGGCGTCTTCGCCCACCACGACATAATCGGTTTTTTTGGAGACACTACCCGAAACACGCGCGCCCATGCTCTTCACCAATTCTTCCGCATCGCGCCGGTTCATGGTTAATGTGCCGGTGAATACGAAACTCTTACCCATCAACTCACTGTCAGCATCTACACGCTTTGTCGACTGCTGCGGCACAACTCCATGCTGTTGCAACTTTTGTAATACAAGTTGATTGTGTTCTTCATCCAGCCAGGCGCGCACGCTGGCTCCGGCGACGGGGCCTACATCGTGAATGCCCGAAATTTCTTCAAGAGAAGCATTGCGCAAATTCTCCAGCGTACCGAATCGGTCGGCGATAAGTTCCGCTGTGCGTTCGCCGACGTGTCGAATACCCAGTGCATAAATCAGGCGCGCCAGCGTTGGTTTTTTGGCACTCTCGATGGAGTCCATCACGTTCTGCGCGCTTTTATCGGCCATGCGTTCCAATTCGAGCAACTGCTCTTTGCTGATGCCGAACAGGTCGGCCACATCGCGCACCAGGCCGGCTGCCACCAGTTGCTTGATGAGTTTTTCACCAACGCGGTCGATGTTCATGGCGCCGCGCGCCACGAAGTGTTCCAGTAATCGTTCCAACTGTGCCGGGCATTCGGCATTGACACAGCGCGCCACAACTTCGCCTTCGGGCCGCACCACATCGGCTTTGCAAACCGGGCAGTGCGTGGGAAACACATACTCACGCTCGGTTCCGGTGCGCTCTTCGACCAATACTTTCACCACTTCAGGGATGATTTCGCCCGCCTTGCGAATCACGACTTTATCGCCGATGCGAATATCTTTGCGGCGCATTTCGTCTTCGTTGTGCAACGTCGCTTTGGAAACCGTTGTGCCTGCCACTTCAACCGGCTCAAAGTGCGCCAGGGGCGTCAGAGCGCCGGTGCGTCCGACGTTTACCGTGATGTCGAGTACTCGTGTGATCTGTTCTTCGGGCGGATATTTGAACGCGCAAGCCCAACGCGGGTTGCGGCCCACAAAGCCGAGTTCGTTTTGTAGCGCAATGGAATTGACTTTGACTACCACGCCATCGGTTGCATAGTCCACAACGTGACGCTCTTCGCGCCAATGCTCTATGAACTCGCGCACCTGTGCCAAACCGCGACACGTTTTATTGACCGTATTGACGCGAAAACCGAAGTCGCGCAATGTGCCCAGAATCTCCTCGTGCGTTTTGAAAGTGCGCCCTTCAACTGCACCGACGGTATAAGCGAAAAACGTGAGGCGCCGCGATGCCGTTACTTTCGGATCGAGTTGGCGCACGCTGCCCGCCCCGGCATTGCGCGGATTGGCAAACAGCGGCTTGCCTTCGGCGGCCTGGCGTTCGTTGATTTTCTCGAACTCGCTGCGCGTGATATAAACCTCGCCGCGTGCTTCGAATAAAGGCAACACCTGCCCGCGCAACGCCAGCGGAATCGCATTGATGGTGCGCAGGTTCGCTGAAATGTCTTCGCCGCGCACGCCGTCGCCGCGCGTCAGGCCACGCACAAAGCGGCCATTTTCGTAGGTGAGCGAAATCGCCAGGCCATCAATTTTTGGTTCGCAGACATATTCGATTTCCTGGTCAGCGGGCAGATGCAAATGGCGGCGAATGCGATTTTCCCAATCGACGAGTTCAGCTTCGCTGCGCACATCTTGCAGCGACAGCATAGGCACGCGATGCGCCACTTCCAAGAAGCCGCCCTTGAGCGGCGCACCCACACGCTGCGTCGGTGAATCCGGCGTGATGAGTTCAGGATGCTCCGTTTCCAGCGCGACCAGGCGGCGCATCAACAGGTCATATTGATCGTCGCTCAGCGACGGATTATCGAGAATGTAGTACTCATAATTCGCCTGTGTCAGCTTCTCACGCAGTTGCGCGATTTCAGCCGCTATGTTGGCCACTGCAGTGGGATCATTGGCTTCGTGTGCCGCCGCGACATCGTTTTGTGCTGTTTGTGCGGATGTCGTTGTTTGTGCCATCGAGTACTCGTTATTCATAGAAAGAACACAAAGCAGTGAATACAGCGGCAACCGCTGCCAATTAACTTCACATCTCTTCATAACACGCCTCGCATTTTTAGGATGAAGCGCGTCAGAGTTCCAATTGAATGCCGGAATTGCTGTCGATCATTATTTTTCTACAGTTGAGTACACGTTGCCACGACTGCCTGTTGTGCTGTATCCGATGCAAGCAACTTTCAACTGATTATCACTCAGGCTTCGTGCAGGCTCATTGCGGCAAAGGAAACCACGATATTCTGCTCGCGATTGTAAGCCTGCGCGTAATGCAGAAGTTGCCCGCGCAGTTCCGGGAAAGCGGTTAACAAAGTGTAAAGCGCCGGATGTGCATCGACGTTGCGCTCGTTATTATCGCGTGCGATATGGGCGTGCATCGCTTCGGCATCACCGGCTTCGACATGGCGCCAGAATTGGCGGTCGCCACTTTCGATTGCCTGTAAACGTGCCGGAGTGAGTACTCGCGGGTCGCCGAACTGCGTGCCGACATGAGCGCCATCGACGCTGGCGATAAAGCCGACGCGCTGGCCGCGACTTTCCCATTCATGCGTTACTTCGCGCAGTGCACGGATGAACTGCGCGATGTCTTCGTTGCGCGATGGTGAATCGCCGCTTTGAATTTCATCAAAGAATCCGCCGCAGATAATAGGCACAATGCGTGTGTTCTTGAACTGCTCGAAGTGCTGCAAAAATACTGCGACAAATTCAATCGAATGCTCGTTTTTGTGCGCGATCTGTTCACGCGTCAGGCGCTCGCCGACGCGTTCCTGCAACGCCGCAATGAAGTCGCGGTCGCATGGCGCGGTGCCAAGCGGCGTCTCAAAATCTTTGGGTGCGGCGCAAAACGGATAACGCACGCCACAGTGCGCAATACCCAACACGACCAGCACATCGAACTCTTCTGTTTTCAGGGGCTCATAAGCCAGGGCTTCAACGACACCGCCGCGCGTAAAGTCGATGTGCGGCACCACGATGCCACGCAGCTTGCCCGGTGGCATCGTGCCGCCATTTCGAGTACTCGAAGGCATCAACTTCTGCGCTTTTTGCGAGAAGCCGTTGAGCTGCGCCCGCAACTGCTGCGCATCGGCAGGATAGGAAAGTCCCGCCAGAACAGCAGGCCGCACGGGGTTGCGTTCCACTTCGCGCAGTCTGGCTTCGAGTCGTGGCGATTCGATCATGTAGTTTTCATCTAGATCATTCACCGTCTTTTCGATAAACCACGCGGGCAGTTCCTCGCCACCCAACTTCTTGTAGTCAACAATGATTTCATCATACGTGCGGGTGCCGTCGAAAAGGCTGAGCAAGTAACCCAGTTCGCGCGGCACACCGGCATCGGCAGCAATGCCCATGGGGTCGTGCAGCAGCAAGAACTCATCACCGTTCTGCTCGATGGGAGTGATTTGAAAACGTCTTAATTTTGGTTTCATGTTATGAAAATGAATAGTGAACCGCAGAGGGTCGGGGCGGAAAGAAGAGCCGATGTATCGCAGTAGCCGTGGCTACGAGTACTCGAAGTCGCTTTGAACCTGATGCTTTCCCAATCTCCTCTGCGGTGAATCTTCAAACAAATGCGCGATAGTTGCGGCTCAGTTGATTATGCGCGCCGCTGACCAAGTCCGAGTCGGAAACGCGATCAACCGGCGTGTGCACGACGACCGGAACATAGCGCGGGTGTCCGTTGTGAAAATGCGTCTGACAGCGGTTGTCATCATGCTTTGAAATGGTAGCGCTTGAAGTCGAAACCGTCACGCTGCCCAGACTATCGGACGGGTTGCGGCAGATGGCGTGCGGCGCATTTTCGCGGTCGCGCCCGATTTCACGCGCCAACGACAGACCGGCCAGGCCGTGCTGCGCTTCCCATAATTGTGTAGCACGCTCCAGGCGTTGCATCGAACCGGGATGCGGCGGCAACGAGTACTCGCTCAGTGCGGGCAGCACAAAATGATTGGTGCGCACGGCCTGCGCATCGTCACGGAACCATTCAAACGCCAGGCGGCGCGATGTCGCTTCGACGACCAGGCCACGTTCCGCATCAGCGAACAAGAAAATGCTGCCTTTGTTGTAGCCACCGCCACCCAACCAGCTCCTTGCGATCAAGTGTTCAACAGCCGGTATGATGTCGTCCAGGGTGCGGCACTTCTCCGCCAGATAACGAAGCGCGTGCGAATCGCTCAGGGCGCAATCGACGTATTCTTCAGGAGGCACGTCGCTGCCCGTGTTATTCGCGCCAGCCCATAAATTTTCGGTTTGCAGGTGCGCCGTGCCGATGTTGCCGATGTCGCCGCCGCCCACAAAACGAAACTTGCCCTGGATGCCCTTGATATAAACGCACTGCACTTCGTCGCGCTCTTCGCGGTTTTTGTGAAACAACGTTTCGCCTGATACTGTTGCTTCGCCCAGCGCGAAGTAAGCCGTGCATTCACCGCCCAGGCCGGGATCGACGCCCTGCGCTTCGTAGGCATCAACCAGTTCCGCCGTGAGGCCGGCGTCATCGAGTGGAGCGGGAATGTAATGCTTGCCCCAGAAATCGCGCGGCGGGCAGTTCAGCGCCAGAAGCTGCCACGCTTCGATGCCTGCCGCAGAAGCCTGCGCCTGCGCTTCGTTCAGCCAGTGCGGCGCGGCCTGTGCGAGAACTCGTGCAAAGCGTTCGGCGCGCTCATGCAGCAGGTCGGTTGTGCCGGTTTCCCCGGCGCGGCGCAGCGTGCGCGCGACACGTTCTGCGAGTACTCGTTGCTGGCAACGGCCCAGAATCGCACCCACTTCGTCAGGTTGTCCAAGGAGATAAATCGGATGGCCCATAGAGGAAGTAAAAACCTGAAACTGCGATAAGCATTTTAGCAGGAGAATAAAGAGTTGCGTTCTGTTGTGAGATCAGGCACCGGCATGTTACCATTAAGCGGCCTTAGATAACTCGACTTGCTACGGCCTCTGGCCCGCCCGTGAACGAGCGGGCTGAGATAAGAACAAGACCGCTGAAGCGGCCTCCTTGATCATCAGGAGTTAGCATCAGCCCCGTTCCGGGGCCTTGCAACTCAGCCCGCTGCTTCAGGGGCGGGCATACGTAGCAAGTCAGGTTAGAAACTGAAGATAGCGAGGAAAATCCATGATGCGCTTCCACAAAACACACGCCGTTGTCGCAACACTCCTGCTCTCGGCGACAGCCTGGGCGACAGCCGCAGTAGCACAGACTTCTCCCGGCCCGACAGAACAGACAACCAGCGCTGCGCAGACCTCATCTGTCGTTCCAGCACCCACGGCAGCGATTCTGTCGATTCCACTGCCGCCTAATGCCCGTCTGCGCCTGGATGTGGATGCGCGTGATGAAGATGTGCTCGGCGTAGTCAAGTCGTTCCTGCGTGGCTTTAAGGGGAACAGTCTTAAGGATGTGCTCGATTCGATGAATCGTGTCCACACACCTGCCAACGGTGACAACACGTCTGCCGGCGCTCCTGCCGACATCCAAACATCTGCCGCTCTGCGCATGCTCTCCGATGCCGACCTTGAAACGATACTGCGCAATGTCAAGCAGCTTCGTTTTGTGGTATTTGAAACGGCAAACCCTTATCGCAGCGGGAACAACTCTTCCTATCAATCGTCGCGCGCCAGAGCCACCCAGGCCGCGCAATCGGTGCTCGCCTATTATGAGAATGCTTACCTGACCCGCGAAGGAGGGCGGCGCATTGCACGGGGCGACTTCGACGAGACGCAGATGATGGTCGTGGGCTTTCCGGGGCGCGGCTTCGCCGTTCTCTTTCAGACACCAGGCCTGGGAGTTGTGATTCGCGGCGATGGCTATCCCAATTTTGAGGGTGTAGGCCCGCTCGTCATGGGAATGGGGCTGCGCTTCGCTCCGGCGATTCGCTGATTGTGGCGTCGCCCAGGCGCCGCACCACTACAGAAAGGGGGCGCCACGCGGCGCCCCCTTTCTGCACATTTATCCTACGATCCCAGTTCGGGGAACCACAACTTCAGTTCCCGCGCCGATGCTTCGGGGCTATCACTGCCGTGGATGAGGTTAGCCTGCTTGTCCAGCGTGTAATCGCCGCGGATGGTGCCGGGCGCCACGTTGAGCGGATCAGTCGCGCCGATCATCTGCCGCGACAGGGCAATCGCGTTCTGCCCTTCGAGCACCATCGCGACAACCGGCGTGCTCGTGATGAACTCAACCAGTCCAGGAAAAAACGGCTTTTCGCTGTGCTCGGCATAGTGCTCTTGTGCCAGTTCCGGCGTGACGGTCATCATCTTCAATGCGACAAGTTTGAAGCCGCGCCGCTCGAAGCGCGCCAGAATCTCACCCGACAAACCGCGCTGCACGCCATCCGGTTTTACGACAATCAATGTGCGTTCCATAGTTGAATCCAATGTGGGGAATTTTCGTTGCGAAGTATAACGCTGCGCCTGTGGTGTAAACAAACAGCACTCATTTAATTAAGAAACAGGCGCTGTCGAGTACTCGTTAGCGAGATTTCGCTGCGTTCGCGCTTCACTGCGCCGCCGCAAGTTGGTTTTCCAGCATTGGAGGAATGGCGGCGGGGCGAGCGAAGTAATATCCCTGCGCGTAATCGGCGCCGTGGTCGCGCGCCCAGTGAAACTCACCTTCTTCTTCGATGCCTTCCGTAATAGTTTGAATTTTGAGTTCCTGTGCGGTTTCCAGCAGCTTTTGTGCAATGACGGCTTTATAAGAATCGTGCTGCACGCCGCTGATGAGTTCGCGGTCGAGCTTGATATAGTCGGGGCGCAGTTGGCCCAGCATGTTCAGGCTGGAGTAACCCGAACCCACATCATCCAGTGCGACGCGAAAGCCGCTGGCGCGATAGTAGTCGAGAATCTCTTTGAGGTGCGGCACGTCGCGCACCAGTTCGCTTTCGATCACTTCAAAGATCACCTGGCTGCGCTGTAGGCCCATCTCATCAACGGCTTTGACCGTGCTGCGCAGGCAATTCACCGGGTCGTAGATCGAGGTGGGTGTAAAGTTGATGAAGATATGCGATTTGATGCCCTGGCGATGAGCGTTGGTGATATTGGTCAGGCGCGCAGCCCGGTCGAGTTGAAACAGCAAACCGGCACCGCGCGCCACATCCAGAATGCGACCGGGAAACACAGTGCCCTGATTATCCTGACCGCGCAGCAAACATTCGTAAGCATAAACCTGGCCGCTCTCCTGACACTTTACAATGGGTTGAAACCACGTCGTGAGCCGGTTCTCCGCCATCATATCGAGCAACCAGCCGCTTTGCGCCTTGGTGATAAAACCATGCAGCGACTCGACTTCGAAATAGCTGTTCACGTCCATTTCGCGGCCTCTGGCTTGAAACAGAACCCGCACATCGGCCTGCTCAGTCGAGGACAAGACATCCATCAGCGGAGCCACCACCGGCGCCAGATCAACCGAACCCACATTCACACTCACGCGCTCGCCCTGTTGCGAGTACTCCAGGCCGGAACTCCGCAGATAAGTCAGTATCTTGTTGTAAGAGTGCGCCAGCGGAAACTGCATGTGCAACGTGCCCGGCCCGCTAATTTTAGGCGGCAAACTTTCGCAGCGCCGGCAACCCGCCGAGCCGTTGACACTGGAGCCGCTGACGCTGGAGCTGCTAACGCTGGAGCCGTCGATACTAATTACATTTACATCCATGTTGCTATCCTCAACACTTTCTACCGACAATTGGGATCAAGTGAGCACATCGAAAGCCGGGGCGTCTTCGAAAGCCGGGGCGTCTAAAGACGGGCCGTCTCACGTCCCGATGCAGGCACGCAGAAGTTTTTCATGAAGTTACAACAGAGTTGCCGCCTATACAGTGCTCAAGTCAGCGTATAAGCCGCCGACTGCTTCCTGCGTCACATGGTAAACTGCGGCAACGCATTTATCTTCATTTACCCACCAGGCAATTTCAGAAACCATTCGAGGAACACAGTGAAACGGACTCATCATAGCGGTAGTTTGAACGAGCAGTTTATCGGCCAGGAAGTCACGGTCTGCGGCTGGGCAAATGTCGTGCGCGACCAGAGCCACCAGATGTTTATCGACCTGCGCGACCGCAGCGGCATAGTGCAGTGCGTGGTCGACCGCGACCTGAACGAAGCGCTGCACTATGCGTCGCAGGGCATTCGCGCCGAGTACTGTTTGCGCGTAACGGGCACCGTGCAGGCGCGCCTTCCCGGCAAGGAAAACCCCAAAGTGCCAACGGGCAACATCGAAGTGCTGGCGCGCGAAGTGGAGATTCTCAACACCGCGAAAACGCCGCCCTTTGAGATCGTGGACAACACGCGCGCCAGCGAAGACGTGCGCCTGCAATATCGCTATCTCGACCTGCGCCGCAAGCCGATGCGCGACGTTCTTGAGCTGCGCCATCGCCTGGCCAAAGGCACGCGCGACTTCCTGGACGGCGAGGGCTTCTGGGAAGTGGAAACGCCGCTCTTGTGGAAATCGACACCGGAAGGCGCGCGCGAATACGTGGTGCCGACGCGCACGCATTTGGGTAAAGCGTTCGTGCTGCCGCAAAGCCCGCAGATTTCCAAACAGTTGCTGATGGTGGGTGGCGTCGAAAAATATTTCCAGATCGCGCGCTGCTTCCGTGATGAAAGCGCGCGCAGCGACCGCCAGCCCGAGTTCACACAAATTGACATTGAGATGAGCTTCGTCGAACAGGACGACGTGCTCGACCTCACGGAGCGACTTTTCGCCTACCTGATGCGAGAAGTGATGAAGGTCGAAGTGCCGCTGCCTTTTCCGCGCCTGATTTATGCAGACGCCATCAACCGCTACGGCAGCGACAAACCCGACACGCGCTTCGGCATGGAGTTGGTCGATCTCAGCGACCTCGCTGTCGGTTCGGGTTTTAAAGTATTCGCCAACGCGGTCGCGACCGGCGGCCAGGTAAAAGCGATTTGCGCCAAGGGCTGCGCCGAGTACTCGCGCAAAGATGTCGAAGGCTTAACCGACCTGGTGAAGCGTTTCGGCGCGCGCGGGCTGGCCACATTTGCGCTGGGCCAAAGCGAAATCAAGTCGCAGGTCGCCAAGTTCTTCAGCGACGAGCAGATGCAGGAAATCTTTCGTCGTTGCGGCGCGCAAACCGGCGACCTGGTGATGTGCGTGGCCGATGCGCCCGGTGTCGTGGCGCAGTCGCTCGACTTTTTGCGCCGCGAGATGGCGCAGCGCCTGAAGCTGGTGCCGGAAAACACCTATAACTTCCTGTGGATCATCGATACGCCGATGTTCGAGTTCTCGCCCGAGCAAGGCCGCTTCGACGCGATGCACCACCCGTTCTGTTTGCCCAACCCCGAAGACATGCCGCTGCTGGAAGCCGGTTTCAACAGCGAGATTTCGCTGGGCGACGCAACTCACCCGTGGGCGCAGGTGCGCGCATGGCTTTACGACCTGGTACTCAACGGCAGCGAGTTGGCCAGCGGCTCGATTCGTTGTCACCGCCGCGACGTGCAGGAAAAGATTTTCAACGTCATCGGCCTGCCGCTCGACGTGGCGCAGGAGCGTTTCGGTTTCATGCTCGATGCCTTTGAATACGGCGCGCCCCCACACGGCGGCATCGCGCCCGGCTTCGATCGCGTGGTGGCTATTCTCGCCGGCATCCCCGACGGCAACATCCGCGAAGTCATCGCCTTCCCCAAAACCAGCGGCGGCAGCGACCTGCTGACCGGCGCACCGACACCGATTGAAGAATCGCGCTGGAGCGAGTTGGCCTTGCAAGTCGTGGCGCAAGACGAATCGTAAACGCGCACATCATTCGCCCTGTAATGCGTTGATTGTGGCCGCATTCATTTCATACATTTGGGCGCACGCCGTGCGCCCCTACGGGTTATGGCATTTGATCGTGAGAAACATCATCGGCGTTCGGTGCGATTGGCGGGGCACAATTACGCGGACGCCGGATGGTATTTCCTGACGATCTGCGCGGCGAAGCGCGGTGAAGTCTTTGCGCGCATTGTTGACAACACGGTTCAACTTAATCGGTTTGGTTGCATTGTCGAGGAAGAATGGCGCCGCGTTGCGCAAGTGCGGAACGAGATCGAACTGGACGAGTGGATTTTGATGCCGGACCATTTGCACGCCATCGTTTGTATCCGCCATAACATTGGGGCAAAGTTGGCATCATCACCGCGCGCAGCAAAATCGATTTCATCGCTTGTGGCAGGATTTAAAAGTGCAGCGACCAGCCGCATCAACGAGAAGCGTGGTCAAACGACAATCGTCTGGCAGCGCAGCTTTTGGGAACACATCATCCGCGACGAACGCGATTTGAACAACACGCGGCGTTACATCCACGAAAACCCACACCGTTGGACAAACCGCACCAGTACGCAACGCCCGTAGGGGCGCACGGCGTGCGCCCTGTATTGCGGTGGTTATGACCGCATTTATTTCCTGCATTCAGGGCGCACGCCGGGTGCTTGAATATTCCAATTCCTGGGGATATTGCGGGTCATACATTCAGGGCGCACGCCGTGCGCCCCTACGGTTAGAATTCTATTATGTCATTTCAAAATCATCCGGCGATTGCCGCTTATCATGCCAATTTGCAGTTGCTAAAGTCGGAAAGTTACCGCGACAAAGAGGACGCGCGCTCGGGTCTGGTTTCCGACCCGAATCGTAAAGATGAGCCGAAGTTCATTCTCGACCTCATCGGAAAAGTCGCGACAGTTTCACTCGAAACGCAGCGTCTGATCGGTGAACTGCCGCCATTCAACGAACCAAGCTCGTAGGGGCGCACGGCGTGCGCCCTGCATTGCGGTGATTATGACCGCATTTACTTCATGCGTTTATGCGCACGCGGTGCTCGAATGTTCTAACCCGGGAATATGGTGGGTCATACATTCAGGGCGCACGCCGTGCGCCCCTACGGGATGAAACATCGTTACACTGGTGGTCATGAACGATTCTTATTCACCCGACAGAAACCGTTACGACGCGATGCAGTATCGGCGTTGTGGCACGAGTGGCTTGAAACTGCCGGCGATTTCGCTGGGATGCTGGCACAACTTCGGCGCAGCGGGAACGGCTTCCAACCAGTTGAAAGACGAAGCTGACTTCCACGAGAACTGCCGCCAGATGCTGTTTACGGCATTAGATGGCGGCATAAATCATTTTGACCTGGCCAACAACTATGGCCCGCCGCCGGGTGCTGCCGAAGAGCGCGTCGGGCGCATTTTGCGCGAAGATTTCGGCGGGCTGCGCGATGAACTTATCATCAGCAGCAAGGCCGGTTACGGCATGTGGCCGGGGCCGTATGGTGATGGCGGCAGTCGCAAATACCTGCTGGCCTCACTCGATCAATCGTTGCAGCGGCTGGGGCTCGATTACGTCGATATTTTCTACCATCACCGCCCCGATTCCGAGACGCCGCTCGAAGAAAGCATGGGCGCGCTCGATACGGCTGTGCGCAGCGGCAAGGCGCTGTATGCCGGGATTTCGAGCTACAGCGGACAACGCACACGCGACGCGATTGAGATCTGCGAAAAGCACGGCTTCATCAAGCCGATCATTCATCAGCCAAGTTACAGTTTGCTCAATCGCGGCATTGAGAACGGTTTGCTGCCAGCCACGCGTGCTGAAGGTATGGGTGTCATCGCGTTTTGCCCGCTGCAACAAGGACTTCTGACCGACAAATATCTGAGCGGCGATGTGCCCGACGATTCGCGTGCCGCCAGCGCAGCGGGCGCTTTGTCGCGCGATTCGGTGAATGCCAAAACAGTTGAGAAAGTGCGCGCTCTGAATGAAATCGCAAAAAAGCGCAAGCAAAACTTGGCGCAGATGTCGCTGTCGTGGGTGCTGCGCGATACAGCCGTGACATCCGCGCTCATCGGTGCCAGTCGCCCCGAACAAATCAAGCAAAACCTGGCCGCCGCGCAAAACACCACCTTCAACGAACAAGAGATTGCCCGCATTGAAGAGGTACTGGGCGACAAGAAGTCCTAAAGCCAGCGTAAGTACCGAAACGGCGCCGCGCTTGAGTACTCGCATGGCCTCGCACAGCCCTGCAAGAGCGCTGCAAGCGCGGCGCCGTCGCTTCGCGCCCGTTGTAATTTCGCCCCGACACCTGGTGAGTTGTCCAAAATCCGGTAAAATGGTGCATTCATGGCCAATTCCAAACCTCTGCTTTTGCTCATTGCCTGTGGCGGTTTGTTCTTCGGCGCGTTGTTTCTGTACATTGGCTGGCGCTTGTGGAGCAACGGACGCGAACTGCGCAGCACCGGAATTTCAACGCATGCGACGGTGCAGAAAAAGTTTCGTAAGGCCGCAGATCGCTCGTGGGGTGGACTGGAAAACTACTATGTGCGCTGCGCTTTTCAAGATGCAAACGGCCAGGCACACGAAACTGAAATCAAAGTGCCGTCAAAATTGTGGCGGCAGTTGCGCGAAGGCGGCACATTGGCGATTACCTATTTGCCCGGTCACGTCGAAATGGCGCAGGCTGGGCCGCGCTGGGGCTGGCAGGTGCGCGGAGTACTCGGAATCGGCTTGATGCTGCTTGGCCTTGCGGCGCTGGTCGTGTTTCCGCTGGGCATTCTGCGCGAGATGTTGCAATCGGTGCGATAGAAACTATTCTATGAATCGCTACAGCACTTACATTCTCGGTCCGGAGCTGATTTGGGCATTGCTCTTCGTAGCGGTTTCGCTGCTTGTCGCGCAGAACCGACCGCCGACGGAGGCCGGCAGCGCGCGCCTTGAATCGCTGTTGTGGCTGTTTTCGTTGGGCGGAGTACTCGTGTCGTTTGTGCCTCTGGCGTGGACAACGAGCAGCCCGTGGTGGATGCTGTCGCGTATCGGGCTTGCGAGCGCTGTCGGTTTGTTTTGCGTGGTCATTCGTCTGTGCGGCGGCATTGATTATAGCGACAGCCGCAACTCCGGTGTTGGCTCGGGAGGCATTATGATTATTGGCCTCGGTCTGATGGCATTGCTGATCGGTGTCGTCATCGCAGCAATCTGGATTTTCTTCAAAGCACGCATGACACATGCCTGAGTACTCACAAATAAGCGTTCCCACACGCAAATAAAAGCGTCAGAATCTCCATGAGCCGACTGCGAGATTTAGCCCTGTTCATGCTGTGCGCCGCTGTGGCAATTGGCCTTGGCGTGGCCTTGTTCCGTTGGGCACAGCCGGGAACGCGCATCGCACTGCCACAACTACCAACTTCTTTTTCGGTTGCTCCATTGCGCATGGAGCGTCCACCTGGAATGCATCCCATCGCGTTCGAGGCTTTCATGCGTGCTTGCAATAACGCGGGCATTCACCCGTGGCGCATCGGACAAACCCTGGGCGATCATCCGCGTTCGGTGGGTTATCACAAGCGCGATGGCGTTGCTATGCTGCGTGGCCAGCGCATCGAGTACTCGGCGGCGGTCGATCTCGGCACCTGGGATTTAGACGAGGCACGCATCAAGCGCTTTCTTGAAGCGCTGGCGCAACAGGGTTTCGCCGCGTTCTACCGCAGCGGTGGTAAGTGGAAAGGCAACGAGCACATTCACGCGATCTACGCGTTGCTGCCGATGAAAGTGCAGTTGCGCGGCCAGGTTCGCCAATACTTGCGAGAGCGTCGCATTCAGGGAAAGCCGCGTCTCAAATGGGAGCCCAAACTACGCCGCCAGTGGCGCGAGCGCTATGGCGAGCGGCCATAAGCAAGTCATAATGAACCATCTTATGTTTTAAAACTACACGAGCGGGTATAATATCTAAAGCTTCATTGCTAGAAATTCTTTTTTAAAGCGATTATCGCTCATTGTCCGACTGCTACCTCGCAAGAGTGTAGTTCACCAGGCTCACATAACAGCCATTCTTGCGCTGCTTTTCCCTAGCCTGGAAGGTTAAACCGTTCATCCAATTTGTGTAAGAGGCAGTTCGCGCACTTCACGCGATCGGCTCTTTGGCGCACCGCAACAAACCAGTTCTCGACCGGACAGGCCTTGCACAGAGTAATTCCTGCGGCTGACGAGTACCCGGATTGCGCCAACACATGTGGTGAGTTTCCCGGCTTCAACCTCTTCCCAACTTTTATCGTCTCGCTGTAACCTGGCTTGGGTTTATATCAACCTCGGCTACACCGGCTTTGGGGCAACAGTTCCAGGTCGGGAACGCACATCGCCTCATAATGAGTTTGCGATGTGGGATCGCTCGAACGGTCACTCACCGGCTACAGGCCGGAATGTCAATGTTTTCTATTTTGGAGGAAGCATCATGTTTGTCGGACTGAAGAAAGGTCGCACTCGCGGCGGTTTTACGCTCATCGAATTGCTTGTCGTCATTGCCATAATAGCAATACTCGCTGCCATTCTATTCCCGGTCTTCGCCAGAGCACGAGAAAACGCCCGTCGCGCGAGTTGCATGTCCAATCTTAAGCAACTCGGACTAGGCGTGATGCAGTACACGCAGGACTACGACGAGAAGCTGCCCGGCAATGAAGTGCCTTTCGGCGGCTACGACCAGCCACTGGGCTGGATGCAACCACCTGTTGCAGGCGACCCGAACACTTATCGCAACTGGGCGTGTTCCATCTTCCCGTATGTCAAGAATCTTCAGGTTTACGTCTGTCCTTCGGCGAAGCCACGCTCTTCAGATGGCCCTGCCGGCCCGACAACCGAAGTCAACGTTCCGGGTGGCGGCAACACCAACTATTTAATGAACGGCATCACCGACTCGCAAGCCTTGGCCGCGATTGAAGAACCGGCGAATCTTATCTACCTGCACGAAAACCGCAACTTCAATCGCGTGGCGCAAACCCGGCCCTTGCGCGTTGCTGGCAGCAGCCCGGCTCAGGCCACTACCTTTTCGCACGCCTACTACGCCAAAGCTCACTTCGACGGCTCAAACCTGTTGTTTTGCGATGGACACGTCAAATTTTTGCGTCGTGACCGCATCTCATACGCAATGTTCGGCGCGCCGCCGGAGCTTAATTCTGGCCAGCCGACGAACTTGCCCCTGGACGACGATACCGCCACTGCCAGAAACGGCCTGACCTTATTTACGAAATTTTGAGAAGTTTTGAGGAGTACTCGATTATGCGAAGATTAAGCGCGTGGGCGCTGTGTGTGGTCAACGGAGCGGCCCTGGCCATCATTCTAATAATGGCTGTAAGCGCAGCGCAGGCGCAGGGTGTGTCGCAGGGCGCAGTGCAGAAAAAGGACATGGTTCGTACAGCACGCACCGGGCAAAGCACTAAGCCAGCTCAACAAGCGCAACACGTTATTAGCCAGGTTAGCCGGCTGGAATTGGCGTCACTTGAATCGGCTGCGTTGCAACAGTTAAAAAACGCGGATTTACTCGAACCTGCTGCGACGGGCCATATTCCCAATTACCTGCGTGCGATAGCCTCCACAATGCCGGACGCTACGGGGCCATTGGCGCATCTAGTCAAAACGGCGCTGTATGGCGGCACGCTGCCACCTCAAACTCGAATGGCGATGGGACTGCGCATTGCCGCTATTCATAACAACGAATATGTTGCGGCCCATTTGCGGCGTTTGCTGCGCGCGCAGTCCGGCGGGCCGGCGCTGATTAGCGCATTGCAAAACAATGCAACATCGAAACTCAGCCCGCCGATGCGCCTCGCGTTGCGCTACGCGGAACAACTGACACGTGATATCCATGGCGTCAGCGATGCCGATTTCGCGGAGGTGCGCCGCTTTTACAACGATTCGCAACTGGTTGATCTCACCATGATGGTGTCATTTTTCAACTACTTCAATCGCTTGTGCCAGGGGCTGCAACTGCCGCTGGAGCCGTGGATAACGCAACCTGTTGCGGGGGCGACTGCCTTAGCGAGTACTTATCAGGCACCGCAGGCACGTGTGGCGCTCATCAGCGACGAAGAGTTCCGCGTTTTCGGCACCGTTGCCTCGCCACCAGCGCCCGCTGTATCGCCTGCTCCGGCCACAGTCACAAACACGAGTAACGAAAAGGCCACCGAACCAAAGACGAACAATGGTTTGGGAATCAAAATCGCCAATTCGCAGCGGGCTATGTCGCGCGTGCCGGATTTTTCGTCGGCCTGGTTTGGCTACTGGGCGGCCGTGCGCCAGAGTGCCACACTCGATCGTCCGCTGTTGCTCCAAGTTTCATTCGCTGTCTCGATGGTCAATGGCTGCCGTTACTGCACCTTGCATCAAGTGCAGGGATTGCGCCGCTCTGGTGTCGATATGGAGAAGCTGGTCGCGATGAAGAAAGACGATTCGGCTCTTACAGCACGCGAGCTGACCGCGGTGCAGTTCGCCCGCAAGCTGACACGCGACGCGGCTTCGGTGAGCAACGCCGATTATCGTGTCCTTGAAGCTGAGTTCGGACGCCAGGGCGCACTGGAAGTGCTGCTGCAAACCTGCGCTTTCAACTTCATGAACCGCTTCACCGATGGCTTGCGTTTACCCTCGGAGGATGAGGCCGTGCAAACCTACCGCGAAGTGTACAAGTCCGATTGGCGCAAGTGATTAACGGGCGTCAGGCAACGAAAAGGAGAAGCTAACATGTTAGCTTCTCCTTTTCGTTTGCCCACACTTCATCTGGCACATCGTTTGATAATGCGCGATCCGAGTACTCGTCTTGCGCCGCACTCATTACTCATTTGTTACCGTTGCCCTACTCAGCACCCACGCCAAGATAGGTGCGCAACTTCTGCGATTCAAACTTCGCCTCGGCTTCAGCATCCGGCTTGAGCGTCGAGACAATGATGCCCGCAGCAAAGGCGCACGGCATCGAAATCAAGGTTGGGTTGAGCCACGGGAAAATCGCATCTTGCTGGCCGAAGATGTCGCGCCATACGGTTGGGCTGAGCAGAATCAAGACAACGGCCACAACCAACCCCGTGACGATGCTGGCCACTGCACCCGCTGTTGAGAGTTTGCGCCAGAACACCGAAAGCACCAACGCCGGGAAGTTGGCGCTGGCGGCCACCGCGAAGGCCAGCCCAACCAGAAAGGCCACGTTCTGCTTCTCGAATAAGAGACCCAGCAAAATAGCGAGTACTCCCAGAACAACAGTCGCAGTTTTGGCGACGCGCACTTCATCGGCTTCGTTGGTCTGGCCGCGCTTGATGACGCCCGCATACAAGTCGTGCGAAATAGCAGATGCTCCGGCCAGAGTTAAACCAGCGACAACCGCCAGAATAGTGGCAAATGCAACAGCAGCCAAAAAGCCCAGCAAAGGCCCACCGCCAAGACGCTCGGCCAGCAGCATCGCCGCCATGTTGCCGCCTTTGCCCACGCTGCTAATCAGTTCCTTGCCGACCAGAACCGCCGCGCCGAAGCCGATGGTAAAAGTCAGAATGTAAAAGTATCCGATGAAACCCGTCGCCACAAACACCGATTTGCGCGCTTGTTTGGCATCGGGCACGGTGTAAAAGCGCATCAGGATGTGGGGCAAACCTGCCGTGCCGAACATGAGGCCAATTGCCAGCGACAGCAAATCGAGCGGGCTGGTCGCGACTTTGGCACTGACGGTCGGACGCGTGAACGCTTCGCCGTAGCGCGCCGAGGCCGCATCAAACAACTCTCCATAATTCCAGTGGAAGCGCGACAAAATGAGCACCACCAGCAGCGTCGCGCCGCCTAGCAGCAACACGGCTTTAATGATTTGCACCCACGTCGTGGCCAACATGCCGCCAAACAGCACATACAAAATCATCAGCGCGCCGACGATAAAAAGCGCTGAGGCGTAACTCAGGCCAAACATCAGCTTGATGAGCCCGCCCGCACCCACCATCTGTGCGATGAGATAAAGCAGCACGGTGACAATCGAAGAGACCGCCGCCGCCGTGCGGATGGGACGCACGTGAAGCCGGTAAGCCACGACATCGGCAAAGGTATATTTGCCCAGGTTGCGCAGCGGCTCAG
This sequence comes from Abditibacteriaceae bacterium, assembly GCA_036388675.1. Lineage (GTDB taxonomy): Bacteria > Armatimonadota > Abditibacteriia > Abditibacteriales > Abditibacteriaceae > DASVUS01. Next base: position 63,578 of record DASVRI010000025.1, on the reverse strand, counting down.
CAATAAGAAACATCACGATGGGCCAGCCCACCAGATAGCCTACCGAATAGATGAGGCCGTCGTAGCCGCCGGTCGCCACATAACCGGCGATGCCCAAAAACGAGGCCGCGCTCATGAAATCGCCGGCCAGGGCAAGCCCATTTTGAAAGCCGGAAATGCTGCGGTCGGCGGCGTAGAATTCGCTGCTGGTTTTGGTTTTCTTGGCGGCCCAGTAAGTGATGCAAAGCGTGACAAAGACAAAAATGAAGAAAAAGGCAATCGCCAGGTTATTGCGCTGGCCGATGATGGTGGAGGCTGTGTTCATTGAGCACTCCGTATTTTGGCCTTGACGCGTTCAACCAGCGCATCGTAGCGGGTGTTGGCCCAGCGGACGTAAACGCCGGTCAGAATCCAACTCACGATGATCACACCGATGCCCAGAGGGATGCCACGGTTGATACTGCCCGACCATTTCTGCGCCAGGAAATCGCTGTTCCAGGCGAGGAGCAGGACAAAGCCGTAAAAGGTCAGCATTGTCGCTGCGGAAAGCCAGAACGAGATGCGGTTTTTGCTGCGAACCAGTTCTCTGAAGTCGGGGTCTTCCAACACAGCATGCACGTCGATGGGGCGAGAGTCGGCGGGGTTAGTCACACTTGCTCCTTGAATGAAGGTTGGTGCGGCGGGAATGGCATTGATGTTAGCATAATTGCGCTGTTAGAAACAGAATCTATAACAGTTAGTAGCTTGCAGGCATGCTGCGCTATAATCGAGGCAATCGAAAGTTTGTGCGGAGGGATTTGTGCTTCAAGGCTTAAGAACAGCGATCTACACCGTCAGTGACATGAACAAAGCGAAAGCGTGGTATGCCCAGGTTCTAGATGCGCAACCATACTTCGACGAACCGGGTTACGTCGGCTTCAACGTCGGCGGCTACGAACTGGGATTAATGCTCAACCCCGGTGGCGAGAGCGGCAACCGCGGCGCAGGAGGCGTTTTTACTTGCTGGGGCGTAGCCAATGCACACGTGGTCTACGAGCGCTTGTTGAAACTGGGCGCGCAGGAACACGCCCCTGTTATGAACGTTGGAGAAGGCATTCTCGTCGCTACGGTTCTCGATCCCTTCGGCAACATCTTCGGCATCATCGAGAACCCGCACTTCAAACTGCCCTAAAACATGCGCGCAGCTAGGATGCGTGCTGCAATTTGATAACGAATTAACCGTTGGTCATCCGCACGTTGTGCAGTTGATAAGTTGCGCCCAGCGCATTGCCGCCGAAGCCGAGCCAACGGTAGCGGTCGCCGTGCAGCGCGCCGATGCTGAGTTCGTTGATGCTCCAATTCTTCGCATCGGGGTAGAGTTTCTGCAGCGCCGGTCCCAAATCGAACGAGATGTGCTGCCAGTTGCCCGTGGTTCCGGACGGCGCTATGCCGGACGGCGCGGCCACAGGCTTTTTCTCGAAAGCGCCAAGAGAGCGCAAATTGTCACTTCCAACAGGCGGGCCGCTCAGTTGGACGACGTGCGGCACGCCGGTAATGAGCAAATATAAATCGACCTGCACATCCGACGGCAACATGATGTCGGCTTCGATGCGCGTCGTAGAAGACGCCGCCAGCGGCGCTTGCAAAGCGGGAAGAGTACTCGCATTGCCAAGGCGCACTTTGAATAAACCGCCCGATACGGGATTGCGAACAGCCCACGATAAGGACTCAGCGCGGCCAGCCTCGACTTCCTCAATCAGTGCGGAAACAGGAGCACCCAGGTTTGTCTGCATCAGTTGAACCTGTTGAGTCGTGTTACTGGCAGCGCGTGCCGTAACGCTTTGGAACAGTGTGGCGGAAGAGGGTGCTTCCACAGCGTAGGGCGCTAAAGCAATGGTTGAACCTGCCGCGGTTGAACCTGTTGCGCCGGCTGCGCCCGTTTCAAGCGCCACCTGTGACACGGTTGCCGGCGTGTCCGCCAATGCTCTGGTCTGAGACGCAACGGCCACGCCGGGTGCCGACTTCGATTTAACTGCTTGCGGGACGGCATCGAGCAGGCCGCCCGGCAGCTCACGACCCCCAACAGCAGCGCTTTCCACTTTGGCGCGCGCCACCATGATGCCGTTATCAACTGTCCAGATTGCGACGCGACCGCCATCATCAAAAGACGGCAGAGGAGCCGCGTCAAAATATTCGCACAACACCGCGTCGTCCATGAAAAGGCGCAGACGCACGCCCTCGCGCCCATTCCGGCGCGCGCGTTTGGCTTCGGCGCGAATATAAAACCAGTGGCGATGAAACTCCATGTTGCCGTTAGTTGGATTGGCAAATCGCGCTGCAGCCGTTTCGTTATCGGCTACGACTTGCGTGCCTTTAAGAATGCGCGTGCGCTTGTTGTCCCAACCGGCAACAATGAACGAATAGCCGGAACTCGGGTTTTTGCCGTCGCCTGCCAGCGTGATGTTGAGGTCGCCGGGACGGCTGTAGCCGGGAAACGAGGGCAAGTCCATCTGGTCGTGCGCATACATTTCGGCGACCGTGTCGCCGCTGTAAGTGCGCTTGCTCCACAACACGGGATTGAGACCCTTGCCGCCGAAAAACGACCAATCGGAGTAGCACGGCCAACGCGAGAAAACCTGCCACTCGCCCTGTGGCGCATACCAGTCGGTTGGTGCTTCGGTGAAAGTGTAATCATCGCGTTGTGCAGCGAAGGCGCGCAATTCGTCCGGCTTGATGGTAAAGTTACCGGCGCGCGCCGCCAGGCTGGTGCCGCCCCCTGCCACCATCTTACGAGTACTCATAGCGCCGCTGCCCAGCCCGCTAAACGCCGGTTTGCCCGCGACAGAAAACAAAATGCCGTCACCTTCGAGCCGCAGCCGCACGGGAATCGGCTTGGTTATGTCGCCTTTAAAATTCTTCCACGGGAAGGATGCCTGTTTGAGTACTTGCTCTCCATGTAACAATGAGACACGCAGTGAGCCTGTGGCCTTGTCGTCGGCAAGGCGCGCGATGTAGCCCGAATTCCACTCGTCGCGCCGGGCGCGCAAAGCCACTTCCAGGCGACGGTCGGCATCCGGGTCGCGCCGCCACAAGTACTCAACTGTAGCATCGCCGAAGAACTCGCCGGTGTTCCATAACGTGGCGACACCATCCGGGCCGGTCTTGGCCGGCCATTCGCCCGCTGCGGAGGCCCATCCAACCATCAGCGCATCGGTCGCGAAACGCGGCGCCACTTTGGGCGCTTGCGGCTCCGGCGGAAAAGACAGTTGCAGGCCGTTGAACGAAACCGCCTCTGTGCCCTGCGCCCATAAACCGACACGGCCTGCGGACAGCGTTTCATCGGCCATCTGCGCCACCATACGCTCGCCGGCAAACACTGCCAGGGCACCGCCCGAAAGACGAACGCTCAAGTCGGCAAAACCGCTGCGCGAGTACTCAAGCAGTTGTGTCGCGGCCTCGTCGCGCACTACTGTCGGCTTGCCGTTGCGATAGCGTAGGAACTGCTGCCGCCCGCGAAACGGCAAGGCGCTCTGCGAACCGGCCCAGCGAAACACGACGTAGTTGCCGGCATCGCGATAACCCGCAACGAGACCGCACGCGCCCGCATCGCCGGTTTGCGCTCCGACTTTCAAAACGTAACCGTCCCAATCATCGCGGCCCGCAAGAGCCAAACGCGAAGCCCCTTTATCGCCACTCTGCGGTTGCGAGAGTAGAACGCCTTCTTTGCTTTGCCACACACCACCAAACGTTTGCCACGCGCTGCCAAGCGACGCCTTAAGCGACGCCTTATCTGCGGCAAACTGCTGGCGGTAAGCCGCATACGACACAACGTTTGCATCGTCGAAGTCGGCTTCCATGTCACGCGCTAAAAGCCCGATGCCGCCCTGGCCAAAGGTATCGTCGCGCAGCGTGAAAACCGGCGTGCCGTCGATGAATGTCTCAATGTAGCCGGGGCTGGTGCGCACGCTCAGGCGATACCATTGGCGGGGCAAAAACGCGCCCGATGCCTTTGCCAGAACCGTGCTTTTACCGTTCACCACACGCACGAGTTGGCGCGATGTGGTGCTTTGGCTGCTGCTCCACTGAAAAGCCAGGTAGTTCTTTGCATCCTGAACGTAAACGGCCAGACCGAAGACACCGCGCGCCAGCGGCTTGACCGAAACCGACGCCTCGTAGTTGTCCCAGAATGGGCGTCCCGTTTGAGCCCACGCGAGGCTATTAATGGCTTTGGCATGATAGGCAAACGGGTTGGCGCTCATTTCAATGCGTGCCGCCAGGTCGTGATGGCGATTGCCCTGCCCGGCTGAGTCTTCGGATGACGATGTCAACTGCCAGTTCGCAGCATTGGCCTTCCAGTCGCCGTTTTCTCCCGGTGCGCGCGTGAAATCATCCGCCCAGTAAATGTCTTCCACGGGTTGCACTGTGGGGTCGCTCCAACTCCATCCGCCCTGAGCGGCGCTGCCGATTTTGCCGCCGTCGAATGTGGCATCGAAAGCCGTCATGAGTACTCGATTGCCGCTCAGCACGCGCATTGCCCAACGGCGTCGCTGCAACGTCACGCGGCTGCCCAAGGGCAGCGAAACCGCGCTTTGAGCCAACTCCTGGGCTTTGCCGTCGTGCATTGCGCGCAGGGTGAGCCTGCCCGGTGCCATGTCGAGTGCGTAGAAGTTTTTGGCGTCTCGATAATCGAAGAAGACAGTCAGTTGCCCGCGCGCTGCGGGACGCACCGTAAAACTGAGGTTGCACTGTGCTTCAGCCTCGTCTTCGATGAACTGCGGTGCCGTCTTAGCTTGAGGTGCCGCCGTCTTAGCTTGAGGTGCCGCCGTCTTGGCTTGAGGTGCCGGGGCCACCACCTTATTGAGAGTTGGCGCAGATGAGGTTGAGGCAGCCTGCGCAGTTGAAGCAGCAGCCTGCGCGGTGCCGGAGTAGACCAGCATTGCAACGATGGGAAGAATTTGGAATCGCATGGAGTTTGAGGTCATGGGGCACCACGAACCCGGTGCCGTAACAACTTTGGAAGCGTTTAGCGTCGTGGTGCTAAGAACATCGAGAACTGCTGAAGTTACGCCTCACGTCGGAATTCAGGTTCATATTTTTCCAACCACCAGACCCTGTGTTACAATCAACCAACTACCTATGTCCACTCGCACATCACTTCTTACGCGCCGCACCTTTCTGCAGGGAGCAGCTATTCTGGGCGTTGCGCCCGCCGTGCTGGCTTCCCGCGCCTTTAGTGCCGATAGTGCCGACGAACGGGCTACGCCCAACAACCGCATCACGCTGGGCCACATTGGAGTCGGAGGCCAGGGCAGCGGTCTGCTGGGCCGATTTCTGGGTGACGGCGGAACACAAGTCGTCGCCGTGTGCGATGTTGATACCGAACGGCGTGAGGCGGCCAAAGCTCGGGTTGAGACGCAATATGCCGAGGCCACCAGGAGCGGCACTTACAAAGGCTGCGCCGCGTATAACGATTTTCGCCAACTGCTGGCGCGCGACGACATCGACGCCGTGGTCATCGCCACGCCCGACCACTGGCACGCCATCATCTCTATTGAAGCGGCCAAAGCGGGCAAAGACATCTACTGCGAAAAGCCGCTCTCGCTAACGATACGCGAGGCGCGCGCCATGGTCGAGGCGACACGACGTTATGGCCGCGTTTTCCAGACCGGCAGCCAGCAGCGCTCGTCACGAGAGTTTCGCTTCGCCTGTGAATTGGTGCGCAACGGTTACATCGGACGGTTGCAAACGATTCATGTTAATGTCGACGGGCCGTCACAAGAGCGTTATCTGCCCGAAGAACCGGTTCCTGCCGGCCTCGACTGGCAGATGTGGCTGGGGCCCGCGCCCGATGTGCCGTTCAACAAAGAGCGCATTTCGTGGGGTGGCTGGCGCAGCAACCGCGACTACTCCGGTGGAGGCATGACCGACTGGGGCGCGCATCACTTCGACATCGCGCAGTGGGCGCTCGGCATGGATCATAGCGGCCCGGTCAGCATCACGCCGCCGAACGGCAAAGAAGTGGCGGCGCTGACTTTCGAGTACTCGAACGGCGTCAAACTTTTTCACAGCAGCAAGGCCAATGGCGCCGATGTCAATGGCGTCCTGTTCACCGGCAGTGATGGCAAAATTGATGTCAATCGCGGCTACCTGAAAACGTGGCCCGCTGAACTCAGTCAGACCGTCATCAAGCCGGATGAAATCCGTCTGTATGAAAGCCGCGACCACGCCGGCAACTGGCTCAGTTGTATTCGCACGCGCCAGAAACCAATCGCCGATGTCGAGATCGGGGCGCGTTCCGTCACGGTCTGTCACCTGGGCAACATCGCTTACTGGCTGGGGCGCAGCCTCAAGTGGGATCCAGAACGCGAAGAAGTTATCGGCGACGAAGAAGCGGCGCGCTGGCTCGACCGCCCCAAGCGCGCACCGTGGCACCTGTAAACCGCACCAACACTTTTATGAACCACCAACCGATGCGTTTCGCACTGCTCGTGGCCGCGAGTTGCCTTCTGACCTTCTCCGTTCGTGCACAGGACAACGAAACCGACACGTTGCTCAAAGAATTTAAAGGCGAAAGCACAACCGTTGCGCGCACGTCTAACGAATTGGCGACAGCCTACCAACAAGTACTCGATACGCTGCTGCCCGAAATGAGCAGCGCTGATGCGGGCAAACAAGGCGCAGCGATTGAAAACTGGCAGCGCATCAGCATTCATGCGGCGCGTCCCGGAGCCGCAGCCGCACGCAGCGCCGTTGTCCATGCAACAGCCTCAAAACTGACGCCGGATGTTCCAAGCACGACACGTCTTTACCTCTTCAAAGTGCTGGAGCGCATCGGGCGCGCCGAAGCCGTGCCGGTTCTAACAATTGCGCTGCGTGATAGCGATCCCGTCATGCGCGAGGCGGCGCGCCGTGCTCTGCAAAACAATCCGGCGCCGGAAGCGACAGCGGTTCTGCGCGCTGCTCTCGAACGCGCGATTGAGTCGCCTGCCGTTGTAACGCCTGTCCAACAAGCCGAAGAGGATTGGACAATCGGCCTCATCAACGCCCTGGGCTACCGCCGTGATACAGCCAGTATTCCAATGCTTGCCAAATTCCGCGGGAGCGGCCCACGCACCGCATCAGCCGCTATTGCAGCACTGGGCAAAATCGGTGGCAGCGAAGCGATCAGGGTGCTACCAACATTTATCACCAACCCCGACCGCGCACCGAGCGAGCAGACACCATCTGCTCCCAGCACACAGAGCAACGAGGTCACTCACGCTATCCTGCAAGCGGCTGACGGTATGGCACGCAACGGCACGTCCAACGAGCGCGCAGAAGCGAACGGGATTTTCGCTTATTTCTATCGTCCCCAATACCCGCAGGCGATACGCGCCGCTGCATTGCGCGGCCTGGTGATAACGCGCGGCAACGACGCCACACCGCTGCTCTTTGAAGCGATGACCGGCCCCAATGTGCAGATGCAAAACATCGCCGCCAGTTTTGTAGCTGATATTCCCGGAAGTGCCGCGACCCAGGCGTTCGCGGCCCTGCTCCCCAGACTACCCGATACCAGCAAAGTGACACTGCTTGGCCAACTGGCAGCGCGTGGCGATGTTGCGGCACATGTAGCCGTTCTCGAACAAGTCAAAAACCAGTCGCCTGAAGTGCGTATTGCGGCACTGCGCGCACTGGGCAGCGTCGGCGGCCCGACTGATGGTGTGCTGCTGGCCCGTCTTGCTTCCACAACGCGCGGGCGCGAGCGCGATGCAGCCCGCGAAAGTGTGGCCCGACTGCGTGGCACTACCGTCAACACAGTTTTGCTCCAGGCACTTCAAGCGAGTAATACACCCGCCGCACTGCGCACGGAAGTGATTCGCGGCCTGGCCTCGCGACGCGCGACAGCGGCGACATCCGTGTTGCTGCAAACCATGCGCAGCAAAGATGCGCCGGTGCAACACGAAGCGATCGCAGCGCTGGGAGTACTCGGCGATGAACACATCGCGCCACTTTTGGTTAATCTGCTTGTTACCACGGCGTCGGGCACGACGCGCGAGTCTGCCGCACAGGCTCTGGCCAACATCTACGACCGCCGACGCGGCAAAGGCGCTACTTCTGCTGCGGTGCTGTCGGCCCTGAGAAATGCAAGCGTTGCATCACGCATTCAGCTAGTCGGCTTGTTGCGTCATGTTGGTGACGAAGCCGCGCTCCAGGCAACGCGCACCGCACTCAAAAATTCCAGCTCCGAGGTGAGGGACGCCGCTGTGCGTTCGTTAGCTGAATGGCCCGATTCCGCTCCGCTTCAAGACCTGCTGGCCATCGCGCGCAGCGACAGGGACATCACGCATCGAGTACTCGCGCTACGCGGCTATGTGCACCTCAGCGGCAACGGCGAGAAACCGTCCGCCGAACGCGTGCAGTTGTTGCAAGCGGCTTTGGGTGCAGCCGGTCGCACTGAAGACAAGAAACTGGTGCTGGGCGCTTTGGGCAACGTTCCCGATGTCGCATCGCTTCAAGTGGTTGAGCCATTCCTCACCGGCGAAACAAACGAAGAAGCCGCTGCCGCTATCGTCAAAATCGCGGACGGACTTTCCAAAGATAACAACACGACGGAAAGCGTACTCGCCACAGTGCGTCCGCTTCTGGCCACGGTTGCCGCCACTTCCCGACAGGGCGACACAGCGAAAAACGCGGCGCAACTCTTAGCCTCTCTGGACGATCAGGCCAGTCGCACCTGGTTGGTGTGCGGGCCTTTTCCCATGGACACCGATGAGCAGTTTGAGAAGGCGTTCGAGCCGGAGCAAGCCATCGCACTTGAAGCGCAATACAACACGACCATTGGAAAGAAGTCGTATGTCGCAACGTGGCGAGAGATCCGCGCGAAGAACAATAAAGTCGATCTGGCCAACTTTTATCCACCCACCAGCGGCAACATTGTGGAACACGCTTTTGTATACGCGCTGGGCTACATTTACAGCCCCACTGAACGCAAAGTAAAGCTTGCAATGGGAAGCGATGACGGTATTCGCGTGTGGATGAACGATGCGTTAGTGTGGAGCAATCACGCGCACCGCCCCGCGAGAATGGACGAAGATGTTACCGATGCCACGCTGCGCGCGGGCTGGAACAAAGTGCTGTTAAAGCTGGAAAACAACACCGCCGACTGGCAGTTCTTCTTCCGCATCACCGACGACCAACTGCGTCCCGTGCCCGGCCTTAAGCTTTCCACAAAGCCGCAGTTCTGAGCTTGCCGCTTATATACATTGGCTGCTTCTATACATCTTGCGACGTAGGATTTCCATTCGCCCATTTAGAAAAAGTGTGCTACACAGACTTATAGCGCCGCTTGGAGGCCGGCAGAAAGCTTCTTCTCCTTCACAACGGCGCTGTGATGAATGGAGCTTGGCAGCGCCAGTCTGTGTGGCTGGCCTTTTCGGATGTTATTCACCCCATCAACGAGTACTCGTCACACTGCTTTGCAGGATGCCGTTATCTGCGGCATCGCTGTCGCTGAACGACCTCGCTTCCCCTACCCGACGCCTCAACATGCGGAGTCTTTTGGATGAACACCCCTTTGCCACGAAACGAAGCCGCGCGGCTGGTGGCGCTGCGACGCTACGGCATTCTCGATACACCACCCGAAGAGGCTTACGATGACCTCACATTGCTGGCTGCACAACTTTGTGAAACACCGATTGCACTAGTGACCATGGTCGATGCGGAGCGCCAGTGGACCAAATCGAAGGTCGGCGTGTTCCCCTCGCAAGTGGCGCGTGACCACTCTTTTTGTGCGCACACGATTATGGGTTCCGAGCTTCTTATTGTGCAGGATGCACTGCGAGACACGCGCTTCAATGCAAGTATTCTGGTTACAGGAGAACCCCATCTGCGCTTTTATGCCGGCGTGCCGCTGCGCACATCCTCTGGTCTGGCATTGGGGACATTGTGCGTTGCCGACCACATACCGCGCGATTTAACCGACGCTCAGCAAGTGACATTGTGTGCGTTGGCGCGCCAGGTCGCGGCACAACTGGAGCTGCGTTTACGCACCGATAAATTGCAAAGAGCTTTGGCGTCTCGCGAACAGGCAGAGCGAGTACTCAAAGAGCGTGTCGAGCAAAATCAGCGTTACGAAGCCACACTAATGAAGTTGGTGCGTCGCGGCCATCACGATCTTGATGAGGAGTTGCAAAGCATCTGCGAAGCCGATGCGGACTCTCTGCATGTGGAGCGCGTCGGCATATGGCTTTTCAACGCCGATGGTTCTGAGCTGATTTGCCAGAACCTGTATGATCGCAATGCGGGCCATAGCAAAGGCTTAAGCATTGACGCGCAGACCTACCCGAAATATTTCCAGTCACTCCGGGAAAATCGCGCCATTGTAGCGGAAAATGCCTGCACCAATCTGCACACGCGCGAACTGGCCGCCGGTTACCTGGAGCCGCACGGCATTAAATCCATGCTCGATGTGGCCATCTGGCGTCACGGTGAAATGGTGGGCGTCGTCTGTCACGAACACACGGGGACAAAACGTCAATGGTCGGTCGAAGACCAGGATTTCGCCGCTTCCATCGCCGACATGGTGTCGTTATCGTTGGAATCTGCTGAACGTCGTCAGGCCGAAGCTGAACTGAGCCGGGCGCACGCAGCGCTGCAAAAGGCAAACGCACAATTAGAAAAGCGGGTGCAGGAGCGGACTACCGAACTCGCTCAGGTAAATCTTGCTCTTCAAGGCGAAATTGCCGAGCGACAGCAAACCGTCGAAGCGTTGCGACGCAGCGAAGAGCGCTTCCGTTCGCTTGCCGAAAACGCTTCCGACATTATCACGATTCTTCGCGGCGACGGCATTTTGCGCTACGAAAGCCCTTCGGTCGAGCGCATCCTTGGCTACAAACCGGAGGAACTGGTCGGTCAGAACTGCTTTGAATTTATCCATCCCGAGGATATGGCTGGAGTGGCATCCGCGGTTGGCGAGGCTCTGCAAAATCCGTCGGCAGCCCACAAAGCGGAGTTTCGCTTCCGTCACAAAGACGGCTCGTGGCGCATTCTTGAATGCGTGGGTCGTACCTTATTGGACGATTCGGCGCGCGAAGGTCTTGTCATCAACTCGCGTGATATCACCGAGCGCAAACGCGCTGAAGAAACGCTGCGGGCTTCTGAAGCTTTCAAAACAGCGATTCTCGAAGCCGCGCTGGACGGCATCATCTCGATGGATCACGAGGGCCGCATCATCGAGTTCAACTCACGCGCCGAGCAGATGTTCGGCTACACACGCGATGAAGTGCTGGGGCGCAACCTTGGTGAAACCATTGTGCCTCCTTCGTTGCGCGAAGGGCATAACATTGGTTTGCAACACTATCTTGCGACGGGAGAAGGCCCCGTCCTGAGCCGCCGCATTGAAGTTCCGGCGATGCGTTCCGATGGCAGCGAGTTTCCGATGGAGCTGGCGGTCGTGCCGATTGCAGCCGGTGATCATCCCCTTTTCACCGGCTATCTACGCGACATCTCCGAGCGTCGGCAAACAGACGAAGCCTTGAAGCAGGCTAAGGAAACAGCCGAAGAAGCCAACCGCGCTAAAAGCGAATTTCTCTCGCGCATGAGCCATGAACTGCGCACGCCGATGAACGCGGTTATCGGGATGTGCAGTCTGCTGCTCGATACCAACATTACGCCCGAACAATCGGAATATGCGCGTGCCATCCGCGACAGTGGCGACTCGCTGCTGGCGGTTATTAACAATGTGCTGGATTATTCCAAAATAGAAGCCAATCGCGTCGATTTGGAGCAGAAGCCTTTCGACCTGCGCGAGTGCATCGAATCGTCCCTCGACCTGGTGGCGGTACGCGCCGCCGAGAAAAAGCTGAACCTGGTTTATCTGATGGGCCACCACGTACCTTCGGCCATCATCGGCGATGTCACGCGCCTGCGTCAGATCCTGGTCAACCTGCTTTCGAACGGCGTGAAGTTCACGGAGCAGGGCGAAGTCGTTCTTTCAGTCGAGCAGCGCCCGCTCAATGAAGGTCGCCTTGAGTTACAGTTCGCCGTGCACGACACCGGCATCGGCATTCCGCCCGACGGCATCGACAAACTGTTTCAATCGTTCAGTCAGGTAGATGCTTCAATGACACGTCGCTTTGGTGGCACCGGTTTAGGGCTGGCCATCAGCAAAAGTTTGTGCGAAATGATGGGCGGCTCGATGTGGGCGCAAAGCGATGGCGAACATGGCTCGACTTTTACCTTCACCATTGTGACGCGCCCGGCTGTGAGTTCAGCCCCTCACGACTTTGACGTGGAGCAGCCACAACTCGACGGTAAACGATTGCTCATTGTGGATGAAAACGCCACAAACCGGCAGACAATTGTGCAGCAAACACGTGGCTGGGGCATGATGGCGCACGAAACCGCCGGTGCGGGGGAAGCACTGGAACTGCTGCGCAATGGCGAAACTTTCGAGATAGCCATTCTTGATTCTCTCATGCCAGGCACCGACAACCACTCGCTGGCAGAACAAATGTCTCAACTTGCGGCGCACGCACTGCCTCTCATCGGTTTGTGTACCGTGGGGCAACGCACATCGCCGGAACAAAACAAACACTTTGCAGCCTTTCTCACAAAACCGATCAAGCAGTCGCAATTGTATAATGTGCTGGTCGATCTGTTCACCGGGCGCGACGCAACAGAACGCGTGGCACAAGAGACCGCCGACGAATCGGGTTATGACAGCGAACTGGGCAGCCGTTTGCCACTGCGCATACTGCTGGCCGAAGACCTGACCGTTAACCAGAAACTCGTGCAGAAGATGCTCTCCAAAATGGGCTACGGAGCCGATGTGGCAAGTAACGGGGCGGAAGTTCTCGCTGCACTGGAACGGCAACCCTACGACGTGGTTTTGATGGACATCCAAATGCCGGTAATGGACGGCCTGGAAGCAGCGCAGCACATTACCAAACGCTGGAGCGCGGACGTGCGACCACGCATTGTCGCATTAACCGCCAATGCCATGCGCGAAGACCGCGAAGCCTGCATGGCAGCCGGTATGGACGATTACATCGCCAAGCCGGTGCGCGTTGGCGAGCTGCAAAATTTGCTGGCGCGTTGTGGTCACTGGGCGCTCGCACGACAGATTGAACAGCGATCCAATGGAGAAGCACCTGGAGAAGCGACTGCGACGCACCAGGAGAACGGCACGGCTTCAACGCTAATCGAGTACTCAGCGCAGGACGATGCGACAACACAAGCCGGCAGCAAGATCGAGCCTGTTCTCGACACGCAAACGTTGGAAGAATTGCGCGTCATGCGCGACGATGGCGCGCCCGAGATCATTGACGAACTCATAAACGCTTTCAAGGCCGATTGCCTTCCTCTTTTAGAAGCCATGCAGCAGGCGGCAAAAGCCAACGAGATGTCGAGATTACGTAAAGTCGCGCATGGCTTGAAAGGGGCGGCGGCCAATCTGGGCGGACGTGCCATGGCGGGGCTGTGTTCCGAAGTTGAACAGCAGGCGCGCGATGGTCTCGCCGTCGATGAGACGAAGCTCAGAGAAATTGAGCGCGCCTATGAGCAGTTATGTTTTGCACTGCAAGCCGAGACAAACGCACAAGGCGGGACAACGGCACAAGCCGGGACAACCACAGTCGCAATGCAGCAAATTGCACCAGGACGTGAAGAATGAGTACTCAATGGTCGCAGAATCTTACGCTCAGTGACGGCAACGACAGCAGGCCCTCGAAGGCGCAACATGCGGAAGGCCGGCAGGTGCTGATTGTGGACGACATGAGCACGACACGTTTAATGCTGTCGCGTTACGTGCGTCAACTGGGCCATCAAGAGACCACTGCTACCAACGGGCGCGAGGCGTTGGAGCTATTGCAGCATCATAAGTTCGATCTTATTTTGCTGGACGTCATGATGCCGGAAATGGATGGTTACACCGTTCTGGAAGCCATGAAGTCCAACCCTGAGTTGCGTGATATTCCCGTAGTCATGATTTCGGGTGTGGACGAAATTGAAAGCGTTGTGCGCTGCATCGAGCGTGGTGCCGAAGATTACTTGCCCAAGCCGTTCAATGCGACTCTGCTGCGCGCTCGCATAAGCGCCTGCCTTGAAAAGAAACGTTTGTGGGATGAACTGGGTGAAAACTACCGCCAACTTCAAGAGTTGGAACGACTCCGTGATAGCCTCACCGACATGATTGTGCACGACCTGCGCACCCCGCTCGCGTCGTTTATTATCGGTTTACAAACCATGGATTCTCTGGGCGATCTCAGCGACCTACAGCGCGAGTGCTTATCACTTTCGCTCGACGGCGGGCAAATGCTGCTCTCCATGATCAACGATTTGCTCGACATCAGCCGCATGGAGCAAGGCACTGTACCCATCGAGTACTCGCCATTAGCAATCGAGAGCGTAGTAAAAACAGCGTTGCGCCAGGTAACACAAATGGCAGACGATAAAAACATTGCACTCGATTACCGAGTTGCCACAGGGCGCGAAACTTTGTTGGCTGACGATGAGAAGTTGTGTCGTGTGCTGGTCAACTTGCTGGGCAACAGCATTAAATTTACGCCCAATGGCGGCAGTGTTCATATCGAAGTCGGTGAAGACGGCAGCGATGTCCGTTTCGGCGTGCGCGACACCGGCGAAGGAATTCCTGCTGAAGCCTTCGGGCGCATCTTCGAAAAGTTCGGCCAGGTCGAATCGCGCCTGGCAGGTCGTAAAATGTCGACCGGACTGGGACTTACCTTCTGCAAAATGGCCGTCGAAGCCCACGGTGGTCGTATTTGGGTAGAAAGCCAGCCCGGCCAGGGCAGCACGTTTTTCTTCACGTTACCGCTTCATCAAAGCTGATTAGCAATCAGCCAAACGTCTGCGCTCTTAACTTTTACGATTTGCGCAGATGGAAATTTTTACGAACCCGAAGCATGAGCGACAGCGACGGGCTTGACTTCCGGCCCGTCGCTCACAGCCCCCCAGCAGACAAGTCGTCTGCTTCTGGGGCAACCAACACTCCGGGTTCGTTGTGCGTAAGTGGTAAACGTTGACAACATCTTGTTTGTGCAACATGGTGTTATTGAGGCTTGAATAAGAGCGTTTGACTCTCTTGCTGTGTTGGAATAGCATTTCAGATTAGTAGCAAGCAACAACTACGAGAAGAGAAAAGGGGCTATCAACTAACACTCTACATACCCAGCGACGGTTATCACAGATCTGAAGCCAGCCCGAACACATAAGCCATGTATCTCAGAAGTTACGTGGCTTATGTGCTTTCCAGACGCTTACAGTTTAATCACAGTCGTGGATCAACCGGCTCGCTTTCCAGCGCGAGTACTCCAAATACACATTCGTGAACGCGCCGCAATGGTTCGCGACGCACAAAACGTTCCAGCGCCTCAATGCCCAGTGAAAACTCGCGCAACGCCAGCGAACGCTTGGCTCCCAAACCGCGCGAGCGCAAACGCTCCAGGTTTTGCGGTGCCGAGTACTCGGGGCCGTAGATGATGCGCAGATACTCCGGGCCACGACATTTAACCGCCGGCTGCACCATGCCACGCTTCCCCTGCGTAACGAAGTCGAGCGGCTTAACCACCATGCCTTCACCTCCGACACGGGTTAACTCCTCCCACCAACGGATGCCGGTCTGCTGTGAGGCTTCATCTGCCAGATCAACAACCTTGTAAGGCGTTGCAAGAAGCAACTCCGCATCGCATTCGCAGATACCTTTCAGCGTTTCCATATGCCAGATGTGGTCGCGCTCAATGTGAACTTTGCCTTCGCTCGCCAGCAGGTGAAACGGCGCCAGTTTGAGGTCATTGACGGAGTTCACGTCCCAGCAATAGTGCTGATAAGCGCTCACATACTGCTTCGCCATTTGCTCGCGGGCTGCAAACGATTGTTGCAGTTCGGCCACATCATGTCCAAGCGCGGCGAACTGCGCCAAAGCTGCTGCGGCTTCGTGCAGCGCCCTCGTAGCGGCAGCACCAACCGGCGCATACTGGCGGTACAAAAGTTCCTGTGCCTTGGCCGACCATGGCATCAACTCGCAATCGAGACACAGCCAGTCGCTTTGCAACTCATCCCATAATCCCGAGACGTCGACCGCGGTACGCAACCTCTCCAGCAACGCACCTTCCATCAGTGCATCGTTAAAAAAGCGACGCCCCGTGCGCGTGTAAACGATACCAATTTCCTCGCCGAGTACTCCGAAACGTTCGCGTGCCACATCAGCACTACGACATACGACAACCACAGCACGCGAACCCATGTGCTTTTCTTCGCACACGACACGCGATACATCCTGTGCGCTGTAGTAAGCAAAGGCTTCCGCCGGATGTTCGAGCAGCCCCACCTGTCGGCTGGTTTCACTGGGCGACATCGTTGGCGGCAAATAAATCAACCACTTCGGATCGGCGGCGAAGCGGCTCATCACTTCCAGAGCGGCAACAGAGTTTTCCTCGCGAACAGTGATGGTGCGCTGCAATCGGGTTTCGATGATGCGCTTGCCGGATACGTCGGCCATGTCCAGCATGTCATCGTTTTGTTGCTGCGCACTCAAGGTGCTTGGAGTACTCAAGAATGGACGTGATGGCTCTGCGTAAATCTGCGCTGCCGGAACAGAAAGTATTTCCATTTCCGGGTAGCGCAAAGCCGTGAGCTTGCCGCCGAAAACGCAGCCCGTATCAATGTTGATGGTGCCGTTGAGCCACTCCGGTTCGGGCACCGGCGTGTGGCCGTACACAACCGTAGCGCGACCTCGATATTCAGCGGCCCAGTTGTAGCGCACCGGCAGACCAAACTCATCGGTCTCGCCGGTCGTTTCACCAAAGAGGGCAAAAGCACGCACCGTTCCCGACCCGCGCCCCTGCAACTCTTCCTTCAAGCCAGCGTGCGCCACCACCAGCTTGCCGTCATCGAACACATAATGACTCACCAAACCGTCGATGAACTTCTTAACGCGAGTTTTGAATGCGTCGGGCTGCGCTTCCATTTGCGCCAGTGTCTCGGCCAGACCGTGTGCAAGCTTTACGTTCTTGCCGTTCAAGTGGCGCAATAATTTGACATCGTGGTTGCCCGGAACACACAAAGCACTGCCCGCCTGCACCATGTCCATCACAATTTTCAGGACATCGACAACACGCGGGCCACGATCCACTAGGTCTCCGACGAAGATTGCTTTTTGCCCCTGCGCATGACGCCACACACCGGCCTCGTCTGGTGCATATTCGAGTACTCGCAACAGCGTTTCCAACTCATCGCTGCAGCCGTGAACATCGCCAATGATGTCAAAGGGGCCATGTTCATCTTTCTTGTTGTTCCACAGCGGTTGACATTCGATAACAGCGGCGTCAATCTCTTCTGGCGACAGCACGTAAACGTGGCGGAAACCTTCGCGCTTAAGGCCGCGCAGCGAGCGACGTAGCTGCTGCGTATGCTGCCGCACGACATGAGGGCCGAAGTCACGGTCAGGACGGCTGCTGTTGCGCTCGTGACAAACGGCCTCCGGCACGTTCAACACAATCGCCACGGGCAGGCAATGATACTGACGCGCCAGTGCGAGCAAAGGCGCACGCGCTTCGCTCTGCACATTGGTCGCATCTACAACGGTGAGAAGACCCGCCGCCAAGCGTTTGGCCGCGATGTAGTGCAGCACTTCGAAAGCGTCTTTGGTCGCGCTCAGGCTGTTTTCATCATCGGAAACCAGGCCACGACAGAAGTCGGAAGACAGCACTTCGGTCGGCTTGAAGTGCTTGCGCGCAAACGACGATTTGCCCGCACCGGAAGCACCGATGAGTACAACCAGAGATAGTTCAGGAATTGAAAGTTTCATAATCCATCGACATTTAAAGTGCTGCAGGCACTTCTTCGCAAACAGCCGTCACCGTTCCAACCGTGTTGTCGGCTGTTTCGCTGTCGCTCTTCTCACCTCCGCTGCTTAACGTAAAAACGGCCATTTGAGTTGGTGCGCCGACCACTTCGTCTTCGGGTCCCACCGGCGCAAATCGCACCGCATAACCAAAACGAGCCGCCACTTCTTGCGCCCAAGTTTCAAACTCATGACGCGTCCACTCAAAGCGGTGATCTTTGTGACGCAGCGTTCCAGCGGGCAATGTTTCCCACTTCACGTTGTATTCGGCATTGGGCGTGGTCAGCACAACCGTCGCGGGACGCGCGAACTCGAAGACAACGCGCGCAAAGGCCGTTAACCGCGCCGGTTCAAGATGTTCAATGACTTCAACAATCGCTGCCGCGTCATAACCGTTCAAACGCTGGTCGCGATAGGTTAAGGCGCCCTGCAATAGTTTGATGCGCGCTTTCTGCAACAGCGGCACGCGCTCCAAGCGCTCGCGCACAATGTCGAGACTGCGGTGTGAAACATCGACACCCACGATCTCTTCAAACTGCCAGTCTTTCAGCAACAGACGCAACAAGCGTCCTTCGCCACAGCCCAGGTCGAGTACTCGTCGCGCACCCGATTCTTTGAGGATGTGATGCACGGAGTGAAGGCGTTGCTCGTGCAGGCTGAGCGGCTTCTCGACCGCCTCTTCTTCGGCATCCTGAGCCGCCTCAACTTCATCCACATCCACTGCTTCATCGCGTGTGAGTTGCTCCACGGCGCTGCGCGTGAGATGTCGCTGGCGGCGCAGGTAGCGGTTGATAATCGCTTCACGTTCGGGATGCGATTGCAGCCAACCCTCGCCTCGCCGCAGCAACTTCTCGACCTCGTCTTCACCCACCCAGTAATGCTTTTCGTCATCGAGCACGGGAATCAACACATACAAGTGATTCAACAAATCCGCGAGACGCGTCTGCGCACGCAAGTCGATTGTGCAATGTGGGCTTTGTCCCCACTGCGGAAACTTTTCATCCAGAGCCCGGCTTTGCACTGCAACCTCATAACCCAGCGGTTCAAACAAGCGACGCAAAAACGCTTCTCCGCCGCGACTGGGCACGTTCGTCATATGCGCATGGAGCGGCAATTTTTCACCGGCCAGGTCTGGTCGTTCTTTGCTTCGTGCCGCCATCGCATCGCGATAAACGTGCGCCAGAGCAACACTCAAAAACGAGGAGGCAACATAAGGGCGGTCGTTGACATAATGTTCGAGTACTCGGTTGTCGCCGCCGGGGCCGCGGCGCCCGCGCACCAGGCCAATCGGGTCGATGTCGAGCAGCAACGCCGCCGTGCAGCGCTGTTTGGTCGCTTCGGGATAGAAGACGTGAACGCGCCCGAATGCCATATCGAAAGTTTGCAAACGCGCCGGGTTCTTGTGCAGCAGATAACCCAGGTCAGTCGCGGGAGTATGTGTTGTCGTAATAGTCAAAAGCATCGCTTAGCCTCCTCTCACCAGAGATTGTGTTGCGCCCAGTAATCGCGGTAGATATTCAGCATAAGGTGGTTTATCTTCTCCGTGTCCGCCGCGTGTGGCAAATTGGACGTGTGATAAAGTTCGTCCAATTGTCGTTCGTGTTTTTGTGCCATCGCAACTAACGTCTCGTAGGTCAAGCTGCCGTTGCGAATAGTGAGCAACTCTTCGCGGTCAGGTCGTTTCACCTGCACGCCTTCGCCACGCATGATTTCAATGCCCATGCGCAACAAACGAATTAGGTGCATGGCATGCTTGGTGTCGTAGCCATGCTCGTCTTCGAGAGCGGCGCGTTTCGGGTTGCGCTTGTTCTTCCATTCCCAGTATTGGCGCCAGCCTTTGAGCGCCGTTTCATAAGCCATTTGATCAAACACTTCGCGCTGCCCCAGGCCGTCAATGTGCTTCACCTTCAAATACTTCGCGGGCTCCGGTGCGGCTACCGACTGAGGATCGTTGAGCCAACGGTTATGGCCGCGAATCTTTTTCAATTGCGCCATCGCATAGCCGCTGAAAGTGAACTTTGCTTTCCTAGTGAGAAAAAGTTCGCGCTGCGACTTGATGCGCAGCCACCACTCGTTTTGGAACAGAATGTCGCTCTCATCCATGAAGAGCAGCTCGATGATGTTGGGATTGCAATCTTTAGCCAGCACAAGGAACTTGCGCAATTCGAAAAGCATGTTATCGCCTGTCAATTCGCAATGTTCAACCGGATGCAAACCAATCAGGTTATCGGGCAAGCCGATGAACACACCGCGAAAGTCCTCATCGCTGGTGCGCGTGGCCAGGCCGTAAGCGTTGCTGCCGGCGCGGGTATAGAAAATGCGATTTCGTTCTGCCAGTTCTTGCACGTTCATAACGGCCTCCTTTGGAGCCATTGATTATTTCTACATTTACGACAAAGATTTGAACGCTCTCCAAATGCTTGATGACAAAAACAAAGCCCGCCATCGAAACGTTCTCGATAGCGGGCCGGGAGATAACAGAGTCACTGCATGGTCATCGTTGCAATGGTTTCGCTGCTCGGGTCTTCGCTGTGGAGAAGATCGTAGAATAATCAAAGTTATTGGGCTGAATGCTGTATAAAAAAACATTTAGGGGGAGAGCATTGCGCCGCGTAGCAGCCGCGACAAAACACGGCGCGCCCCCAGATAATGTGGTGCCGCAAAGATGTCGTGCCGGATTCATTAAGCGCAAATCAGGTAACTTCATGATGTCGAGTACTCATCGGTGCCGGCAACGCCATGACACCAGTTGAGCGAATGCTCAATATACACAAGCAGCGTCGCCACGTCAATCATGTTGATCGTTGTCGGTTTCCATCGGCGAGCCTGGTATGAACTACAAGAAACCGGAAAATCAAAAACAACTAAACTACGGCCATCAACAATTCCCTTCTCAGGTTTCCACATCATGACGAACACAAACACTCCAGGAAAAACGGTATTGGCGCGCGTCGCCGTTCTGATTCAATGCATGTGCTGGCTGGCATTTCCACAACTGACCGAAGCGCAAGAAGTGCATCCAACGCAAACAGGCAGCACACTGCGCCAGCAAATTTCGCTGAATGGTACGTGGCGAGATTTAGTCACACAAAGTCCATCGCACCAGGCGCCGGAGGGTGAATGGAAAGAGCGACAGGTGCCGGGCATCGCCTGGATTCCACCACGAAACGGTGCGCATTTTCTGTGGCTGCGACGCGACATTTCGATTCCCGCCACATGGGCCGGGCGGCGCATCGTGGTGGATGTGCGCGGCGCTCGCTTCGATCCGCACCTTTATGTGGACGGCAAATTTGCCGGTTCGCAGTTCAACGGCCTGGCCCCGTTCCTGTGTGACATCACCGACATGGTGAAGCCGGGGCAAGCGCACCGTCTCGAACTGCGCTGCCAGGACATGACAGCCGTGCTGCCGCCGGGCTTCGTGTGGCGGGAAAGCGAAAACGAGGACGCCCTGCGCGGCAAAGTTCTCTCGCCCATCGGCGGCTGGAAAGAAACCGTCGGGCCGTGGGACAACATCTGGCTCAAGTCGCTGCCGCGCGACTCCGTAGTCGATTCGTCGCTTGTTATTCAACCCTCAACGCGTCAAAAGAGCCTGACGCTACGCGGTGCGGTCAACGCTTCCAGTGACAACCTGCGGGGTGGCAACCTGTGGATTGATGCCCAAGTCTTAGATGGCGCGCATCGAGTACTCGAAGTCGCCGCGCAGCCGGTCAGGGTCGATAAGACATGGTCATTAAGCGCGCCGTTTCCTAACGCGCCGCTGTGGACGCCGGAGAATCCGCATTTATTGCAACTCCGCGTGCGCCTGCGCCGTGGACAAAACGGCCCGGTCGTGGACATTTTGCCTCAAAGGTTTGGTTTTAAAGAGTTTTGGACGCAGGGGCCGGACTTCTATCTCAATGGTGTCAAACGACACCTGCTGGCCGCAAGTACGTGGCCCACTTTAAACGGACAAAGCGAGGCTGTTATCCGTCAGCGCATCAAGGCGCTCAAAGAAACTCACGTCAACGCCTTTCGACTGCACATAGGCCCGTGGAACGAAGCCTGGTTCGACGTGGCCGACGAGATGGGTTTGATGATTGTCGAAGAATCGCCGCTCTACACTGACAGCAGCGGCATGTATGGCTACACGGACGAGCGCTTCTGGAAAAATTATCGCGATGTTGTCGCCGGCATGACTGCGCGCTCTCGCAACCACGCCAGCCTGGTGGTGCGTAGCCTGGGTAACGAAATTCTGTTCATGGGCAACATTCGATATGACGCGCAATTGCCTAAGAAACTGGGAGACATCGGTCGCTTTGCCAGAAGTCTCGACCCGCTGCACCCGATTACCTTTGAAGCCGACCTCGACCCGGACGGCGCTTACAATGTTATCGGGCTGCACTATCCGCGCGAACTGCCCACTGTCTTTGATTACCCTAACGCGGGCGACTGGCTGGGCCAGGAGCTTGTCACCGAGGCGGGCGGCGGCTTGCTGGGCACCACGCGGAACACGTTCTTCTGGGATCGCAAGAAGCCGCTGTACATCGGCGAGTACTTGTGGGTGCCCTACGGCGATTACTCGCCCGGTTCGGTGTACTTCGGCGACGAGGCCTATCTCGATCGTGCGCGGTTCCACAGGCTGGCCGTGCAGCGCGCCTGGTTCGACCAGACGATTGCCTACCGCCGCGCCGGAGTATCGGGCCTGACGCCGTGGGGTTCCGAGCACTCTGATAAAGAGTTCTACCGCCACGTCGCCGCTTTCGTGCGCAATCGCGATACGCGCTGCTTTTCAGGTCAACCCTTCCTGTTGCGCTTCGACGTGTTCAACGATAGCCCCAAGCCATTGAAGCTGGAACTGCAATTGAGGCAACGGGGCACCAAGCGTCTCATCGCTTCACAACCTCTTGCTCTCGATGCCGGCGGTCACCGTGAAGTAATTCTAACCTTTCAAGCGCTACGCACCGAGCGCACTTTGCCGGTTGCTCTCGATTCGGTTCTGCTGGCCAATGGCCGGGAAGTTCATCGCGTTGCGCACTCACTGCGCGTCGAGCCACGCCGCACTCTCGTGACTCCCCGTAACACTCAAGTTGTGGCCTACGACCCAACAGGCAAGTGGCCGCATTCGGTAAAGTCTCTGCAATCCTTAGCGCGCGCCGACGCGGCCCGCACAATTCTATTGGTTGCTCCAGCGGCACTGACACCAGAGTTCGAAACAGCGCCGTTTCTCCATTTCGTGCGGCGCGGCGGGCGGGCGCTGATCCTGGAGCAGAGTTCGCTGGACTCGCTCGGCCTGGAGTTGCAACTGGTTGAGCACGCCTCGACCATGACGTTTCCGCTGCGCCGCAGCCATCCGATTCTCAACGGCGTGACGGCAGACGACCTGAAGTTCTGGCGTGGCGACCACTACGTTACACGCCGGGAAATTGTGCGACCCGCCACGCTGGGTGCACGCGCCGTCACGGTTTCCGGTGGGCCGGGAGCACTGGCGCACGCGCCTATTGTGGAGATGCCTGTCGGCGCCGGTCACGTTGTCGTGATGCAAGTGCTGGCCGGCCAAAAGTTGAACCTGGAACCCGTCGCGCAACAACTTTTGCAGAATGCGTTGAATTACCTGTCGGCTCTGCCGTTGCCCGCACGAAGCAAAACTCTGGTGTTGAGCGATGATGTCGCTTTCAAGCAGCGCTTAACCGCAATCGGATTGAATTTTGAAACTGCCGAAGCGCGTTCCGCGACGCAGACGCGGAACGAGTACTCGCAAGACACGCGTTTGATCATCCTGCACGGCGCCTCCACACCATCGGTTGCGGCCTTAGCGGCTTATGGGCGCGCGGGCGGCACCATCTACTGGCACGCGCCCGATACAGAGGCGCTGTCCCGCCTGGGCGCAGCGCTGAATTTGCATCTGCGCGTGGAAAGCCTCCTTAGCGGCGCCCGCATTTACAGGCGCGAAGACCCTCTTCTTTCCGGCATCGCACGCGAGGACATTACCTACACCACGCCACCGCGCAACTGGAATCAGCAGACTTCGCCGCTCACTTCCGCCGATCGTGCCTTCCTGCCGGTGGCCATCGGCAAAGCAACGCGACAACTGGCTGCCGAAGCTGTGCTGCAAGAGGATGCGCAGTCGCTGCCCGGAACCGAGCGCACGGTACAAATCGGCAATACGGGATCGGTTTCGTTTTCCGTGAACAATCGGGTGGCAGGACTGCACTTACTCACCGTTGAGGCGAGCGGCATTGCGCAAGGCGACGTGTTTCCACTGCTGGAAGTGCGTGTCAACGATGTTCTCAGCGCCACCCTGCGCCTGACTTCAGACGAGCACCGCGACTATACAACGCTGGCGGAGCTTCCCGCCGGGCGGTGCAAAATACGAATCGCTTTTGCCGAATCAAGTGGAGGCAAAGCGGCCCGGCTCAATTCTCTGGCTGTGGGTGGCCCAGCGGCTTATCCGGCAGGCACCCGAGTACTCTGCTTGCCCGGCTCGCTGCTATCGGTTCCCATCGGACAGGGACGCCTCATTCTGGACGGCATTCGCTGGGACACCGCATCTGAAAATCGGCTTAAAGGTAGCCGTTACGTATCGTCGTTGCTGGCGAACCTGAGCGCACATTTCAGCACACCGCAGTTGGGCACGGGACTTTTGGATATTCCGCTGCCCCGTTTCCGCCTGGTTGGCCAAAGCGCTTACTCAGAACTTTCGCCCGCGCAGATTACCCTGCGCAACAACGGCCTGGTTGAAGCCAGCTTCGATTGCGCCGTGGCAGGGGCGTATGCTCTCACACTGCGTGGTTACTCAAGTGCCGTAGGCGGCGTTTACAGCGAGGTCAAAGTGCTTTTAGATGGGCAGGAAGTCTCAACCATTGAACTCAACTCGCCCACGACCAAAGAGATGGAAGCCGGCGTGCTGCACATCCCCGAGGGGCAGCACCGGCTCGGCCTGGCCTTCATCAATGACGCGCTGGGCAACGGTGAAGACCGCAATCTCTTTCTCCAGAGGGTTCGTTTAACACCGCGTTGAAGCTCAACTGCAAACTTGCAGTCCGATAAAGCACGTTCGGGATGTGCTCTCGCCAAGGGATTTCATCACAAACTTTGCTTTTTGAGTTTTAGAATTGAACAAGATTCACATACCACCGTCTGCATGGCGCCACACAATTTTGACAGAGTAGTTGCACAGAAAGATAACGCCGCATGATGAAGGTGTAGTGATTCCATGTTTTCTTTTTCTCTCAATAAGAGTGAGTCTCAACAGCCGACGTCTCATGAAGCGAAGCCAGTGCGCCGTCGCAAAGCGGCTCTGCCTTTCTTAGAAGCAGTTGGCCTGCAGCGCGGAAAGGAAGACAGGAAACTTCAGGAAAGACGGCAAGTTCCAGATCGACGCAGGGCCGTTCGCCCGATGTCTCCCGACCGGCAAAATGCGGGTGAACGCCGCAAGAAAGACCGTCGGCGCTCACGTTAACGCACCAGGTACAGTCTCTTGCCATAGTCTGTACCTGGTGGAGTGCTAACAGTTAAACACTCGTTGCAGTTGATGCCATAATCATCAACGACTAGAACAATCGTTGAGAGAACTGAGCCAGTGATGTCAAGTCCTTCAATAGCGGGACAAGGAAGCGAAAACGGATCTATTACCTGCTGAGCATCAGACTGCTGCTGAGTCGGGCCGTGCTTCGCGATTCTGACGTGAAGGGTTGTAAACTTCCGTGGAGCGCTACAAGATGCTTTCGATTTCTTTTTGCATTATGCTCAGCATTCGAGTACTCATAACGCAGTGCAACCAGCTTACCATTTGCATACACTCCGTTGTATAATGCATAATACAATACATCTTACGGCTTCTTCGTTATAAGTAATTTGTTGGGAATGGCATTTGCATCCAAAGCGTTGGCACTGAACAACCTTCTCTCGCTACGCCGTACTAACTGCATCAAAGGATGCAGCAGTGTTTAGAAATAAGTGCAGATGGGTATACTGTATATCAGTAAGAAGCGGTAAGAGAAACACAACATTTTGGAGGAACCCATGAGTTCACGACGCAGAAGTGGTTTTACGTTGATCGAGTTGCTTGTAGTAATTGCTATCATAGCAATCTTGGCAGCGATTTTGTTCCCGGTGTTTGCCCGTGCCAGAGAAAACGCACGACGTGCAAGCTGCCAATCGAACCTCAAGCAGATTGGCCTGGGCTTCATGCAGTACACGCAGGACTACGATGAAAAGTATCCCATCAAGGTTTCTGAAGGTACCGGTGGATCAGCCCGCCTGTGGATACAGACAATCCAACCTTACGTGAAAAGCACGCAGCTGTTCGCATGCCCATCCAACCCGCAGAACCGCACCACCTATCAGTTCTGGAATGGCGTGGGCAACCAAGACTCAGGCATGCCCGTTTCTTACCTGGCGAACGCGAACATCATTCAGCCCGGTTGGACGGGTGGACTGGCGCAAGCTGCAATCAACTCAGTCTCGACGCGCATCCTCGCCACTGAAGGCACGAACGTCCAATATACATCAGCTGATATCGCTGACAAGGATTCCGCGAACATGCAAATGGACCGCATGTTCGCAGGCCACTTGTCTACTGTTGGAAACTTGTTTGCAGATGGTCATGTGAAGTCACTGAAGCCCACGGCAACCATGACACCGGTTAACATGTGGGGCCGTGGTCAGGGTCAGACAGCAGCCACTGGCGAAAACTGTGGCGGAGATTACAACCCGAACTGCGAAGTGCCACATCCCGCAGGCATGACTGCCTTGCAGGCAATCCAAACCAAGTATCAGTAAAACCGGTAGTCCACAAAGAAAAGGGAGGAGGCGCTGAGCGCCTCCTCCCTTTTCTCGCTTTGATAGCGACAAGAACAACGCTTCCCACCTTGCCCGAAGGCACAGAGAACCAGCGACATAATACCATTTTCAATCGTGTACGGTGCTTCACTGCAAAGATTTTTAAGGCCGTTTTACCCGCACCAACATTGGCATTTGAAAAGCAGGCGGCAACGCGTTAAAATCGCCTTGATTCCACCTGTAGTACTCAAAAGGAAACGATGAGCGATTACACACCCAAACCCGAGCACAAATTCACCTTCGGTTTATGGACGGTCGGCAACCCCGGTCGCGACCCTTTCGGTGAACCGACGCGCGCTACTGTAAACTCGGCTGACTCTGTGCGAAAACTGGCCGAACTGGGCGCCTATGGCGTTAACTTTCACGATAACGATCTCATCCCGTTCGATGCCACACCGCAAGAACGTGAAAGCATCTTGAAAGAGTTCAAGCAGGCACTTAGCGACACCGGCATGAAGGTGCCGATGGCCACGACCAACCTGTTCTCGCTTCCCGTTTTCAAAGACGGCGCCTTTACATCCAGCGACCCGCGCGTGCGCGAATTTGCGGTGCATAAAGCGATGCGCTCGATGGACCTGGGTGCCGAACTCGGCGCGGAAGTGTACGTGTTCTGGGGCGGACGTGAAGGCAGCGAAGTCGATGCCGCCAAGAACCCGATGGACCCATTGAAGTGGATGCGCGAATCGCTCAACTTCCTCAACGCCTACAACCTCGATCAGGGTTACAACTACAAGCTAGCCATCGAGCCCAAGCCCAATGAGCCGCGCGGTGATATTTACCTGGCAACAACGGGTCACGCGCTCGCCTTTATTGAAACGCTTGATCATCCCGAAAATGTCGGAGTCAATCCCGAATACGCGCACGATACCATTGCCGGATTAAACTTCGTGCACAACATCGCGCAGGCTATGGATGCCGGCAAGCTGTTCCACATCGACCTTAACGGCCAGAAGCCGGGACGCTTCGACCAAGACCTGCGCTTTGGCCAGGAAGATCAGAAAGCCAATTTCTTCCTGGTAAAACTGCTGGAAGACAACAATTATCAGGGCATGCGCCACTTCGATGCGCACGCGCTACGCACCTCTAACGCCGACGACGTGTGGGAGTTTGCCAAGGGCTGCATGCGAACCTATCTCATCCTGAAAGAGAAGGCTGAGCGGTTTAACAACGACGCCGAAATTCAGGGCATCCTTAGCGAATTGCACAGCGGAGGCGCTTCCGAGTACTCGAAAGGCTACTCGAAAGAAACAGCAGAAAAATTGAAGAGTCACAACTTCGATGTTGAAGTGCTTACCAATCGTGCGCTGCCGTATGAAAAGCTCGATCAACTCACGATTGAAGTACTGCTCGGCGTGCGTTAACCCCAAGTGTTAAGCTGAACTCTATGAGTACCCGATAAGGGAGCGATGTCGCTATCGCTCCCTTATCGTTTTCTTCTCTTTAGGAGCTTCAAATGCAAGCCGTTCTCCAAACTGCCAGTTACCGCCGCAACGGAAAAGGAGCCAACATCCGCTTTGCGATTGCGCCGTGCGGGTTTGGTTACGTACTCGTGGCAGCAACGGAGCAAGGTATTTGTGCGGCGTCTTTGGGCGACTCGGAAGAATCTCTCGAATCAACGTTGCGAGAAGAGTTTCCCGCAGCTTCTGTGCAGCGCGATGATGCTGCGCTGGAAACTTACACCACAACCATTCTACGACACCTCGAAGGCCGCGAGCCGAACTTAGACTTGCCCTTGGACGTGCATGGCACGCCGTTCCAATGGCGCGTGTGGCAAGAACTGCGCGCCATTCCCTATGGTGAAACACGCACTTACACTGAAGTGGCGGAAGCCATTGGACAGCCGCAATCAGTACGTGCTGTAGCGCGTGCCTGCGCCACCAATTCGCTCTCGCTTCTTATTCCCTGCCACCGTGTCTTACGCAAAGACAGTTCGCCCAGCGGCTATCGCTGGGTGCTGGAGCGCAAGAACAAACTGCTGCAGCACGAAGCGCAATGTGCCGCCAGAAGCAATATAGC
This sequence comes from Abditibacteriaceae bacterium, assembly GCA_036388675.1. Classification (GTDB taxonomy): domain Bacteria; phylum Armatimonadota; class Abditibacteriia; order Abditibacteriales; family Abditibacteriaceae; genus DASVUS01. The sequence goes on along the minus strand of DASVRI010000025.1, from coordinate 34,945 downwards.
AGTTGACGATTAGAGGGCTACAGAGTGTCATTCCGAGATGGCGAGGAACCTTCTCTTCAATAAGCCAAGATTCTTCGCCATCTTGCAGTGACAGACTTTGCAAATCGACGCGACTGTAGCAACCCACTCTTTAAGCGCTATAGCAAATGGGGATCTACAGAATTGCACTCGAACAGAGATGCTTCGAGTACTTGTAAGGGCCATTCATAAATCGCGGCTCTTTCTGCGTTACGTGGATTGCGCCTGCTGCCAGGCTTGCTCGGCGAGTTGTTTCATAACGAGGCTTTGCTGCCATCGGTCGCTGAACTCTTTGCCGTCGGGTGTGGTGATAGCGTAGCGCGGCGGGCCAAGCTCACTGGAGAACTGGAACACGTCGCCCGCTTGCGCCTCTTTTAACCAATGCCGCATTGCGATTGTCCACAGGCGCACGAAGAACTGTGCCGTGTCGCCGGAGCCATCGCCCACATCGACTTGGACCTGCTCGCCATTTGAGATGCGGCCATGCATGTGCGAGGTGCGCTCAAGGATCGGCAGCATCTTTTCTGCGGCGCCTTCACCTTCCCAGCCGTAGAATTCACCGACTACCACGAAGTGTGACAAATCGGCAGTGAAGCGAATATCCGGCACGCGCTCGATGAGTTGTAGCGTCTGCACAATGTTCTCGGTGAAGTTGTTGCGATGCGTTTCCACAAAGAATGCCATGCCGCTGTCGTTGGCGATCTTGCGGCCTTCATTCACCAGTTGCACGATTTCTTCAAGTGGTGTGTAGGTTGTGGCCGGTTGCGCAAAAACGAAATCGGCGCCTAAACGGACGGCGCGCTCCACCGTGGCACGAACATCCTCCACCTTATACGGACGATGGCCCAGCACCAGCCCCAAATTGTGGCGCTCCAGTGCCGCTTTGGTTTCCGCCTCATTTTCATCAGTGAGCCAACATTCGACAATCTCAAAACCCGCCTCGCGTACACGCGCAAACTTTTCGTCGAGTGTCCATTCCGTTGCGCCATTCATCGGCAACCCAATGAGCGACCACAGCGTGTGTCCAATACGCAATCGTGGCGGGTTGGCGCTTCCATCGCTGAAACGAGCAAAGTTCGGGGCCATGAACTTCCTTTCGAGTACTCATCGCGAACCTAAGAAAATTTCTGCAAAGGCTCTGTGCATTTACACATTGATTTACAGCTTAGTTCTTTAGTCGTGCTCTCGTGCTGGGCTTGGGTTCAGGCGCATCAACGGAGGACAAGGCAGCAATGCGGATAACATTGGGACTGTAGCACGCATAAGCCAAGTATTGTCCATCAGGGGAGAACATGGCTTGGCTGATGCCCCGCCCACGATATGATATTTCCTCACTAATGCTCCAGTCGAGTGTGTCACGAAGACGGGCACGATTTTCAACATGAGTAAGCAAAAACCGACCGCCGCTCGAAAATTTCATTGCACGTTCACCGGCCTCCAGCATTTGCCACTGCGGATGCAAATTTTGAATGTTCACGGTGCACACAGCGGTGTTGGGAAGGGATGAACTCATACCCGAACTGGAAGCAATCTGTGCATAGGCTGCAATCGTGGTTTTACTGCGGAAGATAGCTTGTTGAAACATGTCGCCCTCAAAGGTGCGTATGAGATGTCCTGTAGTCCTGTCCCATAGCTGGAGACGTGCGCCTTCAGTGCGGCTGCTTGACAACCACCCACCACGATTTGCAACAGGCGTTGAGATGTATCGAGTATCGCTGATGGAAACTTTCCAGCGACCATCGGGCGATGTGTTTAGAGGAATTTCCTCCGCCGTTGAATAGGCAATCACAGCGGCAGGTTGAAGCACACCGCTGAGCACATTAAGGTGCGCTTCCCGCCACACCGGTTTGCTGCGCGGGCCTGCAAGCGTTGCAATGCGTAGCCGCAACACATCACGCGATTGCCATCCGGCCACGACCTCCGAACTTCCCGCAACAGCGCGGTGCCTGACCAGCCAGGCGTCAGTAGCAATATCCCAAACGGCGCAACCTGCTGTGGTAAACAGCGCCAGGCGTTTTCCATTGGGAGACCACACTAAGTTGCCCGCTCCACGCAAGTTCAAGCTGGTGCGAAGTCGCTGAGACGGCACGTCCACTAAATCCAAACGGCCCTGCCGTGCTTTGTAATCCCACGAACAGACCGCCAGAGTTTGGCTGTCCGGTGAGAATTCAGCGTCATAGAGAGAACCGGCCAGAGGAGTGCCTCCCCAGAACCAACTGCTCCATAGAAAGCGCATTCGATCTTGTGCGCTTATAAGAATAAAGGCCAGCAACGGCACTGCAATCAGGCCAAGTTCGATGAGAGTTAGTTTTCGGCGTTTCATAGGTCAAGTACTCGATAGATAAGTAAACCTGAGTTATCGTGCAGTGGAACCTTGCGAAGGTCTGCGAAGATTGGCTTTGACTGCGTAATTATCCAGATGGAGTGAAGCTCCGGGAATAAGTTTCCAAAACTGCGTCGTTACAAACTCCCCGGACTCACCCGTGACGCCACGAGCGGGACTGAGCCACGAGGCCCTACGATTAACCGGATAGCTGGTGGGCGAGTCGATGCTCAACTCCAGAGGCACTCCTTTAACCTGACGACCGCCGGGTGTTGTAACGCCCACATGCACGGTGCGCTGTAGCACGCCCTTTCTCTCTTCCCATGGGCCAAAATGAGAACGATTACCGTCGATTTTTGGTTCGACAAAGATAATGTTGACGGGGTTGGAGCGGGCTACAACCTTTCCACTCAGGTCGAGAGCCTCCGCCACAACCGAGACCGGCCCTGTGCGCCAGCCCGAACGAACGGAAAACGAAATGTCACGATCAGTGCAGCTATCGACCTTGTGGTAAATCTCGTTGTCCTCCGCCCCCAGCTTGTTTACTTTGCCGGCTGTGCGGCCATCAGCATAAGTAGAGGAAATACGAATTCGCGTCGTGTTGTAACAATCACTGGTTTCAGCAGTTAGATGCGCCTGGTAATCGTCGCTTTCACCGCCGCCAGCTAAAATTTCGTTTCTCATCCAGGAGGAAGAAGCGAGCTGAAGGCTCAGGCTGGCCGGCGTGCTGAGAGTGCCTGGAACAACGCGAAAAGCTGCTGTAAGCCTGGTGCCGTAGCTTGCGGAAACAGTAATGATGCGCGGCGCCTCCATAGGGAACGGCATGGAAATCCTATATGTATCACCTGCTGTGATGTCGTCTCGCTCGTCGTCTCGCCCGCCATCTTGCCGCCACCGAACCATTTGACGGTTATCAGCCGGCCAGGGACGCTCAGGATGACGTCGCATGGCCCGAAGCTGAATATGCTCATCTTCTGAAATCACAATAGGCTTTTGAGGGTGAGCCTGTTGAGAATTGGCCCCTTGCGCGACGCGTTTCCAACCCGGACGCCTGCTGCTCTGCCATTGCAGATATGATAATGGGTTTTGCCGTTCATCATTTGAAGCGGGCGTTTTTCGGGTGCGCCACTCAGTCGCGCTGTAGGTGCGTTGCTCTTCATGGAACCTGCGCAATAAGGTTTGAGGTGTAACACGAAGTATTCGCTCGCGTGTGATGCCGGTTTCGCAGAGAAAAGTTCCATCCAAATCAAACCATGCGGCCTGCCCTTGCACCACGAACTTCCATTCTCCGGTGCTGTAGCGTGTGTTACGCTCTTCTTTCCTCAACTTGTCAGCGACAAGCGCATCCTGCTGCATCTTTGCAGCCATCCAGCTTTCGCTTGTGACTGGCTTTGGCTGTTGCTTTGTATCATTTGAATTCGTATGGAATACCTGCCATGCCCCACCACTCAGCGGGCGCCACAAAATTTGCTTATAGAATACCAGACTACGCACATGCATCAGCATCAGCCCGTCATGTTGCATCTCTTGCCCATCTGGCGTGAACAGCTTGTCAACTTGAATGAAGAACCAACGTTTGGGTGACTTGGGAGGATAAACAGTTTCAATGAAAGGAATTTGGTTCTTAACGAGACGAATCGTCATCGAGAAGGAATTTTTACCATTTCCCGCGCGTTGGCGAAGCGGCACCAGCGCCTCGCGAGAGTGCCCTTGCATCAACCATGGCGGCGAACTCTCAGAAGGCCGTGCTGAAGTAGGCGTTTCGGGATTTCGTCTCTGGCTCCATACAATTACGGCAATAAAGATAGCGGCTGCAGCAACGAATTTCTTTAAGTGTGTTGTTCTATACGGCATGTAGTCCTCCAAACAACAGGGTTCATATGGTATGAGTACTCACATTACATGTCGCAATCAACCGCCCACTGTGGCAGCGGTTCGCGCGCTTCAATCCAGTAAGGGGGAATGCTCTCGACGCCTCCATACATAGCCACAATGCCACCAACAATGGCGCAAGTCGTATCGCGGTCTCCCAGGCCGGCGACGGTGAGCCATAACGTTTCTTCCCAGTGGTCCAGATGTTGTCCGGCACACCACAGGCAAAACGGCACCGTGTCTTGTGCCGAAACTTCGAAGCCGCTCCCCAGCGCATCAGCGACATCTTGCACCATGTCATCGCTCATGTCACGCGCTTCGACCGTGCGCCATCGCACCTCGCTTTCGGGAATGTGCGGCAATACAAGGTCGAGGAACTCTTCGCACTCCACCACTCTGGCGGCTTGTCCCAGGCGCCAGGCCTGCGCGGTGGCAACAGCAACAGCAATCGCGCCGGCAATGCCTTCTTCGTGTGCGTGTGTGACTTCGGCAGAGCGGCGCGCGTTTTCGACGACGGCTTGCAAATCATCGGCGAAGTAGGCACCTATGGGCGCAACACGCATGGCCGCGCCATTGCCGAATGAGCCTACTCCGTCAAACAAAGAGGATGCAGATTCTTGCCAGCGTTCAGATGCCAATCTTGGCAACAGCGAATTCATGGCAGCGCCGTAATCGCGCGCCGCTTCAAAGTGTTCGCTAAAAGATTGGGCTAGTTCGTCCTGCACAATTTCGCTGTGCTCTGCGAGTACTCGGAAAACCGAAAGCGCCATCTGCGTGTCGTCTGTCCAGCGCCACGGTGCGGGCGGCAGTTGTCGTGTCGCAATCAGTCGTTCAATGGGTACATCGGGGCCGTGCGGATCGAGTTCGAGTTGTCGCTCTTCCTTCCAGCGTTGCAGCAACGGCCAATCTTCAAAAAACTGCTGACCGAAAGCATCGCCAACGGAGAGTCCTTCAAGACAGCAACGCGCACGAATCAGTGCTTCTTTCTGGTGAGTTGGCATAAACAAAACGTTCCGCTACTCTGCGTTGAATGGCCACGTCGGCAATGGTTCGCGCGATTCACGCCACAGTTCGGGAATGCTCTCGACCCCGGCACACATCACCACAATGCCGCCGACAATAGCACAAGTTGTATCGCGGTCGCCCAACCCGCTGACGGTGAGCCACAATGCCTCATCAAAGCGATTAAGATGCTGCGCAGCACACCACAGGCAAAACGGTACTGTGTCCTGCGCCGAAACCTGTTCGCCGTTACCCAAAACGCCCACGGCCTCTTGCAGCGTGCTGTCTTCCAGCATTCCGCGCGCGAACTTGATGCCGTCACGCACTTCGCTTTCGGGCACAAAAGCTAAAATCTCGTTTATATAAGCTCGTCCATCAATGGACGATGCATCGCGCAGGCGCCAGGCGCAGGCCGCTGCAACTCCCACGGCAATCGCGCCGCAAATCGCTTCGGGGTGCGCGTGTGTGACTGCGGCGGAGCGTCGCGCGTTTTCAGCGGCGGCTTCCAAGTCATCGGCGAAGTAGGCACCGATGGGCGCAACACGCATTGCCGCGCCATTGCCGAACGAGCCTTGTCCATCGAAGAGACTGGTGGCAGCTTTTTGCCACGACTCATGTGCCAGACGCGGCAGCAACGAGTGCATTCCTGCACCGTAGGCACGCCCGTTGTCGTAGTTCATGGAAAAGCTATGCGCCAATTCGTATTGCCGAATTTCCCCGAAACGACGCAGATTCTCGACAATCGAAAGCGCCATCTGTGTATCGTCGGTGAAGGGCCAGATGTCGGGTTCGGGTAGGCGGCGCTTGTGGATCAGGCGCGCCATGAATTCGTCGTCGGTAAAGTCGTACGGCGGGCCGGGGCGATCTTCCGAGCGCAACACGCTGCGAATCATGTCCCAGCTCATAAAATATTGCTCGCCGAAGGCATCACCTACCGACAAGCCTTCCAGTGCGCAACAGGCGCGGGCGAAACGTTCTTCGTCGAGTACTCGCATAAAGCTGCCTTTATGGACGCATCAAGCCAACATTCAAGCGCGACCGCGCAGGCGTTGATGACTTGTTGTTTAGGTTTGCAGGTTTCCGCAGGAGATGCCGAATCAATCTCCGTAACCAAGACGTTTAATCCACAGGTCGTTTTCACGCCACTTGTCGCGCACTTTGACGCGCAGTTCCAGATAAACCGAGCGCCCAAGCAGTGTCTCGATTTCGGCGCGGGCTTTTTGCCCGATTTCTTTGATGCGGCTGCCACCCGCTCCGATGACGATGCGCTTTTGACTTTCACGCTCGATGTTAATGAACGCTTCAATAAACAGTGTGTTATTGCGGCGCGGCTCCATCGCCTCGATGTTCACGGCAACGGCGTGCGGCACTTCCTCGCGCAGTTGCAACATCGCCTGCTCGCGGATGAGTTCTTCGATGTGGAACTCCGGCGAGCGATCACCAATCATGTCGATGGGAAAATAGGGGTCGCCTTCGGGCAGACGCTCGACGATAGCCGCTTTGAGTTCATCCAAACCCTTTTCTTGCAAAGCAGAAATTTCCAGCGTCGCATCGAAACGCCGCAGCGCTTCAAATTGCGCTTTACGAGTACTCAACTCCTGCGCCGCGTCGGTCTTGTTGAGGCCTAACAACACTGGTGCGCGCACGCCTTCCAACAGTGCGGCAGCGCGCCGATCATCGTCGTGCGGCTTGTCCGTTGTATCGGCGACAAACACCACACACTCGATGTCTTGCAGTGCGCCACGCGCCGTTTTCACCAGCGTCTCACCGAGTTTGTGCTGCGGCTCGTGAATGCCGGGCGTATCGAGAAAGACAATTTGGTAATCGTTTTCTCCCTCACCATCGCCGCTGTGCAGTACGCCGGTGATACGATGTCGTGTCGTCTGCGGGCGCGGCGATACAATGACGTGCTTGCGCCCCAGCAGCGCGTTGAGCAGAGTACTTTTACCGACATTGGGGCGTCCCCACAGAACGCAAAATCCGCTTTTCATAAGAGGGAGTTTAACCGCAGAGAACGCAAAGGGCGCAGAGGAAAAGAAATGGGCGCTCGTTGCATCTCTTTGTGTGGGGATGGGACTGCGTGTCATTTCGAGCGCAGCGAGAAATCTTGGTAGCAGCAGTTAAAGATTTCTCGCTATGCTCGAAATTGACACGTTAACTAAACTTCTCCAAAACCTCTGCGCCCTTTGCGTCCTCTAAGTTGGATTTCACTTCCCCACGTTTTGTTCGGCCCAGTGACAGGCTGCGAAGTGCGGCTTCTCTTCGCCCAGGCGCGGCGCGTAGTCGATAAAGGCCGGCATTTCTTGCCAGCAAATATCCATTGTTTTGGGGCAGCGTCCGGCGTAGGGGCAGCCTTGCGCCTGTTGCGCGGCATTGGTAGCGGTTTTCACATCAGATGGAGTACTCGCTGTCATGCCGTTATCCGTTTCGGTTGGAATGTCACCGTTGGATGCAACGGCGGCGCGGCGCTTGGCGCGTGTGGGATCAGGAATCGGAATCGCGGCTAATAGTTCCTGCGTGTAAGGTTGCAGAGGGTTTTTGAAGAGCGCCGACGCGTCGGCCAGCTCCAGAATGCGGCCCGCAAACATCACAGCCACGCGGTCGCAGAGTACTCGCACAACAGACAAATCGTGCGAGATGAAAAGCATTGTCAGATTGAGGGACTGTTGCAAATCAAGCAACAGGTTCACAATTTCCGCCTGCGTGGAAACATCGAGCGCTGACACCGGTTCATCGGCAACCACGAATTTCGGCTCCACCGCCAGTGCGCGCGCAATGCCGATGCGCTGGCGCTGTCCGCCGGAAAACTCGTGCGGATAGCGCGTGCCGATGTTAGTCGGCATCTGCACCAGTTCGAGAAAACGCGCTACTTCGCGATCCCGATCGCCACGCGACTTCATGCCACGCAACTCCAGCGCCTCGCCGATGATTTGTCCCACGTTCATGCGCGGGTTGAAAGCGCCATAGGGGTCTTGAAACACGATCTGCATTTCGCGGCGCAGGCTGCGCATCTCGTTTTTGGGCAGCTTGAACACGTCACGCTCGCCGTAGAGTACTCGCCCGGCAGTCGGCTCAATCAGGCGCAGCAACAAGCGGCCAGTCGTGCTCTTACCGGAACCGCTTTCGCCGACGAGGCCCAGTGTCTCGCCCTGCGCGATGTCGAACGACACATCTTCCACGGCACGCACTACATTGGTGGCATCGCCGAACATGCCGCTTTGCCGCGCGAAGTGCTTGGTTAAGTTACTGACTTTGATCAATTCGTTCATGGTTTTGAACCACAGAGGACACGGAGGAACACAGAGGTTCTTACAGGGATGGACAGGATGAACAGGATGGAATAAACGAAGTTGTGCAACTTCCCTGTGCCGCTCTTTCTCCTCTCCTCCGTGTTCCTCTGTGCCCTCTGTGGTGAATTTTTTACGCAGCCCACGCGCTGACGAAATGGTTATCGCCGACCGGCACCAGGTTAGATTGTGCGCGTTGCTCCGGCGTCGGGTGCCACTGCACCGTGGCGAGTCTGGTTTTCGGCGGCGAATCGAGTGTTGGAATCGAGCGCAGCAAATCACGCGTGTAAGGATGCTGGGGAGCCGCGAACAACTCTTCAACGCCGGCCATTTCCACGATTTTGCCGCTGTGCATCACGGCCACACGGTCGCACATTTCGGCTACAAGGCCCATATTGTGCGTGATGAGCAAAATCGCCATGTCGCGCTGTTCGCGCAGGTCTTTCATCAGTTCGAGTACTCGTGCCTGTACCGTAACGTCGAGCGCCGTCGTTGGCTCATCGGCAATCAGCAAATCCGGGTTGCAACTCAGCGCGATGGCGATCATGACACGCTGGCGCATACCGCCGCTCATCTGGTGCGGATAGGCATCGACGCGCCGTTCCGCATCGTTGATGCCGACATCGCGCAACGCCTCAATAGCGCGGGCGCGCGCCGCCTGACCACGCAAGCCCTGATGCAAGCGCAGCGCTTCTTCGATGTGATTACCTACGGTATAAAGCGGATCGAGGCTTGTCATCGGCTCCTGAAAAATCATCGCGATGTCGTCGCCACGAATAGCACGCATCTGCGCTTCGGAATATCTCAGAAGATCGTTTCCCTTCCACAAAATCTGCCCACTGGTGATTTTTCCGGGAGCCGAAACCAGGCGCAGCACTGACAGGCTGGTCACACTTTTACCACAGCCGCTTTCGCCGACAAGACCCAGCGTTTCACGTCGTGCCATCGAAAAAGAAACGTCATCCACCGCCTGCACCACGCCATCGTCGGTGAAGAACTGCGTTTTTAAATTGCGAACTTCGAGAATGGTTTCGTTCATGATTTGAACCACAGAGGAGAAGAAGAGCAAAACCCACTGGCATCCATTACGAGTACTCGAAATATCGTCCAACATCTCCCTCTCAAAAACCTCTGTGTTCCTCAGTGTCCTCTGTGATAAAAATTAACCGAGCTTGCGCGATTTTGGGTCGAGCGCGTCACGCAGGCCGTCACCTAAAAAGTTGAATGCCAGAGTGGTAATAAAAATCATAAATCCCGGCGCCAGAATCCACTCGTAGCGTTCAAGCACGCTGAGCTGTTGCGCCGTCGAAAGCATGTTGCCCCAAGATGGCATCGGATCACGGATGCCCAACCCCAGAAACGACAATCCCGCCTCCCCCAGAATATAAGCCGGAACGCTCATTGTGGCAGCAACAATCGCATAGGTGAAAGTGGACGGCAAAATATGCCGCACAATGAGACGAAAGTCGCCCACGCCCAGCGCGCGTCCAGCTTCCACATATTCGCGCTCGCGCACCGAAAGCACAAGCCCACGCACGATGCGCGCCATCCCGGCCCAGCCCACAAAGCTGAGAATCACAATTATCAGCAGGTAAACCTTCACCGGGTCCCAGTCGGTCGGCAGCGCGGCGGCCAGCGCCAGCAGCAGGTAAAAGTCCGGCACGCTCATCAAGATTTCGCAGCCGCGCTGAATGATATCGTCCACCACGCCGCCATAAAAGCCACTGATGCCGCCGACCAGCATACCGAGCGTGAACGTAATCAGAATTGCGATGAGGCCAACCGAAAGCGAAATCTGCGATCCGATGAGCAAACGAGAAAAGTAGTCGCGCCCTTCCTGATCGGTGCCCAGCAGATATACATAGCCGTTATCCACGCCGAACAGGTGAACGTTAGTCGGAATCAGACCGAACAGATTGTAATCTGAGCCACGCACAAAAAAACGCAACGGGCGCGGCTGCTCGGCAACCGGCGGATAAATGATGTCGCGTTCTTCAGTAAATTGTTGCTGCGTTTGATAAACAAAGGGGTGCAACGAAAACTTGCCGGCGCGGTCAACAAAGCGCAAGCGCATCGGTGGATGGAAAGTCAGGTTCTGTCCGCCCGGACTTTGATTGGTTGGATTGTAGGGAGCCAGAAACGGCGCGAACAGCGCCATCGCATACATCAGGAGCAGCGTGACACCGCCCAGTACAGCCATGCGATTCTTGCGCAGTTGCCGCCACGTCAATTGAATCGGCGATGCCGAAACCGAAGGTAATTCACGCGCCGCGCGTCCAGTGAGCGCTTGTCGTGTGGCGCGCGTTGACGCCGGCGTTTGACCTATAACCTGTGTTTCCGGCACCGCCCCATTCTCGCCAAGCGCTGGAGACGCCACAAGCTGTCCTTCGTGCGCGCTGGCGGGCGGCGAGGCATCACCGGAAGGAGTGCTGGTTGATTCAGGCGCGTCAGAACGCTTCATGCGAGTACTCGAAAGACGGGCGAAATCTGCAACGTAATCTAACTAAACTTAATGCGCGGATCGGTAACGGCCAACAAAATATCAGCGATCAGGTTACCAATGATAAGTAAAACGCCGCCCATCACGAACGCGCCCATGGCGACATACAAATCTTGCGCTTGAACCGATTCCAGTAGCAAGCGGCCCAGGCCCGGCCACGACATGACGTTTTCCACTAGTGCCGCACCGGCCAGCAGCCCACTGAGTTCATAACCAAAGAGCGTAATCAGCGGATTGATGGAATTGCGCACAGCATGTTTATAAAGCACTTTGCGTTCCGCTAAGCCGCGCGCTCGTGCTGCCAGAACGAAATTTTCGCTCAGCACATCAAGCAGGTTGCCGCGCATTTGGCGCATCAGGCCAGCCACGCCGCGCGTGCCCAAAACTAACACGGGCAAAATCATGTGCCAGCCGGTGTCCTTAATTTTGCCCAACTGCGATAGGCTCTCATAGTTGACGCTTTGCGCGCCACCAACGGGAAACCAACCGGTTTGCTGCGCCAGTTTCATAGCCAACAGAGCGATGAAAAAGCCGGGCAGAGAAATGCCGGCAAAAGCCACAAAATTCGCCACGCGGTCACCAAACTTGTTGCGGTTGCGCGCCACGTAAATCCCTAGCGGAATACCAACCACCCATGAGAACACTGTCGCCCACAACGACAAAATGAAGGTGTAATACAACCGCTGCTTAATCAGCTCGAAAGTCTCGATTTTATAGGTGAACGAGAAGCCGAAGTTGCCACGCACTGCATTGCCCAACCAGCGCCCGTATTGTTTGGCCTGATCCCACAGCGTTGGGTTTTCGACCAGCCCGAACTCACGCCGCAAACGCTCGATGGTTTCGGGCCGAATTTGCGGCTGGCCACGCAGCGCATCGAGATAGTCGCCCGGAGCCAATTGCATCACGAAAAACGAAACTAGTGTAATGCCGATGACCAGCGGAACAAGTAATAACAGGCGCTTGAGAATAAAACGAAGCATCGAGTACTCGGATGGTAGCAAACGTTAATGGACTGTGAACGATCCTGTGCAGTTAAGGTGTATCGCGTGTTGCCTTGAGATCATACATCTCTTCGAGGTTCCACGTCACGCCGGAGGATGACGGCTTGACGTTGCCGAAGCGATTGCGCAACGCGACCAAGCCTTCGGGGACGATGGTGTAAATCAGCGGCAATTGCTCACTGGCGATAGTCTGCCACTCGCCGTACATCGCCTTGCGCTTGGCCTCGTCCATTTCCTGCGCGCCTTCGCGGAAGATGCGGTCGATATCGGCTTCCCACGGTGTGTCGGGTTTGGTCTGGTAAGGGTACCACTGGTGCAGGTTGCCGCTGCTACTCCAAATGTTGCGGCCATTGTGCGGCTCCGGCCCGCCGGTAAAACCGAGCACAATCGATTCCCAGTTATACGGCGGATAGGCCTTGCCCTTTTCCGGCTTTGCATCAAGATACGATACAAGTTTGTTGAAGTTGACCGGTGTAAATATCGCGCCGACACCAATTTTGCGCAGGTCGTCGGTAATGTTGGTGGCGATAGAGATGCGCGTTTTGTTCTCCACGTTCGTCAGGATGTTAAAGCGCACCGGTCTGCCCTTGTACTCGACGATGCCGTCGCCGTTGGTGTCGCGCGCCCCAATTTCGTTCAGCAGCGCCTTGGCCTTCTCCACCGAGTACTCGTATTTAGTCACGTCCGGGTTGAAGAACGCTTTATTGGCGGGCGATTCCGGGCCGTGCATCTGCTGCGCGAACCCAAGGAACACATTTTTGATCATGCGGTCGCGGTTGATTGCGTGCGATACAGCGCGGCGGAAGCGCACATCGCGGAACAGTTCGATGAGGTACGGCTTCTCGCGCGCCACCTGCGAACGCGGGTTCATGTTGAGGCTAAGATAGTTATTGCCCCACGTCGGCCCCGTGTTGTGAATTTTGTAGTTGCCCTTGGCTTCGCCGCGCTTTAGTTGGGGATACTCGGTGTACTGGCTGATTTGCAGAAGGTCAGTGTCGCCAGCGCGAAACTTCAATACTGACGTGTTGGTGTCGGGAACGATAATCACCACGAATCGGTCCAGGTATGGCAGCGGGCGGCCCTGATCGTCTTTTTTCCAGTAGTTGGGGTTGCGCACATAAACTAAACGCTGACCCGGCACGTATTCCTGCAGAAGCCAGGCGCCGCTGGAAACCAACTCTTTCACGTTGACATTGACGCCCCATGTCGAGTTGAAACGAGTACTTGCAGGCTGTCCGGCTTTGTAAGCCGCTTCGAGTTTATGGCGCGGCGCGATAGGAAAGCTGAGAATATCGCGCGCCGGAGCATAGCGCACGGGAAACTTGAATTCAACTGTGCGATCATCTACTTTGCGATACTTCAGCGGCGCGCGCTTGAAACCGCCTTTGCCATCGGGAACATCGACCAACAGGCTTTCGCGCATATTGGTTTGAATCTTGGTGTCGTAGATGACGTCCAGGGTGAAGATCACATCATCAGCGGTAATAGGACGGCCATCACTCCACTTCAATCCCTCTTTGAGCTTGAACGTCCATGTCAGGCCGTCGGCGGAAATCTTAGGCAGTTCAGCCAACTGGTCTTCCCATTGCAGCGTGTAGCCGTTGCGAGTGATAAGCGCATCAAAAAGCGGCCCGACTGCACCCGTGGAGGACGTTTCGGCGGCCACCCAGTAGTTAAACGTCTTGGGGTCAGAAATTACGTCATCTGTGAGCGTGCCGCCGTATTTACCCGGCGTTGAAGGAGGTTCTTCGGCGTTGGTCAACTGCACGCCGGACGTGGAGTTGCCTGCGGTGCTATTGGTGGCCGTGTTGCCGGCGAACTGCTCGTTGCCGCCACAGCCGGCAAACAGAGCAGCGCATACAAAAGCGAGACTAGAAAAGGTAACAAGAGAAAAGCGAGCGGATTGAGAATGGAGCATGAAGGTTTCCATAGTCCTGAGAGATTCAGTCACTGGAGTTTAACGAAATTTAATGTGTACTGCGCAGGATCAACGGCCCGCGGTGCTTGGACGACACCGCCAACCCTGATATTCTTCTAATGAGTACTCGCACCGGGCCTTCGCCTTTATGGTTTCTCTTCATTTTCAGCAGGTCAGCAAACTTTTCGACAAGACGACAGCCGTGAATGATCTCACCCTCGACATCAAAGAGGGCGAGTTGTTCTTTTTGCTGGGGCCTTCGGGCTGCGGCAAGACGACCTGTCTGCGCATGGTGGCCGGTTTTCTGACGCCGGATAAGGGAGTACTCACTTTCGACGAGCGGCCTATGAACCGCGTGCCGCCACACAAGCGCAACACGGGAATGGTGTTCCAGAACTACGCACTGTGGCCGCATCTCTCGGTGCGAGGCAACGTAGAGTACGGTTTACGGGTGCGCAAGGTTCCCCGTGAAGAGCGCGAACGCCGCACCCTGGAGGCGCTCAAAATGGTGCGTCTCGAACACCTGGCCGACCGCTACCCGAACCAACTCTCCGGCGGACAGCAACAGCGCGTCGCACTGGCGCGTGCGCTTGTCATTCGCCCCGATGTGCTCTTACTCGACGAACCGCTTTCCAACCTGGATGCCCAATTGCGCCTCGAAATGCGCCGCGAGATCAAACGGTTGCACGGCGAAACCGGCACTACCGCATTATATGTGACGCACGACCAGAACGAAGCGCTTTCCATCGCCGACCGCATTGCCGTTTTGAAAGATGGCGTGCTGATGCAGGTCGGCACGCCGCGCGAGCTATACCGGCTGCCGACATCTCGCTTCGTCGCTGAGTTCATTGGAGAAACGAACTTCATTCCGGGCACGCTGAAGCACTTTGATGCGCGCGAGATGCTGGTGGAGACCGCTGTTGGCCCTTTGCGCGCCGCCCGTCAGGACACACAAGGCTGGCAGGAAGGCCAAAGCGTATGGTGCTCGCTGCGGCCCGAAGCGTGGCGCGTGCAGAACGAAAGCGACGCGAGTACTCAGGATGTGAACCGCCTGGCGGCGCGCCTGGAAAGCGTCATGTATCTGGGCGAAACCGAGCAGTTGCAGCTTTTGCTGACCGGCGGCACCGCGACAGCTGGCGCTGATGAAACATGGCGACATGTCAAAGTATCGGTTCTCAACCCCGGCACAACGGCGCCACAAGCGGGCGAGAGCCTGACTCTGGCCTGCGCGCCCGCTGATGTCGTTGTCCTGGCGCAGTGAACTCCGAGTACTCGCAGGACATTCCTCACCATTCAAATCGGTTTCGCGTCGCCTGGCCATATTGATGCGTCTTTATCCTTTGATATGGGCTATTATTTTTCACAGTGGAGCGGCGCTCAAGTTGGCATCAATCCGGCGGGGCTGATGGTGATCGATGCTGTGTTGCTGCTGGTAATCGTCTACTGCGCGTACACCGACACCACAACCGGCAAGATTCTCAACAAGATTACGTTTCCGGCCATGCTGGCGGGCATCGTGCTCAATGCGATTTTCGGCGGCACGACGGGGCTGCTATGGGCGCTGGTCGGTTGGGCGGTGGGTATGGCGATTCAGTGGGTGCCGTTCATGCTGGGCTTTGCCAAAGCCGGCGATGTTAAATTACTGGCCGCTGTGGGCGCACTCAAAGGCTGGGCATTTTGTCTTTTTGGTTTTCTCTATGGCGCGGCGGCCTTCGGTTTTATCCTCGTGCCGTGGCTGGCGCGGCGCGGCGAACTTAAGGGCGTGCAGCAAAATCTCAAAGGCTATTTTGCAGCCGCCGCCATCACGCAGAGCGTGCCGGATGCACCGATGCCCACTGTGACGCGCCGCTACGTGCCGTGGGGACTGGGACTGGTGATCGGCTTTATCATTGCACTGGTCTTGGAGCGCCTATTTGGTCGCCCGACGTGGATCAATTTCTAAATGCCAACCATAAAGTGCATCATGCAGTGCATCATGCCGGGCCATGTACACTACGGCGCTGTTCGAGTACTCGGAACGTTACTTTCCTTATGCAAGCTGTGATTCTGGCCGGTGGACTGGGCACGCGATTGCGTCCCCTCACCTACACGATTCCTAAACCAATGTTGCCGGTCGCCAATCGTCCAGCGCTGGTGCACACCATCGAAGCGCTGTCCAATGCCGGTTGCAGCGAAGTCATTATCACCACCAATTATTTGGCGGAAACGATTCGGGCTGAACTCGACACGCTCGATTTGCCGTTGCCGGTGCGCTGCATCAAGGAAGAGAAACCGCTGGGCACTGCCGGTTGCATCCGCAACATTATTGATTTGCTGGAAGACGATTTCCTTGTCATTCAGGGCGACGCCGTAGCCGACATCGACTACCGGCGACTGGTGGAATTTCATTGTGCCCGCAAGGCCGACATCACGATCGCCACCATGCTGGTGCAGGACACGCGCGAGTTCGGCATCGTGACAGCCGATGCCGAGGGCCGCATCACGCGCTTTCAAGAAAAGCCGCGTCCCGAAGAAGCGTTTTCCCACATGGCCAACACCGGCTTTTATATGGTGAAAAAAGCGGTATTTGACGATGCACCATCAGCCGGTGAAATCTATGATTTTTCCCTGCACCTCTTTCCCCGGCTGATGGCTCGTGGCGCGCGTTTCTTCGCCTGGCAGATGGGCGGCTACTGGATCGACATTGGGCGTGTCAACAACTATCTCGAAGGCAATCACCACCACATCAAAGGCCGCGCCGAGATCGCGCCCGGCGTTCACGTTCCCGAATCGGCGACGCTGGTTTCGCCTTTCCTGATCGGCGAGGGAACGAAAATCGGCGAAGGCTGCGTCATCGGCCCACACACGATTGTGGCGCAGCGTTGCACGCTGGGCCACAATTCGCGCATCTCCGGCAGCGTGCTGTATCATGATGTTTCAATTGGCGAGGGCGCGCGCCTGAGCGATTGCGTTGTCGCATCGAGTACTCAGATCGGCGCCGGGGCTGTGGTAGAGCCGATGGCGATCATCGGCGAAGGCTGCGAAATCGCCGAGCGTGTGCAGGTGCGTGCTCACTCGAAAGTGGGCCCGGTGACGCCGGTCGCACCCGGCACCGTCGTGAACGGAGTCGTGTCACCGCGCCTGGAGAAGCTGGAAAACTTGCAGCGCGTCTTGGAACGCCGGCCTCTTTTCAAAGATCTCTCCGCAGAGCAACTGCGTATCTGCGCGTTGCTGGCCGAATTCGGCGAACTGACGGCGCGCGCCCTGGCCGATGCCGCGAAAATACCGTTTTCGCGCGTGCATCCCATTCTTTATGCATTGGAGGTGGAGCATGTCGTCTTATCCACACTCGACATGCCCAAGCGCTATGCCCTGACGCACGAGTAAATGAGAACCGACAGCGAATAACGACCTGCATCCGAGTACTCCATTTCCTTTTATGTTAGCTTCCCCTTCCCTACACCAATTCGAGCGCACACCAACCGGCATTCACGGGCTGGATGAGCTGTTGGAAGGTGGTCTTCCCCGTGGACGCATTGTGGCGCTGACTGGAAGTGCCGGTTCGGGCAAAACCACTTTCGGCTTTCAATTTTTGCAGCACGGCATCACAGCTTGCGACGAACCCGGTGTGTACGTCACGCTTGAAGAAGAGGCTGCCGACCTTTATCAAGACATGGGCCGCTACGGATGGGACCTGGACAAGTGGGTGCGTGAAGGGAAGATGGTGCTGCTGAAAAGCCCCATTCCTTTTGAGGTGGATGCGCCGCTTTCGATTGATGCTCTGCTCGATGAGATTCACCATGCCGTGACCCAGGTCAACGCCAGGCGCATCGTGTTTGATTCGGTGGCCGCACTGGGCCTGCCTTACAGCGACATGGTCAGTCTGCGCCGCGATGTGCTGCGCCTGTGCGCCATGCTGCGAGAATTGGGCTGCACCACACTGCTCACCACCGAAATGCCCGACAGCGATCACATCACGCGCTTTGGCATCGAACAGTTCGTCGCGCAGGGCGCCATCGTGCTGCATGTTGCACAAACTTATCGCGGCATCGAAGTCCGTAAGATGCGCGGCACCAAGCACGACACCAACGTACACCGCATGCGCATCACCGAACGCGGTCTTGTCGTCTCACCTGGCGAACACCCTTTTTAGAAGTGGTTTCATAACCTGTTGAGAGCGACGAGCGCACAAGCCAGATGAAAGAAGCCGCGATAAACAACCAGGTCACGTTCCCAACGCACCAGCAAGCGCCGGTAGTTGCCCAGCCAGGCGAAGGTGCGCTCAACTTTCCACCTCCGCTTGTAGCGGCGCAACGGGCGTCCATCCTGCGTCTTGGGCTTTTTGCGGTTGCGCCGATGTGGACAAATCATCTCAACACCTTTATTCTTCAATCGCTCGCGCAACGGGTCACTGTCGTAACCTCGATCCAAAATCAAGCGCTGCACTTTGTTCTGCCAAGGCTGCGGCATGGTCTCCAAAGTTGGTTCCAGCAGATTCACCTCTGCTGGCGATGCACTGCCCAGCGTGGATGCCAAAGGAACTCCTTGGCCATCTGCCACCACCATCCACTTGGTTCCCTTACCCTTCTTGGTCTTGCCGACTCCTGCGCCCCTTTTTTGGCCGGAGCAAACGAGCCGTCGGCAAAGGTTTCTTCCCACTCCAAATGTCCACCCTCATCCAGCTCTTCGATGAAGGTGCGCCACACCTTGAGCCAGACATCTTGTTCTTCCCAGTCGCGCAGTCGGCGCCAACAGGTTGCCGGTGAGGGATACTGCGGCGGCAAGTCGCGCCAGCGGGCACCTGTTTTCAAGACCCACAAAATACCTTCGAGCACACGACGATTATCAACAAAGCGCCGTCCGCCTTTAGGCGAAGGCTTAAGTTCAGGCAGCAACGGCGCAATCTTGCACCACTGCTGCTGGGTCAATAGTGGATGTTCTTTTCTCACAACCACAAGTCAAAAGGATCTTAGGTTGTGAAACCACTTCTAGGCATCCATAACAAGCAGCACAACAAACCGTTGCAGCCGACCGCTTACAGCTCCGTTCGTTCCTCACTTCACTTCCAGCGGCGGCTAAACTCGGTCGTTCTGCTGCTGCGCGATACTCGACAGGAAATTGCAGCATTGGTTTTCCAATTTACGTTAAAATCTTCTCAATGGTTATCCGCAACACCTGTTGGCACACAGACAGAGAACAGCTATCTAACTTTGATGCTTCATTCTCCACAGAATTTGTTTATCGCGTGGTGTTAAACGGAATATCCGCCGAAATTCTTGAAGAAAAACTCGATGCTCCACTTCAGAAAATATTTCCACTTGATGTAGAAAGCGATATCAGTGGAGCCAACTTCTCAGTCGTTGCAGAAATTAACAGAGTCATTGTTGGTTTCGCAACCGCTAAATATGAGAACTGGAACAAGCGGGTTGTTCTTACCGGGGTTTATGTCTTACCAAACAGCAAGAGTAAAGGAATTGGAAAGGCGTTGATGGATGCAGTTTTGGATTACGCGAAAACTACGCCTGCTCGTTGTTTATGGTTGGAAACGCAAAACGTCAATTCTCCGGCCATTGCATTCTATACAAAACTTGGCTTTCAATTTTGCGGCTTTGACACCACTTTATATGACGACACGGAAACAAGTTTAAACGAAGTAGCATTTTACTTTTGTCGTTTTATATGAGAGTGTCGATACACAAAACACATCCTTGAACTGTAAGTCCCAAACAGCAGCAGAACAAGGCGCTGCACCCGACCGCTTCCGTTCCGCTCGTTCCTCGCTCCACTCCAGCGGCAGGTGAGCTTGGTCGTTCTACCGTCGCGCCAAGCTACATGATGCCCATGATATAATCTACACTATGAGTGAACCGAGCCGCATTACAATCTCTAACTCTTCTTCAATTCTCAGCTTTGAAAAACCCAGCAGCGGGCTAGGGCCAGATTTTGATCGTTTTCTAATGATCGAGAATAAGAGGGCTTATCATATCGGCAATATCTGCGGGACGTGTGAGTTCTTGTTCGAGCGGCTACAGGGAGCAAACCAGAACATATCAGCAGCCAGCATCGCGGATCGTCTCAACACAGGAGCTGACATTGCCGATCCTGACTTCACCGAAACTTTGAGCCGAGTACTCCCGAATGGCTCTTATCTCATCAGCTTCCCAACAGTTCTACCGCGCTTGGTCGCACCCGGTGACCCTGACGACTATTTCGTGAAAGAACAAGTTGATTTATGGGGCATAGAGAAATTTTGGTCATTGCCTCATAATCCTCATGTAACGTACTACCGTAGTCGCTCGCTCCCGCTCGACGAACATTGTCAGCTTTTCGAGTTCATTATGCCGATGTTTCCATTCACCTGGCTTGACCCAAATCGCTTGTCACATTATAAGAACGAAATAACACGCGGCATTTTGCCGACTGCGTTCACACTTTCCATATTGGATGTTAAGCAACCAGCGGTTTGGGACGGCGACCCCAAAATTACCGAACACTGGTGTTTGGCACATTATCTTCTTGACGGCCATCATAAAATGCACGCCGCCGCACAACAAAATGCACCGCTCAATCTCGTTTCATTTTTGGCAGTTGATGAAAGCCTCGCGTCTGAGGAGCAAATAAAAAATGCTCTGGCCGCGCTCTCATAACCAAAATAATGAAGTGCGACGCATCAACAACGGTAGAACAAGACGCTGCATCCGACCGCCTACAGCTTCGTTCCCTGCGCTCGTTCCTCACTTCGTCGCTACGCTTCCGGCGGCGGGTAAGCCTGGTCCTTAGTCCGCTTGCGCGAAGCGTTACAGTGGTTCATACTGTTTTGGAGAGTAAATAGCATGAACATTCGAGCGGCAACAATTGATGATGTTAGCACAATGGTTGAACTCTCCGATACGAAACGGACTCAATACGCGGAGTATTCCCCGCTTTTCTGGCGTAAGGCAGAGGGCGCGTCGGAAAAACAGACACCATTCTTCAAGGCACAGGTAGAAAGGGAGAACAACATTGTATTGGTTTATGAAGAGTCAGGTAAAGTAGAAGGTTTTGTGATTGCCAGCTTGACTACGGCACCACCTGTCTATGACCCTGGCGGTCAAGTTTGTGGAGTTGATGATTTCGTGGTTTCTGGCCCGGAACGTTGGCATACGGTCGGCGAGGCTCTACTGGCTGAGGTGAAAAGTCAAGCTAAAGCGCGCGGCGCGGTTCTCTCTGTACTTGTTTGTGGACACTTGGACGAACCCAAGCGTGACATGCTGCGGAAGATTGGATTTTCGATTGCGTCGGAGTGGTATGTCAATCCGATTGAGTAATCCAAAGGCATCAACAAGGACCATAACAAGATGCTGAACCCGACCACCTACGCCCGGTCGTTCTTCCCGTCGCTCCGGCTTCCTGTGGCGGGTGAATTCAGCCGTTGATAACGCCGACCACCACTCCGGTGCAGCCATAACACCAATCCTTACACTTCAACAAAGTGAATATTCAAGAACTTGAGCAAAGGCTATTTGAAGAAGGCTGCAATTCCTCTCTTTACGCCATAGGAGCGCGCGGCGGTGCATCCGATGCTTTTTGCCTTGCTCACGACGGCGAGAAATGGTGCATATATTATACGGAGCGTGGGCAGGACGATGCACCGATATTTGTCAGCAATGATGAGAACGACGTGTGCCAATTTTTCTTTCAGAAAATCATGAGCATGCGCCATAGTCACTGCGTCGGCTTCTTTCGTTCACAAGAGCGGGCAAAGTGTCTTTGTAAGGATTTAGAGCAGCAAGGTCTTAACGCATCCACGGACAAGATTCCGTACCATGTCGATGAGCCGCGTTATCGTGTGTTTGTTGTTGGCAAAGACATCTTCCAAGCCAGGGAGTTGCTGGGCGAGGTTCCTGTTTACGACTAAGACAATCTACCCAATTGGCTTTAGCGATTTAAAAGCCGTCGTGCCCATTTTTCGAGCGGTGTGGGGTTCTCCAGTTTGTCGCGGTCGGCAGGAGTGAGGAGTTCAGGCGCAACGAACTTCTTCAAGCGCGGCACCGACTTGTCATCGACTAAGGCCATTTGCTTTTGCAGCCAATTGGTGAAGGGCCGCAGCGGCTTTTGTCCGACGGTCGCAGCAGCGAAGTCCACCAGATAAATTGCTCCATCCGGTGTAAGAAGCAAGTTGCTGCGACGCTTGAGGTCGCCATGTGAAACGCCGCGTGCATGAATGCCGTCAATGACCTGCTGCACGCGCGGAAAGACTTCCGGTGCCAATTCGCCGGTGCTGAAATGGTCGAGCGGCGTGCCTTCGATGTACTGCGTAACGATGGCGTAACGATCAATACGCCCAAGAATTTGCGGCACACCCGGCACTCCGTGCAAGCGCCGTAGAGCGCGCGCTTCACGGCTCAGAAGATATGGCGCAACGAGTACACGGAACCAGCCCGGAGCACGGTAAAAGTCCTTCACGGCGGCGCGTTGTCCGTTCTTTTCGATGAGCGAAACCGTGCTGCCGTAACCGCGCCCCTGATGTATGACGCGCGCTGTAACCTGCGGCAGATCGCGGCGACGCAAGCCGGCAAATGGGTTCGCATCCCGAGACGCATCGCGTTTTCCCGAACCTTGCCTGGCCACCTTTTTACTCATCGCGGGTTTGCTCACTGTTACTGCTCGCTGTTGATGCCGGACGTGTCGCCGTTTTGACTTTGCACTGCGGCATCGCGTTCGTCGCTACGACGCCAGCGACGATGCATCCACAACCACTGATCGGGATGCTGGCGCACAATTTTTTCGATCTCGTTGATGACGCAGCGCGTGCCTTCCACAATCGCCTCTTCGCGCGAACGAGTACTCGCTTTGAGCGCTTTGCCTTTTTCCAGCATGATGCCGGGAGAAACGCGCGCCACAATGCGGCCATCGGACAGCCAGGGTGTGCGACGCACGCCGAAAGCCGGTACAATAGGCGCTCCCGAGAGCATGGCGAGGCGCGGGATCGCCGTTACAAAACGCGTCGGGTGGCCGAACATGGGCAACAACACCCCTTCAGGCCCGGCGTGTTGATCGGGCAAGATGCCCAACGTGCCGTTCTTGCGCAAAACGTTGAGCGCCGCGCGCCCCGTATCGAACTTTGAGATGACGCCGATGCACGCCGCAGCACGAACCTGCGCGATATGATTTTCCACACCCGCATTGGAGGTGGGACGCGCGATAACCGTGAGAGGAAACTCCTGGGCAGCACGCGCGCCCATCACTTCCCAGTTGCCCAGATGCGCGGTTAAGAGCAACACTCCCCGCCCCTGTTGCAGCCCCTGCTCGATGTGTTCCAATCCGTCAATGTCGGCGTAGGCGCGCACTTCGGTGGGCGAGGCGGTGCGCAAGTGCATGAACTCGCAAAACATCATGGCGAAGTTCTGTGCCGAGCGGCGCGCCATGCGTTGCGCGGCGGCCTGGCTCATGTGCGGAAACGCCAGACGCACATTGTTCGTCGCTACTTCGCGGCGGCCCTTTATCGCGTGGTAGAACAAGAGGCCAAGCCAGACACCACTGCGCCGGCAACCCGCCCAGGAGGCGCGCTCCATGGTACCGCCAAAAAGCCGCATTATCTTCACTTCAACGGCATCGCGGCTGAACTTTGGAGTCGTGCTATTGGTTGTGGCTTCGTTCATGCGTTATCTACTGCCGGCGAGTACTCAAACGAGTGACTGCTGAAACAAGGGGCCGATGCGTCGCTCACACTGTTGGTGTAAGTGGAGCCGGATCACTCTTTAATTTATCTTGTAATTCCCGCTTTGCGTCGGCTTCGCGCCAGCGGCGATGCAACCACCACCACTGATCGGGGTGCGCGCGGATAATTTTTTCCAGTTCGCCAATGACGCGCTGTGTGCCTTCCCGCACGGCTTCTTCGCGAGAAAGTCCGCGCCGCTCGGCATCCTGTTTCAGTTGCAAGGGCGGCGCAAACTGCGCGATGATGCGACCGTCTGAAAGCCACGGCTCGCGGCGCACACCGAAACCAGGCACAACGGGTGCGCCCGATAAATAGGCCAACTGCGCCACCGATGAATAGAAACGCGTCACGCGGCCAAACATCGGCAACAGCAAGCCTTCGCCTTTGCCGGCGCGTTGATCGGGCAGCACGACCAGGATTTCACTGGAACGCAGCACGCGCAGCGACGGTCGCGCCGAGTCCCACTTGGAAATTACCTTTATGCCGGCAGCGCGACGCACCTGCTCGACATGGCTTTCGACACCCGCATTTGAATTGGGGCGTGCCATAACGGAAAGAGGAAGTTCCTGAGCGACACGCGCTCCCGACAACTCCCAGTTACCGAAGTGAGCCGACAGCAAAATCGCACCTTTGCCATCGGCGTATGCCTCCTGCAAATACTCCAAACCTTCGGTTGTGACATAATCACGCACATCTTCTTTGCTGGCTACCGCCAAATGCAGCGATTCGCAAAACGTCATACCCAGGTTTTGAACCGCACGCCGGGCGTAACGCCGTGCTGCGCTCTCGCTTATATAAGGAAAGGCAATGCGCAAGTTCTTGATAGCAGTGCGCTGCCGACCGACAACACCGTAATAGAACGCCAACCCGAGCCAACTGCCCGTGCGGCGACAACCCGCCCACGATGTGCGCTCCATGGCGCGCGCGCAAAGTTGCACCAGGCGCGCCTCCGCGACTTGCCAGTGCGTAGATTGCGCACTTTCCGGCGCTGCACTTTCCGGTGCTGCACCTTCCCGTCCCGCATTTTCCTGCTTATCGTTATCTCTGGACATAGCTATAACTCTTAAACGCGTTTCAATGCGCCGCGCAGCCACTCGCAGAACGCTTCGTCATCGGGCAGCATCTTGAGTTTAATGCGCAGACTCCATACTGTAACCGCCTGTTCATCGTGCAGCCACGCGGGTTGCCATTTCACAGCGTCTTTTTCGGTTGTGACAACCATTGCATCGCTACTTGCGGCGTCGGTGAGTACTCGCTTGATCTCACTTTTTGTCCAACGATGGTGATCGCGACGCGCCACATGACGTTGGGCTTGTGCCCCGCTCTTTTGCAGAGTCGCAGCAAAAGCACTGTTATCAGCCAGAGCCGAGACGGCAAAAACGCGCGCGCCATGGAGCGCCGTCAGCGGTTGCTCCGTTGCGGTGCGCTCATCACGTAATGCCAACGGCGCATGGCTCGCTTCGAAAACCGGAGCTTGAGTGTAACGCGCCACGAGGCGGCGGGCAGCATCGCGCTGTGCTTGCGTTGCAACATCGGCACGCGTCAAGAGAATGGCATCGGCGCGCATCAGAGATTCGGGAGGCTCCCGCAAGCGGCCACGGGGCAGCAGATGACCGTTGCCCAACGGGCGTCGCGCATCCAGCAAAACAAGGTCGAGGTCGCGTTGCAGCGACCAAAATTGAAATCCGTCATCGAGAATCACTGTATCGACCCCGAAGTCATCTATGGCTCTTTGCACAGCCGCCACGCGGTCACGCCCGATGATAACAACAACACCGGGCAGCGAACGCGCGTGCAACAACGGCTCATCACCGGCCTGCGTTGCATTCACGAAAGTCTGCTGTCCATCCGAGACAACCGCTCCCGCAGCCGAAAGTTGGCCGCCGTAGCCACGCGCCACCACCGCGACTTTGGCTCCATCGGCTTGCAGACGCCGCGCCAGCCACTGTACAGCCGGCGTCTTGCCGGTGCCGCCCGTGGTAAGATTGCCCACAGAAAGAACCTGGCAACCGGCAAAGGTCGTCGCGGTGCCGCGCGTCCACTTGCGGCGCCGGCGTTCCAGCAAGACGCGATATAATGCCTCAGCCGCACCGAGCATAAGGTTGCCACGCAAAGCGCGAAAACGTGCGCGAGAAGGTTTGCGCCTGGATGATTTCGACTCCGGGAATGGTGGGGCCTTGCGTTTCGCGCTCGACTTGCAGCGATTTGCCCCAAGGACCGCTCACCAGCCGCGCTTCCTGCACCGTTATCGGAACGAAATTTTGTACTTGCGTTTCGGCATCCAGTTGTTGATATACCATCTTCTCTCCCGATTCGAGTACTCGACGAGTACTCGAATCTCCTATGCCCGATGTTGCAGCGACTGCGCCACCTGCTCGGCGACGCGTTGTGCCGCACCACAATGTGCGCGCAGTAACAGGCGTGCGTTTTCGGTTGCGGCGCGGCGCGCATCGGCGTCTTGCAGCCAGTTGAGCACTGCGTTAGTCAATTCCGAGACATCATTCACCATGCGCCCGGCGCCCGATTCCTGTGCAAAAGCCGCGGCACCGCGAAAGTTGGCGACGTGCGGCCCGAACACAACCGGCACGCCGCGTAGCACCGGCTCCAGCACGTTGTGGCCGCCGCGCTCGATAAGGCTGCCACCGACAAACGCCACGTCGCCTGCCGCATACAGAGCACTCAACTCGCCAACCGTGTCGAGAAGAATCACATCGTTTGGCTGAGTGCTTTCAATCTGCGTGCGCCGCGCCACAGTTAACTCGTGTCGCCGCGCCAGTTGCTCGATTTCATCCACGCGCTCGATGTGGCGCGGTGCCAGCACCAGGCGCAAGTCGGGCACTTCCCGCCGCAGTGCTGCATACGTGGAAAAAATCATTTCCTCTTCGCCGGGATGCGTGGAACCCGCCACCCACAAAGCGGCATCGGGCGCGATGTGCAGCGTCTGCCGCCACTCTGTTCGCGCTTGCTCATTTCGTTCGACATCAGGAAGAGTATCCAATTTCACATCGCCCGTCACAGCAACGCGTGACTTCGGTGCACCAATTTTCAACATACGTTGCGCATCGAACTGCGAGCGCATCAACAATCCGTCGAGGTTGGCCATCATCCAGCGCCACAATCGCGCCAGCTTTGGCGCACGTTGCAACAGGTTGTCCGACACGCGCCCATTCACCAGGAAAGTACGCGCGCCCTGCCGCCGCGCCAGGTGCAGCAGGTTGGGCCACAATTCGGTTTCCAGTAAAAGAAGGGCGTGTGGCCGCACAGTGCGCAGCGTGCGCTTTACCGCCAGCGGTACATCGAGAGGAAAGAAAAACGTGGCGTCCACTTCACCGGCGCGTAGCGCGGCCTGTGCAGTCTCATGTCCGGTATCGGTCGTGCTGGAAAGCGCAATGCGGCAATCGGGAATGGCGTCGCGCAAGGCCCGCGCCACAGGACGAGCCGCCAAAGTTTCGCCTACGGAAACCGCATGAATCCAGATGCGCGGCGCCTCGCGAGTACTCGGCTGGCCGTCTGGAGTGTCACTTGCTGTTTCGCTTGTCGCGCTTGCCAACGCCGCTTCCACTTCAGGTGATATGTGGCCCCACAAACCGGCAACGGAAGCGGCTGACTTGCCTTGTCGGTAACGCCGCCACAGCGAGTAAGCTCCCAGTGCCGGCAGCAGCGGCATAATGAGCGCGTTATACGACTGGTAAACCGCCCGAGAGCGACGCGAGATGGAAGATAATTCTCCCGGTGCAGCGCGCGACGTGTGGTGAGCGGCGTGTTGCCGGCTCTTTTTCTGGCTGCTCACGCTTTGGCCACCACCGGCCAGTTGTCCTTGGAATCGGGCTGGAGATCGATGTCATCGTTATTGAGGCCATCGAGTTCAAGAGAGTCGCCGCCGGAGGATTCGTTATTGGCTCCGGTTTCATTATTCTGATCGTCATCACTGCTGCGCGCAGCCGTTTGCATGTGATACAAGCGACTGTAGATTCCATCCTGTTGCAGCAGTTCGTCGTGCGTGCCCGACTCGGCGATGTTGCCCTGCTCCAGCACCAGAATTTTGTTGGCGTGCCGGATAGTAGAGAAGCGGTGCGCGATGATAAGTGTCGTGCGCCCCTTCATCAGAGTACTCAATGCGTCCTGCACCAGCGATTCACTTTCGGCATCGAGTGCGCTGGTCGCTTCGTCCAGAATAAGAATGCGCGGGTCGCGCAGCAGAGCGCGCGCAATCGCGATGCGCTGGCGCTGTCCGCCGCTCAGACGCCCGCCGCGCTCGCCGATGGGCGTATCATATTTATCGGGCAGCTTCTGGATGAATTCATCGGCATGAGCCTGTCGCGCCGCTTCGATCACTTCTTCCAGCGTGGCGTCTGGCCGGGCGTAGGCGATGTTCTCGCGAATAGTGCCGTGAAATAGCGTGGTTTCCTGCGGCACCGCGCCGATGTATGAGCGCAGAGACTTCAAGGTGACAGAGCGTAAGTCGAGGCCGTCCAGCAAAACGCTGCCGCCAGTGGGGTCGTAGAGACGCGGCACGAGGTTGGAAATCGTTGTTTTGCCCGAACCGCTTAGACCGGCCAGCGCCACTACTTCGCCGGGCTTGACTTCAAAAGAAATGCCATGCAGCACTTCCGGCCCGTTGCCGTAAGCGAAGCGCACATTGTCAAACACCAGGTGGCCTTGAATTTTGCGCTCGCGCAAGTCTTTGGCACCGGGCGTGTCCTGTACTTCAGGCTTGGTGTCGAGCATTTCGAACAGTCGGTCGGTAGCGGCTTCGGCGCTGCGAAACATGGTGGTCAAACTGGCCAGCGCCTTTAGGTTCATTGCTGAACGATGCCCCGCAAAAAGGAAAACAATCAATTCTTCGGGGTTGGGCTTGCTGTGCGCGCCATACCATAAGGCAAGCATCACGCCGAGCAAACCAAGAAACTCGATGCTGGGCGAGAGAACCGCTTTGATGCGGGCCGGCACCATGGCGCGCCGATACGACTCCTGGTTTACCTTCTCAAAAGTCGCGATTTCGTAGTCCTGCGTGCCGAAAGTCTGGATGAGGCGCATGGCCGACATTTTCTCTTGCAGATAGTTGGTCAACTCGCCGATTTGCCTTTGCATCATGGCCGTGGACTTGCGAATCTGCTTGCCGGCGCGATTGATGAGAAAGGCCATCGGCGGCAGAATCGTCAGCACCAGCAGCGACAACTGCCAGTTTTTGCTGAACATGTAGCCCAGGGCGCCAACCGTTGCAATGGGAGCGCGCACAGTGGTTGTGATGGCCTGTGTCATCAAACCTTGCAGCGATGACAGGTCGTTGGTCATGCGGCTCATCAGTTCGCCGGTGCGCTTGCGCTCGAAGAACCCGACGGAGAGACTTTGAAAATGAGCGAACAAATCGGAGCGCAGGCGTGTGAGTACTCGCTGGCCCAGGCGTGTGGTGAAGTAGGTCTGAAAAAAGTCGGTGACGGCAGCCAGTATTCCAACGCCGAGCATGATCAGGACGAAGTAGTTAAGACGCTGCAAATCCGGGCCGCGATTGGGAGCCGCAGCCATGATCGGGCGGATGTAGAGCATGATCTGCGAATCGGACAGCCCTTCTTTTAGTCCTCGTCGGAGCGCTTTCATCACCATGTCGGGGCGAGCCGCATCGACATTAAGAATCTGCTTGAGCACCTTTTCAAAGAGATAGAGCATGGCTATCGAGACCAGGCCCGAAAGAACCATGCTGATAACGGCTTTAATGATGGTGCTGCGCTGTCCTTGAAGATAAGGCAGCAATCGTTTGAGATTGTTCATGCGTTTTGTGTCCCTTGAAGCAAGGGAAGTTTAACTTGTTTCACCGGCAGCCTGTCCCGCACCGGCTCGCGACGCACCACAGCGCGCTGCATCAGCGTCCTCCAGCATCGCATCCAATATTTCGGCGGTGCGCTGCGTGGCGCCAAGCGGCAAGTCATGGCCCAGCGCGCGACGCACAAGGGCGTAATCGGTGCGCATACGAGTACTCGATTCGCCTGCTTCGAGGAGCAACGAAACTTCACGCGCGATGTTTGCGGGCGTGCAGTCTTCACCCAGCAACTCCGGCACGATGCGGCGCTGCACGATAATATTGGGCATGGCGACAAACGGCACACGTTTGTGTATTCCCATGATGTGCGCCTGCAAACGCATCACCTTCGGGCCATCATACACTACGACCTGCGGCGCATCCGCGACGGCTGCCTCCAGCGTAGACGTGCCGCTTTTCACGATGGCGGCATCACAAGCGCTGAGAAGTTGTGCCGCACGTCCTTCAACAATCGAGACATCATTTGAAAACTCCTGGCGAGTACTCGATGCGGCACCGCGCGGCGCTGCAGCGATAAAATGCAAGTTACTGAAGTTACGTCGCAGCAACGACACAGCTCCGGCAACCGCAGGCGCGATGTAGCGCAGTTCCAGAGCGCGCGAACCGGGCAGCAGAGCCACAAGTTTCGCATCATCCGGCGCACCGAACTCGCGGCGCAAAGCCAGGCGTTGCGGCGAATCTTGCGGCAGCAGTTGCACCGTTTCCAATAAAGGGTGCCCCACCCATTCGGCGCGACAGCCCGCTTCGTTCAAGCGTTGCGCCGACCACTCGAATGGCGTCGCCACGCGCGATACAAACGGCACGATGCCCAGGCCGCGTTGTCCGCTGCGCTGCCAGGAACGCGGCGGAAAATAATACAACACGGGAATGTTGGCGGCGTGCAATTGCGGCAGCAGGCGGCCATTGAATGCGCCCCAGTCGCAGAGCACAGCCGCGTCAACGTGTTCACCCGAAAGAAATTCGAGTACTCGGCGGCGCAACTTCAGCACGCGCGGCACAAGTTGCAACGATGACACCAGCCCGATAACGCTGCAACCGCTTGTATCGCCAATCAAATGCGCTCCGGCCTCACGCAAATGCGAACCGCCCAACGCATAAATTTTCCACGCCGGATGGCGTTCGAGTACTCGCCGCGCCAGCATGGCCGCGTGAATATCGCCTGAAAGATCACCGGCAACAAAGAGAAGATTAGGCATCGTGATGAGTGATATGTAATGAGTAATGAGTGAAACACCGACTCGTCACTCATTACTCGTCACTCGTCACTTTAGAAGTGTGGCGTTTCGTCCTGGCGACCGAGACGGCCTTCGCGTACGCGCTCTACAAAGTCGATGAAGTAATCGAGGGTTTCGCTACGTGGCACTTCGGCATGAATGCGCTCCAGCGCCTGCGACGTATTAAGCCCCGAACGATAGAGCAGCTTAAACGCGGTGCTGACCTGATTGCGCACTTCCGACGGCACTCCATTGCGTCGCAGACCGCGCGTGTTGAGGCCGTGAACTTTGGCCGGACGCCCGTCGCAGGTGCAGAAAGGCGGCACGTCCTGCACGACTTTGCTCAGACCGCCAATCATGCCCATTTTGCCGACGTGCACGAACTGATGAATGCCCACAAAGCCGCCGATCACGACTTTGTCTTCAATCGTAACGTGGCCGGACAGCCCGGTCGAGTTGGAAATCATCGTGTTGTTGCCCACGACACAGTTGTGCCCGATGTGCACATAAGCCATCAACAGGTTGTTGTTGCCGATTGTGGTCTGCGCGCCTTCGCCCGTGGCGCGGTGAATCGTCACCATCTCGCGCAGAATGTTGTCGTTGCCGATTTTGAGGAACGATTCCTGACCACGAAACTTAACATCCTGCGGCTCGTGACCCAGGATGACGTGCGGCCAGATGCGGCAGCGCTCGCCGACCGAAGTGCCGCTTTTGATGATGGCATGCGCTTCGAGAATCGTGCCCTTGCCGATGCGCGTGCCGCCTTCAATGATGCAATATGGCCCGACCCAGACGCCTTCTTCCAGTTCGGCTTTTGGATCGACGAGTGCGGTGGGATGCACAAAGGTGCGTCCTGTGCTTTCGCGCGGCGGAATAACGCCTTCAATGCGGGGCAGCGCCGGTGCGGCGGCGTTGGCAACCGCGTGATAAGTACTCGCATCTCCATGCTTGGCCACAGCCTGCACAGACCCGGCGCTGTCGGCGGCGCGCCGCGGCGTACTTTGCGTTACCGGAGCCGTGCCGTTTTGCGCTGAGTCCGGCACAACCGCCGCTACCACTGGTGACGCGGAGATCATCGGTGCGGCACCTTGCGTGGTCAGTGCGGTCGCCTGGGTCTGCACAACGGAAGTGGAGGCGTTATCAGAACGTGTCATGAACGTATAGTCGCTTTCTACGACAATTTGTTCATCAACGCGTCCCACCACATGCACTTTGCACAGGTCGCCGCGCAGCACGTTGAGCGTGGCTTCGGTTATCAACTGGTCGCCGGGGCGCACCGGATGACGAAAACGGGCCTTTTCAATCGCGGCGAAATAGGACAGCGCACCGGGCGTGTTGCGTGAAACCAGAGTGAGCACTCCGGCGACTTGCGCCATGGCTTCCAGAATGAGCACGCCGGGCATAACCGGGTGTCCGGGAAAGTGACCCTGGAAGTGCTCTTCGTTGGCCGTGACATTCTTGACACCGACGCAGCGATGGCCCGGCTCCAGTTCAACGATGCGATCAACCAGGAGGAACGGGTAGCGATGCGGCAGGATCTGGCAGATTTCCTCATAACCCAGCGGCATGGCAAGCGGCGGATATGGCACCTTCGGCATCTGCACGCGCGGGTTTTTAGGACTCACTTCGGGTGCTCCGTTTCCGGTCGAGGTGTCGCTGCTCTGGGTCTGATGGGCTGTGTTCTGGGTTCCGGCGTCCGCCATGCTCGCTTGTCCTCCATGCGCCTGCGCTGCTGCGCTTGCACTGCAATTTTTGTCAGGTGTTTGAGTTACCAGGAGATTGTAGCCCGTTTAAGAGGTCAAGTCAAAAGCCGGCTTCACAATGCGAGTACTCATTAAAGGGTAGGTAGTGAGTACTCAGTTACGGCGTCGTGTCACAGAGTTGGAAACATCAGGTGTTCCAAGGGCACAGATCATAATTCTGAACATGCAGAAAGTGCAGAGCAACACGCACTCTATAGGGGTTGTTTGAACGTAGATGTCGGAGTAATTGCCATGTTGCGGTGCTGCCTGTGTCTTGAGTTTGTCTATGATACCGCTCTTACATCTGAGAAAGTGCATCGTCAATAATACTGCCCAACTGACAGACCTGTGTCATTTCATCTGCAATTCTTTGAGCAAAGTTCGATTGTGTAAAAGGCACATTGAGATTCAATCTTTCTGAGAGCTTGGCCTGGGATAACTCGTAGCGTGCATCCCACTGACTGACCATCTCACTCATACGTGGAATAGTGTATTCATTAAATCGATCCCGATCAGGCAAGACATTTTTGTGCGTAATATGAAGTTGGATGTTTGCCACCTTGTTCTGCAAGCACCCGGCATCTAAAGCTAACTCGAAATGAATGCCCTCAAGCTCCTGGTTGTACCAGTGAGGTTTGTAAACCTGCATGAAGATGCCGTTAGTGTAGTGACCTACAAAAGCGACCCATTGGCCATTTACGAACCAGTCCAACTTTGCCATACGGCGGTACGCCTTCATCATCTGAGGGTATTGCTCTATGAATATGTGCCAGCTTTCTGTAAGCATTATTTCTCCTGGTGCGAAACCTGTAGTGCGCAACCAGACTGCTGCACAACTGCCGATCAGAATGCCCTATCGCAACTTCACTCTATGATGATATACATTTCTCACTTGCGGGTAAATTGCGATGTCAGTGTGGTCCTGCTGCCTGCGAGAGCTTCACTTCAGTTTCTACCATGTCACAGATTGCACCACTGCAACGTTAAACTTGTTACGGCTGTTTCTAAAAGTCCGCAGGCGAAATCCATCCCTTGAACAGAGGCTTTTGAGAGCCGACAACCTGTGTCTTTCCGGCTTCAATTGCTATTTCAAGGATCTTCTCAACTGCCTGATACCGGCACAGCCTTGTGGCTCAACGCGAGCGCTCTGCACCGTAGCGTTCCATGCGCCACGGGTCGGCGTGGTTATGGTAGCCGCGTGTTTCCCAGAAACCGGGTTCATCGTGCTGCTGAAAGCGCATGCCAATGAGAAACTTCGATCCCTTCCACGCATACAATTTGGGCACGATCATGCGCACGGGGCCGCCGCGCTCGGTGGGAATTGGCTGCCAGCCATTGTTCACACTGTTAAGTTCGAGCACAAATTCATCGGCGATCAGGACATCGTCATCCATCAGTTCTTCAAGCGGCGCGTTTGTGGTGTAGCCTTCGGCGCCGTGCTGAATGACATACTTCGCCTTCTCGGTTGGCATTACAATCGCGGCAAGATCCGAGAAACGAACGCCGCCCCACTGCACGTCAAGCTTGCTCCAGGTTGTAACGCAGTGAAAATCGGTGGTCTGGCGCACGCGCGGCAACTGCTTCCAATCGTCCCACGAAAGTTCGATCGGGTTTTCCACGTCGCCCCACACTTTGAAGCGCCACGTCTGGGAGTTGAATTGCGGCTGCACGCCCAGATCGAGAACCGGAAAACCTTTGGTCAGATGCTGACCCGGCGGCACACGACGTAACCGGCGCTGCTCCGGTGTCGTCTTGAGCGTCGGCGGTTGGTAATGTTCGCCCTCACGCCTGAAGCGCTCCAACAGCCTGGCCTTAGCCGCCAGCATTTTGTCGTTGAAAGGTTGGTGTTGAACCTCATCAGCATCGTTGGTCATCAGTGTTCTCTCCACATGAGTACTCGGAACAGTCGCACAGTGCGTTACCGAACCGTCAGCCGCATTGCACGTTACGCGCCAGAGAAACCTGAATTGGAGCGACGCTCCGATTAAAATCCCGCATCCGCTTCGAAAGGGGAGAGGAGTTGGCGTTGCTGCCCGTGTTGCTGTGCGCGCTGTCTGCGGCGGTGCCGTTTGCGGCGGAGCTGTTTGCACAAGAGGTGTGTCATCAGCCGATGCACTAGCAGCCGATGCGCCGATAGCCGGTGTCGTTTGTGGCTGCGGTTGGCCGCTGTCGTCGAGCGGCGCTAATGTTTGATCGTGCTGCAAAGGCGTTACGGGAATGGTCACGGACACGAAGCGCGAGCCGACAGCCGTGACGCCACGCGGCAAGGTGACATGGGTGCGGCGCTGAATTGTGTCGCGTGCGCCACTCACATCGACAACAAGCGAGAGTGGCGCCAGCTTCGCAGCACAGCGCGACGACCGCGCAACAGAACGCGTGCGGGATCAGCAGTGGCGGCACCGACTTCGTAACCTGTGGCCGGTGTGCCGCGCAATCGTACTTGCACGCGCACACGCTGCGTCACGAGATTCTTTTGCAGGCTTGCGCGCACCTGCACCCTTTCAGGAAAAATGCGCATGTCGCGAATCACAGGGCGGCCTGGTTGCCTTTGATGCCAAAGGCAACCAGGCC
>DASVRI010000024.1:0-28723 GCA_036388675.1 Abditibacteriaceae bacterium | reverse complement strand
GTGCGCGGCGCAGTGGCCGCCAGGCGCTGGGTCGCCTGTCCAAGCTGCTTTTGCTTTGCGTCGCGGATGCGTTCCAGTTGCTGACGTGTAGCAACTAACTCGGCCACGGCACCGCGCAGAGCGTTCGCTTCTTGCCTGGTTTGTTTCTGTTGGGCAGGTTGGCTGCTTTCCTGAGTACTCGTTGCGCCCGTCGGCGCGGCTACCGATTTCATAGCAGGCAAGCGCGACGCAAGGACGAAAAGCGCTGCGTAAGCCGTGCCGTGCAGCAGCAACGACAACGTGTAACCTGCCGCTGCGCTGTCGCGCCAGCGTGATGTAGCGGTTGCGGGTTTTAGAATCGCTCCGGCCTTGGCCATGTTACTGTTGGTTATCTTTGGCGATGTGAAGTCCGACATTGCGCAATCCTTCGAACTGGCACAGTTCAATGACTTCGACAATATCCTGAAAGCGCGTGTCGCGGTCGGCGTCGATGCGCACACGGCCTTCCGGGTTTTTCAAAGCGGCTTCGCGCACACGCTCGTGCAATGATTCGGTGGAAACCGCCGCGCCACCGATGAATTTTTGTCCGCCTTTGTCAATTCCCAGAATCAGCAAATCGCCCGAAGCCGGGGCGTCGATAGCCGCTGCCCCCGATGCCTGAGGCAACAGCAGCGGCAGTTGCGGTACGGTTTCTTCACTCTTGTCCTGTTCATTCTGATCTTTGACAAACGCTGTGGTCGCCATGAAAATAATCAACAGCACCAGCGTGATGTCGACCAGCGGGATGATGTTGATTTCGGCCATTGGCGCTGCGCCGCGCCTGTGGCCTCCGGGTCCCAATCCGGCTACTTTCATGTGCAACCCTCATCGTGCAGCAGAGAATTTCTCATCGAGAGATTTTACTTTTCAGCGGCTTGCGCCTTGGCCAGCATGAGCACTCCCGACACGAAAGATGCCATCGCCCAGCCGTGCGGCGCGGCCCAGTAAGGCTGCCCTGTCGGGCCTTGCATCAATTCAGGCAACAAGCCGGTCGGCGTCGAGCGGCGCAGAACAGTGACTAAGTAAACTTTCGCGCGCTGCGTCAGGTTCGCTGCTTCGTCGTTGCGGCCCAGCTCGCGCAAACGCGCTGCGACTTTGAGGCAGCAGCGCGCCATCCACAGCGTGTTGACACAAGCGGGCACGCCACCGACATAGGCATCGCCTTCGAAGCGGCGAATGGCGCGTCCGCCCTGCCACTCCACATCGAGGCGTTCGGTCACGGCGCGCAGCGTACCTTCAGCGATTTCCAGATCGCGCGCGTCGTGCAAATCGAGCAACTCGAACGGCTCGATAGCGCCCAGCGAAGCCGAATCGACTGTCACATCATCGTGTCCGTGTGAATCCAGCCCGCGCACCAGATACGGATACTCTTCGCCGCGCACGAAGTGTTTGAGTACGCCGTCTTTCATGCGTTGCGCTGCTTGGTCGTATTTCTCCTCTTTAAGGACTTGCGCCGCCGTGCGCAGAGCCGCATAAATCGAGGCGTTGGAATAAGTGAACGAGCCAACGAAGGTTTCCCATGTATCGAAGGCATTGGCGTGGACACCGCGTTCGGTCTGGCGCGACACGAGGTAATCGGCGGCGCGCCGTGTCATCTCGACGTAAGCAGGCGACAGCTTGCGCTTTTTCTGTGTCGGCATCCATTTGCCTAATGCCCACAGCACGGCTCCGACTTCATCGACTTGCAACATATCCGGCGGCAGGCACCAGTTCGGCCCCGGCTGGCCATTAAGAAAATAACGTTGATGCCACAAGCCCGATGGGTCTTGATGGCGCGCGCACCAATCGAAGAACTTGGTTGAGTACTCGAGATAACCGGCATCGAGCAAGCCGGAAATGTATTCGCCTCCGTCGCGTGGCCAGTGATAGCCGTAGCCGCCACACGAAATAAATTCCGGGTCAAACTCCGGCGCCGCAACGGCGGCGCCTTCCTGCCCACACAGCAGCGGCAAACACAACAGCGAGCGCCGGTAAGCCAGTTGCAATTCGAGCGGCAACAATTCTTCGCCGCCCGTGGCACGCAACGCCTTTAAGCCGGGTGCGAGCCATTGCGTATCAGCCTCGCGGCGTTCTGTGGCGTAGGCCTCGAAGCCTTTAGCGATGGCGTTTTGCAGAGTTTGAATCGCTGTTCCTTCCTGGTCGCTCAGCGTGAATACGGCCAGCCGCGATATAGTTTCGCCGGGCGCCACGTCCACGTTGAAACCAAAGGCCCAGTTCACGTCGCCGATCTCGAGGTCTTGCTTGTTCAGCGCGCCGTCGTCCAGGTCTTTCAGCGCGTTGCTGCCCCACTGTGTGCCGGCTTTGCCG
Organism: Abditibacteriaceae bacterium; assembly: GCA_036388675.1. Classification (GTDB taxonomy): domain Bacteria; phylum Armatimonadota; class Abditibacteriia; order Abditibacteriales; family Abditibacteriaceae; genus DASVUS01. Next base: position 26,398 of record DASVRI010000024.1, on the reverse strand, counting down.
CACTGCCAGGTTTCCACGGCGTCGCCGCCCAGTGCCAGCGAAACGTCGTGATGGGTTTGCACGAGTACTCGCTGCGCATGGTCGTAGCGCACGCCGTTGCCGGTGCGGATGCCACCCATGTTCCAGTCGCCGTAGCAGAAAATGCCGGCTTCGAGGTACATCGTGCCCAGGTTCTTTACTTCGATGCGGCGCAGGAATGTGGCTTCATTTTCGGCCATCACGTCGGTGAAGCGAACTTGCAAATGTTGCGCGTGCGCCGTCAGTTCGGTGACGCAGATGTTGCAATCGCCGTCGTAGTATTGATGGCGCTGCCACTCGTCGCCGTAGGCCCAGTGCAGCGTGCCGTGGTGCGGCGGCCCGACGTAAACACAGGGCAGGCACTGGTAAATCTGCTGTGAATGATCTTTGGACGGGTAAAACCAGCCCATAATCTCGCCGGAATGTCCCAGCGTCAGCATCGTATTCGCATTGGCAACAACAGAAGTTGGAAGGTAAACAGGCATAGTTATGATGAAATTTCAATCGGGATTTACGACCGCCCAAGTATAGCAATTTCCGCTATAATCCCACTCGTGAGCGACTCTCTGACGCAGGGCAATGGCAATTATAATAGGCTGACGCAAAATATCTGATTGGTAGGGGCGCGGTCTTCGCGCCCTGGGCGAGGCAACCTCGCCCCTACGAACCATAGCGATGCTCGTGCGTAAGTTCGATAAGAATCGAATCTGGAATCCACCCGCCCCTGAAGGAGCGGGATTGTTTAACTAAAATTCCTAATGCAATTACCCTGCTTTCTGGCGATACGCCGGAAGTTGCTTCCCGAATTCTTTGACGCACTCAACCGCTGTACCTCGCGCGTACGCCGCGCCGCCTCGACCTGATGGGCGGCATCTCCGATGGAAGTGGTGGATGCCTCCAGTCGAGAGCGGATACGCCAATAGAGCGATTCAGCAACAAGTCAAGCCCGCACTGTTGCAGCTTCTGCGCGAAAATTAGTTCCTGAACCCTGTTTCCAATTCCGTTTTTAATGGCCAAGAAAAACCGTTCTCGCAAACAAAGGCAACAAACGCCCGGCGTAAGCAATAGCTCATCACCGGCGGTCGCGCCCGCAGAACCGCGCACATCGTCCGACCGGGAAACTCGCAACATCGCCGACGTTCATTCCCGCACGAGGGATGCCGCTATCACGCCCGTAAGCGCACAGAAAGCGGCGCCCTTTGCAGCACCAGAAGTGAGCGAAACCGCGCAGCACGCCGCCGCGCCCGACTCGCTGTGGTTGCGTATTCTGTGGTTTTGCATTGGTCTGGGTGTGGTCTGTCGTTTCTCCGGCTTGAACTGGGACAACGCGCAGCACCTGCATCCCGACGAGCGTTTTCTCACCATGATTGTGCCGGGACTGCGCCTGCCGCAATCGGTGGGCGCGTATTTCGATACGTCACGTTCGCCACTCAACCCGCAAAATGTGCCGGACATTGGCCTGTTCGTGTATGGCCAGTTGCCGCTGTTTGTGGTTAAAGCCGCCGCAAGCCTGCTTGGTCGTGACAACTACGATGATGTGCTGGGTGTCGGTCGCGCCATATCGGCTGTGTTCGATTGCATCAGCGTGCTGTTGCTGTGGCGCATCGGGCACAGACTGGGCAATCGAGTACTCGGCGTCTTTGCCGCGGCCCTGCTCGCACTTGTGCCGCTTCATATTCAGCAGTCGCATTTTTTTGTGGTCGATACATTTGCCACGACCTTTCTGCTGGCCGCGTTTCTGTGGTGCCTGCGCGGCATCCAAACACCGCACAAGCGAGGTCTCGCCGTCTGGCCGTGGCTGGTGGCGGGCCTGTTCTGGGGCGCGGCGCTGGCCAGTAAAATCTCCAGTTTGTTGTTTGCTCTGCCGCTGGCTTTGCTCGTGTTCCATGCGGCGCGCCAACACCACGCGCCACAAGATAGCGTGGCGGAAGATAGCGCGCCGAAAAACAGCGTGGCGCGACGCACGCTTTCACGAGCGGCCATCAACGGCATCGTTTTGCTGCTGGCCGCGTTCATGGTGTTTCGCGTGGCGCACCCGATGGCGTTTACCGGCGAGGCGCGGCCCGCGACGCTTGCAGGCTTGCTCGACGTGCGCCCGGCCCCACAGCGCCCGGGAAACAAATCGTTCTGGCAATCGGTCAGCGAGCAGAAAAATATTACCAATGGTGAAGTCGATGTGCCGTTCAACGTGCAATGGATCGGGCGGCGCAACTACGTGTATCCGCTGTGGAACTGGCTGGGCTGGGGCACCGGCTGGGCGCTGGGCCTGACTGGTTTCGCCGGAACGCTGTGGGTTTTATGGCGCGGTCTCAACTCGCGGCAACAAACGGGTGATGCGCTGCCACCCGCCCTGCTCATTGGAGCCGTGTGGATCGTCTTTTGCGTTGTTTATTTCGGTGCGCAGTTCTCCAAGTTCACGCGCTACTATCTGCCCGCGACGCCGTTCTTGTGCCTGTGTGCGGCGTGGCTGTTGCATCACATCTCGTCGCGCACCACAGCGAGTACTCGCACAACCCTGAACCGCACTTTGCCGGCGCTGTGTCTCGGGCTCACGGCGTTGTGGGGATTGGCTGTGACATCGATTTATGCACGACCTCATCCACGGGTGGCCGCCACACAATGGATCAGACAAAACGTGCCGCCCGGAACTGTAGTCGCGAACGAAACAGCGTGGGACGATCCCCTGCCCGTCGGCGGCATGCAAGGTTTGGAAGGCCTCGACCTCAAGCTGTATGACATCGATACCGAAGAAAAGCGCCGGCATCTGCTGGATACGCTTGATCGCGCGCAATGGGTGTTCATTTCGTCGCAGCGCGCATGGCAGAGCATTCCGCGTTCTCCGCAGCGCTGGCCCTTGACTACTGAGTATTATCGCGCGCTTTTTGAAGGCTATCTCGGTTTCGAGCCGGTAAACGAGTGGACGAACTACCCACAACTCTTCGGCATTGCGGTGCCCGACGAGAAATTTGAAGAAGCTCTATCCGTGTATGATCATCCGCGCGTTGTGCTGTTCCGAAAAACACCTGAATGGTCGCGCGCGCAAGCCGAGAAGATTCTCAATGCCGGTCTGCTGGCCAGAGCCGGCGACACCAAGTTGCGTGAAGTGTATGACTCGGGTTGGCACCCCGAAGCGCAGGGGCCACTGCCGCAACTGCCTTCACCGCGCCGCTAATTATTCCGCAACCAGTTTTCACTCGGCACTAATCCAGCGTCTAATCTGCGACCGCCGCCGCTTCCCGCTATAATTGTTGGTGTCTCATTTGAGTACTCGCAACCAATTTTTTAGCCAGATCGAAGGTATTCCGTGTCATCCGAAACGACTCAAAACACTGTGCCCGCTGCACCAAAAGACGAACGCTACAGCCCTGCCGCCATCGAGAAAAAGTGGCAGGAGCACTGGGCCGCGCGCGATCTTTTCCGCACCCCTGCGCAATCGCACAAGCCGAAGTTTTATTACCTCGACATGTTCCCTTATCCGTCGGGCGATTTGCATGTAGGTCATGTGCGCAATTACGCTATCGGCGATGCCGTGGCGCGTTACCATGTCATGCAGGGCAAGAATGTTTTGCACCCGATGGGCTGGGATGCTTTCGGTCTGCCGGCGGAAAATGCCGCGATTAAGAATCAGGTGCATCCGGCGCAGTGGACGGATATTTGTATCGACCGCATGCACGAGCAGTTTGGTAAGCTTGGTATCTCGTTCGACTGGAACCGCGAAGTCACGACTTGCCGTCCGGATTATTACAAGTGGACGCAATGGCTCTTTTTGCAGTTTTACAAGCGTGGCCTGGCCGAGCGTCGCGATGCCAATGTGAACTGGTGCCCGAAAGACCAGACAGTGCTGGCCAACGAGCAAGTAAAAGACGGCAAGTGCGACCGCTGCGGCACCGTTGTCGAACAAAAGGCGCTGACGCAGTGGTTCTTCAAAATCACCGATTACGCGCAGCGTTTGCTCGACGATCTCGATACGTTAACAGACTGGCCCGCCCGCGTCGTGACGATGCAGCGCAATTGGATTGGGCGCAGCGAAGGCGTCACGTTTCGCTTTCCCTTGAAAGACGGCAGCGACAACATCGAAGTGTTCACTACGCGCGTGGACACGGTTTTCGGCGTGACTTACATGGTGCTGGCACCCGATCATCCCCTTGTGGAGAAGTTGTGCGGCGGCACCGAGTACTCGCAGGCGGCGCAGGAGTTTCGCAACAAAGTCGCGCGCCAGAAAGATGAGCAGCGCGACCGGGGCGACGACATTCCCAAGGAAGGCATGTTCACCGGCGCTTATTGTGTGAACCCGATGACGGGCGAAGACGTGCCGATCTGGCTGGCGAACTACGTCGTGAGCGACTACGGCAGCGGCGCTGTGATGGCTGTTCCGGCGCACGACGAGCGCGACTTCGATTTCGCACAGGAATATGACCTGCCAATTAAGTTCGTCATCATGCCTGCCGATAGCGGCAATGCCGGCGACCTGTCGCGTGAAACGGCATTTACCGATGCCGGAGTGCTGATCGATTCGGGCGACTTCACTGGCCTGCCTTCGGAAGATGCCAAAACCCGCGTCGCCGAATACATGGAAAGCAACGGCATCGGCGCGCGCACGACCAATTACCGTTTGCGCGATTGGTGTCTGTCGCGCCAGCGTTACTGGGGTTGTCCCATTCCCGTCATTTACTGCGAAGATGGCAGCATCGAACCCGTTCCCGAAGATCAGTTGCCCGTGTTGCTGCCCACCGATGTGAAGTTCACCAAAGAAGGCGGCAATCCGCTGCTGGGGAGCGAAAGTTTCGTTCACACCGTCGATTCAAAAGGCCGCCCAGCGCGACGCGAAACCGACACCATGGATACCTTCGTCGATTCAAGCTGGTATTTCCTGCGCTTTTGTTCGCCTGATGCCGCCGATGTGCCGTTTCGCCGCGAGGACGTGGAGCGCTGGATGCCGATCGATCAGTATGTCGGCGGCGTGGAGCACGCCACGATGCACCTCATCTACGCGCGCTTCTTCACCAAAGTGCTGTATGATTTGGGGCTGTCGCCGGTAAACGAGCCGTTTCCGCGCCTTTTCACGCAGGGCATGGTGACGATGTTTTCGGCCAACGAAGGCAAAGTGCTCAAGATGAGCAAGAGCAAGGGTAACGTGGTGTCGCTGGACGATGCCGTATCGCGCTTTGGCGCCGACGCCACGCGCATGGCGACGCTGTACCTCGGCCCTGCCGAACTCGATGCCGAATGGGATGAAGACAGCGACAAAGTCTTCGCCGGCCCTTATCGTTTCCTGGAGCGCGTGTGGCGCATGACACAGGCACAGCCTTTCGACCGCGATTGGCGTATGCATATTCAAAGTGCGTCGCTGACATCGGCTGATGTGAAGCTGCGCCGCAAAACGCACCAGACAATTGAGAAAGTGCAAAACGACATCGAAGGCTTTGCGCTCAACACGGCCATCGCCGCCCTGATGGAGCATGCCAACACCCTGCAAGAATGGCTCAACGCCACGAAAGACGGCGGCAACGACGCTGTGTACTCGGAAGCCGTGGAAACGATGTTGCTGTTGCTTTCACCGTTTGCCCCACACGCCGCCGATGAGTTGCTGTCGCGTTTGGGCTTCCAAGAATCGGCATATGTCATGGCGTGGCCCAGGGCTGATGAAGATGTGGCACGCGAAGATGAAGTCACAATTCCGGTGCAGGTCAACGGCAAGCTGCGCGCGCGCATCGTGGTGCCCGCCGGCAGCGAAGAAGCTACTTTGCGTGAGCGAGCGCTTGGCGACGCCGATGTGAGTACTCATCTTGCGGGCAAAGAGCCGAAGCGCGTCATCATCGTGCCCGGTCGGCTGATTAACATTGTGGTTTAGATCAACATTGTAGTTTAGTAGGGGCGAAGCGCGCTTCGCCCCTACGGTTTCTGCGCGACATTTGCTCTGCACATTGCTTTAATTTGTGTCCAGTTCTAACTGCGCCACTGTTTCGACGTGGGCTGTCTGAGGAAACATATCGAGCGGTACCGCCTGGCGCAAGACGTAGCCGCCTTTGCAAAGCAGCTTTACATCGCGCGCCAGTGTTGCCGGATCGCACGAAACGTAAACGATGCGTCGCGGTCGCAGTCGAAGCAGCGGAGGTACGCACGTCGCGGCCCCGGCGCGCGGTGGATCAAGCAACACAACATCCCAGCGAGCACCTGCAAATTGCCGACGCTGCATGGTGCGGGCGGCATCGCCTTCGTAGAATTTAGCATCAAGCTGGTTGCGTTGTGCGTTTTCGCGCGCTGAGATGACAGCCGCCCCATTGGCCTCAACGCCACTGACAACTGCGCCGCGCTGTGCCACAGCAAGAGTGAACAATCCAACACCGCAGAATAAATCGAGTACTCGATGGCCCGGCTCCAGTTGCGCCAGGCGCAATGCGGTTTCCACAAGAACCGGTGTCAGCGCGGAGTTGATCTGAAAGAAACCTTCACCCGCCACGCGCAGGCGCAAACCGCAAAGTTCTTCTTCCAGCCAGTCGCGCCCCGCGAGAGTTTCCAGAGTTGTGCCGGAGCCGTCTGTGCTGCGGCGTAGCACACCAACAACGTGCGGCAATCGCTGTAACCTGGCTGCGAATTCATGCTGCTCGGGCCACGGTGCGCCGGTTGCTTCGGCCACCGCCAACGACTCGCCCTGCGAAGACGTGCGTGCCACGACACGTTTCAGAACGCCTGTACCACTTTGCTCATGGTACGGAGTTGCAAGGCCGTCCTGCAACGCTTCTCGCAGAGCAGTCAGCAGGTTGTTGTTCTTGTCCTGTTGAATGGGACAGTGCGTCACATCAACCGCATGATGCGACTCCGGCGCCAGAAACCCGGCACGCCATGTGTGCGACGGAGAACCTGAACTGTGCGCGTCAAGGTCGGGAGTGACCACGAATTCCGCCTTGTTGCGATAGTGAAATGGTTGCGGCGATGGCACACATTCGGCGACAAGATTTTCGCCTGCTTCGCCCAGACCGCCGATTCTTTGCAATGCCTGCACGACGATGCCGCGCTTGGCCTGGAGCTGAGTTACGTAGGAAAGGTGCTGAATCTGGCAGCCGCCGCACGATTGCCGAGGCTGCCACGAAGGTGATACAGCGTGTGAGCTTTCATCGACGGGAGGACGGTAGAAGGGGCATGGCGGCGCCACACGCTCTGGTGAAACGTGCAGCAGTTGCACCATCTGCCCGCGCGCAAAGCTCTTGTTTTGCTGTGTGATCGCCACCACAGCTTCGTCGCCCGGCGCAGCGTAAGGAACGAAGACGGCGCGCCCTTCCTCGTCACGGCCAACGACATCGCCGCCGGCGGCGACATTGCCGAACCGTACTTTAGCAAGAGAGACCTGAGTACTCGCAGGAGGATGTTGCATTGAAAAAGCAAGAAGGCTGAGCGACATCGCTCAGCCTTCTTGGGACATAACGGGTATTTAACGACGACCGGTAACGCGCGAGATCGAAGGATCTTGCACGCTGTCACGCGCATGAGCCGTACCGGCACCGGCGTTGAACTGATCGGTTGGTGCCGGAATTGTATCGTCGAGATACTTTACAACACGCAGGTTGTAATTAACTTTGGTCGGCTCGGCTGGAGCCATCGGCGCACCGCCGGGGCCACCCGGGCCACCAGGCCCAAAGGGACCGCCAAAGCCCGGAGGTGGTCCTCCAAAGCCAGGGGCGCCACCCATTGCCTGCGCCGGCTGTTCCTCTTCGTAGTAAGTATCGACATAATCTTCGGAGCGCAGGACGCGCCGTCCGGAGATGTCGAACCACACAATGCGACGCACATGCGTGCGAGCCGCGGAAATCTCAGCACTCGCGGCACCAGCTCCGCCGGGGCCACCGGCTCCAGGAGGAGGGCCACCCATGCCGCCGGGAGGGCCACCGGCTCCGCCTGCACCGCCACTACCGCCCGCAGCTTGCAGCGACTTGGCGATGCGCATCGAAACATTTTCAGGAAGGTCGAACTCCGACTCCAGGCGAGCGCAGCGTCGCTCCACCCCGGCCTGAGTTTGCAGATTTTCAAAGTTGGTAAACAGCATCGGACCGCGCACGTTAATCGCTTCGCGCTTGGACAACTCGGCCACGAGTGTCATTTCGGTTTCCCAACGTGAACCGGGCTGAACAGCCGGCTCGGGAAAGAGCGGCGACAGGTCGCCCAAGGCGATGGTCGGCGCCTTGCGCGTGGCGTTAATTTCCTGGCCGGTCGGCATAATCATCTTCACGAAATACTGGCCGGTCTCGGGCGCGGGCACCCACTTGTCCCACGGGCCTTTGGCTGGAACCGCTGAGGCCGGGCCACCTCTACCGCCACTCGGCGGGCCGCCCATGCCACCCATCGGGCCGCCCATGCCGCCTGCTCCGGTGCCTTCGCGCTGACGATGAAAGGCTTCTTTGACATTCAGCTTGATGTTGGCCGAACCGTCAACCATCTGCACGTCGCGCACAATGCGCCGAATCAGCAAATCAACCTGCCAGTCGAGCGGAGCAGGGAGGTAACCGCCGGCGCCGCCCATGCCACCACCAGGAGGGCCGCCCATGCCGGGAGGGCCACCCATACCGCCACCCGGGGGGCCGCCCATGCCACCAGCCGCCGCACCGCCGGTAATCGTCGCATTGCTTTCGGCAAACACACGATAGCGCTGCACGTCGGGATCAATGCGGTCGGCATTTGTCCAGTTGCGCAGGCGCACTTGCTCGGCGGCCACATCGACCTGGCTGTTGGCCACATTAAAGCCAATCTCGGCCTGACCCACACGACGACCACTGGCATTAAAGCCGATAACGGTCACGGTGTGGCGCCCATCCGACAAGGGCAGCGTATTAATTTCGAAAGAGTTGCTGTTGACGGCACCGCGAAAAGCATCCATGCGAGAGCCGCCCGGCTTCAGGTCGAGGTAAACACTGCCGTAGCCGCCTTCGGGAACGCCTTCAAAAAGCACTTTGACGCGCCCGCGCACCGCCTGGCCTTCTTGAGGATAGGAGATGGTTAATCCTTGAGCCTGTGCCGGCGCCACCAGTGCCAGGCCGCTGCAAAGCAGCGCAGCGAGCACACCGAGTACTCGACCGGCTCGTAAGGCGCCAAAAGCACGCGGTTTTCTCCCGTGCGCGCTTGGACGGCCAGTTTCGTGTCTTTGCTGTGACATATAATTTTCCCTCCACGGAAGGGTCGAAGTCGTAATCAGTTCGTTTGACGTCCGTTACGGCCACCGGTTCGCCGGCACAGAGGCATCCCGTGTCCAGCACAGGCTAAGGGTTGCCATCTCATGGCTGCAACTCGCTTAAAGCAGCTTGCAGCGGCCCGGACAAGGTTTCGCGCACAGCGGCCAACGATTGCGGCATCACTTTGGTATCGCTCACGACGGGCATGAAGTTGGCGTCGCCACTCCAGCGCGGCACGATGTGCAAATGCAGGTGGGCATCGATACCGGCTCCGGCTACACGTCCCACGTTCATGCCGATGTTGAAGCCTTCAGCGTGCATCATCTCGCGCACAACACGCGCGGCGCGGCTTGCCACGGCCATCAACTCGGCGCTCTCGTCATCCCCAAGCTCTTCCAGACGTGCCACATGGCGATAAGGTGCCACCAGAAGATGCCCATTATTGTAGGGATACAGATTTAGCATAACAAAGCAGCGCGGCGCGCGCGACAATCAGGTGCGCTGCGTCGTCGCCCGACTGCGGTTTGTCGCAAAAAATGCAGCCCGTCGGATGAGGTGGCTGCGGCAATGGCCGGGCTTCATCCGTTTGCTCGCCCACGACATAGCCCAGCCGCCACGGTGCCCAAAGGGTTTCCATAAATAGACAGGTGCTGCAAGTTCTCGTTGCGGGCGTTTTGCAGTCGGCTTTCGAAACGGCCTCTACGCCGGCGTAATCGGCGTGAACATCTCAACGCGACGTTTGCCGCTGTGCCAGTTCACGCGCAGGTTCAGCGCCTGAGTGCAGAACTGTAACGGCACCATGATGGCATTATCGGCCTGGCGCACCGGCATTTGCAGCGCGAATCGATGACCATCGATTTCCGCATACGCCTTGCCGCTGTCGCCGCGCGCCGGAGTTCCGCTACTGGGAGAAAGCCGAATGCGGCGCGTGCCGCCCGCGATGTTCAGCTCAGCCACGAGCGTATTGCTGCGGGCTTCATACTTCATGCGCGCGCCCAGGCGCTCCAGCAGCGGTCGTGCCGGCATCCAAACCATGCGCTTGCTCTGGCGGCGGGTCCTTCTGGCTGCCCGAGTACTCCGGCGCGGTGCGGCTTTAGGCCGCAATTCGTCGGCGGAAGCCAGGCGCGCCGCGGGAGCAAACTCCTGCTTCACCCCGTTGAGGTAAACATCGACCACAACGCCGCTGATGCGCGACGCGGAAACACCACTGGCGGGGGCGATATATCCTCCGCTACTACTCTGCCCGCCGGACAAGCGCGGCGCCGGGATGCTGCTGACACGCCGTCCCGCACCATAAGTGGGAAACGACAGCTCAAGCGTGCCCACAGCCAGCGAAGACAAAGACGCATCCGCCCCAACTGTGACAGGCGTAGGCTCCGAGATGCCGACCAGGAGTTCACCGGAAAACGCCTGCACCTGCACAATGTGCCTTCCGGCGCGCAAGCCATTCGTGTCCCACTCATATCGACCGGGCGGCCCCACTTCGGCCAGCGTGCGCCCGTCCAGCAAAAAACGCACTGCCGTCACGGAGTAGTTGGAATCCGCAGGTCGGGCAACCAGAGTGACGCGACCGGACAGCGTTGGATCAGCGGCATCATCCGTGGAAGTCAGGGCCTGAACCGGCTGCGGCAAAGAAGCCACCGTGGCCGCGCTGACAGACGCCACAGCGACCGCGCAGGCAAATGAAACGCGAGCAGTGCAACTTAACTTCGACGCATGCAAGAACCGTCGTGGCGAGAGTGGCATCATGAGCAAGAATTTAAATATGAGCTTGAAGAAGAGCGCAGAAACAACATTTAGCTTTCAAAGAAAGCTTAACTGAACGCCTCAGCACAGGAAGCAGCACCCGGCACTTCAGGGCAAAGGCAAATCGACGGTCATTGTCTGCGCTGTATTGATTGAGCTTTTTACCATAAATTGCCCATGCCGGTCAACTGCAAACGAGTAACCGCCGTTGGCCGCCTGCGCTATGGCCACATCATTTTCCACCCCGCGCAAGGCCGCCATCACAGCATGTTCCCAGGGTGCATTCGTGCCGCGAAACCATTCGTCATTGGTCAGCACGAAGATCGCCTGAGCACCCTGCCCGCGCAGACGGCGCGCCGGTTGAGAAAAACAACTCTCAAAACAGATAATCGAACCGATGCGAGTACTCGCATCCAAGGCCAGTGGCTCGATTGTCAGTCCGGGCGCAACTTCGGGACGCGGCGCAAAGCGGCGTAAAAACGGCAGATACTCGCCAAACGGCGCACGTTCGCCGAAGGGCACCAACCGCGCTTTGGCGCTGTTGGCCAGCGAACCGTCGGGCCGCACCAGCAGCGCATCGTTGAAGAAAGCATCGCGCCGCGCGTCGTAGGTGCGAGCACCGATGAGCAGCGACGCTTGCAAATCGCGACTCAAGCCCTGCAAAGCGCGGAGTTGCCCCGCACCGGAGCCCGCCAGGTCAACCGTTGTTTCCGGCCAAACAATCACGTCGTAGCGCCTGCCCGCTGCACTGTCGCGCAGTGCGGCCTCACGCGTCATCAGGTAGGCTTCGCGAAACGGCTCGTTCTCGCCGCCTGCTTCGTTTTTGCGCAGGCTCGAAACATTTGTCTGCACCAACAGCACCCGCAGTTTGCGCGCGGCGCTTTGTCCCTCAACAACCGAAGTTTGCAATCGCCAGACGCCCCATCCATGCAGCAAGGCAAAAACCACAAGCGGAGCGCACCATAGAATACGGTTGCCGCGACGCGTCCACAATGCAAGGCTGGCCGCAAACCAGGCGCATAAAAATGTCAGGCCGTGCTGCCCGATAACTGAAGCAATCTGCCACAAAGGTAAATCGCGCCATTGGGTGTAAGCCAAAGCGCCCCAGGAATGCGCTAACGGCGTTTGGGAGCGGGAGGCGTCGAGCAACGCCCACAGCAAGGCAAACAGCAGCGGCAAGGCCCATGGTGCCCGTTCGACAGGATGGCCGCGAGTACTCCACACCAGGGCCGCGAGCGCCACCATGAAACCATGGATGATGGCGATGAGCGCCACCGCGACAACTCCGAGCAACGCGCCGACGAAAAACGACACGCCGATGGCGCCGCCGCCTCGTGCGACAGTCGGCACAATCCACCAGTTGATGAGGGCAAAACAAAGCCATCCGGCAGCCCAGCCAAAACAAAAGCGCGCGCGTCCATCGAGGCCGTGCAAAGCCCACAACAACGGCACCAACGCAATCCACCCCAGCGCGAACAAACCCGCTTGCTGACCGGCCAACCACCACAGGACAGCAGTGGCCAGTGCGCAACACCAGCGCAGGCGCGCACCGGCGACGTGCTGCACCGGCATGGCGCTGCCGGCAGCAAAAGCAATAGGCGGCGCCGTTTGGACGCGCGGCAAAGATTCGGAAAGCGGCATGAAGAAGCGTCAGGAAAAGAGTGTAGCGCCCGTTCTAAAGCACGTTTCAGTACGGTTGTGCGGGGTGTTTCTCGTCGGGGCGCATGATGTGCGTCCCTGCAAACAGGACAACGTCATTCAAATATGCTCTAAATCCCACTATTTTAGGATGCGTTGCTTGAAGGCTTACCTTCCGGTGTGATCGCCGTCGGGTGCAGGCGCCGTTCCCGTGGGCGTCGCGGCAGCGCCGCGTAGCGCCTGCCACCACTTATTCAAGGTGTCACCGGCGCGCCGCCAGGAGGAAGACGAACTTGCGCCGGGAGGTTGTTTCGTCACCAGTGAGGCGTGCGGTGCGAGGTCGTTTTGCGGCAGATCGGCCTGAAGCTGTTCTTCACGCGTGGCGGGAAACAACAGGATGCGGTCGCCGGGTTGTATGTAGCCATGCTCGACCAGACTCTGTGTGCGGCCTTTGTCCCACTGCAAACCGGCCAGGCGCCGCTGCCCTGTGTGAAGCTGGGCTCGCAGCGCCTGAAGCTGGGTTTCTTTGGCTTCGACCTGGCCCTGAAACAGAGCGTAATCGGCCAGGCTGCTCTGAATCATGGTCGCTAAAATAAGAAACACGGCCATGAAAAGCGTGAACACCGCCCAACCGCGACGCTGCTCCCGGAGGCGGCGACGCCTGCGCTCACGCTGCGCGTCCGAAAGGTAGCCGAAGGTGTCCCGCTCTACATCTGCGTCGAGTGAGCGGGCACGACGCGACACGCGTCGTGGGCTGGGAACGTCCTCGTTGTCTGCGTCAGGGGTGCGCCGCCGCTCCATAAATATTACGAGTACTCGATGAGAGCACTTAAATCCTCAAACATAGCGCTTGCACGCTTTAGCGCTCTAGGCTTCGCGCTTCAAGTTGTAGAACGCATCGCGTCCGGCAAATAGGGCAGCCTCGCCCAACTCTTCCTCGATGCGCAGCAACTGGTTATATTTGGCGACGCGGTCGGTGCGGCACGGTGCGCCCGTTTTGATTTGTCCGGCGTTGGTCGCGACCGCAATATCGGCGATGGTGGCATCTTCGGTCTCGCCCGAGCGGTGGCTGATAACGGCTGTGAATCCGGCACGCTTGGCCATCTCGATGGCAGCCAGTGTTTCGGTCAGGGTGCCAATCTGGTTCACCTTAATCAGAATTGAGTTGCCCGCGCCCATCTGGATGCCGCGTTGCAAACGCTCGGTATTGGTGACGAACAGGTCGTCGCCCACGAGCTGCACGCGCTTGCCGATTTTGTCGGTAAGCGCTTTGTGGCCTTCCCAATCGTCTTCGTCGAAGCCGTCTTCCACCGAGACAATGGGAAACTTGTCGCACAAGTCACTCCAGAATTGCACCATCTCTTCGGAGGTGCGCGAACCACCTTCGCGCTCGAAGACATAGCGATTGCCGTCGTGCAGTTCGCTCATCGCGGGGTCAAGCGCCAGCAGCACATCGTCGCCCGGCTTGTAGCCTGCCGCTTCAATCGCCTGCATGATGACGCCCAGAGCGTCCTCGGTGCCTGCAACATTCGGCGCGAAGCCGCCTTCATCGCCCACAGAAGTGCTGAGTTTGCGGTCGTGCAGCACTTTCTTGAGCGAGTGGTAAATCTCAGTGCCCATCTGCAAGCAGTGCGAAAAACTTTCAGCGCCGACCGGCATCACCATGAACTCCTGCAAATCGACGCCCGATTCGGCGTGCTTGCCGCCGTTGAGAATGTTCATCATCGGCAGGGGCAGAGTGCGCGCACTGGCGCCGCCGATGTAACGATAAAGCGGCACTCCCAGCGATTCGGCGGCGGCCTTGGACAAAGCCAGCGACACACCCAGAATGGCATTGGCACCCAGGTTAGCTTTGTTGGGCGTGCCGTCCAGCTCGATCATGGCCATGTCGAGCATCGCCTGCTCGGTCGCGTCTTCCCCGATCAGTTCGGGCGCGATGTGCTCGCGCACGTTGCGACACGCGGTTTCCACGCCTTTGCCGCCATATACGCTTTTGTCGCCGTCGCGCAGTTCAACCGCTTCGTATTCGCCGGTGGACGCGCCCGAAGGCACGCTGGCGCGACCGATAACGCCAGTGTCAAGAGTTACATCGACTTCAACTGTGGGGTTGCCGCGGGAATCGAGAATCTGGCGCGCTGTGATGTCAACAATGGCTGTCACGGGGATGCTCCGTAATGGTGAATTTAGAGAACTTAATCGCTTCCATTGTACTGCTATACCCGGCGCGCGTCAATTTGAAAGCCGCAACGCAAAAGGAGCGGAACATACGATGTTCCGCTCCTTTCCACATATTTTTCACAGCCGACGACGAGTACTCGATGTGGGCCTTGCAACCGGCTATTGAACCAATCAGATGTTCTTCTTGATGGTGGCGCGCTTGGCGATCTCGTTGATGCTCTGGTCGAGGCGCGTTTTGGCTTTTTCCTGCACCAGAACCATTTTGATGTCGTCGTGCACTTCACTGAGCGGCAAGACGCGACTGGGGGTTTTGCTATCGACACGAATGATGTGGAAGCCGTATTCTGTTTCAACCGGGCCGATAACCTGGCCAACCGGAGCGGCAAAGGCCTTATCGGCGAACGACTTCAGAACCTGCTCGCGCGCGAACTCGCCCAGGTTGCCCTTGTTGCCGGGATTCAACTCACTGCCTTTGGCGGTGGGGTCTTCCGAGTACTGCAAGGCCAGCTTCTGGAAGTCGGCATCTTTGGCCTGCGCCTGCTTGAGAATGCTGTTGGCACGCGCTCGCAGCTTGGCCTTGTCGGCTGCCGACGGCTGCAAGAACTCGACGCGGCCATCAGCACTTTTCTTTTGCGGAAACGCAATAAGAATGTGGTGCGCCCGCATGAGTTCCCTGGTGGTGAATTCTTTGGGATTGTCGTTGTAGAACTTGGTAATGTCGGCTTCGGGCACCACCACGTCGGCTGTCAGTTGACGCGTTAATTCGCGAATGGCCATTTCTTCCGTGATGCGCTGACGCACATCCTGCTCGGTCTTGCCAGCCCTGGTGAGCATCGTCTGAAAATCTTCGGTCTTTTCGAAGCTGCTCTTGAATTGCAGCATGGCCTTGTCGATGTCTTCGCGATTGGGCGCGATCTTGCGACGCACTGCTTCCTGATAAAGCAGACGCTGCGTGATCAGGCTTTCAAGAATTTGTTCGCGCACCGATTGCAGAGCCGCTTGCGCGTCGGGCGTATTGGCTGCAAGCGCCGGCACCCGCTCGCGGTAGGAACTGACCATGCGCTCCAGATCGACCAGCATGATCTTTTCGTTGTTGACTTCGGCTGCAACCGCCGTCGGCGAAACAGGCTTGGCAGGCACCGTCGCAGTTGAAGCTGCTGGTGTTGTCGCCGCCTGAGTACTCGCACCTCCGGCCCCCTGAGCACTCTGCTGCGCCTGAGCGGTTTGCTGCGCCTGAGCCGCGTGAGGCGGCATCCATCCGGCAGCCGTGGCGCACAGAGCACCGGCAGCCAACAAAGTATGTTTCTTCATATTGCTATCTCTCCTCAACTTGCTTCCTTTAAATTCATGCGAACGTGTTGCGGCAACGCGATGCGTTGCCGCATTTCGTTGCCGCGCAGCAGGACGCGTCACGCCTGGCGGGGTTCTCTTCATGTTTGGGATGCGGCTTCTGCTGCATGTGTGATGCGAAGAGTTAGAGTTCTTGTGGTGTTTTTTGTCTCACTGCGCAGTGCCGCCACGGGTTGTTACAGTTCATTTGCGACGGCGAAACGCAACGGCGTCGGGAACTTCATCCAGGCGTGCGAACAGGCCGCGTCGCGCCCGCCGCGCTTCTTCATAGAGTGCGTTCCATTCGTCTTCATCCACGGTGCAAGGGCGCAGCGAGTAAACGCGCGCGTAACCCTGTCGCACCAATTCCTGGTTAAAGAGTACTCGACGTCCACTGGCGTTGGTCACGTAAACAAAAGCCAGAGCACGCCCATAGCGGTCATACGGTTGCTTTGCACACAGTTCCACCTGCACTTGCTGTCCCAGCAACGAGCGACGTGCAAAATCACCGGCTTCGGCGCCGCCTTCCTGCGCACGGCCTCTGTAATGCAGTTCCGGGGTATCAACACCAATCAGCCTCACGGTTCCCACACGCTCTAATTTGATGGTGTCGCCATCGCTCACCGTAATCACGCGGTCGTTGAGAAGCTGTCCGCCTTCAACTCGTTCCGGAACATTGCGTGAGCGGCTCGGGCGAGGCGGGCCGGTTTGGGTTCCGCGCGGCGACGTTTGCCTCCGCTCGCTTGTGCGTTGCGGAGTTTGCTGCTTTGTGGGCGCAAAGTATCGGTTATAAAGCCAGCCGGCAGCCAGCAAGAGCAGCGGCAGCCACCACGGGCGTGCTGTCCGCCGACCTGACGAAGAACGAGATGATCGAGCCATAAGAACGACCCCGCAGTTTAACAAATCCTCTGCAAGACAACTTTGCCCGCGCCAGGTTGTCCAAGTCAACGCTTAAACAGCCTTGCGATGGGACACAGCACTTGCGCCGAAACAGGAAACGAGTACTCGCCGGAGGTTTCTCTGTTGTTGCAGCTTGGCTATAATTGACGAAGTTATTGACACATCTCACATCTACCATGTCGATTCGAAAAATGATGTTTAGTCGAAAACTCACACGTTCTGCTCGCGCTCTGGGCACGGCTGCGGTGCTGTCGCTCCTCACGAGCGCCTGCTTCCTGACCTCTGCAAATGCGTCCACAGCGCGCCTGGCCAAGTTCGAGCCCGCCAAAGGCTGCTACATCGGCGCCTTTATCGAGCGTGACGATACGGTTCGCGGGCGCATCGCCGAGTTCGAGGAAATCACCAAAAAGAAGCACGCTTCCTACTTCACTTACGTGGGCTACGGTTGCCCGTTTCCCGGCGATTGGGTTGCCAAGGTGAAGGAGACCGGCGCCGCGCCTCACATCGCCATGGAGCCGAACTATGGTCTGGACGAAGTGCGTGATGGCCCATACCTGCGCGCCTGGGCACGTGATGCAGCGCGCACGCGTGTGCCGATTTTCCTGCGTTGGGGGAGCGAGATGAACGGCCCGTGGACGAAATACGGCAAAGACCCCAAGCAATATATTGAGAAGTTTCGGCTGGTCACGAAGGTGATGCGCGAGGAAGCGCCAAATGTGGCCATGGTGTGGACGCCGTTTGCGGAACCGACGCGCACCATCGCCAGCTATTATCCGGGCGACGATTATGTTGATTGGGTCGGTGTAAACGTGTACAGCGTGTATGTCAACAACGGCGACCCGCTGCGCCCGGCCTGGCAGCGCGATCCGCTGGAGTTTCTCCGCTTCATCTACGACACCTACGCAGCGCGTAAACCGGTGCACATCTCCGAATTCGCGGCCACGCTGCACTGCAAGGGAACTTCGCTCGACACAACCGATTTCGCCATTGAAAAAATCAAGCGTTTTTACAGCGGAGTGGCAAGACAGTTTCCTCGTGTTAAATCGGTCAACTACTTTTGCCTCGACACGGTGCGCGCCGGACTGGCCAATAATAACTACTCCTTCATTCAGGATGGGCGAGCGCTGGCCACTTACGTCGGGCTCATCTCAAATGCACATTTCCTGAGCCGCGTGTCGTATGATCCCAATTCATTCGCGGCCACGGTCAAGCCCGGCACGACAATCGGCTCGCGCGGCATCAAGATTCGGCCCAGTACTTCCGACCTGGAAATGCTGGCCGAGACCGGCTCGGTGGCGGCGAACTTAAGCGAGCCACGTCTGCGCGGTGTGCAGAGCGGCGAAATTCTCACCGATGATGTGGAATTGCGCGTGCAGCTTCCACTTGGCCTGGTGCCGCGCGGCTTGTTGTGGCAAATAGATGGACAAACCATTGCGATTACAAACACCTCACCTTATCGCGTCAGCATCTCGCGCGAGCGCTTCGGGCCGGGGACACACCTGGCGCGCGTTATCGTAATCGAGAAAAATGAATCCGGCACGCAGCATTCATCACCGCCGGTCGAATTTCAGTTTGCTCCTTAATAAAGGCACTTGATACAGGACATTGGCGAAGCCCTGTACGCATTAGCGAGTACTCGCCTGGCGTTTCGCAGGGTAAAACACCTCCATGCAAGTCACTCCACAGTGGAGAACCTGAGGCACAGGCACGGTTTCACGGCACGTCTCGCTTGACAATGAGAGGTAAATTCCCTTAGAATAGCCTCACTTCCGCCGCGTCTGCCAGGCACTTTGTAAACGTCTCAAATAACAGCAAAAGAGACAAAGCGTTTGTCCTGAGACGTGTTGAAACCGTTCCAAAATTTGCACAACGAAAAGCCGTCATTCGAGATGTCGCACACCAACAAGGAGATGTCGCTCATGTTCTGCCGCTCCACACTGTGCCGCCCACGCGCTTTGTTCGCGCTGGTGCCGCAACTGGTTTTGACTTCGTCGCTGGCAGCTCTGACTCTGATGGGTTCGAGCACTGCATCACAAGCCCAGGAAATCGGTACCGGCGCCGGGCAACCCGCCGTTGTAATGGACTTCGAAGTGGCCCCCGGTGTTGATCCTATTCTGGGGCGCAAAGCCGCTGATGCCGTGGCTGTCGAGATGGAGGCTTCGGGCGACTTCGATGTCGTGCCGCGCCAGCAGATGGAAGATGCCGTCGCCACGCGCAACGGATTGCAGCCCCCTTACACGGCGACGACCCTGCGCCGTCTGGGTGAAGTAATGGGAGCGCGCAGCGTGATGTCGGGACGTGTTGTCACTGCGGTGTTGGGCCGAAGCGCCAGAGATCCACGTGTGCGCGAAACGCGCGTGACGCTGCAATTGCGCCAACTCGAAGTGCGCACCGGCGACTTCATCAACGGCACGCAAGTCACTGAAGTGACAGCAGACGAATTGAACGACTTCGACGACGACGTTCTGATGAACCAGTCGTTGGACAAGGCGGCCTTCTCGGCTGTGCGCACCATTCGCCTCATTGTCTTTCCAGAAGGCCGCGTGATGCACACCACGACCGGCAGCGTTGAACTCAGCCTGGGGCGGCGTAATGGTCTGGTTCCCGGCCAGCGTTTCTCCGTGATGCGCGATGTCGCCAACAAACTTCGCGGCCCATTTGAAACCAATGTCACGGTGCAGCGTGTAAAAATCGCCGAGATCGCGATCACGGGAACCGAGGATGACATATCGCGAGCCCGTGTCGTATCAGGAGGTTCTGTGGGCGTGCGCACCAACGACATTGTGCGCCGCATCTTCGCGCCGGGCGTGCCCTTCACAGAACCTGCGTTTGAGCGCTCTGCGGAGGCCACCGGAGGAGCCAGCGACAGAACCCGATAAAGGAATCGTGCTATGAAATCTCTTGCCCATTTACCTATTCGTTGCACAGGAGACAGCCGCCAGCGAGTACTCGCTTCTGCAAGTAAAGCCGGCACCGCCCTGCTCGCCCTCTCTTTGTTCCTCCCCGGCTCGTTTGCACAGGCACAAACACGGGCTGCGCGACAGGACGCTGCCAGAACAACGGAGCCACTTTCAGGGCGCCGTGTATTGGTATTGCTGCCGCTTCGCACCAGCCAGAACTGGACAGCAAACAGAATCTTCACCCAGGCTATTCTGCCCAACACCCAGAGAATGCTGGAACGGGCGCTCACGAACACGGGGCGTTACTCGGTGGTTGCAACAAATCGCTTCAATGCGGTTCTGCAGCGCGGCGTGAATGACAACGCCTACACGCAAGACGACCTCACAAGCCTGCTGACCCAGCCAACTGTTGATAATGCACGGCCTGTTGTCAGCAAACTGCAGTTCAGCCTGCCGCCCAAGTTGCGCTTCGCCGATCCGCCGTTGATCGCCGAATTCATCATGGAGAGGCTTGCGGTCAATACGGCTGGAGCCACGACCGTGGAAATCATAGGCCGTTTCTATGACCCACTGATGGTGGAGCCGGTCATGAGCTTCACAGTTGTTGGCGCCCCACAGACAGCCGCAGCCGAGCAGGATGCCGATCAAACATCAACAGCAACGGCCCTGGCGACCACATCAGCGACTACGGCGTTCGTGCGCATTGCCAATGAGTCCATCAAACCGGTGCCGCAGTTAGAAGCGCCACTGATGGCCAATCCAACAGCGCTCACGCCTGTGGGCGCAGCCGGTACCGAAACGCCTGCCGAAGGTGACGCAGCAGGAGGCGCCGCTGCCGGCGACGCAGCCGCAACCCCGACGCCGTAGATGTCGTTTTAACAACAACATGAGCAAAGAGAAAGAGCGATACGAGTACTCGTATCGCTCTTTCTCTTTGCTCAGATTAAGTTGCACAGATTATAGCAGTTAAGCAGTGAAGCAAAAGTTTTCCGGCATTTTGTAGGGGCGAGGTCTCCTCGCCCTGTGTAGCGCATTGGCAAACGGGCGGGGAAACCCCGCCCCTACGAACACCTGTTTTCTTTTGCAGGACTGTTTGTAGCCTGTAAGCTACTAACTGCTATAGCCTCAGCACGCCACAATGGAATTCGATTAACCTCTCATTGCTACTCCGGCTTGTTTGCGAGAACCCTGGCATCACTGCGGCTTTTCCACCACAGAGCGCCCGGCAAACTCGCCAGCCAAACTGTGGCCTGCCACAACAGCGACCAGGCCAGCACCGTTTCAGCCGAGATGCCGCTTGCACTCAGCAGCTTGATGGCGGCTACTTCACGCACGCCCAGCCCGCCGATGCCTAATGGAACCAGCGACGCCAGTGCCAGAACCGGCACTAGCCACCACATAACCAGCGGCGGCAATTGCAACCCCACGGCACGCGCCAGCACAAGGTTAAGCACAACCTGGCTTGCCTGGAACACCAAAGACAGTAGCATGGATGTCGCCAGAACGCCGAGCCGGTCGCGGCTGCCGTATTCGTCGAGAGCGCGATGCAATGCTGCCCACTTCCGTGCAAGGTTGTTGTGAGGGGCCTTGTGCGACAATCGCTTTGCCGCCCGGCGCGACATCCAGAACAGAGCCGCAAACAGCAAAGCCACAACCATTGCCTGGATGATAATCATGAACGGCGACATTGCCATGTTGCCCTTTGCCATGTAGCCCTTGCGAGGACTCAACAGGTCGGCCAGCAACGCGACGACGCCAATCAGGAGCAGCGCCAGAAACCCGGTGATGCGCTCTACAAAAATCGAGCTTACCGCGATGGCGGCACCACCGCACTTCGGTGCGGCTAACACGGCGCGCACCGCATCGCCACCGATGTTGGTGGGCAGCCATAGATTGCAAAACATGCCGACAAGGTAAAGACGGCAGCACTCGAACAACGATAGGGACGCGCCCTGAGCACGCAGCAGCAGTTGCCACTTTGCGGCGCTCAGCACCTGACCGGCCCAGTACAACACGACTGACCCCAGCAGCACGAATCCCGAAGCTGAGCGCAACACGGCCATAAGTTGCGCGCCACTGTTATGCTTAACGAGCAGACCGACCAGGAGTAGCCCTGCTCCAAAACGAAGGAGCCACCTGGCAGTTGAAGCTGTAGCGGGAGGCTTCTGCGCCTTGTCGGGGGCCGTCATGATTCGTCACGGTCACGGCTTGCCTTGTCAAGGCTTGCCTTGTCAAGGCTTGCCTTGCGTCGCGTAACGTAGTCGAACGCGAAGCCGGACGGCGCAGGCCGATTAGAGACGATACAAAAATCGTTGTTACGGGCCGCCAAGTGCGCTGCGGGCATCAGCGAAAGAAGCTGTTTCATCTCCCCCTGTCGCAACATTGCAAAAGTGCGTCTGGGCTGATGCAAAAACTGAGCAACGGCGCGAACGCCTCTGGAGCCGTCCACGTCCAGATGCTCTACCGCATCGCCTTGCGGCCTGCGATTGGCGTTCACATTGGGAAAGAGTGGCGAACGTTGCAAAGCGGCCTCGTCCAAACCGGAGGTATTCTTGTAACGAGCGACTGTTATGGGACGCGCTGCATAAAACATCGCAGACGGCTGAAATGTCGATTGAACAATCACATCATCAGTCTCTAATCGCGGCGCCAACGCCTTCATCAATGCGGAACTGTCTTCATACTTTGCGATTTGGCCGGCTAAAGGTAATCCACACAAAATCAGGGCTGCCATCGTCGCCACTTGCACCAGCGATACCCGCAAGGCGTCACGGCTGCGCCAGGCCCATGCCAGCAGACCCGTTCCCACCAACAGAATGCCCCCCAGCAGCATCGCATAATGTGAACCCGCCTCGGACGGCAACGACTTGCCGGACGTGAGAGCTTTGCGGGCCACGACCATCAATATGATGTTCAACGTGATCGTAAGGCCGAGCGGCACCCACTCCAGCCGACGCACCCGCTTCTCTTGTGTTTTGCGGCCTTCAAACAGAGTACTCGCGGCTTCTCCCAGCAACAGCGTAAAAGCGGGAAACGCCGGAACCACGTAAGAAATGAGTTTCGTGCTCGACAGCGAGAAAAACAGCACGATGAGCCCGCCCCACAACCACAAAAACAAACGGGCGCGTCGCCCGGAGTCATTCTCTGTGTGCCGCCAACGCGCTACGGCGATGACGAGAAACGGCGTCCACGGCAGCAGCCCCGCCAACACGACCGGCACATAAAAGAACGGTGATGTCTTCTCGTGGAATTCCTGGCTGCCGGAGAAACGTTTCAGGTTCTCCTCGCCCAAGAAGTGTTGCAGAAAGTTCGGGTCGCGAGCATGGACTGCCGCATACCAGGGAGTTGCAATCAGCAGCGCCAGCAATAGAGCCGCCACGACTCCAAACCATGGAACACAGTCCCAACGCCGCGCAACAGCAATGTAAATCAGTCCGATAGCCAACGGTAGCGCCACTCCGACCGGGCCTTTGGCCAGTAACGCCAGTCCCATTCCGACTCCGGCCACAGCGCAAAATTTATATTTCGTGGAAGCGTTGTCGCTGCTTTCGAGCGCGTTCCAGATGCCATACATGGCCAGGGCTATTGAAGCGGTCAGCAGCATATCGGTGCTGAGTACTCGCGCCATGCCAAATGACAGCAGGCTGGTAGCCCACACCATGGCACCGATAATTCCGGCGCGTTCACCAAACATGGTGCGCCCCATGCCCCATAACAACAGCATCACGCCAATGGCAGCCAGAGCCGGAACTAGTCGTCCGGCCCATTCGGAAGGGCCGAAAGCACGAAACGATGATGCCGCCAGCCAATACACCAGCGGCGGTTTATTCAGACGTGGAATGGTATTGAGGTGCGGCACCACCCAGTCGGACGGCTGGCCGGCCATCATGCCGGCCATTTCGCGCGACGATGATGCGTAACGTCCTTCATCAGGGTTCCAGAAGGGCGCATAATCGAGGCGCCACAACAGCAAAAACGCACCCAGCAGCAGCAACCAACGCAGCGAGATGCGCGTGCGCTGCGGCGCAGTTTCAGCAAGGGCGATGGGCTGAGTACTCAACAGAGAGGCCTCGACATGTGTCTTAGCGGCGAATCGTGACGGGTGTCAGCAGAGGCTCCATCGAGCCGATGCGGGTTTCGATGACATCGCCGTCGCGCAGAGGGCCGATACCTTCCGGCGTGCCCGTCATGATGCAATCGCCCGGCTCCAGCGTGATCGCTTCGGAAAGAAAGGCAATGAGTTTTGCAACGGGGAAAATCATCTGACTCGTGTTGCCTCGCTGCCGAACTTCGCCGTTGAGACGCGTCTCGACCGTTAGGTTCGTTGGATCGAGATCGGTATAGATGAACGGCCCCAGCGGAGCGTAAGTGTCGAAGGATTTCGCGCGCGCCCACTGAGACTCGGAACGTTGCACGTCACGGTCGCTGATGTCCTGCCCGTTGGTGTAGCCCAGCACATAGCCGAGCGCGTTTTCTTCGGTTGCGCCTTTGCAGCGCTTACCAATAATTACGGTCAACTCACCTTCGTAATCGGTGCGATGCTCGGGATAAGCGATCTCCACCGCTTCATGCTGCGCGATGATCGCATGGGTCGATTTGAACCACATCAGCGGCACATCGGGCACGGGTTTTCCCGACTCAAGAGCATGGTCGTGGTAATTCAGACCGATGGCAAACAGCTTGGCTGGCGCTACCGGAGCGAGAATTTGCAGCTTATCGAGTGGCGAATAGCCGCCGGTGCGACGCCGCGCGCCAAACAGGTCGTCGATGAGATAGGCTTTGCCGTCCTGAATCTCGGCGTGGCGCGGTGTGCCTTCGATGAGAAAACGTCCGTAAACGGGCATGGCTCCAGGTCTCCAGGAAGTGTTGCGGCTGTTGATTTTACCATAGACGCGACACGAGACGAGTACTCACATGAGTACTCGTCTCGTGTCCGATGCACCATGGCTGATGTAGCATCAACCAGGGTTCTAACCGGGCAGTAAATTGGGGTTCATTATCCATCCATACATACTACGCGGTTCCTGCACTAGGTTTTTGCAACGCGCACTTTTTCACCGCTTTCCAGTGTTTCTTCGCCGATAATAACGCGCTCGCCGGGTTGCACGCCGCCGATGATTTGTGTTCGGCCATTGGCGGAGATGCCCGTCGAGACCAGGCGACGCTCGGCTTGAGCACTATCAGGAGGGCCGACCGCCAGCCACACAACCTGCTGATTGTTGGTTTCTAGAACTGCGTCCGTCGGCACCAGCAAAGCGTTGTTGACCTGCTGTGTCGTGACGGTGCCGCGCGCGAAGGCTCCCGGTGTCAGTTCACGCGGTGCGTTGGGAATCGTGATGCGCAAGCGGAACTGGCGCGAGCGCGGATCAGCCGTCGGAATGATGTCGGACACCACAGCCGGCAATGCACGTTCGGAAACCGCCGACGCGGTAATTTGCGCCGCCTGCCCAACGCGAATACGCGTGATGTTGTTTTCCGACACCAGTGCCTCGAAATACACCCGGTCGAGCGACACAAGATTGAGCAGCGCCGTTCCCGGAGCGGCTGTTTCGCCCGGATCGGTCAGCTTGGTGTTGACCACGCCATTGACCGGCGAGTAAATGCGGGCATAGCCCAGATTCACCTGCGCCTGTTGCAGCGCAGCGCGCGCCTGCTGCACGCCGGCTCGTGCCGAAGCGACATCCTGGCGGGCCACAGGAATGTTAGAGCGATTGGCACGCGCCTGCGCCAGGGCCGCTCTGGACTGCCCGACCGCTTCCTGGGCCACACGCGTTTCTTGGCGCGCAATGGGGGCCTGTGCCAGGTTCGAACGCGCGGTGCGCAACGCGGCCTGCGCTTGCGCCAGTGCAGCGCGCGCCGTGGTCACTTCGCCCTGAGAAATCGGCACCTGCGTCAGACGATTACCACGAGCCTGTCCTAATGTGGCCTCAGCTTGTTGCACCGCTTCCTGCGCCTGGCGCACTTGTTCGGTAGTCGCACCTTCACGCACCAGCGACAAGTTCTGTTGCGCCGACTCCAACTGCGCTCGCTGCACGTTATAGGTAGTCTGAGCTGTCTCCACAGCCGCGCGTGCTACGGCGCCACCTTCAAACAGCGTCTGCTGGCGACGCAATTCGGTTTGCGCATTATCGGCATTGGCCTGCGCCACGTTAACGGCAGCCTGCGCCTGCGCGATTTGCTGCTCACGAGCGCCACGTTGCACCTCGGCCAGTGCAGCACGCGCCTGCTCTACGCCGGCCTGGGCACGCTGCACCTCGGAGGCGGTCGTCAGTTCAGTTTGCTGCGCTGTCTCGCGGGCCTGCTGCAAACGAGCCTGGGCCGTGCGCACGCCCTGCGTCGCTGTTTGCACATCGCTGCGCGCCGACTGAATGCGAGCCGGTTCGTTGAGGCGAGCCTGCTGATAGCGAGCCTGCGCCGTCTGCAAATCGGCTTCCGCCTGCTGAATCGAGGTGAAGACTT
Source organism: Abditibacteriaceae bacterium (assembly GCA_036388675.1). Lineage (GTDB taxonomy): Bacteria > Armatimonadota > Abditibacteriia > Abditibacteriales > Abditibacteriaceae > DASVUS01. The sequence goes on along the minus strand of DASVRI010000024.1, from coordinate 69 downwards.
GCTGCTCGCGCGCCGGTAAGCCGAGAATCGTCTGACGCAAGCGCACTTCCGCCGAATTCAAGCTGGCCT
>DASVRI010000023.1:0-25629 GCA_036388675.1 Abditibacteriaceae bacterium | reverse complement strand
CGGAAGCCGCGTGCAACACGTTGATGGTGGCTACGAACTCCAGCTAAATCCCTTTAGATACTGCACACTGGCATCAACCCATTCGGCTTCTTTCTTCACCGTCTCGGCAAGGCTTGCTTGCGGCGGCACCCACGTTTCGAGAATGACGCTGCGGCAGCGACCATGCGCTTGCAATTGTTGCAAAAGTTCCGGCACGTTGAGCATGCCGCCGCCGGCGGGGCGACCTGAAACGGTGAAGCCCATTAAATAGGGCAGGCGCTCGATGGTGAAATCCTTGATGTGTAGATTCACCGTGTAAGGTGCCAGCACTTCGGCAACTTCGCCAATGCCTTCTCCGGCGCCCAGCGAATTGGCTGTATCCAGACACACGCCGACACCTTCGCTGCCGACTGCCTCAATCATGTCGCGCAGCACACGCGCCGGAAAGCGGTCATGGTTTTCGATGCCCAGCGTAGTGCCTTCGAGATGCGGCAACGCGCTGCGCAAAATGTTTGGGACCTCATCCGGTGCAGGATGGTAATTCGGCGCGTCAATCACAAAGCGCAAGAGCGGCGCGTTCAGTTCGCGCGCAAGACGAGCATACGTCACGACATGATCGAAAGTGAGGCCACGGGCGCCGATTTCGAGTTCAATGTCGTGGCGTGCGGCGTGCTGTTTCAACTGCTGCAAGCGCGCATCATCAAACTCGTGTAGCGGCATGTGATCGCCGAACTGCACCAGATTTAAACCGAATTGCTGCGCACGATGCAAGAGGCCGATTTCGTTCAGCGCCAGTTGGGGCGCGGCCTGGTTACCCCAACCCAGAGCGTTGATAGACGCATCGCTTGCTCGACCCGCACCGACAGCCCAGCCGTAGGCGTAGGAACTGATACCCAGTTTCATATCGCGAGTACTCAGTTACTTCTGTGTGATGTTGCGTACCTGGTCGTGGATGTCGTCCATCTCGAAGATGCGCTGCCAGTTTTCCTGGAACAATACTTTATGCGCCCGCGCACTGATTTTGTAGGCCGCATCGGAAAACGTGCCGTTTACTTCGCCAAACAGAACCGCTATCTGGATGCGCAAATGGCCGAGCAGAAAATCGCGTGCGGCTTCGGGTGGCACACCTTTCTCGACCGTGATGTCGTAGCCTTTTTTTACGAGTTCGATGCAGCTTTGCGCCAGAGTTTCGACCAGAGCCGGTTCGAGAATCGCCATCTGTTCGAGCGTAACGCGATGCGTGCGGTGAATCGGCGCATACATCGCCTGCGCGATTTCGACACCGCGCGCGTAATCGTCTTCGCCGCCTTTCATCAGCGCACAGACAATCGACTGCTTGGCCGAAATGCCGCCGTAAAAGTCGCGCGTTTGTTCCTCGGTCGGCTCCCAGTTAAAGACCGAAGGATGGCAAGGATGCGCAATGAAATAGCTGATGTCGTTGCGCTGCACAACTTTGCCGTCGAGTGGCGCCGCCGGATCGAGCAAAACCAGCAACGCACCGGGCTTCATCAGTGCCACAATGTCGCGCGACACGCTTTCAATCGCCACATCGGGCACGGCCAGAATAACGACATCGGCAGACGGCACGGCTTCATCCTGCGACGTAGTATCAACACTGCGCTCGCGCAAACGCTCGATGCCGGCGTTGCCCACTTCAACGTAGCGCACATCGAGTTGTGTTTTCTTGAAGTTGTCTGTGATGCGGCAGCCCATCTTGCCGCCGGCGCCAACCAGGGTAATCGTTGCCATGAGTGCTGTTCCTTTGAATTAGTCGATGAAAGGCGATGTGAATCGTGACGCGAGTTTAACGCCTTTGCGACCACTGTTTGAAGACAGGTTCTCCGCTGTCGCAAAACCTCTGATAAAATACAAGTGCAATGGAAAGCGACAAGCCGCTGGTCGGCATTATCATGGGCTCGAAGTCGGATTGGGAAACGATGCAGCACGCCGCCGCCACGCTGGAAACGCTCGGCATATCGCATGAAGTGCGCGTGGTTTCGGCGCATCGCACGCCGCACCTGCTCTACGAGTACTCGCAAAGCGCGCGCGAACGCGGCCTCGAAGCGATTATCGCCGGTGCGGGCGGCGCGGCGCACTTGCCCGGCATGGCGGCCAGCATGACCAGCTTGCCGGTGCTTGGCGTGCCGGTCGAAAGTAAGGCGCTCAAGGGCATGGATTCGCTGCTTTCGATTGTGCAGATGCCTGCCGGCATTCCCGTCGCGACGCTGGCCATTGGCCGCGCCGGGGCGGTCAACGCCGCGCTGCTGGCCGCTTCGATTCTGGCCAACAAATACGTCCCGATTCAAGTGGCACTCGATAACTTTCGCGCCGCACAAACGCAAGCGGTGCTCGACCATCCCGACCCGCGCGAGGACGTTGCATCGTGACCATCGGAATACTGGGCGGCGGTCAACTGGGGCGGATGCTGGCGCTGTCCGGCATTCCGCTGGGCTTACAGTTTCGCTTTCTCGATCCCTCGCCCGATGCGCCCGCCGCACAATTGGGAACTCACATCGCGGAAGACTTCAACGACCCGGAAGCGTTGCAGCGCTTCGTGCCGGGCCTCGATGTTGTGACCTATGAGTTTGAAAATGTGCCGGTCGCATCCGCCCGTTTTCTGACCGAGCGAGTTCCGGTGTATCCGCCCGTCGAAGCGCTGGAAGTAGCACAAGATCGCCTGACCGAAAAAAGCTACTTTCAAAAGCTGGATGTGCCCACGCCACGCTTTGCCGCTGTGAACTCGCGCGAGGAACTGGACGATGCCGTTGCGCAGCTTGGTTTACCTGCCGTATTAAAAACGCGGCGCTTCGGCTACGACGGCAAAGGCCAGATGGTGCTGCGCGAAAGCAAAGATGTCGCAAGCGCCTGGCAAAGCCTGGGCGGAGTGCCGCTTATTCTTGAAGAGTTCGTGCCGTTCGAGCGCGAAGTTTCGATTCTGGCGGTGCGTGCCCGTGACGGCGCAACGGCTTTTTATCCGCTGGTGGAAAACCATCATCGCGCAGGCATTTTGCGCCTGAGCCTGGCGCCCGCGCCGAATCTCACGCCCGAATTGCAAACACTGGCTGAAGAGCACGCGCGCCGCCTGTTGCAAAGCCTGGACTACGTTGGAGTACTCGCCATCGAGTTTTTTCAGTGCGGCCAAACTCTAATCGTCAACGAGTTTGCGCCGCGCGTTCACAACTCCGGCCACTGGACAATTGAAGGCGCTGTGACGAGCCAGTTCGAAAACCATATGCGCGCCGTGTGCGGTTTGCCGTTGGGAGAAACGCGTGCGTTGGGTCACTGCGCCATGCACAACATCATCGGCACTTTGCCTGATGCATCACGAGTACTCGCTACGCCGGGCGCGCATCTGCACCTGTATGGCAAGCAGCCCAAGCCGGGCCGCAAGCTGGGACATATCTCGCTGTGCGAACAAGATGAAAGCTCGCTAGGCAGGCGCAACGAAGAAGTCGCAGCTTGCATAACCACATAAGCTCTGATAACTTCCGGCAATGTCTCGGGCGTCTCATCGATCACGCTCATCACGTCTTAGAAAAGTCAAGACCGCTGCACTGTGCTATAATTTTGCCCGATTCTGTTTGTCTCACACAACACTGTCCAACGCGACGTTTCAGAGAGGATTTCGATGGCCACGAGTACTCCCAACGGCGAAAAGATAACCATACAAGACGGCAAGTTGCAGGTGCCGAACAACCCCGTGATTCCGTTTGTGCGCGGCGACGGCACCGGCCCCGACATCTGGGCGGCGTCCGAGCGCGTGCTGGATGCAGCGGTTGAGAAAGCCTACAGCGGCGAACGCAAAATTGCCTGGCATGAAGTGTTCGCGGGCGAAACGGCCTTCCAGCAGTTCAACAACTGGCTGCCCGATGAAACCGTCGAAGCCTTTCGCGAATATTTGGTGGGCATTAAAGGCCCGCTTACCACGCCAGTCGGTGGCGGCATTCGCAGCCTGAACGTGGCGCTGCGCCAGTTGCTCGATTTGTATGTCTGCCTGCGTCCGGTGCGCTACTTTGCGGGCACGCCCAGCCCGGTGAAGTCGCCCGAAAAAGTCGATATGGTGATCTTCCGCGAGAACACCGAAGACATCTACGCCGGCATCGACTTTGAAGCCGGCACCGAGGCCGCGACCAAAATTCTGGACTACATCAAGACGGAATTGCCCGCTGAATACAAGAAGATTCGTTTCGGTGCCGAGCACCCCGAAACGGTCGGCGTCGGCATCAAGCCGGTGTCGCAGCCGGGCACCGAGCGTCTGGTGCGCGCCGCGATTGAATACGCCATTCGCCACAATCAGAAGAGCGTCACGCTTGTCCACAAGGGCAACATCATGAAGTATACGGAAGGCGCTTTCCGCGACTGGGGCTATGAACTCGCCAAGCGCGAATTCGGCGCCGTCGAAATTGATGGTGGCCCGTGGTGCAAACTGCCGCAGGGCATCGTCATTAAAGACGCCATCGCCGACATCACTTTGCAGCAGGTGCTGACGCGCCCCGAAGACTTCGATGTCATTGCGACGCTAAACCTGAACGGCGATTACCTCAGCGACGCTCTGGCGGCGCAGGTGGGCGGCATCGGCATCGCGCCGGGCGGCAACATCAACTATCTAACGGGTCACGCCATCTTCGAAGCGACGCACGGTACGGCGCCAAAATACGCCAATCAGGACAAAGTAAATCCCGGTTCTGTGGTGCTTTCGGGCGAAATGATGCTGCGCTACATGGGCTGGGGCGAAGCCGCCGACCTGGTGATTAAGGGTCTGGATGGCGCTATCGCTTCCAAGCGCGTGACGTATGACTTCGCCCGCCTCATGGAAGGCGCAACCGAAATCAAGTGCTCGGAGTTTGGCCAGAATATCATCGACCACATGAGTTGAGTACTCCTTCTATGCGACGCTCCACGCCGCGCCGTTTTCTGCAACCTTTCAACGCCCCGCCGCTTCGTGTGGGGCGTTGTCGTATCTGGACTGCGGCGCGGCTGCTGCTCGCAAGCCTCTTTGTGTTGCTGTGCGCCATTCTTCCGCTAATGCGCGAAGCGGCCCGTGCTCAAAGCAGTGACGAGCCAGCCGATAATGGCAGCGAACTTACAGTTGAAGACGACGCGCCGACGACATCGACGGCAGCCGAAAACGTGGCCTCAACCGGCACTGCTTCGGCGAGTGCAACGGCCACGCCGCCCCCGGCACCAACGGCGGCACCAACAGCGGCAGCAACGGTGGCAGCAACGCCGCGTGGCGCACGAGCAGTCGCTACGTCGTCTGGAGCGAGGGCGGCTGTCGCGACGCGACCTTTCGGGCGCACCGTCATTTTGGTATTGGGTGGCGTGTCGTGGGAGCAGTGGATAGCCATGAGCGCTTTGACCAATCCTTCGACGCCGGGCTTTCGCAAGCTGCTCGAAGAAGGTGCGCTTGCTGCTGCGCGCCTGCCGCGTAGTCGCCTTTCTCCGGGCCAGAGAGCGCGTGTTGACGATGGGCTACAGCCAAGCGCTGTGCCAAATGTCTCGCCGGCGATGCTGCGTGTCGCGGCCTCGTTGTCCTCGGGCAGTGATGAAGAGGCCGCGCAAGAAATCAGTCCGCTCTCGGCGCTGACCCTGAGTACTCGGGAAAGACTGCCGTCGCAGTTTCCCGGCTGGGAAGAGGGTTTCGCTGCAATGGCTTACGCGCGCCGCACCATGTTGCCGCCGCCCGCCGATGCTTGGCTGAACCTGGGAGTGCATTCGGGTGCGGCGCGGGCCGAGCATGATGAGCCTGGCGACATGTTGCGTCGTGCGACTATGGGGCGCCTGGGGCGCATGGTGCATGGAGCCGGAGCGCGCACAGCGGTGTTTGGCAACGGCGATACGGCTTTTTTTGCGGGGCACGGCTCTGTGCTGCGCGAATGGGCGCTGCTGGCTACGGACGAACGTGGCGTAGTCGATAGCGGCGACCTGTCGCGCGGCACGCTGGCACGCGATAGCACTGCGCCTTTCGGTGTGCGCGTCAACCGCCGTGCCTTGCTCCAGCGCATTGATGTGGCGTTGGATAACGCACGCGGCGGTGCGGCCCTGCTGGCGATTGAATGGGGCGATACGCGGCGCGCGGCGCTTTATAGCCCGTTCTGCGCGCCTGCCATTGCAGCGACCTACCGTCAGCAGGCGTTGCGGCAGGCCGATGCGTTTTTGCAGGCGTTGATGCCGCGCCTGAACGACGAGCGCGACCGCCTTGTCGTGCTGGCGATACCCGATTTGAACACCGGGAACGAACAGTGGCTGCCTTTGGTGTATTGGCAGCCACAGCGGGGCGGGCAGGGCGCGCTGTGGTTCGCGCCGGGACGCGAAGAGGCTCCCGGTGTGGTGCGCCTGCCCGACATTACAGCGACGATTGCGGCGCGTTTGAATGTCTCGGCGGGCGCCGACCAATCACCGGGCGGCACGTCCGGCGTTTTGCTGCAAGAAATCGGGGCTCCACAGTCGGCGGCACGTCGCATGGCTCGTCTGATAGCGCTGCAAGCCGGAATTACACGCCTGGACATGGCCCGGCTCACGGCGCAGGCGGTGGCCGCAATTCTGGCTGCTTTGGCGATGCTGTTCACGTTGCCCATCGCGCTGCGTCCCGAAGAAAGCGCATCGCGCAACGTCATGCTGTTGAATCGGCTGGGCTGGCGTGCCACGCTTATCTATCCGCTGTTGTTGTGGATGGCGGGTGTCTGCGTCGAGTTGATGTGGCGTAGCGGGCGTTTCCTGCCATCGCTGTCGCCCTCGGGCGATTGGACATTCAGTTTTTTGTTGCTGGCGTTTACGCTTTTTCTGGCGCTGGTCGTGACGCTGGCGTGGAGTTGGTTCGGCGATGAACGGCGCCGCGAGCAGTGGCGTCGCACGCAAAGTCCGATCATTGTGGCCCGGTTGCGCGCGACACACATCGGTGTGCTGTGGCTGTTGCTGACGGTGTTCAGCCTGTGGGTCGGCGGCTTTGCACAACCGTGGAACTCGCTCATTGGTTCCCTGTGGCCCGACGCTGCATCACTGGAACTTAGCGGGAACTTGCCGGTGCGCGTCGGTGATTTTTGGGCGCTGCTACTGATTTCCGCAACGATGCTGGGCGTGTCGTCCATGACGCGAGTCGGACGTGCCACGCAAGCCGTTTCCGCGCGACGAGTACTCAACGTGCGCCCGGCGGCAACATGGATGATTTTGGTCGTGCTGCTGCTCTGGCATCCCTCGTGGGGACGCAACGCACCGGCGGCTCTGGTTGCACTCTTTGGTTTCGGCACGATGTGGTTTCGCCTGTGGAGCGAACGCGCCGAGCGTCTCGTGCGTCTGCGGCGGCGGCGGTGGCTGCTGGCCGGTGTTGTGGGTCTTGGGGTGCTGTTGCTGTGGCCGCGTAGCTCCGGCTCACAAGAGGTCGCACTTCTCGATTGGTGGAACGCCTGGGTTATGTCGTGGCAAACACCGTGGTGGAGCATCGCGTTGGCCGCCACACTGGCAGGCGCCGCACTGTTTCTCTCTCCGGCACGTTGGGCGCTGCGCGAATATTTGAACCTGCGCTATTCCTCGCGCGCCATGCTGGTCGGTACAGCCGTGGCGGCCCTTGTTGCCTTACTGCTGTTCGGCCCCGCCGGCCCGCCGCTCGTCGCCCTATACACACTGGGGTCGGTGTTATACGAGGCGTTGAACCGGCGTGTTGAGACGGCAGCGTGATGCTACTCCCAACAGCAATATGCTACTCCCAACAGCAATCAACACTGTTTGTCGGGCTGCCATCTCATCGCACGCGTTCTCACTGCACGCGTTAATTGAAAGCCGCTACGACGGGCTTGCCATCCCAGCCGGTGGGCAGGGGAACATCCAGCAACCACAACGCGGTGGCGGCTGTGTCGCAGGTGCTCACGGGGTCTTTGATTTCGAAAGACGGCTTAGTGCCGGCGCCCCAGGCAATCCAGGGAATCGTCATGTCTTCGGGCGAGTTGGTGCCATGCGTTTTGTCGTGGCCACCGTGATCGGCGGAGAGAATGAAGGTGCTTTGCCGCGCGATTCCGGCCTGCCGCACCGCTTCGTTCAACACTTTGAGTGCGGCATCTTCATCGGCAAACGACTGAATCTGTTCTGGTGAACCCCAGCCCGAAGCGTGACCGGCGCCGTCACTATCGGCAAAGTGGATGAAGCACAAGTTCGGCTTCTTTTCGACGATGTATCTGGCTGCCGCTGCTGCAACTGTTTTGGCGCTGTAGCCGGGAATCTGAAACTCGTCCACAGTGCCGGGATTGTTCAAGTGGCGGAACTTTTCCTTGCCGGCGAAAAGCGCTGTGGTGTAACCCCGGTCTCGTGCCAGCTTGAAGATCGTGGGCACGGTGACAAGGCCGCGCTGTGGCTGCCAGTCGTTCCACGTGATCTGGTGTTTTGCCATCTGCACGCCGGTCAGCATCGAAGTATGCGAAGGTAAGGTAATGCTGGGAAAGATAGTTTGCGCGTTCCACGTTGTGGCTCCCTCGCGCGCCATTTGCATCAGCATCGGCATCGCGCTGCGTTTCATGACTTCGGGCTTGCCGCCATCGAACGAAACAATAAACACGTGCTGCGCGCGAGGAACGGCCTGTCCCGCCTGCAACACGCAAGACAACACCAGAGCCACCAACAGGCTCACGAATAAACGACGCTTCATTCTATTCTCCCCGTTGTGCGATTCAAAATAGTAGCTTAACCCAAGTTGCTACCAACCGTGCGCCGCCCGTGAACGTTGGGCGCCCGTGAGGGAAGCGCATTGGCGCTTCACGTTGGGCTGAGTGTGGAAAAGACCGCTGAAGCGGCCTGAGAAGTGACCGTCAGGAGTGATCATCAGCCCCGTTCAGGGGTCTTTGGCCATCAGCCCGCTGCTTCAGCGGCACTGCTTCAGCGGCACTGCTTCAGCGGCGGGCAACCTCATAAGGGGCAACTTGGATTAGCTTACCAAAACCTGGTGGTTGTATTACCGCACGGGCGAGCCGCCTCGCAGCCAGCAGGACGGCTCACCCACACGCTGAATCAAGGTTGTGCCGCTTCGTTGGCCCTTGCTATGTAGTTGCCCATCTCGCGCATGTCGGCGGTGTCGATGCCGGCAACAGCGGTTTCTTCCCGGTACATTGTGTTCAGCGATTGTTGAATCTCCGGGTTGCCGCCGGTGAACATCTCCAGCAGTTCGCGCCAGCGCCGCGCCAGGGATTGCACGTGCTCGCTGGCCGGGTCGTCGCCGCGCTGCATTGCGACACGCACCTGCTCGATGAGGCGCGGCCACTCGGCTTCGACTTCACGAATTTTCTGCTCACCCAAAACTCGCCCGCGCTCTTCGATCTCCTGCATTTGCTCCGGTGTAAAATAGTTTTTTGACATGTTCATTGCCTCCATCATTTTCATAAACTCCTCGGCGGAAACATCCTGACGCGTCCCCAGTCGCGCTTCGAGTGCTTCCAACCGCCTGCGCAATTGCTGCTGCACCTCGATCTGTTTCTTCAACTGCTCCAGATGAAGGCTTATCACGTGCTGCGGCGACCAGTTGTCACGCGTGAGAAAAGTGCGCACTGCCTCCAGTGAAAAGCCCATGTGACGCAAAGACTTGATCTGCCCCAGCCGCACAACATCGCTGTGCCGGTACAGCCTGTATCCCGACTCGCTGCGTTGTGATGGACGCAGCAGCCCAATCGCGTCGTAGTGGTGCAGCGTGCGCACCGATACGCCACTGAAGCGAGCCAGTTCTCCCACTTTCCACAGCTTGCACGGCGCCTCTTTGCAGGGCATTTTCTTTTCTCCGTTAGAGTGTTTGTGGCCACACCACCAAGCATAAAACCCTCACTATGCGTGAGGGTCAACAGTTGCAGAAAAAATAATTATGGTTAAAGGACACATGGCTAAGTGAGTCAGCGTAGGGCGGTATTGCAATAAGGCCAGGACTTACGCAAAATATCGGGGCGCAGCGTTTCAAGTACTCGAAGTACTTTAACGGCGGAAGATAAGCAATAAACTGGTCTCATTATGAAAGTGCCTCCTGCAAGCAGCCGCCATTTCTCAGCGTTCGCCATTGATGTAGATCATCATCTGGAGCAAACAGGCTTGTTCTCAAGAATTACTATCAAGAAAACAGGCTTGCCCAAATACGCTCTGAACATTATTTGCTCATTAGCTGATGATTGAATCACACAAACAAAAGTGGCTGCCGCATTGGAACAAGTTTGGAATGAAGCGCCGCTCGCATATTTGGTGGCGAAAATTCATACAAAATAACTACCTTAACAGGAGAAGTGTAAATGCAATTTGCAACGTCAATAGAAGAGGCAATTGTTACAGGTCGCATTGAGGTCATCGGCTTCAAATGAGATCGACCAACCGCAACACAACAAGGCGCTGCACCCGACATTTTACAGCTTCGCTCGTTCCTCGCTTCGCCTCCAGCGGCGGGTGAGCTTGATCGTTAGGCCACTGAGGTTATGTAGGTGAATGTTCCTGTTCTCGGATATACTCACAGACGTTTAGAGGTTAACCTTATGCCGATTTGGTGGAAAAAACTAGCACTTGCTAGCTTAATTCTAGGGCTGGTCGGAATCCCGACCGTTTTCCTACACCCGTGTCCCGATGGTTCGATCTCCTATGGCATTGGCATGCTGTTTCTCACCCTCTTCGCCACGACCTTCGGGCCGATCCTTTTTATAGGTGAACACTATTGTCGCTCCCTATACCCTAAGCCATTGGCCATAGCATACATCGCGCTCGCTATTACAGGGGCATCTCTGATAGGGGTTATTCCAATATCAAAAAATTGGCTTTTATTAGGATACTACTGTTATTTGATCATAATGAGCTTGCTGGCGGGCTTCCAATTATTACGCGGTAAAAGGGCCACTACCTTAAACAAAACGGAAAAGCCAATCCGTTGATGAGGCAAAGTGGCAGTTAACACTAAGTAAACTCACTAAAATCCTCCGGACAAGGCACTGCACCTTTTAACGTGCAGATTCGCTAGCGTTGTGCCTCCTCGCTTCCGGTGGGTAAGCTAAGTCGTTGGGCTGTTGAACCGGTCACTGTAATGGACGAACTACAGGCGAGCGTTCCTCGCTTCACCCCCAGTTCGTCACTCCGGCAGAGGGCATGTCACAACATGGTCACGCTGCTGAGGTGGGCTATTGCCTCCCCAACCTCTTCAACATGAGGCAGATCATAGCGAGATAGACAAAGGCTTTACTGCTGCATGGCAGCATCTCATAGCCTTTGCTGAGACGACGATTACGCCCCAGCCATGCAAAGCTGCGCTCGACCACCCAACGCCGTGGCACCACCGGCATCCTTCTATGGGGTTGTTTATATGCTCGTTAGCGTAGGTGCCGAAGGCTTGCTCCGCCACATCAGGCATCGGCATCAACTGTCCTGATGTTAAATCAGAAATTTTCACTTCTGACTGGCTAAGCCGCACCGGTTGCGGCGCGTTCGGAGTACTCGGGATCGCTGCTGATTGATTTAGATGCAGGCGCTTCGCGGCCCAGGAGAAACAGAGCAGCGGCGGCCACGACATACGTCGCGGCACCGATGAACAGCACGGCGTTGAAGCCCCAGGCTTTGGCGAACATTGCCGCGCACAGAGAACCAACAACCGACGCGACTCCGTTAAGTCCCCAGATAAGTGGAATGTTGGCGGCTTCGTGCTGCGACATCAGGCGCATACCTGCCGGAAATGGTGTGCCCAACAAAAAGCCCAGCGGCAACAAGGCCGCACCGACTACAAGGCATCGCGTGGTTAAAGGCAGAGCCAGAAGCGAGTCGCTGACCTGATTGAGCATGAGCGTTCCACCAACGGTGCCGAGCGCCACACCCACTGCGCACACTGCAGCATAACGACGCAGCGTAGCCATGTTTTGCACGCGCTGCGAAAACCACGCGCCGATGCCGCCACCCAGCAGGATGGAGAACAAGATAGTGGTCAGCGCCAACGTGGGATAACCCAGCGGCAAGATGATTTTCTGTGCGAGCGGAATTTCCACCAGCATGAACCCGACACCAAGCAGCGAAAAATACAGCAGAGGCAGAAGCCGCGATAGCGATGAACGGTCGCTGTCGAGTACTCCTTGTGTGGAGGTGCTGTCCTCAGACTCGCTACTGCGTGTATTGCTGTTGCGCGAGGTGCGCCAGCCGAAAACGGCCAAGCCAAGAGCCAGCAGCGCGGCAACCGCAGCCAGTTGCCACATCACAGCCAACTGGCCGACGTTTGGATCAAGGACAAAAGGTCGGTTGTCGTCGCACGGTGAAACATCAATCGGCTGCGGTAGTTGCGGTGCTGTCCGCCACCAGTTGACGAACTCGGGCAGCGACATTTGCCCGCTGGCCACAGCCGGAAACGGCCCGAAATCGAAAACAGCTTCACGACTGGGTAGCCATAACATGATAAGGCTGCGTTCAAGCCCGGCATTGGACATGGCGAAAGTTTGCTGCGAAGTGAAAGGCGTCTTCTGCACAATCAGTGCAAAGCGATAAGGGCCGGGCTGCTGGTCGGCGGCCAGAACGATGTGCTTGCCGGCCTCTTCTGCGCTCATGCCCTGTTCCTGCAACATCGACACAGCCGTTGCGAACAAGCGTGCGAGTAGAAAAGCCTGATCGCAGACTTGAATTAGCTGCCCATTTTCATTCAGTGCGTTCCAGTAGTCGCGATAGGCGTTTTGCGTGTAGATGTAGCTTTCGAGCAGCGCCATCCCCTGTCCGGCAGTGGCCGTTTTAGTGAGAGCCGAATAAATCAACGCATAACGTTTGCCGGCCAACTCGGCTTCGCGCACGTAAGCGCGGCCCTCAGCGGTCACCACGCGCACATCGGGACGCTCGTAGATGCCGCCGTTGAACCGGCGATAGTCGCGCATCAAACCCACGATGCTGGGGTTGATTTCTGCGCCTTCGAAATCCTGCGCGCCGTAGTGCAACGCCATCAGGGCGTCCAGGCCACCGCCGGGGCCAATGGAGAGTACTCGTCCCCGGCGCGCCTTGCCGTTGCCCAGCGGCGCACTGGCAAACGACCAGTCCATTAGCGGATAGTCGCGCAGAATCGGTGCGATGCGTTGCAAGTCGCCATTCCAGCGCACCATGTTTGTCGGCACGTTGCCGTTGGTATAAACCAGCAGCGTGCGGGGGTCGTTTTCTTCGGCCACCACATCGGTGCGCGCAAAGGCGTTCCAACGTGTATCAACAATGCGCGAAGTGTGGCCGCTTGTGCCCAGTTCGGTAAAGAGCGGCTGTGTCACGCCACGGTCGGCCAGCGATGTCTGATCGGCGTCGAGTTTTGGTGGCACCGCCGGAATGTCGAGCCGGCGAGTGCGTCCGTTCAAGTTCAGGCCCAGCACCAACAGCAATGCGACACCCGCCGCGCCCAGCGCTGCCTTGCCGCCGGTGGAGGCAGGCTGTCCTTTCTCCAACACGAGTACTCCGGCGACGGCGGCCAGCACCGCCATAACCAGACAGGCATCAATAGCGCTGACAGTCTGCAACAGGGCCACAATCGCGATGGCGGCCAGCGCGGCGCCGACCAGATCCCACGCATAAAGACGCCCGCTCCATTGCGAGTAGCGCGCAAACGCTTCCGCCAGAAAGGCACCGGCAAAGGTGAATGGAACCAGCACAACCAGAGCCGTCGCCCAGAAGGCATCGGGCGCGAGGGGAAATATGACGCGCAGCAGCATCGCCACAGCAACATCAACGAAGACCGCGAACAACACAGCCAGCACGCCAAGAGACAGAGGACGGCGACCTCGCAGCCAGTGCGTTAAGTAGCCTCCAACGCCCAGGCCGCACAGCGCAATGCTGATCACCAGAAACGCGAAGTGATAGCGCAGCAAAACGGCGAAGAGCCGAGTGAGCGCGACTTCAAATCCCAGGACGGCGAATGACAGCAGCGCCACGGCAAAGAGAACTCCCTGCGGTGGCCGGCCACTTGGCGAGAGCGAAGGCGTGGTGTCCGTCACGACGTTAATTGAGTACTGAATCCCACAGCGATTTGATGGCTGTGCCGTCGAGGATGGGATCGACCTGTTTCAAGAACGGTTCGAGTTTCAATTCGCTGTAGGTGCCCGGTTGGGCAAAGACCGTTTCGGACAGCGCATCCGTGGAGCGCTGCGTCAGATTGATTTCGAGGCGCACATCACCGTATTGCGCGCGTTGCGCCGGTGGCAAATTAACTGTGGCGGCCATGTATAACGGTGTGACGCTGAGCTGAGGGGCGGTTAGCATGGCGCCCAGATCTGTGGCGTCGGTGCCGGATGTTGCCCCAACACCTTGAAACGTCTGCATAGCGCGGCGCATCTGCGGGTCGCCCGGATAGCGGCTGAGCGAGATCGCTTCGTTGATCCACATGGATGTGGTGGGCCAGGCGATGCCCCGCAGGTTCTCGCGCGCTGCGGCGCTGAACTGTTGCACGGCTTCATCGGCTTGGGTCATGTCGGCGACCCACCATTCAAAGGCCATGCGAACCCATTGCTCCTGCCCTTTACCGAGGCCGCCAACGTTGGTCATCTGTGTCAGGCGATAGCCACGTCCCGGCAGGCCCTGAAAGGTGCGCTGCGTGGTCAGAGGGCGAAAATAGACGCGCTGCACGCGCCGCTGCACCGGCTCGAACACGGAGTAGATTTCCTGCACAAGGCGGGCGCGCTGCTCCGGAGTGAACGTCGGTGGCGCTTCTCGGGATAGTTCCGGCTTCAAGGTTTTCCAGGGATCAAAGCGCAGGCGTTGGAAAAGTGCGCGGCGCGGCTCGCTGACGAACTGCTGCGACTGCGATTCATACGCCAGGAGACGGTCATCATCAATGCGTTGCACGAAGCCAAGCCCGCCGAAATTCTTAACGCCGCCTTTGATCTGTGGCCGCAGGGCCGACGTAATGGCCGTCAGCACGCCCGGCGCTTTGCCGAATGCGAGCGATGTGGCCGCTAAAGGCGTGCCCGCTAAAGGCGTGGCCGCAAGCGCTCCCAGTGGCGAAGCGGAGAAAGGCGATGTGAGATAGGTCGGACTCATCGGTATCTGGTCGCTCAAAGTGCTGAGGCCGGCCAGATCATGAACCGAGTAATTGAAGAGTAACCGATGGCGTTGCGGCGTCCAGTTGTTGTACATTTTGAAGCGCAACATCGGCTGCTTCTGCTTCGAAACGCGCAGCGTTCCAGTGTGCTCCCACGAGAGATCCGCCCGCGCCGCATCGGCACAGCATAACACGCCGCCGGCGACTCCCGCCAGCATCCATCGCGACAAATTTCCTGCTCTCATGCGCTTTCCTTATCGAGTCCTATTCTATACGGCATCCACTCGATTATAACTGCTGCCGCGATTTTACGCCTCCAATTACGCATGAACAAAGCGCCTCCCGCAAGTGCAGGAGGCGCTTCAAGATGTGCGATGAGTACTCGTTACGACCCTAAGATCCACACGCGCACTTTGCGGCGGCCTTTGGTGTTGGCCACGCGGTAGGAGTCATAAGCCAGGTCGATGCGCTTGCCTTTGATGGCACCGCCGGTATCACAGGCAAAGGCATAGCCGTAGCCTTCGACATACAGTTTGGTACCCAGCGGAATCACACGAGGGTCAACCGCCGCCGCGCCGTAGCCGATGGGCAGTCCGGTTGCGGTTATGGTCCAGCCGCCGTTTTCGCGCGGATCGGGGCTGTAGCCGGTCGCGACAAGGTCGATGTGCTTCAAGGCACGAAAAGTTCCCGGATTAGCCGGTGCGATGAAACGATCGCGTGGCGAACCACCACGAGCGGCCAGGTTGTAAGCGCGCGCATAACGACGGTGATAGGGAATGCGACTCGGCACATAGGGCGAGCGCGTCCCGAGCGCCACGATGGTGTGTCGAGCCGGCTTCACAACGCGCTGCGACATCAATTCGGTTTTTGTGTACCTGCCGTCCAGTGACCAGACGCGTTCGGTGAATTCAAGCACTCCCCGGCGACCCTGCTGCACGGTTTGCCTGGAGCCTCGCGCGATAGCGGCTGTGGGTTTGTAACGCGTTTCAAAAGCAATAGGAGCGGTGCGTTTAAGAACGGCGGCTTGAACTCGTGTTACGCGCACAGTCATGCCATCGTAGGCGGTGCGATGCGCCAGAGGCTGCACACGGTCGAGCGGCCCCAGTGTGATGCCCATGATCTTCAGCGCCTGGCCGACGCTGCCTCCCGCAAGCGGCAACATGACCGTGGCCTGTTGTGTTTTGCCGCCCACGATGGCACGCACTCGCATCATATGTCCCACGGCCTGTGGCAGGCGAGACAGCGGGTTGGATGGAGTGGCAGTATCAGGTGCTGCGACGTTGGGTGTTACCGCAGAAGTGTCAGTTGCGGGCAGAGCCGGTGCCGCGAGAACATTCTGCGGCGTGTTCAGCGGGCTCTGAGTACTCGCTTGAGTGCGGAAAGAAACGACAGCAGATGTGTTATCCGCAGAAGTTGAGGGAGAGTTGGTCGCCTGTGACGCCGGTGTAGAAACCGGACGCTCCTGAGCGTTTTGTGCCGGAACATTCTGCACGGCAGCGTTCTGCACGGCGTTTTGCTCCTGAAACTTGCCGGCTGGCAAAGTATCGGCACGGCTGCTGGTCGTGAGTTCGGATGAGATCCCGAACGGGAAGACCGTGCATAGAACTAATGCGCCCGTAAAGGGAATCAGTAAACGTCCTATGCGGTGCGTGCTCGCTGGCTGAAAAGCTCGAGTCCACTCGGAGTAGCTTTTCTGTATGCGGCACGGCTTCGGTGCGGGTGTGGGCACCTGGCATCGCCTCCTGCTGGTACGAAACGTGTTGGAAACGTACAAAATTGTCCGACGAAACAAAAGCGACCCCATCGGATCGCCTGTGAAAGAATACACAAAGTCGCTTTTGTTGTCAAGTCTGTAACACGATTTGTTGAAACATGAGGTGCAAATCCGTTACCCGACAGAGTTTGCTACGGCTCGATTTACAAGGAAGAATTGGCACGCCCGGAAGGATTCGAACCTCCGACCAAGAGCTTAGAAGGCTCCTGCTCTATCCCCTGAGCTACGGGCGCAAAATGCAATTTGTGCCTCCGGCAACTTGTGCATCCGTCAACAACGCCACCGTAAACAGCGGAGCACTTTTGCACATTGCCCTTTATTTTACCGACTTTTTGCTCTCTGCACACCCCACATAAACAACGCTCCCAAAAATGGCAACAACGTAGCCTAAACAGGTTTTCACACGAGCGGTCATGCACGTTGCAGTTGCACGAACGATGTTTAATCGAGGGATGGAAAGCAATGCGAGATCGACCTGACATCAGACTGAAACGGCTTCAGTTACTGAAGTTCCTACGCACCAGAGATCCTGGGCTGCGTAAAACGGCGCACAACATGGGGTACTGCCCGCGTTATCTCGCTCAACTGTTGCGCACCGGCAAAGCGCCTTCTTACACGGTTGAACAACTCCACAACCATCTGGGAATTCCCAGAGACTGGTTCGCGCCGGATGCGAGTACCGCACACGCCGAAACAGTGCATTAAAACGATGGGAAGTGCGGCAACGTCGAGATGAGAAGCTGGGACGGCGCTTCGTATGCAGCTTCAGGTTGAAGACTCTGGCTGTTTGTTGCGCGCTTTTCTCGGGGGAGGCGGCTCTGTGAGGACCAGATTCCTCTCTCTGGCCTGTGCCGGGTTCCGATTGATCCACTTATGATGCGCATCGCAAATAGCCATCCAGTGGCGAAAAAAGTTGTTGCCGCGTCGTCCCGCTTTGTGATGGATCTGCTGTGCATGCTCACAGCAACCTGGAAACTCGCAGTAAGGATGGCCAATCAAGTACTCGCGACGCAGCATCGAGTAATCCAGGGCGCGGCGTACTGCCCGTAAGCGCGTCAGCGTTGGACGATGCTCACTGAGCTCCCACTGTTGTTTCTGCGCGGCGGCTGGTGTCTCTGCTCCTCCCGAACCTTCGTCGTGCGACGCCCCCTTGCGGTTACGAGAAGTATGCGGCAGAACTGGTATGCCGTTCTTGTTGGTATCGGGTTTGTTGAGAGCGTGTGAATTCACTCCACTCAGTTTTACAAATAAATGACTCAAACGCTAGCACAGTGACCGGCACAATGATGCAGGGCAACTCAGCCTTAAGTCTATATTCGTCACGTCTATAGGCGTGGCAACACTCTGGTGAAAAGACACCATTGAACCAAACGCTACGGACGATGTTAATCCCCATTCTCAATTCTCACACACTGTTGGTTATATGGCCGGGGTAAGAGGAAGGCGTGTCTTGCCTGGAAGCAGGTTTAATTCCGGCCTTTTGTAAGTATCAGTACCTACGCAGTGGGCTTGCCAATGCAGGGCAATGTAGGGGCGTAGCACGCTACGCCCTGAGCGTAACGTCCAAGGCGTAGCACGCTACGCCGCTACGACGATCGGCTTCTGTGTAAGCCTTGACTATAATGAAGACGGCGAATTCGCTGCGGAAAATTCGCATGAGTCCAACGACAGCCATGAACCTGTGACGTGACCGAAGTGACGTGGTATGATTCAAGCGGCACGCACTTTTCAAATGAAGCAGCTCATCAACCATGCTACGGCTCTGCAAGAACCTTCTTGCAGAGCCGTAGCGGTTTATACGATCTTGATTACAAAGCATCGAAAGGTCAGTAAAAATCTCCTACGAGTACTCGTAAGAGATTTTTCGAGCAACCCGGTCCGGTTCCGTATTAACTTGACGCCGGGTGCATGAAATTTGCGCAGCGTTCGTTGCCGCACGAGCCGGAGCATTTCAAAAGCATAGGTGGCATTGCACATGAACCAAACTGATTCGTCTTTATCCCCAACATCAGGCTCGACCGGGAGCACCAATTTGCATAACGGTCTGATTGATGCGAATGCGACCAGGGAAACCGTCGCGCTGTTCCACAACCTGCGGAAATTATCCGCGAACCACGTTTTGTTCGGCCACCAGCACGCGACGGAGTATGGTCATGGCTGGTCGGGCGATGCGGATCGTTCGGATGTCAAGTCTGTTACCGGCTCGCACCCTGCCGTTATCGGAATCGACTTCAATGGCCTGTCGGGTCGGTCAAAAGAGGAGATTGCGAAGAACGCAGAGCTTCTGCGGCAAAACATTGTTGATACTTACAATCGCGGCGGCGTAACGACGGTGGCCTGGCATTTCCATAATCCCGTAACGGACACCAGTTTTTACTGGAAAGAAGGCGTGTCGGCACCGGCTGTCAAGAACATTATCCCCGGCGGTTCGCACCACGATGCCTACAAAGAAATTCTGAGTACTCTGGCTGACCTGGCGAATTCGGTAAGAGGTAATGATGGCAGCCTGGCTCCGCTCATATTTCGCCCCTGGCACGAATTTGACGGCAACTGGTTCTGGTGGGGCAAGGCGCATTGCACACGCGAAGAGTTCATTGAGCTGTGGCGTTTTACCGTCTCCTACCTGCGCGATGAATTGCAGGTGCACAACTTTCTGTATGCCTTTTCACCGGACTGCCTGTTTAACACCCAAGAGGAATTCCTCGACCGCTATCCGGGCGACGAGTGGGTCGATATGGTTGGAATGGATGACTACGCCGACTTTGGCCGAGATGACAAGTACAACCTGGAAGCGGGCGTCCGCAAGCTGAAGATCGTGTCCGATTACGCCCAGAAAGCCGGCAAGTTAGCCGCGTTTACTGAAACAGGTCTAGAATCGATTCCCAATCCTACCTGGTGGACGGAAACGTTGCTGAAATCCCTGAAGACTGAAGGTTTGCAATTGTGCTACGTTCTGGTGTGGCGCAACGACCAAAAGAGCGCAACGCACTACTACGCGCCTTATCCTGGCCACTCGTGCATCCCGGATTTTCTCCAGTTCTACCACGACTCATTCACCCTGTTCGAGAAAGACTTACCAGCGTTATATACAGAGTAGGAGCCGATAGAATATGGGTATGTTGGACACCAAAGTGGCATTTATCACTGGAGCGGCGAGTGGTATTGGAGCAAGCATGGCCCGGCGCTTCGCTCAGGAAGGCGCGCGCATCGTGCTGGCCGACGTTCAAGCAGAAGAAGGCGAGTTGCTGCGCGATGAGATCGTGTCCGGCGGCGGCGAAGCCATATATGTCGATTGTGATGTGCGCGATGCCGACGCCGTGAAAAATGCTATCGACGCAGCGATTGATCGATTCGGCACCCTGGACATTGTCTGTGCTAACGCCGGAATCAACGGTGTGTTCGCCCCGATTGAAGAGTTACAACCGCAGGAGTGGGCTCAAACGCTCAATGTCAACCTGACGGGAACATACCTGACAGTTCACTTTGCGGTGCCGCATCTCAAGGCAGCGGGTGGCGGAAGCATTATCATCACCAGCAGCGTGAATGGCAACCGCTCCTTCGGCTACCCCGGAGCGACTGCGTATTGTACATCCAAAGCAGGGCAAGTCACCTTTATGAAAATGATCACACTGGAACTGGGACGCCACAACATCCGTTGCAACGCCGTGTGCCCCGGTGCAATTCATACCAACATCGGGGAAAGCACCGTGCAACGCAACACTGAAAGCATCGGCATTGCCGTGAGTATGCCCAAAGGCAGTCCCGCACTGAACAAAGGACGTGGTGAACCTGATGATGTGGCGGATACTTGCCTGTTCCTGGCTTCCGACCTGGGCCGTCATGTTTCCGGTGTAGAGATCTATGTCGATGGTGGGGCCTCACTTTTGAAATGAATGATTGGCGTTGCAAACCGGCTGTGTCATAACTGTGTGGAATCGTGAAAGGACATAAGTATGAAAAACATCAGGAAAGTTCAGGCGGCGTGCTGGCTCCTCGCAGTTGTGCTCGTGAGCGTGTCGTGGCTCAGCACCAGGGCGGCCCACGGTGCGGCTATAGCGGGTTCATACCCCCGTATTGAGGCGTCGTTCACACTGCCGAATGTGACAACCGATCCATTCGACTATGAGCAAACCGATGTCCGTGTGCAAGTTCGTCGTGGCAGAGGTGAAGTCGTGAGCGTGCCTGCTTTCTTCGATGGCGGCACAACCTGGCGCATACGCCACACGCCAAGCGCAGCGGGACGCTACACAGCTTTAGCGGTGACACTCAATGGGAAGCCGGTGCAGGCCACGACACAACCCAGAGAATGGCAAGTCAGCGGCGCGCCGCAGGCTGGTTACGTGCGCATCGATCGGCGTGATGCGCGTCGCTTCGCTTTCGATAGCGGCGCACCTTACTATCCGCTGGGCCATAATCAGGCCTGGCAAACCGGCGGCCTGCCGGATGTTCCGGAGATGTTTACCAAGATGGGTGCTTCCGGTGAGAACTGGTCGCGCGTGTGGATGAACCACTGGGACAGCAAGAACCTCGATTGGCTTCCCTCGGGCAAACCCGGCCCATTTGGTCAACTCAGCCTGGATGTGGCGCGCCGCTGGGATTCGATTGTGCAAAGCGCCGAGAAAAATGGCATCTACTTTCAGATGGTGTTTCAACATCATGGCCAGTACTCGACACAGGTGAACCCGAACTGGAACGAGAATCCTTATAACGCGCGCAACGGTGGATTCCTGCAAACACCGAACGAGTTCTTCACCAACGCGCAGGCCAGAGCCTTAACCAGGCGTAAGCTGCGCTACGCTGTGGCGCGCTGGGGCTACTCGCCCGCGATTATGGCCTGGGAGTTGTTTAACGAGGTGCAGTTCACCGATGCGGCACGAGGCGGGCAGTGGGATGCCGTCGCGGCCTGGCACAACGAGATGGCTCTCTTTCTGCGCCAGCAGGATGTGTATGATCACCTTGTTACGACGAGTTCGATAGGAGCGGTTCCAGCGCCGGTGTGGGTTTCGATGGATTACTATCAGGAGCACACCTATCCTGCTGATGTCATTACAGCGCTCAACCGGGGCAACACCCACACCGATATGCCGATGAACAAGCCTTATTTCATTGGCGAGTTCGGCCCTTCGGGAGTGAATGACCCAACAGGTGCTGCTGTGCACGCCGGATTGTGGGCCGGAATGATGAGCGGCGACGCCGGAGCACCTCAATTCTGGACCTGGGACAACGTAGAGCGCAATAATTTGTACCATCACTTCCGTGCTGCATCCGGTTTTCTGACGGCCAGCCGCCTGGCGCACCGTCCTGCTCTGAAAAAAGCCACGCTGCCGGTTGCAACAGCAGCCGTCGGCAGCCTGAGTTTTGGTCCCGGCGGCGACTGGGGACAGGTAAGGCAAAGCGATTTTGTGGTTGAATCCGGTGGGCCGCCGAATGGAATCGGCTCTCTCTCCAGGTTTTTGCAGGGCAACGCCAACCGGGCGCTCAGTCCCAACCCGTGGATTTTCCATGTGCGCTACCCGCAGGCGGGGCAGTTCATCCTTGACATCGCTCAAATTTCCACGGGCGGCGCGCATGTCACAGTGCGTGTTGATGGCGGGCCTGTTCTTGAGCGCGACTTTCCCGCCACAGGCCAACAATACAGGCCACAGGGAGACACAGGCCGCATCGCGGTGGATGTTCCGGCTGGTGCGCATACCATTACCCTGAACAACAGCGGCGGCGATTGGGCTGACGTGCAGCGTATAACACTCACGAACTACTCTCCTGTGTTGGGAGCCTATGGATTGTCCGGCAGCGATTTCACAGCAGCCTGGATTTATCACCGCGCCAATGTGGTTGCTGGTGCCGCTGACCAATCGCCTCCTGTATCGGGCAGAGTTTCACTGCCGGGATTGAGTCCGGGACGTTACCGCGTTACATGGTGGGACACACAGGAGGGCAAGCCTTTGCAAAGCACGTTGGTGACCTTAGCCGGCAGCGGCCAGGCATTGTCGCTCGACACGCCTGCGGTTTCGCGCGATGTCGCGCTGTATGTCACCCGCATGGGATAAGTTTCGCCGCACGTTGCTTCTTCAAGATTCAGAACA
Organism: Abditibacteriaceae bacterium; assembly: GCA_036388675.1. Lineage (GTDB taxonomy): Bacteria > Armatimonadota > Abditibacteriia > Abditibacteriales > Abditibacteriaceae > DASVUS01. Next base: position 2,813 of record DASVRI010000023.1, on the reverse strand, counting down.
CCATGATACGAGTACTCGCTTTTTTGACGCTTTGCCTCTTCGTGCTCATTTCCTTTCCATCCGTGCCTTTAAAAGGTAAAGAGCCGAATTTGAAGTTCATTGGGGCCGCTGACAAAAGGATTCAATACACCGGACGCATTGATTTTTCAGACCCGAAGAAACCAAGGTTCTGGTCTCCCGGCGTTTACATCAAGGCCAGGTTTCGGGGCCCCTATTGCGAGGTTGTGTTGAACGATGAGGAGTTGTGGGGCAATTCGCACAACTACCTGGAAATTGTCATCGACGATAAGCCACCGCTCAGAATCCAGACAAGGGGCAAGACGAACCGATTCGTCGTGGCGCAGGGCTTACCTGCCGGCGAACATTCAATTACCATCTGCAAGAACACTGAAGCCGGGATCGGCTATCTGGAACTTGTCGGCTTTCGCTGCGAGGATTTGGTGCCTCTGACCGCTACACCCGCAAGGAAACTGGAGTTCATCGGCGATTCCATCACCTGTGGCGCGGGCAGCGACCTTTCCAAATCGGCGTGCGGCAAAGGTCAATGGTATGATCAGCACAATGCTTACCTGAGCTATGGCCCCACGACCGCTCGCCAACTGAATGCGAGGTGGCAGGTCACTGCGGTTTCCGGCATCGGGTTGGTGCACAGTTGCTGTGACATGAAACTCACCATGCCCGATGTTTTCGACAAAACCAATTTGCGCGAAAATTCGGGGCCGTGGGATTTTCGCCGCTACCAGCCGGATGCTGTGACCATTTGTCTTGGCCAGAATGACGGCACACGCGATCCGCAAGTCTTTCGTGAAACCTACATCAACTTCATCAAGAAGATCCGCAGTGTTTATCCCCAGGCGCATATCATCTGTCTGACAAGCCCCATGGCCGATGAAAACTTGACGGCTTTCATGAAGGAAAATCTCACGCAGGTGGTTGCTCACGTCAATGAAGGCGGAGATAGGAAAGTTCACAAATACTTCTTCTCCAAACGATACAACCATGGTTGCGGCGGACATCCGGATTTGTCCGACCATCGCATGATAGCAAACGAACTGTCGGCTTTTTTGAAGTCGACCTTGAAGTGGTAATCTTCTCTGTATGAGGTCGGCGACAAGTCGACTTCTCACCAGGGATTCAATAAGTGCCTTTGCGAGTAGCCTGCCGTATCCGGGCTACTCGCATGAGGCCTATTTCCGACTCTAAACCGAGTACTCAGGAGACAGAAAATGCAGTCTCAATCTGTAGCTTTAGCGGCCACGCCGCCCATGGGATGGAATTCGTGGAACATGTTCGGCAGCAACATCCACGAAGACTCGATTCGCGAAACCGCCGATGCGCTTGTTGCTTCGGGTCTGAAAGATTGCGGTTACAATTACATCGTTATTGACGACTGCTGGTCGGTGAAGAGCGGGCGCGATTCCGACGGCAACCTCATCCCTCACCCGGATAAGTTTCCGAACGGCATCAAGGCTCTCGCCGACTATGTGCACGAACGTGGCTTCAAATTTGGCATCTATTCCGATGCTGCTGAAACCACTTGCGCCGGGTATCCAGGCAGCCTCGGTTTCGAGGAACAGGATGCAAAGCTGTGGGCCTCGTGGGGTGTTGATTTCCTGAAATACGACTACTGCGCCGCGCCCAACGAACAGGAAGTCGCCATTGAACGTTACGGCGCCATGGGACAGGCGTTGCGTAACAGCGGACGTGAATTCCTGTTTTCGATGTGTGAATGGGGCGGTCGCAGCCCGCACTTATGGGGCAACAGTGTCGGGGCGCATATGTGGCGTGTTTCGGGCGATGTCTTCGACAGTTGGGTCAACATCTGGATGCAAAGCTGGAAAACTTATGGCATCGGCATTGATGTGTCCATCGACATCGCGGCCAATCTGGCTGAGCATGGCGGGCCGGGCCGCTGGAACGATCTCGATATGCTGGTAGTCGGCCTTAAAGGAAAAGGTCATATTTCCGGCGGTGGTCTGTCGTTCATCGAGTATCAGACGCATATGTCGATGTGGTGCATGGCGTGCTCACCGCTGATGATCGGCTGCGACGTTCGCAACATGGACGAGGAAACAACTTCGCTGCTTACCAACCGGGAAGTGCTGGCGATCAATCAGGATGCGTTGGGCATCCCGGCGCGGCGTGTGCGCCAGACCGATGGTTGCGAAGTGTGGAAAAAGCCGCTTTCCGATGGCTCGGTTGCGGTCGCGCTACTCAATCGCGGCGCGACAGGAACCAATATTCAGCTCAAAGCCAGCGACATCGGTTTGCTCGACACCAAGAAACTGGTGCGCGACTTATGGAGCGGGCAGGACATCGGCGAGTTCGAATGGGACATGACGCACCGCGTACAACCTCATCAAACCCTGTTGCTCAAAGTCACCCCGTAGGAAGTTCGGGCCAGCAGGGAAGTAAGGATGTGAGGCTACCAACGGCAAGCGAGAGCGCAGCCGGTTGGAGATGATTCAGCCCGCGCGCCCTCGCTTGCCGTTGGTAAGGTAAATCGTAGAGGTTGCGTTTTATCCTTTACGTGCTATAGCAGTTAGAACTCGTTTCAAAACCTTGAAATCATGCAGCGCGGCCTGTAGGGGCGCAATGCGTTGCGCCCGTGTTGCGAGACGATTCGTGCCCGGCGCAATGCATTGCGCCTCTACTACAGGTTTTGAAACCAGTTGTAGTAATCCAAGTTGCCACCTACAGTAGCCCGCTCGTTCACGGGCGGGCTACTGTAGGTGGCAACTTGAATTACTAGCTTGCAGGCGACACAGAACCCCAAGCGTGAGCGCGGGGCTGAACTCCGTGGTGCCTTAGCC
>DASVRI010000022.1:0-66401 GCA_036388675.1 Abditibacteriaceae bacterium | reverse complement strand
GACGGCATCGCCTCGCCCAAAGTGCTGGTGAGTTTCTATGCGCGGGCGAGGCGATGCCGTCGCCCCTACGAAAAGCAAGACAGCGAGTACTCAATTTGAGTACTCGCTGTCTTTACTTCGATAACCCAAGTTGCCACTATGGAATTACCCGCCGCTGAAGCAGTGCTGCTCCAGCAGCGGGCTGATGACCAAAGCCCCCTGAACGGGGCTGATGATGCTATTGCAGGCTGCTTCAGCAGTCTTTTTCTCATCTCAGCCCACTTGTTCACACGTAGGCCACTGTAGGTGGCAACTTGGATTTCGATAACATTTTACTCATCGAGTGCGTCACCGCCTTCGACGGAGTCCATCGCACCGACGTAGAACTTGGCCTCGTGCTTGTAGGCTGCCGGATAGGCATCGTAGATGCGGCGGAACATGTCCATGTCGAGCACATCGCCGGCGCGCTGGCCTTCATCCAGCGCGGCGTCGATCATGGTAAAAATGTTACGCGGGTCGCAAGCGCGCACGACGCGCGTATCTTCCTTATACCAGCGCACCAGCGTTTCGCCGAGTTCTTCGGCGAAAGCAGGCTTCACGCCCTGCTTGGTGGCTTCGTTGAAAAGAATCTTCTTCCACAACGTTTTGGTCGGGCGGTCAACCAGCACCTGATACAGCAAGCGGCGCTTAAACGCGTCGTCCAGGATTTCTTCGTGGTTCAAGTTGGTCGAAAGGAACAGGCGCTGCAAGAACGGCGCGCGAATCGCCGAACCACCCGCGAACTTCACAATTGATTCGCGTTGCTCCAACGGATAGATGAACTGGTTGAGAATCATGTTGTGATCTTCAGTCTGGCGGCCCAGGTCGTCGAAGATGAAGATGCCGTTATTTGCCTTGACGTGCGGCGGCGCTGCATACTGCCCGTCGAATGAAATTTCGAAGTGCGACACCTTGAATTCGGTACCGACCGTCACGAGCGGCGGATTGGAGATGACCCAGCGGCGGTCGGGCTTATCCGATGTGCTGAGATTGCCCTGACGCTCTTCTTCTTCCTTTTTCATCAGGTCGTCGCGCAGCTTGTGGTAAGCCGGGTCATAGAGTTGCACCACTTTGCCGTTGAATTCAAAAGCATAAGGCAGCACGACCGGATCGCGCAGCAAGCGGTGCAGGTTATCGGTAATGAGCGATTTACCGTTACCAGGCGGGCCGTAGAACAACATCACGCGCTGCGAGTTGAAGCCTTCCTTCAGGGTGCGCTTGAGTTCCTCGCGCATCGGGTAGCTGGCGAAGACTTCGTTCAAGTCGTCCATCGTGGCGCGACGCTCGCGCTTGGCCTGTTGCTGCACCATCTGGCAATAAGCCGCAAACGAAACCGGCGCCGGACCAACGTAAGCGTCTTCGCGCTCCATCATGGTCGTCAACTCGCGACCTTTGTTCGTCAGGTCGTAGTGCATCGCCTGTGGCGTGTCGAGCAGTTCGCGCTTGTGTAGCGAAACCAGCACATCGCGGAACACGTTGATGCCCAGCTTCAGGTGCTCGCCGATTTGACTCTCGTTGAGCGCGCCTTCCTGCTTGATGATCTTCAGGACGAGGCTTTCGAGTACTCGATAGGAGATGCCGCTCTCTTTAAACGTCTTGGGCTGCTCGGGACGAAACAAGCCGCTGGTGCCCGCCGACAAACGCTCGATATTGATCGCGGAGGTGGCCTTCAAATCAGCCAGACGGTCGTTGGAAACGGCGCGGCGCGCGGCCCCGGCGATCGGCATGCGGCCATCGGGCAAGGTCGGCAACGACGAGGCGTCGCCATCGCCGTTCGGTTCAAGTTCTTCTTCGAGAGGCTCAACCAGCGGAGATCCCGCTGCCTGCTGCGACTTAAATTGTTCCAGAGCGGCGCGTGCCGCTGCGCTCAATGCCATAAAGAAACCTCGCTCAGGAAACTTTGCACAAAGGTCGCGGCGCGCCACGAAGGTCGGCACGCCGTCGCTCTGCTACAAATCAAGTTCCAGATTACGCCTGGTGAAGATGCAGCGAATTCGCCATTGAGTTGTTTGACATTTGTGCGTCTTTGACCAAAGCCGTGCTCTGGATTCAGGTAAACTGCGCGCCGTGAAAATTCACTCTCCCCTTTGCACACTACGATTCCTGGGCGCTCTGGCGCTGCTGTGCCTTTCGAGTACTCAGGTATGGGCAACGACCGAGGCGCACGGCCCATCTCCGGAAGTGGCGCCGGAAAATGCCATCAACAAAATTGAGATTGCCCGCCTGCGCGTTCATGACATCCAGAATGGAGTTATTGAAGGCTCGCGCGATCGTGGCCAGACGTGGGAAACACTGGGACACGTTCTGCAACCGACCTTGAAAGTGAATCCGCGCGGCTTTAACGCCTCGAAATATGGGCCGGTGGGCAGCGTCGTCGCCACGGCAGTGAATGCGATTCACCTCAAGGCGAGCCAGAACGTGCGCGAAAATCGCGGTGTAATCTGGAGTTTGTCGCCCAAGGCCGATAGCGCTGCGGGAACCGTGTCGCTGCAAAGCGAAGTCTCGCCCGGCTCGTCGGCCTTCACCGATATTCCCGGCGGCAGCGGCATCTTCGGCGGGCCGTTTACGCCTTTTGTCGGCAACCCGATCTTTCTCGACAACGACCGCAACAACGATCTCAAACCGCTGCCCGCCGGCTACGTGCCAAAGTTGGGCGACACCTGGACGATTCTCATTCAGCGCCCACGCCGCTATCCCAACGAGATCGTTTTCGAAAACCGCTTCGGCGGCCTGATTACCATTTCCTACCGCGACGACGAGAAGCCGCGCGTGATCGGGCAGGTGCTGCGTCCGGTTATTGGCGTGGGGCGCTTTGTCGGTTCGTTCTTCTCGGAAGTCGGGCGTCTGCGCGCCAATCACAATGGCGTCATCGACATCTCGACTTCGCCACGCGGGAAAGTAGGCTCGTTTCAAATCGTGCCGGCCAACCACGCCATGAGCCCCGAAACACACTACGTGCGCGAATTGACGCAGTGGATGGTCGTCGGGCCGGTGTCGGCGCTCGACCCGAGTTGGGAAGGCACGGCGCCGCTGTATTCCGACTTCTTGCGCCCGCGCTTCGACCTGAATGATGTGCTCAACCCCGACCCGATTGAAGGCCTGGCCGGTCGCTTTCGTTTTCAGGTCAGGATGCGTGGCAGCAACCAGTGGCAACCCATGCCGATGCTGTGGATGGAACCCAACTCCGCTCTGCCGAGTTGGGCCGGCACTGCCCTATCGCGCGTGACACACCTGCGCATCTGGTTTCCGTTCACCTGGAACGATGGCACGAGTACTCAGAACAGTGTCGCGCCGGACGCTACACCCGAAGAAGCCGCCCCGATAACCGACACAAGCAGCACGGCTGTAAGCAGCACAGCCGTATCACAAACTCCGACAGCCGGCACGCCCGCGTCCAGCGCGCCCGCCGCGAACACACCTGCCGCGAACACACCCGCCACACAAAACAGCACTCAAGGGACAACCAATGAACCAACTGCTGCAACAACTGCAAAATAATCCCTTCACGCTTCTGGTATCGCTGCCGCGCAACGACGTGCGCCTTGCCGAAGCGGCGCTCGGCGGCGGCGCGCAGGGCTTGAAGGTGCATATCAATGTCGAGCACTTTGCATCGGGCACGCGCTTCGGTTCGTTGCAGGAAGAGCAGGAAAACATCGCACACATCGTGGAAGTGGCGAGGGCGCACAACGCACCTGTTGGCGTGGTGCCCGGCGGATCGCCGTTCGCGACGGAAGATGACTTTCAGAAACTGGCGCAGCTAGGCATCGACTTCTTCGATGCCTACCCGGCTGAAGCGCCGCCTTGGACACTGACGCAAAAACATCTCGACGTGATGCTGGCCGCGTATGCCGGCGGCAGCATCCACACGATGCGCGCGTTGGAACTTGCCGGAATGCAGATGTGCGAAGCCAGCTTCATGCCGCACGAGGAGTATGGCCAAGAATTGACGGCGCTCGACATCGGTCGTTATCGCGAACTGGCCGGGGCGCTGCAAGGCCCGATCATTGTGCCGTCGCAAAAGAAGATTACACCCCGCGATCTGCCGGCGCTCCAGCAATCGGGCGTCAAGGGCTTGCTCATCGGTGCCATCGTCACCGGGCGCGAAGCCGACACCATCGAAGCCGCCGCACGCAGCTTCGTCACGGCATTGCAGAGTTAGCGAGCGGCCCGAATTTTCATCTGCCGGGTTGCCCGCCGCTGAAGCAGCGGGCTGATGCGCGAGATTCGTCCTGCACGAACCATCGTCCTCCACGAAGCCTCATCATGGCGCAGCGGGCGGCGGTTGAGCGCCTCGCTGCCCGGCGCCGGCGTTACCTCGTCCGGCCCTTGCTCCTGCGCGAGGGCCGGCGGCGCCACGAGGGCCACCAAAGCCGCCACCTGTGCCACCAGCCAGGTACAAAGACTCATCACCAATGGCGCCCAGGATCGTCAGCACCGCTTCGAGGCGAGGATTCTTGCTATAACCCACTTTGCGGTCGAGTTCGGCGGCGGTTGTGGCGCGGCGCTCTTTCTCATCGGCTGCCGCATTCTGAAACTCGCCCAACAATGTGCCCAACTGGGCCTGCGTAACGGCTCCGGTGCGAACCGCCTGCGCCAATTTCTGATTGGCGGTGCGCAGAGACTGGCGCGACTTTTCGCGCGCCTCCTGCTCGCCGGCAATGTATTCGACAATGGTGTTTTGCGTTGCTGCATCGGTGACTTCGGCGCGCTCTAACAGGCGCCGCGTCGCGGCCTCGCGATTCTGCCGCATGAGCTGCTGGCGTTCCCCCGGTGTCATGTTCTGAAGCTGCTGGCGCCGCTGCTCACGACGCTCCTGGCGACGAGCATTGCCCGGACGTGCGACTTCCGGTTGCGTCGTCGGATTACTGGCAGCGGGTGCATTCCCGGCAGGTGCATTTACCATGTTCTGAGCCCAGGCCGGTGCATTCATAGGCGCGAAAACAGCCGGCGCCAACAAGGCGACCAGCCGATTATTACGTTGTTTCATTTTGTCTCCTTCAAACCGCAACTTCCAAACGCTGATGGCGCAACATATTGCAAGCGCACCACGAAGATTCGACAACACCTGTCCAATGAAGTGTCAAACCGGCGTTGGCGCGTGAGGCGTGTCGCGGTATAATCGCGGCCATAATCGTGTCGAATATTTTCAGGTGAAATGGGAGAATGTGTGACAAACCATTCCGTGCGGGTGCGTGTTCCCGCGACCTCGGCCAATTTAGGGCCGGGCTTCGATTCGCTGGGGTTGGCCCTGCAACTTCATAGCTACATTTCCATTCGGCGACGTGACAGCGCCAGCGCGCAGCGTGTTGTGGCTACTGGCCTGGCCACAAATGTGCCGCTCGATGAAAGCAACATCTGCTACCGTGCCGCTGTGAAACTGTTGCAGCACATCGGCGCTCCGCAGCACGATTTCGTTGTGGAAGCAGAAAATAACATCCCGCTGTCGCGCGGGCTGGGATCTTCGTCGGCGGCGCGTGTGGGCAGTCTAGTCGCAGCCAACGAGTGGGCGCGGCAAAACGGCTGGCGCACCGCGAACAACGATGAAATCTTATCGCTCGCAACCGAACTCGAAGGCCATCCCGATAACGCGGCATCGGCACTTTTTGGCGGTCTTGTGGTATCGGCAGTTTATGAAAAGGTGCGCGACCACTCGGCTCCATCGAGTACTCGCAGCGGCGTTCTTGCGGTGCGAATGCCTGTACCGCGTTATCCGCTCTTTTTGGTATGGATTCCCCGGGACGAACTCTCGACGACGAAAGCGCGGGCCGCTCTGCGCGACACTTACTCGCGTGTTGACGCAGTATTCAACGTGTCGCGCGCGAGTTTGTTGCTGGCAGCGCTTTCCACCAGTCGATTCGACTTGCTGCCCGAAGCCCTGCACGACCGTTTGCATCAACCGTATCGCGCGCCTTTGATGCCCGGTTATGCGGAAGTCGTGCAGGCCGCCGTGGACGCAGGCGCACTGGGCGCAACATTATCGGGTGCGGGTAGCAGCGTGTTGCTGTGGTTGTCGCCTGAAGAAGCGAGTACTCCTAATGATGTGCGCCAGGCAGTGCAAGACGCCGCTTTGCGATCCGGCGCACCCGGCGACTTGTTATCACTGCCGGTAGATAACGACGGTTGTGTTGTGGTGCCTGAATAGGATGTGCCACGCTAGAATACAGCAAGAGCGATACAGGTTTGCGGAGCACAGGTCAGGCAAGGCGCAAGGGAGCACGAAAAGAAGCGACATCCGCGCTTCACCTCACTAACCGCCAGAGCGGGCGCGGGCTTGAATTCATTGCGCGGGCCACTTGAGATGAGACAGCGCGCTTGCGGTTGGTAGCCTGCCATCCTCGGCTCTGTAGCGTAACGCAAGATAGCGCAACGAGAAACAGCGCAACGGGCCGTGACGGAAAGCGTCATGAGACAACCATGCAAAACCCCGGCACGTCGGTTCAACCTGGCCCTTCACAGGGCGAATGCCTGATGGCGGCAGGCGCGCATCTCGCCGTGTTGCTGCCACACGTCGGCATTGTCGTGCCATTGATTTTGTGGCTGGTCAACAAAGACATCGCGCCTTTTGCCGCCTACCAGGCGAAGCAGGCGTTCTGGTTTCAACTGCTGACGATTGTCGGCTTCTGGGTGCTCATCGCCGTGGCGCTTACGTTGGGGCTGGTGACGTTTGGCCTCGGGCTGCTGGCCGCCTTGCCGCTGCTGTTGGTGTGGCACGTGGCCGCTGATGTTTACGGCATCATCGGCGCGGTGTATAGCGCGCAAGCACGCGACTTTCGTTACATCCTGGTCGGCAGCATGGTGCAGCCGGATTGAAAAACGCGACCTGAAGAACAGAAAGAAGAGCGAGTACTCGTTGAGTACTCGCTCTTCTTGTCAGAAGATTTCGGGGTCGCTGTAGCCGCCGGAAATCACCGCAATGGCATCCATTTCCACGGCAGCGTCTTTAGGCAAACGCGACACTTCAACCGTGACCCGCGCCGGCGGCAGGTTCTTGAAGAACATGGCATAGGTTCGATTCACTTCGTCGAAGTAGTCCATGTTCTGAAGATAGATTGTCACTTTTACAACGTCATCGAGACTGGCTTCGGCTTCGGTCAAGATCGCCTGGATATTGAGCAAGACGCGCTCTGCCTGCGTGGATAGCGAGCCGCCGATAATCTGTCCGCTGCGCGGATCGAGCGGCAACTGCCCCGAAACATACACGGTGTTATTCACCTTCACGGCCTGAGCGTAGGCTCCCAGGGCCGGTGGCGCATCCGGTGTGGCAATGATTTCTTTCATTCATTTCTCCCCGCATTTGTTATACCACGCAGCACCGGCTGATGCCGCACCCTGGCGCTTGCCGCTATTCCGGCGCTTGCCACATCATTGTTTGTACGCTGCCGTCGCAAGGAGTCTCTAACCACCGCGAGCGGAGAGAACGCGACGTGTCACATCCAGGTCGGCGGGCTTATCGACATCAAAGGCAATGGCGGCGTCCTGCATCTCGACGGCACCGGCGCGACAACTGAGTACTCGGCTGGCTTTGAGTTCGACTTCAGCAATTGATAAGCGCTTGCTGAGAAACTTCATCACAAAGGCCGGGCCCAGAATTTTCGCCAGTGCCATCGGGTTCTTGCGCGCGTTGTAAGCGGCATCAATCAGCTCAAGCACCGGCCCAATGATGCGGCGTGGCACAACCACGGCATTTCCACCTGTAAACTCGCCGTCGCTCAGACGCGCATAGGTGCGTTGCCCGCCGGGGAACGCGGCTTCGCTGGTGGCGCGGCGCACAATGGGATAAGCCAATTCCAGATGGCGCGCCGTGGCCAGTCTCAGGAATTCATCGAAGGTCGCAGCCGTCACCAGAGGAATGTCGCAGGTGCAAACCAACACTGACTCGGAAGATGTCGCCGCGAGACCGCGCTGAAGGTTATCGACCATGCGCCCGCCGGCCTCAACTGCAACAACACCGCTCAGGGATTGAAGTGTCTCAGTGCCGCCGACAACAGCGATTTGTTGCATACTCTTTGTGGCGCGCAGTGCATCGAGTACTCGTGCGACCATCAATTGACCCTCAAGAGGAATCATGGCACGCTCGGTGCAGCCGCTCGTAGCACAGAGTTCCGGCGGTGCGGGGCCACCGGCAAGAATTAAAGCATCCATCTCAGGGTTCAATGCGAGCTAAATATCCATTCCGGGGAATGTGGGCGCGGGCGCGGCGCTATCCAGGGCGGGAGATGCGGGTGGCGTAAACGACGGAGCCGGAGTGATCGCGTTGATTCCGGTATTGGCATCAGCCTGCGCTTTCATGGAGGCAAAGTTCATAACGCCGAGGTTCATCGTCTCCAAAGCCGACGACGGCACTATGATGAGCGAGCCTTTATCTTTCATGCCCTCGTAAAGCATGTTCATGGCGCGCAGGTGCAACGCAGTCGGGCTTTGTTCATAAAGCTGTGCGGCCTGCATGAACTTGGCGGCGATCTGTGTTTCGCTTTCGCCAAGAATAATTCGCGCCTGGCGCTCGCGCTCGGCCTGCGCCTGACGGCTCATGGCATCCTGCAAAGCGCTGGGAATGACCACGTCGCGAATTTCAACCGACTCGACGCGCACGCCCCACGGCTCGGTGCGCTGGTCGATGATGGTTTTCAACACAGCATCGATTTTCTCGCGGCCCGACAAGATGTCGGCCAGAGTCGAGCGGCCAATCACGTCGCGCAGCGCTGTCTGCGCCGCCCAGCCGACCGATTGGTCGTAAGCCGCCACTTCAAGCACAGCTCTTTCCGGGTCCACCACGCGCCAGAACAAAACCGCATCGACATCGACTGGCACCGTGTCGGCAGTGATCGTCTGTTCCGCTTTGAAGGTGCTGGAAATCGTGCGCAGGTCGATGACACTGGACACGTTCTGAATTAGGGGCGTGATGAAGAACAAGCCGGGGCCGCGCACGCCCGCGAACTTGCCCAGATTGAGCACAACGGCGCGCTGCCATTGCGCTACCATGCGAATGGCCGAAGAAATGAGCCACGCCGCTAGAAACCCAAAAACCCAGATTGAAATGCCGACGAACGGACTCGCGGACATGGCACCCAGGCCAACCGCGCCGGCAATAGCGCACACGACAACGAAAACGAAAAACTTAAGCCCGGCATCGACTGGCATGATAGCCTCCCGGAAGTGCCTTAAACTACCCTGCGCGCCGCTCGCACCGGCTGGCGACAGCGCTGGTGTCGCGGCTGTTCGCAATGTGCTACGGGAGGCCATTATAACATAGGCGTAATGAGTACTCGTTCGTTAGTTAATCCACAGTTAATCCACGTTGCCCCTATGAGGTTGCCTGCCGCTGAAGCAGCGGGCTGAGTGTGGAAAAGACCGCTGAAGCGGCCTCTGTCGGCACTCATAGCCCCGTTTAGGGGGCTTTTTGCCCTCAGCCCGCTTGTTCACGGGCGGACTACTGTAGGTGGCAACCTGGATTAGGTAAAGTCGCGCGGGCAGGGTATTATGCAGCGTTCTCCGTTGACGTGACGGTGCCTTAGTTCATAAAATAAGATGGCTTCGCCGTTTGCGGTTAGGAGAAAACATGGGTTCGTTAGTAGTTGTCGGCGCGCAGTGGGGCGATGAGGGAAAAGGCCGCATCGTCGACTTGTTGAGCGAGAGCGCTGATGTGGTGGCGCGTTTTCAGGGTGGTGCCAACGCCGGTCATACAATCGTGGCCGACGGCATCGAGTATATTCTGCACCTGATCCCCAGCGGCATCGTGCGGCGCAAGACTTGTGTCATCGGCAACGGTGTTGTGCTCGATTTGCCGACTCTCTTCGAAGAAATGGATATGCTCGCCTCACACGGCATGGAACTCGAAGGCATGCTCTATGTCAGCGACCGCGCGCACATCACCCTGCCCTATCATCGCTTGCTCGACGCGGCGCGCGAAGCGGCCAACCCGGCGCGCAAAATTGGTACGACACAGCGCGGCATCGGCCCTACCTACGTCGATAAGATGATGCGCATCGGCGTGCGCGTGTGCGACTTGTTCGAAGAAGATGTGCTGGCCGAGAAAATCGCCGCCAACTGGGAAGACAAAACGCATGGTCTGCGTCACCTGACCGAAGAGCAGCGGCCTCATCCCGAAGAAGTGCTCGAACTTTATCTGAAATACGCCGAGCGGCTGCGTCCTTATATCACCGATTGCAGCGTGTTGCTGCAATCGGCACTGCGCCAGAAGCAGAACATCCTCTTCGAAGGCGCGCAGGGCACCGGACTCGACATCGATTTCGGCACCTATCCTTATGTCACCAGCTCCAACACGATCGCCGGCGGCGCCTGCACCGGAACCGGCGTCGGGCCCACCAGCATCAATCACGTCGCCGGCATTGCCAAAGCCTACACAACCCGCGTCGGAGAAGGCCCCTTCCCCACCCTGATGGAGCCGACAATCGAAGAAAAGTGCCGCCAGATCGGCCATGAGTTCGGTGCAACAACCGGACGCAAGCGACTGTGCGGCTGGTTCGATGCGATGCTCGTGCGTCACGCCGCCCGCGTCAACGGGCTGTCAAGCCTCATTCTCACCAAACTGGACGTGCTGGACGAATTCGAAGAAATCCAGCTTTGCACCGGATACACCTATCGCGGCGAGCCGCTGGAGAATTTTCCGGCCTCGCTGCGCGTGCTGGAACAGTGCGAACCGGTCTATGAAGCTTGGCCGGGATGGCGCCAGCCCACTGTGGGCGCACGCCAGTTCAGCGACCTGCCGCCCAACGCCCAAGCCTACATCCAGCGCCTTGAAGAGGTGACCGAGCTGCCTATCACGCTCATTTCGGTGGGCCCGTCGCGCGAATCATTCGTGGCGCGCGACCAGGCGCTGCTGCATTATGAATTCTCTTCGCAACCGGTGACAACTTCTTAAGTTCTGCCGTGTCTATAGTTTCAGCCCGACACCGTGTTTTGCCGCGCTACGAGTACTCGCAGAATGTGTCGCACGCACGTAGCACGGATGTGGTCGTAACGCACAAAAAGGCCAAGTTATTGAAAGTGTGAGGGTTTATGTCCCTGAGGTTGTTCAGAGCAACGCTTGCGGTGCGCCGTGTGCCCACCGTTGCGGCGTTTAACAGATGTCCTGCCGGGGAAGAATAAAGGACATGCTTTCATAAATTTTGCAACTTCTTGGCCATATGGACGTTATGTGGCAAAGAACTGCAACCCGGACCGTACCGTAACTGTGTCGAAGTTCTGTTAATCATGCCCTTGGAGTTCGCGTGTGGACTTCACATCCGGGCGCGTGAGAGCACATCGAGAGAGCACAGACGTGCCGTGAAGCAGGCGAGTACTGGCTCGACGTATATTGACAAAAATTGCTTGACATTTTGCAAAGTCCTATGTTACGATATAGGCGCCCTCGGACCGACTCGGGGAGATGATTATTTGGAGGCGCACTGTCGCACTCCGCACGAGGTTTTTTTGTATGAACACCATGTTCCAACGCAACGTTAATTTAGGAGGTTATACCTTGATGACACGCAACACGCTCTTTGCCGGGATGCTGTTCGGAATCTCGGCGGGCGTTTTCGCCTCGTCTGCGACAGCGGCACCCAATACCGGCGCGAAGCAGGCCGCTGCGACTCCGTATGTACCGGGAGAACTTCTTGTAACATTCAAGCAGAGCGCACTGGCCGGCAACCAGGCGGCACGCGTCAACAGCCTTTCCAAAGGCAAGGTTATTAAGACGCTGCACCGCTTCCGCACGCAGAAGGTCAAGCTGCCGCCTGATGTCAGCATCGCTCAGGCGATCAAGACCTATCAGGGGCAGTCGGCTGTTGTTTCGGTGCAGCCCAACTACCGTTATTACAAGCTGGCAAACGGCAGTCAGGGCCACTCCGCAACCAATAGCGCGAGCGTATTCCGCTTCGGTGCTAATGCAACAGCCCAGGCAAAAACGCCAAAAGCGCCAAAGCCTCCCAAGGGCAAAACGCCTAATGACAGAGAGTACAAGGCGCAATGGGACATGAAAAAGATTCAAGCTCCTGTTGCATGGGGCGTTGACCCTCAGGGTCAGGGTAATGCCAACGTTGTCGTGGCTGTTATCGACACCGGTATCAACTACCAGCACGAGGATCTGGCGCAGAACATGTGGAGGAACCCCAGTGAGGTTCCCGGCAACGGTGCCGACGATGACGGCAACGGCTACGTTGACGATTACTATGGCATCGACACCACAGACGGCGATTCCGATCCCAGGGATATTGACGGGCACGGCACACACGTTGCCGGCGTAATCGGCGCGGTGGGCAATAACAAGCGAGGCATCGCCGGTTTGAACTGGCGCGTCAAGCTCATGGCATTGCGAGTACTCGGCGAAGAGGGCGGCACCACCGAGGGTATCGTCGAAGCCATGAACTACATGCTCGACATGAAGGCAAGCGGTGTTAACATCCGCGTTGCCAATCATAGCTACGGCGCAGAGTTGCCGTCCGGTACTCCGTTTGACCCATTGGAAAAGACGGCACTGGACACGGCAGCCGGAGCCGGCATTCTGAGCGCTATTGCTGCCGGCAACGGCGGTTTCGATGGAGTTGGCGATGACAACAACGTCACCCCCCATTTTCCATCAGGATATAGTTCGCCGGGATCTATTTCGGTTGCTGCGACTGACAGGGATGACAGGCTCTCCAGGTTCTCCAACTATGGAACCGGGTCTGTCGATCTAGCCGCTCCCGGGGTCGATATTATCAGCACCTACCCCTACGAGTTCATTAAAGTGAGACCTGCTCCGGGCGCGACACCCACTCCGAGCGCGACTCCCGGAGCGACACCTGTTCCCGGTGGAGCAGTTCTGGTTCAAGTTCCCAGCAACAAGGGCTACAAGCTCTTAAGCGGCACTTCGATGGCCGCTCCACACGTTGCCGGCGCAGCCGCTATGATTTTCGGCTTTGGCGAATATACCAACAGGAATTTCACAGTTCAGCAGGTTAGAAATTTCATTTTGAACGGCGCTGACAAGTTGCCGCAGTTGAAAGGAAAGCTCAAGACCGGCGACAGACAAGATCCCAACGATCCTGCCAGCACCACCAATGGCGGACGCCTCAATGTCGCTGTTTCGCTGACTTTGGCGGGTGCGGCTACAGGGTACCCTGGACCGACGCCGGTTCCCACGGCGACACCAGATCCCTTTGCCACGCCAACGCCGATTCCGACGGCGACTCCGATTCCAATACAGACGTTGCCCAATGGCAATATTGTCCACACACAGTTTGTGATCACCGGCAACACTGGCCTCTTTCCGACTATCAACCAGATGGGGCCAAACGGTGGCTCGACGGTACTCATTCCTTCCGAAGTCCGTGATTTGCAAAATCCCTATATCAGCCTGAAAACTGGACGGGTCGCTTTTGTAGTTGACTTGGCCAACGTCACAGGAGAACAGTTGGCATTCGTCGATCAGTTCGGCGAATATGGTACTCGTAGCGCCCCGGAACAGGAGATTTTTGTCCGCGACACCAATGGCACTATCACACGGCTTACCGATGATGAAGCCAATGGCATACCGCCAGTGGACGATCGTGAACCCGCAATCAGTCCCGATGGAACCCGCATTGTTTTTGTGAAACGTGATGCGAACGGTAACGATCAGCTTTACATTATGAGCGCGTCCCGCAAGAACAATGGTACGCCACCCGACCAGTTCTTGTTGTTGGGAGATAATGGAACCACAGTCAGTTCCGAGCGCCGTCCAGCATGGACGCCGGATGGGACGAGAATTGTGTTCCATTCCAACCGTCCCCTGTCAGCTAACGATACTTCAGTGAAGGACAACGACATCTACATGCTGACAGTACCGACTACGCTGCCGACTACTCCTTCCACTACGCCGCTTCTGACACAAGCCAATCTGGTGCGGCTCACACTCAATCCGGGCGACGATATAGAACCGACTGTTGGCCCAACAATTGCCGAGACGCAAGTTGCACGGCCTAATGGCCAACTCGCCTATGCGTCTAACCGCAACGATGCCAACAACATCGAACCACGAACTGTGACAATCTTTCGCACTCGGCAGTTGTTTGGAACTGGTGCTCCTCTCCAGCAACCAGTAGAAACAACTTACGACACGGGCGAAGACTACGACATCTACCTGCAAAACTTAGCGGTTGAGAACAATCCCGCGAATCGTCCGATCCGTATCGTTGATACACCGCGCGAAGTGGTTCAGGTGCTAGGTTTTACCGGAGACTATGGTGCCGTCGATGTGAATCCCAACGATGATGCTGGGCCTAACGATGACTATCTGGTTGACCTCTCCGTATCGGGAGATGATCGGCGACCCACGTTCTCGCCGAATGGACAAAGTGTTGTCTTCTGTAGCGACTCCGACTTCTTTGCTCCTTTCCCTGGGAACGCTCCTAAAAACTTCAATCCCGACAGCGATTTCGACGTTGTGCGAGTTGACATTAACAGTCGCGGCTTCACTCGGTTGACCACCGACCAGCCGACACGGAGCTATGTCGCCCGGACGGATGCGCTTCTGGATCAAGGTAGCCTCAATGTAACGGAGGACTACGAGCCGATTGCAGGTGCTCAGGTGGGAACAACGGCACCACCTGTGACTCCGACGCCACCTGGACCGCCAACTGGGCCACCGACGGGTGCGGTGCGAGATGCTAACGGAGCAGATCAGGGTGACACAGCCAGCAACCATGCACCCGTGGCTACCGACGACTCACTGACAACTTACAAGGACACTCCGCTCGAAATTGCATTAAAAGCAACGGATGCGGATGGCGATGCGCTGATCTATCAGATTGGTCATGATCCAGCACATGGTAAGTTGAGCGGCAACGGGCCAAACGTCATCTACACGCCGAATCGTGGTTTCGTAGGCACCGACAAGTTCGTATTCCGCGCCAGCGATGGCAAGGCAAGCAGCAACGTTGCCACAATAACCATCAAGGTTGTGGAATCGGGTAAAGCCGATAGTTCAGTCAGGTATAACGCGGCCAGTGCCTCCTCTGTGATAGCACGGCCCGACGAGAACTCGGTTGAGATTCGCTTTGACAAGCCTCTCAACCCGGCACCCACCGCTTCGAGCTTTGTGGTGCTGGTCAATAACCACATCGTTGAAGTGCTGGATGGCGACTACAGCGCAGCGAGCAATACGCTGACGCTGGAGTTGGCAGACGGTGTTCTTCAACCCGGCGACAAAGTCACCGTTCTGCGTAAGCCGTAACACAGCGCACGCAAACTGCGACAACGTCATCTCAAGAAGGGCTGCCCTCAAAAGGGGCAGCCCTTCTTGTTTATTCAACGAGTACTCGACACTACCTCAAACCTGCCTGTGAAAGTGGAAGAACCTGATAAGAGAACCTCTGTAAATTGCCACGGTACGATTCTGTTGGCAGTTTTTGTGAAATAAATTTGACATACTTGAACCTTTGCCGGTACGCCCCGTCTGACGGTGGATTTTGCCGTTTTCCAAGGAAACTGCTCGCACATGAAAACACACCTTGCTTCGATTTTACGTTCCGGCCTGCTCGCGAGCGCCGCTCTGGCTCTTTGCGGCGCTGCTATGGCACAGCCCAGCAACATTTCTCCGCGTGGAGCCACGGCGCGGCGCGCCTATGTTCCGCAGGAAATTATGGTGAAATTTCGCGGCGGCACATCATGGGCACTAGCCAATGGAATTCACGCGAAGTTCGGAGCCATGCTGCTGCACAACTTTCCTTACATCGGCTGGCAGCGGCTGCGTGTTCCGGCGGGCACCAGCGTCGAAGCCGCATTGGCACAATACAAGGCGCAGGCTAATGTTGAGGCCGTCGAGCCAAACTATGTGTGGAAGCCGCTGAAGGTTTCTAACGATCCGCGCCTTGGCCAGCAGTATGCGCTGAACAAAATTAAAGCTCCCACGGCCTGGGACTCAACCACAGGCGACTCCGGTGTGGTCGTGGCTGTGATTGATACAGGTGTCGATTATACTCATCCCGACCTGAGTGCCAATATGTGGCGCAACCCTGGCGAGATCGCGGGCAACAGCAAAGATGACGACAACAACGGCTACATCGACGACGTTTATGGCATTGATGCAGAAAATGGCGACACTGATCCTCTGGACGACGATGATCACGGCACGCACTGCGCCGGTGTTATTGGTGCCGCCAGCAATAACGGCGTCGGCATAAGTGGAATCAACTGGTCGGTGCGCATTATGGCACTGAAGTTTCTGGGGCCTGACGGAGGCTCGACGGCAGGCGCCATCAAGTGCTTTGAATACGTAACGATGATGAAGAGGCGCGGCACCAACATCCGTGTGACCAGTAACAGCTGGGGTGGCGCAGGCTATAGCGCCGCGCTGAAAACGGCGATGGACGCCGCAGGTAACGCCGGTGTCATCCACATGACGGCTTCGGGCAACGACGGCTTCAACACCGATAGCGAAGCCTCCTACCCGTCAAACTTCAATTCGCCAAGCGTTGTCTCGGTGGCTGCTTCCGATGCGCAGGACAACCGGCCTTCCTGGTCGAACTATGGCCGCACCAGCGTCGATCTTGCGGCGCCCGGAAATGATATTCTGAGCACGGTGCGAGGCGGTTACGCCTTTTACAGCGGCACCTCGATGGCTACGCCGCAAGTGTCGGGAGCGGCGGCCCTGCTCGCAGCTTATCAGCCTTCATTAACCGTTGAGCAACTTAAGGCAACCTTGATGAACACCGTCGATGTGCTGCCGCAGTGGACAGGCAATGTGGTCAGCAATGGCCGCCTGAACCTAGCACGCGCCATTGCCAGCCTGACATCCACCGGCAGTGGCCCCGCACCGATGCCTACGACTCCACCCGTGACAATCCCGACACCGCCTCCGGTTGTCGTGCTGCCGACACCTCCTGCACTGCCGACTCCGGTGCAGCCAACGCCAAGACCGCGTAAGATCACGGCCAAAGGCGATACCTACACATTCGATTATCAGCAGTTGAAATGGACGGTTGCAGCGCCGGGTGTTCTGGCCAACGACAAAGGCGGCAACGGAACTCTAAGAGCCAGCCTCATCGACGACGCCTACTGGGGCACAGTCGATCTGGCGGCTGATGGCTCCTTCACCTACACAGCCGATCCGCGCTATCCACCGATTGCGGGAGACAAGGATTCGTTCACCTATCAGGTGACCGATGGGGTATCCTTCAGCAAAATCATGCTGGTCAAGCTGAAGTTTGCCGCTTTGTCCCGCTTCTCGGCGAAGGCTCGCGGTGCGGCTTCGGTTGTTACGCTACTGAACGCCACAGCCGGATCGATGAGCCACTCGACTATCCTCTATTTCAGCAGAGAGCTAGACGCCACCAAAGCCAGTAACCGCGCCAATTACAGCGTGACGGTCAACGACGAAGATGTCGCAGTGCAAAGCGTCATCTACAACTCAAGTGCGAACAACGTGCTGCTGCAACTGGCTAAGAGGTCTGTGCAAGCAGGCGACACCGTGCGAATTATCTGGGAAGACTTGAAAGATGCCGCCGGTCGTGATGTCACCGACGGCTCAGTAAATGTAACGGCAGACTAAGTAAGCAAGTACTTGATTAGCGAGTACTCGCAAGCGGCGCAGAAAGCCGCTTTCCAGACAGCGGCCACGAAAGAATCGCGTGGCCGCTGTCTGTTTGAGTAGACGTTATGACGTGTGGAGGGGCGCATGGCGTGCGCCGTGATGTAGTTGCCGCAGCATGCGGGCGCAGGCCGTGCGCTCCTACGCGAAACACATCCCGACAACCGTTCCATACTCTAACCAGCGCTTCCGTGACGTTCTCGATATGATGCATAGCGGGCGATGTTTTCACCCTTACGGGTTTACACAGAGGCCTGGCTTTGCTAAGATGAATGTCCGTTTGCTGCGCGTTTTGGGGCATGCGACATCCGAATTTCACCATTTCGGGCCGGTAGCTCAGTTGGTAGAGCAGGGGACTTTTAATCCCAAGGTCACAGGTTCGATTCCTGTCCGGCCTATCTTTCATACGCCGTTTTCTGCCGTTTCCGCGTTTACTTTTCTTTCCACAACGCTCGGTGTTTCAGAAACACGTAAACCACAAACAGCGCCGCGATGCTCGCTCCGGTTTGCACCGCAGCACGCGGATTCCACATTCGCGCCAGCGCGCCGATAAACACCATGCCCAGCGGCGAAGTGCCAATCAGCGCCATTGAATAAAGGGAGAAAACGCGTCCTCGCAAATGATCCGGCGAATTGGTTTGCACCATCGTGTTGGCCGTCATTAAAAAAGTGAGCAGGCACCAGCCCGCGCCGATCAACCACACACAGCCCAGGTAAAGTGAGGTGGACGAGGCAAATGCGAGGAGGCACAAGCAGAACATGACTGCGCCCAGCAGAAGTCGTTTGCCCTTGTGACGCATTTTCCCCGCGATGGCCAGGGTCACGGCAGCGCCCAGTGCCCCGGTGCCGTTGCAGGTCATCAGCAGCGAAAAGCCGCGCTCGTCGGTGAGGAAAATATCCTTGGCAAAAACCGGCAACAACGCGCCGAACGACATGGCAAACAGCGAAACCCACGCCACAAGAACCGTCACCAGCCACAGAGTTTCGTGCGTTCGCACAAAGCGATAACCTTCCAGCAGATCGAGCAGACGCATCGGTTGTCCGGGCGTTTTGACAGGTTGCAGACGCATCAGCATCAAACCGGCAATCAAAGCGGCGAAGGACAGAGCGTTGATGAAAAAGCACCCGGCCATACCCACGGCATGAAGCAAGAAGCCTCCCACCATCGGGCCGGCCACGCGTGCGCCGTTGAAAGCCGACGAGTTGAAAGCGATGGCGTTTGGTAAATCGTTACGGCCCACCATCTCGACGTTGAACGATTGGCGCACCGGAATATCGAAGGCGTTTACAATGCCCACTCCCAGTGTAATCAGCGCCACATGCCACACCTGTGTGATGCCGAAGTACACGATCGTGGCCAGCAGCAGAGCGAGAATGGCACTGGCCGAATTGGTCATCATCAGCGTGCGGCGCTTGTCCACACGGTCGGCGAGTACTCCAGCGGGCAAAGTCAGCAAGAGAATGGGCGCTGTGCCACAGGCGGCGACGGCTGTGATAATGAAGGGGTCGTGAGTCAACACATCGCGCATGAGCCAACCTTGCGCGGTCTGCTGCGCCATGGTGCCGATGAGCGAAATCAAATTGCCTGTCCAGAAAAGACGGTAGTTGCGATGGCGAAAAGCGGGGAAACGTGGCTCGCGCTGCCCTGCCCCATCTTCCGCCGGCGAAGGCTCATCGGGCAAAGGAACATCCGCTACAGACTCCATCTGCACGCCGCCGTTTTCACAGTGCGGCGGATCGCCCGCACTGCTGACCGGCTCTCCATTGCCCGCCCCGGCAGTCGTCTTAGACTCGGGGTCGAGATGCACTTGCGGTTCTACTGGCTGTGACGGCAGTTGCTGCTTCGGCTGTAAGCGCGCGCACAGCGAACCTGAACGCGGCAATCGAGTACTCATGGGGTGCGTTTCAGTGTAGTCTCGATGCCGATGTGGCACAACCAGGCGCAAGAGCAGCACGGCGTCGCGGGGCGCGAATGTAAATTATGGAGTCAGGCGTCCTCTTGTCTCACGAGTAAACCGCCCGCCGCGAGAGAAAGTGCCAGCACGACGTAAATAACAAGCAGCGAACATGAGGAAAGCCGAGCTTCGATGCCGGGTGTGAGACGCCGGGGCACGACATGGTAATCGACGATGTAGGCCAGAAGCGAAACCAGCGCGCCGCCCGACAGCGACGAAGTGGTGTGATTCGTCTGGCCTCGACCAAATAGTTTCACAAAAACAAGCGCCCAACTGAACATGGCCGCTGTGTTCAGGGCAACGCCGGTTGCCGTATATTTGAGCGAGATGCGATCCTGGGACGTGGCCTCGTCGCCCCACAGGATGTGACTGACGGCATTGAGCGGAGCGAGCGCATTGTGACTTTCGCGCCAGCCGCACAGCGCAGCGGTTAAGGTTGTGGTGACGCTCGTCAGGGCACCGATGTAACAGGCTCGTCGCAGGGCTTTGCTCCAACTGCTCATGGTTTGGTCATTCTCCATTCGTCGATGACAGCGCCGTCAATTGAGATCTGCCGTCCGCGCAGTAAGCGCTTTGCGATGTCGATACGCGTGTAAGAAAAGACACGTTCCCGAAAGACTGCCGTCGCCGGATCAACGCGTTTGCGTGGATAAAGGACGGCGCCACCGGCTCCGGTAACGAGGTAGACCACACCACCTCGCGATTTCCAGCGTTCATAATCGTGATCGTGTCCATTGAACACCACGTCGATCTTGAGTTGTTGCAGCACGGGAACGAGTACTCGCTGTATGCGTGCGTCATCGCCATGCAAGCCCGATGAATACGGCGGATGATGAAACACCACGAACTTCCAGCGCGCGCGGCTGCGCGTCATGTCCTGACGCAGCCACGGCACAATGATTTCGCTCAGTTGGCTGGTGCCGGCGTTGCTATCAAGAACTGCGACATGAGCATCCGCATAGTCAAACGAGTAGTTGCGCTCCGGCGCGGTTCCAGGCGGCCCGTTCGTCGGCAGCACAAAGTTGACGAGGAAAGGCTGGCCATTACGCGAGCGCACATCGTGGTTGCCCAGTGAACCGTAAAACGGCACACGCGCCAGAGTGGTTCGATAAATATCGAAGAACTTGGGGTTGTAGTCGCGCGCCGCGCCGGACGGATAAATGAGGTCGCCCGTGTGCAGCAGAAAGTCGGGGCGGGCCTTTTCGATCTGGCGCGAAAGAGACACCTGACCGCGCGATGCCATGCCGGAGTCGCCCCACACCACGAAAGAAAACGGCTGTCCGGCGCTCTTCGCGGTGCGGAACTGGCCACTCGCGAGCGCGCGACGGTTGGAGCCAACGCGGTAACGATAGAGCACGCCCGGTTGCAAATGGCTTAGCTTCACGATATGACGTGTCACTTTGTCGGTCTTTACAACGTTATACGTCTGCCCAGGCGGAGTCGCTACCGAGTACTCGACTTCTGACGATGCGGCCACATAGGTATCCCAGACAATGTGTGCCGAAGTGGTCGTCGTCCACTGGATGTAGGGCGCACGGGTGAGTCGCGCCCCGGGTGATGAGGCATTCGATGCCGGCACGCCGCTGCTGTTAAAAACCGTCCCGGCGACAGCGTTGCCCTCATAATGCGCTTCGACAACGACACCGCGCTCGTCCGGCGACCACATGCCGCTTCGAATCAGCCACTGACTGACGCCATACGCCGCACCCGGCGCACTGATTGCGAGCAACGACCATAAAACGGCACGACGCCGGCGCGCGGCAGACGAACGGGGCCGGGCAAGCAGCGCATTTGGATAAGGTCTCGATGAATCGGGCATGAGCGTGTTGATAGGTGTATTGAAAATCGTCACAAAATCAAATTATGGCAAATTACTTTCCATGTCACCCTGCAATAAGGGCAGAACACAACAGACCTCGTGACGGTCGCGGTGCGGAAAAACTCATGCGCCGCTTCGCATCCATGTGCCACAAAAAGGTGTGATGCGTTATGCTATTTTCGAGATAGTTCTGTCCTGCCACCCATGGCTTCCCAAGTACTCTATAAAACCATGCAAACATCTGTATCACCGGCGTCGACCTTTGAGCCGCTACCACTGCGCACGCGGGGCGTGCTCGAACTTATCGACGTAACCATTAAGATATTTCGACGTTACTTCTGGGTGCTCGCCGGTTGGTCGGTGACTGTCGTGGGCAGCAGCTACGGCGTCGCGGCCATCGGCATGTTGCTGGGTGCCGTGGGTGCAGGTGGCGAGGCATTTTCATGGGTCGATTTCGCCGGCACAGCCATTCTCTCCATTATCGTCGGTGGTCTGCTGGCGCTTTTTCTGTGGCCGTTAATTCTCGGTGCCGCCGCGTGCTGTATCGCCGCCGCCGTGCGTGGGCAGACAGTGTCGTTTAAGCAGTGCTGGCAGTTTACCAGGCCACGCTACGGCCAGATTCTGGGCTTGTTCATGGCGTCCCTCATGGTCGCATGGGTCGCGATGATGGGCTATATGCTGCTGTGCGGTCTTATCATTGGCCTCGGTGCGCTGGCACTGCAATCGGTGCCGGGGCAAGTCACAACAGTATTGGCCATTGTGGCCGGAGTCAGCTTCTACGTGATCGGCATTCTTTTGTCCCTGGTGGTCGCAACGTGGATGTTCATGGTGCCGATGGTGCCGTGTCTTGAAGGCCAAATTCCGAGTCGGGGGCCACTTATGCGCGCCTGGGATTTGTTGCGTGGCCAGTGGCGTCGTGCTCTGGGGCTGATGTTTCTCCTTGGTGTGTGTCTCCTGGCTCTCAGCTTCATTATGCAGGCGGCGGCAGGACTGTTCACCGTGTTCTCCGGTGGCCGCACGTCGTGGAGCAGTTTCCTGAGCGTATCGGAAGGCGCGTCGCTGGTTGTTTACATGGCGCTCAACACACTGACTTCTGTTGTGACGATGCCGTTCATGTTCTTGCTGATTGCGATGTTCTATCTCGACCTTCGCATCCGCAAAGAAGCTCTCGACCTGGAGTGGTCGGCTCATGTTTCCGCACCGCAGGAAAACCCGACTGACGCCGCCCAGTTGAACACGGCACCGCCGATTGGATCCTTCGGACAACGCTCCATCGGCGCGGAGCCAACAGCTTTCGACAGACCAATTTTCGGCCCTCCTGCAAGTCGTGACGTGTCGGCACCGCCGCTATCCAACAGTGCTGGCAGCACTGCTGCCAGCAGTAGCCTTGCTCATTCAAATTCGCCGGAATTGCCGACACACACACCGCCTTCTCTTGCGCCGACCGGCCAAACTCGCCCGCTGCCGGTCACGGGAAGTGATTACCCATACGGTGGCCAGCCACAAGTTGTCACGAGTACTCAACCGGGGTTTGGCGAGAATACATTTGTCGCGGAGCAGCCGGTTGTATCCAGGGAAAATTCTGCGGCTGCCTCTACAGAGAATGCGATAGAGTCTTCGACGAGTGCCGCCTTAGTCTGTCCGCAGTGCAAGGCAGCGGTGCGCCAGAATCAAACATTTTGTATGCAGTGCGGCGCCCGCCTGGCAACCTCGCCCTCGACCTTCGGTTCGCCCCTTGAATAAGCTGTTCGCTTCTATGCTGCGTTTCTTTCCTGCCTGCTGTCTCGTTTATCTACTCGCGGTGCTCGGAGTCGTCCCGCTGTGGGCCGCACCGCCGGAGAGCGTACCGCCGAAGAGCGCGCCGCCCAAGAGCGCGCCGCTGCTGGAGGCGCGCTCTTACCATGCCAGGTTGCAGCGCGCTGAAGACGCCTTTACCCGCATGGAAAACGGTGCGCCGCGCACGGGTGCAGGGGATATCGTGCAAAGCTTAAGCGCGCCGCCGGAATTCAAACTACGACGCGCTGATGGCGAAACTATGGGTGCCAACAGTTACGAATGGCAGCGGCGCCTGGGCAGCATCAGTTCTAAAAGAATCGTGTCACGCGAGGCAGTCCGCGACCTGCGCCTGGCCGTGAACCGCCGCCGCGTGGCGCTGGAAGAGTGGATAAGCGGGCGCAACGGGCAATTGTATGAAGCGGCAGATGCTCAGGACATCATGCGCCAGCTTGAATCGACCGGACAGATTCGCAGCGGCCCGACTCGGTGGCAAAAGATGTGGGCCGACCTCACACGCAGCATCGGGCAAGGCATCACCAAACTTTTCGACACAATTATCGGCTGGCTGGGCAGCAACGCGCCGCCCGCTACAAACAAAGCACCCAACATCGACACGCGCTGGATCACGTTCTTCTTTTATTCAACGGTGCTTTCCCTGCTGGCCGTGCTCGGCTACCTGTTGTGGCGCACGCTTGGTGGCCGGCTGGGTCGCGAAGGCGCACGCCGCGAAGTGCGTTACCTGCAAAGCGAAGATGCCGAACTGCTGCTGCTGCCTCCCGATGAGCTGCGCCAGCGCGCTGAACGTTTCGCTGCTGAAGGCGATTTTCGCCAGGCGCTGCGCCACATGTATTTATCGCTGCTGCTGCAACTCGATAGCCGTGGCGTTTGGCGCTACGACACGCGCCGCACCAACTGGGAACACATTCGCGCCTTACGACGCAATGCTCAGGGCGTAACACTCATCGACCCACTGGCCGACATCACGCGCCGCTTCGATCGTGTGCGCTACGGAGATGCCCCGTGCAGCGCGCAAGATTGGAGTCGTTTCGCTACAGATGTTCAAGAAGTGCAACGCTTGGCCGACGATAATAAACCACGGAACACGGCTGCTTCAAGAGCCGAAACGGCGTCGGGAGCGCGGTCATGAGGCGGCGCATCGGCGGCCCACAAGTACTCGTCGGGCTTTTGTTCGTCGTGGCGTGCGTGCTGGGCGCGGTGTCGCAGCGCTCGCGCGACGTCACCTTCGTCCCACGCGCTCGCTTCGATGATGCAACCCCTTTAGGCGGCAAAGGTCTGCGCCTGTTGTTGAGTCGCCTCGGGTACAATGTGGCGCGCATCGACAAACCACTGCGACAGATGCCCGCCACCGCCCGCGTATGGTTTCTGCTCGATCCTCAGACGGAGTTTTCGCGCCGCGAAGCCCGCCTGTTGCTCGACTGGGTGCGTGCCGGCGGCACCTTAATCTGGGCCACGGCTCCCGGCTGGTCCGGCAGCAACGGGGACGACGAAAGCTACGCCTCGAGCCTTCAGCATCTTTATGATGAATTGAAGATCACCAACAACGGCGGCATCGGAGTGTTTCAAAGCAACTACGAGCTTTTGCCGCCGCTCAGTCAACTTGACCCCGGCGCCGCGAGCGTTTACTGGAGCGGCGTCAGCAAGGCACAAGGTTCAAAGGGCGTGCTGGATATTGGCCGCGCCCATCTGGAAATCGCCGGTTCGCCGGCAGGAACGGAACTGGCGCGCATTGACGTGGGCAAAGGCCGCGTCTTCGTGGCACCGGACGCGCTATTGTTCACCAGCCATGCTTTGAGCAAACCCGATAACGCCGTATTGGTGACGAATTTTGTGCGCGCTCATGTTCCTTCCGGCGCCGTGTACTTCGACGAGCGTCACCACCAGGCCGACGACCCGGATGACCCGGAAGCGGCCGCTGCCACGTCGCCAACGCTGCTCGATTATCTGTGGCAGCCACCGCTGCGTTATGCCATGCTGCAATTGCTGGGCGCCGCCCTGTTGTGGTGGGCATTGAGTGGGCGAAGGCTCGGCGCGCCGGTACCGTTACCGGAACGCGAGTCTGTAACGCGCGCGTCTTTATTCGCTCTGGCAATGGGCGCACTGTTTCGCAAAGCCGATCGTCCGCGCGCCGCTGCGAGCATTATTGCCGAGCACTTCCGGCGCGATGTGGTGCGTCGCACCGGAATGGCGGCCTCCGACCCGGACACGGCCATTGCCAACCGTGCGGCAGAAATTTCCGGCCTGCCGTCGCGTCTCATCGAGCGGCTGCTGGAGCGCGCACGCACCCCCGCTGAAAACGAAACCGAAGCTCTGCATGATGCCCAGGAAATGGAACTTGTGCTGTCGCGCCTGCGTGGGCAATCATGATTTTTGACGCACTTTTAAGAGGAGCCTATTCTTGAACGAACAACCTATGAACCCGCCGTCGCAGCCGCAAGCGATAACGCCAACTGTGAATACGGTGGCCTATGAGCCGCTTGGCGCAGCACAAGCGGAACCAGTCGAGGTCGGTGCCGCGCACCAGCGTGCCGCGCCGGGTGCAACAACGAGTACTCGGATGCAGCCTGTCAAGCAACTGGTGGAAGCGGTGCGCAGCGAAGTGGGCAAAGCCGTAGTGGGACAGGATGACGTTATCACGCAGTTTTTGGTGGCTCTGCTGATGGGCGGCCATGTGCTGCTCGAAGGCGTGCCGGGCGTCGCCAAGACCCTGGCAGCCAAGTCGCTGGCGCACGTTTTGGGCGCCACGTTTAAGCGCGTGCAGTTCACGCCCGACCTGATGCCCAGCGATGTCATCGGCACCAATGTGTTCGATACGCGCACCGGCGATTTTTCTCTCCGGCGCGGCCCGATTTTCACCGACATTCTGCTGGCCGACGAAATCAATCGCACCCCGCCCAAGACACAGGCCGCTCTGCTGGAAGCGATGCAGGAGCGCCACGTCACCATTGACGGCGAGCCGCATAATCTATCCGACATCTTCACCGTCTTTGCGACGCAGAACCCCATCGACTACGAAGGCACCTATCCCCTGCCCGAAGCACAGCTCGACCGTTTTGCCCTCAAGGTGTTGATGACCTATCCGTCGCCCGATGAGGAAGCTGCGCTGCTGGTGCGTGTGCATCGCGGCTTTAACGCGCATCAACTCGCCTCCGTTGGCTTGCAGCAAGTGGTGAGTACTCAGGCGCTGACAGCGGCGCGTGCCGCCGTGCAAAGCGTCACCGTCAGCGAAGGCATTGTGCGCTATATCACACAAATTGTGGGGCGCACGCGCGATTTGCCGACACTCACCCTGGGCGGTAGCCCGCGCGCCAGCGTAACGCTGCTGGAGTGTTCCAAAGCTCTGGCCGCTATCAGCGGGCGCGACTTTGTGATTCCCGAAGATATTAAGACTGTGGCGGCGCCGGTGCTGAGACATCGCATTCTGCTGCGCGCCGAAGCCGAGATGGAAGGCACGCGTCCCGATGATATTGTGCGCTCGCTCCTCGACACCGTTGAAGTGCCGCGCTAACCACCAATGCTGCGTATTTTCCTGCTGACTTTCGGTGTGTTCTGCGGCTCGACAGCCGTGATCATGATCAAAGAGAGCACGCTGCATCCCTCGGTGCTGGCGGCCTATCGCCTGCTGCTGGCGACACTGTTTCTTTCGCCTCTTTTCCTGATTCAACTGCGACAGTATCGCAATGAGTACTCGTGGAGACATGTGCAGCGCTCACTGCTCCCGGCACTGACATTGGCGCTGCACTTCATTTCGTGGGCACAGGGCGCGCAGTGGACGCACGCCGCCAATGCCAGCCTCATCGTTAATATGGTGCCGGTTGTGATGCCGTTCTTGCTTTATTTCTCGGTGCGCGAGATGGTGACAAAGGGTGAAATCATCGGCACGGCAGTATCGCTGGCCGGTGTCTGTTTGCTGACGATGTCCGACTTTTCTCTGAGCCGCCAACATCTACTGGGCGATATTACCTGCTTTGTTTCCATGTTGCTTTTCGCGCATTACATGGCTCAGGGTCGCGCCAACCGCGATTTTCCCACTATCTGGCTTTATCTGGTGCCGCTTTATGCCATGGCCGGCGTCATTTGCCTCGTGATTTCTTGCTTTGTCGCCGAGCCGTTGCGCCTGTATGCGCCGCGCGAGTACTGGCTCATTCTGGGACTGGCCGTGATTCCCACCATCATGGGTCACTCGATTCTCAACTACTCGATGAAACACCTGCGCGGCCAGATTGTCAGTGTTTTCAACCTGTGCCAGTTTCTTTTCGCCGGTGTGCTGGCCTATTTGCGCTTTGGTGAAGTGCCGCAGCCCATCTTTTTCGGCGCGGGCGCATTGGTTGTTGGCGGGGCCTTGCTCGTTATCCGCGCCTCAAGCGGGCCGCATGCCGACAAGAAAACCGACCTGAGTACTCTTCCGCTTGAGGAGGCCGTTTGATGAGCATTGCATGGAACGAAGACAGCATTCCCGGTCGCCACACCATTTCCTACCGCGTGCGCGATAGCCACAAAGGTTTCCCATCACGCGATGTCGAAGTGCTGGCCACGCCGCAGGAAATCGAAGCCTTGACGTGTGACGGTTATCTGGTGCGCGAAAGTTTGCTGTCCATGAGCGAAGTGGAACGCCTGCGTGCCGCGCTGGACGAAACGGTCAGCCGCGACGCGCGACTTGAGACTTCCGGCGGTCGCTCGTTTGGCGGCGTGTTCATTCGTCACCTGATGGACAAGCACGAAGCCTTTCTCGATTTCCTGAAATTTGAGCCGACGCTGTCGATTGCTCGCGCGGTGTTGGGGCCTTACGTGCAGGTTCGCGGCTTTACCGGGCGCGTCTGCTTTCCTGACGCCCCCAACCAGGAAACCGAGTGGCACTTTCATCAGCGATTGATTTGCGACCCGCTGCCGCCCTTTTTCATGCGCCCGCAAGCGCTGGATGTGCTGCTCTATATGGACGACATCACCGACCTAAACGGGCCCCTGTCGGTCGTGCCCGGCTCTCATCAGTGGACTGAGCAAGACCTGCCGCGCGACCAGTTCGATGACCTGCCCGGCCAAATGACATTGCGCCTGCGCGCCGGAAGCCTGGTAATCTGCCACGGGTCTCTGTGGCATCGCGCCTTACCGACCCGGCCCGGCGGCACCATCCGCCGCCTGCTGCTGTTGGGCTACGGCCCCGGCTGGCTCAAGCCGTCTGTATATGGCGAGAAACCACAAAACGGACTCACGACACAACTCCTGCAAGGCGCAGATGAAGAAACGCGCGAGCTGCTTGGACACGCCGGATTCATGTAAAAACTTGCGCGTAAAACCACTGTTGCGCGGCGTGTCGCTGCGCACGCTTGATGTCTGCTTCTACGTGTCGAAGAGTGAAGCGGCACCTGCGCTTCACTAACTGCAAGCGCGAGCGAGCGGGCTTTGTCATTCAGGCAAGAGCGTACTCTTTATCATCTCAAGCAAGCCCGCGCTCCCGCTTGCGGTGAGTTAGCTTTCCATCCTTTAGACGTTAAACAATGCCCTCACGTAATCCGATGCGCCTTGTTAGGGAAGAAGGTGACGCCACACGTCATACATGTAAACAGCGGGCGCGGCAAAAAGCAGTGAATCGCAGCGGTCGAGTACTCCACCGTGTCCTGGCAACAGAGTGCCTAGGTCTTTGACGCCCAACTCGCGCTTCCAGAACGATTCGGCCAGATCGCCCAACGGCGCCGCGATGCCGATGAGAACACCGAGCGTAGCGCCATGCGGCAGCGCCCACCCGGCGCGCCACGACAGCAACACACATACAGCAAGCGTCGCCACAAAACCGGCTGCCATGCCCTCGCGCGTTTTACCGGGAGAAAGCGGTGTCAGCCTGGTGCGCCCGAAAGCACGACCTGCATAATACGCCACGGTGTCACCTGCCCACACACCCAGCAGCAGCAGCCAGATCATCCATGCGCCGCGCCCCGGAAGTTGTGCCGTTAAAGGCAGAAAGACAAAAAGCGCCGTGTAGAACACGGCCAGAGTCGTCAAGGCAACCGAAATCAGCCCGATGGCCTGCGAGCCATAACGTAACACGGCCCACGCCAGCAGCAAGATGGGAACAGCACACAACACAAAGCCGGGGCCGAGCAAGGCAAAGGGCCGGACAACCGTTTCGCGATGAGACCACAATGCACCGGCATTCAGCAGCGCAAAAAAAACTACAAGCAGCAGAGGATACGTCCACTCAACGACCAAAGGTATTTGCGCCTGGCGACAGGCTACGATCAATTCGCGCATGGCTATCATCGCCAGCAATAGCGCAACAACCACGAGCAGAGTGCCGCCAATCCAGATAACAAGGGCCACCAGAGGAATGCCCACCAGCGCGGTGAGTACTCGCGTCGAGGCGTTGCGGCGCGTGCGGGACGCTTCCAATGCCTCGTTGGTATCAGACATGACTGTATCAGACATGACGATTTTCTCCAGCGGCTGCCTGCACGGTGGTGGATTCGGGCGCAGAGCTACCTTCCAAATCTTCCCGGTCTTTACTCCTTGTGCGCACTTCGACATCCGGTGCAGCGGCTGGCCCGACCTGCGGCAGTGCCTGGCCGGAGTCTTCCAGTTTGTCTTGC
The DNA here is from genome assembly GCA_036388675.1 of Abditibacteriaceae bacterium. GTDB lineage: Bacteria > Armatimonadota > Abditibacteriia > Abditibacteriales > Abditibacteriaceae > DASVUS01. The sequence goes on along the minus strand of DASVRI010000022.1, from coordinate 36,686 downwards.
GTCGGCTTGGCCTCGCCGCGAGCCGCCGCCCGAGTCTCAAGGTAAGCGGCACTGGCTTCGGCACCGAGCAGAATCACCATCGAGGACGTATAAAGCCACATCATGGTAATCACGACGCTCCCCACGCTGCCGTAAACGGCGCCGTAGCGCGCTGTATCCGACAGAAAATGCGTAAAGGCCCACTTGGCCAATTCCCAGCCGACACTTGCCACCAGGGCCGAGCCTAAGGCGATACGACCACGGCGGCCCGGTTGCGCGTTGGGCAAAAACCGGTAAATCGTCCAGAACATGAACAGCGTGAGCAGCCAGGAAATCGACCACGCCAGGCTCGACCAGAAAAACGGCTGCCTATCGAGTACTCGCCCGATGGCCGGCACATGGTCGCTGAGCGAGCGCGCCAGCGAAAGCCCAAATGTCGCCGCGCTCGACAGCACAAACAACACGCCCGCACCGGCCAACGTGCTCCACAGCGCGATTTGATGTTGCAGGAATGTGCGCGGCGTGGCGTTGGGCCAGATCGAATTCAACACCGAAGCCAGCGTATCGAAATAAGCGCGTCCGCTCCACAACAGCGATAGCACCGACACGATTCCCACAGCGGGAGCCGCCGGTGAATCGACAAGAATCTTGATTTGTTCATCGAGGCGCTCTTGCAGCAGCGCGCCCGATCCACCGGGAAAGAAGTCGCGAATAAAATTTTGCAGGCTCTGCAATTCGTTCGGGTGCTGCACCAGGCGGTTGCCGAGAATAGCCAGGGCCGCCAGCAGAATGGGAAACAGCGATAGCAGACCAAAGAAGGCAAGCGCAGCAGCGATGAGCGGGCAGTGGTCGAAGCCCCAGCGTTCGGATAATCGCCAGCCGAATTGCACTACGCGCGCCAGAGCCGGAGCCCGATCCGCCAGAGTTTGCAACGGAGCGGGTAACGTCGATTCACGAGTACTCGACTGGTTTGTATGGGCCTTCTCCGTCGTCACATCGGATGGATTCATCGCTTCAACTTTAGCCGCCGCAGCGACTCGCGTCAATCACGGATGCAGTCTGCGCGCCGAAGCCGGTCGATTAGAGCACAGCTCAGATCAGAACTCAAATCAGAACACATCTCAAACGCGGTTCCTGTTGTCTCATGAGGGCGGGCTATCTTCTGCTGATAATTGCTGCGGCACCGTCACGTTGCGGACGGCCTTCTCTGCCGGCGCTTTTACTGAACCTTGATGATCCGCTTTTCTGTTACGACGAGCGAAACACGCCGGTCGTGAGACTCGAGGGGAATTGCAGCGAGTAACTGGCAGTCGAAGCACACGCCGATTGCCGTGACAGCAGAAGCATTAGCGAGTACTCGATCATACCAGCCACCGCCCTGCCCCAAACGCGCGCCGCTCTGGTCGAATGCCAATCCCGGCAGGATAACGACATCCAGTTTGCTGGCCGTAACGTGCTCGGAATCGGTATTGCAAGCGGGCACGCGCAAGCCCGTTGCATCGGTGATAACGCCGTTTTCCAAGTCGCGCAGGCGTGTAAATGCAGGACACTTGCCCATAACCGGCGCTACGACAACATCTCCGCGCTGTATCAGAGTACTCGCTAAGGCATCAATATTGGCCTCATCAGGTGTCGCCAGATAAACAGCGACAGGCGCGCCGGTTTGCAGCAACGGCAAGGCCGTCAACCTCCGGCAGATCGTTGCCGAAGCCTGAGCGCGAGCCTCTTCGCCAAGAGCTTTGCGCGCCGCGCGCATGGCACGACGAAGCTCCGTTTTCTGTTGTCGTATGTGCTGCGCAGCAGCATCGTCGTCTTTGGAGTGCATTGTTAATTTGCAATTAGGTCAAAAATGTGATAACATTTGGGCATACGCGTCGAGAGTTGTAGCGATAAAAGTTGCATCGCATCATCGCGCGTCGTCGGATTGTAGTTTAGTCGGTGCTGGAAAGTTGTTGTGCCTTCATCCTCTCGTTGTACCTTTTGGCCGAAAGCGCGAACTGCGCTGCTTTCGGCTTTTTTGTTGTCTGGAGAGGCACATTTTTGAATTACGTAAGCAGAAGTTGCACTTCTGAGGAGGCGTTTACATGGCGGATCGGGGCGAAAATTGCTTGATTGCAGTTGCGGGACATCCCACAACAGTGACGAACTCAGCAATTGCGGGAATTATTGATGAAGCGGGACGTGGCGACTACATCGCTGATATTTTAGGCGCAGCGGGCGGCGTGCCGGGTTTGAAAGACGGTCGCTTTACCGACCTCGGCGCGCAAAAACGCAAAGTCATTGAAGGACTGCGCCGCACGCCCGGCTCGGTGCTGCCGGGAATTCATCGCATGATGGCCGAAGGCGACAGCGCGACGCTGATCGAAGCCTTACGCGCACAAAATATTGGCACGCTGTTCATGCTCGGCGGCCTGCCGGCAGTTGGACTGCTGCGTTTCTTCATCGATGCCGCCGAGCGTGTGAATTATCCACTGGTGGCGCTGGGCGTTCCATTATCGGCGGAGAATGAAGTCGCTGCCGGAGATCATACACCTGGATACGGTTCAGCCGCTCGCTTTGCTGCCGCCGCCGCGCGCGATGCCGGGCGTGCCGCCGCCGGTGGAGAAGAACCGCTTTTGGTACTTGAAATCCTGGGACAGCACAGCGGATGGGTTGCTGCCGCTTCCGCTCTGGGCCGCGATGCGGGCAGCCCGGCGCCGCATGCCGTTCTGGTGCCCGAGCGTCCGGTTAACCTGGAAGTTCTCACAGATGAGCTGCGTCGCGCCTATCAAAAGTATGGTTACACCGTCGCGGTCACAACCGAAGGTGCAAAAGATAGTGAAGGCAACGCGCTGAACGGAGACGCATTGTGCGCCTTGATGAGCGAACGTTTGGGTATCGCAGGGCGTTGCGACAAGCCGGGTAGCCTGGCACGCGTGGGCCAGGCCGCCATCTCACGCGCCGATGCCGATGAAGCCTACAACCTCGGCACTTTGGCCACGCGCCTGGCCGGCGATGAGTGCTCCAGCTATGTGGTGACGGCGGGACGCGAAGGCACCGGCGAGCGCGGCGACAAGGGCTATCGCTCGATTGAAGGCACGGCGCGCCTCGACCAGGTCGGCGACGCACCGCGCACGCTGCCCAACAACTACATCAATGAGAACGGCACCAACGTTACAGACGCCTTTCTCGACTGGGCGCGGCCTCTTGTCGGCGGCGCGCTGCCGGAATACATTTCTCTGGTATAAAGACTCAAAATAAAAGAGCCGCCTCGGTTTTGAGGCGGCTCTTTTGCATTGGTTGAGTACTCGGAATGCTGCTCCAGCCCTTGATAACAGCACTTATGTAACCCAAGTTGCTACCTACGGATCCCCGCCCGTGAACGTTGGGCGCCCGTGAGGGAAGCGCATTGGCGCTTCACGTTGGGCTGAGTGGGCTGGGCAATAGGAAAGACCGCTGAAGCGGCCTGCACCGTAGTCATCAGCCCCGTTCACTGGGCTTTCTACTATCAGCCCGCTGCTTCAGCGGTGCCGCTGAAGCAGCGGGCGATTCCACAGGTGGCAACTTGGGTTATGTAAGTGCTGTTATCAAGGGCAATTTATCGCACAACCAGAGCGTAGTGATGGCTTATCGTTCACGTTTCACAGTTCGCTCCTTCCCGCGAGGAAGTGACGATAGATTTCTTCAAACAAGCGCACATCGGTCAGCGTGTCGCGCGCCGAAGAGTGAAACGGTTCGCCGCTTTGCACACGACTTAGAAAGTGCCTGGCTTCTTCGCGGTAAGCCCATTGCGGCGACGCGAAGTGCTGCGTCTGCCGGGGTGCCCTGCCATTGTGCGCGCTGCGATAAACCTCCACTGTGGCCGGTGTGTTTTTTTGCATCAGGGGCGGAGCCTCGGTGCGCAGCCAGCCACCCTGGAAGTAAAGCTGCGTATGCTCTTCCCAGGCGTGAAACCCCAGATAAGCGCTTTCGACAATGGCGCGAGTGCCGTTGATGTTAAAAATGCTTAATCCGGTCATGCCGTCATCATTGAGATGCACATCGACGACACGCGCTGTGCCGGCTGTATCATCCAGGAAAAAGCGCAGTAGATTCAGGTTGTGCGTCCACTGCTGCAAATAACCCAGATAGGCGTTCTTCCACGCATCGGGCAGCCACGCGGGGCATTCGTCGGGAGCCGGTGGCGGCGCCACGCCTTCGGGACCGGCGAAGATTTTGACATTCGGATCCTGGGCGTACACCCAGTTGCCGCCAAAGCCGTGATTGCGCGCGAAAACGACCGGGCCAACTTCTCCCGTCGCACGCCACTCGTCGGCTATGGATTTCAGCAGCACGTTACCGGGATCGTAGCGCTTCATGTAACCCACCATCAGCCGCTTGCCACTCTTCTGTTCCGCATCAACGATGCCCTGCGCACGCGCGACCGAAACCGCCATCGGCTTTTCCATGAAGACGTGTTTGCCCGCGCGCAGCAAATCCTCAGCGATGGCGCCTTGCAAAGCATACGGCCCGGAAACTCCGACCGCTTCAATTTCGCGGTCGGCGGCGATGTCTTCATGTGAAGCATACACCCTGGGAATGCCGTAATATTCGGCGACTTGCTGACCCAGGCCGGGACGCGCTTCAGCCAGCGCTACAAACTCGCACTCACGCAGCGACTTGAAATTTGGAATGTGAATGTTTTGGGCTACAAAACCGCACCCGACATACGCGAATTTAACGGGCCGGTTCTGTTCTTGATTGCTCATGGAGTACTCGCTTGTTGACATCTGACTTCCTGTTATCGGCACGATCTACACGGCGCTTCGGATGCGCCGGATGCTCAAGGCTCAGGTGCTAAACGTTCAGGCGCCGGGCCCGTCAGGATGAATCAGTGGATAGAGTACGCGATGGCCACGAATCAAGCCTTCATCAAACTTGTCGTTCCAATACACCATGTCTTCGTGCTCGATAGCCACGCCGCCATCGTAGCCGATTTCATTGAGAGCCGAGATGAAGTGCGCCCAGTTGATTTCCCCATAGCCGGGAATGCGAAAGCGATAGTAGTCGCCATTGACACCGCCGCGATAACGCTTCTCGGGCAACATTTCCGTATCTTTGGCGTGCACATGGTAAACACGATCTTTGAACTCACGCAGCGCGCGAATGTGATCGATGCCCTGCCAGTAGAGGTGCGACGGATCGAACTCCAATCCCAACGCTTTGGAGGGGACGGCTTTAAACCACGCGTCCCACGTATCGGGCGAACCGCCCATGTTTACGGGTTTAAACGGCAGCGAGCCGCCGAATCCCATCCAGTTTTCAAAGGCGACGCGCACGCCGCGCCGCTCGGCGACTTCAGCAACCGGGCCAAAGCGGTCGGCCCACAGTTGAATGTTGCCCTGCCAGTCGCGGTTGCTGTCGAAGCCGCTCATGCTGCTGACAACACTCACGCCCAGTTGCTCCGCCGCGTCGAACACGTTGCTGTATGCGGAAGTAAACCGGTCAGTGGCCGGCGTGCTAAAAGCGCCATCATAGTAGGCCAGCGCGGTAATCTCCACGTTATGCGTTTTGCACAAGTCGCGCGCCTGGCTGATTTTCTCAGTGTCGAGCGCGCCACTGGCGGCGTTGCCCAGAGCGCCCGCCGACAGCTCGAGGCCACTAAATCCCAGGCGCGCCGCTTTTTCGATGTCGGCGATTTTATCGGTCAGAAATCCGAGTTTCACAAGTTTGCCTACCTTTGAGTGTATTGAGGACTTACGCAAACTATCTGATTGGTAGGGGCGAGGTTGCCTCGCCCCGGGCTATCTCGTGCAAGACGACCTCGCCCAAGGCGCGAAGACCGCGCCCCGACGAACCATTGCGAGGCTCGTGCGTAATTCCTATGTATTTACAGACAGCCTGTAATGCCGTTGAAGGTTACCAATACTATACTCCGAACACAAAGACATTTTGATGCACAAATCGCTCGATCTCGGCACCAAACGCCGGAATCGACTTCGTTCTTACCAAAGATTGCAATGCAATACGCTCCGGCAGGCCAAAACTTGCCGGAGCATCGGCATCACATGCTTTGTTACCTTGTTGTGATGACTGAATTTTAGCGTCACAATATAGCAGTTGGTAGCTTGCAGGCTACACAGAACCCCAGGCGTGAGCGCGGAGCTGAACTCCGTGGTGCCTTAGCTCCGCGCTCACGCCTGGGGTTCTGGGGCAATCATGTAGATTAAGCGCATCGCACTGGCTGTCACGCACTCGCCCAAGGCAGAAGAAAGAACAGTTTGGAAAAAACATGGCTGCGCTACGTTTGAGGTAGGTCGTCGCAAACGTGTTGCGCTTTATTTCTTCTTGCGGGGGAAGACATCGGTCGTGACGTTGGCCACGCGGTCGAGAAACAAAATGCCGTCGAGGTGATCGACTTCGTGTTGCAGGGCGACGGCTTCAAAGTCGGTGGAGTGAACGGTTCGTGTGATGCCGTGTTCATCTTGAAATTGCACCGTCACATCCATGGCACGGCGCACATTGGCGGTGAAGTCGGGCAGCGAAAGACAGCCTTCGCGGCCCATGCGCTCGCCGCCGCGCCGTGTGATAACCGGATTCACGAGAATCATGCGTCCCTGACTCTGGGCACTGTGCTTCTTGTGGACAGTGGTATCGACAATCGCAACACGTTTGAGTACTCCAATCTGGCATGCAGCAATGCCCACGCAGCCGGGGTTGGAGCGCATCGTCTCTTCGAGATCGGCGACAAGGACGTGCAGTTCCCGGTCGAACTGTTCGACAGGCGCGCAGGGTTGTTTGAGTCGTGCATCAGGCACGAGCAAAACCGGACGAATAGGCATCGGGATTAAAGCGTGTCCTCTTCGAGCGGATGCAACGAAACCTGCACACCGATCTGCCGTGCCGCTGTTTCCAGAGCGCGCTGCAACTCGTCAGCATCAATTTGCGACGGTAGTTCCAGTTCAAAAAGCATCACGTAAACCGTGCCCGCTGAAGCGACGCGCGTTTGCACATCAGTAATGTTGACGCCATTATGCGCCAACACTCCGGTAATGCGTGCTACCAGACCTCTGGCTTCCGGCCCGTATACCGAAAGAATATACCGTGGCAGAATTTCATCGCCGTCAGGCTCTTCATCGCGAATGTCACGACAGTTGATAAAAAGCCCATGCGATTGCTCAAGCGGCGATAACCGTTTTGACAACTCCTCTACGGGCACGCCCTGCGCCGGCGTCACGATGAGAATCATGGCGAACTCACCGCTGAGCCGTGTCATGGTGGTGTCTTCGATGTTACAACCGGCATCTGAAAGAATCGACACCAGTGCGTGCGCCATACCGGGCCGGTCGGTACCAACAGCAGTAATGATAATCATAAGCGGGAAAAAGCCATGTCAGGAGCGAGCGCTCGCGACCTAACGAGTACTCGACTGTGGCTGCGTTTATCTGCGGCGGTGAATGCTTTCCGAACCCAGGAGTTGCCTTGAGCAATGCGGACAGTAGGCGGCATTCGCCGGAACCGCCATGCCGCAATAGCGACACGGCGCGGCTTCAGTTTTCACCGGCGTGGCTTGCATTGTCTTGTCACGCATGACGAGATACAGCGGCAGGAACACGATCAACACCATGAAAACGCCCATTCCCCAGGCGATGGCCGCGCCGCGAGTTTTGCCACGGCGCAAGGCATCGAACGCCACCCATATCGCCACGATCCCGGCGATAAAAACGCAGAGCAACTGCACTTGTTGTATGTAGGCCGCTGGTGGTTGCATTATCCGAGTTTCTGCAACTGTTCCTTCAGCAGTTCATTCACAAGAGCCGGATTGGCGCGGCCCTTTGTTTCTTTCATGACGCCTCCGACCAGGGCGCCGAACGACTTCTCCTTGCCGTTACGAAAATCCTCAACGGCTTTGGGATTCGCTTCGATGACACGACGGCAAATTTCTTCGAGTTCGCCGGTGTCGCTCATTTGCGTCAGACCTTTTTCCTGCACGATCTGCGTCGCATCGCGTCCGCCGGCAAACATCTCGTCGAAAACCTCTTTGGCGATCTTGCCGGAAATCGTGCCCGCATCGATAAGTTTCACCAGGTCACGCAACTGGCCGGGCTGCACCGGTGAATCGGCGATCGTTTTGCCTTCGGCATTCAACCGACCCAGCAACTCGTTGGCGACCCAGTTGGAAATCGTCTTCGGCTTGTCATAACCGCTGCTGGCGTTTTCAAAATAATCGGCAGTGTCGCGCGTCGAGGCGAGCACTTCAGCATCATAAGCCGATAGACCGAGTTCTTCCTGAAAACGCGCTTTGCGCACGCGCGGCAATTCCGGCATCGATTCGCGCACGCGCTGCAACCACTGATCGTCGATGTTGAGCGGCACCAAATCGGGTTCGGGGAAATAACGGTAATCGTGCGCCTGCTCTTTGGAACGCATCGGCTGCGTCGTGCCGCTGGCTTCATCCCACAACATCGTCTGCTGCTGCACCGTGCCGCCGGCATCGAGTACTCGTGTTTGCCGCTCGATCTCCGCCCGCAGCGAATCGCGCACCGATTTCATCGAATTAAGGTTCTTGATTTCGACGCGCGTGCCATATTCACTTTGTCCCTCGGGACGCAGTGAAACACTGGCCTCGAAGCGCAGTCGCCCCTGCTCCATCTTGCAGTCGCTGACTTCCAGATAAAGCAAAATCTGGCGCAGCGTGTTCATGTAGGCTTCGGCTTCTTCAATCGAGCGCATGTCGGGCTGCGACACGATTTCCAGCAGCGGCACGCCGGAGCGATTGTAATCAACCAGACTTGAATCGGGGTCGCCGATTGCTTCCCCGTGCTGGCTCTTGCCGGTATCTTCTTCCATGTGCACGTCACTGAGACCGACGCGCTTCGTTGTCACGGTACCGTCGCCGTTTTTCACGTCGATGTCGAGGTGACCACCTTCACCCAGCGTGAGCGCACGCTGCGAAATCTGATAAGCCTTGGGCAAATCGGGATAAAAGTAGTTCTTGCGCTCGAAAATGGTGTGCGTGTTGATCTTGCTTTCAAACGCCAGCACGGTGCGCAGCGAAAGGTCAACGCTCTTGTGGTTGAGCACCGGCAACGAGCCCGGAAAGCCCAGACACACCGGACAAACGTGCGTGTTCGGCTCGGCCAGCGCCACGTTGGCGCAACCACAAAACTGCTTCGATTCGGTCAGCAACTCGGCATGAACTTCCATGCCGATGACGGTTTCATATTTGGACATGAGTAAACTCAAATTTCTGTTATTAGTCGGAATAGTACAGATATAACACAGCAGTCTGTGGGTCATCCAAATTTATAAGCATCCACAATAGACCAAGACCAGAGTTATAAGGTCTGCTCAGGGATACGAAATTTCTCGGATTACCCACTGACAAGTTTTTATATTGCTTCATGCTACGGCTGACGCCATACTCGTCGTTCAATTTTCCCCGCGATAACTTAGCATTCTTCAAAGCAGGCTGCGTTATGAACGAGTACACTTGAGAATACGGCAACTCTGCTTTCACTACTACCACAAGTGTGCCCGCGGCTCTCACCTCGCCATCGATCACTTTTGCACCGGCTGGAAATTTCAACTCTGTCCACTTCGCCAAAGTCTTAAAATCACGCACCGGCTGCGGACTGAACGCGTGAGTTGCTCTCCATACAGCCATAACCAAAAGCACAACCAGCACCAAGATCGGCGTTGCGACCAAACCATACCTAAGCCAGCGCCATTTCATGTTTTCGCACCATTAGCACAACTTCGCGCGCTGCTTGTGCCACTCGGTCGATTGTTCGTAGGCGTGTGCGGCGCGCAGAACCGTGCTTTCATCCAACAAGTTGCCGATCAACTGCAAACCAATAGGCAAGTTCTGGTGAAATCCGCAGGGCAGCGAAATCGCCGGTAGGCCCGCCATGTTGACTGGAATCGTGCAGACATCGGCCAGTTTCATGGCGAACGGGTCATCGGTTTTGCTGCCCAGTTCAAAGGCGACCGTGGGTGCGGTCGGGGTAGCCAGGACATCGCACTGCGCGAAGGCATTTTCAAAGTCGCGGCGAATGAGCGTGCGCACCTTCTGCGCTTTGGCGTAATACGCATCATAGAAACCGCTCGACAGCGCGTGTGTCCCGATCATGATGCGGTGCTGCACTTCGTGGCCGAAGCCCTGCGCGCGTGTCTTGGAGAGCATCGCGATGATGTCGTCACCGGGTTCCGCCACGCGCAAACCATATTGCACGCCGTCGTAGCGCGCCAGGTTGGAAGACGCCTCACTTGGTGCAATGATGTAATACGTCGCCAGCGAGTACTCAACACTGGGCATTGAAAGCTCAACCACTTCAGCGCCCTGTTGCACCAGTTTGTCGATGGCGGCGCTCACCGCATCCACGACATAGCCTTCAACGCCTTGCGCGAAGAACTCTTGCGGCACTCCGACGCGCAAACCTTTCACATCGCCGGTCAGGGCTGCTGTGTAATCGGGCAGCGGACGGTTGATGGACGTTGTATCACGCCGGTCGTGCCCGGCGATGGATTGCAGCAACAGCGCCGTATCGCGCACATCATTGGCAATGGGGCCAATTTGGTCGAGTGACGAGGCAAATGCAATCAGGCCGTAGCGCGACACGAGGCCATAGGTTGGCTTTAAACCAACACAACCACAATATGCTGCCGGCTGGCGAATCGAGCCACCCGTATCGGAGCCGAGCGCGAGCGGTGCTTCGCGTGCCGCGACCGCTGCTGTGCTGCCACCTGATGAGCCACCGGGAACACGGCTCAGATCCCACGGATTGTGCGTTGGAAAAAAGGCCGAGTTCTCGGTCGAGGAACCCATGGCGAACTCATCCATGTTCGCTTTGCCGATGGTGATGGCGCCGTCGGCGGCCAAACGTTCCGCCACATGCGCGTCGTAGGGCGCAACGAAGTTCTCCAGCATCTTCGACGAGCAGGTAGTGCGCACCCCGCGCGTGCAGATGAGATCTTTAACGGCGATGGGCACACCGCCCAGTGGGCCGATGTCTTCGCCCTGTGCCAGACGATGATCGAGCAAATCGGCGCGGCGGCGCGCTTCCTCAGGTAGCACAGTAACAAAAGACTTTACGCGCTCTTCAACATCGTCGATGCGCTCCAGGAACTCATCAACGACTTCGCGGCACGACACCTTTTTGTGCTTGATCTGCTGTGAAAGCTGATAGGCTGAAAATTCAAACAATGCCATAGAGGTTTTGGTTTGCGTTCGGGAGCTGTTCGCGCTGCGATGCGCAAGCGTTATTCGTTTCGATCAATCGGCTTCAACAACGCGCGGCACCTGGAACATGCCGTCCGCCTGTTCGGGAGCGTTGAGCAGCACTTCATTGCGCGGCAGACTGGGACGAGACCGATCTTCACGCAGCACATTGACCACAGGAAAGACGTGGCTCGTCGGCTCGACATCGGTTGTATCGAGTTCGCTCAGTTGCTGAAAATGATCCAGAATCTGCGACAGTTCACGACCTGCGCGCTCGCGCTCGGCTGCCGAAAGGTCAAGGCGGGCCAGCAAAGCGATATGATCGACTTCTTCAGGTGTTAAAGACATAATTCTCTCATTTCCGTGTTTGCGTCGCTCACCGTGCGCTTGGCGATTGTGCGCTTGGCGACCGTGCGCTTGGCGATTGTGCCTTTTGCTGCTCACTTGCGGCTTGCAACTCCAGCAAAATGGCGCGTAGTTTCTTACGCTGCACGTCAAAACCGGCCCAGTCGCCTGAGGACGCCGCGCGTTGCACCATTTCATGAATGATCAGCGCTTGCCGCGCCAGATCGCTTACGGTGCGCGGCTGCCCCGGCGCATCCTCACCCCGGAAGCGGCGCCAGGCCTGCTCCAAATCGGCGCCGACGGCGGAGGGTTGCGCCGCATCCAGTGCGTCCGATACGAGTACTCGATTCAACCGCGCCACCCCGGCTTCGGGCGCATATCGCGCCTCCACCTGGAGCAGACGTTGCGCCGTGGCAATCGAGCTTTCCTGCGCAGCGGGCAACGACCATGTCAAGCCAACCGGCACAAGCACGCGATGTACCGCTTCTCGCCCCGACCCAGTGCCGATGGACGAGCCAGACGTTTCGCTCGTGGCGAGAGTGCGCACGCCCGCCTGAGTACTCGCATCGCCTTGATGACGATGCTGAAAACGAAATGCGTGCAGGCGCCCGTATTCGGCGCCATCGCAGTCCGCCACCAGCACCGCAACTTCATTGCTCTCGGCGGCGTTCTTTGCGGCACGATGCCATAGCGTGCCCTGCAAAACAAAGCGGCTGTTTTCCTGCACGCTGCGTGCGCCATGCGGCCACAACGAATAGACCGCTGCACCCGAGTCCGCAGTTGTAGCCGCTGCGGCTGTGCTTTGTAACACAGCGCGCTGCACCTCGAACAAACCGCGCGGATAACGACGGTGCTCGCGCAATGCCGCCGGCATATCGCGCCACGGCTTTATCAGAGAAGGAAAGCCCCGGCGCCACGGTTGCAACAGCGGGTCCTTTTCGCCCTCCGCAGAAGCGTAAAATGCAACGTGACCGGTTTGCGCATCCATGGTCATTTTAACTGAATCGCGCGCCGCATTGTAACCCCGCAACGCTCCCACGCGCTGAGTACTCGGAACCAGAGGAAAGCGTTGCGTAGCGCTCAGAAGATCGAGCATCCACACAACACCCGCTTCCGTAACGAGCGGATACGGTTCACCATCCGGCACCAGAAATGGAACGACCTGTTGCGCGCACTGCATCATGGAGCGCGGGTAACGAAAATTGTCATCTCTGTTTTCCAATCGCGTAGCGGAACCACTATCAGTGTGCAGCAACGACACATCACGCAGGCGCCAGGCCCACAAGCAGCGTTGCCACCACGACTGCATAACGCCGGTGTTAGCTTTCGAGCCGGAGATTGCCGCCTGTTCGACCGGGTTTGCAGAACGCATTCGCCGGCCCTGCTGTGCAGCGTTCGCCTCCGGCAGAGCGATTGTGACTGGCGAACGATCATGTCCCACCCGGCTGGCCGAAAGCAGCACGACATGACGCGCCGGCTCGTGTCCTGCAGCTCCAACCAACACCTGCTTCCCGTCTTGCACATAGCGATCAATTTGCACAGCATCCGGTCGCTGCGCAGACACCGGGCGCTGCGCAGGCAGAGGCGCGGTGCTTGCTACGGCGAGCGTTCGCGCCGCACTGCTCAGCCGAATTTCGTCCCATAAAGGAATCTCAAAGGTGAATGGAAGAGTACTCGTGGCGCGACCCGATGTTGAATCGTAACGCGCTGCCTGGCTGTTCTGCCCAACTGTTACGGAATGCATCTGAACCGCATCCAGATTCCAGGCTGCACGCATCGCATGTTCGAATTCGCTGCTTCGGGCAGTGCTTTTGGGACGTTCCTCTGTTGCCGCACTTGATGGCTGCAACATTCCCAGCCCCGCCTGCGCCAGACGCATGGCAAGTGCCGGGATGAACAAAGCACAGAAAACGACTGCCGCGATCCAGCGCAGTGTGCGCCATTTCATAAGATTCAGACGAGAAATCACAACAGGAAGTGGGGTGCGCGATGAAAACTCAATGCCGGCAACCAGCGCAGGAAGTAAACACAACGCCGACATAAGCACACACGCGGCCAGGCCAAGACGTGACGTTGAACGCTCAACGAGCAACAGGCTCGCTTGAGTGCCATGACCCAGACTAGAGACATTGGTTGGTTCATCAAACGGCTCCAGATAATAGCCAGCCGCGCGCACGGCGAACCACAGTGCGGCGGTCACAAGAACAGGTCGCAACGCACGCATCCAGCGCGGCGCTCCATAGAGTTCACGCGCGACGATGAGCAAGATGCAGCGCGTTACTGTGAGCAGCGCCACTAACAGCAGCAAGGCTGTGGCAGATGTCCACGCCACATTGAGTACTCGATGCCACCAGTTCAGGCGAAACACATAAAATCCAAGGTCATGGCCGGAGAACGGAGCGTCGCTGCTCCACCGCTGGCCATGGGCAAAGAGCATCCAGTCCTGCCAGCCGGAAGCCAGGCGCACCGCCTGTTGCAAGGCCAGTGCTCCCAGAACCAGCCAGGATGCGCGTAGCAGAAGACGGTGCGTTGAGAACATCCGCTCGGATAAAGCCTGATAAGCGGACACCACATTGTTTGTCGGTCGCGGTACGCGGGCCAGTGGTCGTATGAACAAGGCTCCGCAACCAAGCGTTACCAGCAAAGCCAACGCTGCGAGCATCAACTGAGTCGCGACTCGGGTTTTCCAGACAGTGGCCATGCCAAGCGAAGCCATCCACTGAGCTTCGGTTACCATCGTCACAAGCCGATCAAAGCTCCAGAGTGCCAGCAGCAAAAGCACAATGCGGCGCCATGCGCGATTGTGCCACAAGCCCCCAAGAACCCGAATTGCAGATAGTAAGGAGGAGAACAGGCGCAACACAAAACAAGTCTATCAAAGGGGTGACCAGCGGTTGTCCCAATGTCGGCACGCAGAGCAAAAACAAAAAGGTTGTCGCTACGGATGTGTAGCGACAACCTTTTCAACGGCGGACGGATACGGCTATGAGTTTATTGCGGTGTCGCCATCGTCATGAAGATGCGACCTGTGCTCGGCTCCCAATCGACCTGCGCGTGCAAAGCCTTTTCGAAGAAGCGCAGCGGCACCATGGTGCGTCCGCTCAATAGAAAAGCAGCCAGGTCCATCATGACTTGCTGACGGTTCACAACGGCGGCGCGGCTGCCGATAGTCAGCGTAATTTCCTGCGTATCGTTGCGCGCGATGACACGTTGGCCTGACGCATCCCATGTCAGTGAGCCACCCTGCTGCTCAAACAGAAAGCGGAACGGCGCGACGCCTGTCGAACCGACCATCATCGCGGCCACGTCGCCGGTGACGGGCTTGCCGGCATACTGAAGCGTCAGCGTGCGTGGCAGGTTCAGCTTCGTGCCGGCCTTGAGCGGAGCCGCCGGTAATTGGCTGTGCAGGCCGTTTACCGAGGTTAAGACATCAACCGGCACACCGTAGCGCGCAGCAACCGTCAGCAGCGTATCACCAGTACTCGCTACATGCGAAACCGGCATCGCACTCGCTTTGTCATCGGCCAAAGATACCGTGATCGCGGCATATTTGCGACGCGGCGTCGAAAGCGACGGCGGCAATGCGGCCAGTGTCGGCAGCGTATTGCGCAGTGAAACCGGAGGCGCGATGCGGGCCGGAGGAACTGGAGTCGTGCTACGCCTGGATGCAGCCGGCGTCATGTTGTGCGACGGCGCGACCGGAGTTAACGCGACACGGCTGCCTGAAACGGTCGTGGCTGTTGTGGCAGCACGAGGCTGCTGGCCACCAGGCTGCTGGCCACGCGGCTGCACATTGAGGCGACCGACACGAGCCGGGTTTGAGCGTTGCATACTGCCGCCGCGCACTCCACTGATCGAAGAGGGAAGGGTGTTGGCTGCCATGACGCTCGCCGCCGGCGCGCCGGACTCCGAGTTTACGTGCTTGGCCGGCTCCTTTTCAGGACGCGCCAGTGCCGCCAGTGCAGTGGCCTCGTTGACCGGCGAAGCCGTGCTTTTTGCAGTCGGAGGTACAACGGGCTGAGTCTCCAAACCGGCACCGCGTGCCGCCAGTGAAGGCGCGGTCACACGTCCGCCCTCGCGCAGTGCTTTGGCAGGCGCTGTGGAGCTGGAGCCACGCGATACCGTATCGACGACTCTGGCCTGCGACATGGTGGCTTCCGGCTCGTAGCTTTGAACTTCACGGCTGGTAGCTGACTCAGTAGAAGCTGCGCCGGATCGCGCACGGGGAAGCGGAAGCGCCGAGATGCGAGGTGCGCGAATTTGCGCTTGCCGAGTACTCGCAGCGCGCGAAGTTGACGGAGGAGTTGCCAACTGCCGCGCCGGGATGGATGTCATAGCCTCGGCTCCGGGTGCTTCAACCGTACGCCGTGGAGTGCGCACGGTTTCTTCGGCACCGCCGGGCGGCAACGCGGCGCGCAGGGAATTGGGAACGCCGGGCTTCACCTGATTGCTGACTGTATTGCCACGATTGAAGGTCTTTGACGTCGGCGCAGCGATGCCGGAGTCGAGAACAGACGGAGTGCGCGAGGAGTGCGCTGTGCTACGCGCCTGATCCAGATCGCCAATAAACGTCGGCTGCATGGTGTTGTTCGCCACACCAAAGAGCACCGGCGGAGCCTTGCCTTCATTCTCAAAAGCATCCCAGGCCAGAGCATCCAGAATATACAGGCCATCGGGCACGCTGCGTGTATCAAACGGAAAGGTGTATGGCGGCTGGTTGCCCATCGACATGCGCAGCGGTTTGCCCGGAGTGACTGCCGACTTCACCGACATCCACACATACTTGATGCCGAAATTGTCTGCCGCTTCCAGTTGGAACACTTTGTCGCCGCGCAGCAGGTCGCCGGGGCGAACGTTCAGCCAGCGCAGCGTCGGCGCGCTCGTGTCGGCTTGACGACCGTTGTTGATGTAAATCTGCACTTCGGCGTCGCTGCGGAAACCCTGTGTGTCGGTCACGCGCACGGTCAGGCGATGCGGCCCATCGGCGAAGAGCGCGGTGTCCCAGTTGAAAGGAACCGAGGTCGCCTCATCGACTTTGATGGGGCCGCCGGTGGCTGATTTGCCATCGACGAACATTTCAACAGACGCTGCCGGATAGCGCCTGGCCTCGATGTTGATGAGGATGGACGACTTGCTCTTGAGCACATCGTTGTAGCCGGGCTGCACGATGGTGACGCGCGGGCCATTTTCCACAGCGCTTTGCGCCAGCAGAACACGCGCTGCCTGCTGCACGACATCGCCCGAAGTCGCTTCGCCAGTCGGAGCCGCGCCGGCGCCCAAGGGGCTCAACAAACTGCCAATAACAAACGCGCCATAAAGTCCCGGCAGCGCTCGTGTAGAGGAAAAGAGGCTCAACCGGGACAAACTTTCTCCACATGTTTCAGGAGCAGAGCCTTCAATGGGACGCGATGCTTTCACACTACGATTTTGCGGACTGCGGCGATGCGAAGAACGCATGGGCAGCTTCCTCCTTTGGGATTCAACACAAAGCGGCACAAGCAGCGTTACGGCACGAAGGCCGTTAATGAACTCGGACATCTGCATGAACTGCGGATCACAGCAAGACCGTAACTGTCCCGGCTTGAAAAAGAACGACTTTGACAGCACCACAGCGCCAATGCGGGACGCTGTGTGGTTCGATAGTGGCTCGCATCAGCATAGCACACCTGCGGCAGCAAGTCAATTCCGTGCAAGGCGTTATGGCTGCCACCGATCACTGTCGCACAACAGAATAGAATTGCCGCTTTTGTCGTAGTGGTGCCCGGGCAAACAACTCGAGAAACCGCTTTTATAGACGTGCTGAATCAATAAGGCTTACGCCGGAAGCCGGTCGTTGTAAGGGCGTAGCGTTACGCGTTGCGCCTACATTCTCTGCACTTGCAAGCCTGCTGTGTAAGTCCTGATCAGGTAATCGGCAATATCCCGGCACCAATGTCCCGGTGCGGCCAACCGTATAAAATAAACTAACACCGAAATTGGATTCAACTTTGTCTGGCTGTGAGCGTCAGACACAGCAGCTTGAATGCGGCACATCATGTACCATGCCACGAGGGCTATACAATTGGAGAAAAAGTAATGGCGTCTATAAATGCAAAAGAGGTAACCAGCCACAAATCGTCGGGGTTGCTCACCCGTTCGGCACTGGGAGTACTCGCTGTCACAGCGGGAATTGCCCTCCCCGTTTTGACCACGCAGCTATCGCAAGTCGATGCTGCAACATCTAAAGTTGCATCCGCAGTTGCAACTCCTCAGCAAAGACAACGGGCGCAGCAGGTCACATCGGCTCTGACCGCCTTCCTCCGCAAGCGCGTAAAAAGCCCAAGCGGCAAATTGCAGCTTGTGGTTCGTCCCGGAGCGCGCGCCGATATCGGACAGTTTTCGGAAATTTTCATCGCAGGCCAACCGGCCACGGTAAAGAAGCTGCGCGTCACCGAACTGGCGATGCGGGCGCGCAACGTGCGTATCAGCGTGCCCGAACTGATGAAGTCTGAAAACAAGTCGTTGGAAACACTCTCCTCGCAGACTTCGCTGCGCATCGTCGTAACCGAGAAAGACCTTGAGGGCATGTTCGCTCGCGGCAAGAGCACGCGCACTATGGGCCTGCGTGTTAAATACCTGCAAGACCGCGTGCAGATTTCGGGCAATGTGAATTACGCCATGTTGAACGGCCCGGTCATCGGCACAGGCCGCCTTCGCCTGGCCGCCGATCACAAGGTATATCTCGACATTTTGTCGCTGAAATTAAACGGAGCCGAAGCGCCGCCCTTTGTGAAGCAGCGCTTCAGCGAGCGCATTAACCCGCTCATTTCCTACGATGAACTGCCGTTCCGCCCACGTTTCAAGTCGCTGAAGTTTGTCGGTAACAAGGCCATCCTCACCGCCTAGCGACATCGGTTCCACAGCATCGAGTACTTGGGAACTGCTCCGATGCTTCACGCACTCGAAAGGAATTCTTAAGCCTCCATGCAGAGATGGCTGTCCAATCCCGAACTGTTGGTAAGCGTGCTGGCGATTATCGTCGGCACGCTTGTTCTTTGGATGATTCTCATTGGAGCCGCAGGTCGGGCCCGCCGCCACTTCGCCGCCCTGCTGACTGTCGCGAACCAGTCGAACGATGACCCGGACGCAACACAGCACGACGTTGAAGCAGCCGGACGCCGTTTAACGGCACTTCGCCTGCTGGTGAATGCAGCGCGTTACGCTCTGGTCATCAGCGCGATTTTGATGACGCTGCGGACGCTGCGTGTCCCGCTCGATTCGTTGCTGCTGCCGGCGGGTTTTCTGGGGGCGGCGCTTGGCCTGGGCGCACAGAACCTGGTGCGCGACATCGTCGCCGGATTATTTATCGTTTTTGAAGGGCAGTTTGCGGTCGGCGATGTCGTGCGCATCAACGGTACTCTGGGTCGGGTCGATCAAATCGGGCTGCGTGTCACCAGCCTGCTCGATGAGGCCGGGCATCGCTTCTTCTTTCCCAATGGTGCCATAACCACTATTGAAACCCTGCCGCGCCGTCGCGCGCTGCTGTTGCGCGTGCCTTTGCAAGCGTTGCCCGAAGACAAGTCATACGACGAGGCCACGGCTATTGTGGTGGCAGCGGTAAAGCGTTGTGATGAAGATTACGACTTGCTCGCGGGCGAAGTGACACAACAATTGCCTTCGAGTACTCACTCGTTGGTGTTTCGCCTGCCGGTGCGTCCTCTCCACGAAACCCTCGTCCGCGAAAAGCTGCCGGCGCGTATTGTCACTGCATTGGAAAAGGAAGGCTACGAAGTGCAAAAAACAGCGGCGGGCGCTGAAGTGGAAATCTTCAATGCGCCCGCCGCTTAACGTGTTCTTGCGGTAGAGGTTGCCGTTCGTGGGCCTAGAAGCCCCGCATGTTGCCGCGTGATCCAAGGTTGGCGCCGCGCTGGTTCGGCATACGAGAACCACGGTTCGGCATCACGAATGTATTCGTCACTGCCGTGTTATTGGATGGCATCACAAACGGGCTGGCCGCGCCGGTGGAGACTGTTGTTCCCGGCATAACAGTTGTTGTGGTGTGCGAATCAACACGCTGGCGACCACCGCCCAACCCGATGTTCAGGCCACCTGTGCCAACCGAGAATCCGCCAAAACCGCCGCTGAGTGTTCCCGTGAATCCGGTCGAGTAAGTTCCCGGCCCATAAACTTGACCGGGCCATTGCCACTGAAAGCCTGGATTAAGCTGGCCGGGCCACATTCCTGCGAATGAGGGATTCAAACTCACGATGCCGTAGTTGGGATAGTAGAATCGGGAATAACCATAGCCGGGATAACCCCAACCCGGATAACCGGCCCAACCGTAACCCGGATAATAGCCACCGTAGCCCGGGTAATAACCACCGTAACCATTGCCCGGCAAAACGATAACTGTGTTGTCATCACCGTCGATGATAAGGTCACGGTCGTTGCGGCCATTGCCACGCCCGCGATGCTGTGCGGTCACGTTTCCCAGAGTGGATCGGCTCTGCGGTCGAAGTCCTGGCGTGGAACCGGCTGCGCCACGAGAATTACCATAAGAATTGAGGCCGGCGCCACCAGCCGTTCCCTGAGTGCCCCACATGGCTGCCGAGTTGCTCGACGGCAAAGGCGTGTTTACTCCGCCCGAGTAGCCCGAGTAGCCACCAAAAGCGGTAGTGCCGGTGTAACCCATGTTGCCGCCACCGTTTGTGTAGCCGGCGCCCTGCCCATAAACATCAACATCGTTGCTGAATGCCTGCGGTGAGCCGCCTTGTGTCGAGCTGCCTGGCACGAAGCCGTCTTGCACGAAGCCATCTTGTGCCGATTCGACTTGCACTACGCTGCCGTCGGGGTTGATGGTCATGACCGAGTCGGCGTGCGCCGTGGCAGGAATTGCCGCTGAAACAACCAGAGCACAGCCTGCTCCCAAAAGTGCGGATGACAACGTAGTCTTCATTATTCTTCCTCCGTACAACATTCCGTAATGTAGTCCGACGAGTACTCAGCAAGTCAATGTGGCGGTCAACACCGGCACATGAGCCATCGGCCCACGACGCGGCCACTGGCCGCCATAGACGACTCGCAAATTGCGGAGTTCAACTTATTTATAAACTGCTCAGTCGCCAGACGGATGATCAATACGACGACTACCGGCTTTACTTTAGCGTCAGGTTGTCGCGGTGAATGGCTTCTTCACAATTCATGCGACCGAGCACGCGTGCAATTTGCGAAGAGTGCATTCCGGCGACGCGTCGCAACTCGTCGGAGGAAAAGTTCGACAAACCGCGCCCGTATTCACCCGACGAATCGCGCAACGCGACCAGGGCACCGGCGGCAAACTCGCCTTCGACATCGGTAATGCCAATCGGCAGCAGCGAAGCGCCACTTAACAGAGGTTTACGAGCGCGATCGTTGAGCACCAGTGTGCCCGAGGGCCGGTGTCCATGAGCAATCCAGCGCTTGCGCCCGCGTAACGCCACTCCTGCCGCGAAACATGTGCCCAGCTTTTCACCGCGCGCCAGACGCACAATTGCTTCGGGTTCACGTCCCTGAGCAATAACCAAATCCATGCCCGCTTGCATTGCGATGCGCGCCGCCTCCAGCTTGGTGCGCATACCGCCCGTGCCGCCCGGAGTTCCGGCACCGCCCGCTGCGGCTTCAATCTCCGCTGAGATCACTTCCACACGCTGCAATGGAGTACTCGCACCGGGCATGTAAAATCCATCGACATCAGATAGCAACACGACCAGATTCGCTTCGGCTACGAGCGCTGTTAAAGCAGCCAGCGTATCATTGTCGCCAAAGCGAATTTCTTCTGTTGCGACGGTGTCATTTTCGTTGACGACGGGTACGACACCCCAGCGAAACAGTTGCTCCATAGTATGCCGCGCATTGAGAAAACGACGGCGGTCGGCGGTGTCGGCACGCGTCAGCAGTAGCTGCGCCACGTGCATTTCGACTGCGTTGAAGGAACGGCGGTAAGCGCGCATCACGAGACTTTGTCCGATAGCCGCAGCGGCCTGCTTTTCCGGCAGGCGCTGCGCTTGTGCGCGCCCGATAGTTGCCAGGCCAACGCGAATTGCGCCGGAGGTGACGATCACCGCGCGCCAACCTTCCTCGCGCAGTTGCGCCACCTGGCGCGCCATGCCGTGCAAATACTCTTCGTCGGGACTCCCGTCACGCGCCAGAGTACTGCCACCGATCTTGATGACAACTGTTTTCATCTGAGATGAGCCGAATGTGAGTTATATCTTCAGGACTTACTCAGAAATATCACAAGTCCCGACCTCGACACCACAGCAGGCGCTTGATGATGTCAGGCCGTAATTTTGGTGCCGCACTCGCCACAGAACTTCTGGCCGTTGGTCGCTTCGACGCCACACGACGGACACTTCGGCTTGGCCAGCACATTAGTGCCGCATTCGCCGCAAAACCTTTGGCCGACCGCGACTTCGTTGCTGCAACCCGGGCACGAAATCGCAGCCGCAGCCGACTTGAACGCCACGCCGCCGGTGAGGTCGGTTTCGTTCATGGCCTTTTGCTGTAACTGATAAATTGTGGCATCGCTTTCGATGGCCGTCAGTTCATGCTCCATTTTAGGTGAGCACGACGTGCACTGGTTGCGTGCTTCGTTCCAGCACACGTTCTGGCAGACCCACTGCCCGCAGCGCTGACACTGATTAAACAGTGGGCCGATTTCCTCGACCGCTTTGCGCAAAGCGGCATCGTGCGCCTGGCCGCCGATGAGCCGCTGCACGTCGAAAGCCGAATCTGCGGCGCGTCCCAGAAAACCGCCCAGCAAGTTGCCCGCAGAACGCAGCGCGTCGCCGGCCATACCCGGCACGTTGCGCTGAAAGCTCGACATATAGCCGTTGCCGCAACGCTCGCAGTTGAAGCGGAATTGAAAGCCCTGATCAGTCGACAGATCTTGATAGTTATCGGTAAAAGGAATGTGTGTGGCCATGTCTTTGAAAAACTTCCGTCGGTGGAATTAAACGCAAATTATTTTAACACCATCCTTACTTTTCACAAAAACATGCACGAGAAAGGCTCATCACCCGCAAAGGTGATGAGCCTTTCTCCTGGCTTTCGATTTTACTCTTCAAAGGCAAACGCCACTTTGCCCGCGTGCACCAGATCGCCGACTTTTACACCCGCCGCGCGCAGTTGGTCGAGTACTCCTTCGCGCTCCATAATGCGATGGACATGCAACACGGCTTCGTAGTTTTCCATGTCGAAGCGTTCCAGAGCGCGCTCCAGTGCGCCGCCTTCGGCTTCCCATTCGCTCGTGCCGTCGGCGTAGCGCGCGATTTCCTTGACCGAGAACGGCTTGTCCGGCGCCACGCGAGTCAGACGCGGTTGCGCCTCGACTTCCACGACCGGCAATGCGGCGCGCGCTTCCTTCACCAGTTCCATGACTCGCCACTGCAAAGGCTGCAAACCCGCGCCCGTCGCGGCGGAAATTTCAAAGATGTCGCAGCCGCGCGCCTGCAACTTTTCCTTGAAGGCTTGCACCTGCGCCTGCAACTCTTCATCGCCTGAGATGGCGTCGATCTTGTTGATGGCAACGACTTGCGGACGCGCCACCAGTTCCGCACTCCATAACTTCAACTCGCGATTTATGCCGGCAAAGGCGCGCCACAGCGACAGGCCCAACAGCGGCTGCGTCGCATCGACCATGTGAATGAAGACCGGCGCGCGCTCGATGTGCTTGAGGAACTGGTGCCCCAACCCGGCGCCGCGGCTGGCACCACGAATCAGGCCTGGAATGTCGCTGGCGATGAACTGGTTTTC
Organism: Abditibacteriaceae bacterium; assembly: GCA_036388675.1. GTDB lineage: Bacteria > Armatimonadota > Abditibacteriia > Abditibacteriales > Abditibacteriaceae > DASVUS01. The sequence continues at coordinate 13,411 of DASVRI010000022.1, read as the reverse complement.
GCCGTCCAGACGCACCGCGCCCAGGTTCGGCACCAGTGTCGTAAATGGATAATCGGCAATTTTGGGTTTGGCCGCCGAAATGCGCGAAATCAGCGTGCTCTTGCCGGCGTTCGGGAGACCAATAATCGCAACATCGGCTAGCAGCTTGAGCGACAATTTTAAGCGACGCTCTTCGCCTTTCATGCCTTTTTCGGCAAAGCGCGGAGACTGCCGTGTGGACGAAACGAAACGTGGGTTGCCCTGCCCGCCTTCGCCACCACGCGCCACGACGAAAGTTTGTTCCGGCGCCAGCAAATCAACTAGCAGTTCGCCGGTGTTGGCATCAAAAACCTGCGTTCCGACCGGCACGTTCAACGTCACCGATTTGCCGTCTTCGCCCTTGCGCCGTCCGCCCTCGCCGTGCTGACCACGCTCGCCCTTGTGGTGCCGCTGGCGCGACAGGTCGAGCAATGTTTTTACATGCGGATGTGCGCGCAAAGTCACGTCGCCGCCACGACCGCCGTCGCCGCCCGCCGGCCCGCCGAACGGTTCATACTTTTCGCGGCGAAACGCCACGATGCCGTCGCCGCCCTGTCCGCCCTTCACTTCGATTGTCGCTTCATCAATAAACATATTTCGAGTACTCGCTCAAGCAGTATAGCCGTGTTGTGCTCACAACCGGCGAACGCGTCGCGCCTGTCTCGTGCATAAAGCGAGCCGCTTCGCCACGAATTCGTCCGAAATCTACGGTGAAGCGACCATCGCATGGATCAGCAGCGCAAAGAAGGCGAATGCGAAAAACGTATACACCGCATAGCGCGCCCAACTGCGTCCGGTAGCGGCAAAGCCACGTGCCAGGCCGTGCAAGGCGCCGCCGACTGCCCCGATGATGGCCCACGCCAGCGGTGCCGGAACAGTGGTCAGACGCGGTGAGATAATGCGCAGAAACGGCCACAAAATCCAATCGCCCAGCCCCCAGAAGAGCCAGTGCAAGGCCCAGACCAATGGCCAGCACAACGAAGCACCGAGCAAGGTGCAAAGCGTCATCGACTGCGCGACCATTTGCAGCGAATTACGCCGCGCGCGTGGCGTCGTGCGCTGCAAATGGGGCAGCGGGCTGTGGTGACCTTCATCCCAGTTGCGCGCTGTCCACCACACGCTGTAAAACGCTCCAGCCAACGCGCCCACAAAAATCGGCGTGCGCAAACTGGTGAGTTCGAGCGGCACGATATGCCCGCCTACGTTGAGCCAGCGCCACGCATACTCCAGGTTTACAACCGCATACAGCGCGCGCATAACAGCGGCACCCAGCGCAGCGGCGAAGGCCGCACTCAGCACCAGCACCAGCCAGCGAATCGGTGGCAAGACAAACGCGTAGCGCACCGGCACGCGTAAGCGCCCGCCGTTGGTATCAAGCTGCAATGCGCCTTCGTAGCTTTTAGCGATGGCGTCGGGCATGCCGCCATCCGCCGTTATTTCAATCGGCTGCTCGCCGCTGAAACGCGGCGGCGCCACCAAACCACCCAGGCTCTCGCCGGCATAGATGGTGCCGCGCGGTCGTCCGCCGCCTTTCACTTCGTCATCGCGCAAAATGCGAATGCTGCGCGCGGCACGTTTGCCGACAAGGATGGTGCCGAAGTCCAACTCCGGCGGCTCGACACGCAGTTGCAACGGCTGCACGGTGTAGCTGACGGGCACGCGCAGTGTTTCGCTTTCGGTTTGCAGCAGCACGTCGCCGGAATAAGCACCAAGCGAAACCTGACCCGTGTCGAGCGTGGCCTCAATCTTTACATCGTTGCCTTCGAAGGTTTCCGGCAGACGCAGACCGGGCAAACCCGATTCCACACTGCCCGCCGCGTTAGCCGCCTCATCCAACACGATGTTGCCCCAGATTAAGCCTGCCCCGACGTTACGCAAGCGCAGCACCTGAGTACTCGTCGAGCCGCTTTCGATGCCGCCAAATGATAAAGTTGACGGCTCGATTTGCAAGCGGGGCAGAGCGCCGGGCGAGTTCGGCGGATATAGCGCGCGGCGGAACATTTCCAACGCGCGCGGCGGCTGTGAGGCATATTTTTTCGCCACATCCTCGGCCATGCGCGCCGGAGCCGCAAAGCCGTTTTGCCGCAGCCAACCGGCGAACATGCCGTTGAAAAGATAGTTCTGCGCTTCTTCCGGGTGAGAATCTAAGAGTCGCGCCAGGTCGGACGGTGTGCGGGCGCGCGATCCATCGGAAAAGGTAAACGGCGGCGCATGATGAGTACTCGCAACGCCGCCGCGCAGTTCGTTGAGGTCGCTGAGCAGGTCGTCAATGGATTGGTAGCGGCGCGTGCGGTCGATCTGCGTCGCGCTCTGGATGATGCGCTCCACTTCCGGCGACAAGGCTGCGTTGAAAGTGCGCGGCGCGTTTTCGGTCATCTCGCGCAGTTGGTTTTCGTCCTGCGGGTCGCGGCCCGAAAGCAGGCGATACAGCGTCATGCCCAGGGCGTAAATGTCGCTGCGTGGCTCCGGTCGTTCCTGCTCTTCGCGACCCGGCGGCGCATAACCCGGCGTGCCGAAACGCCCCGTGCCGGAAAGACGCGCCGTGCCGTAAGCGCCGGCTTCCTCGGCTTTTTTGGTGAGGCCGAAGTCGAGCAGCACTGCGGCGTTATCAGCGCTGCGAATCTTGATGTTGTCCGGCTTTACGTCGCGGTGCACAATGCCCACGATGTGCAAACTGCGCAGGGCCGAAGCGATTTGCGCCGTCCACTCGACGCATTGATCTTCCGGCAGCGGCTTGCCCGAATTCTTCGCGTACTCGACGACCATTTCATCCAGCGTCGGACCATCGATATAGTCCATCATCAGATAATAGCGCTGTGTCATCGGCAGCAGGGCTGCACCGTGCGCCGGGCAAAACGCGGCACTGCCAAAGTCGAGCCCACACCGAGGGCAGACGCGCCACTCGCCATCTTCCTGCTCGAAATAGGCGGCGGGAATATGAGGGTGGCGCAGCGTTGCCAGATTGAGCGCTTCGCGCTTGAAGGGGTCGAGCGCAGCCAGACGCTCGTCGCCGGGTGTGTCGGGGGCGTTCAGGACGTGCATTTCTTTGCACGCCAGCACGTTGCCGACGGCCTCATCGCGCACGCGATAAACCGAACCGAAATTGCCGCCGCCCAGATGATCGAGGACTTCGTAGCGGCCCTTGATGCGGTCGCCGGTGCGATGCCGCAGAAACCCGATGCCGCCAATTGGAAGTGGAGTGGACACAGTAGCAAGTCTAACGATTCAGCAGCGTCGCCGTTTCGCGTCGTTGCAGTACAACCATTGTCCTGGCGTGTTTGGCTTGGTCGGTGCCTCAGAGCCGAACTGCGCGCGATGCGGTGAAGCGCGATGCGGTGAAGCGGTGCACGCATCCCGACAAGCCTTTACACGCGGGCAACGTCCCGTCATTCATTCATATCTGGTATCGCAATGTCAATTTTGTGATCGTGAATCGCAACGATTAACCTCAGGCAGTGGTCGTAGCAGAGGAATAATCATGAGGAGCAACGGAGGGAGCGACATGAAAAGCATTACTGATGAGCAAACTGAGTTTTATCAGACCAACGGTTTCGTAGCCATCGAAGGCTTTCTGGATGCCGGGGAGCTGGAAACGTGGCGCACCGTGACCGATGAAGCCGTAGCGAATCGCCTCGAAGCCGCCAAAAACGCGGCGGGCTGGGGCATCGACCCCAACTCGCTCAGCAACCAGGGCGACAAAGATAACTACTACGCCCAGGTGTTTACGCAGTGCGTTCGCCTGGCCGACACGCACGAGGGCATGAACCGCTTGATGATGGACCCGCGCCTGGGCGAAGCCGCCGGCAAGCTGGCGCAGGTGGACGGCATTCGCATCTGGCACGACCAGGCGCTGATTAAACCACCATATGGCAACCCGACGGCATGGCATCTCGATAATCCCTACTGGTCGTTTTCGTCGCGTGATTCCCTTTCCATCTGGGTGGCCCTCGACGATGCAACGCTGGCCAACGGCTGCATGTGGTATTTGCCGGGCACACACAAGACAGCACGCTTCGATAACGCGAACATCGGTCAGAATCAACGTGATTTATTCAAGGTTTATCCCGAGTGGGAGCAAATCGAGTCGGTTTCATCTGCCTGTCCGGCGGGTTCAGCCGTGTTTCACAACGGCTTGGCCGCTCACGGCGCCGGGGCCAACATGACGCCGCGCCCGCGACGCGCCATGACGTGCGCCTACATGCCCGACGGAAGCACCTTCAACGGCGCACAAAACGTTCTGCCCAACGCCTATTTTGAGTCGCTCAAGATCGGCGATGTGCTGAACGACGAAACGCAAAATCCGCTGCTGTGGAAACGCGCCTGAACCCCGTGAGCGCATGAGAGACAATTTGTAGCCCAGGTTGGTGACTACAAATTGTCTCTGGTGCGCTGTGACACGGCTTGCGGTGCACCGCATTTCTTGCGAGTACTCGGAGCGCCCTCACTTGGCGCGCCGCAGCGCACCGTCTAAACTGCCGCTCATGGAAACAGCGACGCGGCCTTCTCCTTCTTATTCATTGGCATTACGTATCGAGTACCCGAATCAGCCCGGTACGCTGGGCCGTGTGACTTCGGTTATCGGCGAACTGGGCGGCGACATTGGCGCCATCGACATCATTTCGACGGGGCGCGGCACCATTACACGCGATATTACATTTGCCGCCGCCGATCACGAACACGGCCAGCGCATCATTCACGCGGTGCGCGAGCTGCCCAATATCGACGTTGTTAACGTGAGTGACCGCACGTTTCTGCTGCACCTGGGCGGCAAAATCGAGATCACACCTAAAGTACCGGTCAAGACGCGCGACGACATTTCAATGGTGTACACGCCGGGCGTATCGCGCATCTCCCAATCGATTGCCGACGACCCGCAAGATGTTTTCAGCCTCACCATCAAGAAGAACACCGTGGCCGTTGTCACCGACGGCAGCGAAGTGCTGGGACTGGGCGCAGCAGGGCCTCTGGCGGCTTTGCCCGTGATGGAAGGCAAGGCGCTGTTGTTCAAAGAGTTCGCCGGCGTGGATGCTTTTCCGATTTGCCTCGATACGCAAAATATCGACGACATTGTGACGACGATTCACGCCATTGCACCGACCTTTGGCGCCATTCATCTTGAAGATTTATCGTCGCCGCGTTGTTTTGAAATTGAGCGCCGCCTGGCAGAAGCCCTGGACATTCCCGCGATGCACAACGACCAGCACGGCACGGCGATTGTCGTGTTGGCGGCGCTAATCAATGCCTTGAAGATCACCGGCAAAGCGGCACAAGTGCTGCGCGTCGTCATCAACAGCGCGGGCGCGGCGGGTGTGGCAACCGCGCATCTCTTAAAGACTTACGGCGTGCGCGACATCATTGTGTGCGATGCCGAAGGAACGCTACATGCCGCACGCGAGTACTCGGAGGATGCGCCGGGCCAGGATGTGATTCGCGAACTGGCAAAAACCTCTAACCCACGCGATGTGCGCGGCACTTTGCAAGAAGCATTGCATGGTGCCGATGTTTTCATCGGCTTCGGCGGGCGCACAATGCTGTTGCCGGAAGACATAAAAGCCATGGGCCAGGGCCCGATTGTCTTTGCCATGGCCAACCCCGAGCCGGAGATCACACCCGCTGCCATTCAAGGCGTGGCGCGCATTGTGGCGACAGGCAAAAGCGACTACCCGAACCAGATCAACAACATGCTCTGTTTTCCGGGCTTCTTTCGCGGCCTGCTTGATGCACGCGCCAAAAGCGTCAACGACCAGATGAAAATCGCCGCCGCCGAAGCCATTGCCGGCACCATCGGACGCGACGAACTGCACGAAGACTATCTCATTCCCAGCGTCTTCGACCGGCGCGTCGCCAAATCGGTCGCGAGCGCAGTTGTCCACACCGCCCACCAGACCGGCGTTGCCCGCCGCCCCACGAAGCGCATCGTGCGTTAGATTACAGTAAGGCAAACATGGCGACGTGATGCCGCTCGCCCAGCACTACAATCAAGCTTGTTGGCCCGCTTGCTGGTGACGTTTAACCGCCTTCTGGTTCTGGGCCGTCACCACTTTGCTATTTTTAGGGCTTACGCAAAATATCTGATTGGTTGGGGTGAGATTGCCTCGCCCAATGCGGCCTCGCCCAGGGCGCGAAGACCGCGCCCCCACGAACCACTGCGATGCTCGTGCGTAAGTCCTAACTTTATGAATTGGTTTTGTTCTTTGGTCAGGTTTAACGCTTTGGCTTGTGAACGAGTCAATTTAGCAGCGCGGAGATCGGCTTCAGTAAAATCACCTTGCTCTAACTTTGTGCGGCGTAAATATGCTCTCGCCAGGCAGCAGTTTGTAAATTTGCAGTGACTATAAAAGGCGAAATGGCCAGCCTTGTTAGGCGGCTGTTGATGAGATCAGCCTTAGTGTTTATCTGTAACACTAAGGCCCTGAACGCCACCACCTGTGCCGGTGTTCAATGCTTGCCAAGTGCCTGCCATTCCGGCAAATCCACATCGGCTCGATCATTCCAGTCGCACACGTTGGTGCTGCCGCCCAGTGTCGCTGCTTTGGGCACGCAGAACTTAAAGTTGCCGGAGTAGATATTACGACGATATGTCACGGCCTGATACTGCGTCTGCGCCGGTGGAATCTGGCCCCATGTTCCATCGGCGTCTTTGTAGTCCCGTCCAACGAGGGTGTTCACAGCGGCTGCGTAGTCGGTCTTGCACGCGATGCTATTGTCTTCGACGACGATACCGTCAATTCCTGCCACCGGGCCGTTTCGCGTCCCTGCCATCTGAGCTTTCAGCGGACTGATGGCGGCTCGATCCTGATATAGCGTCAGGATGCCGCCGTTACCGTCTCTGATTCGGTTGGAATGCACCCGTGTCCTGCCGGCGAAGGAGTAGGAAAGCTGAGTTGCGGGATCGGTGTAGGTTCCGGCACCCGAAGCGTTGAATAAGAAAAATTCGCCCGTCCACAGGTCCGGGCCGGATTTAAGTGATTTATCCCACGGGCGGAACGCCGCCGGAATGATGCCGGCGATGCCATCGGTGTCGTTACGGCTCAAGGTGCAGCCGGTAATTTCCATGCCTACCGTCATCTCCACGGCGATACCTGGCCGGAACTTATCATGGAAACCGGCGTTGCGGATCACGTTGCCGTCCCATGCGTAGTCCGTCCACACGCCCGCCCCACCATTGCGGTCGTATTCACCGCCATCAACCAGAAGTTCCTTCACATTCCAGCACTTCATGCCGCCCGCTTCCCAAAAATAATTGAATTTTCGAGCGGCGTTGTTGCCTGTGGAGCGGCAAGCCAGAAATTGGACTTTGCGCCCGGTGGCTTTGAACCCAAGTTATCCGTTGCCCGAAGCCAGGCAGTTCCGAGCCGTCGAAGCCGAGCCAAGAAATGCTCCGCCAGCCCGGTTTGCGGTAAAGGTGCAGTGGTCCAGAAGCCAGCCGTTGCGGTCGGCGCGGTCACCGAGTAGGGAATTACAGCGGGATCGTGGAAAAAGCAGCGCGTCGTGGTATTCCCGCCATCGAGGATCGCTCCCGCTTCACCGACAAACACCGATCCTGCTTTGGGTTGCATTACGCCATTGCCGTTATGCACACCGGCTTTGAGGAAGAATGTCCCATTAGTGCCATGAGATTTGATCGCCGCAGCAAGAGCACCCTGGGAAGCAGGAACCACAATCGCTCCGGCTGGTCTCACCGGAGTAAGCGTAGCGCCGTAAATCCCGCCGCTAATCGCCGCAGGTGACGGGACGCAAAAAAGCAATAGCATTACGACAACGAGAACTTGCAAGTTAATATGCCATGCCAAAAGCTTTATTTCACCCTTCCCTCATTCCCAGTATTCATATGAGTATGATACGCTGCGACCAAGCTGTGCGCAGCCGTCGAACGACGCAGCTCACTCGCCGCCGAAAGCAGAGCGAAGTGAAGCTGCAGGCGGTCGGGCGCAGCGCCTTGTTTGGCGGCTGTTAGTCACTTTTGCTCCTCCAATAACTTAGTCAGCAAACGGATTTGCTCTTGCTGCATCGCCACTAATTCAGCCCATTGCCCTTCGCGCAAAGCGTCTATTTTCTGGTGAAGCGCAAGAATCTCTAATTCCGCTTTCAAGTTGACTTCATAATCGTGTTCGGCTCCGAGACGGTCTTTAGCCGCTTGGCGATTTTGAGACATCATAATGAGAGGCGCTTGTAAAGCCGCTACCATAGACAACATAAGATTGAGCAGGATGAAAGGGTAAAGATCAAAGGCTTTGCCTAGGCGGGAGAGAATGAAAGCATTCAATACCACCCATGAAACTAACAGCGAAACGAAAATCAGGATAAATGCCCAAGAACCGACAAAGGCTGCAATTTGGTCGGCGAGACGCTGCCCAAAAGTGAGATTCTCATCAAACTGGCGATTGGTGTCCCGACTCACATGAAGGCGCTGCTTCAAACGCTGCATGACGCGCTCTTCGCTTTCTCCTAGTTCGCCACAAGCCTGTCGAAACTTTTCTACTAATTCGTTAACATGAGTACTCATAGCTTGAGCATACAACCTCCAAGACACATCTTCTATTGTATTGCGCGCATCCAAGCGGCGCGCATCCAAGCGGCGCGCAGCCGCCGAACGATAGAATTCACCCGCTCACGGAAGCTGTAGCGAGCTTGCGAGCGGAAGCTGTAGTGAGTCGGGTGCAATGATTTGTTAGCTTGCTGTTTGAGGCTCTAGTTCGCCTGATGTCGAGTTCTTGTAGAGCAAGACCAAAACCGCGAGGACGTTGAAAAAAGCGCCGAAGAAAAGCCAGACGAGTGCATTGCGTTTGGTGTTTTGAGCCCACAGCGCGCAGAAGGCACCAAATAGAATGGCCACGCCGCCGGTGCTGACATTGGAATTTACAGGGGAAGCGGGCTTGGGCTTGCTTCTCGAACTTAGAACGTCTATTCGCTCATCGAACGTCTTTACCTGTTGCTGTAACTTCTTCACTTCCTGTCTTAACGCCTCCGGGCTCGGCGTGGGAGTACTCTGCTGCGCTTGCGCCATTGAGCAATACAGAAACGCTGACAGTAACAGGCACAGATAAGTCAAAGTTTTTCACATAAGTGTCATGTGATTGATTGTAGCAACTCATTCCAAGCAGCGCGCAGCCACACAACGACCAAACTCAGCCGCGCCTGGAAGCGTAGAGAGCGCAGCGAACGAAGCTGTAAGGCGTCGGTTGCAGTGCCTGGTTCTGTTGCTGTTGTCTGATTGTTATTTCCCGTCTACCGTGAAGTTGTTAAGATATGAATGGAATGAAATCCATTGCTGATTCTCTGAAACCGCGTTTTTGAAAGATTGGCCGCGCATGGACACAGGAGAAAGAATTGGCACACGTTTGATGATTTGGTAACTCACTTGTGCTTTGTACAGACATTCTTTGGTTAGGATAAAAGAAAATGGATCTGCGAACAGAATACCTGATAATCATAGAGAAGCAGGCTTCCTCTGCTTTGTACCACCTGTGTGACAGCATCCCCGAATTTAACAGGATGCTTCAGTCTGACCCTAACATTGCGGTTGATAATGATAGGGTGAAGTTTAGGCAGCAAATAGACTGCGGCTACAATGTGCATGTCGGAATTGTGGCAGGTAAGGAACAAAGATATTTTCAGGTAAAACTTTCTTATAGCGGAGACGAAACTAATATCAGCCTCTATACTGATTTACTCAGATCTATAAAAGGCGTTATACATCAAGCCGGCGTGCAGCCACAGACCTTGTGGGATGATGTATCCAGTTATTACGCAAATCAGGCGTACCCACTCATCCATAAGACAGAAAACCTTATGCGTAAGCTTATTGCGTACTTTATGCTAACCAATGTTGGTAAAGATTGGGTCAACGAAGCGTCGCCAACTGCCGTTAAAGATGCTATTGACAAGAGCAAGCGCCGAGAGTATTTAGACGTCCTACATCAGATTGATTTTATTCATCTTGGTGACTTTCTATTCAAATCTTATCAGGATAAAAATGTTGCTGATCTCTATGATATGTTAGAGAACGCTGCAAGAATAGAAGATCTGGATTTGGCTGAACTCAAGAACTACAGAGGAAAGTCTAACTGGGAAAGGTACTTCTCTAAAGTTGTGGCATGTGAGGACGACTATTTGAACAAGAGGTGGGGACAGTTATATGATTTGCGCTGTGCAATCGCTCATAATGCACTCGTTGGGAAAGCCGATTACGACAGAATAAACCAACTCGTTGCCGAAATAACAGTTCATTTGCAGAAGGCTATTGATAATCTTGATAAAGTGCATGTGCCTAAAGAGGAGAAGGACGTTATTGCCGAGAACGCAGTAGCAAGTGTCAGCACCCTATCTGGAGAATTCATTCAGCTATATAAAACTTTCCAAGCCAAAGCCATCTCTATTGTAACGGAATCCGGGCAGAAACAATTAAATTCCCCAGCCCCAGTTCATTTCCTTTTGAGAGAATTGCATACCAATGGCATTTTAGATGAAGGCTTGTATGAGCAGGCAAATGAAATACGGTATTTTAGAAATAGACTGATACATGATGCAACTGCAGCATTTAATGAGGAAGAAATTCAGTACTCTATTACAAAACTCAAATTACTGATTAAGGCGATAACTCGCAGTTGGAAGAATGAGATTGTTGCAGCGCTACAAGATTTAGGGAATCAAGCCTCTCTTCAGTCCATTTATAAATATATAGAAGAAAATACTAGCCGCGAATTACCTGAAAACTGGCATGCTGTAATCCGAAAAACTTTGCAGGTGCATTGCTCCGAATCTCGTTCCTACGCAGGTGGCGATGACTTATTTCGCCAATTAGGAGATGGAGTATGGGGGCTGAAAGTGCCAGAAGCACACTGAAACTTCTATCATAATCAATTGCCACTCACATGTATCACACTCTGATGCACAATGAAGGGACCTTGACTTGGCTGCTGTTAAACCGCGCGCAGCAACAGAACGACCAAGCTCACCCGCCGCCGGAAGCGTAGCGACGAAGTGAGGAACGAACGAAGGACCGAAGCTGTAGGCGGTCGGGTGCAGCGCCTTGTTCTGCTGCTGTTGGTCGGTTTGGGTGAGGTGTCCTTACCTCCTGAATCCACTAAGCGCCCTGTCCAGCAACCGTTGGCAGACGATACAAACTGGCACCAACAAGAAAATTTGCGCGAATGTGCTTAACCTTTGTTCGGACGCAGTGTCGCTTAGCACATAGCCCATATATCCGCCACACAGCGTGCCGCAAAAAGCCACAAAGCCATAAAAGATTGTGGCCGGAATAGCGGGAGCTTTGTTCCACTGAACTAAACGCGGCGCGACCTTCCCCAAGATAAAGTTCAACACCGCCACGCCTACCGTGAACATGACCGCTCCAGCCAACCCACCACCTATAATCCATTCTGTTGTGTTCATAACGCAGGCTCTCCTACTGAATTATGTTCTGATTTGACTACGGCGCGCAATCAAGCTCAGCGCAGCAGCAGAACGACCGAATTCACCCGCTTGCGGAAGGGAGTGAGGAACGAACGGACTGTAGCAAGTCGGGTGCAATGATTGGTTCGCTTGCTGTTTACGCCTTTGCGATTCTGCCGTTCAGCTTTCGCTCGATGAATTCTTTGACTTGTCGCCGTGTCTGTATGGGCCCCAAGTCTATTTTGACTTTGAGTAATGTGCGGCTGTTTTTACCCTTGAATATGAGCGCTCCTGTCCAAGAATGCCCCGGATGCGGATCGGGCAGCCTCTCAAAGAGTTTTGACCAATCTGCCACCATGACATTGACATCACGCCAGTTCACGCGGCGTGGCCACAATCCATAACGAATAGTTATTCCGTCTTCATCAACGCACACAAACTGTCGGCTCAGTATCAAGAACTCGACCAATGCCACACAAAGATGGAATAAGATTAGCCAAAGAATCGGGACGTTGTTATACAAGCCGACAAAGTACTTCATGCCCATCGACAGAGAAAAAAGCCAAAGTGCTATAGCTCCAGAACGCATTAACTTCTCTCGTAAGGTGTAGCGAAGTTGAATTATCTGCATAGAAATAATATTAACTGCTCGTCAAACTCGGCGCAGCAAGCGAACGACTAAGCTCACCCGCCGCCGGAAGCGCCAGAGTGGAGCGAGGAACGAGCGAAACGGCGGCGCTGTAGGCGGTCGGGTGCAGCGCCTTGTTGGGCCGGTGTTGATGCGTTGGAGTTGCTGTGTTGAGTGAAGAATGAGCCTTACTTCTTTTTCTTCCGTTGCGTAAAATACCACTCCCAAAAATAAACTGCTGGTATAGCCACGATGAAACCTTTGATAAGAACGGGCAACTCGCGGACGAAGATTTCGGAGTTGCTTAGGCCAGAGCCAGCATACCGCACAGAAAGCGCCCACGCGGAACCGGCTGTGCAGAGAGCCAGATATACCAACAGGACGGAAAAGAAGACGATGACTTTCTGCTTAGATTTCTTATCCCATTGCTTTGGGTTTTGTTCTGCATCCATTCTGCATCACCTCCGCGACAACCTATATTTTAACATGACTGCCCACAGCAAAGTATCGCGCACCGGCCTAACGACCGAATTCACCCGCTGCTGGAAGCTGGAGCGTAGCGCAAGCTGTAAGCAGTCGTGGTGCAATGATTGGTTGTGGTGCCCCTGCTGCGTAGACACGAGTTGCTGGCTTTGCAACGAGTTCCATATCACGAATACAGAGAAACAAGTACTTAGAACACGCAGTTTGCTTTACCGAACCTGCATGAGCGACACAACGACCGAGTTCAGCCGCCGCTGGAGGCGAAGTGAGGAACGAACGGAGCTGTAAGCGGTCGGCTGCAACGCTTTGTTCTGCTGCTTGTTAGTTGCTTTCGGGCTAACTATACGTCTCGCCTTCGTCGCCTTGAACCTTTGCGTTTAGCTTTTGTGCCAGTTGCTGCATTTTGCCGAGTGTCGCCTCGTCGGGATTTTTGATTATTACGTTGCCGCGACCAAAGTCAAACCAGACGACATGTAATTTGGGATGACCCAACCACTCAGCCAAAAGCGGATTTTCATATCTTATCGTTTCGCCTTGCGGTGACGTCGCTTCAGCAAAGCCAGTCAAACGATGTTCAGCGTCGGAATCAACGAGGTCAAGCCACTCGTTCTCGCCGATTTCTTTTCCCTCGTTCTCCCACCAATTTTCGGCGCGAGTGATGTGCAGGTCATATCCCATAATTTCGTATCTTTCCGATTTGGGAAAGTATCATTTCCAAAGAAGTATCGCGCAAGCAGCAGAACGACCGAATTCACCCGCTGCTGGAAGCTGGAGCGTAGCGCAAGCTGTAAGCAGTCGTGGTGCAATGACTGGTTGTGGTGACCCCGCTGCGAAGTAACGAGTTGCTGGCCTTGAATAGAGTTGCAGAACACGAATACAGCGCATCGA
>DASVRI010000021.1:0-100082 GCA_036388675.1 Abditibacteriaceae bacterium | reverse complement strand
CCCACAGTAGACGACAACTGCTCTCAAAATTGCTTTAAGCGACCCTAAATTGGCAAAGACAAAGCGGCCTGCGATTTGCATTTCAGGCTGCCACTGACCGCGCAGCAACAAAGCTAATTACTTGTAAGTTCGCGGCGAAAGATAAAAGCGAGGACGTTGCAATGGAAAAGAAGAAAATGAGTTTATTGTCGTTGGGAGTCGTGTTGTTGGCTGGCGCTGCGGCGCACAGCCAGGAAGTCATCATTGAACAGGACAACAATGCCACCGCCGGCACGGGTGCGACGACAGGCTCTACAACAGCTACAGGCTCCGCTGCAATTACAGCAGGCTCGACGACCTCTACCTCGGGCACAATGTCGGGAACGACAGCCCGTAGCGGCAGCACGGTGCAAAGTGGCACCACACAAAGCGGCACGATGCAGGGCGGCACCATGCGCAGCGGCACGCAGACAACCGTTGTGCGCCGCCGCACGGTGGTCACCACGACGCAGCGTTCGGCGCCGCGCGCTCAGGTGACAATGCAAACTCAGGGCACCGCCCGTGCGACGACCGGCGGCTCCACCTATCGCACCGGAACGACGTATCGGGCGCGTCGCACCTATCGTGCAACGAGCACCACACGTCCGGCCCGCAACACCGCTCGTATGGCCACCTACCGTAAGACTTCTCAGCGTTCGACTCGTAACACCCGCCGCACCTACGCCAACACGGGCGAGTAATCCAGCTCCATGAGTTGGTTCTGAATGCAATGCTTCCGGTGCCGTCGTTATACTGTTCCTCGATACGGCATCGGAAGCATTCCTTTTTGCATTCTTTTCACACCATGAAACTTCGAGTACTCGTTCTTTGCACCACATTTGTGACGGTGCATGGTTTAGCCACACTTAACGGCACCGCAGCAACCTCAGCCAGCCGCCCCACCAGGAAATTGTCTCAGCCCCGATCTCAACGAGCGAGCCGTTCTCGTTCTTTCCATTCCCGCTCTGCACGTTTCGGCTCTGCGCGTTTCGGCTCGAACCGGACATTTTCTCGTCAGGCGCACTTGCGCGAGGCGCAGAGGAAACGCTACCTTGAGGCATCGAGCAAGACAACAGTGCAAGAGGCGGCTCTGCCTCCAATGCCTGGCGCGGCGCTGAAAGCGCCGCTTGCGACAACCAAAGTCGCGACAACCAAGGTTGCGACAACCAGGGTCGCGCCGCAGTGGCAGCCGGCGCAGCTTGTCATCCCTGATATTTACATTGATGCTCCAGTCGTTCGCGGTGTGAGCGATGCCTCCCTGCGCAACGGTGTGGGCCACGATCCGCTGTCGGGCCTGCCGGGGCAAAAGGGCAACTGCGTCATTGCCGGGCATCGCAACGTGTGGGGCGCCTGGTTCTGGCATCTGCCGCGCCTCAAGCCCGGCTCGCTGATTTATGTGCAAATGCCGCAAAAGCGCTACACCTATCGTGTGGCGTTTACCCGTACGGTGCCGCCTCACGACACCTCGTTGTTGGAAGCACCGCAGGGTCAGGCTGTGCCGCGCCTCACGCTCTACACCTGCACAAAACCCAAAACGGCGAATCGCTTTGTTGTGGTCGCTAATCTGGTGAGCGAGACCTCTCTCAACAACACTCCTGTGCTGGCCACGAATCCGCGCACCACTACTCCCCGTGCGCAACGCACAGCATCCGCGAACACGGCGCCACTCATACCCATTACGGTCTCCGTTACGACGGCAACACCTGTCAATTAGCCGGTCGTCATCTTAGCGCAGCAGACGCACTTTCTCGGCAGGCTCCGCTTCTTCCAGCAGTGCGTATTCCTTGAAATCTCCTCGGCGATTGCAGAAGCCAAGGAAAGAAAACAGGTGTCGCCCTCGCCACGCCGGCCAGGCCAAAAACCTTTGAGCGTGACACCGCTAAACGCTTCGCACCGAGTACTTGCACCAGTCGTTAAACGGCAGCGGAACCAATCTTGCCGCCGGGTGCAACGTTGAATCATTGCCCCGCGAATGCTAAACAGAAGAGGTGCCTTCGTCACTTTGATGGAGCATCACTAAACAGGACACCTATAGCATAAGCAGTCGCACGACACCATCGCAGAAAAACACGATGTTCCGTAAGCACCAGGACGAGTTCGGTGAAATCTGCCACGCCATTCGCACCGGCCAGGCAGCACAACTCCGACACATTATTTGCAGCACCACGCCCGGCGGCGGCAAAAGCATGTTGCCCATCATTGCCGCCAGCCAGCTCATTCCGGGCTTTGCTGAGCGCATCTGCTGGGTGGTGCCGCGCCGCTCGTTGCAGTCGCAGGCTGAAGCCGAATTTCTCAAACCGCGTGTGCGCGAGATGCTGGGACACAATCACAGCGTGCGTCGCAGCACCAATGAGCCCGACCCGTGTCGCGGCCTCGCGGGCTTTGTCACGACTTATCAGGCTATCGGCACCGGCAACGCGCACCTGCGCGACGAGTTCGCACGGCGGCGTTACATACTTGTGCTCGACGAGCCGCATCACCTGGAAGAAGGCGGCGCCTGGGAAGCGGCTCTGGCACCACTTGTGCGACGCGCCGCACTTACGGTTTACATGAGCGGCACGCTGGAACGCGGCAACCGCAAGCGCATCGCGTTTCTGCCTTATCGCGACACGCCGGATGGCGAAATCATCGACCTGAGCAACAATCCGAGTACTCGCACCATCTCCTATTCGCGGCGCGATGCGCTGCTTGATAAAGCTGTACTACCGATTCACTTTGAACTCATGGACGGCACCGCGCAATGGATCGGGCGCGACGGTGAAACCTACGCTACCACGCTGTCCGGCGCGCACAAAGACACCGCCGAAGCGCTTTATACGGCGCTAAAAACGCAGTTCGCGGTGCATCTGCTGGACGACTGCGCGGCGCACTGGGCGACTTATCGCAATACGCATCCGCGCTCCAAGCTGCTGGTCGTGACGGCCAACATCGAAGACGCCAAGAAGTACGTCGATCACCTGTATAAAGGCGGCATTCGCGCCGCGATTGCCACCAGCGACGACTCGGCGCAGGCGGCGCGCAACATCGACTATTTCAAGACCGTGGGCAAACGCCGCTCGCTGGATGCACTCGTCACGGTGGCGATGGCCTACGAAGGCTTGGATGTTCCGGCTGTCACGCACATCGCGTGTTTGACGCACATCCGCTCCAAGCCGTGGATTGAGCAGATGATTGCAAGAGCCACGCGTTTCGATGGCGAGGCCGGGCCGTGGGAAGAGCAGATGGCCTACATCTACGTGCCGGATGACCGCAACATGTGCGCGATTATCGCCGGGATGCAGGACGAGCAGGTTTCGGCCATCAAGCAGTTGCGCAGCGATGACGACTTTGAATTGCAAATGCCGCCGGAACGTGCCGCACCCGGCGAGCGCACCACCATCACGCCGGTCGGCAGCCAGGGCGTGGGGCGGCGCTGGAATCGCGTCGGGCACGTATCGCACGAGAACTCGCACGGCTCGCGCGAAACGCAGCGCACGCCCAGCCAGCAGGAAGCCGATCTGCGAGAGAAAATTCAAGCCTATTGCAAGCAGGTCGATCTCAATTTCTTCAACCGCAAGTGGGGCGAAACCAACAAGCGCGTGGTGAAATACTTCGGCAAGCCGCGCACCGCCATGACTTTGAAAGAGTTGCAGCGCGTTATGGCGTGGCTCGAAGGCAACTATCCGGCGGGCAAATCGAGCAGCAAACCGGGGCCGGTGTCGCCATCACCCGTGCCGACTGCGTCGCGCGGTTGATAGTCTTTGCCTGGCAGCACGGAGAGGCTTGATGTAGGTATAATCAACAAGACGAAAAACTTCTGTTTGTGGAGCAAATCGTTTCATGGATCTGATATTCAAAATCGAAGAGCGCATCCTGAATAGCAACAAAGGCGCGACTGTCGGCGTTCTTCTCGCACTGGGTTGGGTTCTCATCATGGCGACAGCCTTCGGCCTGATGGTGCATTTCTCCTAGTCTCTTCCAACGCACCTTTCGGGACGAATTGATGCCACAACGCGGCTCAGAGACTGAGCGACGCAGTGAACGACGCTGTGGTCAGGAGCGCCGCAAAGGCACCGACCGCCGCGCTGAAGTTCGCGCTCAACCCGACCGCCGTTTTCGCAGCGATCGCCGCCGGTATCCCCGCCGCACCACCGATCAGCCTTCTCCTCAACGCCATTAGAGCATATTTGGATGAGGTTATCCTGCCGCGCCGAGGCGCAGGGCGTGCGCCCCGGCCAAACTCAGGTTTGGCTTCCCGGTCATCCATTTCAATAACTCCGGGCGTCTTTTGCGAGTACTCGTTTGCAGCCAGCACATAGTAAATTCATTTTGTTGAAATGAATGCGAAATGTTCGAGGCATACAATGGGTGCAATGATGATGTTTGCGACTGAGTTTGCAGCCATCCAACGCAGCAACCTGGAAGGAGACTAACACGCATGAGTGAAACAACCGCCCGCCCCGAAAGAGATGCCACAGATACGAGCAACAGAGAAAAGCCTGAACCAAATGGCATCGTGCTTGATGCCCTGACGCTGGACAGCGTAACGCTCGACAGCAGCGATTTCTTTCAACTGCTCAAGCCCACAGCCTGGGAGAAAAGCTGCTTCAGCGCTGTTCCTGAAGTCCTTGTCGAACAGGCACAACGCATCGAAGTGTGGAGCATACCGCAAAGCGCCGAAAGCGCGTTGCTGCCCTGGGAATCCACCGAAAGCCGCGAAGGCGACCCTGCACGCTCCACTTATTTTCTGTTGTTCGCACGCGACACAAAATCCAGCGGCTCCATCGACGGTTGCGAAATCGTGGCCTACCCGTGCGATGCCGTCGGTCGGGTGTCGAGTTGGAGCCATCGCTACACGGCAGATGCCATCAATTTCAGCACGGCGGCGCAGAAACTGCGCTTCTCCATCATTAACGGCCTCGCCGCGCTGCACCACGTAGAAAACGCGTAGAAGTAGTTTCAAAACCTTTGTAAAAGCGCAACACGTTGCGCCCAGTATTGCGAGACGATTCATGCTTAGGGCGCAATGCGTTGCGCCCCTACAGGCTGCGTGTCATTACGAGGTTTTGAAACCACTGGCAAGCAAAGCTCGGGTGTGTGAGCGTTGTAACGAGTACTCGTTAGGCCTTCACAGCGACTTCGCGATGTGTTCGGCGCTGCGGAATGCCAGAGCCATAATCGTCAGCACCGGATTGAAACCGCCGTTGGTGACGTGCAGTGAGCCATCGACAACGAACAGGTTATCGTGGCCGTGCACACGACCATAGAAATCGGTTACGGAGTCTTTCGCATCGCGGCCCATGCGACAGGTGCCCGCCTGGTGCTGCCCACCGCTCAGGCTCAGTCCGCGCCTGTGACTCCACACTTTGGTGCAGCCACAGGCGCGCAACCACTGTTCGGCACGCTCACGCATAAATTCAGCCGTGTCCACCGTGGCTGAGTGCGTCGCGCCGCTCAGACGCGCCACGGGAATACCCCAGCGGTCGCGCACCGTGTCGTCCACTTGCACCCGCCCGTCGGGACAGGGGATTTCCTGCACGGGTCCCTTAATGTGCAGCACGCGAGTGAAGTTGTCGCGCATCCACTGTTTGCTTTGCAATCCCCAACGCGGCATATCCGGCGGCAGCGAGGTGAACCAGAAGTCGATTGGCGGCTTGATGAAATCATCAGCCAGCATTCCGCCGCCGATCACACCGGCGTTGCCGTGGTTAAACTGATTGGTCGCGATGGTAACGCCCGGCCCTACTCCATCAAAGACGGTTTCCTCGCAAATTCCGGAAGCACCGGGATAATAGTGACCTTGCAGGTTGCGGCCTACCATGTCGTGCGTGTTGCCCAAACCCTGCGGATGATGTGGCGAACGCGAGTTCAGCAGCAAGCGCGCCGATTCGATAGCGCCTGCCGAAGCGACAACAACCCTGGCCCTGGCCGTGTGATGCATTGTCTGGCCGTTTTCCTGCGCGAAATAGGAAACACCGATGGCATTTCCCTGCGTGTCGGTTTCGATGCGCTCGGTCATGGCCTGGCTCACGATGTCACAATTGCCGGTCGCCGCAGCACGCGGGATCATGGTGTTTTGCGTGCCGTTTTTAGCGTTCGTAGGGCAAGCGAAGCCAACGCAATACTTGCACTGCACGCACGAATCGCGCTCCCCACGCGGCACCGTGTTGATGAGCAGCGGAATGGGAAATGTCTTCCACCCCAGGGCCGTGGCTCCGCGTTCGAGTACTCGTGTTTTCGAATCTGGCGGCACAGGAGGCATGGGATAAGGCGTTGTGCCCGGCGCTTGCACTTGAATCGCATCGCTATCACCGGCCACACCGATTTCCCATTCGGCACGCGTGTAGTAAGGCGCCAGGTCTTCGTAAGAAAGCGGCCAGTCGGCCAGCGAACTTCCGTCCGGCACTCCGTAAAGCGTCGCCATGCGAAAATCTTGCGGCATGAAACGCCACGCCTGCGCGCCATAAACGCGCGTGCCGCCACCGACGCACGCCGCGTTGTTGTGATAGCCACCTTCGTGCGGGCGCACAACGGCCTCGCGGCCCGCGGCGTTTACCACCACGCGAGGATTACCATCAATATGCGGCCCGGCGTTGTGGCCATAAAGCGACAGGCGCTGGCTGCGCAGGTGATCGCGCGGCACATCGTTGAAGCGCAAGTGCGGGCCGCGCTCCAGGAGCAGCACGTGATGACCGGCTTCAGCCAGCACTCCCGCCACGATGCCGCCGCCCGCGCCCGCACCGACAATAATTACATCGTAATTGCGAGTACTCATAAATCCACACCCTGGTCGAATCCAACCATCTTCCACGAGGCCATCTGCGGATTGCCGCCGTTCCCCGGATCGCTGTAATAGCCCTCAGCACAATGCTGCGTCAAAAGCTGAAAGAATTGCCGTGGCTCGACCGGCCACGCCGCCGCGACATCACCATGCTCGATGCGGCTTAACACACTGTCTTGCTGTGGCGGCGCGAGGTGGGCAAAGTTCTGCTCGAAGTGCAAATGTGATTCGTAGTGCAACGCGTCGAGACCATGATGATAGGTTTCCAGCAGCGGTTGCAAGTCGCGGTCGAACTGCCGCTCCAGGTATTCAAGAACACCATTTTGCGTGGCCGATGGATAATCGTCGGGCGGGATGATGCGGTCGAGCGCAGCACACAAAGTGGCGCGTTGCAAAGAAGTGAAATGCTTCACCGAGTACTCCATGTGTGGAATAGGTTTATTTTAATCCAAGTTGCCACAAATGCGCCCGCATGGCACAGACTGTATGGCGCACGAGCAAGGAGCCAGTGAAATCTTTCCAAGTTACAACTGGGTTTCTAGTGCTTGAACCGTGTAGTAGTTATAGAGTTTGATCAATCTGAGTTCAAACGAACCCAAAGTGTTGCTTGCCTGAGAAGCAGACAACGATTTGTCTGCTGGGGGCTGTGAGTGACGGGCTCCATGTGTGCATTACACCAGCCCGTCGTTCACGCTTCGGGTTCGTAAAGATCATCCTATCTACTACCAAGTTGAAGCACTAGCTGGAACTGGCCCTGCCGGAAAGTTGTGATGGATTCTGTGTGCGTGTTATGATGTAAGCACCTTCTACTATGACAAAGGAATTCTCGCCTTCCGCCGTTGCCGACGCCGCCATCTCCGCGCCGGAAACGAACACCGATAAGATTTCTGTTGTCAATGATCCCTTTGCCGATGGTCGGCAAACCGCGCGTGATCGTGGCGTTACTTTGCGTGTTGTTGTCATCAGCCTGTTGCTGGCCGCATTGTTCGGCTACGCTATTCCCATTGTCGATTACAAATTCAGTAACACGTTTCTGGGGGCGGCGCATCTGCCGGCGGGTGCCATCGCGGTGCTCTTGTTTTTGCTGCTGGTTCTCAACCCGATATTGAATCTGCTGTCGCACCGCCTGACCCTTTCGCGCAACGAAACGCTGACGATCTACATCACCTGCCTGTTTTCCACACTGACGCCGGGGCGCGGCGGCGAAAACTTCTTCGTGCCCAACATTCTGGCTTCGTTCTACTACGCGACATCGGAAAACAACTGGCTCAGTTCTCTTCAACCCTACATCAAGCCGTGGCTGACACCGGCGCTTACACCAGACGGACAACTCAACCGCGATGTGGTGGAAGGTTGGTATGTGGGAACTAATGGCGTCATTCCCTGGGCGTCGTGGATTGTGCCGCTTGTGGCCTGGACTTCGATGATTCTGGCGCTGCACTTCATGTTGGGCTGTCTCGGTGTAATGCTGCGCGCCCAGTGGGCCGAGCGCGAAGCCCTGACATTCCCACTCCTGCGCCTGCCGACCGACCTCACCGAAGACCTCGACCGCAACGACAAATACGCGGTTGTCGGTCGCTTCTTTCGTAATCCGGCGATGTGGGTCGGCTTTGGCATCGCGGTTTTCATCGAGGCGCTGAATGGGCTGAACCTGTATTTTCCCGATGTGCCCAGGGTGCCGCTCAACATCAACATGGCGCCGGTGCTTTCCGAAGCGCCGTGGAACCAGATTGGCGGCATTGAGGTTCGCGTCTTTCCCACAGTCGTCGGCATCACCTACTTGCTGACCAGCGAAGTTTCGCTTTCGCTGTGGTTTTTCTACCTGTTCACCAAAGCACAGCTCATCATGGCCTATTACATGGGCATTATGCCCTCGGCCATTCCCGACCAGTTCTGGACGCGCGGTTGGGCCAAAGGCTTTATCGGCTACCAGCAGTTCGGTGCCTACTTCGCTTATGTGGGGCTTGTGCTGTGGATTGGTCGCGAGCACTTCGGGCACATCGTGCGCCGTGCGTTCGGGCGCGCCGCACCATCTCCATCCGAAAAGCAGGAAGCGCTTTCCTATCCCGTCGCGTTCTGGGGATTTATCGCTTCTTTTGCTTTTGTGCTTCTGTGGACGATTGCTGCCGGCGTCAATACGCTCCTGGCACTGGCGATGTGGCTGACTTACCTGGTGGTGGCGCTGGGTTTGACGCGTGTCGTCGCTGAAGGTGGCCTGATGTTCGTCCACACCGGCTGGATGACATTAGGGCCGTTAGCGTTTCTGTTGGGCGGCGCGGGCAAGATGTTCAGCGCGGCGAGCGCGGCTCCGGCTTCGATTATCAGCGGCAGCTTGATGTTCGAGATGCGCGGTTTCCTGCTTCCCAGCTTTGTGCAAAGCTTCAAACTGGCGCACGACCGAAAGATCGCCATCAAGCCATTGCTGGCTCTCATCGCTGCCGTGACGGTGATTTCGTTCTCGGTCGGTGTGTGGATGGTTATCAAGTTGGGCTACACAGAAGGCGGTTTGCAACTGCAACGCTGGTGGATAGAAACCGGGGCCACGCAACCGGCGCGCCACACCATCGGCATCACGCGTGACATTGAAACCAACTTCCTGGTCAACTGGTTATGGTTCGGCATCGGCGGGCTGCTCACTTACGGCATCATGATGGCGCGTAGCCGCCTGCTGTGGTTTCCTCTGCACCCCATCGGAGTACTCATGTGCGTGCCGTTTGCCATGTATTCGATGTGGTTCTCGATTTTTCTGGGCTGGCTGTGCAAAGTTCTCATCACCCGCTTTGGCGGCGCCGATACTTATCGCAAAATGACGCCGACCTTTCTCGGCCTGGCTCTGGGGCACATCGTCATGGTCGTGCTGTGGGTCATCATCGACGCCTGGCAAGGCCGCACCGCCCATGCGCTGTTGCCGTTTTAGAACCTTTTTCAGGTCTTTGCCTACTCTCCTGCCCTTTCACGAGAGTACTCGCAGCGCGATGGCTCGCCCGAGAAAAATCGCGCTGAAGCCCAGCAGCAAGTTGCCTGCAATGTAAACCGTTGAAAGCCACCACGCGCCGCTCGACAGCAGATTTTCGGATTCCAATTCAAAAGTTGAGAACGTGGTAAAAGCGCCGAGAAAGCCGGTGCCTAATGTGAGGCGCAGTTCCGGCTTCACCGCTTCATGCAGCGCCAGTGTGGTAATAAACGCCAGCAACAACGAGCCGATCACGTTCACAACCAGCGTTCCCAGGGGAAAGATTGTGCCCTGTGCTCCCGTTACGAAACCGCCGGAACCGCGACCGCTTAACCAACTGTGAATCGTGGAGGTAAGACCGTATCGCGCGGCGGTTCCCAGCGCGCCGGCCAGCATGAGCCACATCAGTTTCATTGTTGTTCCCCGAAAAATCAGAATAAAAGCCTCTTCCGCAGTATTCAGGCTGGCAGTATTCAGGCTGCCGGAGCAGAGGCTTTTATTTTAAGATCTCTTGCATAAGTGCGCTTCTGTGCAACCGCGCCCGTGAAGAAGCGGGCTTGCTGAAGTGAATCAGCCCGCTGCCTCATGGTCGCGGTTGGGAAAAACAGCCGTCGCCAGGACTTATGCAAGAGGTCTGTAGTCGTTCTGACTCTAACTGGCCGCGATGTCCCTGCTGTTTACCAGCGCTCCAACGGGCGAATGGCCACTGTCTGTGTGGGCAGGAATTCGTTTTCGCGCAGCGGCACCAGTAAAACGGCGATGCGAGTACTCGAAACGCCCGGCAGATGAATCGAGAGTTTGCGCACACCCTTGTTTTCATCCTGCCCTTTAGGATTGGGGGATGAGGGCAGCGGTCTAGCATCCATGGCGGCGAACTGTGTCCCGACGGGCAACAGAATCTTAGCCATCAGGCGCGCCTTGCCCTGCGTGAGTATGGCGCTGGTGCCGTCATCTTCGATTTTTATTTCCGCCTGGGTGTGCATGAACCACCACGCATCGGACGGCGCGGCTGCTTCGATTTCGTCTTGAATCAACACTTGCTTACGACCCAGCAGCATTACGCCGCGTTGCACTTTCATGGCCTGCGGCGCATACGCCTGTGTCAGGTCGGCCACGGCAAAAGAGGCGTTTGGTTGTGTATCGAACCGAAGAATCTGCGAAGCGGCGCGCGGGTCTTGTTCAGGCTTCGCAGTCGGGTTCAGCACAAGCGTGTTGTGCCCCTCGGTGCGCAGACGATAGTAATCCCAACGCTGCGCACCGAAATAGCCCGGCAGGCTGTAGTTGTCGCCCGCTAGGTCAAGCGCCCAGCGATGGCCCAGCGCGTCCAGCACAAAAGTGCCCAGGTCGAGGTGCGAGTGGTTCGCCTTGTTATCGCCCGCTTTGAAAGCGACAAATGTTGCGTCCGGGTCGTTCCAGGCGCTACGCATGGTGACGACTTCCGAATCGCGAAAATAGCGGTCGAGCGGAAAAATGGGCTTTCCGATTTCGGCGAATGCAGCGCCTTGCGTCGGCACCTGCGGACGCACTTGCGGACGCAACCATGAAGCGCCCCACAGCATGTCGAGCGCGTTGGGTGAGCGCTCGGCGAAAAGCATCTGGTAATTAGCCCAGCCTGGTTGGTTGAAGCGGCGTGCCAGCCAGAACAGTTGCGCTGCACTGCCGGCTCGGTCGCCGCTATCAGCGTAGTTGAATGTTTTGCCGACCGGGCCGGCAACGTAAACCGGGAAGTTGCCCGTCTGCGAGAAACCGGGAATCTGAGACAGTCCGTAGTCGGTGCCCAGAGATGTCTGCATGGCAGCCAGAATCGCAACGTTGTACTGGGTAGCGTAGCTCCAGTAGCCGGGGCCTTCATTCCATGCTCCGTCGGGCGCGAAGTGTTTCATCGCCAGCGGCAGATAACGAACCACATTGGTGAGGATTTCACCGGCGCGTTGCGGCTCTTCATCGGCCAGCGCCAGCGCACCGGTGCCGATACCGCCGTGACACACCTGATTCCAGTTGTGCTCCGACTTCACCCACCAGCCCTGGCCTGCGCCGTCTCCGCGATACGCTTCTAACGTTGGGTCGAGACCTTTCGTCACCATCGCGTTGCGCAAGACGGTGCGTTGCTCGGGTGTCCACACGTTATAGAGCCAATCGTAGCCGATGGCAAAGGCGTGTGTCATTTCCGCCGTGTCGAGAAAGTGCCTCGGGTTCCAATCGGGGAAGTTGGCCGCCGCTTCCATCTCGCTCCAGGCACGCTCGGCCCAGCGCCGTTCGCCGTCGAGTTGATACAACATCGCGAGCTGGCTGACGCGCTCGAGTACTCGGCGGCTCGTGGCCAGCAGGCGCAAGCCATCCGGGATTTCGTATTTGCTCGGTGGTGCGGCCAGCGTCTTCTCGCCAGCCGCGCGCAGCTTTTGATACCACGCTTCGTATTGCGTATTCTGCGTTCGTAACTGCCGCAACGCAGTGAAATCGGCAGAGGTGGCCATGACGCGCGGATGATCTTTGCGCACAC
Organism: Abditibacteriaceae bacterium; assembly: GCA_036388675.1. Classification (GTDB taxonomy): domain Bacteria; phylum Armatimonadota; class Abditibacteriia; order Abditibacteriales; family Abditibacteriaceae; genus DASVUS01. The sequence continues at coordinate 87,851 of DASVRI010000021.1, read as the reverse complement.
GCGCCAGAATCTCATTCGCTTGCGGAACGGCAATCGTCGCTGTCGGGTTCGTTGTCACAGAGTCAGCCACCTTTGCTGCATTCGCAACGGCTACATTCGTAACGGCTGCGTTTGCAACGGCTGCATTCGCAACGAGCGAACCAGTTCCCACAACGGCAAGTGCGCCTATGAGTACTCGTTGTTTGCTCCGGCTTGTCGGACAGGAAGTATTCATAGGCAATTGGACGGGTTCAATAACAGAAAGTGTCGCGCAGATATTTGCGGCTCACGGCAACGCTTTCCATGGGATCGTTGCGCGTTTCGTCCTGCTCGCAAACGACCCAGCGCACGCGCGGCAGAGCGGGCAGCAGTTGCATAATCGGCGCGAAATCGACCTGACCACGACCCAGTTCGCACCAACCCTGGTCATCGTAATCTTTGAAATGCAGGTAGCCGATGCGCTCTTTGTGCTTTTGCAAATACTCGACGATGTTTTCGCCGCCTTTTTGCACCCACGCCACGTCAATGCAGAAATCGACGGCATCCGGGTCGAGGCCATCAAGCAACACGTCCATACCGCTCTTGCTGCCATCGACCTTCTCGAATTCAAAAGCGTGGTTGTGATAATGCAAATGAATACCGGCATCGCGCAGCTTGCGGCCCGCTTCATTGAGCAGATTGATGCTTTGACGATAGTCGTCCAGCGTCACGTCGCCCCACTTCACCAGACCGGAGTTCGACACATCGCTGCTGCCCATGATGCGCGAGTACTCGATCAGTTGCTCCATGTCGGGATTGCCCGAAATCGCCATGTGCGATCCGGCGTACACCATGCCGCGCTGGTCGAGCATGGAACGATAACGCGCAGCATCTTGCGGGCCGCCTTCCACGGCTGCGTAACCCGCTTTTTGCAGCGAATTGAGAATGGCTTCGATGTCGTTTTCAATGTTGTACTTTTTGCCGAACACAATGAGTTGCGACCCGACCTGGGGTAATGCCATGATAGTTCCTTTTGAGTACGTGATGATTGTGCCTTGCCTGCGGCCAGCGGGTGATAATCTCACCAGATAAAAACCAACCGCGACCGCGATGGGGCGGGATTGTCGAGGGTTCCAGCCCGTTCTCTCCCGGTCGTGGTTGGTTAAAAGTCGGGTCCGGAGTCTTCTTGAATCCGGCAGTTTTGACATCGCGCTCGCCGAACTCGAAGTTGTCTGCGCAGCAGCACACGAACCCGTTTCATTCAAGCGGCGCATCAATGCAGAACTCAGGGTGTTTTGAAGACTCTAAACGAATGGCAACCAGTGTACCGCTCGGAGCGTCGACAGGCTACACGTTCACGGCTCAGGCGGTGTGGTATTTGCGCGCATGGAGCAAACCTCTCTTGTGAGTACTCAGGAAAGAGCTTTTGCAGAACTTTGCCGCGTGATACATTACATACAGACGTTCACACCGTAAGATTTCGAATGCCAGATGTCGAGCACTTAAGATGCCGCACGCCGGAGGAAGTTCTTTATGCGCACCCCTCGTTTAATCACCCGTAGTAACTGGAAGCAGCGCGCTGTCGCCGTTTCTCTTGTGCCACTGTTTGTGCCGGTTTTTGCGCTCTCAACGGCAACGGTCGCACCACATGCAGCGTATGCCCAGAGTGAAAATGTCCAACCCGCTACACCGCCGGAAGTTGACCTCAGTTCCGCTTTCGCCGCGTGGGGCCTGGGCTTGAAGTCGCAGCGACGGCGCGATACCTGTGCTGTTTTTACTATAACGGGCGCATTGGAATATGGCCTTGCCCGCAGCCTCGATGATGGCGTGCGCCTTAGCGAAGAGTATTTGAACTGGGCAGCCAACGATGTCGGCGATGAGTGGCGCGACGGCGCGTCCTTTGCCGAACTGCAACGCGGTTTCAGTAAATGGGGCATCGCCGAGGACGCCGATATGCTGTACCAAAGGGTTTACAACGCCTCGTTTGTTCCTTCTGAAAACGCGATGAACGCCGCGCGCCAGGTATGGGAAATGAAACCCAAGTGGAACTGGCTCGCGCGTGACAGCACCACGGGCCTGACAAGTGCTCACATCGCAGCCATCAAGCGTGTGCTGGCGCATGGCTGGCCCGTAGCCGCAGGCGGCGAGCACTGCATGTTGATCGTGGCCTACTCCGATGACGATTCGCAACCCGGCGGCGGCACCTTCGTGGCACGCGATTACGCGACGAGCCGCAACAGGCGCATGACATACGCTGAAACGCAGCGACGTTTCGACTCGCTGCTGTGGATTCAGTTCCCACAACAGGTGCAGGAATAAAGAAAAGGAGCGTTCAATGTTGAAACATTGAACGCTCCTTTTCTTTATTCAGTTATCTTTTAGCCCAGTTCGGAAAGCTGAACTTTGCGACCTTCTTTGGTGCTCTGGATGGCGGCGAACACCATCGCGAGCGACTTCAGGTTATCCTGCGCGTTGCATTCCGGCTGGCGGTCTTCTTTGATGGCGCTGAAGAACTCATCCAGAATCGCCTGCTGCGCCGGGCGCACTTCGACCTGAGGAATCGCGCGGCGGTCAACTTTTTCCTCGGTGCGGTGCAGATGCGAATGCCACGTGCCCGCTTTATCCCAATCAACTGAGCCGTTGGGGCCTTCGATGCGCCAGTCGCCGTTCCAACTCGTCTGTGAGCCGACCGCGCAACCGACCGAAACGTGCGTTGCCACGAGGCCATCGGCATATTCAAAGACAATGGCGTGCGCCGCGTCGCCGGCGTGCCAGCCCCACGGCTGATTCCACGTAATCGCCTGCACACTGACCGGATCGTTGTTGAGCACATAACGCAGCATGTCGAAGTGATGCACCATCATGTCGTTGATGAGCATGTACGGCTGCGTCACATAATGTGAGCCGGGAAAGTCGGCCCAGTTCATGTAAAAGCGAATATCGCACTGGCCCGGTTTGCCGATAAGTCCTTCATCGAGTACTCGGCGCGTGCTGCGCGGCTGTACGCCGAAGCGGTAGTTCTGCGTAATCATGTGCTTCACGCCGGCTTTGGTGCCCGCCTCCACAACACCTCTGGCGGTTTCGAAGTTGTCACTGAGCGGCTTTTCGCCCAGCACGTGCAAGCCGGCTGCAAAGGCTTTTTCCGCGATTTGGTGATGCACCGCAGGCGGCGTCACGTCCAGCACGAAGTCGGCCTGCGTGTTTTGCAGCGCGTCGTCCAGCGAGCTGAAGATTCTCTCTTTGGGCACGCTTTGCTTTTCCATGGCGCGCTGCTGATTGGCTTCATTCGGCTCGATGTAGCCCACAATTTCGCAATCTTCGCGCTGCTGAACCTGCCGCACCCAGTTCAGTCCCTGCCCGCCCAGGCCCGTCACAATACATTTCAACATCTAAAATTCCTCTCGCTAGAAGTTACGTGAAGCAGGCTTCATCAAATACCGGCTCCATCAAATAGCAGATGGGCGCAGTGGAACCGTGAACGAAAACCGACTTCCCGCGCCGATTTCACTTTCCACCCAGATGCGACCACCATGCGCTTCCACAGCCATTTTACAGAACGTGAGTCCCAGCCCGCTTGACATCTGCTTGCCGGCTTTGCGCGACTCCACCTGCCCGAACTTCTCGAAGATGCGCTCGAAGGCTTCTTCGGGAATCCCCTCTCCGGTGTCGTGCACGCAAAACGTCAGCGAACCGTCGCTGCACTGCACCTCAATCGTGACCGTGCCGCGCTGCGGCGTAAACTTAATGGCGTTACCGAGCAGGTTTACCAGAGTCCGCAACATCTTGTCACGGTCGGCTTGCAGAGGCGGTGCATTCAACTCGATGTGCTTAACCAGATTGAGGGCTTTATCGGCGGCCAGCGGCGCCACCTGTTGCAGAGCCGCTTCAACCAGGTGATGCGCCGTCAACTCTTCATATTCGAGCCTGAGTGAGCCGTCTTCCATTTTGCTGATGTCGAGCAGGTCGTTGATCATGGCACCCAGCGTGTTGGCGCCTTGCAGTGAAATTTCGAGAATCTCCTGCTGGATCTCGTTCAACTCGCCACAGGCTTCCATCGTTGAGAGGCCTGAACTCAGGGCGGTGAGCGGCGTGCGCAGGTCGTGAATGACCATGTGCGTCAGGCCATCGCGCAAGTTTTCCAACTCCAGCAGTTTTTTGTAGTTGTCCTGCAACTGCTCGAAGAGTTTGACTTCCTGGTCGCGTAGCCGCTTTTTTTCGAGACAGGCGTTCACGCGCGCCTTGAGCAAAACCGGATTGAACGGCTTGGGCAGATAATCTTCCGCGCCGATTTCGATGCACTTGAGCACGCTATCCATTTCATGCAGCGCCGAAATCATGATGACGGGAATGTGGCGCAATTCGGCATCGGATTTCATCTGTTCGAGTACTGAGTAGCCATCCATGCCCGGCATCAGAATGTCGAGCAGCACCAGATCGAACGCTTTATCACGCAGCATGGCCAGGGCGTGTTCGCCGCTTTGGGCCACCTCGACCATGTGCAACTGCCGCTCTAAGCGGCGCGACAACATATCGCGGTTGACTTCGTTATCGTCTACAACGAGCAACCGCCCACCCTTGATGAGAGCGGCCTCTTCGCGTGGCCCCGGAGTTCGCAGGTGTCCGGTCTCATCCGTGCCATCGTGTGACGCCATGTCGTAAGGTAGCGTGTGTCCCGCATTATAGTGCCCGGCCACAGAAGACACAAAAACGACACACAATTCCAGCAGGCGCTTGGCTGCGGTGTGAATTTTCTGCAATTCGGGGATGAAGTTTTCCTGCGCCGAATCTTCGGCTTCAAGCAGCAGATCGGCGCAGCATTCCATGATGCCGTTCAGTGGAGTACTCACGCCTTCGCGCACCTTGATGGCGCACTCCTGGAGTTCGATGAGCGCCTCAGGGTCTTGACCGACGGCAGCATCCAGGGCGTCGTTTACCAGAACGTCATTGATGAGCGACAGCACCTTGTTGCCCGTCCCGTGAATGATTTGCAGCCCGGTAAGGAAACGCACTTGCCCCAGGTCTTCCGCGTCTTCCATCAGCATTGCGCTGTAACCCAGAATAGCGTTGAGCGGAGTGCGCAGTTCATGACGCATGTGCGCCAGCAACGCCTTGCGCGCCGGTGCGCCATCGAGTTCAAGGGGCACGTCAGTTGGTGCAGTGTGATAGACAGGCACACCCGGCTGCGCTTCATGAACCTTCATGCTGGTACGCAAGGTTTCACCAGGCGAAGCGTTCCCAGGCGAAGCGTTCCCAGGCGAAGTGTTCCCTTGCCGCGTACCTGTGCTCGGTTGAGATGGTGTGACTTGATCCATAGCGGTTTACGATCACCTTTGTGCAACCTGAAATTCGGTTCGGCTTTTCAGTTTTAGCTTCTTTAGCTTCAACTCTGGCCCAGCAGCGCCTCGATCTTTTCGAGTAAGCGGGGCAACTCAATGGGTTTGGTATCGTAGTCGTTGCAGCCGGCTTCGACTGCCCTTTCACGGTCGCCGGCCATCGCATGTGCGGTGAGAGCAATCACGGGGATGTTCTGAGTACTCGCATCAGCCTTCAAAAGCCGCGTCGCTTCCCAGCCGTCGATGACGGGCAGGCTCATGTCCATGAGAATGAGATCGGGGTGTTGCGCCTGCGCCATTTGCACGCCCTCTTGACCATCCGTGGCCATAATCATCTCATAGCCCTTGCGCTGCAGGCGGCGCGACAGCATATCGCGATTGAGTTCGTTATCTTCGACTAACAATAGCTTCGACATAGTGTCCTTACCCAGACGAAACGACGCTCAAACGACGCTCGACACAACTCAAACCTTGAGATTGGCGGCTTCAGAGCCGGGCTTCATGGCGTCCCTGTCTTTGATGGTCATGGCATCATGCGCGATGCCGCTATTTTCGGCGGTGGCGCTTTCGGCGGTGGCGCTTTCGGCGGTGGCGCTTTCGGCGGTGGCGCTTTCGGCGGTGGCGCTTTCGGCGGTGGCGCTTTCGGCGGTGGCGCTTTCGGCGGTGGCGCCGCTTTCGCTCATTGTGGGCTGCCGCATCAGGTCGCGCATTTCGCGCAGCAAGTCGTCGCGATTATAGGTTCCCTTCTGCATGATGTCCTGCACCGCACCGCGCAGACACTCATGATCTTCATGCGTCAATTCCTTGGCTGTGAGTACGACGACCGGAATGGAGCGCCATTCGACATGGCTGCGCAACTCGGTGACGAATTGACAACCGTTCATTTCGGGCATCATTAAGTCGAGCAGAATGAGATCCGGCGCTTTTTGCGTCACGTATTGCAACGCGACACGACCGTTGGCCGCTTCCATAACGCTCCAGCCTTCTTTTTGCAGCGTGCGCCGCATCAAGTCGCGTGCTTCGGCATCGTCTTCAACGATGAGCACTGTGCCTCCGGTCGCTTCGCGACGATGCCGTTTCATGGCCGACAGCAAGCTGCCCCGCTGAATCGGCTTGATAAGATAATCCGATGCACCCAGCGCGTAGCCCAGGTTTTTATCTTCTGTCATCGAGAGCATCACAACAGGGATGGGAGCCAACTCTTCATCGGCCTTAATTTCGGTGAGCACCGACCAGCCGTCGCGTCCCGGCATCATGACATCTAAGGTGATAGCAGCCGGATGCAGCGCCCGCGCCAGACGCAAGCCTTCATCGCCATTAGGCGCCGTCACGATGCGAAAGCCTTCCGGCTCCAGCAAACGCCTCATTATGTCATGCACGGTCGGGTCGTCATCAATAACCAGCACCGTGTTCGCACCACCCGCGACGTCCCTGGCTCCGCCATTGCTGCCGTTTTCGCCTGGTGGGTTTGCCTCCTGACCGTTCGCACCCGCTCCGTCTTCGACAACCTTTGCAGGCAATGTAATGGAGAACGTTGTGCCCTGCCCCGGCTGGCTTTCCGCCACAATCGTGCCGCCCATCATTTCACAGAAGTGGCGCGTAATCGTGAGGCCGAGGCCGGTGCCGCCATACTTGCGCGTCGTGGACGCATCGGCTTGCGTGAATGCCTGGAACAACTTTTCCAGTTGTTCTTCACTCATGCCGATGCCGTTATCGCGCACGCGGAAAATAATCCACTCGTTGCCATCCACGCTATGGCCTGTGGAGCGTTCGGCTTCCAGATCGATGGTGCCGCGTTCGGTGAACTTGGAAGCGTTGCTCAGCAAATTGAAAAGCGACTGGCGCACTTTGGTCAGGTCGGCGTGCATCGAGCCAACGTCTTCGGCGCAACGCACACTGAGAATGTTTGAATTCTTTTCTACCAGCGGTGCAATCGTGCTGGCGACTTCGTTCACCATGTTGTGGATGTCGAAGCTTTCCAGATAAAGATCCATCTTGCCGGCTTCGATCTTCGACAGGTCAAGAATATCGTTGATGAGCGATAACAGGTGCTTGCCCGCGCCGCGAATCTTTTGCAAATCGGGTTCGAGTTCGTCCTGTCCCAAGTCTTCCGCTTCTTCAATCAGCATTTCGCTGTAGCCGATAATGGCGTTCATCGGCGTGCGCAACTCATGGCTCATGCTGGCCAAAAACTGGCTCTTGGTGCGATTGGCTTCTTCGGCCTCGTCTTTGGCCATGCGCAACTGAGCCTGGGTTCTTTCCCGCTCGCTGATATGAGATTGCAACTCCGCATTGGCACGGCTGAGGTCTTCCGTGCGCGCGAGTACTCGTTGTTCCAACTCGGTCGAGTTGCGGTGCAGTTTGCCGATGACTAAAGACAGCGCCGCCAGACCAAGCACGCCCAGCGTGGCCAGCAAGGCGAAAGTGCCGCGCAGCCCCTGGTTGGTTTGCGCCACCACTTTATCCAATGGGCGCACGATCTCAAGCACGCCGCGCACATCGCCCACCTTCCAGTCTTTCTTCGGACTGTCCGGGTGTGTGTTGTGGCAGTTGACGCACGCCGGACGCATGATGTCGGCGGTGGAATAGCGAATGGAAGGGCGACCATCGACATCCTCAAAGCGCACGAAATACTTGCCGGGATTGTTCTGGAGATAGCTCAGCGCATCACGTTCATATTTGTCGTGTGCGCCGCCGGTGGTGCGGCGCCAGGGGAAAGGCAGGCCGCTGTACAACCGCACTTTCATGCCGGTGTTCTTGGCGGTGAGACGCTCGCCCAGCACCATGGTAAATGTGGTGGGAATAGGGATCGCGCCCGGCTTATTTTTGTAATTCGGCGTAACGGCAACGCCATGACCGCGCGCCCGGTTGGCCACGTCCGAAGTGTAGAACGATCGTGTTTCGGTGAGGATTTCCGAGTACTCGGGAGCGCTCTGCAACGCTGACGACTTGATCAACTCGGAGGAAAGATGCGAAAAATGCCAGAAGACCAGCCCGACACCCAGACAAAACAGTGTCGACAGCACCCCGGTGGTGCGCGTAAATAAAATGTTGAGGCACCACTGCCACAACGCAGCAGGGCCACGCAGTGAGCGTACAGACGAAGGGGTTGTGCTCATTTCTCTTATTGTAAACGATGCAGAGCGTCAGAGATTGGTTCTTGATAAAAAGTTTGCCCACAGATGACGCAAAGCGGCCTCTCACAATAGAGGCCGCTTTGCCGAGCAGCAATTGATGTAAGTCTTACCGAGAAGTGCTCGCCCGTGACGAGCGGGCTGATTAAAAAGCCCCCTGAACGGGGCTGATGCCTACGGAGCAGGCCGCTTCAGCGGTCTTTCTTGTCTCAGCCCACTGTTTCAGTGGAGGGCAATCGAATCGGCGACGCGACAACTTTACCGATACTATTCGGCCACTTTAGCCATGCAGTCGCGCACGTAATCGAGACTTTTGGCCAGGTTCTTCGCCTTCTCGCGCGGCGTGTTGCCAGTGATGCCGCATTCGTAGGCCATGTAGCCCTTGAAGTTCATTTCCTTGAGTACTCGCAGGGCCGCCACAAGGTCGATGTCGCCGGTGCCCGGCTCCTGGCGCGTGTTATCGGCCAGGTGCAAGTGCGACACATATTTGCCCGCCTCGCGCAACGCCTGCGGCGAATTGGTTTCCTCGATGTGCATGTGAAACAAATCGGACAACAGGCCGATGCCCTTCACCTTCGCCGCTTTGATGATGCGCACGCCATCGCTTTGCTTGCGCAGATAGCTTTGCTCATAACGATTAAGCGGCTCCAGCATGAGCAGAGTTTTATGTGCGGCGGCGTGCGGCCCGATTTCTTCGCAGGCCGCGATCAGCAGCTTGTCCTGGATTTCCATCGGCGACATAAACGGCTCCAGGTCGGGCACTTTGGGAGAACCGAACATCGGCGGCACGATCTGCCCTGCCGCGCCGACTTCGCCACAAAACTGGAGAATTGCCTTGCAGCCATCAATGCTGGCGCGCCGCTTGGCCTTATCGGGATCGACAAAGTTGAAGCTCGCATCACCATTGGAATCGGCGTTGCCGCACACGCTGGAAACCGGCACCAGTCCATTAATTTCTTCGGCCTGTCGGCGCATGGTAGGCAGCCCGCCGCCCCACACGCCCAGTTCAATGCCTTCCACGCCATGATCGGCGGCCCACTTCGCCTTGTCCTGCGTGCTATTGCCCGGCAGCAAACTCAACTGCACTGCGATTTTCATTTTGTTCTCCTGTTTTGAGTACTCAATTTTGAACCACAGAGGACACGGAGGAACACAGAGGATTTTGAGTGGCCAGGCAGTTCAGAGTTGTTTCGAGTACTCGGAGCTACAGAAACTTCCACTTTGTGACCCTTCCATCTTCCTCTGTGTTCCTCCGTGTCCTCTGCGGTTATTCTTCGTTTGCGAAATAGCCCGGCACTTCGACTAGCAGGCGGCCTTTAGCCACGGGCAGATCGAAGCTGCCGTCGGTGTTGCGCGGCAACTCCGCGCCGTGGAACAATCGTGCCGTCTTGGCACTCTGCGGCAGGCGCAGCGTTTCGCCCGCAAAGCTCATGCGCTCTTCGATAACATCAATGTCGAGCGCCTTGCGTAACGGCACATAATGCAACAGCGTGAGGATGAGATCGTTGCCGCGACGACGCGGCACACTCAGCACAGTTGTCGGCAAACCGGCACCAAAGGGCGCTGCGCCGACGAGCAATTCCATGGTGCGCTTCCACACATCACGCGCCGCAATGTTGCCCGCCTGGCGGTATTCGCGAAAGATCGGGTCGGCGAAATAGACGAAGCGTTCACCCGCCACAACTGCCGGGAACGGATCGATTTCCTTGATTGGCGGCGTTTGAAAATGTGAGCTGAATTTCACATCGGTGCGCTTGAAGTAAGGCAGCACGCGCTCCACGAGTACTCTGGTGCCGTCGCCACTTTTAACATTCAAGCCCTGTTGGTAGAACACGCGGTCGCTCCTGGAGAACTCGGGCCAGAACTCTTCATGCGCGCGCCAGTAAGTCGGATACTTTTCGACTTCGCCCTCAAACGATAGCGGCAGGAAATCGAGCGCCCAGTTGCCCTGCGCGTCGCATCCCGCCTTGTGCGAAATGAGCAGCTTGCCGCCGTTTTCGTAGTAGGTGCGCAGCTTCGGCTTCAACGCATCGGTCACAACGGTTGAATCGGGCAAAATCAGCAACTCATATTCATCGAGCGGCTGCGAGTCGTCCAGGATGCTGCATTCGTAGTGCGCTTCCTCGCACATCTGCACCACGCCTTCTTCGCTCTTATCGGCTTCGCCACTAAAGCCGGGATAGCTTGGCGAAAACACTCCCACTTGCGGCAGCGCTTGCGAAGCGGCATAAAACGGCTCAGATGCCTCGCACTGCGCATACACGGCGCCGATGAGGTCGTAAGCCGCCTGGTCGAGTACTCCACGCGGCGGCATTTGGTCGCCGACCGAGTTGCCGCCGCCCAGCGCCTGCGAACGAAAGCATTCATATTCGAGCGCCGCTTGTGGCTTAATGCCGCCGAAATCACCCCACTGTTTCTGGAAGCGGCCCGTCATGCCGAACCACGGCTTGTCCCAGCGACCAATCTGGCGCGCCATACGCGGAAAGTGCTGATAGCCCCAGAAACCGGACGGCAAGCTCTCAATTTCAAAATGGCTCTGAAACGCGGTGCGCGTGCGCAAGCCCACTTGCGCGTTCACAGAAGAATGCGTCGTTGTGTTATAGAAAATGGTCGCTTTGGGCTGCTGACCGTTGACCATGCGTGTGAACTTTTCGGCAAAGCTGGCCTGCGCCGCGCTCTCAAAGCGCACCTGCGTTTCGCGATCATCATTTAGAAAACCGTGCTCGCGGCGGAAGCGCATCGACTCGTCGCTCCAGCACCCTTTGTTATGGAAAAACAGAATATCGAAGAAGACGCCATCGACTTCGTAGTTATCGAGCAGTTCGCGCACGTGCGCTTCAATGTAATCCTGATAATCGGGGTTGAGGAAATTCAAAAACTTCCATGGGCCGGGGTGCGCGGTTTTGTCATCGGATGCGGCAGCCCCGCCGGCGAAGACGCCATCGCGACGCAACTGGCGCCATTCAGGATGCTTTTGCGCCGCGTCTTCTTCCCACACCACAGTCGTGTAAAGCGGACATCGAATGCCCTCGCGACGCAAGGCTTCCATCTGCTCGCTCATGAGGTCGCGGCCTTTTAACGCCGGATGCTGCGTGCCCGTTTTTGTGGGATAGTAGCACATGCCGTGGTGGCACTTGGCGAAAATCGTCACGCTGTTGACGTGAGCACGCTTGAAGGTACGGGCAAACTCGGTCGCATCAAACTCGCTGCCGACATCGGGAATGTAGGGCGAAGTGTGAAAGTCGAGATGCACCTGGCGCTGATACTGTTCGACAATTGGATTCAATTGGAGTGAAGAAGCGGGTTCGCTATTCATTATTGTTTTGGGTTACAAGCGCACGAGTTTGCGGTAAAAGCCATGCGCCGCCAAGTGCCCTATCGAGTACTCAGCCTTGTTTCTTGACCGCACCAAACGCCGCGAAGCAACTGTTCTTGTGCAAAATTTCGACTTCGCTGAAGCCCGCAGCGCGTAAAGCGTCGATTTGAAATAAGAGCGGGCGCGGTGTGTCCTCTTTCTCGATATAAGCAAAGACCTGCTCGCGATATGCCTCGTCTTTGAGCTGCACGAGGTATGCGCCGTAGCGTCTCCACATCAGTTGTTGCACTGCCGCCGTCGAGTGTTCAACCAGGTCGCTGATCCATATTGAACCGCCGGGACGCAGCGCCGCATAGAACTTAGCGAACACCGCGTGCCATTCATCATCGCTGCGCAGATGATGCAAAACGGCTGCGGCCATAATAATATCGAACTGCGCTTCACCCAGTTCCAACTCGCGCACATCACCTTGCAAGGTCGTGATATTTTTTGCACCGGCGGCACGGATGCGTTCTTGTGCGCGCTGCAACATGGGTTGGCTCAAGTCGTTCAGCGTCACGCCCAAGTGAGGCAGCAGTTGCAACAACTTCAACGTGTAGTTACCGGCGCCGCAGCCCACATCGAGTACTCGTTGCGCTTGCGGTGTCGTGGCCGCTGCCGCCTGCACGATGAGTTCCATTGCCAGCGGTGCATCAATCGTGGCGGCCTGGCCGGTTTGCAGGTAAGAGAAGCGTTCGACATCAGCGTCGAAGCGGGCACGGATTTCCTCGACGGTCGATTTTTGGTTGTCTGTTTTCATGGCGGCTTCAGTTTAGTGCAACATCGCTTGTGGTGTTTTCGGTGCGCAACTGAATCAGCACATTGGCCGCTAAAATAAGTGCTCCGCCCAACAGCAGGCGAGTGGTCGCCGTTTCATTCGAGTACTCGATGCCCCACATATGCGAAAACCAGCCGGGCAGAAACAGCGCGGCAACGCTGGCGTATAACGGTTCGGTGCAGTAGATAAGGCTGGCCTGTGTCGCGTTCACAAAGCGCTGCCAGGCGTTCATCACAATGAACGGCCCAAGCGTGGAAAACACGATTAGCGTTGCCATCAGTGCCAGCACCGAGGCCGGACTGCTGGCCGTGATAATGTCGGCGCCACGCTGCGCCGACGCAAAAGCCAGACACAGCATTGCGGCGCCAATAACAGAAAACATCACCAGCGTGGCGTGCATCGTGCGGTTGCCGACGAACTGCGGGCGTTCAAGCCACAGAATATGTCCGGCGAAAAAGCAGGCGGAGATCAGCGTTTCGGCCTCACCGCGCCCGATGCTGAAATGCCGCATATCAATTCTCGCCAACAGCGCTACACCGAACAGCACCAGCGCACAGGCCAACACAGCCGAGCGCGACGGCACACGACGGTATCGCAACGCCAGCCACAACGGAATGACAAGGCAATAAAACTGCGTTAGAAATGCCGATGTCGAGGCCGATGTATACATCATGCCGTCGTTCTGGATCAGCATTCCCGTGCCGGCAAAGCAGGCCAGCCCCACGCCTTGCAGCACTTCACTCTGCGTCAGGTGGCGCAACGTGCGCAGACAGAACACGAGCAGAATGAAAGCGCCGCCGCAAAAGCGCGTGGCGATAGTCAGCGCGGCAATGAACCAACTGCTTGAATCGGGCACCGCCTCTTGTTGCAGCAGCGCGCCCGCTTTCAAAAGCGGAAAACTGATGCCCCAACCGAAGGTCGCAATCAAGAGCAAAATGCTGGCTCTAAAGCGTTGCGCTGCGGGTGTTTCTTTCGTCTTATTGATCTGCTTGCTCAAAATATCGGGTTTCGTTTCATGCACTCGGCATAGTAAAACTCATCCGAGTACTCGCTTGGCCTCTTTTATGCTCACGCGTTTACCAAACAGTAGTGGAGGAATGACCATGCGCAAAGGTAAAAGTTTGTTGGGGTTGTCAGTAGTCGGTCAGGCAGACGGACGCAATTTAGGGGTTGTACACGATTTATTTTTTGATCACGACACGGATGAACTGCTGGCGTTTGTGCTGGCGGAGAAAGATTTATTCGGGCTTATCGACGCGCAGATTGTGCCGTGGCATCAGGTGCGCAGCATCAGCGGCGATGTGATTTTAGTGGAAAGCGCCGCCTCGAAAGTCAAGCTCCGAGACGAACCGCGCATTCGCGAAATGGCCAGTCGCGAAACGGTACTTTCCGGCACGCAGGTGTTGTCGCAAGATGGCCGTCAACTCGGCACACTGGCCGATATGGTGATCGACGAGACCAGCGGGCGCATTATGGGCTACGAAGTTTCGGGCGGCTTTATTGCCGATACGCTGCGCGGCAAGAAATTTCTGGCCGCACCTCCGGGCCTCTCCATCGGCAGCCATGCCGCCATCGCGCCGCCCGCCGCTGAAGCGCAGTTGAAGAAATAGAGAAGATGTAAAATACCGTTTGAGCCAAACAACTGTGAGTACTCGAGCGGAGGTCGTGAGATGAATGATGTCGAGTTCGGCGCGCTGATGCAGCAATTCGAGCGCGATGGTTTTGTATTGCTGCCGCCACTGGACCAATCGCAAACAGCGCACATCGAAAAAGCTGTTGATGAAGTGTGGCGTCGGCAAACCAATGGCGACGAAACAGCTTCACTCAAGCTGGACAACGCCGTGATGCAGCATCAGGCGTTTCTCGACATCATTGTTGACCCGCTGATTTTAGAAGCTGTGGTGCAGCACTTCGGTTACGGCGCGCAGTTGCACCAGTTCAATGTCACGGTGCGGCCCTATCGCGGGCAAGATGCCGAAACGACCTTCACAGATGGCATCGACTGGCACGCCGATGGGCCGCGCCCGCGCCAGTTTCCGCTCACCAATAATCAGTTTGCGTTGTACTACCTGAAAGTTGGTTTGTTTCTCAGCGACCTCACGCACGGCAACGGCGGCGCACTGCAAGTCGTTCCCGGCAGTCACCGATTGCCGGAATGGTGCAAAGACAAAACTTACGATCTGTCACAACACGAAATTGTGACGCTCGATGTCCCGGCGGGCAGCCGCGTTTTGTTTCATCAGGCGCTGTGGCACGCGGCGTTTCCCAATCGCTCGACCGTGACGCGTAAAGCCATCTACTACTCTTACAGCCCGTTCTGGCTGCGCCCCATCGACCGCAGCGGCTTCGACGAAGCAGCGTTGCGCGACAAGAACGTCACACCCTTGATGCGCCAACTCTTAAGTGACTTCGAGCGCCCATTGGATTTCTGGCTACCCAAAATCGATGACCTGCCGCTTAAACACTGGCACGACGCGCAACAAGCTGAACTTGCAACAGTGTGAGTATGCATCTTCGCGAACCGGCCGCGACGGAAGGAGGCGCTGCACCCTGCGCCTACAACCTGCGCTTTGGTCGCAAGCTCCCGTCGCTCCGGCTTCCGGCGGTAGGCAAGATCGGTCGTTGTGCCGCTATTGGCACCTGGCAGCGCTAACTTTAGTAATGATAACGACATGCCAGAATGCGAATTTTGTCTGCTTGCACCTGGTAAACCAAACGATGCTCGTCATTAATACGCTTTGACCAGCAACCAGTTAACTCATGTTTAAGTGGTTCAGGTTTGCCGATGCCGCCAAAGGGGTTACTCTGTGTTTCCTGTATCAAACGCAGTAGGCGCAGAGCTTTCTTGCGGTCATGCTGCACCCACCATGTTAAATCTTCAAATGCAGCAATGTCAAATTCCAAGCTGCGCACGAGCATCCTCCAGTGAAATACCTGTGGTGCGCTCCTTGGCTTTTAAAAGCCGCTGTTTCATGGTCTCGCTTTTGAGTAAGTGTGCAGTTTCCTGCTCTGCTTCAATCTCACGCCACAGTTCAATAGGCACAATCACACTGATTGGATTGCCTTCTGCATCAGAAACATATTGAAGTTGTGCTTGCGCTGCCATTTCACCCTCCTATCATCAGCCAAAGTTTATCAAACGTGTGCTGAAGATACAGTTGAGCGGCTCGCAGGAGAAAAACGATCATGCTCGATATTTGAGGTTTGGCAATTCCATTTTGGCAATTCCAATCCAACAGTTTCCTTAAGCCACACGCCGCAATGCAGCAGTGGCTACCCGGCCATTCCGCTATCTGGAGGACTAATCTGCACGTTATCGAGGTAGAAGACAGCGGCCTCATTTGCATCTGCTACGAAGCCGAACCAGTGCAGTGATTTCAACGAGGAAGCCGCGATCAGGTTGTTGAAACTTTGCTCCTGTTGGCCGGGAACGCGGATACGCAGGTTGTAAGTCGTGCTGCCGCCGAGTTCGTAATCGATTTCAAAATGCACCCACTGGCCGTGCGGCAACTTCGTCAGAGTGCGACCCGCAGCCAGCAACGAGCCATCACCGAGTACGCGGAGCGACGGCCCGGCGTGATACGGTGAGGCGTTATCGCGCCACTCGTGATACATGACGGCACCCGGCTCTAAGCGCAAATCGAACGAAGCCGCAACGCGCCCGCTCTTGAAACCGGGTGAATACCAGACGTGTGGATTGAATGCGTGCTGTTGTCCCGCTGCATCGGTGAACTTCAAGCTGCGCTTGCCGCTGGCAGCCGTTTCTTCGGTTACGCGCACCGTTGCCATTTGGTTTTCTTCGCTGACATTAGCATCCGGCTTTTGTGCGACGGGGGTCATTTCGTAATCATCGGTGACGGGTTGCGGCGGCGGCGGCGGAGGGAAGGCGCGCGGCATGGTTGTGAGTACTCGATGAGTGCTCTGTCGCCCGACGCGGCGCAGATCAATCGGCACAAAGCCCAGCTTCAGAGCGGGTGAATCAGGCTCCAATCGCAAATCGCCTTTCTTCCAATCGACAAACAGCGGGTCGGCAATCAGTGAGTTGGCATCGTGCCCGCGCGCCTGCCACTGTTGCCATGTTGCGCCAGAGAAGCTCATTGGCTCGGTTCCAAAATTCCAATACAGGTTATGGTCGAGCTTGAAGTTTTCGTCCGTCCAGTTGGAACCCAGAATCGGCGCGTCATTGGCCGCGATGATGTTGCGCTCCAATGTGAAGGATAGGTGTTCTTCAGGTCGTGTGCGCATCAGTTGCGCTTCGCCGCCCAATGCAAAAATGTTGTTGCGCACCACGTTGTTCTTGCCGTAGTGTTGATGAAAGCCCGCGCTCTTAGTGCGATAAACCACGTTGTTCTCGGCGATGGCGTCGGTCGTGCCTTCGTCGAAGTAGATGCCCCAGCCGCCGTAATCGAAACTTTGCACATCGTGAATCAGGTTGTGGTGCAACACGGTTCCCGGC
This sequence comes from Abditibacteriaceae bacterium, assembly GCA_036388675.1. Classification (GTDB taxonomy): domain Bacteria; phylum Armatimonadota; class Abditibacteriia; order Abditibacteriales; family Abditibacteriaceae; genus DASVUS01. The sequence continues at coordinate 70,837 of DASVRI010000021.1, read as the reverse complement.
GAAAGCCCCAGCGTGTAAATGCCGCCCATATCGCTGAGCACGCCCTGCCCCATTTGCCAAATGTGATTGTGCGCAATGGTGTTATGATGCGCGCCGCTTTTGCCGTATCCCCAACTCCAGCCAGGAGAAACTCCGGTGTAATAGAAGTCGTAGATGTCGTTGTGTTCGATGATGTTGTAGGGCGAGTGCCCAATCCACACGCCAACGGCTGCCGGATGAATGCGTCCACCGTGCGCCAGCGTGCAGTTGCGTACAATGTTATGGCTGGCGACATTTTCTTCATCATCCACGTTTTGCATCTCGCCAATCTTCACGCCGCCTGCACCGAGATCGAGCAGGTCGCAATCTTGCAGCACATTGCGCTTGCAACCGGCTCCCCACTCGACGGCATAAATTCCGACCTGCTTGATGGTGCAATTTTGCAGAGAAATGTCGCGCGCACCAATGCCACTAATGGCACCGCTTAGGTGGGCTTCGGCCTGGTAGAAACTGTTGTCTTCGCGCGATAAAGCCCAGTTGCCATGCGCGAACGTCAAACCGCGCAAGGTTATGTGCTGCACCCATTGGCGTTTTGCAACATCGCCGCGCAGTTCAACCAGCTTCTCCAAACGCGGCGCGATGACCACGGTGTTCTGCGGCGTTTCACCGGCGCGTGGAATGTATTCAAGGGTGCCGTTTTTGCGATTGAGATACCATTCGCCCGGTTCATCGAGTGCTTCGCGCACGTTTTCCACAATGTAGCGATGCCCTTTGGGAAAAGCGCCATACCACTGCTCGGTGCGTGTCTGGCCGTTAAAAGTAACAATGTTGCTCTGCGTGTCGATATTGGCCGCACGCATACGCGCCATCGTCCAGACTTGCATCATCAGGAATTCGACATCCTGAATGTTGTACCAATCAGGGTTGACATCTCCACGGCGAAAGGCAAAGCGGTCGTGGCCTTTGCCTCCGGTTTTCGGTGATGGTCCAACAGCCGCCGCGATATGGTAATAGCCGTTTTGCGGCAGTCGTGGACGATAGCGCCGCTCACCATTCACGAATAACTGCGTGAAGTTCCACGAGCCGTTTTTCACATCCGGCAAGTTCGCAATCCAGCGCCGGCCAATCGTTTTGTCGTTCACCACTTTCCAACCCGTGATGCGCGTGCCACCACTCAACACCGGCTTTTCGTTACGATAGCTCTGGTAAATAATCGGCGCATTGGCAGTGCCGGAATCTTGCGGCTCGAATTGCAGCGTTTCCTTCAAACCATAAAAACCACCACGCACGAGTACTCGCGCACCACCAAAAAGAGCGCCTTTCGTTTTGCGCCGGCGGATTTCATCGCGCGCACCTTGCAAGCTGGCCAAGGGGCCATCGGTTTTGTTTTTGTTGGGTGCCGGAAGTTTGCCGCTCCACCTGTCGTTGCCGTTACCGGCGACGTAAAGCTCAACCGCAACGCGTTTTTGAGCTTGCACAGGTGTTTGCCTCGCAACGGCACTGAGAAAGATTGCGGCGCCTACAACAACAGAAAAAAGGTTCATTGATTTTCTCGCAGAGGAACTGTCTTCGCGCGACTTCGCGGGTTGTTAGGAGCCAGGGCAAACATCAACGCGATATGGGGCTTTGACCGGCTTCGATGCGCTGCAATTCTGCAAGATTGGGCAGAGCTTCCCAATCGCCGCGAAATTGCGTCGCGAGCGCACCCATAATGTTGCCGCGCTCCAGAGCACGCTGTAGAACAGGCAAGGCCACATCGCTCGCTTGCTCTTCATCCAACAAGACGGAAAGCACCCCGGCGGCAAAAGCATCGCCCGCTCCGACCGAATCGAGTACTCGTTCAACGTTGAGGGGAGGCGCTTCAACATGGCCTTCTCTTGTGAACGCGACCGCACCTCGTGCACCAAGTTTAATCACGACAACCTTCGCGCCCCTGTCGAGAAAAGCGGCGCCGGCTTTTACGGCATCGTTTTCACCGAGCAAGAATTCTGCTTCTTCAATGCCGGGCAGAAAGACATCGCACAGGGGCACCAGAGAAAGCAAAGTTTCGCGGGCTGTGCTTTCATCCCATAATTTACGACGCAGGTTGGGGTCGTAAGAAATGCTGAGGCCCATCGCGCGCGCCAATCGCATGGCGGCTTCAACGGCTTCGCGTGTGTGCGCCCCCAGCGCGGGCGTGATGCCCGTAACGTGCAAGTGCCGCGCGTCCTGCATCCATTCTGCCTGAACGTTACTCGCCGACAGCAAACTGGCCGCTGAGCCGCGCCGATAATAATAAACCGTCGGCTCGCCGTAGCCTTTGATTTCACGGAAGTACAGCGCGGTATGAGTACTCGCGTCGCGCTCGACAAACGAAACATCAACGCCTTCACCGGCCAGCGCGTGCAGAATGATGTCACCAAACGGGTCGTTGCCCAGGCGACTGACCCAGCGCGTCTTTTTACTCAGACGTGAAAGAGCAATCGCCACATTCGACTCCGCACCGCCAACCGAGCGCTGCAACAGCGGTGCATAAGCCAGCGCACCATCGTGCGGCGGTTGCAACAACACCATGCTTTCACCCAGCGTAACGAGATCAATTATCTTGTGAGTACTCATCCCCGGTGAACTCACGATTGCACCGCTTGAGATGCCGCAACGTAGCGACGCGTTAATTCGGTGAGTTCATCAAAGCGTCCGTCATCAATGAGTTTTTTATCGACTAAGCTGCCGCCCACACCGACGGCTACTGCGCCGGTGCGCAAAAACTCGGTCATATTTTCGAGGTTGATGCCGCCGGTCGCAATCAGCGGAATCTGGCTCAGCGGGCCGCGCACTTCTTTGAAGTAATTCGGGCCCAGTGTCGCCGAGGGAAAAACTTTCACGGCATTGGCACCGGCTTTCCAGGCGCGCACCATTTCCGTGGGTGTCATCACGCCGGGCCACACGTCAACGCCATTATTAGTACCTAACTTCACCACGTCTTCATCAAAATTGGGCGAGATGAGGAATTGCGCTCCCGCGTCGAGCGACTGTTGCGCCATTTCAACGTCGAGCACCGTGCCTGCACCAATGCAAGCCCGTCCGGCGTAACGCTCGCGCCAGCGAGTTATCGCTTGCAACGCATTCTGCGTATTGAGTGTCACTTCCAGCAAACGAATACCGCCGTCTACCAGCGCATCGGCTGTGGCGTCGATATGCTGCGGTGCAGTGCCGCGCATAATCGCGACGATTTTCTGCTCGATGAGTACTCGTAGCAGTTCGCTCATGATGTTGAATCTACCATTCGGTGACCGTTCCATCGGCGTTGCGCCAGATCGGGTTGCGCCAGTTGTGGCCCACCTTCGCCATCTCGCGCACTTTTTCCTCATCGACTTCGATGCCCAGCCCCGGCGCCGTCAAGCGATTGACATAGCCTTCGTGATAGTGGAACACGCTGGCATCAACCAGATAATCGAGCAAATCCGAGCCTTCGTTGTAGTGAATGCCCAAGCTTTGTTCCTGAATAAACGCGTTCGGCGTACAGAAATCGAGTTGTAATGAAGCCGCCAGGCAAATTGGCCCCAACGGACAGTGCGGCGCGACCGCGACATCGTAGGCTTCGGCCATTGCGGCGATTTTCCTCAGTTCCCAGATGCCGCCACAGTGGCTAATGTCGGGCTGGATAATATCGACCGCGCCACCGGCCAGCAGAGCCTTGAACCCCCAGCGCGTATACATGCGCTCGCCGGTCGCAATGGGAATGGACGATTGGCGCGCGATTTCCGGCAGCGCGTCGTTGTTTTCAGGCAGCACTGGCTCTTCGATAAACATCGGATGAAACGGCTCGTATTCCTTAACCAGAACTTTGGCCATCGATTTATGCACGCGTCCGTGCAAGTCGATTCCGATGCCGATGGCAGGGCCAATTGCCTCGCGCGCAGCGGCCAAACGTTCGACGGCTTCCTGCACTTTCTGAAACGAATCGATCCACTCCATGTCGGCGGTGCCGTTCATCTTGAGTGCGGTGTAACCGGCTGCGACTTGCTTTTGTGCCGCCAGCGCGATTTCCTGCGGACGGTCGCCGCCAATCCACGCATAGACGCGCATTTTGTCGCGCACCGCGCCGCCCATCAAGTCATACACCGGCACGCCGAGTGCTTTGCCTTTGATGTCCCACAACGCCTGCTCGATGCCCGACATGGCACTCGTGAGAACTGGCCCGCCGCGATAGAAGCCGCCGCGATAAAGTAACTGCCAAGTATCCTCGATGTTGCCGGCTTCTTTGCCGATGAGATATTCGCTCATCTCATGCACGGCGGATTGCACGGTTTCGGCACGGCCCTCGACGATCGGTTCGCCCCAGCCGGTGATGCCGTCTTCGGTGGTAATCTTGAGGAATAGCCAGCGCGGCGGCACCTTAAACGTTTCCATCGAGCGTATTTTCATGGTTTAATTTCGAGTGGTCGCCAAACGGTTTCAGTCACGGTTTTAGTCGATGTCGGTGCGGAATGGCAGAGCCGGCAAACCCGCCGCGTTATACAAGTTGGCCACCGGATTGTTGGCCCAGGCATAACGCACCGCGACCGGTTGCTTCACCTGCGGCGACGAAACGACAACCGTGTTGCCTTCGATGCGGGCATTAGCCCACACGAACTTCTTATCGGCACCGGCAATGGCAAAGCCCTGCAACGTGGGGATCGCAAAGCCTTGTAACGTGCCGCCTCCGGCCGTCATGCTCGCTGCATGGCTGAACGTGAGACGAACCGCATCGCCTTCAATTTTCATGCTGCGATAAAGCGGCCCCGAGTACTCGACAGGCTGCTTGTAGGTCAGTGCCAGTGCATTAAGAGCGAGGCGGCGCCCGACATCCTGCTTGTTTTTGGGATGAATGTCTCCGGCTTCGCCAATGTCGATGGCGGTGGCGATACCGGCGTTGGGCACCGTCTGTGCCGTCAGCATCTGGGCTTCGCGCAGGTAAGCCCAGGCCGGGTCGCTGGGTTGCGCTTCGGTCGCCATGAAGTTGGCCAGTTGCACGATGTAAAAGGGGAAGTCTCCCACACCAAAGCGCGAGCGCCAATCGCGAATCATGGTCGGCAGCAGCGTGCGATATTGCTGACCGCGCCCGGCGTTCGATTCGCCCTGATACCAGATGGCGCCCTTGATGCCAAACGGCACCAACGGCGCGATCATGCCGTTGTATAGCACCGTTACGCCATTGGGATTGTTGTCGATGCGCTGCGGTGCCGGCTGCGTTTGTGCCAGCGGCGTACTGGCGTGATAAAGCCAGGCGCCGGCCAGGGAAATTGGTGCCGCTGCGCCATCGCCGGAAGCTTGCAGGTTCATATCGGCCGCATTGCCGTTAAGACCGCCGCCACCGCCGGTATCGAGTACTCGCACCGTGATGACGTTGCGTCCCGCTTTTAGCAGATTGCCGGCAACCCGGTAGTTGCGTGCTGTATTGTATTCGTTGGTTTCGCCGACTTTGGTGCCGTTGACCCACGTCGTATCGCGGTCGTCGATGGTGCCCAGATGCAGCACAACATCTTTTCCCGCCCAGCTTTGCGGAAGGTCGAACTCTTTGCGGAACCACACGATGCCGTCGAAGTTGGGCAGGTCGGCGTTTTCCCAGGCTGTGGGCAAGTTCATCGTTTTCCAGGCGGCGGTGTCGAGCGTTGCGTTCGACCAACCCGCCGCCGAACCTGGATCGTTGGCGGCCCACCATGCGGTCATGGCTCCATCGAAGTTGAAACCGGGCCGGCTTTGCTCTTGTGCCGCGCGCTGCAATGCCGCCACGCCGGAGCGAAAATCGGGCATGGTGTTCAATGCCTCGGCGCTGGCCCACGCTTCGGCGACGGTGCCGCCCCATGAAGTGTGAAGCAGGCCGATAGGAACTTGCAGACGAGTGTTCAACTCCCGCCCGAAGTAGTAGGCCACGGCGGAGAAACCACCCCAGCCATTGGCCGCTATGGTTTGTGGCGTCGTGATTTGCCACGAACCGGCTACGCTGCTTTGCGGCGAGGCCGCGATTTTCTTGGGCACCGTGAAGAGGCGCAGATTCGGGTAATTCGCATTGGAGATTTCCTGCTGCGGGTTGGCCGCAATACCGATGCCCTGCTCCATGTTCGATTGCCCGGAGCAAATCCACACATCGCCGGTCATCACGTTGTTAAGTCTCACAGTTTGCGGGCCGGTGACAGTTAAGGTATGCGGGCCGCCTGCCGGAAACGGGCCGATTCTGGCCATCCATTTCCCGCCTGCATCGGCAACAGCAGTAGCGCTCCTGCCGCTCATCGTCACCGTTACGCGCTGGCCGGGAGTTGTCCAACCCCACACCGGTGCGGCGATGTCGCGCTGCAACACCATGTTATCGGTAAACAGAGGATGCAGGAAAGGTCTCTGTGTGGCATCTGCTGCCGGTTGCGGCATTGCGGGAGTGGGCGAGGAGAAGATCAGTGCAGACAGGAGCAGGCACGCGGCAATCAACGTTTTGCGAAGCATATGAACCTCAAGCGTGTGTGGTGAATTAGCTCCAGTATACAGCTTTGCACTACGCGAGTCGCCGAAGTTTTACGTCAATAGCCCGCGATTTTTGATGTGTAACGCTCACGGTTGCCAAAGCGGAAAATGCTGCAACGGGCCATGACCGGCACCAATGGCCGGAGCCTGGCGCATGGCGCTTGTAACGTAGGTCTTTGCTGCTGCGACCGCCTCGCACACATTGGCGCCTTTAGCAAGCTCAGAGGCAATCGCCGCCGAAAAGGTGCAGCCTGTTCCCTGTGTGTTGCGCGTGTCGATGTGAGGTGTCGAGTACTCGATGCACTCGCGGCCATCGAAAAGAATATCAATGACCTGGTCATCGCGGCGTCCGCCTTTCACCACGACATTGCACGCACCCATTGCGGCAATATCGCGCGCGGCGTCTTTCATTTCTTCAACAGTGCGCACGGCGCGGCCCAATAAAATTTCGGCTTCGTAAAGGTTTGGCGTCAGCACCAGCGCCAGCGGCAGCATTTGTTCGCGCACGGCCTGCACCGCCTCTTCGCGCAACAAGCGGTCACCGCTCTTGGCCACCATTACGGGATCGACAACCAGGTTTTCGATTCTCCATGCGCGCAGTTTGGCCGCAACCGTTTCAATAATAGGCACGCTCGACAGCATTCCGGTTTTGGCGCTGTCCGTGCCGATGTCATTCAGCACGGCATCAATTTGAGCGGCGATGATTTCAGTCGGCAGTTCGAGCACTGCGCTCACGCCCAGTGTATTTTGCGCCGTGATGGCTGTCAGGGCGCATGTGCCGTAAACGCCGCGCGCCGCGAAAGTTTTGAGGTCGGCCTGAATGCCGGCGCCACCACCCGAATCGGAACCGGCGATTGTGAGTGCTTTAAACATGACGTGTCTGCCGGTGAGATTTAACCCTTACGATTTACGCTCCGGGGTCGTGAAAATTTGCATCTGCGTAAGTGCTAACCCTATTCTACATGACCAATGTCACTTTCAAAATTGCAAATTGACATAATCATGAACAAAGATGCAAAGAATGCGTTTTACAGTCGTTGCACAAGACGCTGCACAGATATTGCACAACTGATGCGGCTTTGATGTGCAGCTTGCAAAGGAAAACAATGAAAATTTTTGATACCAGAAGTGTAGCGGCCCTGGCGCTTGGCGTCCTGACCGTGATCGGCGCCCCAACGTTTGCCCAGACACAAGACGCCAACACCACGCCGTCGGCAGCGAGCCGTGAGCAGCGTCGCCTCCAGAAGCGCGCCAATGCCGATGCACGCAACAACGCACAGGCACGCGGCGGTCGCGGCGCAGCCAGCCGATTTGTGCGCCAGTTGACTTTATCGCCCGAGCAAAAGCAGCACCTCCGCCCGATTCTCAAAGCGGCGCGCGAGCAGACGCGCACCATCCGCCAGGACACAACCATGTCACGCGAACAAAAGCGCCAGCGTATTCAGGAAGCGCGTGCCAGCGTGCAAGCGCAGATCGAAAAAATCCTGACGCCGGAGCAGAACCGCCAGTTGGAAACATTGCAACAGGCGAGTGCCGAGCGTCGCCAGGATCGCAGCGAACTACGCACCGAAAGTGCAAAGACCGGCGGCATCACAACTCAATAAACTACAACATTAAGTTGCTGTTTTCAAAGGGCGAACGAGAATTCTCGTTCGCCCTTTCGCGTTGCGAGTACTCGCACCAACGGAAGTTTCAAATAACAAAGGAAGCGATCTCATAAAGAGGGAGCAGACTTAATGCTGAAAAGCCCGCTCCTTCCCGCTCGCGGTTAGTGATACGCCATTTATGAGACTACTTCTAATAAAATTCCCGGCAACTCGGTGACCGAACGAGTGTCTCGGGTTAAAATGCCACTTGCATACAACGGAGGAAACATGCGCCGATTCGTTTCACTTTTCATAGTGCTTGTGCTGTGTGCCGCCACCGCCACGGCCAAGCGCGATAGAGGTTCCTATATCAGCCAATATCTCTCGCTGTCCGAACAGATAAACGCGACTTTGGAAACGCTGCAAAAAGATGTGCTCATCGCTTGCGGCGAAGTTAAACCGAAAGAGGCCAAACCAAAACGCGAAAAACCCCGTCAGCGCAGGACAAAGGAAGAAAAGGCAAACGCGAAAGACCATCTCGCAGAAAAGCCGAAAAAAGAATTATCCCCTGCCGAGTTGGCTGCGCTACGCGAAGAACTTATCGCCGAACTGGCGGAGCGTGTGCGCCCGCTACGTCGCCGCGCCGAGCGTCTGCGCGAGATTGGTCCGGTGCCCGCCGAGTTAAGGCGCGCCAATGTGCACGTACAGCAATACAGCCGCCACATTGATGCAGCCGTTGATGCGCTCAAACAAGCGGCCTACAGTGGGAAAGTTAATGCCGCAATCAACGCGCACATTAGCGCAGCCAAAGCCGATGCCGCAGAAGCCGAGCGCGCCATGGGACAATACCTGGATGCAAAGCCGCTGGATGCAAAGCCGCTGGATGCAAAGCCGACAGCAGTGCCCGTCACATAACGTTAGCGGCAAAGCCGTAGCCGCACAGATATATCGGCAAAGCCGCAAGCATACAGCAGACATTCACGACGCAACGAGTACTCGAACGAGGAACAGGCATGAACAAACTGAGATTCGGCGTCATCGGTGCAGGCGGCATTGTCGCCAAGATGCACCTGCCGGAGTTGGCCGAGGAAGCGCAGCGTGCGGAAGTGACACTCATCAGCGGGCGCAAGGAATCGCGCCTGCGGTTGCTGTGCGACCAGTTCGGCGTCGCGCGCTACACGCACAACTACGAAGATGTCATTAGCGACCCTGATGTGGATGCCGTCATCGTAGCGACACCGCATCCGCAGCATGTTTCGTGGGGCATCAAAGCGATTGAAGCGGGCAAGCACCTTTTCATGCAAAAGCCGCTGTGCGCCGACATGAACGAGGCAAACGCGTTTGTGGCTGCCGCCGACAAAACCGACCGCACTGTTTTGGTGCTGCCGCATTTTCCCGACCCGGTGCATACGGTGTGGCGCGGCATCCGCGACGGCACGATTGGCCGCGTTTCGGGCGCACGGGCGCGCACCAGCCACGGTGGGCCTGAAGTTTACTATCGCGAAGTGCGCGAGATATTCCACGAAGACTTAGAAATCGGCGCCGAAGAAAACCTGTGGTTTTTCGATGCGCAGCAAGCCTCGGCGGGAGCCTTGTTCGATATGGGCGTGTATGCCGTTTCACACCTTATCGCGTTGCTGGGAACAGCTAAAAGTGTGAGCGCGGTTGTCAATACTTTCGACAAGCCGACTACGCTGGAAGACAATGCCGTTCTGTTGATGCAGATGCAAAGCGGCGCACTGGCCGTTGCTGAAACCAGTTGGTGCGATGCAGCGCGCACCTGGCAGATGAGCGTTCACGGCACACGCGGCAAATACGATCTACCCTGTTATGGTATTGCACCGCACCTGTTTACGCCGTTATCTTACGATAGCGACCACGCACCGATTGAAGAGAAAACCCTGGAAGTTGAAAGCGCAGTTGGCAGCGCGCACAAGCACTTTCTCGATTGTGTGCAGCAGGGCATTCAACCGCCGCTGTCGAACGCGCACGCCGCACGCCACGTCACCGAAGTCTTGCTGGCGGCTATGGAAGCATCGCGCACCGGAAGCGCCATCGCAATTGCATCATCCGCCGCACAGTCCTCGTAAAGTCATTTTGCCGCACGCCGCAAAATCTATATGCGAGTACTCGACTGAGGTACTCGAAAGGACACTATGGACATCAGCATTTGCTCGTTCAGCTTCCATCGTTTGTTGGCCGCCGGCAAGCAGGACATCTTTCAATACATCACCGATTGCAAAGCGTTGGGCTGCACCCTGCTCGACCCGTGGAACGCGCATCTGGCGCCGCTGCAGGAAGGCGATAAAGTTTTGCACGCCGGCCACAACCCGCACGACGCGCAGCTTTCAACCGCCGATGAAGATTACGTCCAGCAGGTGAAAGCCGCCGCTGATGAAGCCGGTTTACCGTTTGGCTGCATTGCAGTTGACGGAGCGCACATCTACGATGAGAATCCCGAAGTGCGCGCCGCCAATCGCACTCGTGCTTACCGCTGGATTGAAATTGCGCAAACCTTAAACGCGCGCCAAATCCGCATCGACAGCGGCGGCCCCGCCGAACTGACGGATGAAATTTTCGATGTCATCGTGGACGGCTACAACGACATCATCAGCCGCGCCGGTGACATCGAAATCCTCATCGAAAATCACTGGGGGCCTTCACCGATTCCCGACAACGTCAACAGAATCCTGGATGCAGTGCCCGGTTTGGGACTCTTATTTGATTCGTACAACTGGGCGCCGGGCATGCAGCAGGAAGGCTGGGAAAAATGCGCGCATCGTGCCCGCGCTTTGCACATCAAGAGCTTTGCGTTCGATGAGCAGGGCAACGAAACCACGCAGGACGTGCCGCAAGTCATCAAACGCCTGGTAGACACCGGCTACAGAGGGGCGTGGGGCGTCGAAAGCGTCCCGAAAGACGGCGACGAAGTTGAAGGCGCACGCAAGACAATCGAACTCATCAAACGCGAGGTCAATGCATAATGGCAACACCAGAGAAGGTACGCATCGGTGTAATCGGCACCGGACAAATCGGCAAGTCGCATCTGAACAATTACGCCAAAATTTCGGAAGTCGAAGTCGTAGCTGTCTCCGACATCAACCAGGAGGAGGCGCAACGCGTCGCCGACCAGCACTCTATTCCCGAAGTGTACACCGATTTTCACGAGATGCTAAAGCGCGACGACATTCAAGCCGTCGATGTTTGTCTGCACAACAACATGCATCGTCCGGCGACGGTTGCCGGCCTGGAAGCAGGCAAGCACGTCTTCTGCGAAAAGCCGATGGCCGGTTCTTTTGTCGATGCGCAGGCAATGCTCGATGCCGCGCAGGCGTGTGGGCGCAAGCTCAGCATTCAGAACAACATGCTGTTTGAGAACTCGACCAAAGCCGCCAAAGAGTTGATCGACGGCGGCCAACTGGGCGAGCTTTATCACGCGCGCTCCACGGGTTTCCGTCGTCGCGGGCGGCCTTTCGTTGATGGCTACGGCACGCCCACTTTCGTGCAAAAGCGCAACTCGGCGGGTGGCGCGCTCTATGACATGGGCGTTTATCATATCGGCGTTGTGTTGTATCTGCTGGGCAATCCGCAAGTTGAACGCATCTGCGGCAAGACTTATCAAAAGATCGCGATGGATGCCGCGCGCCGGCAGCAAAGCGGCTACGATGTCGAAGAACTCGGTCTGGGCTTTGTGCGCTTCACTAACGATGCCACGCTCGACATCATTGAAGCATGGGCCATTCACCTCGATGGCATTGAAGGCTCAAGCGTTGTCGGCACCGAGGGCGGCGTGCGCCTGGAGCCGTTTGGCTTCTTCAAAAATGTCGGCGATTTGAATCTCAACAGCACAGCCGATCTGGGTGGCGCCAGTTTCCGCTGGACAAACGTGCACGGTCGCGGCGACGATTATAAAAGTGCGCAGCATCACTGGATTGCCGCACTGCAAGGCCGCGTGCCCCTTTTGCCCACAGCCGAACTGGCGCTCAACACCATGCTGATTCAGGAAGGCATTTACCTTTCGAACGACCTGCGGCGCGAAGTCACCGCCGACGAAGTGCGCGAAGCGTCCAAGTCAGCGGCGCTGAATATCTAATTTAGCATTTGCGTGCTGGCCCAATTCGTAAAAGGCCAGCGACTTTGTGGAAGCATGTGCCAGTTAAACCGCCGACGCGAAATGCAACCGCCTTCACAATAAGATTCAGCAGCACGTTGTGGAGAAGCCGTTTCGATTCAACTCCTAAAAGTTACCGCAGCGGATGCGCAATGCATAACTTACTTTTCCGTGTTGTTTCACCCGGCGGGCGGGAGTCGAAAGAATCAGGGGCGCTTCCCCGACCCGGCAGTTACAACATAGGACGATTCTCGGCATCACTTTCAAACGGTTGTCCCTTCAAGGCAGCTTTTTTGATATTCAGCACAGAATTTATGAAGTGGCATTCCTGGAACGATCACGCGCCGTGACCCCGGACCGCGACACTTTGTTATACAGAGTGGCGGCAGATTGATTTCAAGGACTTACATGAAAAAACCACTGATTCTTATAACGGTTGGCCGCATTCCACAGGCCACACCGATTGGCGAATTGCAACTCATTAAAACCGGCTGCGATACCGATTATGTTGATGCCGTTGTGCGGGCCGGTGGCGCACCGATAATTCTGCCGTGCATCAACGACCGTGATGCGATTCACGCCGCCGTGCAAAATTGCGATGGCGTCATTCTCACCGGCGGCGATGTCGTATCGCTGGCCTACGGTGAAGAGCCGCACCAGATGAGCAAAGACCAGGACCCGGTGCGCGATGCCATGGAACTGGAAGTAGCGCGTCTGGCGATGGACATGAGCTTGCCGCTTCTGGGCATTTGTCGCGGTATGCAAGTACTCAACGTGGCCTGTGGCGGCACATTAGTGCAAGACATTCCAAGCCAGATTCCTGACGCGGTGAAGCATTATTCGCAGGGCATGCACACCGTTTTGCTCCATACAGTCGATGTGCAAAGCGATACGCTCTTAGAGCGCGTTTTCGGCGCCGGTTCGGTGGGCATCAATTCCTATCATCACCAGGCGGTTAAAGAGTTGGGAGCCGGTTTGCGGCCCAACTGCCACGCGCGTGACGGCGTGATTGAAGGCATGGAATCATCCGCAGACAAACCGATCCTCGCCGTGCAGTTTCATCCTGAAGAATGTGCGGCGGCATACCCGCAGTTCCAATCGCTTTTCAACTGGGTGGTGCAAGAAGCACGACATCAACAAAATGCCTTGAACGGTTCGGCTGCGCAAGACGAAGCTGTGCCGCAGCTTGCCGCTGTGCCCCAACTCGCTGCCGTGTAGAGTGCGGCAAATAAGTTACGCATCACGAACCCGGAGCGTGAGCGACGGGCCAAGAACGTCGCTCACGCTCCGGGTTCGTAAGAAGCACCAGGCAAACAAAGAGGCCAGCCAAATCATTTGGCTGGCCTCTTTGTTTTAATCAAACTGTTAAGGCGACGATTCTGTTGTTGTCGTTGTGCTGGAGGAAGTTGTGTCGCCTGTAGCACCACCAGTATCGGTGCCTGTACCAGCACCAGCGCCGGTGTCCGTGCCGGTTCCAGCTCCTGTGTCGGTTCCAGATCCGGACGTGGTGCGTTCAGTTGTCGAAGTCGTGCTGCTCGATGTGCTGCTGGAGCCGCTTGTGCCCGGCACCACGACAGTGGTTGGAGGCGCGCTTGCAGGCGGTTGTTGGTTCACAATCGTCGTTGATGAACCGGGAGCAGTCGCATCGGTGGGCCGCATGGCGAAGAAGTAAACCGCTGCGGCAACGGCGAGCAGCGCGATTATTCCCATAACCATTGCGGAACTGCTACTGGCGCGAGCTTCAGGATCGGTTGCCATTTTTGTTTCTCCTTGAGATATGTTTTGGCGCTTCGAGTACTCACCGATGCAGATTAGATGCCGCTTTTGTGCGTTGGCGCACATTAAGTTTGCCAGCACTTTTGCACTGGCACTGGCACTTGAATCGGTGCTCCGGGGCAAAGAAGATAAACTTGTCGCAACTTCACTATGCACGAAAGGAAATTGATGCCCGCAACACGAACTGCCGTCATAGGATACGGTTTCGCCGGACGTTGTTTTCATGCTTACCTGGTTGGCCTCACGCCGGGGCTGGAACTGCACGGCATCGCCTCGCGCAACCCTGAAACGCAGGAGAAGATTCGCGCGCGCGGTGATTGCCGGGTATACACAAGTTTCGACGAAGTGCTGGACGACCCCGAAATCGAGCTTGTCGTGCTCGCCACGCCCAACGACGTGCATGCCGAGTACTCGATTCGCGCGCTGGGAGCCGGCAAGCATGTTGTAGTCGATAAGCCGATGTGTCTCAACCTCGGCGAATGCGACCAGATGATCGCAGCCGCGCAGAGTAGCGGCAAAATACTTTCCGTTTTTCAGAACCGGCGCTGGGACGGCGATTTCCTCACCGTTAAACAACTGATGGCCGAGGGCAAACTCGGCGATGTGCGCTGGATTGAGATGGCCTGGCAGAAGTTTGGCCCCAACGGCGGCTGGCGTGGCCAATCTCAGGACAAAGGCGGCGGGCGTTTTTACGACCTGGGCGCGCACCTGGTCGATCAGCTTTTGCAATTTTTTCCGGAACGCATTACGGGCGTTTACTGCCGCATGCAACACGACTTTCCAGAGCGCGAAGTCGAAAGCACAGCGACCATCGTCGTGCACTTTGAAGGTGGCCGCACCGGCTTCTGTGATGTGTCGAGTCTGGCGGCATTTTCTAAACCGCGCTTCCTCGTTCACGGCACCGGCGGCAGCTTCATGAAATATGAAGTCGATCCGCAGGAAGCCGCCATGATTAAAGGCGATATCGACGCAGCGCGCGAAGACCCGGCCAACTACGGACGCCTTAGCGACGGCAAAACCGAAACCGTTATACCAACGCTGCCGGGACGCTGGCGCAACTACTATGAAAACATCGCCGGAGTAATCAACGGCACCCAGGCGCCTGCGGTGCGACTGGAAGAAGTGCGCCGCGCCATTGCTGTTTTCGATGCGGCGCGGCAATCGGCGCACAGCGAAGAAGTCGTGAAAGTCGATATTCCATCGGTTTGAATAACTGAACCCCGAAGTAGATTTTCAGGAGCACAGCGAGCGCACTGCCGGAAACGCATAAGCAGCCGCTCACATAACAACGCCTGAGTACTCAGGAGGAAACCATGCAATCTCAATCACCTTTTGGCTCGCTGGATGAATCGGCCCGGCGGCTACCCAGCCAGTGGGCCGGTGATAACCGGTTTTCGCATCGCAATTATCTGGTGCGTCGCAAGCTGCTCAAACTGGTCGGCGCGGCGTTCTACGTCGATGACCCGAGCGGCAATGTCGTCTTGTATGCCAATCAGAAAGGCTTCAAGCTCAAAGAAGACATTCGCCTCTACACCGGCGAGGACATGACCAAAGAGATGATTACGATTCGAGCGCGCAACATTCTCGACATCAGCGCGACCTATGACGTGACCGATGCCACCACCGGCGAGAAACTAGGCGCGTTGCGTCGTAAAGGCTTTAAGTCGATGATCCAGGACGAGTGGATTTTTCTCGATGCACAAGACCGCGAGATGGGCACGTTGCAGGAAGAAAGCATGGTTCTGGCGCTCATCCGGCGCTTTATCGATTTCGCCACGTTCTTTCTGCCGCAGCAATATAACGCGAAATTGGGCGGGCGCGAAGTCGCAACTTACAAGCAAACCAAGAATCCGCTGCTGATTAAGATTCAGGTCGATTTCTCACCCGATACAGGCGGAGTTCTCGATCGCCGCCTGGGTTTAGCCGCCGCCATTTTACTGAGTGCCATCGAAGGCAAGCAGCATTAGTTAGCCAACGATGAGTACTCGCATTGTCATTCCTTGTCCTGGCGAAAATGACAACGTGCCATCTTAAAACTTTCAAATAGAACGTATGCAGATGGAAATTCCTACAAATCCGAAGCGTTGGTTGCCCCAGAAGCAGACAACGACTTTTCTGCTGGGGGCTGTGAGCGATGGGCTTGATCTGCGGCCTATCGCTCACGCTCCGGGTTCGTTGTGCGTTAGTCCTATCAAAAACAAGATTTATCCGTGGGCGTGCATCTTCTACATCAGCTACGTTGTCATTGCCGTGTTTGTGGTGGTGAATCTCTTGGTAGCGGTCATGCTGAACAACCTCGAAACGACGCGCGACGAGCACCTGGCCGAAGCCGACGCCACGAATCGGCAACATAACTGTTAACGCGCATTGAGCAACTGAAGCGAGACCTGGATTCGCTGGAGCGCACATTACGCACCGGCAATAATTCGGACACCGCATCGCGTGCTTAACGTCTGTTCAACGTGTCCATGCAAAACGATGTTTTCGATGTAGTTATTGTTGGTGCAGGCGCGGCGGGTTTGATGGCGGCCATCGCCGCTGCCGGGCGTGCTGCTGCCACCGAGCGTGCTGCGCGCGTACGAGTACTCGATTCGCAAACAAAAATCGGCGCCAAGATTTTGGTGGCGGGCGGCGGGCGCTGCAACGTCACTAACGAGTTCGTTGACGCCACGCGATTCAATACCACGCAGACCGATCGCGGCCCAAAATCGTTTGTCGCGCGTGTTTTGCGTTCTTTCAGCGTGGAGCAAACACATCGCTTTTTCGACTCGATCGGCGTGCCACTCAAGCTGGAACAAACCGGCAAGTATTTCCCGATCTCCGATTCATCGCGCACCGTGCTGAATGCGCTGCTCGATGCCGTGCGCGATAGCGGCGCCGAACTTGTCACGGGACAACTCGTTACCAGTGTCAAACCGAGTACTCAAAGCGGTTTGTGGACGGTGCGCACCGCCGAAGCAGAACTGCAAAGCCGCGCGGTTATTTTATGCACCGGCGGCCTCGCTTTGCCCAAAAGCGGCAGCAACGGCGCAGGTTATGTTTTCGCGACGCGTTTAGGACACACGCTCGTCCAAACCACACCAGCGCTCACACCGCTTTTAGCCAACTGTCCGCCGCACGCCGCGCTTTCAGGCAACACTTTGCCGGTGCGTCTCACTCTTAAAGACGGCGACAAAATCCTGGTGCAATTCAGCGGTTCGTTTTTGTTTACACACGTAGGATACAGCGGCCCGGTTGCGCTCAACATGAGCCGGCACTTTGCGCGTGAGCGCTGGCAGCATCCCCACGCGACGATTTTCATGCGCCTGCTGCCCGAAGTTGAAGACGGAACCGAGCGCCGCTTGTGGCACGAGTTTGTGGGCGCGCACGCGAAGCAAACTCTGGTCAACGCCCTCAGCGAAATTTTGCCGCGCCGCGTGGCCGAAATGGTAGTCGAGTACTCGAAAGTGCCGCCACAGGCGTTGGCCGGCAAGCTTTCGGGCGACCAACAAAAGCGCGTACAGGCCGCGTTGCTCGACATGCCCCTGCCGGTGCATGCCGTTGCCGACTACGTTAAAGCCGAAGCCACAGCGGGCGGTATTGCGCTGGACGAAATCGAATCGGCCACCATGATGTCGAAGCTCCATGCCGGTTTATTCTTCGCCGGCGAGATTTGCGATGTCGATGGCTGGCTGGGCGGCTACAATTTTCAGTGGGCCTGGAGTAGCGGCACCGTTGCCGGGCGTGCGGCGGCGCGCTACGCTGAAAAACTTATATCTCAATCGCCTGAGAAGTAAACGCGCCAGAATTCCGCATCATCTGGCGCGTCTTTCCGATCCTGAAAGTCCAAAGATAAAGGCACACCGTCAGTCATGAGGCAGCATCGCTCTGCCCCCTGGTTTGCTGCCTGGCGCCCTTGTTGATGCCCCGGCGCGATGTTAGCGCGCGAGACGTGGATGTACTGTCAATTTCATGGCCAGGCGTGCTGTAATCTTGCGGAGGGTCAACATTGGCATCAAGCCGTGCCAGCAGATAACGAAGTTGCTTCATGTCTGGTGCCCCAAGTCGTTTTGAGAGTTGGGCCTCGATGCGCTGACTCAGCGCAATAGCCGCTTCTTGAAAATCTACACCTCGCCGGGTCAAATGCACCAGTTTGGCCCGGCCATCATGAGGATCGGGGACAAAGTCAACGTAGCCGTGTTAATACCACAAGGAAACCCCGTCCCCTTGTGGGCGGGGAGGAATTGTGGTGTCCGTCAAGCCGCTCAATACGGCGCGGATGGACTTGGTAAGAGTCTCAGCTAAGTTTCTGCTCCATGATGCAACGTTTGATGGTATCGGCGGAGACAGTTCCAGCACTCCCAAAGTAGGTGCTGTCAATCCACAAGCCACTACCCCAAAAGCGGCGTTTCTTCAAAGTTGGAAAAACACGAAAAACGTCAACGGCAAGTATGCTTTTAAGAGTCGAGGCGATTTGCAGCGGGGCAATCTTAGGCGGTGCCGATACGAATAGGTGGACGTGCTCCGGCAACACTTCCATCTCCAATAATTCCCAACCGTAGCGCGTGCAAATCTCTCGCGTGCGCTCTTTGACAAAGGTTTCGATTTCACCAACCAAAACCTCGTGCCGATACTTGGTGACTAAAACGATATGGTAGTTGAGATTGTAAACACGCCCTAAGCGGAACGCCCTAAGCGGAACGCCCTAAGCGGAACGCTGGGCTGTGAGCAGTTCTTTTCGTTGTCATACTTGACAATAGTATACCATAAATTCTATACTTGAGAAAATGAAGCTGATTGCCCAACTCCAACTCAAGCCAACGGCGCAACAAAAAGCCGCGTTGCTGGCAACGATGGAGCGCGCCAACCTCGCCTGTGATTACATCTCGCAAGTTGCGTGGGAATCGCAAACATTCGGACAATTTGCCTTGCATAAAATCTCCTATGAAGTGACGCGCACACGCTTTGACCTTTCGGCTCAAGTTGTGGTGCGCTGCATCAAAAAAGTGTGCGATGCTTACGCACTGGACAAAAAGGTTCAGCGCACTTTCAAGCCGCACGGTGCTATCTCTTACGATGAGCGCATCCTGACTTACAAAATCGAAGAACAAACGGTTTCGATTTGGACTATTGAAGGCCGGATTAAGATGCCTTTTGTTTGCGGGGAACGCCAAAAGACATTGCTGCAAACGAGACAGGGTGAAAGCGACTTGGCGCTTGTCAAAGGCAAGTGGTATCTGTTGGCTGTCTGCAATGTTGAAACGCCTGAGCCGCAAGATGTTGAGGGTGTTATCGGCGTAGATATGGGCATCGTTGAGATTGCCACCACGTCCGAAGGCAAGTCGTATTCCGGCGAACAAGTCAAAGCTGTGAGGCGGCGCACAAAACAGCATCGTTCGCGGCTGCAAAGGTGTGGGACGCGCAGTGCCAAGCGTCACCTGAGGAAAAATGGCGAAGCGTCAGACGCGCTTTGTCAAGAACGAAAATCACAGAATTAGCAAAGAACTGGTTACATCGGCCAAAGCATCCAATAAGGCACTCGCTCTTGAAAACCTCAAGGGAATTAAAGAGCGAGTAAACGGCTTGGGCAAGGAGATGCGTTGGCAAATGGGCAACTGGGCTTTTGCGGAACTGGCTTCCTTTGTAGTTTACAAGGCCAAAAAAGTGGGTGTTGTTGTCCACTTCGTTGACCCGCGCAATACCAGCCGCACTTGTAGTGCGTGTGGACATTGCGACAAAGCCAACCGTAAATCTCAGCCCCATTTCAAATGCCTTAGCTGTAACCATGAGTTGAATGCTGACTATAACGCAGCTATAAATATTGCAAATCGGGCCGCTGTCAATTGGCCTATTGTGTCAAGCCTCGCGGCTTAGGCGCAAGCCCCGTCCGCTTGTCGGCGGGGTAATTGACCAAGCTTGTGGGATGGACTGACGTGGCTGCACAGTTGCCTCTACACTGAGGTGAAGTTAAAAGGAGTGACAATGATCGACAAAATACCCTTTGGCCGCACTGGTCACCAGAGTTCGCGCGTCATCTTTGGCGCCGCTGCCTTCGGCGGCGTCACACAAGCAGAGGCCGACCGCACCATGGAATTGCTTCTGCAACATGGTGTAAACCATATCGATACCGCCGCCAGTTACGGCGCTTCGGAAGAACGACTGGGGCCGTGGATGGAGCAACATCGCACCGAGTTTTTCCTGGCCACAAAAACCGGAGAGCGAACTTACCAGAAAGCCCGCGACGAAATTCACCGCTCGCTCGAACGGCTGCGCGTTGAGCAAGTCGACGCCTTGCAGTTGCACAATTTAGTCGATCTGCAAGAGTGGGAAACGGCGCTTGGGCCAGGTGGTGCGCTCGAAGCGGCCATTGAAGCGCGCGAAGCCGGATTAGTGCGTTTCATTGGCGTAACGGGCCACGGACTTTCCGTCGCAGAGCGCCACGCAATGAGCTTGCAGCGTTTCGACTTCGATTCGGTGCTTTTGCCGTGGAGCTACATCCTGATGCAGAACACGCAGTATGCCGCCGATTTTGCAGCGTTGCGGCGGCTATGCAGCGAGCGAGGCATCGCGATGCAGACCATCAAATCCATCACGCGACGTCCGTGGGGTGAGCAACCGCACAGTCATGCGACGTGGTATCAACCGATTGAGGAACAAGCAGCGCTCGACAAAGCGGCACACTGGGTGCTGGGTCATCCCGACCTCTTTCTTAACAGCGTCGGTGACATCCACATTCTGCCGCTTCTGCTCGATGCCGCCAGCCGCTTCGAGTCGGCGCCGTCGGACAGCGAAATGCAGCAGGTGTTGGAACAGCAGGCGATGGAACCACTCTTCGTGTGACCTTTTCCACCTTACACTAATACGAAAGAGCCGCTCCGAGTACTCGGAGCGGCTCACTTGGTTTCGACTGAATTGAGAAGTGCTGTCCGATGCGGTTCGCGCACTACATTACTCGGGTGTTGCAACATTGAAAGCCGGTCGTAGATGCCGCGTTGCCAACACGCCGCGCCGCGATTGAAACGTGACTTTGATGTCGTGCTCGACTTTGAAGTTGGGCAGGGCTGCAAAGCGATACTGCTGCGCAATGGTTGCCACGGCCATAGGAATGGTCATCATCGCCAGCCCTTTGCCGATGCACTGGCGTGGGCCGCCGCCGAAAGGAAAGTAAGCGAAGCGATGAGGCAATTCCTGGCCGGGAGCAAAGCGTTCCGGCTCGAAAGCAGCGGCGTTCTTCCACACCGAAGGGTCACGGTGAGCGAGATACTGGCACAGAGTAATGCACGAACCGGCGGGAATATGATAGCCGCCGATCTCGTCATCTTCCTTGGCCTGCCGCCCGATGATGGCGTTGGCGGGGAACATGCGCATGGTTTCCTTCACCAGCATTTCTGTGTAGGTCAGTTTGGAAATGTCGGCATAGGTGGGTTTGCGGTTGCCTAACACCTCGTGCAGTTCTTCGTGCAGTTTGGCTTCCACTTGCGGGTTCTGGCTGAGCGCGTGAAAAACCCAGGTCAGTGTTCTGGACGTGGTGTCGAAGCCGGAAAAGAGCAATGTTACGATTTCATCACGCAACTGCTTGTCGCTCATTGTTTCGCCGCTGTCCTTGTCCACAGCGCTCAGCAGCGCATTCAGAATATCGGGGGACAATTGCGCCGGTGACTGGCTGCGGCGCTCGGCGATGATGGCATATACCGCTTTATCCAAACGGCGCATGCCGGCCTGAAGTCGTCGGCTCTGCGGCATAAGCGGAACATTGCCCAGCAGAAAGTTGAGCTTGCTGCCGTCCACCTGCAAAACATCGTGCAGGTCATCAGATAGATCGGTGCCGAAAAGCACCTGCCCCACAACGCGGCGCGACAGGCGCGACATTTCCACTTCGATATCGGTTTGCTGTCCGTGCTGCGTGCGCGGCCATTGATCCACCACAGAAACAACAGCCTTGCCAATGCCATCAGCGAGCGTCGAAAAGTGGCCGGGTTGAAACGCAGGCTGCAACAGACGGCGTTGTGTAAACCACGATTTACCTTCATTGAAAAGCAAACCGCGACCGAACAAGCCCTTCAGCAAACTGTATGGTGTGTACTTGTGGTAGTTGCGATTATTGTCCAGCAGCACATGCTGAATGTGTTCGGGACGATGAATCAGGTGCACGACACGATTGTTGCCCATCTCAAAGCGGACAACGGGGCCATATTGTTTATCAGCCTGTTCAAGAACGGCGAATGGGTCGCGCACAAAGTGCAGGCCACTCTTCATGGAACGGAAGATACCCGGGCCGGGAGCCCGGCGATGAACGACTGCATTTGTGACAGTTTGTGAACGATTACTCATGAATCTCGCCGCGTAAGTAGCAGGCTACCTCTTAAAACTTGAATGTCTTACATGTATCCCGTCAACACCTCTAATTCGAGCGCGGTTCCTAAATCGGACGCTCCCTTGTATTGCCGGAAACACTTCAACCCTTAATTATCCTGTATTGCCGCCATTAAGTCACCTTTTCAGCGGATAAGCATCGCTTCGCCGCTACTCCATGCCGAGCCAAAACGTGGCGAGTACTCGCAATGCACGCCGAAAATAAATTTTCAAGAATGTCTTCACTAATATCAATGAAAGCATTATAATTAGGTGTAATCTTGTGATTGCACGCCAAGAGACCGAATGGGGACGGCATTTCGGGCGTGCCGGGGAGTTGAACATGAGTTTGTCATTTCAGAAAGCCACCAAACGCAGTGCCCGTCTTCGCATGGCTCTTATCGGTGTGGCCGGTAGCGGCAAAACCTACACGGCGCTCAGTATCGCCAGGCATCTGGGGAAGCGGATCGCTGTTTTAGATACCGAGCGTGGTAGCGCCAGCAAATATTCCGATGTTTTCGAGTTCGACGTGATGGAGCCCGAAACATTCAGCCCGCAAACTTATATCGACGCCATCGCCGCCGCAGAAGAAGCCGGCTACGATGTGTTGATTATTGATAGCCTGTCGCACGCCTGGACGGGCAAGGAAGGCGCGCTCGATCAAGTCGACCGCGCGGCACGCCGCAACCAGTCGGGCAATACCTTTGGTGCCTGGCGCGATGTCACGCCGCGACACAACGCGATGGTCGATGCCATCATCGGTGCGCGGCTGCACATTATCGCGACGATGCGCGCCAAGACCGATTACGTGCAAGAGAAAAACGACAAAACCGGCAAGACCAGCGTGCGCAAAGTCGGCATGGCCCCGGTGCAGCGCGACGGCTTGGAGTATGAGTTCGACGTAGTGGCCGATCTCGATCAGGACAATAACCTGATTGTCGGCAAGACGCGTTGCCCGATGCTGGCCGGAACGGTCGTCAACAAAGCCGGACGAGAAATCGCCTCCAAGCTCAATGCCTGGTTGGAGGACGGAGTTTCCGCGCCGGCACCCTACAGTGCCAATAACGGCGCAGCCAACACTGCGCCACAGGTTGCAACACGGCCTGCACCGGAGGTTCAGCCTTCCAATGGCGCCGCAACCGATGGCGCGGCTGAAACCGATCCGTATGCGAGCAGCGGTCGCGGCAATCGCATTCGTGCCGCCGCAGCGCCCGAGCAAGACGATGCTTTTGAAAGCAGCGACGTAGAAACCGTCGAATGCGATTGCGGCATTGCGGCTCGCTATGTTCAGGGCCGTTCCGGCAGCGGTTGGGTGTGCGGTCACTTCGGCACGGGTCAGGATACTTGCGGCTTCCGCATTAAAGATCTTGACAACGATGCCGCAGAAGACCCCTTCGGCGACGGTGCAAGCAGCGATGCCACAAATTGCACCGTGGAAGAGCACGATGAAGATACACTCGCGGCACCACGTAGCGGCAAATCGTCGGGCAAGGCCAAAGCTGAGTACTCGTTAAACGGCAGTGCGCGCTAAGTGGCTGCGGGTTTATGTCACATACTTTATTTAAAATTGTGAGCAGGAGCGCTGTGCAATGCACAGTGCTCCTGCTCATTTGGAAGCAATTTTGCTGCATGAAGTGATACATTACAATGTGAAATGGAAATGATCACCATGCCCAACGAAGCTGACACCAGGCCCAAGAACAAGACAGCCAAGACTAAGACCGCAGCAGCCAAGTCCGAAACCAAGAAGCCCAAGCGCAAAGACAAACGCGCCGCCGAGAGCGCTGCACCGACTCCGGCTGCGGCGCGCAAGAAAGCGGAGACCAAAACCGCAACCAAAGCCGTGCCTGCATCGCGGGAAGAAATTACCACTGTCACCAGCGATGCGGCGGCATCCGTGAACGAAACATCTGCTGAGCCAACGACGGAAGTTGCCGCCGAACCCGGCTTCGACCAGTTGGGCCTCGCCGAGCCGATTGCGCGCGCTATTGCCGCTCTGGGGTTTGAAGCGCCTACACCGATTCAAGCGCGCGCCATTCCGTTGTTGCTGGCGGGGCGCGACCTGATCGGGCAAGCGCAGACCGGAACCGGCAAGACAGCCGCTTTCGCGCTGCCGATGATAGAGAAAATTGATGCATCACGTCGCGAAACACAGGCTCTGGTGCTGGCTCCGACGCGAGAACTGGCAGTGCAAGTCGCGGGCGGAATCCACGATCTGGCTAAGAACTCGGGATTGCAGGTTGTACCGGTTTATGGCGGCCAACCTATCGACCGCCAGTTCCGCGCCTTGCGACAGGGCGCGCACATTGTAGTCGGCACGCCGGGACGAGTACTCGATCACTTGCGGCGCGGCTCGCTGTCGCTGGAAACAGTTACGTTTTGCGTGCTGGACGAAGCCGATGAAATGCTGGCGTTGGGCTTCCTGGAAGACATGGAAGCGATTCTTGCACTCCTGCCGGAGCAGCGCCAGCTCGCCTTTTTCTCGGCGACCATGCCGCCGCGCATCGCCGCGCTCACCAAGCGTTTCCTGCGCGACGCGGAACATGTATCCATTGATGCCAAGCGTCGCACCGTCGAATCGGTCGAGCAGACTTACTACGAAGTGCCGCGCGGCAAGAAGATGGAAGCCTTGGCCCGAGTACTCGACATGGAGACGCCGGGGCCAACGATTGTGTTTTGCCACACGCGCCAGGCCACAAACGAACTGGCTGAAGCGCTGCGTTTGCGCGGCTATGGCGCCGAAGCATTAAACGGTGAAATGAGCCAGGCCGACCGCGAACGCGTACTGCGTCGTTTCCGCGACGGGCAGGCCGATTTGCTGGTCGCAACCGATGTGGCGGCGCGTGGCCTCGATATCGATACGGTAACGCATGTCATCAACTACGATATTCCGTGGGATGTCGAGCAGTATATTCACCGCATTGGCCGCACCGGACGGGCCGGTCGCACCGGCGACGCCATTACACTTCTCGAAGCGCGCGAGCGTCGTCAACTCAAGTTCATTGAGCGCATGATTGGCGTAACACTCAAACCCGCGCGCATCCCGACGGCTGCCGACATCGCGGCGCGACGGCGCGACGTGTTCAAAGGTTCGTTGCGCGATATGTTGGAAGGCGGCGAATTCGACGGGCACATGGCAACCGTGGAAGAGCTTTCAGAAAGCTACGATGCGGCTGAGATCGCTGCGGCGGCACTTCAGATGCTGTGGCAAAGCCAGCACAACGCGCCGACCGAATTGGCCGAGGAACTCGCTGCCGATGGCGAACAGCCCGAATCGGGCATGACGCGCATCTTCGTGGGGCTGGGTCGTCAGGACGGTTTGCGTCCCGGAGAATTGGTCGCGGCCATTGCCAGCAAATCGGGGCTGAGCGGACGCTCAATCGGCACAATAGATATTCTGGACCGCTCAACTTTTGTTGAAGTCCCCACAGCCGAATCCGATAACGTCATTTCGGCTCTGCGCCGCATCAAAATACGAGGGCGCAAAGCGAAAGTCGATGTCGCCACACCGCGCCGATGAAGCAACGCAATAAAAAGAGGCTCGCTCCAATTGGAGCGAGCCTCTTTACCCGTGTGGTAGCACTTCATAAGTTGAAGCCTACACGCATTGACGTTGAAAGGGTGTCATTCCGAGAGCAGCGAGGAATCTTGGGCGTTGCAGGAAAGATTCCTCGCTGCTCTCGGAATGACACCGTGTAGCCTGAGATTCGTTGAGCGCAATTTTCCCAACGCACAAACTACTGGCTGCCGACGCCCTGCGTGCGCGTGCGAACTGAATACAATCCTTTGCTCGCCGTGATAAACAGAGTTCTCTTATCTGCGCCGCCGAAGCAAACGTTGGCCGTCCACGGCGCGTCAACCGCGATTTGCTCGATCTGTTTGCCCGTCTTATCGAACACTGTGACGCCTCTTCCGGTGAGATACACGTTGCCCTCATTGTCGATGGTCATGCCATCCGAGCCCATTTCGCAAAACAACTTTTTGTTGCTGAGCGTGCCATCGGTTTGAACATCGTAGGCGTAAGTCTTGGAGTCGCCGATGTCCGCGACATAAAGCGTCTTGCCGTCCGGCGTGCCGATGACACCATTCGGCTGCTTTAAATCGGTGGCGACGGGCGCGAGTTTGCTGCGGTCGGGTGTCAGGAAAAACACGTTCTGCGAGGTTTGCTCCATCGGGCCGCGCTTCCAGTAAGGGCGCTTGTAGAACGGATCGCTGAAGTAGATGCCGCCGTCCGGGCGAATCCAGATGTCGTTGGGACCGTTGAGCAACTTACCACCAAAGTTCGTCAGCACAACTTCGGTTTTGCCTTTCGGGTCGATGCGCCACAACTGGTTGGTTTCATCGGCGCACGCCCACAAGTTGCCCGCTTTATCAAAGCTCAGCCCGTTGGCGCGACCACTTGGCTCCAGGAAAGTGGAAAGTTTTCCGTCCACGCTCCATTTCAGAATGCGATTATTGGGCTGATCGGTAAAAAAGACGTTACCCGCCGCGTCCGAGGCCGGGCCTTCGGTAAACGAAAAACTATCGGCCAGTTTCTCGACTTTGGCTTCGGGCGCCAGAACGCTGTCGGCAGCCGCCGGCAAGAGAGTACTCAAACTGTAAACCAGCGCCAGAGGCAGCGCCACACTCAGCGTGCGAATGACATTCTTCATCAACTGTTTCCTTGAGGCGCCTGGCGCCGACTTTGAATGGATTGAACTCATTAGAGTGTGCAATCGCGCAACAGTTACACAGTAGTTACACACTGAAGCGGAAGTGCATCACATCGCCGTCCTGCACGATGTATTCTTTGCCTTCGACGCGCAGCTTGCCCGCTTTTTTGGCGCCCGCCTCACCGCCAAGTTCTACGTAGTCGTTGAAGGCGATCACTTCGGCGCGAATGAAGCCACGCTCGAAGTCGGTGTGAATCACGCCTGCCGCCTGAGGAGCCGTCGCACCAACTTCGACTGTCCAGGCGCGCACTTCCTTTTCGCCCGCCGTGAAATAAGTTTGCAGCCCGAGCAAACTGTAACCGGCGCGAATCACGCGGTTGAGACCCGGCTCGGTCATTTTCATGTCGGACAGAAACTCGACTTTTTCTTCATCGCTGAGATCGACAATCTCCGCTTCCAGCGCGGCGCAAACCGGCACCACCGGAGCGCCTTCGGCTGTGGCCCTTTCCTGCACGCGCGCCAGGTGCGGGTTTTGTGTCGGGTCTGCATCGGCCACGTTCGCCACATACATCACCGGCTTGGCGGTTAGAAGTGTGAACGGTTGCAGCATCTCTAATTCGTCTGGTGAAAGATTCATGGCGCGCACCGGACGGCCTTCGTTGAGCGTTGCGAGTACTCGTTCGAGCAACGCCGCCAGTGGTGCCGCGTTCTTGTCGCCGGTTTTTGCCTGCTTGGAAACGCGCGACAGAATCTTCTCCACCGAGGCAAGGTCGGCCAATGCCAACTCCGTGTCAATCACATCAATATCCGCAATGGGATCAATGTGCCCCGCGACGTGCACCACATCGCCGTTTTCAAAGCAGCGCACCACATGCGCGATGGCATCGGTTTCGCGGATGTTGGCCAGAAACTGGTTGCCCAACCCTTCGCCTTTGGAGGCACCGGCGACCAGGCCGGCAATGTCGACGAACTCGGTTACGGCGGGCACAGTGCGTTGCGGCTTCACCATTTCGGTGAGTTGGCCCAGCCGCGCATCGGGCACTTCGACGATGCCCACGTTCGGCTCAATGGTGCAGAACGGATAATTTTCAGCGGCGATGCCGGAGCGCGTGAGCGCATTAAACAACGTCGATTTGCCTACGTTGGGCAGGCCCACAATACCGCATTTCAAACTCATGTCGTGTAGTCAAACTCCTGTAGATTGCCTCTAGATTGCCTCCTAAGTATAGAAGGCCACGCACAACAGAGTTTGTGCGCATCGCGAGTACTCGATAAACCTGTAACCTGAGCCACGTCGCGGTCGGTTGCGCATGGTTTATTGTCACCTCGTTTATTACGTCCCCTAGCGGGCAGAATCGCAGACATGGCCGCGTTATACTCTTCTTTGTGGCGAATATCGAAGAGAAGTGACTCCTTTGCACCCGCCGGGAGTCATAGGAATGAAACTTGAACAGTTGGAGCCTTATGTCAAAAAAACTTTCTCGTCGTGAACTGCTTGGTTTAGGTGCCGGTATCGCCCTTGGTGGCTCAACGGCTGTGCGCGAAGTCCTTGCGCAAGCAACGTCAACTTTGCCGGCGCAACCAGTTGCGCCGGCTTTGGCTACAGCGCCTGCGGCATCAGCCTCACCGGCCTTGCCCATGCGCGTTCTGGGGCAAACCGGGCAAAAGGTTACGGTCTTCGGCCTCGGCGGCGCCTCGTCAAAAACGCCGCTTTCGAACGGCCCGCATGAAGCGGCAGTCGCGATTGTCGAACGCGCGCTCAATCTGGGCGTAAATTATTTCGACAGCGCCACCACCTACGGCAACGGCAAAAGCGAACGCGCTATTGGCGAAGTGGCAAAATCGCGTCGCAAGGAAATGTTCATCGCGTCTAAGACCGACCTGCGCGATTACGATGGCGCCATGCGCGAATTGGAAGAATCGCTCAAGCGCTTGCAAACCGATCATCTCGATGTGTGGCAGATGCATCGCGCATCCCTGCCCGAGCGCGATACTGAACCGTTCTTCGGCACGAACGGCGCCATGAAAGCGTTGCAAAAAGCCAAAGACGAGAAAATGGTGCGCTTTGTCGGCGTTTCGGGCCATCATCGCAGCGACGTGCTGGCCGACTGGTTACAGCGCTACCCGTTTGACACCCTGCTCGCCAGCATCAACGCCGCCGATGTGCATCAGGAGGATTCGTTTATCAAGCGTTTGTTGCCCGTCGCGCAGCAAAAGAAAGTCGGCGTTATTGCGATGAAGGTGCCGGCCTATGGACGGCTAATCAACCCCGAAGCCGGCGTGACCATTCGTGATGCGATGCACTACTCGCTTTCGCAGGCGGGCGTAGCCTGCTGCATCATCGCCTGCGACACGATTACACAACTGGAAGAGAATGTCGCAACGGCACGCACCATTGATGGCCCGATGGAAGCCGCCGCTCAGACGGCACTTGAAGCAAAAACCGCCGATTACTGGCAACGCGCTTCGTTCTATCGCCGGTGGACGTGATGGCTAAACCTTAACCAGAGTTTGAGTTGGCAGTGATGGTGCTTACGAAGCGTATTTATGACAAAGAAATTCTTTTGCCCCGTGCGCATCGTCAGCGCCTCGCTGCTGTTTGCCCTGTGTCTGGTTGCGCCGAAGATAGCTGATGGCCTTGCTGCAGCGCCGCGCACATCGGCACTGCGCGTTCTCCTGGTGGGTGGCGGGCCCGACCCGGAGAACAATCAGGCTGCTATTGAAAGTAACGTGCGCTATGTGTCGCGTCTGGTGCCCGATAAATCGTCGTGCACCACGCTGTTTGCCGACGGCGACTTGCGTCGCCCCTCAGTTCTGTTTTACGCGAGTGCATCTTCGGCTCCCAGCGGAGAGCGCATTCTGCAACTGCTGCTTGATGAGGACGAGGATTCCGGCGGTTATCGCGCGCCACAACTGGGTACTCGTTTACATGGCCCATCATCTAAAGCCGCCATTCAAAAAGCGTTTGAAACCTTGCGCCAGCCCCGTGCCAGAACGCCCGTCCTGCTGTACTTTACCGGCCACGGCGGCCAGAACGAAAACGATACCGCCAACAACTATTACTGCCTGTGGGGCAGCGATAACTTATCGGTGCGTGAACTGTCGCAGCAAATCGCGCGCTTGCCCGCCGATGTGCCGGTGACGCTGGTCATGGTGCAATGCTACTCGGGCGCTTTCGGCAACGTGCTGTTTCAGGACGGCAATCCCAAAGCCGCACTCGTAGCGCGTGACATCGCCGGCTTTTTCGCTGCGACTCCGGAGCGCATGGCAGCCGGTTGCACAGCCGAAGTGAATGAGGCGGAGTATCACGACTTCACATCGTATTTCTTCGCTGCACTGACCGGGCGTGACCGTGTGGGGCGCCGCGTCACCGGCGTCGATTACAATCGCGATGGTCGCGTCGGCATGGACGAAGCATTCTATTACACGCTGGCCAACGACCGCTCAATTGACGTGCCAGTCAACACGTCCGATGTGTTCTTGCGCCGCTTTGTCACCCTGCCCGAAGAACAACTGCTGAGTACTCGCTACGCCACGTTGCGCTCATGGGCGACTGCGGCGCAGCGTGCCACACTGGATACGCTGTCGCAGCGCGCGAAGTTGGCGGGCGATGACCGCGTGCGCGAGGCCCATACACGTCTAGGGAAGCAAGCCGCAGCGCGGCGCGGCATTGAAGGCCTGCTAGGCGGAGACGATAGCCAGAGCTACGATCATCTTTACGAGCGTCAATACGAGCGCTATGAAGAAATGCGCAACGCCGCACGCAGCCGTCTGGTGCAACGCTGGCCGGCGCTGAAAAACTCGCGCAGTAACCAATATGGGGCAGCACGCAATGCCGCCATTGCCCAACTGGAGCGCGAGCAAAAAGCCGGGCAGTTCAAAGACCTGTGGCGCATCGAACAGGAACTGCACGCCGCCTACAACGCAGCCGAAGCCAGAGAACTGCAAAGTGTTTACACCCTGCGCTTTTTGCGGTTGTGCCGCAGCGTTGCTCTGGCGCAGCAACTGCGTGAAAAGGGGCCGCAAAACGTGCGCACTCGTTTTACACGGTTATTGGCGTCCGAAGCAAAAAGCCCGTTGCCGCCTCAACCCTGAAGCGAGTACTCGTTAAGGCGCGCCCCGTTTCAACAAAACATTCCTGATGAATTTGAGAACAGTCACGGCGACTCGCTACGTCACTCCACTGCGCGAGGGCGGTTCACTTCCCGCTATTGTTGAGGCGGATGACGACGGCACTTACGTCTTGAAGTTTCGCGGTGCGGGACAGGGCGCCAAGGCGCTGATTGCCGAACTCGTAGCAGGTGAAATTGGGCGTGCGTTGGGGCTTCCGGTGCCGGAAATTGTTTTTGTAAACCTCGACTCGCTGCTGGCACGCAACGAACCCGATTACGAAATTCGCGAGCTTATCAAAGCCAGCGTAGGGCTTAACCTGGCTCTGGATTATTTGCCCGGCTCCATCACCTTCGACCCACTGGTAGCAAAACCCATTCAGGACAAGCCGGAACTCGCTTCATCTATCGTCTGGTTCGATGCCTTTCTCAGCAATGTCGATCGCACACCACGCAACACCAACATGCTGGTGTGGCATCATCGCCTGTGGCTTATCGATCACGGTGCGGCGCTTTATTTTCACCACAGTTGGGACGATTACATAGAACGCAGCCGCAACCCCTTTGCGCAGATCAAAGAACACGTTCTGCTGCCCTTTGCAAGCCAACTGGAAGCCGTCGATGCGATGCTGGCGCCGCGTCTCACGCCGGAACTGATGGCCGGCATTGTTGCGCTCATTCCCGAGGGTTGGCTGGGCGATGTTGAACAATTTAACGACATAGAGGAACATCGCGCGGCCTACATTGCCTATCTTTTGCGACGTTTGGAATCGCCGCGAGTCTTTGCTGAGGAGGCGCGCCATGCCCGATCTCTGCACCTTTGACTATGCCATTGTGCGCGTCGTGCCGCGAGTTGAGCGCGGAGAGTTCCTCAACGCCGGCGTGCTCTTTTTTTGTTCGTTTCACCGCTTTCTTAAGGCGCGCATCGAACTTGATGCGCAACGTTTACAGGCGTTTGCTCCCACGCTCGACCCTGCTCTGCTCGACGAATATCTCAATACGGTGCAACTCGTGTGCACGGGAGGCGCCGGCGCCGGCCCCATCGGTCAAATGGAACAACGCGCCCGTTTTCACTGGTTGGTGGCGCCGCGCAGCACCATCATCCAAACCTCGCCCGCTCACTCCGGCCTTTGCCATGACCCGGAAGCCGCTCTGGAACAACTGCTCGATAAAATGGTGCGACCGCCTGTTGCTTGCGCAACTTCGATTGAATGAACCATCCGGTATGAACCGTCCGGTATGAATGAGTACTCGTTAGGCGCTGTGCACAACTCAAAAGGATTTCGATGCGTAACTTTCATAAGACCTCTTGCATAAGTGCGCTTCACCGCAACCGCGCCCGTGAGGCAGCGGGCTTGCTGAAGCGAATCAGCCCGCTGCCTCACGGGCGCGGTTGGGAAAAACAGCCGTCACCAGGACTTATGCAAGAGGTCTATAGTCTGACCGCTGTTTTGGGGCTTATGTTGGCACTTGCTTCCGGGCCATTGTCTTTGTCCTTCGCAGCGGCTGCCAGTGCCGATGTTAGACCGTCGCGCGATGTCAAGTTCATCTTGCAATCGGCCCACGGAAAAGTGCTGCCTGCCGGAATTAAACTGCATCTTTTCAACGAAAGCGGCAGGGTATCGCCCGGCGCATTCGTTCTGGGTGCAGGAGGAACGGCCAAAACGGCGCGCCTGGTGCCGGGTCTCTACAGCCTGTGGGTTGAACCGGCAGGCGATGTGCCGGGCAAAATTTTTCATCACTTAGAAGTAATTGAGGGTGCGGAACCGCAAGTCTTCAACTTGACGGTGCCTGGCGCCGCAACAGTGCGCGGACGTGTGACGTTAAGCGACGGAAAAACGCCCGTTGCCGGTTACGTCGTCGCGGTGCAAAGCGGCACCCATCCGCGTGATGGCGCAACAAGCGGCAACTTCAGTTATGCGCGTGGTGCCCAGGAATCATACGCGCAGACCACAGTCGCGCCTGACGGTGCGTGGACACTAACAGGTATCACGCCCGGCAACTATCAGCTCGATATACGCAAACCGGGTGCATCGTTGCCGTTTGCCACCATCGCAGCGCCAAATGTGAACGCTAACCCACCCAACGACGCTGGGACACACGCCATTCCGCAAAGCGGCTGGCAGTGGCTCTTCGATGGAGGGTTGCAACGCAGCGGCAAGCCGTCTGAATTTCCCGGCAAGGGTGAAATGAAGATTGAGAACGACACCCTGGTTCTCGGCAGCGGCAACGACTTAACCGGTGTAACGTGGACGCAAGACATTCCCCGGAACAATTACGAAATCAGCCTCAATGCGAGGCGTGCCGCAGGCAACGATTTCTTTTGCGGTATCACGTTTCCCGTCGGCGATGCGGCTTTGAGCTTCATTGTGGGTGGCTGGGGCGGCACCGTTGTCGGGATGTCCAGCATCGACGGCTACAGCGCCGAGGAGAACGAGACCACTCAGGTGCGCAGCTTTCAAACCGGACGTTGGTATCGCGTCCGTGTGCGCGTGACAGGTGCCAAGATTGAGGCATGGATCGACGACGAAAAATTGGTGAACCTGCTCACCAAAAACAAAGGCCTTTCGATTCGCCTGACCGTAACGCCATCGCAGCCATTGGGCATCGCAACGTGGCGCACAACCGGGCATCTGCGCGATGTGCGACTGCGCCGGTTGGATGCACCCGAAATTGCCGCCATCACGCAAAGCGCAGTGGCCGAAGAGCGAGTTGAATAAGTTCAGCGAGTACTCAACGGCCTTCATGTGCCGGACAACTAGGTGCCGGGCAACGTGCGCAGACGCTCATCAAGATGCGTGCGGTTAGCCAGTGTATGGAGCAGCGGCCCATGACTCGTAAACTCCACAACACTAACCGAACCGACGGGACATCCCAGACGAAAACGAAACCGCCCCACGTCGATGCCTAAAAGGGCGCACAACACAATGCGAATCGTTGCCTTGTGCGACACGACCAGCACATTGCCGGTGCCAAAGCGTTGCTTGATTTCTTCCACGACTTCCAAACCGCGCCGCGCAATCGCGACTGCCGTTTCACCTGCGGTGGGAGCATTCCACGCCGGGTCGGCTGTCCAGCGGAGGTAGTCATCATGAAAATCGCGGCTCACAGTTTCGACATTCTGGCCTTCCCATTGGCCATACCCGATTTCTTTTAAGCCATCACGCAGTTCCAATGTTGTGTTCAACGCCCGGCAAAGCGGTTCTGCTGTGGCCACCGCACGTCGCAATGGGCTGCAATAGAGGGCGTTCCATGGCGTAGTCGTAAAGGCAGCGGCGAACGCCTGCGCCATCTGCTGTCCATCGGGTGTGAGTTCCGGGTCGAGACCGGAACCGCAAAAAGCATTATCGCGACTAAAGGTCGTTTGTCCATGGCGCAGGAAGTATAGAGTCAGGTTCAAGAGCATTCTCCTCGAGCGTAACCCGCAGAGAAACCGAAACGTGGCGGGCATTCTTTATACTACATCAGCCGTGGCAAGCGAGTCCGTGTTTACGGCTTTTTGGAGAACGGCTTCTTCAGCGCTAACGCCTGAATTCACCCGCCGCCGTAGTGGAGTGAGGAACGAACGGAACGTAGGCGGTCGGGTGCAATGATTTGTTGGCCTGCAGTTCGTCACCTTGGCGGCCCGACGGTGTTGAGCCTGTGAAGATTTTCATCAGCCCGCGAGTACACAATGATTCCACCCACAAGGCCAGCACCAACAACTAAGAGACATGCCACAAGTGCTGCGCGTGCTGCAAACTTAATCGCTCTGTCGCATGTTTTTGGCTCACTCCTACAACTGAGCCAATAGAGAATGAACACGGCTACTGTTGCCGCAATGATCAACGGTGGGAATACCATAGTATAGAACCACAACATCTCACGTAACCAATCACCAAAAGTGTAGGTGAATGGGCCTTTGCTCTCATAGTACTTGGGGTCATGAATATTCACGCCTCCAACTTGAGTGATGGAAACGAGTGAGACAAAAGCAAAGATGAACACGACTACTGCGCTGACACCAAAAGCGGCAAGTCGTTTATAGATCGGCATAGCGCAAGTGTAGGTTGTTTGTCTCATCACTTGCGGAACACCGCGCGCTGTGGGCCAACAAGTCTCTATTCTGCGCAGTGGAAAGAGGCAAAAGTAGGACTTACGCACGAGCATCGCAATGGTTCGTAGGGGCGCGGTCTGCGCGCCCTGGGCG
Source organism: Abditibacteriaceae bacterium (assembly GCA_036388675.1). Lineage (GTDB taxonomy): Bacteria > Armatimonadota > Abditibacteriia > Abditibacteriales > Abditibacteriaceae > DASVUS01. The sequence continues at coordinate 35,627 of DASVRI010000021.1, read as the reverse complement.
AGGTTGTCTTGCACGAGGTAGACCGGGCGAGGCAACCTCGCCCCTACCAATCAGATACTTTGCGTAAGCCATAACAATAACAAAAGAGGGACGCATCACTGATGCATCCCTCTTTTGTTGAATCACAGGCTCTACACGAGCCGGAGTCCGAAGTCGTGCGACGCTACAGGCTAACGCTATTCGTGAGCTGTGAGAAAACTTCCCACGAATAGAAACTGCAACAAAAGCGCAGTGTTACAGTTCACCGCCGCCGGCTCCGCCGCCACCGCCGCCTCCACCGCCACGACGACCACCGCGACCGCCACCGCCGCCTCCGGGACCGCCAAAGCCACCGCCTCCAGGGCCGCCAAAGCCACCACGACCGCCGCCTGGGCCACCGGGACCACCACGACCGCCCATTACTCCGGCTATCGAGGCTTCGTCACCAATCAAGCCGCCCATGGTGAGCAGCGCATCCAGGCGCGGTTGCTTGCTGTAGCCGATTTCCTGATCCAGAGCTTTGAGCGCTGCTGCGCGACGCGTTCTTTCCTGCGCCACTTCGGCACGAAAATCGGAGAGCAGGGTCGCCAGTTGTGCATCGGTCATGCCGCCGTTACGCAGCGCCTGTTGGACTCGCTGTGCTTGTTCCCGCAATGGCTGCGTCGCTTCTTCCTGCACTCTGGCAAAATCGACAACGGCATCCTGCAACCCGGTCTGAGTGAAGCCGGCGTCGGTCAGCATTCTGCGAATGCCTTCGGCGCGCGCTTGCTGCATTTGCACCCGTCTTTGCTCCATCCATTGCTGACGCTGCTCCGGGTTCATGTCGCGGAAATTGGGTAAGTCTCCACCAGGCCCACCGGCTCCGGGCCCGGCAGGCGGAGCACCCGGCGGAGCCGGAGGCGGCGCGACACCCGGCTGCGCATGCAGCCCAATGTTGCTTAATCCCATTGCAAGCCCCAGCACGAGCGGGCCAGCCGCCCACTTGTTTCGCGTTCTTGTTTCTTGTGGTGTCATGCTATCTCCTTGTGGTTTACAGATCCACGCTGTTCGCCGCCCTTATTTCAGCGGCATGAACGGCAATGTTACATTGCCCATAAGTTAAGCCAACAACGCCTATCGCGGCACGGACGGCCAGGTAATTATTAGCGAGTACTCGCCGGCGTCGGTGCTTCGGTCAGCAACGCTGTGACGCTGACCGCTCTCTGTCCGCGACGCAACGTCAAGGTGAGTTCGTCGCCGGGCCGATGGGCGCGCAGCACGCGACGCAAATCGCCTCCCGAAGTAATCGCCGTATCACCGGCTCGCGTGATGAGATCTTGAGCGCGAATGCCCGCCTGCGCCGCCGGTGAACCCGGACGGACTTCCTGCACGATAACTCCCTGCTGAACCGGCAGGTTGAATTGCTCGGCCATTTCCGAATCGACATCGGTGTAGCTGATGCCCAACTGCGCTCGTTGCACGCGCCCCGTTTCGATCAATTGCTGCGCCAGGTTGTTGGCCATGTTGATGGGAATGGCGAAGCCCAGACCGCTGGCGCCACGACCGCGCAGCACAGCGGTGTTGATACCGATTACGCGACCGCGCGAATCGAGCAACGGGCCACCGGAGTTGCCGGGGTTGATGGCGGCATCGGTTTGAATCAATCCGTCTATGTCGAGACCGCTGCGATTGACGGCGGACACTATCCCGGTTGTCACAGTGCGATCCAGGCCCAGCGGGTTGCCGATGGCAATGCTCGCCTGCCCCACTTCGAGCCGATCCGAGTCGCCCAGAGGCGCTTTTGGAAAACCGCTGCCCGGAATCTTGACCACGGCAATATCGCCGCTGACATCGCGACCCAGAACGCGGCCCGAGAGTCGTCGCCCGTCTGCCAGTTCAACGCGGACTTCTCGCGCGTCTCCCACGACATGAGCATTGGTCAGGAGTACTCCATCGGTGCGAATCAGCACACCCGACCCCAGACCACCTTCACGACTTACACTCACCACAGCCGGTGACGCCTGACGTGCCACGCGGATGATGCTCTGCTCTTCACTGCTGAGCGAAAGTTCGGCGGGACGCGGGCTGTTCTGAGCCAGGACAAAAGGCATCTCGATGCCTGACGAGTACTCGTTCCGAGCGAGCCCCTGCCCAACGCCTACACCAATTCCCAGTGTGAGCGCCAGACCAAAGGGGCGTAAAGACTTGCTGATTGTGCGCATTCTTATCCTTCCTGTGTTTCGTTGCACAGAGTGCAGCGTTCGCTTTGTGACAGCATCCGCTGCGTGAGTCATCAGCCTCGATGGTCGGCACTAACGCCCGGCTTGTTTCGACGGAGCCACTCTGTGCGATTAAGAGGCCCGCTGCGTCAGTGTGACTAAGACGGCGCGCGTTGCTCCATAACGACGGGTGAAGCGTTGCTGCATCCGCTGCGGCAGACCTTTGATTTCCTTGTAGTTAGTCGGTGGGTAGAATGGGTTCATGGTTCTCATGAAGCCTTGCATTTTCTGCATCTGCTGACGCATCTGCTGCATGCGCTGCGGGTCCATGCCCTGACCGCCCGGGCCGCCAGGACCTCCGCCAGGACCACCCCAGCCGCCACGACCGCCGGGGCCTCCCGGACCACCAGGACCACCAGGGCCGCCACGCGGGCCACCAGGACCGCCGCGCCATGATGCGGCCATTTTCTTCATCGTGTCCCTCTGACCGGCTGTGAGCACGGCATTAATTTTCGAGTACAGGCCTTGGGCTTCCGTATCGGTCATTCGCGGGCGGCTGCTCCAGGGGCGCACGAGTGCAACTACTCTCCGTGCCTGATCTTTGCTGAGCGCCGCTTTGCTCTTTTGCAGTTCGCCCAGGTTACGCCATAGACTGCCCAAGCGCCCTTTGGGGCTGTTGCGGTCGCGCATTCCCATGCCGCCGCCGGGGCCACCGGGGCCGCGCCCGCCCCATCCGCCGGGGCCTTGCGCCTGTGCCGTTACGCCGCTCGAAGCCATCAACAACCCGGCTACCAATCCGAATGCTACGAATTTCTTGATCATCGAATTTCTCCTTGAAAGATTTCGCTCACGAATTCACCAGAGAAAAGAGCCGAGCAGACCGGCGCGCTCACACGTTCTGATTTCATGGGCCACTTGTATTCTTCCCTAACGGACGTTTGATAAATCTCTTAATCCGTAAGGATTTCATGGTGCTTATGTAAAGATTTGTAAGCGCTGTCACGCGTCTTAATCATTCTTGACACTGCATACTTGCGACTCAGCGTAAACTCTGCTTCATGCAACAGGACGACGGCTCTCGCACCAATGGTTTATCTACCAATCGAGTACTCATCATCGACGACGATGAGGAACTTTGCGAGCTGATAACGGAATATCTGCGACGCGAGGGCATGAATACCGAAACCGTTCATGACGGCGAAAGGGGAACACAACGCGCGTTGAGTGGCGATTATTCGGTTGTGGTGCTCGATGTCATGTTGCCGGGCATCGGCGGCTTCGAGGTTCTGCGCCGCATTCGAGCGGCGCGAGGCATGGCGTCACGCTTGCCGGTGCTCATGCTGACGGCGCGCGGTGATGAAGTCGATCGTGTGCTGGGCCTGGAACTCGGTGCGGACGATTACCTGGCCAAGCCGTTTTCCTCGCGTGAATTGGTGGCGCGTCTGCGCGCCATTCTGCGCCGCACCCAGCTTGAACCCGCCGACGCGGCTACCGCCGAGCAGTCGCAATTAAAATTAACCGGACGCGAGCCTTTGCGTGTCGGCGATCTCGAACTCGACGAAGCGACCCGTGAAGTGCGGCGTGCCGGAACAGCGCTCGATCTCACCTCCGCCGAGTTCGATGTTCTGGAAGTGTTGCTGCGTGCCGCCGGTGAAATCGTGACGCGCGAAAGCATCGCTCAGGCCGGCCTGGGGCGCCAACTGATGCCTTTTGACCGCAGTATTGATGTTCATATTTCGAATCTGCGCCGCAAGATCGGCCCGAGTACTCGTGGTGGCGAACGCATCAAAGCGGTGCGTGGCGTTGGTTATATCTACGCCCAGCCATCGTATGAACGCGATGCTCTGGACACGAGCACATAAACCATGCGAAGCCTCTTTTTCAAAATCTTTCTCTGCTTCTGGCTTTCGCATACGCTGGCCATAATGCTGGTGTACGCCATTATGTCGGCCCGCGAAGCCCAACGCTCGGAAGCGCAAGGCCCGGAAACGCCGCGTCGCGCTCGAATGTCCGTGCTGCCCAGCCGCACCATAACTCTTCATGCCCGTAACGCGGCGGCAATCTACGAGCGCGGCACCGCCGAACCAGGCACCGCCGAATTAGGCACAGCCAGGCCCATCACGACCGGACAAGTGCCGAACCAGGCGGCGCTGGAAAGCTATTTCAAAGATATCGAAAGCAAAGAGGGCATCGGCGCTGCATTATTCGACGCGAGCAACAAACAAATTTCGACGCGCGAAATGCCGTCCGAGGCCGCAACAGTGGCGGCCCGCGCAGCAAGTAGTGGTGAAGTGGAGTTCACGTCGGCGCGGGGCGGACTCCTCGCCGCAAGCCGTGTGCGGACGCCCAGCGGCAGCTCTTATGTTCTCGTGGCAGAAATGCCACGTACGCCGGGATCTCCCCGGCGCGGAAGCCCTCCCGCAATGGACCGCCAGCCGCCTCGGGAAGGGTTGCTGGTACTTTTGGAAGGTGGTCGCCTGGGGCGGCGCGAGACTTACACACTGGCGCGTTTTCTGACGGTCTTCGTGGCAGCAGGCATTGTAGCTTACGGGTTAGCGATTTATCTCACCGCGCCGACCGTGAAGTTGCGCCAGGCGACACGTCAACTGGCCAGTGGCGATCTCTCGACGCGCGTTGGTGCCAAGATGGGACGACGACGCGACGAACTGGCCGATCTGGGCCGCGATTTCGACGGCATGGCGGAACGTATCCAGGCATTGATGTTGACCGAACGCCGCCTGCTGGGCGACATCTCGCACGAACTGCGCTCGCCGCTGGCACGTTTGCAGGTGGCGCTCGATCTGGCTTTTCAGACCGCAGATGAGGAAACACGCGGTTTTCTGCAACGCATCGAACGTGAGTCGGGGCGGCTGAATAATCTCATCGGCCAACTGCTCATCCTGACCCGGCTTGAAACCGCAGGAACCGACGCTCCGCGCAAGCCGGTCGATCTGGCTCAGTTGGTCAACGAAGTTGCTTCGGATGCCGACTTCGAAGCGCGCGGCGCCAACCGGGCTGTGCGTGTGGTATCGGCGGAAGCCTGCCGCACGCAGGGTAACGCCGAACTGCTGCGGAGCGCCATTGAAAACGTGGTGCGCAACGCGGTGCGTTACACGCGAGAAGGCACGACCGTCGAGATCACCCTGAGTTGCACCCTGAGTTGCGAATCACGAAAGAGTTCCGCCCACAACGACAAAGTGCAGCAGTCGGTTATAACAGTGCGCGACCATGGGCCCGGCGTGCCGCCCGAAGCATTGCAGCATTTGTTTCGCCCCTTCTATCGAGTTGCAGATGCGCGCGACCGTCAAAGTGGCGGCGTAGGTTTGGGGCTTTCCATAACGGCACGGGCTGTGCGCTTTCATCACGGCGAAGTCTCAGCCCGCAATATTCCCGAAGGTGGCTTATGCGTTGAAATTCGGCTGCCGCTGGCCAATGAGATCTGAAGCCGGCGCGTACGTTATCGGCAGCGATAGGAGTGGCGTCAAACGAGTACTCGACGCCAACACGTTTGTGCTGCCATTTTCGTCATTTGCGAGAACTCTTATGCTTCGCGTGTGAGGAATTCGTCCACAATGTCTGCGATGTGAAGCATGAATTCGGTCTTCTCCAGGCAGCGCACACATCCGAGTGCCTCGAGTTTTTCCTTCCAGCCAAAGTTCCAGTCGTAGTTCGAAAATGCCATGATGGGAATGTGGCGGGTTTTCTCATCGGACTTCAACATTTCAATCGCCTGAAAACCATCGACATAAGGCATTCGCAAATCCATCAAGATAAGGTCGGGCAATTCACCCCTGGCCATCATCAGGGCCATGAAGCCGTCGGTAGCCACCAATACGCGCACGTTCAGCTTCATGCCTAACGACAACTCCATCAGGTGACGCACTTCCCGGTCGTCTTCAACCACCATCACTTTTTTGCGTAGCGCGTGCAAGTTCCGTCTCTCTGTATATTGCATATGTGTTGTCCTCTCAGGCTTTGGTTTAAAACGGGATTACACACCCACCATGATGTATGCCACCATTCACCGCATTGCTGAGATGAAAATCATCACTTTACGAATTCGCGCGATACATGAGATCGCGTACATGAGATCGTGCAACGGTCGAAGCCGCCGAAGAGCCGTCTTTCAACACTGAGAGCCGTTGAAAGGTAGATGTAAAGTAGGTGTAGCAGAAAGGGCGTTCGACTTAGCAGGGCGAGAGGATGAGGTAGATGCGGTTTCCGAAAAGGCAAGCCTGGCCCGGCATACGGCTTGTCCGGCATACGGCTTGTCCGGCATACGGCTTTTGCAGCATTCAGGACGCCGAGGAGGCTTCTTCGATGGCCAGGCGTTGCGCAACGCTGCGGAGTTGCTCCTGCTGCCACGGCTCCATCCACACCGTTTGCGGCGCATCCAGATCATCCCAGAAGTCCGACTCGCGATCAATCATGCTCGCCAACTGGTAAACAGCAGTCGTCTCGTTTCCATCGTTCAGGTCGAGGTTTGTCTGATGCAGATAATCGGTGATGCGACTCCAGTCGTCCCAGAAGAAACTCAGTGCTGCGCTTTTGTCTGCGGCGCTCACGGGCTTGGGGTGAGTACTCGTTTTCGAGGGTTGCAGGAACTTGAGCACCAGAGCATCCAGTTCTTCTAACGCAATCGACTTGTTGACGCAGGCTTCGCAACCCAGCGCGAGAGCTTTATTTTTCCAGTGGAATCCCAGTCGTAGTTGGAGAAGGCCACGATGGGGATGTGGCTGATCGCCGGGTCGTCTTTGATGCGGCGTATCGCTTCAAAACCATTGATATACGGCATATTGAGATCCATCAAGATGAGGCTGGGATGCTCTTGTTTGGCCATGCCCACCGCATGCAGGCCATCAATCGCGACTAAAGTGTGCAGATGGAGACGCTCTTCAATTGCGGTTTTGAGTACCAACCCCAAATCTGAGTCATCCTCAACGACCATAACCATCAGTTGTTCAAATGCTTGATTATTCACAAGGTCTGTCCTTCCCCAATGCACAGAGGCTTGAGGTTGCTGTGCATAAAGCGGCTGTTCACAATCAAGTACCGTCCACGTTACAAAAGACCTCTTGCATAAGTGCTTTTCTACGCAACCGCGCCCGTGAGGCAGCGGGCTGATTCACTTCAGCAAGCCCGCTGCCTCACGGGCGCGGTTGGGAAAACAGCCGTCGCCAAGACTTATGCAAGAGGTCTAAAGTAAACCACTCAGATTAAAGTACCCGTTTTATAACACCTCTGGTCATAACTATTCTTGTTTTGTCGAAAAATTATGGTAATTATAGACACGCAGCACGAGCACGTCGCCGGAGGCACAACGCCGGAGGCACAACGCAGCAGAGACGGAGTACAACGAAAACAATCAAGGCACAATAATGAAGAATCTGCGTTTTGCAATTTTTGGTACGGGTTTCTGGGCGCGCTACCAACTGGCGGCCTGGAGCGAATTGGAAGGCGCCGAATGTGTTGCGTTATACAACCGCACGCGCCACAAAGCCGAAGCGCTGGCACACGATTTCGGCGTGCCCGCCGTTTACGACAACCCTGAAGAACTGCTGCAACACGAGCAACTCGATTTCATCGACATCATCACCGATGTGGATACGCATCCGCGTTTCGTGCAACTCGCAGCGGAGCACAAGGTTGCCGTCATCTGCCAGAAGCCGATGGGGCCCAGTCTTCAAGTTGCGCGCGACATGGTAGAAACCTGCCGCCGGGCACAAGTGCCGTTTTTCATTCATGAAAACTGGCGCTGGCAAACACCGATTCAGCAACTCAAACGCGAACTGCAAAGCGGCAAAATCGGCACGCCGTTTCGCGCGCGAATTGACATGATTTCCGGTTTCCCCTTGTTCGTCAACCAGCCGTTCCTCAAGGATTTGGAGCAATACATTCTGACCGATTTGGGCAGCCACATACTCGATGCTGCACGCTTTCTCTTTGGTGAAGCCGAAAGTTTATACTGCCACACACAGCGCATTCATCCCGACATCAAGGGCGAAGATGTCGCCACCGTGATGATGAAGATGGGCGGCACAACAGTCGTGTGCGAGATGGCCTACGCCGAGAACTTTCTCGAAAGAGAACGCTTCCCCGAGACTTTCATCTTCATCGAAGGCGAACAGGGCTCCATTGAATTAGGCCCCGATTACTGGATTCGCGTCACCACTAAAGACGGCACGCACGCGCGACGTTATGCGCCGCCACGCTACGGGTGGGCCGACCCGGCTTACGACATCGTGCACGCCAGCATCGTGCCGTGCAACGCCGATCTGCTGGGCGCTCTGCGTGGCGAACACGAGGCACAAACCAGCGGCGCCGATAACTTAAAGACCGTGGAACTGGTCTTTGCCTCTTACGAATCGGCGGCGAGTAATCGAGTACTCAGTTTCAACTCGCACGGCGCTGCACACCTCTAATTATGCTCAACCGAAACGTTTTGCTCTACGGCAAAGACGGGCCGTTGCCTGCTCAGCATATTTTGCACGCCGGGCCACTTGCGCTGGTGTATGAAAACGGCGACTTGCGCTACCTGCGCCAGGGAGCACACGAAGTTCTGCGCCGCATTTATGTTGCAGTGCGCGACCACAACTGGGGCACGGTGCCGGCACGAATCGCAAACGAACACATTGAGGACAACGGCGACTCGTTTCGCATTTCCTACGACGCAACACACCATCAGGGCGAAATCGATTTTCGCTGGCATGGAGCAATCAGTGGAGAGCCAGACGGCACTATTACCTTCTCGATGGATGGCGTTGCGCACTCAACGTTCCGGCGCAACCGCATCGGCTTTTGCGTGCTGCATCCCGCTTCGTGCGCCGGGGTGCGCTGCCGCGTCACAACCACCGATGGAACAACGCGGGAAAGCTGCTTTCCGCAATTTATCCAGCCGGATGCACCGTTTGAAAATATAAAGTCGATTGCTCACGAAGTGCAGCCTGGTGCTGAGGCAGAAGTCGTTTTCTCGGGCGACGTTTTCGAGATGGAAGATCAGCGCAACTGGATTGACGCTTCTTTTAAAACATTCTGCACGCCACTGCACCTGCCCTACCCTGTAGAAATTCAAACAGGCACACAAATATCGCAATCGGTGACGGTACACCTTCAAACCGCAGCGATGCTGGAGGCACCAGCCGAAGCGCTGCGCGAGCAACCGTTACAGTTAACTGTCAGCGACGCTGTTGTGCGAACACTTCCACCGCTGGGGCTGGGCGTGGCCAGTCATAACGAGTCGCTGAGCGAACTTGAGCTACGGCGTTTGCGCTCTCTGCATTTGTCGCATTTGCGTGTGGACTTGCCGCTTTCATGTCCCGAGTACTCGCACACTTTGCACAGGGCATCCAATGAGGCGCGCGCACTGGGCACCAAACTTGAGGCGGCGCTGTTTCTCACCGACAATGCCGCCGCAGAACTCGATGAGTTCGTTTTCCGGTTGCATGAGTTGAAGCCGCCGCTTGCTTCATGTCTCGTTTTCCACACAGGCGAGAAATCGACAAGTGAAAGTTGGGTGCTTCCGGCACGCGAGCGCTTGCGGGCTTACGGTGCGACAGTGCCTGTCGGCGCGGGCACGAATGCTTACTTCACGGAACTCAATCGCCAACGTCCTCCGGTTCGAGTACTCGATTTCGTCAGTTACTCGGTGAACCCACAGGTACATGCTTTCGATAATTCGTCTCTGCTGGAGACATTAGAAACCTTGGCCACTACCGTCCAGAGTGCGCGCCGGTTCTGTGGTGATTTGCCGATTTCAGTTTCGCCGATCACGTTGAAGCCGCGTTTCAATGTGGCCGCGACGAGCCCTGAGGCAGAAGCCGCGCCGGGTGAACTTCCGGCGCCTGTCGACGCGCGCCAGATGTCGCTCTTTGGTGCGGCGTGGACTCTGGGCGCCATCGCGCGGTTGGCGCAAAGTGAGGTCGCGCGGCTGACGTTCTACGAAACCACTGGCTGGCGTGGCGTGATGGAAACGGCACGCGGCTCTTTATCAGCGGCGTTCCCGTCTGTTGCCGCAAGCGTTTTTCCACTGTATCATGTGTTGGCCGATGTCGGTGAATTTGCCGGAGCGCAGGTTCTGGCGAGTACTCGCAGCGACTCTCTGAAACTGGACGGGATCGCGCTGCGAAACGAGGAACAAATCTGCGTCCTGCTGGCAAACTTCAGCGCCGTTGAACAGACAATCGAAGTGCAAGGTTTAAGCGAGCCAACACAGGTGCGTGTGCTCGATGAAACGAATGTTGAACTTGCCATGCGCGAGCCGGAATCGTTTCGCGCCGTCGCCGGCCAAGAAATCGCATTCGCCAGGGGCAGTTTGCAACTGCAACTCAAAGCGTATGCCGTAGCACGCATTCTTTGCCGAAACATTAAGGATAGATCATGACCGGACTTGTGAAAATTGACGGCTCTTTTGGCGAAGGCGGCGGGCAGATTATTCGCACTTCGCTTTCTCTGGCAGCGATGACAGGCCGCGCCGTGCAAATCGACAATGTGCGGGCGCGGCGCACGAAGCCGGGGTTGCAGCCGCAGCATCTGGCAGCGGTGCGCGCTGCCGCAACGTTGTGCGCTGCGAGGCTCAGCGGCGACAACGTTGGTTCAGCCAGCTTCACCTTCGAACCGCAGGCGCCGGTCGCGGGGGGCGATTATCACTTCGACATCGGCACAGCCGGCGCCGCGCCACTGGTGGTGCAAACCGTGCTAATGCCACTGACGCAGGCGAACGGCCCGTCAACAGTGCGCGTTACGGGCGGCACTCATGTGCCGCATTCGCCGCCTGTCGAGTACCTGGAAGCGGTTTACATCCCCGCGCTGCGACAAGCCGGCCTGGATGTCGCAGCGAGCTACGCCGTTGCAGGCTTTTACCCGCGCGGCGGCGGTCAAATCGATGTGGCGATCAACGCAACCACAGTTCCGCTCAATGCGCTGGACTTGAGTGAGCGAGGCCGTTTGGAAAGCCTGCGCGCCTTCATCGTCACGTCCAACTTGCCCGAACACGTAGCGCAACGCGGCGAGGACACCGTTAAGCGCGCCATGAAAGCCATTGGGCGCAGCATCGATGTCGAGTGGCGTGAGAAACCTTCGCACGGCCCAGGTGCGGCGGTGACGCTGGCAGCCGCGTGTCAGGGTGGACTGGCCGCATTCAGCGCCATTGGCGAATTGCGCAAACCCATGGAGAAAGTAGCCGAGGCGCCTTGCAAAGAATTCATGCGCTGGTGGAAAAGCGGCGCTGCCTGCGACGAACATCTGGCCGACCAGCTTGTGCTGCCCCTTTGTTTCGCTGCGGGCCAGAGCCGCTGGACAACGCCGCTTGTTACAGAGCATCTGCGCACCGTACTCTGGGTAACGCAGCAATTCCTTCCTGTCGAGGCGCGGCTTGAAGAACGGCCCGACGGCTCGGGAACAGTTATTTTGCAGGGCATTGGAGCACAGGACGTAGGAGCGTAAGCCCTTAATCTAAATTACGATAATGACCTCACGAGCAGCTTCATAAATACAGGACTTACGCACCCAGAACGCGGAGTGTTGGTTGCCCCAGAAGCAGACAACGAAACGACTTGTCTGCTGGGGGCTGTGAGCCACGGGCTTACATGAGCTGAAACAAGCCCGTCGCTCACGCTCCGGGTTCGTTCAGATGGTTATCATTCAGATGTTTATGGGGCTGCTGTCCCGCTTCCTTTAACGATACGCTTCGCGCGTTTCATCAAACAAACACGCGGTCGATAACTGAGCCGCACGAAGCGCCACCGCCCTTGGGAGAACCGCCCTCGGGAGAATGGCCGGCGTTGCGAGTACTCGCGCCTGCAACGCTGGCCGTATTCTCAAAAGCCCGTTTCGGGGTTACTTCGCGCCTGCTACGTCAACGGCAAAAGTGCGCGATTCGCGGTCGTACCCGTATTGCAACAGTACGGTCTTGGCTTCGACATTATCTGGCAGCACCCAGTAGAAACGAATGCGCGCTTCTTCGCCGGGTAACAGTTCAGCGCCCGCTTCCTCATCGCGCGAACCTTTGAGAATGGAAGTGTTGTAATCGGTTTTCTCGCCGTCTGCATCTTTCAAGTCGGCGCGGAAGTATGACTGGCTATAACGCACGGCGCGCGGCGCGCGGTTCTTCAGAGTGGCGTTCGCGATGACGTAACGCTTGCCCGTGCCCGGTTCGCGCGACGCCAGCGCATCCGTTGAATAAGAAACCTTGTCGATGCACACATCGAACAAGTCAGTCACCGGATAGAACGTGCCGACTTTCGCCGGCACCATTTTTCGCAAAGTCGCGCCTTTCTTGTCAGCCGGATCGGCGTATGGTGCGCCCAGCTTGCCGGCTTTGCCACGCAGGTCATAGCGCACGATGGGCCCCTGACGCTCGTAGTAGGACTGCACGATCAGTTTGGGAACTTCGCCGAAAGCGGAAACGCGCACTGCCGTGTAGCCTTCTACTTTCTGGCCGGGCTGCAATTGGAAGTTGATCGCCTCGCCGGTGACTTCACGTGCCGTCTCGCCCACAAAATCGCGCGTCACGCCCGAAGCATCCACCGCTTTGAACAGCAGGAAGCCGGATATGTAGGTCATTGCGGTCTTCTGCGGGTTCTGCACCGTGAAGTGCAAGACCAGCATTTTCTCGTCGCCCTTGGGCAGGTGCGAATACGTGCCGATGTTGACACGATTCGCCGAGTACTCGACCTTCTTCAGGGTGAAGTTGATCGGTGAGCTTTTGCCGACGGTAAACGTCTGGCCCAACACACCCTCATAACCTTGCAATTGCTCGGTGCCCAGAACTTCGCGAATGAGCCGGGGTTTAGCGACGGTCTTGGCCGATTTTCGGGCCGGCTTCTTGGCGGCGGGTGCGGCGCACACAAACGGTGCGCCAGTCAGGGCAGCGCCTGCACTTAAACCAAAGAACAAGCCCAACATGTTGCGAGAGAAAGAAATGTTTTTCATGATGAGAATTCTAGCCACAATAGCTGAAAAAACTCTGACGAAAAGCGGCCAAATTGGATAGAAAATTGTGAAATACGATTCAGACCGTTTATTGCCGTTCCGCGGCTCATGTGGAGAGACGCGTTGAACTGTTTTTCCGGCGCAGAGTCAACTGGCTCGTGGTGGCTTACTCCTTTCGAGTACTCACAACCGCGACTCGTTTGCGGTCTTGCTCGTGCAGCAGAGATTTTGTGGCGTCAAAATTGCCGTGTTCGGCCCGGCGGTCTCAATGATTGACGGGAATGGGTTGCCATTAAGGCCTGTTCAAGAAAGGAAGGCTATGTTGACAGCTACAGCCAGGCCCCCGGGTGGGGCAAGACAACGTGCAACAGCAGGGGCACGAACCGAACAGAGCAGAGACACACACTTCCAGGCGCGCAGGAAAGGGTCGCTCGGATTGATGCTGGGCGCCATGCTTCTGGGAGCAGCGGCATGGGGCAATGTCGCTCAGGCGCAAGACCAAAATCAGCAAAGGCCACAGAGAGCCGATGCAAGAATCCTCGCTCTCACCGACGACAACAGGTTTCTGATTCTCACCTCTCAGGTCACGGTTTCTCGCAAAGGCCGCTTCCGCTCCACACTACGTAGCACGGCAGCTTTCCCCGTGCAGGGTTTAGCTCCCGGTGAAGAACTCGTCGGCATCGATGTGCGCACCGCCACCGGCCAGGTGTATGGTGTCGGGAGCAGCAACCAGTTGTATGAACTCACGCTGCCGATCTCGCTTTCGCTCCCAATCACTGCACCTCTGCCACGTCGCCTTTCGTTCCGCAATATCATCGCGACTCCTGTGGGCGAGCCATTAACGGTAGGGCTTTCCGGTAGCAACTTCGGTGTGGACTTCAACCCGACTGTTGACCGCCTGCGCGTGGTGAGCGATGCCGATCAAAACTTGCGCATCAATCCTGATACGGGTGTAGTCACTATTGATGCACCTCTGGCTTATGACATTGACACCGATGCCGGCGGCCCCGATGTCGGCGATATCAATGCCGGACAGAATCCCACCATTGTGGGATCGGCCTATACCAACCCCGACCTCAACCCTCTCACGGGAACAACGCTGTACGGCATCGACTCTGGCCTGAACACGCTGGTGCTGCAGAATCCACCCAACAATGGGACGTTGAACACAATCGGGTCGCTGGGTGTAGATACCACAGAAGATGTGGGCTTTGACATTGCCTCCACGAACATCGCTTACGCTTCACTCACTTCCCCATTGGGAACAAGCGCATTGTATACAGTGGATTTGAATACAGGCGCGACAACATTTCTCGGCAACCTGGGCCTTGTTGTTATTCGCGACATCGCAGTGCTAAACGCGACGACAACGACTCCCGTGCCGTTGCCCACACCGCCGCCACCCCCACCGCCTCCGCCGCCCCCGCCGTGATGCCGCGCCTAAAGCAGTCGTTGCACAACACAGAAAAAGGATGGCTAAAAATGGCCATCCTTTTTCTGTGTTGTGCTCTGTCTTTACGAGTTGAAGTTCAGGACGTTTTTGCAGCAAACAAGACACACACCGGAGCACCAACTTCAACTGTTTGGCCGGTCGCTTTGAGTTTTCCGGTCGCGGCGTCGATGCGCAGCACAGCGACAGTGTTGTCTTTTTGTCCGCCGACGAGGAGCCATTGCCCGTCTGGAGAAATGGCAAAGCCGCGCGGCTCTTTGGGAGTGGGAGCATGTTCGACCAATATCAGTTTTCCATCCGCGCCGATGCTGTAAACCACAATTGTATCGTGCCCACGATTGGAGACATACAGCCATTTTCCCGAGGGGTGAACGAAGTTTTCTGCAGTTGAGGTGCCCCGCTTTGATGCACCTTCCGGCAAAGTGGGCACAGTTTGAATCTCAGTCAGCGCACCGCTGGTGGCATCGCGTTTGAAAGCGGTCACGCTCATTCCCATTTCGTTGTTCGCATAAACGAAACCACCGCGATGAAAAGACAAATGCCGTGGCCCGCCACCGGCAGGCACCTTGGCCGAAGGTGGATCGTTGGGTGTTAATGTGCCTGCGCCCGCATCGAAGCGGTAAATTTTCACTTCGTCGGTTCCCAGATCGCAAGCATACACAAATGTGTTCGTTTCGTCGGTGTATACGGCGTGTGCATACGGCTTATCCTGCCTCTGCGCATTCGGGCCGCTTCCGGTGTGCTGCACAAAAGCGCTGTGTTCTTTGAGCGAGCCATCCTCGCGCACCGGAAGCGAGGCGATGCTACCGCCGCCGTAATTGGCCACCAGCACGTTCTTGCCGGTTGCGTCCACCCACACATGACAGGCTCCGTCACCACCGGATGGTTGCTGATTGAGCGCCGTCAGCTTGCCGTCGGCACCAATCGACCAGGCGCCAACCGCGCCGCTGCCCGCTTCCAGAGCAGCATACAGATAACGCCCATCAGGGCTCAGCGCCAGATACGTGGGGTTTTTGGCCTCAGCGACCAGTTCCGGCGCGCTGAGTTGGCCGCTGGCCGCATCCAGAGTACTGCGATAAATGCCCTTGCTTTGCGGCCCGGTGTACGTGCCAAAGTAAACTGTGTATTGTTGCGCCATGATAGCCTTTGAAAAACCAAGTGTTATAAGTAACGCAAAAAGAGCGCGGAAGTGCAGCCCCAAGCAGCGACGGAATGTTGTTTGTTTCATGTATTTTCCCTCCGCATCAGTATGGCACGCTGCGCTCCCTGTCGCAGAAGAATTTCTGACTTAACCTCTTGTTTAACGGACACTAAGTAACATGATTGCCTCATCTCAAATCGTTCTCGATCTCGACAGCGCTTACGACACCGAAGCGATACGCCGCGAGGCGGCACGAGTACTCGACTGCGAAGTGGAACGCATCACGACGGTGCGAGTGCGGCGGCGCTCGCTGGATGCGCGCGGCGGCATCCGCATGAACTTGCTGTGCGATG
Source organism: Abditibacteriaceae bacterium (assembly GCA_036388675.1). Lineage (GTDB taxonomy): Bacteria > Armatimonadota > Abditibacteriia > Abditibacteriales > Abditibacteriaceae > DASVUS01. The sequence continues at coordinate 19,577 of DASVRI010000021.1, read as the reverse complement.
TCTGGCTGGATGAAGACGCGCCACCCGAAGAGCCGCCGCGCATCGAATATTCAAAGGTGCGGGGCCGGCATCAGGTTGTAATTGTCGGGTGCGGGCCGGCGGGAATGTTTGCCGCCCTGCGCCTCATCGAGATGGGCATCAAACCGATTGTTGTCGAGCGCGGCAAAGAGGTGCAGGCACGACGGCGTGATCTGGCGCGCATTAACCGCGAAGGCGTCGTTCATCCCGAAAGTAACTACTGCTTCGGCGAAGGCGGCGCGGGCACTTTTTCCGACGGCAAATTATACACGCGCGTCAAAGACAAAGCCGCCATCGCACGAGTACTCGAAACCATGGTGGCACACGGCGCGCAGCCTGATATTCTGGTGGATGCTCATCCGCACATCGGCTCCAATCGCCTGCCCAAGATTGTGGCCGCGATGCGTGAAAGCATTCGCAATGCAGGCGGCGAAATTCACTTCGAGTCGCGTGTCAGCGACTTCATTATCGAACACGGGCGCATACAGGCGGTTGTCCTGGCCGATGGGCGCGAGATTTCGGGCGATGCCGTGATTCTGGCATCGGGCCATTCGGGGCGCGAGATTTACCAGTTGCTGGCGCGCCAGCGAGTACTCCTCGAAGCCAAGCCGTTTGCCATGGGTGTGCGCATCGAACATCCGCAGCCTTTGATAGACGGCATTCAATATCGCAATGCTCCATCTCCGCCAAATGCCAATGGCCGCGAGTGGCGCCATCCGCGCTTGCCGGCTGCCGCTTATCGTTTGGCGCACACGGTTGAAGGCCGGGGCGTGTTTTCGTTTTGCATGTGTCCCGGCGGCTGGATTGTACCCAGCGCCACACGCGATGACGAAGTCGTGGTCAACGGCATGAGCCTGTCGCGCCGCGATTCGCCGTTTGCCAATTCGGGCATGGTCGTATCGGTTGAAGTGGAAGACTTGGCACCCTATGCGGAACATGGCCCACTGGCCGGCATGATGTTTCAGCGCGCCCTCGAAATCGCAGCGCGCGACGCGGGCGGCAACGCGGGCGCCATCGGGCAACAAGCTCCGGCGCAGCGTGTCACCGATTTTATCGCCGGGCGCATATCGAGTACTCTTCCGGCCTGTTCTTACAAACCGGGCATTGTCAGTGCTGCGCTGCACGAAGTGTTGCCGCCGCATTTTGCGCGACGCTTGCGAGGCGGTTTGCAGCACTTCGGCAAAACGATGCGCGGCTATGTAACCGAAGAAGCAATACTTGTTGGTGTTGAAACGCGCACGTCATCTCCCGTGCGCGTGCCGCGCAACGATGCGATGGAGCATCCCGAAGTTGCAAGGTTGTTTCCCTGCGGCGAAGGAGCAGGCTTTGCAGGCGGCATCGTTTCAGCGGCGATTGATGGCGCACGCGCGGCCCAGGCCTGTGCTGCAACACTTGTATAATTCCGTCCCGCAGCGATTTGTGAATTGAGCTTATGAAAATTACCCACTGTTCCGCGCTTGTGACGTGCCCCGGTCGTAACTTTGTTCTGGTGAAGATTGAGACGGACACAGGACTGATCGGCTGGGGTGATGCCACACTCAATGGCCGGGAGTTGGCCGTCGCAACTTATATTGATGAGCACCTTGCACCGCTGCTTCTCGGCGAAGACCCGCTGCGCATCGAGCACATCTGGCAATCGCTTTATGTCGGCGCATACTGGCGCGGCGGGCCGGTGCAGAACTCAGCGTTGGCCGGAATTGACATGGCCTTGTGGGACATTTTCGGCAAACACGTTCATCAGCCGGTTTATCAACTGCTGGGTGGCCGTGTGCGGGAAGGCGCCCTGGCTTATGTTCATGTAGCGGGAACAACGCCGCAACTGGTGGCCGAGCGGGTCCAGCAAAGGCGCGATCAGGGTTTCAAAGCGGTGCGCATCCAGTTGGAGCAAAGCAGCGGCTCGGTTTATGGCGAGAAACCTTATCGCTCCTTTCGTGAGACGGCAGAAACAGAGAGTTCTGCACAACAGGTGCAGGAACCAGCCGCCAAGACATTGCCACTTCTCATTCAAGAAGCGTTACCTGTAGTTGGCGAATGGGAACCGACGCCTTATTTGCGTTCGCTGCCGGGTCTTTTTCATGAAGTTCGCGCGGCAGTCGGCGATACGGTCGAGCTGTTGCACGATGTGCATCATCGTCTATCGCCGGTTCAAGCCGCAGGGCTGGCGCGCGAATTGGAACCGTTCCATCCTTTCTTTTTTGAAGACCCCGTCGCGCCGGAGTATCGTGATGGCCTGGCTTTAATTCGCCAGACGAGTGCGATTCCGATCGCTATCGGCGAAGGCTTCTTCGATGTTTCAACGTGTGTGCCGCTCATCGTGAACCGCTTGCTCGACTACTTGCGCTGCGACCTAGGACACATTGGCGGCATTTCGGCAGCGCGGAAACTGGCCACGATCTGCGAACCGTTTTGTATCAAGACGGCGTGGCACGGCCCGCCCGATTTATCGCCGGTGGGACACGCCGCCAATGTTCACGTCGATGTCGCGGTGCCCAATTTCGGCATCCAGGAATGGTATGACCACACTGCGTCTCCCGGCGGCGACAAAGCCTCGCAGGTATTTTCCGGTGGTGTGACGGTGCAGGACGGCTATCTAAATGTGCCCGACACGCCAGGCCTGGGAATTGAAATCGATGAAGCGGCGGCACGCCAATTTCCTTATCAACGTGCGTATCTACCCACAGTGCGCCGCGCCGATGGCTCCGTGCATCCCTGGTGAATTGGTTAAGTTTGGTGGTGCCTCACGGCAAGCGAGTACTCGGCTTAAGTTTTCAGCATATGAGAGACAAGACTTGCATTCTGGATGTTGCGCATATGCCCTACTCCTACTTCGCTGTATGCCGCGTTCTAAAACTATTCCAGGTTAGATTTCTTTTCGTCGTAGAGGCGGTAAAAATGGAGATTCGATTGAATACCCCTCTTGACGACCCGCGGTGAATTCAACGACATCAACCGAGATGGCTGTACTCACTGCACAATCTGTTCGAACACCACTTGCATTCGCTTCACCACAGCGCCGGGATACTTCTTTTTCAGTCTGGCGAGAACTTGCTGCGCTTCCTGCGCAGTGCGCCCTCCATAGATGGCCAGAAAACGCGTCGTGTTGGCTTTCCCGCCGATGATGTAAGAGACAGCTTCCATGTTGGGACACTGCGGCGCGGCAAACACTTTTTTCTGTGGCAACAGAGCCTGAACCCGCCTGCGCTCCGCTTCCAACCGGGACGAGTACTCGCCCCGATCGCATTCATCAACCGCTGTGAGTTTAAACACCTTGAGCACCACGCCAAAAAACGGCTCCGACTGATAAGCCGTGTTGGGCTTGATTTTCTGCGGCAGGCGAAAAGGCAATTCGTAGGGCGCAAACGTCTTGAGCGGATGGCGACATGAAGCGGAAGGATCGGGACATACACTCTGCACACCATTGCGAGTACTCGCTACGGGCGCAGCACCGGGGAAAAACGTTGTTGCGAGCGCGCACAGAACAATGATCGTTATAGCAGACAAAATTCTCATGACGTTCCTCTGGTTTGATGCATTTGTTGGCCGCGTCGCGGCGTCTCCCATGTGCTGTTTGCAACACCGATTCTTCGCAAATCGGCGCGAAAGAAAGTCGGTTGTATGCCATATCAAACAATATAGCCAGCTAAGTTGCATTAAAAGCATTACATAACTTAACAAACCACTGTGTCATGCACCGCGTCAGTCATGCTACAAGACGAAGTTTGGAAAAGTTAAGGAACCTTATGGAAGCCATGTTACTCGCGGCGATCGTAGCATTGATGGCATCCGTCATTTACTTTGCACTGATGTGTAAATACAACTCCATGGATCATTGGAGTTAAAAACATCTTTACAAGACTTGACAATCATAGCTCTTTGCAGATCGTCTGCATTATCACAAGTTGAGCTTGTTCATGTGGAGAGTCGGAAACCAAAGAAGGCACTCCTCTGCCCATATGAGAATGTAGAAACAAAGGAGAAACAAAGGAGAAACACAATGAGAAACACAAAGCGTCAGGGAATGCTGCTGGGAGCAGGGCTGTTAGGCGTCAGTGCATTCGGTATTGCACAACCTGTATTAGCACAGTCGCGCGCCGATGTGCGCGCAGAGCGCCGAGACGTAAAAGAGGCTCGTAAAGAAGTCAAGCAGGAGCGTAAAGACGTTCGAAAGGCCGACACACGCGGCGAACTGCGCCAGGAAAGTCGGCAATTGACTGCTGCACAATTGAAGTTGCAGCGCCAACGCGAGCAGTTGCGACGTGAGCAGCAACAGCGATTACAGCAACAGCAGTTAAGGCAAGGCTATCGCCCGCCGGTTTACTCGAACCGCCCAGGCTACTCGAACCGCCCGGCATTTCAGAACCGTCCCATTTACCAGAACCGCGACTTGCGCACGGTAGAAGGCATTGTCGTGAGCGACTTGAGCGGCAACGCTTTTCTGCTGCGCACCATCAATGGTCAGCAATTGCGCGTGCAAGTGCCGGGCGGAGAGCCAAGGCGCATCAGCCGTGGCGATCGAGTTCGCGTTTACGGCACATTGTTCAACGGTGCTCTACGTGCTGAGAGCCTTACTCTTGTGCGCGACCGCTAAAGGCAGTTAATCGCACAGCGTTGACAGAGCAGGAGCGGGCGACCTACGGGTTGCCCGCTCCGTTTGGGATAAATATCGGAAGATGTCGAAATGCAGCGGCGCTTTGATGGCTTGCGCCTTATGTCTGTGCGTTCTCACCCGAGTACTCGAGTACTCGCTTTCACGAGTCGCTTAAGAAAACTTTACACTTCTTTGCACAACCGGCCCATTTCTATGGCGTCCTATGCTGTGTGGAAACGTATAAGAACAAAATAAACCCTCAGGGTTTGATCGCGCGTTTCCCCGTGATCTCAGGAGAATTCAATGAAGAATAGCACCAGTTGTCGCACTCGCAACGGCTTCACACCTATAGAACTCTTAGTCGTTATTGCTATCATAGCAATATTGGCCTCGATTCTGTTCCCTGTCTTTGCACGCGCCCGTGAGAACGCGCGCCGTGCGAGTTGCCAGAGCAACCTGAAACAAATTGGGTTGGGCATCCTGCAATACGTGCAAGACTATGACGAGCGTTACGTGCGTGCCACAACTCCTCCCGGCGGGGTAGCGAGCAGTCGGACATGGGCTAGCTCGGTGCAGCCTTACATCAAGAGCACACAGATCTTTCAGTGCCCCAGCGATACGTCGCGCGAAGTCAACACATGGTGGATGGGAGACCTGCCCACAGACCAGCAGTTCCACATCAGCTACCTCTACAACACATCCGTAGCGCGCGCTTCTGACGCATCGATACAATACCCCAGCAGCACTGTGATGGCCATAGATGGTGGAACGAATCCCGAAGGATCGAATAATCCGCTGGACTGGCTGAGTTCACCCAAGGGTACATCATTTCTCATCAGTTCGTATCCCGGCGAATCCACAACCGACTGGAGCGATCGTGGTCAAGATTTTGCCGCACCTTCTGCCCGCCACCTGGAAATGGCAAACGCGCTTTACGTAGATGGTCATGTCAAAGCCACACGAGTAGAACGCGTTTATGACAAGAACTTAACCTATGCCAACCCATGCTTCAATCCAAGCGTTGGTTGCAGCTAAAAGCCGCCTAGGTCGTACTCAACGCTATAGCAGCATAATACAAAAGGCGCGCACTCTTTGGAGTGCGCGCCTTTTACTTTTGTTCTTGCGGCGCTTTCAAACACCAGACGCCGTTACGCGTGAGCAGTGCGCATATGATGTAAAAACACGCCGGTGGCAACTGCTACGTTGAGCGAGTCGCAACCCGGTGCCAGAGGAATGGTTACACGGTCGTCGCACCTCTCCAGCCAGGCTTCATCCAAACCCGAGTACTCGTTACCAACGATCAGCACCGCGCGTGGTGGCCAGGTGAACTTGTCTAAAGAGACCACACTTTCATTACCACCCGCCACGGCAGCGACCAAACGTAAACTGTGCGATTGACGCAACGTGTACAGTTCACGCCATAAATTGACGGAGCGTGCAACGGATAGAGAAAGCGCGCTGCCCATGCTCTGGCGTAAACAGCGTCGCGAAAGCGGGTCGGCGCCATCGGTCGGCAACAGCACGGCGTCAACACCAAAGGCCGCCGCCGAACGCAGCATCAAACCCAGGTTTTCAGCGGTTTCGGTGCTCGGGCAGGCTAACAATTGCAGCTGTTGGGAATATAACCATAATTGCTCGACCGTTGAAATCGCATCTGGGAAAGGGAGGCGTCGCCCCAAGCCCAGCACTCCACGATGAAAATCGAAACCCACGATCTGCCGCATCAGCGCGGCTTCGGCCACGTAGAGCGGCACTCTCTCCTGCAAAACTTCGGCAAAGCGTGGTGCATTTTCAACCGTGACGAAAAGCGACTCAACCGGAAAGCGACTTTGCAGCAGGCGCTCCGCCAGTAGAGATCCCTCGGTTATGAATACGCCCTCGTCGCGCAGGCTGCGCTCGCGAAGGTTGCGATAGCTTGCCACACGCGGGTCGTCCAGTGATTCAATGGTTTGAACAGGCGTCATGCAAAATACAAAGCACACGGCTTACGCAGCAGTGTTGTAAATGCCTTGGGCGCCTTGCGCGCAACGCATTGCGCCCAAGGCATGGCACGCTACGTCCCTGCGATGATTGGCTTCATGCGTAAATCCTGAAGCAGTGCTAATCTGTTCGTTGTAGCGAGTGCAATGGTGTTTGCTGCACTTCTCAAGAACTACAGGACAGTGTCGCACAACCCGGCTTGCTGCGAGCCCAATCTGGCCTTTTGGCGGCGAATTCTTCGTGCTCGGGTTGATCGGCATAGGGAGTTTTGAGTACTCGCATCAGGGTTTGCAAATAGGAAAGGTCACCGGAATTGGCCGCTTCGATGGCTTGCTGAGCAAGGTAATTTCGCAGCACATATTTGGGATTGGCGTTTAGCATCGTTTCTTGTAGCACTTCAGGCTTGCCCGGTTCCTGGCGCAGCCTTTGTGCATAGCGCCCGAGCCATTGCAAAAGTTCCTCGTGCCCGGCGCTATCATCGGGCCGGTAGGACGAGGCTGTAATCAGGTCGCGGAATAGAAGTTCCTCGCTCCCCGCGTTGGTAATGAGTTCCGGCGCTGTATGTGAAAGCTGGCGAAAGAAAAGCGTCATGTCCATCACGGAGCGGGCAAGGCTGCTGTGCAAGTCTTCGATCAAAGCAGTGTCATTTTCCGCGTCGAGCGCGGTAAGCCCCAGTTTCTTCAACATCATCTCGTGGTGAGTACTCGCAAGCGTGGCGCGATATTCTTCAAGGCCCTGCGCCAAATCTTCCGCATTCGGCACAAGGCGGGTAAGTGCTCGTGCCAGCATCATCAGGTTCCACAGCGCGATGCGCGGCTGCTGCCCGAAAGCGTAGCGCCGCCCGCTGAAATCGGTTGTATTGGGCGTCCAGTTCGGCTCATAAGGTTCCAGCCAACCATAAGGGCCGTAGTCAATGGTTACGCCCAGAATCGACATGTTATCGGTATTCATCACGCCGTGCACGAATCCGACAGTCATCCAGTGCGAGATCATGACCGCCGTGCGGCGGCAGATTTCTTCGAACCAGCGCAGGTAAACCTCGCTTGAGGGCTCGCCCAGTTCGGCATAGTGGTGGCGTATCACATAATCGGCGATGGCGCGCAAATTTTCCATTTCTCCGCTGGCCGCCATGATTTCAAAGTTGCCGAAACGCACAAAAGTGGGAGCAACGCGCGCTACGATGGCGCCCTTCTCCGCTTCGGGATTTCCGTCATAAAACATGTCGCGAATAACGGTGTCGCCGGTGCCGACCAGGCTCAAAGCCCGCGTTGTGGGAACTCCGAGGTGATGCATGGCTTCGCTGCACAGAAACTCGCGCAACGACGAACGCAGCACCGCACGGCCATCGGCGCGGCGTGAATAGGGCGTGGGACCCGCTCCTTTCAACTGGATTTCCCAGTAAGAGCCGTCGCGCGCCTCAACTTCGCCCAGCGAAATCGCGCGGCCATCGCCGAGTTGTCCGGCCCAACTGCCGAACTGGTGCCCGCCATAACGAGCCGCAAACGGCTTCATACCCGGCGTGACTAAGTTTCCGGCCAGAACATCGACAGCCGAGCCACGCTCTGCCGGTTCGGCCAGGCCTAAAAGATCGGCCATCTCATGCGACCAGGCAAGCAGATGCGGGTCGCGCACGGGAGTGGGTTCGACCTGAGAATAGCAAGCACCAGGCACCTGTCGCGGGCGCTTATCGAGGGCGACCTCGCCGCGCAATTCATCAACAAACGTATTTCTAAAAACAACTTGATCTATTTGCCGCTCATTCATGGATCATCACTCTCTGCAAGTGTGGTAGTCGGGTGCGTCTTCGCCTTTCCGCCTGTGCAATTGACACTCGCGCATCATACCTGTCCATATTCTGTGCCGCGTTCGTCTCCAGTCGGACAGGCGGCAGAATCTGGATGAGCGCCGGACAGAAGACCGTCTCTAACAGGCTCAGATAAAAAGAGCGAGATCTCTCATAAGGGATTTCGCTCTTCTGTTTAGAGGTGCTACTGAGCAGGTGCTACAATCGCACGAAAATCGCACTGCATCCAGGCGCATCAGTTAAGCAGTGAAGCACAAGTTTTCCGACGTTTTGTAGGGGTGGGGTCTCCTCGCCCTGTGTAGCGCATTGGCAAACGGGCGGGGTTTCCCCGCCCCTACGAACACCTGTTTTCTTTTGTACGACTACTTAGAAACAGCAAACACGAGACAAAGTAGGTTTCATGACAAGTACTCAAACCCTGCCTTTACATTACGAAAACTTTGGCACAGGCCATCCACTCATTGTTCTGCATGGCCTCTTTGGGTCGCTGGTCAACTGGAAGCCATTGAGCCGGGAGTGGAGCGAGTTCTTTCATGTCTTCGCCGTCGATCAGCGTAATCATGGTCGCTCGCCGCACAGTTCCACTTTTAACTACGCAGCGATGGCCGCCGATTTGAATGCATTCATGCAGGCTCACGGTCTCATTTCCACTTACTTGTTAGGACATTCACTGGGTGGCAAGACAGCCATGCAGTTTGCTCTCACTTATCCAGAGATGGTCGATAAGCTGGTTGTGGTCGATATGTCGCCGCAAGCCTCACGGCCCCGGCACCACAGTATTTTGGCCGCGCTTCAAGGACTGGACCTGGCAGCCGCACGCAGCCGCCGTGAGTTGGATGCTCAGCTTGCACAGCACATTTTCGATAGGGAAGCGCGCCAGTTCCTGCTCATGAACATCACTTCCGATGAAAGCGGGCAACTGCGTTGGCGCATGAACCTGGATGCCCTCGCTCAATCTTACGATGAAGTCAACAAGGCAGTCGATTCGCAGGACACTTACGAGAAGCCGGCCTTGTTCATTCGCGGCGAGAAATCCGATTACATCCCCGACGAAGATCTCGATACCATTAAAACCCTGTTCCCACTCTCGCGTGTTGTCACCGTAACAGGAGCAGGACATTGGCTGCACGCCGAGGCACCACAGGAATTCTCCAGGCTCGTGTTAGATTTCCTCAACGAGTAACCGACAAGAAAGTATTAGCCCCATTGCACAACTTCACAGGCTTGCTGAGCGCTATCCGCGTGCGATATTCACGTTAAATCCCGAAGCGCGTTTTCGATCAGGCGCAAAGCATCCAGAGCACCTGGTGTTGTGTTCTCGTGCTCATCGTCACCGATAGAGATAGTTCCTGCCGGCCCATCGGCATCGCGCTTATTGATGCGCACCAACTGTGCACGGAAGTGATTTTGCAGTGTCTCACCGGCTCGGCGCACTGTTGGGATGGCTTTGCCGGCACCACATTCGATTACCACTAACTTACCGTGGCCCACATCACAAAGCCAATCTTGAAGTTGCGTTTCCTGTTGCTCCGTGCGGGTGCCGATCCAACTGCCATCGCCGAACATTAAGATGTTGGGCCGTGCTATTGCGCCACAGCCAGGACACTGTGGCAGAGGAGAACGCGCACGAAAGCTTTCTGCATCAACCTGCACTTCGATACCTTCAGCGCTCCAGATCTCCTGTGAGCATGGTCGGCTGCATTGCAAGTGGTGAATGGAGCCATGAACCTCCAGAACACGTGCGGGTTCAAATCCTGCGCGCTGGAATTGGCCGTCTACATTGGAAGTGAGTACTCGGTAGCCGGCTGGAGCCTGGCGGCCCCACCCGAGCAGAATATTAAAGCCGTGATGGGGCGTTGTGTCGCGATAAAGACGCAGTCGATGCCCGTAAAAGCCCCACGCCAGATGCGGGTCATCCTTGAACCAACGCGGGTTGGCCATCTCCGCGAAAGAAATTCCCAGTTTTTGCAGCGGCGGATACGCTTTCCAAAAGCCTTCATTGCCACGGAAGTCGGGCAGCCCGGAGTCCACGCCCATACCGGCTCCGGCTGTAATCAGCAGGGCGTCGGCTTGCGCGATGGCTTGTGCCGCTTGTGTTATTGCTGCGTTGATTGGCACACTCGTTTAACTTGAATTTATGTTCGGCTCGCACCTAATGATAACAAGCTGTTGAATGCTGCAAAGGTGCAACAAGTTCAATGCGCAACTCTCAAACAGAGAATAATCACGAAGTGCCCACTTGCTTTGAATGCCGGAAAAGGAATTTTCATGAGACACAGGTTCGCGTGTCGTATGGTGATGTTTGCCTTGTTGCCGCTGGCATGGATGAGAGCCGCAGCAGCAACGCAGATTCTGGTATCACCGAATGGAAATGACGCGGGCGACGGCACACGCAGCCGTCCATTTGCGTCTTAAGCATGACAGGCGCCTCGCACATCACATTTCGAGACATCGTTATAGAGGGCGCCCGCGAACATAATGTCGTGTTGAACAACTGCGAAAATTGTTCTCTCGTGGGCTGCACCATCCGCAACAATGGAAAATGGGCTGTGCGCATCGATGGCGGACGCAACTGTGCGATACGCGGCTGCGACATTTCGGGCAATGGCAACGGTGGGGTGAGTTTAACCGGCGGTGACCGCGCCACGCTGATCCCGGCAGGACACCTGGTTGAGAATTGTCGCATTCACCATTACAGCCGCTGGAATCGGACTGATCCTCCTGCTATTGCGCTGGATGGTGTGGGCAACCGCGCCACGCGCAACCTGATTTATGATGCACCCCACCAGGCCATGAGTCTTGGCGGCAATGATCACATTATCGAAGGCAACGAGATCCACAACGTCTGCGAAGAAACCAATGATGCGGGTGCGATCTACGGCTGGAACGACTGGGCCGGGCGCGGTTGGGAAAACAGCCGTCGCTAAGACTTATGGAAGATGTCTAATACAGACGATGCATACTCGATGGCTAAAACCGGCGTGGGCACTGTGCGGCGTGAGTGGAGTTTGCCTTGCTGCTGCACTCCTCCTCAGTCGGTTCAATGGCGGAACGGCTCATAATGCAAGGGAATCGCTTTTATTCCTCAAGCTAATCGTGTTCCAGATGTTATTTGGAGTGTCACTGTGTTGCACCGCACTGCTGTTTTCTATTGCGCTCTGGAGCTTGATAAAACAGAGAGCATACAAGCGTGTAGCTGTTGCATCGCTGTTTGTGTCCATCAGCTTTTATGTTGGTGCTCTGGTAGTGTTTTTCTTTGCAGGCTTTGCTAAGACCTGTTCGTGGAAAGTGGAAACATACATCAAGGGAGCCGACAGTCGCACCTACTACATTCTCCATGCCCCTTCGCCTGCGAACGGCGCCGGTCATTCGGCATTAGCGCGCCGCACGGGAGGCAATTCGCTTTTCTACACGATGAAGATAATCAGCAGTGACGATTACGGGAGTAACCACTATCGAGGAGTTTTGGTGGCTGCGCTTCAAGACCGTAATCCTGAAACAAGGCGAGCCGCTAAAATGCTGCTCCGAACTTTGAAGCAGCGTGACATTGCTAAAGAACGCAACTCCGATCGTGCTATGTCGAGCAGAATGAGGTAATTCGCAGCGAAGCAACGCTTACAGTACATCGTGATTCACACGCATAGTCGAAACAGTATGTTTGAATTGATTCTCTCCATTGCCGCCGCGAGTGCGGTCGGACGTTTTGCCGAGGCCGATCGGGGTGAAGGACTGAAATGGGGCGGCATTACCTTCGGCTTATGCCTGGCCAGTTTTGTTATCCCGCTGCCGTTTCTGCGTACTCCTCTGGCGTGCGCGCTGGCCTTCATCCTGATGACCGTCACGAAAAAGACCTACTACTAAACGTTACACTATCCCGACTATTAGGCGGCTAAATCGTCTCGACTGCTTGCGAATCGACAAAGAGACGTTGCGGCCCCGCTCTCGGCAATTCCTTGCTCTCCGCAATTCCTTCCAGAGAAACAGTTCTCAACAAATTTTCTGAACATCAGCTTGCCTGCGACGTCGTGCCGACATTAACCGCCGTAGATCGGACTCTTTGCGCGCCTGTCTCATCCCTGTTGCCTTTAGCTTGCCGTGCTGTTTCTGCCTCTGGAGGCCATTATGTCTCTTCCATTCTTCGCCGCCGCACATTCTTCGTCCGGGCCACACTTTGCCGGCGGAGGACCGGGGTTGCATCCACGACTATTCTCCGTCCTGTTTTGCGGCATGGTTCTTATGCCGACACTTACGCACTCCAGCGGTGCCCAGGAAGTTGCAAGGGGCCGGGAGCAGCCGGCTCTTCCGGGTTCAAGCACTTCGCAATCCACTTACCTGGTTTCAGCGGCGCAAAGCCAGAGCGGCAACATCCAGCCCATAGCAGCCCCGGTGCGGCTGGCGCGTGTTTCCTTTTTGCAGGGCGACGTAAAGTGGCAGCACAGCACCGGCCCGGATAGCTTTCGTGACGATAGCGCCCAGGCCATGAACGTGAGCGATACCAATCAAAACGATGCCCCTGATGCTGATCGAGTTGCCGGTAATGCGCCGTCGTGGACGCGCTTGACGCTTAACCTACCAGTGCAAGAAGCAACCGCAATCCAGGTCGCCCGAAACGCCCGCCTTGAACTGCAATTCGATGAAGGCAGTTTCCTGCGTTTGGGCAGTGATACGCAGGTTACGCTGCGCGCATTGCACAGCGACAAGGATGGTGCCTTCACCGAAATCGTTCTGGAACAAGGTGTCGCCTCACTTCATTTGCGCCATCAGTACTCGGCTTTTCGCGTTGTGACGCCACGTGGTGCCATTGGCGCAGTCGGCCCGGCCAAGCTGCGCGTGGGAGTGACGCCGTCACCTCAACAAGGCGAGCACGCAGATGAATTGCCGCTAAGCACTGAGTTCGCAATACGGGCTGGTCAGGCGACTGTCGAGGCACGGCAGGGCGACATCACGCTGGAAGCGAGCGATTACCTTACGCTGCGCGACAAGAGTTCACCCTTCCGAGTCGCGCGCCTGCCCGTAGCCGATGAATGGGAGCGCTGGAACGACACGCGCGACCGCCGTTTTACAGGTCGTCTGCGTCCTGCTGCGCGTCATCTGCCTTCCAACATTGCTCTGGTGGCCGGAGATCTCGACCTGTATGGTCGTTGGCGCCAGGACGCGCGTCATGGCTATGTATGGTGTCCACGCGTCGCGGCAGGTTGGCGCCCCTACTCTGCAGGTCGCTGGGCGAATGTAAGACCGTGGGGCTGGACCTGGGTTTCCACCGAACCCTGGGGTTGGGCGCCCTACCATTACGGCACATGGACGAGTACTCAATGGGGCTGGAGTTGGGTGCCGGGGCCGTCGAAGCAGCCTTGGTGCCCGGCAGTGGTCAGCCTGTCGCAAAGCAATGGCTCCATCACCTGGGTACCACTCTCGCCAGATGAGGTGCATTATCCTACAACGCTGTCGAGCGGCTTCAATCGTTGGGACACTTACTTTTCCGTCCCACTCGTAGCCGCCTACTGCCCGGCGCCGTCAGAGTTCTACACGTCGTTTCCTTCTTACGCAAGCCATTACTCGACCAGTTATCGCACCGAACTCTATATCGCGCAGCCGTGTTACTCTTACTGGGGCACGCCGGTCATCAAAACCGTCAACATCTATAAAGGCCCGGTTACTATCATCAATAAGCGGCGCGGCAGCTATCCCTATCCCGGGCGCGTCAAGAACATCTTCAAAGGCCCCGTAACCATCATCAACCTGCCCCCGCGCGGCAATGGTAAATCACCTGGCCGCAGCGCAGGTCACAGCAGCGGTAAGCCCGCGACGAAAACCGGTGCCGTCATTCCCGCCGTTCCGGTTAATGTGCGCCAGGGAGGAGCCAGCAGCGCGCCTGCCGGAGAATTTGGCAAGAGCTTCTCGCATCGCCGCGCCACCGCCTCAGATGTCGTTTACCTGAGCCGTAAGAGACTGTCGCTGCTGGGACTGCGCCCAGATACATCCGTCATGTCACAAGCCGTTTCTCCCACACCGGCACTGCTCGAAAACGTCAAACCAGGGCCGAGACTAGAACCAAGAACACGGCCTGTTAAAGAGTCCACAAACACAGCAGCAAACGTAGCCGACCAGAGCCGTGACCAAAGCCGTGCCGAACCAGCCGAGAATCGAGTAAAACAAGCACAGCAGCCTCATCGTGAGCGCGCAGAAGCGAAACGAGCCGATCCTGGATCATCAGCCGACCGTGAACGTGAACGTGAACAACCAGGGCAGGAAGGCCGTGAGCAAGAACCAGCGGCACGCCGGGAATGGAAAGAAGAACGGCGCGACGCACAACAGCAGGAAGAAAACCAGCGCCGGCAACAACGCGAGGAGCGAGAAAGAAGCGAGCGTCAGGAACGCCTGGATCGTCAGGAACGCCAACAACGAGTCCAACAAGAACAGCAGCAACGCGAACGGGAACGAAACGAGCGTCAGGAGAGAGAGGGCCAGGAACAGCAGCGCCAAGAGAATGAGCGCAGGCAACAGGGAAATCAAAACCGGCGCAGAGCCGAACAGCAAGACCAGTCACCTGCTGCTCCCGCTAACAATGATGCTGATCGCACACCAGGGAACGGAAGACGCAGAGATCGTTAAGCCGAAGATAATCTTGCAGAAACAGAAAAGCTCCACGAGTACTCGTGGAGCTTTTCTGTTGAGAGAGTAACACGCTGCGGCTCAACGACCGACCTCAGTGGCTAACCGAAACCTGGAGCGTAACGAAGGCTATAGCGCGTCGGGTGCAGCGATTTGTTGCCTTACGGGTAAAGAACTTTGATACATGTTTTACTCCAACCAGGGATAGGGATTTTCCTCTGTTGCATTGGCGTAACGGCTTTTTTCTATCCTTTCCATAGCAGCTTTTAGATCAAAAGCATGACCAAGCAAAGGCAGCAACACCACGGGTTCTTGATATGGCCCTTCCTGCGTGAAGCTAACTTGTCCGCTTGACTTGACTGCCAGGAAGTAGGCTACACGAGCCGCCAAGTTCTCTGAACTCCCTTTTATCTCAAGCATTAAAGGGCGGTCTTGAAGGGGATAGATGTCAATCCATTCATTTTCATCCTCTCTGTTCAACAGATACAATAACGTCCAGTCTCGACTGGCCGGGTTGTGAGAGTCACCATCAGAGTTTACGTTTTGCTCATCTGACCAAAGGAAGGTCTTGACCAAACGGAAGTCAGGGCGTTTTTCTGTTGTGAGAAGATAGATTACGGGCGTAGTCATGTCTGTAAATTTACATCAAAGTCGCGCGTCACAAGTGAACTGGAGCTTACAACCAGCTATAGTGAGCTAGCTGTTAAACTTTGAGACACTCTCGGCAAAAGGAAGTGGGCATGTTCTCTTGTAGCGTCTCACGTAGCCACATCGGCTGTTTGGTAGTTCCACTGCTGTGCATGACCTCTCAAGTGTTGCTTGCACAACCCTCCCAAGCTAAGTCGGCAGCAAGTTCCACGCAAAGCCCCAATCCGAGTACTCATGCAAAGTCCAACGTCGATCCTGATGCGCTATGGGATGGACGCCAGATGATGCCGTTTCGCGCCATTGACAATCCGAAAATGGTGACGGCTGCACAGGCAAGTGACTTTCTGGGTGATGAGGAATATGTGCTGGGACTTTCCATCAATGGAGAAAGTCGTGCCTATCCAACGCGCTTCGCCTCATTCCACCACGCCATCAATGACAACATTGGAAATATGACGACAGGAGGCACTGTTGCGGTTGCAATTACCTACTGTAGCGTTTGCAACACCGGACTTGCTTTTAGTTCCATCGTTGATGACAAAACTTTGATGTTGGACTTTTACGGTTTATACAACGGTGTCGTCACAGTCTTCGACCGCAACACGGAAAGTGTGTGGCTGCAAGTCTCGGGGAGAGCAGTCAAAGGGCCGCTAACAGGCAAAAAACTCAAGACGCTGCCGCTGCTTGATACAACCTGGGGCCAGTGGAAGAAACTACACCCCGACACGATTGTGATGTCGCCCGACAACCCGTTTCAAAAGTTCTACCGCCCCAAAGGAGTAGCCGAGCCACGCGGCTACACGCGCTTTCCCATGCCACAGTTTGCGAGCACGCTTACCCGCAACGATGAGCGTTTGCCGCAATTCGACAAAGTGCTCGCCGTGACGCTGCCACTTCCAGCCGAAGACGCTCTGCGTCGCGCTTACCCGATCAAGGCTTTGGAGAAAGCAAACGGTATCATCAACGATACGTTAGGCGATACGCCTGTAGTTGCTTTGCTGGATCTCCCCACGGCAACAGCTTATGCCGCTTCTCGTGTTCTGGACGGAAAAACCTTGACCTTTGAAGCGCGCAAGCAGCCGAACGGCCAATTTGCCACCTACGATAAGGAAACCGGCTCGCGCTGGAACCTGGTGGGCAAAGCCGAAGCCGGCCCTTTGGCGGGCAAATCATTGACGCGCGTCGACAATCATCTCAGCCAATGGTATGGTTGGGCCGCCTTCTTCCCTGATACGACTATCTTCGGCCAGTAATCTTGCTTCGCTCTTAACGAGTAACTTCAATTCTTTGGCCGCAATGTATCACGAGTACTCTTTTGCCAAGTGAGTGGTCGCACATTTGCTGCGCCTACTCTGTCGAAATGCGGATTTTGCGATGAAGAATCCTGCGTTATGAACACCTTAAAGATTGGAAATACCTCTTCGTGTCCTATAAAGAAACTCACAGAGAGAAAGTGAGCCTGCTACAGTGCTCACCAGAAGCCAAAGATCAGGATGTGGTGAGCCGAACCGTAGAAGCCATCACACGCCTAAACGATCTAGAGCGGAACTTTCGCAACGCTCATAGCATTGCCATCAAGATCAACGCAGGCGTGCACCGACTGACGCTAACGCACGGCAAGCAAACCGAACTCACCGACCCTGCCGTCGTGGAAGGCACCATTCAGGCCCTGCGTGCCGTGACAGATGCCGCGATTGTGATTGGTGACGCTACAACCGACGGTAACGCCTGTGGGCTGTATGAAAAGCTGGGCCTGCCGCAGCGACTCGCGCGCTACCCTAAGGTGCGTCTCGTCGATTTCAATGCGAGTGAATTAACAGAAGTCGAGATGCGCCATGCCGATCCAATGTTTAGGCGCTACTCCGTGCCGCGTGAATTAGTTGAGGCTGATGCTGTTGTTTCAGTAGCCAAAATGAAAGCTCATGCCAGCATGGGGCTCACGTTGTGCACCAAGAACCTGTTCGGCTGGATGCCGACTTCTGTATATGGTGCGCCGCGCAGCTACTTGCACGACCGCCTGATTCGTCTACCACGAGTACTCGCGGACCTGGCGCAGTGGCTGCAACCACAATTGAACGTCATCGACGGTATTGTAGCCGCGAACAAAAGCGAATGGGGCGGCGAAGCCGTCACGCCCGGCGTGCTTCTGGCCGGCACCAACATCGTAGCGACCGACAGCGTCGGAGCGCGTGTCATGGGCTTCAACCCGTGTGGCGACTTCCCGGATCATCCTTTTCTCTATCGGCGCAACGTCATCAAACTATTGGCCGAAGCTGGTCTCGGCCCCAACCATGCCGCGGATATTGAGGTGCTCGGCCCCTCACCGGAAGAAATCGCAACGCCTTTTGAAGTGCGCGGTTACGGCGGTAACACGCAACGCGCTGAGCAACTTCAACGTGGGGCAGAGTGCGTCGCACGTTACCAGGAACAACAGGAAGAGCTGGCTGCTCAATTCGCTGGCCGCTACCTGGCGCTGTCCGATGGTGAGGTGCTATGGGATGGGCCAGATGTCAAAACCATGATGCGCTTGGAAAAGGAAAGCGGACGCGGCTGGGAAAACGCGCCACAGTTCATGGTGCGCTGCGTTCCTCCTGCGAAAGAAATTGAGAACTTCCACTGGTACCACCACGAAGCTGCGGCGTTATCGTCTGCCCCTGTAAGCTCCGTATAGAAGCATTATAAGCAGTGCTTACAATTAAGACATCATGCTTACACAGGTAGTGAACTGATGAGCAACATTGACTTGGCCGTTTCCACTTAGCAGAAGAATGGGGATGCAGATCAACCGGGAAGAAGCGGAAAGTCCCTGCTTGGAGTACTCGAAGCAGGGACTTTGCTATTATTACAGCCGCCTATTGAACTAATTTCTTATGATTCAGCAGTGCAAAATTCTCAGCGTAATCGTATCGAGAAAAGAGGAATGTATGAACGGAACCGCTACACCCTTGATATATTACAGATGGGCCAATGCCACAACATGTATCTTTAGTAAGGGCCTCAGCCTGAGAATATAGTATCTCCTTTTCTTGAAACAAGTTATCAACTCTGCGATTTCTATCTTCTCTCTGCTGTGCAGTTACGAATATACATATCATCTGCTCGGCAACCTTAGCTAGCGCCAAGACAATTATAAATCCTAGGACTGAGCGCGTTTGCATGCCAGATAGAATTACAAGAGCCCACAAACCACAGTTTAGTCTAAATCCCTGCTGTACTTTGGTAGCAAGCTTATACCTAATAGCCTCTGACAGTTTATCTTCCACTTCCTTTGCTTTAGCCATGTGTTGCTGACACTGTGGGCAACAAGGAATAGTCCAGCCGTCGTTAGTTACACGAACAAACTTCTGTCCACTCTTGTGGGTATGTATTGCTAACTGAGCATCATTGGTGAATTCAGCACAACAGGAACAACGCAGAGGCCAATCTAGTATGCGAGCGGACACATGGATTGTGATAGGTTCACCGCCAGTGGAGGCAGGTAACGGCGAGATATGTGGTTGGATTGATTTGTGCACCCAATATGATTGAGGTTGATGCCGCATATACAATTGATCATAACACACAAAAGTCCGCACTCGATTAATCGAATGCGGACTTTTGTGTGTAGTTGCTATGGTATGTGGCGCTGAGGACTGAGTAGCGCTTACGAGTTTCTGCTGGTCGGGCAGAGGAAGTCAAAACCCTTACGGGTGTGTGATGCGCGAGCGAAGTGTTTGAGTAATTGTCTCTACTGACTCTTAACTGTGGGGTCTTACGACCTTGTGGTTAGGAGAGGTTCAAGAATGTGTTACTCCAGAAAGGAGGTGATCCAGCCGCACCTTCCGATACGGCTACCTTGTTACGACTTCACGCCAATCATCGGCTCTACCTTAGACGGTTGCTTCCTTCAGGGTTGCCCCTTTGGGTTAGCGCGCCGGTTTCGGGTAA
>DASVRI010000020.1:0-31889 GCA_036388675.1 Abditibacteriaceae bacterium | reverse complement strand
CGGAAGGGCGCACGCCATGCGCCCCTACGAGTACTCGCAAACAGCCGCTGTGAATATCACAGCGGCTGTTTGTTTATCATTGCAGCTTCAGGTTCAACCGCGCTGGTCGATGGGAGCGTATTTCAAGCCGGTATTGCCGATGTAATTGGAATCGGGGCGGAACAGGCGATTGTTGGCATATTGCTCCATCAGGTGCGCTGTCCAGCCAACGACGCGCGAGCAGGCGAAGATCGGTGTGAACAGGTCGCGCGGAATGCCCAGCACATGATAGGTCGAAGCCGAGTAGAAATCGACATTGGGGTAGATGCCCTTTTCAGCGACGATGGGCTGGAAGATTTCTTCGATGCGGCGACTCATGTCGAACCACTTGGTGTCGCCCTTGCGCTGCGCCAACTCTTCGCTCATGCGCTCCAGAATGACGGCGCGCGGGTCTTTGGCTTTATATACACGATGGCCGAAGCCCATCACTTTCTTCTTTTGTGCGAGTAGATTTTGCATGTAAGCATCGACGTGCTCGATGTCGCGGATTTCGATCAACATGCTGGCCACAGCTTCGTTGGCGCCGCCGTGCAGCGGGCCTTTCAGTGTGGCGATGGCCGAAGTCACCGCCGAGTGCATGTCGGACAGTGTGGCCGCTGTGACGCGTGCCGAAAACGTGCTCGCATTCAGTTCATGGTCGGCGTGCAGAATGAGAGCGGCATCGAAAACGCGCTCCGATTCGGCGTCCGTGTCGTGGCCGGTCAACATCTTCAACAGGTTAAAGGCGATGCCTTTATCAGGATCGGGGTCAACCGGAATCTGGCCGTTGCGGATGCGGTCCCATGTCGAAACGATCATCGGCAACTGCGCCGTTAAACGAACCGCTTTGGCCAGGTTGGCGTCCGGACTGCTGTCATCGGCCAGCGGATCGAAAGTGCCCAGCGCCGAGGTCGAGGTTTCCAGCACGCGCATCGGGTTGGCGTCGAAGGGCAGCGCCTGCATGATGTCGAGTACTCGGGCCGGCAACACCATCGAATAGTTGAGGTCTTTTCGCAACTTTTCAAGCTGCGCGCGTGTCGGCAAATCGCCGTGCCACAACAGGTAAGCCACTTCCTCAAAACTGGAATTCTGCACCAGGTCGTCGATGTCGTATCCGCGATAAACAAGTTGACCGCGCTTGCCGTCAATGAAACAAATTTTTGAATCGGCAACAACGACATTTTCCAGACCGGAAGGTTTTTTATCGAGCATGAGTTAATTCCTTGTTATTCAGGGAGTACTCGCAAAATGCGATTAACGCCTTCTTTGATGTGCTCCATCGATGTGGCATAAGAAAAGCGCACATGCTCCGGCGCTCCAAAACCTTCACCGGGCACAATCGCCACCTTGGCTGTTTTTAACAAATATGCTGCCAACGCATCCGCCGTGTTGATCTGCTGATCTTTGCCGACCATCACGCCGAACAGGCCACTCACTTTGGGGAACGCATAGAACGCCCCTTCAGGCCGCGCCACGCTGAAGCCGGGCACACCTTTCAACAGCTCGCGAATGACTTTGCCGCGCTTTTCGAACTCGGCCATCATGGCGGTGTCGATAGGGCCTTCCAGCGCCGCGATGCCCGCCGCCTGTGCGAAGCTGGTCGGGTTCGAGGTCGATTGCGATTGCAGTTTGCCCATGGCACCGGCCAGTTCTTTGGAAGAACTTGTCCAGCCGATGCGCCAGCCGGTCATCGAATAGGTTTTGGAAAACGAATGCACCAGAATCGTGCGGCGCTGAAAATCCTCGTTGTAGCGCGCCACGCTCCACTGCTCGTTGGGCGCATACACCATGTGCTCATACACTTCATCGGAAATCACCAGCACATTGGGATAGTTTTCGAGTACTCGACACAATTCGCGCAGAGCATCCGGCGAATAAACTGCGCCCGTCGGGTTGCTGGGTGAGTTGATGATGACGGCTTTGGCGCGTGGATGCTGCTGCAAACAATCTTCGAGTTGCTGCGCCGTGATTTTGAAGCCCTGCTCCTGCGTCGTCGGCAAAATGACGGGCACGCCGTCGGCCAGCAGAACCTGGTCGGGATAGGAAACCCAGTAAGGCGCGGGGATGACGACTTCATCGCCCGGGTTGAGAATCGTTTGAAAGATGTTGTAAAGTGAATGCTTGCCGCCACACGACACAACAATCTGATCGGGCGAATAGGTCAGCTTGTTTTCGCGCTGCAACTTGCCGCAGATGGCTTCGCGCAAAGCGGGCGTGCCGGCAGCCGCTGTGTACTTGGTGTCGCCCTTTTCCAGAGCCGTGATGCAGGCTTGTTTGATATGCTCGGGTGTGTCGAAATCGGGCTCGCCCACGTCGAATGAGATAACGTCCTCACCCTGGGCGCGCATGGCTTTGGCCTTGGCCGAAATCGCGAGAGTCGGGCTGGGTTGGATGCGGTTGATGCGTTCGGATAGCATGAATTGAAGGCCGCTTTCTTCTGTGAGTTTGGAAGGTTTTCTATCCGCGTATCTTACTGCGAAAAGAGCGCCGGTGCAAATCGGCGGACAACGGGTCGAACCTCTTAATGTTGGGGACTCAGGGAAGAGCGCACAAGACAAGCGGAGATTTCTAAATGAGAATCACGGACAGGCACGGCGACGCTTTCTTTTTAAATAAGGTGCTGAATACTGACCAGCACGCGGCGGAATTAAAACGTTTGCACACTCTGCGAGGGACATTTTCCTTTCTGTATGCAGTGGCGTCCGTAGGCATGTGTGTAATGCTCGTGCTGTTCACATTGCACACTCATCAGCCAGAATACGCAGACCTGCTCGTCACGGCAATGTTTCTTTACGCAAAAATGTCATACAACGACTTGGATTCAAAAATCAAATTCATGAAAGTCATTGAGGCGCAACAGCTTGCGCAGCAGAACGCGGTTTCTTCCTCATGACCGAAAAAGCACACGAGCCGCTTGAAACCGCCCCGTTGAATTCGGCACCACCGAATATTGAGCCACCCACACCACCTGAACCACCAACATCGGATTCCGAGTACTCGGAAGAACTGGAATGGGACGAAACGCCAACCGCTCTGCAACTGCGCGCCCTGTTTACTTTGCTGGCTGGCGGATTCTTGTTGTGGTCACAGCTACGCGCCGGTTTTCGGCCCGGTGCTGAGTGGAACCGCTGGATCAGCCTGAGCTTTGTGGCGAACCTGGCGCTGCCGCTGGGCATGGTATGGCTGTTTTTCGCGCAAGGCGTGGGGCACGTGCCGTGGCTGAAGAATCAGGGACTCAACGCGTGGAACTACGGCTGGAACTTCCGCAACTGGAAAACACACCTCAAGTGGACATTGGCTTTGTTCGTTCCTATGTTGGCCGCACTGTGGTTTGTGGCGCAGGACGCATCACTGCACACTTACTACGCCACCTATTTTCCATCGGCTGAGAACACCGGCCTGCCGTGGCTGTTGCTGTCGCTAATCATCTACATGTTCTGCTGGGAGTGGTTCTTTCGTGGCTTTTTGCTTTTCGGCATGGCGCAAGGTGTCGGCGGAGTTGTCGCCGTGCTGTTGCAAGCGCTGCTTTTCGGCTGGGCGCACCAGGGCAAACCGCCGTTGGAGTTTTACAGCTCGTTCGCCGGAGGCCTCGTTCTGGGCACGATTGCCTGGCGGCAAAAGTCGTTCGCGGTTGCATTCTATACGCACGCTCTCGTGCAAATCGCCTGGGCGCTGTTGATGCGGCAAAACTTGTGAGATCGTAGCAGCCACAAAAACGGGGCGCCACTCGCAAGCGACGCCCCGTTCTCTGCCGACGAGTGGCCCAGATTACTGGCTCGCTGCGGGATCGAGCATCACGCGAAAGGCGTTCTCTCCCTTGGCTCGCGGCTGCCCGATGGCAAACGCCGAATAGCGCCGTCCGGCCTGCAAATCGACGCTTGTAATATCTGTCAACACATTGCCCGCACCGGCGCGAACATACAACGTGTATGGGCCTGGTGGCACCAGCATGTGGCGCGTTTGTCCGTAGCGCACGCGGCTGGCCAGGCGCAGCCAGCGTCCGTCTCTGGTGCGTCCCACGACATCAATCGGCGGTGCGCCGGGCGATAAGTGCGTCACCATGAAGCGGGCGCGGCGCGGATGGACGGCACCTACGGTCTCATCGAGTACTCGGAAGCGGGGCGCCGCTTTCTTGCCGTATGCGATGAGAGTGTAAAAGCGGTCGAGACGCAGACGGCGGGTGCTGCTGAACAAAGTGCGCGACGGTTCGTTGGTCAACAGGCTGATACGATGATCACCGGCGGGCAGGCGCAGATACTTTGTTTGCGCGCCGAAAGTAATATCGTTCAGCGTCTTCTTGTTGTTGAGATATAAGTCGATTTTGGCCGCGCCTGGAATGGCATGCACGACCCGCAGGTACGAACTGCGTGGCGCGCGTTGCGGATCGTCAGCGGCACGCGCCGCGATCCCGACAAACAGGGTCAGGCACAGCAGCGCTGCGGCGACACTCGATTTTCGCAATGTCCGTTGCATCTTCGTTTTCTCCTGCTGAATTGGCTCTTTACGGTCGGCAGCACGAACATTGCAAATCAAGCGCCGCGCGATTTGGGTCGCGCAGTCTCCCGTGCTCGCGCTCCCGTGCTCACGACGGTTGCCGTCACACTTCGTCTGGGCTGCGCTATACTTCTTCTTATGGCCGAGCAAATCATCTCTCTTCAGGCAGTCGCCACTACCGAATTTCAGCCGCTTGTGAGTACTCAAAATGCTTCTTTGTTAAGCGGCACACCGCTGGGACAGCCACGCTTGCCCGAATGGCTGCGCACCAAAAGCGGCAAAGCGCGCCAGACGGTTGAAACCGGCGAACAACTGCGCGAATTGAACATCGTAACGGTGTGCGAAGAAGCGCGCTGCCCCAACGTCGGCGAGTGTTGGAGCCACAAGACCGCGACCTTCATGATTTGCGGCGATAAATGCACGCGCGCCTGCGCCTTTTGCAACGTCGCCACGGCGCGTCCCGGCGCGCTCGACCCGACCGAGCCGCAACGTGTCGCCGAGGCTGCCAAGCGTTTGGGCTTAAAATATGTTGTTATCACCAGCGTTGACCGCGACGACCTGCCCGACGGCGGCAGCGGTCACTGGGTGAGCGTATTGCGTGAAGTGCGTCGCCAGTTGCCTGAGGCTAAAATCGAAGTGCTCACACCTGATTTCAAAGGCAAGCAAGAGGAATACTTTCGCGTTGCCGCCGAGCGCCCCGACGTTTATAACCACAACATTGAAACCGTGCCGCGACTCTATTCAACAGCGCGGCGTGGTTCCAAATACGAGCGCTCGCTCAAGCTATTGCAAGACGTGAAACAGTTGGACGCACGCATTAAAACCAAAAGCGGCTTGATGACCGGTTTGGGCGAAACAAAAGAAGAAATTGTGCAGGTATTGCACGATCTCAAAGCGCACGGCGTCGATTTTGTCACGATGGGACAATATCTGCGTCCCACGCCGCGCCACCTCGCTGTGCAGAAGTATTATCATCCCGACGAGTTCGAAGAACTGCGCCTCATCGGCGAGTCGCTGGGCTTTGGCCTGGTTGCCAGTGGGCCGTTTGTGCGCTCGTCCTACCACGCCGGCGAAGATTTTCAGCGTGCAAAGTAGTTCTTATCGTTGCGGCAGCAGGTTCGTCACTCCGAAATACAATCCCGCCGTCAGCACGACAACCAGAATGCCCGCGTAAAGCAGAGCAAACTTTTCGTCGCGCGAGTACTGGAAATGCTTCCAGTTCGGGATTGCGGTGCCCAAGCCGATGAAGAGCAAGCCGGGCAGCGCGGGCAGGCCGAACACAACGCTGAGCAGCGCGAGCGCGACGAGGGGAATTGTCCACTTCACTGCACCGCCCCAGTTCATGCTGAAGCGGTGCAGTGCCGTAAACAGCAAACCGAGAAACAGGTAATCGCCCGCCCCGATGTCCGGCAAAGGAATGATGAACTTCGAGGCCGTGGCGGCACCGGCTGTGGGCATCGAGGCCATACCCTTAGAGGCGATGTCGGGGGCTTTTTCAATCACCTGCGAAACGATGCCGCCCAGCAAAACACCCCAGATGTCGATCAGCGCAGCCAGGGCACAAACCGCTCCCACGATGCTCGCTTCCCGTATTAGCCCCGCCACCAGGCTGCCACCGAACACCGCAGCGCACAGCAGAGACGCATCAGTAACGGTCAAAGCAAAGAAGCGTAATAGGTTTTGTGCAGTTGTCGGCGTGGTGCCTTCGTTGCGCAACGCGGTAAAGAGTTCAACCAGAACCGGCTGCACCAGAAACTGCATCACCAGCCACAACCCCAGAGCCAAGGCAAAAAGCAGAGCGCGTTCTTTGATCGCAGGAAAACTCCGCGTTACCAGGGCCGCAAACAACACCACCGCCGCCACGTAAACAACCGTGAGCACAATAGCTCCGCTTACGGCTGCCGCCACGTTGGGCACCGGCACAAAAGGCATCACAACACCGAGCGTCACAATCAGCAGCAGCCAAAACAGCGGCGATGCCGCCGGGTGCGGTCGAGGCTTTTCGGCATCGTCGTGAGTACTCGTTGAGACCATCTCGTTAGCTATTTCCATAGAAAATGTTTCGCCAGCCACGCCGCCGTCAGCAGCCACACCATGATAATGGTTGCCGCCGCCATCCAGTTGGCCGGTTTGCCGCGCGCCGTTTGGCGTGCCGCCATATCGCGCGCCTGTGTGCGATGTTCATCGAGCAAAGCGGCGGGAATCATGCGCAGCACCAGAGCCACACCCAGCGGCACCAGAATCAGGTCGTCTAAGTATCCGAAAATTGGGATGAAGTCGGGAATCAGGTCGATGGGACTAAACGCATAGGCCGCCACACACGCCGCGCATAAACGAGTACGCCACGGCAGGCGCGGGTCGCGACACGCCAGATAAATTGTAAAGGCCTCGATCTTCAAACCCCGCGCCCACTGTTTACGTCGCTCCAGCCAGTTCATAATCCCTGTGCGTTCAACTTTTCAATTACGGCAGCGGCAAACTCGGTTGTGCCGGCGCTGCCGCCCAAATCCGCCGTGATCGTTTTGCCCTCGGCCAGCACCGCTTCGAGGGCGTTTTGAATGCGGTCGGCGGCTGTGTCTTCATTGATGTGGCGCAACATCATCACCGCGCTCATGGTCAGTGCTGTCGGGTTCGCTTTATTCTTACCCGCGATGTCGGGTGCGCTACCGTGAACGGCCTCAAAAACGGCGGCGCTCTCCCCGATGTTAGCGCCGGGCACCACACCCAGGCCACCAACGAGGCCGCTGCACAGGTCGCTCACGATGTCGCCATACAGGTTCTCCATGATGAGCACTTCGTAGCGCGTCGGGTCTTTGACCAACTGCATGCACATGTTGTCGACAATCACTTCCGAGTACTCGATGTCCGGAAAGTCGCGCGCCACACGCCGGGCGCATTCGAGAAACAGCCCGTCGGTGATTTTCATAATGTTGGCTTTGTGTACAATCGCGACTTTGCTGAAACCGGAGCGGCGCGCGTGTTCCATCCCAAAGCGGCAGATGCGCAGACACGCCTTGTCGGTCACGATTTTGATGCTTTCGGCGATGCCCGGCTGAATCAGGTGTTCGATGCCCGAATAGAGGTCTTCGGTATTCTCACGAATAACAGTCAGCCTGACATCGGTGTAGCGGCTTTCCACACCGCGCAGCGTTTTGACCGGACGCACCGCCGCATACAAATCGAGCGCCTTGCGCAGCGTGACGTTGGCGCTGGCAAAGCCGCTGGCCACAGGCGTCGCAATGGGGCCTTTGAGCGCCACACCCAGGCGGCGAATTTCGTTGAGCGCTTGATCGGGCATCGGCGTGCCGTATTTAGCCATGAACTCGCCGCCCGCTTCAAGGCGCGACCATTCGATGTCAACACCGCTGGCCGCCACGATTCGTTCTGTCGCCGCTGCTACTTCGGGCCCGATGCCGTCACCGGGAATAAGTGCGATGTGGTGTTTTGCCATGAAGAAATCCTTTCTGGTGCCGGGCTTCGCATTTCGATTTGAGAGTTAGAATTTACGCCATTGAAACTTCACCATTACGAGAAGGGCTTGTGTACGCAGCAGCACGCGTGTTAAAACAATGCGCAAATGGCTTTCTCCGTTGATCATATTGTACCGTGGGGCCGCTCGCTGGACGAACATGCGCGCATGTTCGCACTGACAGAAGAGGATTTACCGCGTCGAATTCTGGGCTGCGGCGATGGCCCGGCCAGCTTCAACTGCGAGTGGACAAAGCGTGGCGGCCATGTGGTATCGTGCGACCCCATTTACGAGTACTCGAAGGGGCAAATAGAAGAACGCTTCCAGGCCATTTATCCCAAAATGCTGGCTGAGTTGCAGCAGAACGCGCACGACTTCGTGTGGACTTACATTCGTTCGCCGCACGATTTGGGCAATCGACGCCGCGTCGCGATGCAGCTTTTCATTAAAGATTTCGACCGTGGCAAGCAAGAAGGTCGTTACCGCGCCGAGAGCCTGCCCTGGCTCTCTTTTTCCGACGGCGCGTTCGACCTTGCACTGAGTTCGCACTTCCTATTTCTCTACTCCGATCACCTGTCGCTGGAGTTCCATCGCGAATCAATTCGCGAAATGCTGCGCGTTGCACGCGAGGTGCGCATTTTCCCGCTGCTCAAAGTGGGCGGCCAGCCGTCGCAACACGTTGAGGTCTTGGCGGCAGAATTGCGCAACGACGAGTACTCGGTGCAATGTCAGCGAGTCGCCTATGAATTTCAGCGCGGCGGCGACACTATGATGCGAATTTGTCGCCCGACGCTTTAGCAACATGCTTTGCCACAGGAATTTGCCGCTATAATGCAAAAGGAGGAGCAAGAATGTCCCGATTTCAACGCATAGGGCGTGGCTTTACCCTGATCGAATTGCTTATTGTCATTGCTATTCTCGCGGTGCTGGCGGCGATTCTATTTCCCGTGCTGGCGCAGGCGCGAGATCGAGCGCGCCGCGCTTCGTGCCTTTCCAACGGTCGACAACTTGGCCTGGCTTTCTTGCAGTATGCGCAGGATTTCGACGACTACTATCCCCTGACCGTGCATGCCGGCGCCAATTTCACCTGGACGCAAACGCTCGACCCATACCTGCGCAACAAGCAAGTTTTTCGCTGCCCGAGTGACCTCAGCGCCAACTGGAACGACCCGATCACGCCGCGCAAGACATCGTATTTTCTCAACGCTTACATGCCGGGCACGGGAACTTACGGCACTCTGTCTTCGGTCATGAGTCCGGCCAACGTGGTCTATATCGCGGAAAGCGCCGACAGCAACACCAGCGATCACTTTCACCCAACACTGTGGGGCGCTGCGACGAACTTCGCCTGGAACGCCGCCAGTGATGAAACAACCGAGATCGCACTGCGACGCCACCAGGAAGGATTTAACGCGGTGTATGCAGACGGCCATACAAAATGGGCCAGGTGGCGCATGCTGTGGAAATCGAGTGCTGCAACACTGCAAGAAAAGCTGGGGGCCTTCTATCCCGGCGCATAGAACACCAGTTGTTTTGATATGCAAATTCTTCTGACCAACGACGATGGTATTTACGCGCCGGGGCTGCATGCCGCATGGCGCGCCTTAAAGAACGTGGCCGATGTTTTCGTGTGCGTGCCCGACCGCCCACGCAGCGCCTGCTCACACCAGATTACGATGCACAAGCCGCTGCGCGTCAATCGTGTGGAAACCGAGGACGGTCTGGCTCACACTTCCAACGGCACGCCCGCCGACTGCGTTCCCCTGGCCATGCTGCAACTGATGACGACTCCGCCCGACCTCGTCGTTAGCGGCATCAACCTCGGCCCGAACCTGGGCGACGACGTGCACTATTCCGGCACCGTGGCCGGAGCGATGGAAGGCATTTTGAACGGCATTCCCGCCATGGCGATTTCGCTCGCCGATTGGAAGGACGCGCAGTGGGAAGCGGCGGCCAACTTCTGCGCCGAGTTCGCCACAAAGATGAGTACTCTGCAATTGCCGCGCGACACCTTCGTGAACATCAACGTGCCCAATCTCAGCCCCTACGAAGTAAAAGGCGTGCGCGTCACGACGCAGGGCAGCCGCCGCTACAAGGGCGACATCGCGCGTCACAACGCACCCATGGTGGGCGAATATTTCTGGCGTGGTGGTATCATCATCGACCGCTCGGAGCGCGACGATACCGACATTCTCGCGGTGAAAGAAGGCTACATTTCCGTCACGCCGCTGCACGTCGACCTGACACGCATGGATGCTCTGGATCTCCTAAAGCAAGCCCTGTAAACGCAGGCAGCGTGCCGTTTCCGGCGCGTGCGCCTGCCCTGCGCGCAGCAAACGCATCAATGCCTGCAAGTCGTCGAAGGTGTCGACATCGTCGTGCCCATCGTTGGAGAGGGACCACTTCAATTGCAACGATTCCGCATTGTGTGTCACCTGGTCGAGAACCCGCTCCGTGCTCCATTGGACGCCGTCAAATATGCTCTCGGGCAACGGCGTGCTCGCCCCAATCAGATTGAAGCCACCATCTGCGGTGCGGCACAGATGCAAATCCTGGTGCCGCAACAAACCAAAGCAATCGGTGATGGTGCGCAGGGGCAGATGTGGCGTGTCGGAGCCGATGAGAACAACACATCTCCCCTGCTCTTGCAGTCTCGCAATGCTGCCAAGCATACGCCGGCCCAGGTCGCCATTGCACTGCATCTGGCGCGCACCATTCCAGAAAGGGGCAAGCGAGTACTCGCCGCCTTCAAACGCCGTCTCGGGAGTGTAAGCCACCACGACCTCGCACGAACCGATGCAGCGTGCAGCGCTTTGAGCAACAGTGATGGTATCGCGCAGCATGGCCGCGTAAAGTTGAGCCGCGCCCGCTGTGCCGATGCTGCGTGCCAGGCGTGTCTTGACCTCGCCGGGAACAGGTGCCCGTGCAAAAATGCAGATCGCTTTGTTCACAACTTCGTCCCGCAAATCACGCCGCACAGCTTGCCCACAGGCACGAAAACAGATACAATATTCTTGGTTTCACTCGGTTCAATGATGTCATTATAAAAACGGAAGATTACTCAATGGCTACTCCTGTCACACGTCGCAAGCGCCCCGGCAAAGCTGTCCCGAATTTGCTTGTTGCCGCCGCACCACAACAGCCCGCGACGACAGCCACGAGCACGGTTGCCCGGCGCAGTTCAGCCAAGCGCAGTTCAGCCAGGCAGGATTCGCGCCGGCCATCAACCACGCCCGCACCCGGGAGTGATGCACCACGCACAGCCGCAAACGTGCAAGAACCGAAACGCACGACAGTTCGCACCCGGAGCAGCCAAACGAAAGTGAGCAACACTCCACAGAAACCGACTACAACCGCCAAACCCGCAATATCCGACATCACGCGACAAGCGGCTGCACGCCCTGAGCGCGTAGTGAGTACTCGCACGAGGGCAAAGGCTTCCATCGAGAAAGTCGAGCCTCGTGCAACAACCAGAAAGCCGCCACGCAGCAAATCTGCGCCCTCGGAAACGGCACCGGCAAAATCTGCATCGAGCAAGGTCGCTGCTGCCACCCCCCAGTCGAAAACGACAAGCAAAAAATCCGGCGCAAGGACATCGGCCAACGCCGGGTCAACATCCACCAAAGCCATGACAGCCAGGCGCTCAAGCGCGGGCAGCAAGCCTCAAAACGCCAAAGTCTCGGATGCCACGCAAAATATAACCAGGGTGCGTCGGGCGCGGGTTCCTTCCGACTTCGCGGCGCAGTATGGTGAAACCGATCGCAAGAAGAAGCGCGCACCGAAAGAAACCGCTACGGCGCGGCGTGCCCGACGCGATGCCGAAACACGCGAGCGCCTGCGCGCCATCATGACACCCGACGACAACCTGCTGCAACGCCTGGCACGCATTGGCGCGATTGCGCCGTCGCTCCAAGACAGCAATGGCGCGGGCAACGGCTCCAACGGGCACTCACCACGCAGAAGCGGAATGCAAACGGTGCGTCGCCCGCGCAAGTGGGAATCGCGCTGTGGCAAATGCGGCGTCGCCGGCACGTTCAAAGCGGCTGCCGGTGTGTGCTCGCGCTGCGGAGCCATTGCCGTGCGCCAGTAGCGTGTGCAACCTGGAGGTTAGCTGCTTTGCGAGAAGCGGTCTAGAATTCCGCCCAAAAGGGCATTGCTTTGTGCAAAGCGTTCGTTGTTGCGCAGCATCTCTTCTGCCGTCTGGATGTATGGCCCGTCGCCAAGTTCATCCGCGCAGTGCAGCAATTCCTGAGCGCCTTCGCGCGTGTACTCAAGGTGAAACTGCAACCCGACCACGTTGTCGCCATAGGCAAACGCCTGGTTAGCACACGCTTCACTGCGCGCGATGTGCGTCGCGCCACGGGGAAGTTCAAAAGTATCGCCGTGCCAGTGCAACACGGTGAACTCGCCCGGAAGGAAACCGAACAGCAACGACTGCCGGCCATCTTCGGTTAGTTGCACCGGATACCAGCCGATTTCTGAGTACTCGTTGCGCCGCACAGGTGCGCCCAGCACATCGGCGATGAGTTGGGCGCCCAGACAGACGCCGACTAACTTCTTGTTGGCACCAATGGCTGCTTCGATGAACTTCTTCTCGCGCACAAGCCACGGATACTCTTCCGTCTGATAGACATTCATCGGCCCGCCCAAAACAACGAGCCAGTCGATATTTTCCAGCATGGGCAGTGGCTCATCGTCACAAAGGCGCGTGCCCGAAATGATGTGGCCGCTGGCGCGCGCCCACTGCGCAATGGAGCCGGGGCCTTCAGCAGCGTCGTGTTGCAGATAGTGAATATTCATCGGGTTGCTGTCGCTTACGTCATTCATTCGTCGAGACGAACTGGCCGTCGCGCATTTCGCGCACAATGGTTCCCACCTGCGCCGCTTCACGCGAGTGTGTCACCATCACGACGGTTTTGCCTTCGTTTTGCGTCACCATGCGTAACGCATCCAGCACCGATGCGGCGCTTTGCGAGTCGAGGTTGCCGGTCGGCTCGTCGGCCAGCACAAGTTGCGGATCGTTAATCAAGGCTCGCGCCACAGCAACACGCTGCATCTCACCGCCCGAAAGCAATGATGCTTGCTGCTTGATACGTTCTCCGAGGCCGACCGCCATCAGCAGTTCACGGGCGCGCGCCTCACTTTGTCGCTTGTCTTTACCCGCCAGCAGCGCCGGCAGCACAGCATTTTCCAGAACAGTCAGAAGCGGCATCAGGTTAAAGAACTGGAACACGATGCCGACTGTGGCGCGTCGATACTGCGTGAGTTGCGCTTCGCCCATCTGCGAGATGTCCTGCCCGGCGACAAATACTTCGCCGCTGCTGGGTTTATCGATGCCGCCCATTAAGTTCAAAAGCGTTGATTTGCCGCAGCCACTGCGCCCGACAATCACCAGAAACTCGCCGCGCCGCACTTCAAGGTCGACGCTTTGCAAAGCATGAACAGTGCGCTCTTCCACAACGTAGCTTTTGGCGACGCGGCGCAGCGAAATAAGATGGTCGAAAGTCACGGTGGAGAGGAGCGTCTGCTATCGAGTACTCGATACTCGGGTTCATTGCGTCGAATCGTTGAAGCTATAATATGCCGCCACAGAGCCGTTTGAAACGAGTTGCAGCAGGCTTTGCTTTGCGTTGGGCGGCAGCAAGTTGGCTGCTTCGAGATCGCTCAAAGGAAGCCAGCGAAAGTTCTTGTCCGCCTCGGGGCTAAGAATTCGCCCGGCCTCGGTTGGCGGCAGTTGCAGCAGCGTCGTAGCAAAATAAAGCACCAGTTCGTGGCGCATTTTGTCACTGGCCTTGCGCCCCGCGTAAATGCTTTCCGCCACGAAGCACAACGCACCGACTTGTGCATCGCAGCCGAGTTCTTCCTGCAACTCGCGCCGTAACGCCTCGGCGCACGATTCGCCGGGATCGACGTGGCCACCGGGCAGAGCACAATACTGCTCGCCGGTTTTCTTGTTGCGCGAGAAATTGACCAGCACCGCACGCTCGTGAATAATGATGCCGCGCGCGATAACTTCACGTCCTGAGTCATGTTTCATCGCGCGCAGTTTAGCATTCTTCGTCGTTCGCTTGCGCGCACAGACGAGCCGCTACAAAATAGCCTCGCGTTCCAGGCGAACGATGTTAAGAAACCAGGGCGCCAATCGCGGCGAACGGCTGCTTCAGTGCGGGATACAGGTCACGATACACGTCGTAATACTTCTCATAAATTGCGGCGTTCTCCTGAATGACGGCGGTGCTGCTCATCACTTTGATGGCGACGGAGCAAGCCTCTTCCACGCTGGAATAAAGCCCCGCCCCCACTCCGGCCAGGAGTGCGGCACCAAGCCCCGGCCCTTCATCGACATTGATCGTTGAAAGCGCGAAGTTGAAAACATCGGCTTGAATCTGGCGCCAGATGTCGCTGCGCGCACCGCCGCCGCTGGCGCGCACGTTGCCGATGGAGATGTTCATGCTCTTCAAGATTTCCAGGCTATCACGCAAACCAAACGACACGCCTTCGAGAACGGCACGCGCCATATGGGCCCGCGTGTGCCGCACCGTCAAACCGATATAAGCGCCGCGCGCGTTCGGATCGGGATGCGGCGTGCGCTCGCCGGTGAGATAAGGCAGAAACAGTAAGCCTTCGCTGCCCGGCTCCACTTGCGCCGCCTGCTGAGTGATCAGTTCATAAGGGTCGGTGCCGGCCAGTTCGGCTACTCGCTTTTCATGAGTACTCAACGTGTCGCGATACCAGCGCAAACTGCCGCCCGCCGACAGCATCACGCCCATGACGTGCCACTTGTTGGGCACCGCGTGACAGAACGTGTGAACACGTAGATCCGGGTCAACAGCCGGAGTATCGGCAAAGGCGAAAACCACACCCGATGTGCCGGTCGTCACCGATATAATGCCGCTTTGCACAATGCCGTTGCCCACCGCACCTGCTGCCTGGTCGCCGCCGCCGCCCACAACCGGCGTGCCTTCTCTCAAGCCGGTCGCGGCAGCGCCGATGCCGGAGATTTTGCCGCTGACTTCAAAGCTCTCGTAAACTCGCGGCAGATTTTCGATAGGAATTTGCAGCGCGTCGAGTACTCGGTTGCTCCAGCGACGTTCCGGCACGTTTAACAGGCTGGTGCCCGAAGCATCGGAAACTTCGGTTGCAAATTCGCCCGTCAGCCTGAAGCGAATGTAATCTTTAGGCAGCAGGTGCATGCGCGCGCGTTCGTACACCTGCGGTTCGTTATCGCGCGCCCAGATGATTTTCGGTGCCGTAAAGCCGGTTAAAACGGGGTTGGCCGTTTCCGCGATAAGTGTTTCTTTGCCCACTGTTTGCGTGATGTAATCGCACTGCGTCTGCGTGCGCTGATCGCACCACAAAATGGCGGGGCGCAGCACTTCGTGCGCTTCATCGAGCATGACCAGACCGTGCATTTGTCCCGACAAGCCAATGCCGGCAATTTCTTCGGCGGGCACGGTTTCGAGTACTCGACGCACGCCTTTGCAGGTGGCGTCCCACCAATCGGAAGCGTTTTGTTCAGCCCACATCGGGCGCGGCGTCAGCAGAGCATACTCTTCGGTCGCACTGGCTGCGACCTTGCCTGTTTCATCTATTGCCAGAACTTTGGTGCCGCTGGTGCCGATGTCGATGCCCAATAAATAAGCCATGAAAATTGCCTCCTGGAGTCACCAGTATTTTAGCAGTTCCGCGCCATACCGGACATTTTGTACACTGGCGACGAAGAGACATCACAACGGCGGAGGCGACTTTTCATGGCAAAGCTGACACCAACGCAGATCTCGGACGGCTTGCAGACATTGAATGGCTGGGTTCAGGAAGGCGACGCTATTCGCAAACAGTATGTGTTCGATGACTTTGCCGCCGCGATGACTTTCGTCAATCGTGTGGCCGAACTGGCTGAAGAAGCCGATCACCACCCCGACATCGACATTCGTTACAACAAAGTCACGCTCGTTCTCAGCACTCACTCCGCCGGTGGATTGACCAAAAAAGACATCGCGTTAGCGCAACACATCGAAGCACTGTAACACGATCGGACAACGAAGAGGGCGAGTACTCAACCGAGTACTCGCCCTCTTCTCGTTGCGATACGCCTACTTGACCGTGACCGTCAGCGCATTGTTGTTCCAGTGATACATTGGCGACCAACTGCCGTGAAAGACACCGACTTTAACGGAGTAGGTGCCACGGGCAGACGGGTTCCACTTCAACACGTAAGAGCGCTTCTGCCCCCTGGAAAAACTCTGCGCCGACCATGCTTGCTGCGCCACTTGCGCACCGGAGGCATTGTAGATTTCAAGATCGACAATGCCGTTAGAGAGTGTGCCGGTGACATCAGTTACAATGGCAGTAATCGATGTCGTTAGTCCGAGTTGCACAGGGTTGCGCGACGCCGTAGCCTTTGAAGTGAATGTCGGCCCTGCCGGTTGCGGCGTTGGCACCGGGGTTGGCACCGGGGTTGGCGTTGGTGTCGGGGTTGGCGTTGCTGTCGGAGTTGGCAGTGGTGTCGGTGTGGGACCTGGTGTCGGCACCGGAGTTGGCACCGGACTTGTGCCCGATTGCGAAATCACGAACAGCGTGATGCTTTGCGGCGGCACGGTCGCACTCAACGTTGGCGCACCACCCGAGGTTGTAATGCCCGCATCGTTCAAACGCGCGATGTTGTTGGATGAGGTCAACTGCCACACTTGCGCACTCATGGCCGAAGCGAAGTTGCCCAGGCTCAAATTCACTGCCGTGTTGCCCGACAACACTTTGCTGACCACCATGATTGTTAGCGCACCATCACCCGAACGCAACGCGGCAAACGCCGAAAGGTTGTCCGGATTGGGAACAGCGCACGCCACCGACAAGTCGCCGAAGCCCGACTTCTGCCCATCGTAGTTGCGATAAATCTTCATCGCTTTGTATGTCGGAGTACTCGCGGCGGGCGTTGTCCAGCGCGTCGCCATATCAAGCCCTTCACGTCCGAAGATGCCCAGCACATCGGCCTGCGTGGTCGCGCCGTTGATGTGGCTTTCAGCGCCCCAGTTATATTCCGTGATCGCCGTTTTCGTATTGGGATAATAAGTGTTGACCCAATTCTTCAAACGAGGAATGAGATTGATCTTGTCGTTGATCCAGGTTTCATCGACATAGGTGGCGTCCCATAACGAACGCGTGTTGCGGTTGCGGCGCAGTTGCGCGGCGCTTGAGACATCGTTGCCGAAAGTGCCGTCCTGCGGATAGTAGTGAACACTGAATACATCGAGCAGGCGGCGTCCGGTTGATTGCTCTTTCTGGCGCAACTGGTCGAGCAGCCACGGCAGGTAGTACCAGCCGCCATGCGCCGCCTGGTCGGGGAAATAGCTCCAGTTGCTGCGCGAATTGGTGTATTGCTGATCGTAACCCGAATAGAGATAGCCCGACCAACCCCATTCTTCCGGCCCGACAATTTGCGCTGCCGCGTCAACATCTTTGATTTTGGCGGCGTAATCGAAGAACTTATCGCGAATCTCATCCATTGTGGCACCCGTGGGATGCACGTCACGATGCGTTTCGTGCCACAGACTCGGCTCGTTGTCGAGAATGTAATAGCGCAAGCCACCACCTGAAGCCGTGCCCCACAGGTTCACCAGATGATTGGCCCACTGCTGTTGAAAAACGGAGTTTGACGGCGTGTTCGCGTCGTTGGGGTCGTTGCCCGTGATGCGCTGCCCAGTACTCGACGCAATACCGTTGCCGGCATCGGGCATCCACTGCCAGTCGCGGTCAGTTTGTGCGCCGTATTTGGCAATTGAAAAGCTCGCCAGCTTGCTGCGTCCGGCGCCGAGTTTAGCGACCCAACCGATAGTGGGAATCGTCAGCATCGGCTGCGCGCCCGCCGCTTTGCTGCTTGCAATGAAGGCGTCGGCGCTGCCGCCGAGTGTGGCATCACCGTCCGCGATGCTTTCAAAATACCAATCGGAGCCGCGGTTGCTGGCATTTTGTTGCCAGTTGTAGCGCGTGGTGCTGTTGCCGCCACTGCGGTTGAGCGGCGCGTTCAAATCGGAGAGCGCCGCGCTATCAGCGAACGCAACGCCGTAAATCGAAGGATTGATGGCGCGGCGATTGGCGTTCACATCAATGTTGATCTGCACCTGCGCGGAAGCGGCATGCACCATGCTGAGCACGCCAGCCAACACGCCGGCACGAAGAAGATTCTGCCTGGTTTTCATTGTGTCACTCCAAGTGGGTGCGACATAGAGCCGCCAACTGCTTTTAATTCCGATAAGTTCCGATAAGTGATGTATGCCACAAATCGCCGGCTCTATAACAAAACGGCTCGTGAAATATTTCACAGTATTTGCAACCTGGCCGGGTTCGGGGCGTTTGATGTGATAGAATTTCCATTATGAACAGCACTTTGCAGGCGGCCACTGCGAGCACGGTCAGCGATAAAATATGGCGTCGCGCCATTGAGGCGGCCAGTCTGGGCGACATCTACGAGCGAGTACTCGAAGGCCGGCGTTTGAGCTTTGACGATGGCATGCGCCTGTATGCCTCGCCGCACCTCAACGTGTTGGGTTACCTCGCCAACATCGTGCGCGAGCGCAAAAACGGCAACGTCGCTTACTGGGTGCGCAACCAGCATATCAACTACACCAACGTTTGCAACAAAGGATGCCTGTTCTGCTCCTTTTATGCGCGGCCCAAGGACGACCCGCGCGCTTACACCATGACGCCGGAAATGGCGGCGCAGAAAGTGACGAACTACCTCGATGTGCCGATCACCGAGATTCACGTTGTGGGCGGCGTCAACCCGAAGCTGCCCTACGAGTATTACATCGAACTGTTGCAGGCCATCAAGGCGGCGCGACCGCAGGCGCACATCAAGGCGTTTACGATGGTGGAAATCGATCAAATTGTGCGCCGCGCTAAGAAGTCGCCCGAAGAAGTTTTTGAAGACTTAAAAGCCGCTGGTCTGGACGCATTGCCGGGCGGCGGAGCGGAAGTGATGAGCGACCGCGTACACGAAGACCTCTTCGCCGCCAAGCCGAATGCGGCACGCTGGCTCGAACTGGCCAGTGCAGCGCATCGCTGCGGCTTGAAAAGCAACGCGACATTGCTTTATGGCCACGTCGAGCAAACGCCTGAAAAAGTCGAGCACTTCATCAAGTTGCGCGACACGCAGGATGAAAGCCTGGCGCGTACTCAGGGCGGTTTTCTAACTCTAATTCCGCTTTCGTGGCATCCCGAAAAAACGGCGCTGGAACACATCGCGCCCCCAACCGGCGTGGAAGATTTACGCGAAATCGCCGTTGCGCGCTTGATGCTCGATAACTTCCCGCACATCAAGACATTTTGGATTATGAACAGCGCAGCGGTCTCGCAAACCGCGCTGTGGTATGGCGCCGATGACGTGGATGGCACCATCATGGAATACGAAATTATCCGCGACAAATCGCGCGACCGCAAGCAGGTTCTGACCTCGCGCCAACTGGTGGAAATGATTGTCGAAGCCGGACGCGATCCCATTGAACGCGACCCATTATACAATGTTGTGTCGCGTGGTCTGGAAGGCGTGACAGACGTTGAAACGTTGCTGTCGGAGAGTCACGCTAATCGCGGTCACAACAGCGCAAATCTTGACATCATGCAGCGCGAAGATGTCGTGACAGCAGCACAAAAACAGAAGCCGCAACTCAGCGAAAAACTGGTCAACCAGACGTAGGTGAGTACCCGTGCCATCGCAATCAATGTCAACTACCGCACAGCAATTTACTATCGGCGTTGAAGAAGAATACCAGATAGTTGACCCGCAAACGCGCGCGTTGAAGCCTCGCAGCAATCAGGTTCTGGAAGAAATGCCGAACGTCGGCGAGGGTTGCGCGGCGCACGAACTTTTCCTGGCGCAAATTGAAATCGGCACGCCAATTTGTCACACGCTGGAGGACGTGCGCCGTGAATTAAGGCATCTGCGGCGTGCCGTTATTGAAGCCGCACACGAAGAAGAGAGCGCTATCGCCGCTGCGAGTACTCATCCTTTTTCGCACTGGCGCGATCAGCCCGTGACGCCTAAAGAGCGCTATCTCGACTTGGAAGAATCGTTCCAGCAAATCGCGCGCGAGCACCTTATTTGCGGCTGTCACGTACACATCGGCATTGGCGACCGCGAACGCGCCATTCGAGTGATGAACCGCGCGCGTGGCTGGATGGCACCATTGATTGCGCTGGCCGGAAATTCACCGTTCTGGCTGGGCGAAGACACCGGCTACTCTAGCTTTCGCACCGAAATATGGCGGCGCTGGCCAATGGCAGGCAGCCCGCACGTTTTTTCGTCGCGCGCCGAATACGACGCCCTTGTGCGCACTCTGGTGGAAACCGGCAGCCTTTCGGACGAAACAAAAATCTACTGGGACATGCGCCCCGCCGACCGCTTCGAAACACTGGAATTCCGCGCCACCGATGTGTGCCTGACGCTGGACGAAGCCGTACTTATCGCAGGGTTGGTGCGGGCTCTGGCGCGCACTTGCTTTGAACTGGCCGCACTCGATGAAGAACGCGGCGCCGCTTTTGTGCCGGTGCGTCCCGAACTGTTGCGCGCTGCCGAGTGGCGCGCCGCACGTTATGGCATCAGTGGACAACTGGTGGATGTTCAGGCCGGTAAAGCCGTGCCCGCGCACGAACTCATGGCAACGCTGCTCAACTTTGTGCGGCCCATGCTGGAAGAACAAGATGAATGGGATGAGATTCATTCGCTTCTGCACGATGTCCTCGAACGCGGTAACGGCGCCATGCGCCAACGTGCGGCGTGGAAGAAAAACGGTGATCTGAAAGACGTAGTCGATTTAGTTGTGGCGGAAACAGCGCGAGGCGTGATCTAATGCGAGTACTCGTTGGCGGCACAACGTTGGAATTGGTGCAGCACGACATCACGCAGCAAGAGATCGCAGCCATCGAGACCTATGGAACAATTTTGAGCGGCACCGAGTCGAGTGAAGCAGGAGGCTGAAAAACCATGCAAGCGAGTATTCAATTCATCGCGCTGGACAGCATTGAAGTCGCAAACCCCTGCCGCGCCGACTGGAACCTCATGAAAGGCGACGAGCGCACGCGCTTTTGCGCGACCTGCACCAAGAACGTGTATAACTTATCCGGCATGAGCCGCACGCAAGCCGAGGATCTAGTCCGCGCCAAAGAGGGCGAATTGTGCGTGCGCTTTTATCGCCGCGCCGATGGCACGATCCTCACCGATGATTGCCCGGTTGGTTTGCGCGCGGTGCGCCGTCCGTTAAAGTGGATGACGACAACCGTGGCCATCTTTGCAGCGCCACTCTTTACCTTCGCCGCCGTCATGACAGGCGGACGAGTGAACGCCGCTCAAATCGTGACCAGCCTGCGCCAGAGCCAGCCTGTGAATACCATATTCAACTGGCTGCAACCCGAGCCGCCAGTGGGACTTGTGGCTGTCGCGGGCGGTATTGCGCCTCCACCTCCGCGAACTGCGCCTCCGCCAACATTGGGTAAAGCGGCAGCAGCAGCGACAGCCGACATATCCAACTTGCAGTGCAATGCACCACCATACGATGCACCAGAAGGCGATGCACCAGAACAAGGACAAACAAAATGATTACTCAGTTGCGACCCGCAAATGGAGAAGAATTATTGATGCACCAGTCGAACATTGATGACATCGCCGACAAGGTATATAACGGCGAGCGCCTTTCCTACGACGATGGCGTGCGCTTGATACATCATCCGAATCTGGCCGAACTCGGTATTTTGGCCGATCATGTGCGGCAGAAAGTGAATCCCGGTCGCGTCGTCACTTACATCGCGGGTCGCAACATCAACTACACCAACGCTTGCTGGGTGCAATGCAAGTTCTGCGCGTTCTATCGCCTGCCCGGCAAAGACGGCGCTTACACGCTGCCCAAAGAAGAAGTCTTCCAGAAAGTGCAGGAAATGGTTGATCTTGGTGGCATTGAAATCTTGCTGCAAGGCGGCTTGAACCCAAAGCTGCACATCGAATACTACGAGGATTTGTTCTCCTCGATTACAGCGAAGTTTCCGCAGGTGTGGCTGCACGCGTTATCCGTCGCAGAAATTCTTTACATTGCCAAAATATCACGGATTTCCCTAAAGGAATGTCTCACACGATTGCGCAATGCAGGGCTCAAAACGATTCCCGGCGCGGGCGCGGAGATGCTCGTTGATCGCGTGCGCAAAGTCATCGCGCCCTACAAAGACACAACCGACGAATGGCTGGGCACCATGCGCCTGTGGCACGAACTGGGCGGCCACTCCACCGTTACGATGATGTATGGCACGGTTGAAACTCCTGAAGAACGCCTGGAGCATATTCTGCGCGTGCGTGACGAACAAGATTACAGCCTGGCGAGTACTCAGGGCGGCTACACCGCATTCATCGCGTGGAACTTTCAGCCCGATGGCACGCCGCTGGGCAACGAACTCATGGGCGGAACCATGCACCCAACCGGACAGGACGACTTGCTGCAAATTCAGGGGTTGCCAAATGTGGGGCCGCCGCAGCCCGGCTCAGAGCCGCAGCCCGGCTCCCACAAGCCGCATGAATGGCGCAAAGCGTCGGGCTACGATTACTTGCGCACAGTTGCGGTCGCGCGCTTGTTGCTCGATAACATTCCGCATCATCAGGCGAGTTGGGTGACGCAAGGGCCGAAAATCGCGCAGATCGGTTTGAATTTCGGTCTCGATGATTTCGGTTCCACCATGATGGAAGAAAACGTCGTCTCGGCAGCGGGCACCGATTTCGTGATGCCGATTAGTGAGATTGAGCGCTTGATTCGTGAAGCCGGTTACGAGCCACAGCGTCGCAACACGCTGTATGCGATGCAGTAGAACTTCGGTCGCATTGTATTCACAATCAAGTTAATTCGTGCTGGCGTTAAAAGCCGGTCGTTGGAGCGCCGCTCGCGCAACGTCCACGAGATGTTGTCTTTGCTTTCAGCACGCGCCTGAGTGCTTGTTATAGCGGTTAACGGCTTGATGGCTACACCTGGTCGCCTTGTATTCGTTAACTGCTATACATTGGCTGCGCCACCGGATAACGTATTTCCTAGTTCTCAACGTGTGGAGGTATAACATAGGTGCTTCTATTAAGCGCGCTTTAAGATTTTACGGTTGCGTAACAATTCTGAAACATCGAAACCGTATCATATCGGCAACGTGCGAACACGCACATGCCACAACAGAAGACGATTTGAACTGGAAACAGGGAAACAGTGCAAGGAACCTTCTGGTGGGGCTTT
The DNA here is from genome assembly GCA_036388675.1 of Abditibacteriaceae bacterium. Lineage (GTDB taxonomy): Bacteria > Armatimonadota > Abditibacteriia > Abditibacteriales > Abditibacteriaceae > DASVUS01. The sequence goes on along the minus strand of DASVRI010000020.1, from coordinate 8,657 downwards.
GTCGTGAAGCGCGAAAATTCTCTAGGAGGTGTTGCGATTGCGCAACAACCTGAAAGCAGTAACTTCTAAGAAGACCGTGGCATTGGGCGCTGTAATGGCGGCTGTGGCCGTTGGTCTAGGCACCATGAGCCAGCCGGCTCAGGCCACACCGTCCGGTTTGACCTACTATCCGTCAACCGACGTTTATGGACGGGGCAACTTCCACTTCGACTCCGACACGTTTCTCAACCAGGACGACACCAGTGCCGGGGCATTCGGCACCAGCATCGGCCTGAGTGTGGGCACCGGCCCCGACCGAGACGGCTTGTTCGGTCGCTCGGAAGTCGGCATCGACTATCTCACTTCCGGCAATGACATCTCCGTCGGCAAGCGTTTTCAGGCCAATGCCAAAACGCAGCTCTTCAACAGCGATGAGGCGCAAATTCGTGTTGTAGCCGGTATCTGGGGTTTGGGCAGCCGCGAAGCATACTCACCTAACATTGCTTATGTACTGGCCTCGAAGAACTTCCCCAGGATCGGTCGCTTCCATGCTGGTGTAGCGCGTTCTTTCCAGAAAGAGCGCATTGTGGGTGACGACCGCACCAACCTGCAGTTGGGCTACGACCGTGTTTTCGCCAATGGCAAGCTGCAGTTCACCCTCGACTACATGACAGGTGACACAACCTACGGCGCGCTGGCTCCCGGCCTGATTTATTACATCAATGACAAGGCCGGCGTTCAGGTGGGCTACGTTCGCCCCAACGAGAAGCGCATCTTCGGCAACGACCTGATCTACCTGGCGTTCGACTACAACTTTGGCGGCGGACGCACCGAAGGCGCTCCGGCACCGCCTCCCGAAACCTCCACCCAGGCCCCGGCCAACCAGTAAATTGGTGAAGGCCCTAACCCCGGTCGAGATTCGGGCTAAGGCAAGGCTTTTCGATTAAAATAGAAGCGAGTCATCCCGTGCGCGCCAGCGGCCAGCCTGCGCTCGCAAGCAGTGGATGACTCGCTTCTATTTTTTGACGATGCACGAATTTCCGCGTGCATTTTGCCACAACGCGCTACAGCGAGGAGCCTGCACCCCATGCCCGCCAGACGGATTACAGATAAGACTGCTTCCCAGCCCAAAACCTTGCGCCACCAGTTAACAGCAGAGCCGAGTACTCGTTCGCCTGTTGTCGAGTCACCCGTGAAGTCAAGTGCAGAACCAATGAACGTTGCGGCATCCGGCAGCACCAACAGCACGCAGGCCGAAGCGGCTCCTCTGCCACCGGCGGCAAACGCCAACGGCCCGGCCACCAGCGATGATATGAAAAACGTCTCCTTACAGAACTTCAAGACAGAAGAAAATAGCCGTGAGTTCATATTGAAGGCCGCACGCGACCGCAATGTGAAGTTCGTGCGCCTGTGGTTCACCGACATTCTGGGGATGCTGAAAAGCACCGCGATAACAGCGGAAGAATTGGAATCGGCCTTGGCTGAGGGTGTGACCTTTGACGGCAGCGCCGTTGAAGGTTTCGCACGCGAAGACGAAAGCGATATGCTTGCAGTGCCCGACCCCAACACCTTCGCACTGCTGCCGTTTCGCCCGACCGAAGGTGGTGCCGTGGCGCGCGTTTTCTGCGACATCATGCGCCCCGACGGCCAGCCTGCCGAAACCGACCCGCGCTACATACTGAAAAAGCAACTGCGCGCCGCAGCCGAGTTGGGCTACACATTTTACGTCGGCCCGGAAGTCGAATTCTTTTACTTCAAAGCGATGAGCGGCGAAGGCCCGCACCGGCCGCAAGTGCTCGATCAGGGCGGTTATTTCGACCTGACTCCGCTGGACGTGGCCAGTGGCATTCGTCGCCAGACAGTGCTCACGCTGGAGCAAATGGACATCGGCGTTGAGTCGAGCCATCACGAAGCGGCGCGCTCACAGCACGAGATCGACCTGCGTTATACCGACGCGCTCACCATGGCCGATAACCTGATGACGTTTCGCCTGGTGGTCAAAGAAGTCGCCTACGAGAACAATTGCCACGCCACGTTCATGCCCAAGCCGACTTCCAACGAAAACGGCTCCGGCATGCACATCAACATGAGCCTGTTCAAGGGCCACAAAAACGTCTTTTACGATAAAAACAGCGAAGAGCACCTCAGCAACACGGCACGCAAGTTTATCGCGGGGTTGCTGCGCCACGCGCGCGAACTCACGCTCTTTACGAACCAGTGGGTGAACTCTTACAAGCGTCTGGTGCCGGGCTACGAAGCCCCAACACGTGTGACATGGGCGATGCGCAACCGCGCCGATCTGGTGCGCGTTCCGGCGTATAAAGTGGGGCGCGATGCCAGCCGGCGCGTGGAATATCGCTCGCCGGATGCCGCCTGCAATCCGTATCTGGTATTCGCCTTGTTACTCGCGGCGGGCCTCGAGGGCATCCGCCGCAACTATCCGATCCCTGAAGTCGTAGGCGGCATTCATCAGATGAGCACGCAGGAGCGCAAAGAGGCCGGTGTCGAAGTTTTGCCGTCCGACCTCAACGAAGCGATTCGCGCCGCGCGTGAAAGCCAACTGGCGCGTCGAGTACTCGGCGACACGCTTTTTCAGAAGTTCCTCGACAACAAGAAAATGGAATGGGACACCTATCGTGCCCAAGTTCACCAGTATGAACTGGATCGTTATCTCAGCGTGCTGTGATCAGCGTGCTGTGGGGGATGCAGGCAACGTGATTTTGAGCCATTGGCCGCAATCGAATTAATTCGACGAACTGTTGAATTGAGTTACGCGATTGCGGCCATGCTGTTTGGAATGGTAGAGCGCGGAATCGGCAGCAGAGATGAGCGCTGCGCTGTCGCAGATGTTGGTCTGTAACGAAGCGGTGCCGAAGCTGGCTGTCACCGCACGCTTGATTTGCATGGTCGTCTCGATTGAGCTGCGCAGGCGCTCCGCCAGCACGAGTGCCCCCGCTTCGTCGGTGTCCGGTAGGATGACAGCGAATTCTTCGCCGCCGTAACGGGCTGCAAAATCAGTCTCGCGCGCCTGTTTCTTCAGCAGTTGCGCGACCTGCTTCAAAAGATAATCACCTGCGGGATGGCCATAGCTATCGTTGTAGGATTTGAAGTGATCGACATCCAGCAGGATGAGAGACAACGGCTTTTTGTAGCGCGTAGCGCGCTTGATCTCGTGGGCCAGACGCTCATCGAATGCGCGGCGATTAAGAAGGCTCGTCAGTTCATCGGTAACGGCCAGGACTTCCAACCGGGAGTTGACTGCTTCAAGTTGAACTTGAGTTCTCCTCAATTCGCTTAGAGTTTGCGAGAGTGTGGCGTACTGGCGCTTCAGTTCTAACTGCGCTACCACCTGGCGCGAAAGTGCTTCGAGAGCTTCCTGTTGATCCTGTGTCAAGCGGCGCGGCACACGGTCGATGGCACACAAAGTTCCCAGCGCGTAGCCGTCCGGGCTTATCAGTGGCGCGCCGGCGTAAAAACGCAGATTCGGCGCATCGGCTACAGCAGGATGGTCGGCGAAGCGCTCATCGGTGGCTGCATCGCTCACCACAAAAAGGTCGGGCTGTAGAATGGCATGAGCGCAAAACGCCAGATCACGCGGTGTCTCGCTTGCGTCAATGCCAACCTTCGACTTAAACCACTGACGATCTTCATCAATCAGGCTAACCAGCGCAATCGGCGTGTTGCAGATTTGCGAGGCCAGTCGTGTAATGTCATCGTAAGCCTGCTCCGGTAGCGTATCCAAAACATTGTAGCGCCGCAACGCCTCGACGCGGGCACTTTCGTTTTCTGGAATCTTGGGTGTAAGCATCAAACACAGGTATGCAGCGAATTGGCCGAGTGAGTACTCGTCAGACGCATGTTTCGCTTCTGGTTCATCAGGTCGCACCGCCTTTGCTAAAATAAAGAGCAGTGATTCCGATTTCGCTGCAACTCAACAACTTTCTTTCCTATTCCGACGGCGCCGAACCGCTGGACTTTACTCGCTTTCATACCGCCTGTCTTTCCGGCAACAACGGCAACGGCAAAAGCGCCCTGCTCGATGCCCTGACCTGGGCGATGTGGGGCGAGGCGCGTCACAGCACGCCCAACCTGCTGCGCATCGGCGCGGGCGATATGCGTGTTGAATTCGTCTTCGATCTCGATGGCGAACGCTACCGCATCGTGCGCGGCTACACCAAGCGCAAACGCAGCGGCGACTCGCTGCTCGAACTTAATGTGCGCGATGCCGCCAGCAATTTGTATCGTTCGCTCACCTGCCCGTCGGTGCGCGAAACGCAGGAGCGCGTGACGCAACTGCTGCGCATGGACTACGAAACCTTCATCGCCTCGGCCTACCTCAAGCAAGGCATGGCCGACCGTTTTTCGCGCCAGCCGCCGGGCCAGCGCAAGCAAGTCTTGGCCGAGATTTTGGGATTGTCTCGCTATCAGGAGATCGCCGACCGCGCCCGCGCCGATGCGCGCATCAGCGATGCCAAAGTCGGCCAACTTGAAGCGCAGATTGACACCATCGAACGTTTTCTGGCCGAACGCGATGAAGCGCAGACGCTTTTCGATCACTACACGAAGCTGTTGAGTACTCTGCGCCCGCGCATCGAAGAGATCGAAGTGCAACTGGGCGACTTACGCGGGCGCAAAGTGCGTCTGGAAGCCGATCGCAAACGAAGCGAAGCTATCGCGCGAGAAGTGCAAACTCTCGAACGTGAGATGCGCGAGTTGCGTGATGCACGCGGCCCGTTGCTGGCAAAGAAAGCGGGCATAGACCAGTGGCTGGCGCAAAGCGATGTCATCGCCGCCGACCTGCAAGAGTTTCGCGATGCCAAAAAGAAGTTCGAAGAGTTGCAGGCCGTGTACGAACGCTGGCGTGAACTGGCCGATGAAGCCCAGCGCGTCAAAGATCGTATCACCGAAGCCGGACGCGTCCTCCATATGAGCAAAGCCTCACTGGAAGCGCAACGCAACCACGACCTGGCAACCATTGCGACGCACGAGGAGCAAACCGCGCAGGCCACCGAAATTCGCGCTCATTTTGAGCAATTGCAAGCGGCACGGCAGGAAGAAAATGAGTACTCACAAGGCCGCGCCGCCTACGACACGGCACAGCGCGAACTGAACGAAGCGCGCGAAGCGTTGCGCGCCAGGACTACGGCTATTGAGTCGCGCCTGCACAGCCTCGAAGCGCAAATTGTCGAAGCGCAATCGGTCGCCGCTCGCGCTGGTGAGATACAGTCGCGTGTGCAGGCTGCCGCCGCCCAAGTAGAAAAACTCGACACCGCCAACGCCACGCTCAACGAGTTGCAGGAGGAACGCAATACACACGACGCGCGCCTGGCGCAGCTCAAGCAAATGGTGGAAGCCGAAAAGTCGGGCATTGAAGCGAGTCGCCAAAAGCTGCGCGTGCTGCAAGCCAATCCGCAGGCGCAGTGTCCGCTGTGCGAATCGCAGTTGGGCGAGCATGGGCGCGAGCATATTCAGGAGAACATCGAAGACGAAATTGCCCTCGCCGAAAGCCGCATCGAAGATTACACGCAGGAAGCGCGGCTGCTGCGCAACAAAATCGCGGCGCTGGATGCGCCTCTGGCCGAACACAAAAAGCTGTTGGAGCAAGCACCGCGTTTGCACCAGAACCACGCCGTAGCGCGCAGCCAATACAACGAGGTCGAAGCCGCTCAGATACGTATCGCCACACTGGGTAAAGAGCGCGACGAACTGATACGGCAGCGCCAGAGCGGCGACTTCGCACCTGAAGAAAGCGCGCGCATGGCGCAGGCCGAGCGCCATTTGCAAAGCATCAATTACGACCCGGCGGCACACGCTGCGGCCTCGCGCCGCATGTTGCAATTGCAGCCTTATGAAAGCGCCATGAACACGCTGGAGTTTGCCGAAAAGCAAATCGCGCAGGCGCAGGAGCGCCTCGACAGGAGCGCACCGCAACTAAGAGAATTGCAGGAGCAGATCGAAAGCGGCTCCTACGCCGCCGAAGACACGACAACATACGAACGATTAAAGGCGCAGGCCGCGCGTTTGGGCTACGACAAAGACGCCAAGGCGCAGCGCCAGGCAGCGGATGAAACGATACGCCGCCTGGGGCGCGCCGAGGAACGCTGGTATCAATATCAAAACGCGTTGCGCAACCTGCCCGAAACCGAATCCAACCTGGAGCAAAACACAAAAACTCTCTCAGTGCGCGAACAACAACTCGCCGCGTTGGGCGAAGAAGCCGAGTCGTTGCGCGATGTAACAGTTAAGATGGCGGCCTGCGAGCGCGACATCGGCGAAGCCAATCGAGTACTCGAAGAGCAGCGCCGCGAAGAGCGCGACGCCGGAACCGAACTGGGCCGCCAGGCCAACAAGCTGGAGATGTGTGCGCAGCAGGAAGAAGAGCGCAGCGCGCTGGATGAGCAACGAAAAAGCGCTGCCAGGGAATCCCTCGTGCTCAAGCACACGGCGACGGCGTTCGGTAAAGAAGGTATTCAGGCGCTCATCATCGAAAATGCCATTCCCGAAATTCAGGAATACGCCAACGAAATCCTGCGCCGCCTGACGCGCAACAACATGCAGATTTCGCTGGAATCGCAGCGCGAAAAGCAGAGCGGAGGCCTCAAGGAAACGCTCGACATCAAGATTAGCGACGACCGGGGCACGCGCGAGTACTCGCTGTTCTCGGGCGGCGAAGCCTTTCGCGCCGACTTTGCCCTGCGCATCGCGCTTTCAAAGTTGCTGGCACGTCGCGCCGGAACGCAGCTTCGCACCCTGATCGTGGACGAAGGCTTCGGCACGCAGGACGCCGACGGCTTGCAACAGATGATCGAGTGCATCCAGGCTATATCGGAGGACTTCGACAAAGTGCTGGTCGTAACGCACCTGGACGCGATCAAGAACGCGTTTCCGGTGCGCATCGAAGTCACTAAGAACCCCGATACCGGCTCGCGCTATGAGATTCTTTCGTGACGCATCGAGCGGTCTTTGTGCGGTTGACGACATTGTTGCAATTCTTAACATTTGTTTTGGCAAAATTAGCGAAACCACTTGCACGATACGGCGTCTGCTTGTATGCTTTAGATGCCCAAAGATCAAGGTCTGCGGGATGCCGTAAACAACGCTGAATTCGCACTTCTGACGAGCATGTGTCGGTGAAGTCACACTGGGGGCCTAACTCGCAAGAGCGGGGATTAGTCCTGATACTGGTGTGGCTTTTTTCTTTGCCCGAAACAAGCACTGTCGAGAAGGCGCCCGGCGTGCGTCGGTAACGTTTTCTGTCTCGCGATGCGGAAAACCGTCTTCATAACCAGTCGCGAAAGGAGTGTGGCCCGGTTAACAACGAGCATTTCGAGTGGAGCCGAAACGAGTACTCAGAAGTGTCTCACGAGCGTCGGGCATTACATGACGAGGGGCCAAAAAGTCCCCGTCACTGCTAAGGAGGCAGTCAACATGCATCTGGTATTTGAAGGTCGCGGCGGCGACTGGCACAAACTGCAAGACCTACCGGCGCTCTACGAGTTGCTGGACACCCTACCCGGCAAGATCAACATGACCAAGATCATGCCGCCCATCGTGACCCGCTACGTGGGTGTGACGCCGGAAGACTGGGGTATCAGCGGCTTTGTCATGATCGCTGAATCGCATATTTCCGTCCACACCTTTCCCGAGCGCCACGAAGTTTCGATTGACGTTTTCTCGTGCAAGGAATACGACGCCGCTTTGACCTGCGAGTTGTTAATTGAAGCGTTCGGCCTGACAGATGTGGAAACGTGCGTGCTGCGACGTGGCCTGGAATATGGCAACGCGACAACGATGCTGCCCACACGTATGGCGCATGAAGTGACTGCCTTCACTCCCGATATCACCAAACCCGACGAAGAACTGGCGCCAACGGCTCTTGCCGGCTACCGTCCCAATGGTTACGAGAGCAACGGCCACGCGCTCAACGGAACTTCGTTCAACTAGAAACACCGTGAAATAAAACAAAGGGGTGATACCACAATGTGGTATCACCCCTTTGTTTTACCCTCCCCAACCACAAACCAGCGCACGGGCTACCTTAACGACAGCCAAGCCACAATTTGCGGTACTTCTCGCCCCAGCGTCGAGATATACCGCAAGTTGCGGTATAATCACTAGTTGTGTGTTGCCTCTTCTTCGTTGCACCAAACGAAGAGAGTACGGTCGAATTCGACCGTACTGCCCTGCTCAAATCTGAGAATGGGCGTTCTTTGTTTACTGCTAGAATTCAATGCGTTGCGCCGTGTTTTGCGATAGTCACAGCCGCTTCAACACACAACAAGGCGCTGCACCCGACCGCTTCCGTTCCGTTCGTTCCTCACTTCACTCCAGCGGCGGGTGAGCTTGGTCGTTGTGCTGCTGCGCCAAAGTCATTGGAGAAACTGATATGAGTACTCAGGTCGCTGAATATGCTATTCTGCTACTGATAGAAGCGGCGTCGAATCAAAGGCGCTGATCATCGTCGCGTGAACTGAACTCTGAACTGCAATAAACACAGCAGCACAACAAAGCGCTGCACCCGACCGCTTGCAGCGGCGGGTGAGCTTGGCGTTGTGGTGCTAATTCACCTGTTGTAAAGCAGGCTGCGTGTTGCGAGTACTCGCTGCGCTGTGTTCGTGAAGTGCGGCTCGTTGCAAGGCCAGCAACTCGTCACTACGCAGCGGGGGCACCACAACCAG
>DASVRI010000019.1:0-132601 GCA_036388675.1 Abditibacteriaceae bacterium | reverse complement strand
CCGACCCAACAACCCGACCCTTTTACGGTGACTTTAGCGAGGGGGAGACACCCGTTCCCATTCCGAACACGGCAGTTAAGACCCTCAGCCCCGATGATACTGCATGGGCAACTGTGTGGGAAAGTAGGACGTCGCCGTGATCCTTTTAAACAGCCCGCTTCCAGCAATGGAGGCGGGCTGTTTTGCTCTGCACTATTGGCCATTCACGGTAGACTTGACTCGTTGCGATTAGGAGACCGACATGCCCATTTACAACATTTATTCCAAGCGCCGGAGGGGAGTGGATGAGGACGTCCCTGAAGTTTATGTTTATGACGTAATTCCGCCTACCCTGAGGGCACAAGTCGTTCAGATTGTGCGAGATGGACTCGGCAACCCAGTTTATGTTACTGATCAACTGGATCAGGTGTACAAATCAATCCGCGATATTTTGTGTCGTGAATACGGACTTATGAGCCTGCCAGACGAAGGTAGATCAAGACATGGCTACCAGGTTGTGGTGGAAGAGTTCTTTCTTCGTAGCGCCGACCTAGAACAAGCACTTGATGTGATTGAACTTGCATTTCGACTGATCGAATCACTGCAAACGGATGCCCAGTACGGTAGCAATATGCGATTCAGCTGTTCGCCCCAAGAAGCGATTGATGAACTGAATCACAGGTTTCGTGAGCACAGAATCGGTTATCAATTTGAGTGCGGTGAAATTATTCGGGTAAATTCCACTTTTCTACATGCGGAAGCGGTCAAACCAGCATTATGTATGCTCACTGCGCCAATGTATCAAGGTGCCAATGCCGAATTCTTGTCTGCTCACGAGCACTACCGGCATGATCGTTACAAAGAGTGCCTTAACGAGTGCCTCAAAGCATTCGAGAGTACCATGAAGGCCATTTGTGACAAACGTAACTGGGCTTACGATGCTCGTGCAACCTCGAATCAACTTATTACTGTATGCCTTAACAATAACCTCATTCCCTCCTTCCTTCAGTCGCAATTCGCCTCTTTGCGGGCTTCCTTGGAGAGTGGAATTCCAACTGTGAGAAATCGTTTAAGCGGTCATGGGCAGGGTTCTCAACAATTGGAGGTGCCGGAGTATTTGGCGGGGTATTTGTTACACCTCACAGCAAGCACGATTTTGCTACTGGTTAAGGCTGAGGAAGAATTGCCTTAAACAGGCATCTAATCAGACCTACTTGTTGCGAGTACTCGCGGGAGCATTGGAGTAGCCTTGCACGAGAACAACACCGATGAAAATGAGGGCACCGTTGTTCGCTACGCGCGTGCGGCCAGATAGCCCGACACGTAACATTCGGTGTCCAGATGTCCACTGTATATTCGTTGGTGGAAGGATACAGGTAGATGTCGAAGTAGGTTTCGGGCACGGGCCATTCGGCGAGGGCTGGCACCAGTTCCTTGTTCAGGAAGTAATCGTGCACCCGGCGCGCCCAATCTTCATAATTCCATAGATTGTTTTGCTATATTCAGAATATGCGCGGCTTTGAGTACTCGGAAGGTGATATTCGCTTGCACTGCACTGATAAGGTTTTCATGCGCGGCGAGGAATACTTTGCGGATGGTCTGGTAACGCGTTTGGCGTTGCGTGGTGATTCGATCTTTGCTGAGGTTGAGGGCAGCGATGACGAGCCTTATCAACTGTCGGTGCAGTTCGTGGACGGTGTGCCAAGTAGCGCAAGCTGCACCTGCCCTTATGAGTGGGAAGGCTGGTGCAAGCACATTGTGGCAGCGCTGCTGCTGTTTCTTGAAGACCCCGATTGTGCCCAAAGCGAAAAGCCTCTGGAAGACGTGCTGAAGCCGTTGTCACGCAAGCAGTTGCAAAGTCTAGTGCAGGCGTTGGCAGAGGAAGATCCTTCGATCTATGATGCAGTTATGCGATGTCTTGAGTGAACGTGGACGCCTGCTCCAATTCGCTTTGAAGAGAACTTACGATCGTGCCGCGAGATAGCCCCACACGTAAACATTCGGTGTCCAGATGTCCACTGTATATTCGTTGGTGGAAGGATACAGGTAGATGTCGAAGTAGGTTTCGGGCACGGGCCATTCGGCGAGGGCCGGCACCAGTTCTTTGTTCAGGAAGTAATCGTGCACCCAGCGCGCCCAATCTGCCCAATCGGAATCGCGCGGGCCGTAGGTGGTGATGCCGACGGGCGCTTTCTGTCCTGTCAGGCGCTGGTCGAGCTTGAGCGGGTTCTGAATCGGGTTGGCTCCCAGGCCAGTGGTGAAAGTCATGTTCGTCGGATTGGCGCCGCTCTGGAATTGTGTCGACTGCACCGCGCCACGTAGATACGTTGCATCGTTCGTGAGAAAATGGGCACGCGCCGCTTCAATAGCATCCGGCGTGGTGTAGAAGCCCTGAAACATCGGCTTACCTTTATCGGGCGTGGTGAGATTCCAGGCGTTGTTGCTTGCATACACCAACGAGGTATCGGCTTCGCCGATGATCGCCTGGCGCGCTTTCTGTCGCAGTGCCGCGTCCCCTAATTTCTCACTCATGCGCGCGTACAGAAACGCTGCGTCACGCTGCACGCCGACGCCCCACGCGAACACTTTGCGTCCCGGCTTGTTGAGGAAGGTATCTTCCAAGAAAGTGTCGTGCCACTTTTTGTCGCCGGTGAGAACCAGCAGTTCCAGCGCTGCCAGGTTGCGCGCGTCGCGGCCCGACCAGTCGATTTTTTCAGATGTTCCGGCTGCCCGCATTTTCGAGTACTCGGCTTCGGCCCAGGTCATGGCGCGCAGGGCACTTTCGCGATAGACGCCGGCCATTTTTGCATCGTAGGGTTGCAGCAGGCGTGCGGCACGAGCAGATACAGCGACATACTGAAAGCTGGAGCGCGGGTCGGGCTTGAACACATAGGCGGGCATACTTTGCAGCCACGACACTTCGCCGTCAATCGGGTCGCCGCTGGTTTCAATGCCATAGGGCACGCCGCCGTCCGGCTTTTGCAAGCGGCGAAAAACATCAATCTCAAAGAGGGCTTCGGTCAGAACGTCTGGAATGTTGCGCGTCTTTGGGATGTTCAGTTCCACGCGCTCGAAATACTTCGGGAATAGCTCGAAGATTTCGAGTTGAGCCATCGTCACCTGCATATGCGTGACGCGGCGCGGGTTCCAATCGCCGGCATCGTGATAGCCGCCCCACGCGTCGGGGACCGGCACGCCGGTGCTGCGCTTCGCCAGTTCCGGTGTTTCGCCAGGGCCGTCCAGAATCGAGTACTCGGATTGAAAAACCGGCGCGCCATCGGCGGGATAGAAGTCGCGCGGCTTCTTGAATTCCGAATAGGGCGGGCCGACATCCACGCCACTGCGCTGGTTATACAAACCCTTCATCTGGATTTTAAAGGCGCGTTCCCAGACGTTGTTGGCAATGTCGAACGGAAAGGATGTGCCAACGCCGTTCACTACCACGCGATAACGGCCCGGCGTCTTAAGTGCGCTGAAGTCCATGCGGTATACGTCGGTCTTGTTGTAGTTCTTATCCTTCCACATGAGCTCCGGCTGGTCGGCGGCTTTGGCTATCTCGACTTTGCCGCTGAATACGGCTTTGCTGCTCTTGTCATCGACGACGGAAAATTGCAGGTTCTGAGGAAACGTATATCGACCGCCGGTACCCAACCACAGCGAAAGAAAAGCGCGCTTGACGGGATCGGTGGGACGATAACCAATTTGGTTGACGTGAATGGCTTCGGAGCGCACGGTGTTCGCCGTCAGAAATGTGACACTTGGAACATTAGTGTTCAACTGCCCCAGCGAGATATTGTAGGTCTTGCCGGTTTGCAATGGCTGCGGCAGTTGCAAATAAACGCGGTGGCGCATCACGAACTGGCGACCGGGGTTTGACCAATCGATAGGCTGGCTTTTGCGAAACACTGCTGCGGGTGTCACCGCTGTGCGATAGTTCGGGTCATCCGGTGAAGATAGACGATAGGTCTGGGGATTGGCGGCGACGAAGTTCAGCAGTGGATCGCCTTCATACTTTTCAAAGGTGACGAGTTGATTGCGCTTTGAGCCGATGAGCCAGCCCACTTCCTGATTATCGCGCTTGAGAACGACTGTGCGCACAGCGCCCGCTTCGTCTTTTCGCTCGTCCTTTACGTCACCCGCTTGTGGAACATATGGCTTCAGCGAGCCTCGTGTGATGCGTCCGGCGATGAACTCCAGGCTGAGAATGCCGGGTGCCACCAACGACGTATGCGATACGCGCGGCGACAGTGGCGTACCGGCCTTGAACCGCTGAAGTTGCTCTTGTTGCTCGCGTGCGATGCGCTCACGTTCCTGGCGTTCCCGTTCGGCTTTGGCCTGGCGCGCCTGCAATGCTTCCGTGGTCGGCGCAGCCGCGATAATCGAATCGACTTCCACATCCAGCGCGCCCGCGTTCCAGTCGCCCTGCAACTGCCACTGCGTGACCTTACTTAAATCGAGTGTGCCTTTTTCACGGATGTTGGGTGCAGCAAATGAAGCGCCGTCTCTAGGCATCACGGTTACCCAGCCGGTGCCGGGCGCGGGTAGGACATACTCCCATCCACTTTGCGCTTCTTTGTTGTCCAAAAAACGCACCCGCAGCTCCGGCACTTTGTTGTTCGCGCCTACACGCACCCGCAACAGCGGGAGGTTGTCTGCCTCGGCACGGAGATCGAGATTGACGTTAAAGCCTGCGCCGCCCTGACCCGTTAATCCCTCGCCGCGCAGCAGCGCCACGCCGGTTTCGGTTTTCACCTTGTTTTCCCACGAAGAATAGGCAAACAGAAAAGGCTCGTTGAAACTTACGATGAGGCGTCCGGTGGTTGACACGTTGGATACAGCCGTTGCGTTTTGCGCCATCGCGAACGAGGACGCCAGCACAACGCCGGAAGCAAACAGAGCCACCGGGATACCTCTGGTGATCCATCTCCAGGTGCGCGACTGCATTTCAACAAATCCTATCATGCTCATTCTCTCCATGATGGCGCAACCGAGTACTCTGCGGCGACGCTGGTCCTTCTCTGCTGCGTGTTTTTGGGTGGCGACGCGAAGGTGTAGGCACGCGTACATCGCAATTTTATGACACTGGTAAGGGTAACATTGTTGCTAAACCCAGATCAGCACTATGACACACTCCCTCCGTGTTGTTCTTACATTAACTTGCTCAGTTATATTGCTGGGCGTTGTCGGCTGCACTTTCTGGGTGCAGGATTGGCGTTACTCGCTGCCTACACCCAGACCGGCAGGGTTGCACCAGGCTCCCATCGGCGCGGCTGTGTCGCTGGCGGCGCTGCCGCTCGATACTTCCGCGCAAACGAAAAGCAAGCCGCTCTTCTTTCACTTCTTCAATCCGAGTTGCCCGTGCTCGCGTTTCAATTTGCAGCACGTGCGCGAGTTGGTGCGCCAGCATAACGAAGACGTGCGGTTTGTCGCTGTCTTGCAGGGCACTAATGCGGCGGAGTTAAAGAAGAGCTTTGCTGCGACTGGCCTGAATATCGAAGCGGTCACTGACATCGATGGCCGCATCGCGCGGAAAATGGGCGTGTATTCCACTCCGCAGGCGGTTTTGCTCAGTGCCGATGGACACCTGATATATCGCGGTAACTACAATTTGTCGCGTTACTGCATAACACGTAAAACCGAGTACGCACGTATCGCACTTGAAGCCTACCTCAGCGGCAAGAAGGTGCCGATCTCACGTCCGGCCACAATTTCCTTCGGCTGCGTGCTGCCCACTGGTAATTTGGCGCGGTGAATTTCCTCAAGGTTTGAATGGTGCCCTTGAGTACTCTTATGCAGCTTTCCAGCCGTCTTGTGCTATCCGGTGTCCAGCCACAGAGCACGGAACACGCCTTCACACCGCAGCAAGTGCGTGATGTGATGGATGTGATCTATCAGCGCGGCGACAGCATCGTCAAAAAGTTTATTCTGGCTCATGTCGTTCTAGCGCTGTTTCTGGCGACCTTTTACGACACATGGCCAATCACGCTTGTGGTGGGCGGTGCGGCGGCGGCGATGTTTTTCCTCAGTGCCACCTTGCTACCGCGGAGTGCCATCACCCGCTGCATGGCCGGCATATCGCTGCAAATATTTGTCGCGCTGCACATCTACCAGATGCATGGCCTGGCCGAGATGCACTTTCTGTTCTTCACCGGCTTCACCATGATGATCGTCTATCAAGACTGGAAAAGCATGTGGCCGGGAGCAATCCTCATCATTGCGCAGCATACGCTGTTTGCCGTGTTGACCAACTACGGCGTGGGTCTCTATTTCTTCGAAGACTCTTACATCGGCAGCACCAAGCTGATGTTTCACTTCGGATTCGCGCTGATGCAAGTCGCCATCTGCGGTTATTGGGCGTTCCTGCTGCGCTGCGTCACCTTGCGCGATGCATGGCAACGAACGGAATTGCAGAAAACGATGCAGTTGCAGCAGGCCATCCTCGATAGCGCTAATTACGCCATTCTTTCGACCAAAGCCGACGGTGTCATTCAAACCTTCAATGCTGCGGCTGAGAAGTGGCTGAAGTATTCGGCAGCCGAAGTCGTGGGCCAGGCCGATACCTTGATGCTGCACGACAAGAACGAAGTCGCACAACGCGCCCGGCAGATAAGCGAGGAGCTTGGCAAGGAAATACAGCCAGATAGTGAGGTCTTGTTTGCCCGCGCACGCAGCGGTGCCGTGGAAACAGGTGAGTGGACATACTTCCGCAAAGACGGCACCATGTTTCCGGTGCAACTTTCGGTGACGGCGTTGCGCGACGCAGCGAACAACCTCACCGGCTTTCTCTTCATTGCCGACGACATCACGCAGCGCAAACACGCCGAAGCCGAGATTCAATTGCAGAAGTCGCTCCTGGAAGCACAAAGTGAAGCCTCGATTGACGGCATCGTTTTTGTCGATGAAGCCGGCAAAATTCTGTCGTTCAATCGGCGCTTCGTTGAAATGTGGGACATTCCACAAGAAGTTATCAATGCCGGCTCGAATGAGGCTGCGGTGCAGGCTGTGCTGGGCAAAGTGGCTAATGCGGAGGCATTCTTGGCGCGTATTGCCTACTTAAACGAGCATCCCGATGAATCGAGTTACGACGAAGTGCATCTGATGGATGGATACGTCTTTGAACGCTACAGCACCTCCATCAAGGGCGATGACGGCAGCCATTACGGTCGCGTGTGGTTTTTTCGCGACATCACGGCGCGACGGCAAACCGAAGCAGCATTGCTCCAGGCCAAGGAAGAAGCCGAGCGCGCTAATGCTGCCAAAAGTGAGTTCCTGTCGCGCATGAGCCACGAGCTGCGCACGCCGATGAACGCTATTCTGGGATTCGGCCAACTTTTGCAGATGGACGACCTGAGTACCGACCAGCGCGATAGCGTCAATCATATTCTCAAAGGAGGAAAACACCTGCTCGGTTTGATAAACGAAGTGCTCGACATAACACGCGTCGAGGCCGGTAAGATGGAAACCAGCCTGGAGCCGGTGTTGGTGGATCAGGTGCTGGCAGAATCGCTCGATCTGGTGCAACCTTTGGCCCGTCGGCGCAACATTCGCCTCAACGGCATTACAGCACAGCAAGGCAGCGAGTATGTCATGGCCGACGAGAAACGACTCAGGCAGGTATTACTCAATCTGCTTTCTAACGCCGTGAAGTACAACACGACGGGCGGGCAGGTCAGCGTTCAATGTGCCCGAAGCGCCGAAGGACGTGTGCGCATCTCGGTCACCGACACCGGCACCGGCATCGCGCCGGAAGATTTGCCGAAGCTTTTTGTTCCGTTCGAGCGGCTGGGCGCGGCGCACACGCAAATTGAAGGTACCGGCCTGGGCCTCGTGTTCTCGAAGCGCTTGATGGAAGCGCAAAATGGCACACTCAGCGTCCACAGCGTCGTGGGGCAGGGCAGCACGTTTTTCCTCGAATTGCCTCTGGCGCAGCCGCCGGTGCAACCGTTGGCCGCAGAAACGCCGGAAAATAAGTCGAACGACCAGGCGCCACCTGCGCCGCCACGGACGATATTATCCATCGAAGACAATGCCGCCAATTCTCAGCTCATCCAGCGGATATTGGAAAGGAGTCCCAATATTCATCTGCTCAGCGCGATGCAGGGCGTGAACGGCCTGGCTCTGGCGCGTCAGCATCGCCCCGACCTGGTGCTGCTCGACATCCACTTGCCCGACATCAATGGCGATGAAGTATTGAAACGATTGCAGGAAGACGCCTCGACGGCTCATATTCCCGTTGTTATCGTGAGCGCCGACGCGACTGAGAAACAAGTCGAACGGCTCATGTCAGCCGGCGCGACTCACTACCTCAGCAAGCCAATCAACGTCAAAGAACTGCTTTCAATTATTGATCAGATCGTCCACCCGGCAAGCGACTCAGTGCCGCGCTTGTGGAACTGACACCGACACTGCAAGCCACATCTTGAACACTTTCGCGTACTCGTATCTGCCGATTAAACATCTACCGATCAAAGTTGCGCATCTGCGACGCCATAGGCCTAGCCTAAATTGCATTGAAGTGCCGTTCGAGCTACCTCAAATTTCCCGGATGCTGCGATAAAACTCCCTTTTTCTGTGTTATACAATTTGCGGGACATGGTTGTCTCGTAATACAGCGGGAAAGGTACTTCAGTGAGAAGCATAATGGTAAGCGGCACGAGTTTAACGAGTACTCGATGGGCACGCCGCCCATTCCTGGGAGCGGCTCTAATATGGATACTGGCCGCCATCTTGACGAGCGCCGCACACGCAGCGGATGTCGAGGTGGCGCAGACATCAAAATTGACCGGCATCAGCTTGCCGCCCAAGACGGGGCGTATTCTTAACGCGCAGAACATCGCTCAATTCATCAAGCCGATAACTGAAATGGCTGCTCAGTCGGGTGGCAAAGTAGCGGCAAGCGAAGTTCTGGGTTGGGGAAGCGGCACCAGTCGAAGCGACGTTGAAGAGCAGGTGTCATCCGCCTTGAAACAACGCGGTTTTACGTATGGCGTTCTGGGCGAAACCACGCAACCCGAAACCGGCACGCTGCGCTTGTTCCAGGTGTCGAAAGCGCAACCCAAAAGCGTCTTGTTGGGCTACTGGGTTGAGAGCAACGACGCCGTGCTCCTGGTGTGGTCGCGCCTGGCGAGCACGGGAAGCGCGTCGGGAGCGCCTCGCAGCCCCGTCGCGCCAGGAGCTTCATCGGCCCCGCAGCGCAGCACGCCGCGCGCCGCAAGCGGCTCTTCCCCCGGGACACGCGGCGGACAGCCGGCATCCAGTCTGGCGGGCAGTTGGGGTTTTACCACGATTTCCGGCACGACATACTGGGACAGAAGCACCGGCGCTTATATGGGTAGTGGCACCGGCGGTTCGCAGTCATACACTTTCATGCGCAACGGTCGTTACAAGATGTTCAATTACATCAAGGCGCGCACCTACGGCTTTGAAACGCAGGCCCTCACCTGGGAAAACGGCAATTACGCCGTAAGCGGCGACCGCATCACACTGCGTCCCACCAGTGGCAAGTATCAGGTCATTTCCACCAGCCGTAACTACACACGCCCCATGACCGCCAGCGAGTTGCAGAAGAACGTCAAGCAGAACTACTGGAAAATCGAAAATGATGACAACACTGGAAAGCCCGTGTTGATGATGAGTTCCGACCGAAGCAGCTACAGCCGCTACAAGCGCCAGTAGCAACAGCCGCAATGCCTTGTGCAACGCTGTGCGAGAGCGCCCTGTAGGATTTTACGGGGCGCTCTTTTGGCCTTACGCAAGCCACAGTTGAGTACTCGTGAACAGTAACGGCGTAAATTTGCGCCATTCTTCCGTTCCATTAGCACACAATGCCTCCCTTCAAGATTCCGGCTGTTGATCACGGCAGAAAATGGGACATCCGATCATGGCTCTGAGCACAAAAAAGCTTCGTTTTGCGTCGCACAAGCCCGGTTCTCATATTTGGCGGTTCTCTTGCATGAAAGGACATTGACCCATAAGAGGACGCTAATGACAAAACAGAAAGTAGATGTCGATTTGTTGCTGCAAGATCTCAATAGTCCCGATTGGAAAATTCGTCGCAATGCCGCTCAGGCCCTGGGAACCGCGCGCAATACCGCCGCGGTCGCACCTTTAATTGAAGTTTTGGCGCATGACAAGAGCTGGACGGTGCGCTGTCGCGCGGCTGTGGCTCTGGGGCGGTTGAAAGATGAGCGCGCCATCGAGCCGCTTATCGAAGCCATGAAAGCCAGCAACTGGCAGCTTTTCCGCCATTCATTCAACGCCATCGTGAAGTTTGGCGACAGCGCGATTCCTTGCCTTAATAAACATTCCAGTGATGAAAATGAAAGCCCGTTTTTCCGTAATTCTCTGGTCAATGCGCTCGGTGCCATCGGAGCAGAAAGCTCCATGTTCTCGCTGCTGCAGAGGCTTTATGACCGAGACTTGAGCGTCCGCATCCAATCTATTTGCGCCCTCGCACAGTTAAAGAATGAAACAGTTGTTGACCGTCTTATTCAAGTATTGGAAAATCCCGAGCCGCTGCCCGAACCAAGCTATCCAGCCGAAATGGCTCCTGAATTGCGCGGCACTTTCGATCCAAAACCGCACATCCTGAAAACCGTGGCCGAAGCCCTGGCTGTATTAAACGACCGTCGCGCGGCTGCCCCATTGGTGAAGCTGTTTGCGGGACAGGAGCCTTTCGGTCCTCAATCGGAAATGCTGATGGCAGCGACCAATGCCCTGCGCCAACTGGGTGACGTGCGCACGCGCGAGTTCTCGGAACTGAGTACTCTGCTGGCCGACAATGACGTTGTGACGCGCACCGCGGCAGCGTTGAGCCTGGCCTGGCTACGCGATGAGCGCGGCGTCGATTTGCTCTACGGCGCCACGCGCGATAGTGAACCGATGGCACGCCGCGCGGCGGAATGGTCGTTGCAAGCGCTGCAAACCATTCTCGGCTACGACGTGCCAATGAGCCCTCAAGTCGTCGCCCACATTCTGCACTAGAAGCTGCGCTCGCAGTTCTGCGCTGGCAACGGCAAAGCGGTGTTGCGCTTCCTGCTTATTGCAAGCGGTTCTCCTTGCCTGTGAGTACTCGCTTACAGATCGATCTGAACACGGGCGCACTCGTCGCCGGCACAGTGAGTGAGTTCGAATCCGAGTTTCTGTGCGATGCGTTGCATATTGCGGTTATCGGGCAGAATGTCGGCGGTGATGCGGTGCACGCCTTCAGCGCGGCCCACTTCCACCAGTTGTCGCAGCAATTCCGTGCCCAAGCCTTGGCCTTGAACTGAGTCGCTGATCAAGATAGCGAACTCCGCTTCGTCGGTGTCCGGTGTTTTGATGAGGCGGCCAATACCCACAATGTCGGTCGTCTGGTTCACCGGGTCGCGCTGCTCGGCGACGAGGGCGATTTCACGGTCGTAATCGTTGAAGCAGCGGCGCGTCAGACGCTCGTGCTCAACGCGGCGACTCAGATCGACAACGTGGAAATAGCGCTGATAAACGCTTTGTTGCGACAGCGTCTGGTGAAAACGCACCATCAGCGGCTCGTCTTCAGGACGAATCGGGCGCAGCGTCAGCGGCGTGCCGTTCTTCATTGTCCAGCGCGTCACATATTGCGACGGGTAGGGGCGAATCGCTAAACGCGGCAATTCCGCTTCAGTGACCTGCGGGCCGTGCAGCACCACGCGTGCGTCGAGTGCAATGAGGCGTTCGGGCGAGGCCAGCAACGGGTTGATGTCGATTTCCTTGATCCAACGCTGTTCACTTACAAGTTGGCTGAAGCGCACCAGCAAATGTTCAAGAGCTGCAATGTCCACCGGCGCACGGCCTCGCACGCCTCCTAGGGCCGTGAAAATTTTGGTTTGCTCCATCATGCGCCGCGCGAGTGTGCTGTTGAGCGGCGGCAATCCCAGCGCGCGGTCTTTGTAAACCTCGACCAGTTGGCCGCCCGAACCGAACAATAAAACCGGCCCAAATTGCGCATCGAGACTGCTGCCGATGATGAGTTCGTAGCCGTCGAGTTTGGCCATAGGCTGTACGGTGACACCCTGAAAGTCGGTGGCGCTGGCCCGCTCTCGCACCGAGTACTCGATGGACTGGAAAGCGCTTCGCACCGCATCGGCATCGGCGAGGTTGAGCAGCACACCGCCCACATCGGTCTTGTGCGTGATGGTTAGCGAGTGCAGTTTCAGCACAACCGGATAGCCGATTTCATCCGCACAGCGCACGGCCTCGCGTGCGCTGCTTGCAATGCGTGTCTCAACCGTTGGAATGCCGTAAGCGGCCAGCAGTTGCTTCGATTCATATTCCGTGAGCAGGTCGCGTCCCGCACTGCGCGCGGCGTCGATAATTGTCTCTGCCGTGGCGCGCGCCGATTCATCATCGGCGGAGTTTTGCGGCAGGGTCGGCGTTTCGTAAAGGCCGCGCAGGTTGGCGCTGTATTGCCACATGTAAGAAAAAGCGTGCGCCGCCAGGTCGGGGTAGCGGAAGTTGGGAATGTTGGCGCGGCTGAGAATGGCGCGACCGGCTTCCACATTGGTGCCGCCCATCCAACTGGCCAGAATGGGGCGGCCCGAACCCGTCGCATAAGGCTTTAGTTTCTCGGCTGTTTGTGTCGGGTCGCTCATCGCCTGCGGCGTCAGAATGACGAGCAAGCCATCACTGTCGGGATCTTTCGCAGCGACTTCAACAGCTTTAGCATAGCGATCTGGCCCGGCGTCGCCCAGAATGTCGATTGGATTGTTGTGGCTCCAGTGCACGGGCAAAAAATTGTTCAGCGCTTCGATGGTTTGCGGCGTTGGTTCCGCGAGTTCGCCGCCGTCGCCGATGATGGCGTCTGTCGCGAGTACTCCGGGGCCGCCGGCGTTAGTTACAACCATAAGGCGCGGCCCACGCGGACGCGGCTGCTTGGCCAACACTTCGGCCATGGAAAACAGGTCGGCGATGCGGTTGACGCGCAGCACGCCGCTACGTTGGAAAGCTGCATCCAACACTTCGTCGCTGCCCGCCAGCGAGCCGGTATGCGATGCGGCGGCGCGGGCTGCGGCTTCGGTGCGTCCGGCTTTAATAACGATAATCGGTTTGGTAAGAGCCACTTCACGCGCCGCCGATAAAAACGAGCGCGCATCGCCAATTGATTCCATGTAAATCAGAATGCTTTCGGTGCGTGGGTCATCGCCCAGGTAGTTAATGAGATCGCCCCAATCGACATCCAACATTGAACCGAGCGACACAAACGCGCTGAAGCCGACATCTTCCTGCAAGCTCCAGTCGAGAACGGCGGTGCAGAGCGCTCCGCTTTGCGACAGAAACCCGACGTTGCCGGTGCGCGCCATGGCGCTGGCGAATGTGGCGTTTAGCCCGGAAAGCGGCGCCATCACGCCCAGACAATTCGGGCCGATGATGCGCATGTTACCGCGTCGCGCTTCGGCGAGTACTCGTTGTTCGAGTTCGATACCCGCTGCGCCCGCTTCCTTAAAACCCGCCGAAATGATAATCGCGCTGGGCACGCCCGCTTCCACGCACTGGCTGATAACGCCGGGCACGGTTGGCGCAGGCGTCACAATCACGGCGAGATCGACTTGTTCGGGCACCGCGGCGATGTCGGGATAGGCTTTGATGCCCAGCACGCTGGGGCGCTTCGGATTTACCGGGAAGACGGTGCCGCCAAAAGGGCTGCTGATGAGATTCCACAGAATGGTGCGTCCCACGCTGCCGGGGTTTTCCGTTGCGCCAATGACCGCCACGGTTTTAGGAGAAAACAAGGTGTTAAGCGGGTGCGGTCGCTCGGTCAGGGCCTGCGTTAAATTCGGCTGAGTCGGTGCCTGTCGCATGATTGCGGCTCCATACAAGTTTTATGTTTTAACAGTAGACCTCTTGCATACGTCCTGGCGACGGCTGTTTTTTGCAACCGCGACTTTTTCCAACTGCGCCCGTGAGGAAGCGGGCTGATTCACTTCAGCAAGCCGCACTTATGCAAGAGGTCTAGTGCATCCCGGCGGTAGCTTCTCCACGCAGTCGCACAAAATGGGGCTGGGGTAAGTTGAGCACATGCGATGCAAAAGCGCATCCACCAATCGACTGATTCTTGGGATTCGTCAGCTACTTCCTCTTCATCTTTGTTCTACGACACAACACAAGTCACCGTGGTATAATTGCAGGAACAAAGTTGCAGGGCTGTTTGTATGGGTCGCGTCAGCGGCGAGGAAACTGCCGTGACCGTTCCTCCGAGCGACGGCGTGCCGTGTCAGCTTTGTAGATGCCGCAGCGAGGTGCTCTCTGTCTTGCTGTCATAACAAATCGGAATTTCACATTGAAGTTTATTGAGGAGCAATTCTAAACGCATGAGTCACCAAAAAATCCGCGTTGCCCTGATAGGCGTGGGCAACTGCGCGTCGGCCTTGATTCAAGGTGTCGAGTTCTACAAAGACGCCGACGAAAACGACTTCGTGCCCGGTCTGATGCACGTCAACCTTGGTGGCTACCACGTGCGTGACATAGAGTTTGTGGCCGCGTTCGATGTCTCTTCGGCCAAGGTGGGCAAAGACCTCAGCGAAGCCCTGTTGGCGGCTCCCAATAACACCATCAAGTTCTGTGATGTTCCGCGGCTTGGTGTAACTGTGCTGCGCGGCAACACCGCCGATGGACTCGGGAAATACGTCGGCGAAGTGGTCGAGCTATCGTCTGAAGAGACTGTCGATGTCGCGACTGTGCTGCGCGAATCGCGGGTTGATGTCTTGATTTCTTACTTGCCCGTCGGCTCGGAAGACGCCACGCGCTGGTATGCCGAACAGGCTCTGGAAGCAGGTTGCGCTTTCATTAACTGCGTGCCGGTTTTCATCGCGTCCAATCCCGAGTGGAGCCGGCGCTTCGCAGAAAAAGGCTTGCCTATCATCGGCGACGACATCAAGTCGCAGGTTGGCGCTACCATAACACACCGAGTACTCGCTAATCTTTTCCGCGAGCGCGGTGTGCGTCTCGACCGCACCTATCAACTGAACTTCGGCGGCAACACCGACTTCATGAACATGCTGGAGCGCGAGCGGCTCGAATCGAAGAAGATTTCCAAGACCAATGCCGTGACGAGCCAGCTCGACTATGAAATGTCGAATGAAAACGCGCACGTTGGGCCGAGCGATTACGTGCCGTGGCTTTCCGACCGCAAGTGGTGTTACATCCGTCTGGAAGGCACAACATTTGGCAACGTGCCGCTGAATTGTGAATTGAAGCTGGAAGTGTGGGATTCTCCCAACTCCGCCGGTGTGGTGATTGATGCTTTGCGCTGTGCGAAACTGGCGCTCGACCGGGGCATCGGCGGCGCGCTGGTGGGGCCGTCAAGTTATTTCATGAAGACGCCGCCGCAACAGTTCACCGATAATCAGGCGCGGGAAAGAACCGAAGCCTTTATCGCCGGCCAAGAGACGGCCTGATTCGCTTTTCCGAGTACTCGAAACAGCATCATCCACTGCTATGAGCCAACTTCAACAAGCCATCAACGATCTTTCTCCGTGGTTTCACAATTTGCACTTGCCCGACGGCACGCAGACCGCGCCCGCCAGTCCGTTCGGCGACTTCCCGCGACGTAAATGGAAGGAGATTGAGCCGTTTGTTCCGCAAGACCTCAGCGGCTGGACAGCGCTCGACATTGGTTGCAACGCCGGCTTCTACACTTTTGAACTGGCCAGGCGCGGTGCTAGAGTCGTGGCCATCGACCTGAACCGGCACTACCTGGCGCAGGCGCAGTGGGCGGCGCAACAATTCGGTTTGCAAGACCAGGTCGAGTTCCGCGAGATGCAGATTTACGACTTCATGCACACTGACGAGAGTTTCGACCTGGTGTGGTTCATGGGCGTGTTTTATCACCTGCGCTATCCGATTTTAGGGCTGGATATCGTGGCGCAAAAAACGCGGCGCATGATGATGTTTCAAACGCTCACCATGCCGGGCGAAGAAGTGATCGAAGACACCGGCGGCCTCGACATCATGCACCGCGAGCCGATGTGCGAAGCGGGCTGGCCGAAGATGGCCTTCATCGAGAAACGCCTGGCCAACGACCCGACGAACTGGTGGGCGCCCAACCATGCCGGTGTCGAAGCGATTCTGCGTTCGAGCGGAATGCGTGTCACGGCTCGTCCCGGCCACGAAATTTACGTTTGCGAGCCCGACCCCGAAAACCCGTCGTGCATCAACACCTGGAACAGCGCCGAATTTCTCTCCGCGACCGGCAAGAACCAGCGCACCGATTACACGCTTTCGGTACTCGATTCTGAGTACTCGTGAGCAGCAAAGTCCTTATGATTGAAGCCATCAAATTCTGGAACGAACCCAACAACCAGTCGCACTGGGATTTTCACATCGACCCCGACTGGAGCCAGTTCGCGCACATGACCAAACTTGCCGCTATTGCCGTGCGCGACTTGTGTCCCAACCTTCCGCGCGTGCTGGGCGGCATGTCTCCCATCGACCCGTCGTTTGTGCAACTGCTGGATAGCCACGGCCTCATCGAGCACATGGATGTCATTGCGGTACACGGCTTTCCGCTGGATTGGAATCACTGGCAGCTCAACGACTGGCCGCAGAAAATCGCGGAAATTGAAGCCGTGACAAACCTGCCCATCTGGGTGACGGAAGTGGGCGTATCCACCTTCGGTGCCGACGAAGTGCAAGTGTTCGGCTTGCAGCGCACCAAAGAACTGCTCTTGAATCGTGTGCAGCGCGTGTTCTGGTATAGCCTGCTCGATTTACCGCCGACCTGGGAAGCCACAACACGCCACCGCGAAAGCGAAGGCAGTTCGTATTATCGTCATTTCTACCTGGGGCTGATTCGCGCTGACGGCACACCCAAACCCGCGCTCCAACATTTTACGCCTGACATGGGCATTTGCCAGTGGTTTCATTTTGAAGACCCGCGCTTCGACTTCGCAGTGGATTGGCTGCATAAGCTGGGCGTAAGGAAGTTGCGCACCGGCATTAGTTGGGCCGACTGGCATCGCCCCAATGCCATCGAATGGTTCGACCGCCAGATGAAAGCGCTGGAGCCTTTCGATACCACGATTACGTTATGCTTCACGCCGCCATCGCGTGGTAAGAATGAACACTACACCAGCCCGCCGCTCGTGCCCGAAGAATTCGCCTGGTTCGCCAGCGATGTCGTGCAGCGCTACGTGCTGAACTCTCCGCCCGCTGTCGTGCAGGCAACAGTGTAGCGAGTACTCGGTAGCAAACGCGTGCTCGAGTGGAGGCGACAGTGCAAAGAACCAACATTCCGAGCGGTGTTTCCTTTGAGGAAACCGTAGGTTACTCGCGAGCTGTACGCGTCGGCGATGTGGTGCATGTAGCCGGCACGACAGCGACGGATTCAAGCGGCAACATCGTCGGCCAGGGCGATGTCTACACTCAAACAGTGCAGGTGCTGAGAAATATCGAAAGTGCTCTGTTGGCTGCCGGAGCACGCCTCGAAGATGTAGTGCGCACGCGCATGTATGTTGTGGACATAGACGATTGGGAGAAAATCGGCAAGGCTCACGCTGAAGTGTTTGGCTCCATTCGGCCTGTTACAAGCATGGTGGAAGTGAGCCGTCTCATCTCACCGCTGATGTTAGTGGAAATTGAAGTTGAAGCTATCTGCATCGAATCTACCTGCTTGCCAAACACTCACATCGAATGAGGACTTGACGGACAAACACATTACGGGGCAACAGTTTCCAACAGTGTAGTCAACTGTGTTTTGTAGATCGTGGCGGCATGCCCCAGGCGTCGCTGTTCGTTGGGGTCGTGAGTACTCATCTCGGCGCACATGGTGCATTGTCCCAGACGAAAAGCCGCATACGCCATGCGGTAAAATGCCAGCGCATGAACAGGCACAGTAAGCCCGTTGTTCGCCAGTTCCTGCAAGAACAGGGCGCAGTGTTCTTCCTCTAAATTCCATTCACTCATGGTGCCCGCTACATCCCATAACCACGCCTGCGGCCCCACAATGGTGTGATCCGTGTCGTGGCCCACGCTATCGGTTTTGATGAGTTTATGGTCAGGTGTGCGCAACCACTCGTGTGGTGCCATGCGGCCATCGACGTAGCGCGGCCAAGGTTGCGCACTGAAGTCAACTGTCGCGCGGCACCAGTTTTTCACGCGTTCAGCAACGGCTTCACCAAGCGCTTCGTGTGTATTCCAGTACAGCATTTCTTGCAGTCGATTGACGGCTGTGCGCTGCTCCTCTGTGGTGAGTGGCTCGCCCGCAACACCGGCTAGATATTGCGCGATGTGCTGCAATGTAGACGCGTCAGCGTCGTGTTGGGATGGCGTTCCGTCCAGCCAAGGCGTAGCGACAAAACCCGCAACACGAGCCAGAGGCGCCGGTGTCCAGCCGCTTACGGCGCGCCTCTCCCATTGACTAAAAACATCACCGCTGCTGCCATGCGTTGTCAGGCCCATAAACTTCCAGAATACTCGTCGTCCGTTGCGCGTGGTGCAAAGATATTTCGCACGTTCGAACAGGGCGCAGACCGCAGGCCAGCTTTGCTCGTCCCGGTAAGCGGCGCGGCGCCACAAGCCGCCACCGGCATCTTCAATATTCACGACTTCTTCACCACAGAGTTGGGCGGTTTCGCGTGCAAGAAGCTGTTGCAGCGAGCAGTCGCCCCAGCGCAATTCATCATGCTCTGCGACATAACGAGGCACCGAGACCCACCATTGGCGCACGCTTGCGGAAGCGGCATAACCGGGTTCACCACCATGCCCCGGCAGAAAGGTGATGCGGCTGCGCTCTATTCCACACTTCACCAGCGCATCGGCTACCGACGCCATGGAAGAACCGGAAATTCCGGGACCTTCATCAACTACGAGCGCACTTGCCGACGAACTCAGTTGGCCTTTTCTCAAGTCACAGTGCCGCTCAAATGGGTGGCCGGAAGGCCGCACCGTCACACGCGTGGCCGGCCATCCTACGTTCCGCAGAGTGGCCAGCACCAGGGCCGAGAGAGACGTTCCAATGCTGCGCACGCCCACAACGATAATTTGATGTTCCGGCTCCTCACGATGCTGATTTATCCACGACAGGGTGGCGAGGCAATACTGTTCCGGATAAAGCGTGTAGAACGCGAAGCCTTCCGGTATCTTGACAGTGATCGGCTGCGCCGGTAAGTCGCGCATTCCGTTCAGAGTACTCGCCAGAGATGACAGCGCTTCTGCGGTTGAGATCGTTGCGGGTGCCAATCCCTTTTGGCCTGTGTTCCAACCCGCGTAAAACGCCAGTGCTGCTTGAGTGGTGGCGCTTTCGACTTGTTGCAGCAAGGCTTCTCGTTCGTCCAGTTGCGGGCCTGCGATGGCGTCATGCACCGCCTGTTCCAATTGTCCGGCGCTGATAAGTAAGGTGCGCAGGTCATCCAGTTGCGGCCTCACCGCTTGCAGGGCCGCGACTTGCACGCGCAGGCGCTCGACTAAGACGGATGCCGGTTCTTGAAAGCTGGGATCTCCGTAGACGATCATAGGAAAAGTTGTTTGCGGGAAAGTGGTTTGTGGTGCCAGTGTGCGACTGCGCACAGACGCACGACTCAGGATGTCGCTTTCTATAAGCTACCAGAAAGCGGCGGAGGGAGGACACATCATGGGCAGACAGCAGTCACATCACAAACAAAAAACGCAGAGTTTGACATGGACGAGTACTCGTCAGGAGACTGTTGCACAGGATGAACAGAGTGTCGTGCTGTGCACCAATCGTGGTGATATTATCGCGCGCTATCATGCGGCAACTGGTGTGGCGGCGCGCTGTGGCGTTGTCTGGGTTGGTGGCGCAGGCGGTGGGCTCGATGGCCCGGCGCGTGGTCTTTATCCGGCAGCCTGCCGTCGCTTGCAGCAACAGGGAATAGCCGGGTTGCGCCTGCACTACCGGCTGCCGAACTATCTTCAGGAGTGCGTTCTCGACACGCTGCTGGGCGTGGAGTTTCTGGTGCAGGAAGGCGTTGAGCAAGTCGCCGTGGTGGGGCACAGTTTCGGTGGCGCGGTCGTGATTTCCGCCGCAGCAATGTCGGAGCGCGTGCAGGCTGTGGTGCCGATGTCAACGCAGACTTACGGCACCTCGCTGGCACCCGATGTCGCACCGCGCGCCTTGCTTCTGGTGCACGGCACGAACGACAGCATCCTGCCCGATGCCTGCTCGCGTCAGGTGTATCAGGTGGCGCAAGAACCCAAAGAACTGGTGCTGTATCCGGGCGCGGGGCATGGCCTCGACGAGTGCCGCGAAGAATTACTGGATCTTCTTGTGCGCTGGATTCCTGAACACCTGGGCTGTCCGTCCAAGACCTGACTTATGTTGTGCAGTACTTATGTTGTGCAGTACTTATGTTGCGCATCTAAAGTGCGGCAGCACAATGCCGAATCCTCGAGTGCAACGAGTACTCAGTTGCGCAAGGCCTGTTGCTCGTTGCGCAAGGCCTGTTGCACCAGGCAAACAACAGCGGCAGAAAACGCTTGAACCAGCACTTTGCCGTTTTGCTGCGCCACAAAACGCTCTCCGTCGTGCAGCACGTAATCGGTGAGATCGCCCGTTTGCGTCAGCCACACCACACCGCCGTTGCAGGAGATGGTGTCTCCTGTGCGCGCTTCAAAACTTGATAACTCGCCACGTTGCATTGTTACCCTGCTTTCGCGGCAGATGCCATCGCAATGCTGCGGCGTCTCCTGTGCCGCCTGCTGTGCCGTTGTTCTCAATACCTCCGGCCCCGACCGGCTCCACTCTCGACTCAACGTACTCATCGAAAACTCACCACCTTGAATAATAGATTACAGCCGATGCCAGGTGCAGCACAGATGCAATGCTGTTAAATTGTATCGGTGACAGTTCAGTCTTTCTGAAACTGTTATGGTGGGTAATTATGAAAACTGTTGCGGTCAAAAAGAGGGTTGTGCAGGCGTCGCGTCGGGCATCCGGAAATCGTGAGTCCGAGAGTAAAGTGCCGGCGGAGCAAGCGTTGGCAGAGACTTCGCGTTCTGATGCGCGGTTGTATGAGCAGGTTGCAGAACGCATTTTGCAATTGATCGAGGGTGGCACGCTGCGTCCGGGGCAGCGTGTGCCTTCAGTGCGCGAGTTGAGTACTCAACAGGGCGTCAGTGTCTCAACGGTGCTGCAATCTTATCGGAAGCTGGAAAACGCCGGATGGATCGAGGCGCGCCCGCAGTCGGGTTACTATGTGAGGCAGTCGCACCAATCGTTGCCGCCGGAACCCGAAGCGACACAGCCGCCATTCCAGGCGACTTCGGTTTCAATCAGCGAGCTGGTGATGCAGGTGATGCAATCCTCGAGTCGCAGCGGGATGATTCAACTTGGTGCAGCAACGCTGTGTCCTGATATGATGCCGACGCGCCAGCTCTATCGGGCCATGGCGGCTGTAACGCGCCGCACCCCGCATCTGGCCGTTGCCTACGACATTCCACCCGGCTGCGAAGCGCTGCGTGTGCAGATCGCGCGGCGTAGCATGAACGCCGGCTGCACTCTGACACCGGATGACCTGGTCATTACCTGCGGCTGTCAGGAAGCGCTCAATTTGTGTCTGCGCGCCGTGGCGAAACCGGGAGATACGATTCTTCTCGAATCGCCGACTTATTATGGTGTGCTGCAAATCATCGAGTCGTTGGGCATGTGCGCGCTGGAGTTACCAACACACCCGCGCGATGGCATCAACCTCGACGCGCTGGAATATGCGCTGGAGCAAAAGGAAGTCACCGCGTGCTTGCTGTCGCCCAACTTCACAAACCCGCTGGGCAGTTGTATGCCCGACGAAAACAAAGAACGCCTGGTGCAGATTCTGGAGCGTCACAACATTCCGCTGATTGAAGACGATATTTACGGCGACATCGCGTTTGCGCCGCGCCGTCCCAAGACTGCCAAGGCCTTCGACCGCAGCGGCAACGTGCTGATGTGTTCTTCGTTTTCCAAGACTCTGGCGCCGGGCTACCGCATCGGCTGGGTGGCGCCGGGACGCTATCAAAAGCAGATTGAATATTTAAAAGTCATGAACACGTTGGCGAGTGCTTCACTGCCTTCGTTGACCGTTGCCGAGTTTCTGGCCAACGGCAGCTACGACCATCATTTGCGCCGCATTACACGCTGGTACCGTGACCGTGTGCAGTGCGCTCTACATGGCATCGAACAGTATTTTCCGGAAGGCACACGCGTCACACGCCCTGCTGGAGGTTACGTGGTGTGGGTGCAATTACCTGATGGCGTGGACGCACTCGACTTGTTTCGGCGGGCGCTCGCAGAAAACATCAGCATTGCGCCGGGACATATTTTCTCCGCCAAGCCGAAATACAGCAACTTCATTCGCTTGAATTGTGGTTACCACGAGCCGCCCACCATGGAGAGTGCTCTGCAAAAGCTCGGACAAATCGTGCACAGCATGTTATGACGGCAGCGCGTCATGACGACAGTAGGTTAAGAAGCGAGTACTCGGGGCGTTTAGCTGGCGGCGCGCACCAGTTTGCCGTCGGCGCCCAGGTGCAGGCCGCACTCCCGCTTATCGAGACCGGCCCAGCGACCGGCTCGGTCGTCTTCACCTTGTCCCACGGGACGTGTGCACGGATAGCAACCGATGGACGGATAACCCTGATCGTGCAGCGGATTCGTCGGCACGTTGTTGGCGCCAATATAATCCCACACCTGATCTTTCGTCCAGTTGGCCAGCGGATTGATCTTCACCAGGTTTTCATACTTCGGCTCGGGGCCGACGATGGGCTGCGTGGCGCGCTCGGGTGTCTGGTCGCGGCGGATAGCCGACACCCAGGCGCTAAAGCCGTGCAACGCTTCGCGCAGCGGCACCACTTTGCGCTGATAGCAGCAGAGCGTCGGGTTTGAAGCGTAGATCGAGCCGCCCAGCCGCGCTTCCATCTGTCGCACCGATTCTTTGGCGCGCACAAAGCGAATCGGCAAGCCGTAGCGCTCCTGCATAGTGTCGCGCATTTCAAGGGTTTCCTGGAATTGGTAGCCCGTATCGAGGTTAAAAATGTCGGGCGTAATGCCGGTTTCGTCACGCAGCCGACTCATCATATCAATGATGACGCAGCCCTCGGCGCCAAAGGCCGTGGCCATGGTGAGCTTGTCGCCGAAAGCCGTCAGCGCCCAGCGCAGAATTTCCTGCGGCTCGCTGTTTTCCAAACTATCACTGATTATGCGCAACTCATCGGGGCTATACGTCTGCACCGACGAGGAACCGTTCTCGATCATGGCGATGTTTCCTTAATCCTACCAAACGGGTAGACATTAGGGAAGTTCCACCCAAAGATGGATTTAGCCAGGTAGTGCCGTGGCTGTTGTTGCAGTGGTAAAATGACCGCCGGAACAATTGACGAGGGTGCTTATGGCTGAACGTGATGACCAGGATGTAAGAGGCGAGGAAGATCCCGAATACGCCGAAGCGCTGAGTGAAGCGCTGGGTGAAGAGCCTCGTGCGCATGAATTGCGTGACATGAAGCGAGTACTCAGCGAGCGACGCGCGCGGCTAAACAACGACTTCGACCACACTGATGACGACAAAGAACGTGAATCGCTGCGCCGCGAGTTGAAGAAACTCGATGAGCAGATCGCCGTTTTAGCCGAAGAAGCCGAAATCACGAAGTTTGTCGAAGATGCGGTGCGCGTCGGCATCGAGATGCGCCGCTGGGGCAGTTGATTGAACAACCGAGACATAGAGGACACAGAGAAGAGACGAAGCGACGGCTAAGGACATCTTTCAATCTCTTCGTGTTCTTTGTGCCTCAGGGGTTCCTATTTGCCGAAAAGGAAATTGCATGAAGATTCACGAGTATCAGGCGAAGGAAATTTTCGCGAAGTATGGGGTTCCTATTCCGCCGGGACGTGTAGCGACTACGCCCGATGAAGTGGCGCAGATAACGACCGAAGTCGGCAAGCCGGTTGTGGTGAAGGCGCAGGTTCACGTCGGCGGGCGCGGCAAGGCCGGCGGCATCAAGCTGGGCAAGACGCCTGAAGAAGCGCGCGCCGCCGCCGAGCAGATTATCGGCATGGACATCAAGGGCCTCACGGTTGAGCAGGTATTGGTCGAAGAAGCCGCCGACATCAAAGAAGAGTATTACATCGGCATCACGACCGACCGCGCGGCGCGGCGTAACATCGTGATGGTCAGCGCAGCCGGCGGCATCGACATTGAAGAAGTCGCCGAAACCGATCCCGAAAAAATCGCTCGTCTGCACATAGACCCAGCGCTGGGATTGCTGGACTTCCAGATTCGCCAACTCGCTTTTGAAGCGAATTTGCCCGCAGCAGCGGTGAAGCAAATCGGCCCGTTCATGAAAGCGCTGGCCAAAGTTTACGTCGATTATGACTGCACTTTGGCGGAGATCAATCCGCTGGTGTTGACTGGCGACGGCAAGCTCATCGCTGCGGATGCCAAAATCAATATCGACGACAACGCGCTGTTTCGCCACCCCGATTTGGCCAAGTATCAGGAAGCACAGGAAGAAGACCCGATTGAAGCCGAAGCGCACAAGCGCGGCCTCACTTATGTGCGCCTTGAAGGCGACATCGGGATCATCGGCAATGGCGCCGGGCTTGTGATGACTACGCTCGACGTGGTGCAGCGCGAAGGCGGACGTCCGGCCAACTTTCTCGACATCGGCGGCGGCGCCAAAGCCGAAGTCGTGCGCACTGCTGTTGACACCGTTTTGCTCGACCCGAACGTGAAGGGCATTTTCTTCAATATCTTCGGCGGCATCACGCGCGGCGACGAAGTAGCCAAGGGTCTGCTGGAAGCGCTGGGCACCCTGGAAAAACAGGTGCCGATTGTGGTGCGACTCACGGGCACACGCGCCGAAGAAGGCTTGAAACTGCTTGAAGGGAGCGTGCTCACACCGGCTTCGACCATGCAGGAAGGCGCGCAGAAAATCGTCCAACTCGTCAACAGCAATTAACCACAGATGGACGCGGATAAACACGGATGAACATTGAGAATTGGGAGAACGGCATTCAAGGTTTAACCAACATCACCATCTGCGTTCATCCGTGTTCATCTGTGGTTTAAAAAGGAAATCATGACACGCATCCCCATTGCATTGCAGTTGTTCTCCGTGCGCCAGGATTGTGAGCGCGACTTGCCGGGCACACTTGAAGCCGTAGCGAAGATGGGCTACGAAGGCGTTGAGTTCGCCGGCTACTACGGCCACGAGGCCGCTCAAATAAAGAAAATGTTGGACGATCTCGGTCTTAAATGCGCCGGCACGCACACCGGAATCGGCACTCTGGAAGGTGATGAACTTCAGCGTACGATTGAGTTCAACCGAGTACTCGACAATGCCTACTTAATCGTGCCGTGGCTTGGCCCGGAGCGCTACGCCTCGCGCGAAGCCTGGATTGAAACGGCGAACTTCTTTGGCCAGGCGGCGCAGCGTGCCGGCGAAGCGGGATGTTTCGTCGGTTATCACAACCACGATTTTGAGTTCAGCAACACTTTCGACGGCCAAACTCTGATGGATGTCTTCGCGCAAAACACGCCCGATGAAGTCGTGGTGCAGCTTGATACCGGCAACGCGGTGCATGGCGGCGGAGACGCAACACAGGTGCTGGAGCGCTACCCGACGCGGGCACGCACCATTCACCTGAAAGAGTACTCGCACAGCAACGATAAGGCGCTCCTTGGCGAAGGCGAAGTGCCGTGGCAGAAGATTTTTCAGGTCTGCGAAAACAACGGCGCCACACAGTGGTATATCGTGGAACAGGAAAGCTACGCTCTGCCGCCATTGGAATGTGTTGATAAGTGTTTGCAGAACCTGAAAGCGATGGGCAAGTAGCTGCGCATTCGTTAAGCAAATGAAAACGCAATCGCCCGATACATCGCCTGAAATTGAAAAGCTGTATCTCGATTTGTTGCGACAAATCGGCGTTGGCGGACGACTGTAGTTGGCGCGAGCGCTGACCTCTTCCGTGATTCACCGGGCGCGTCGCCGTATCGCCGAGAAGCATCCTGAATGGAACGAACAGCAGGTCGCGTCGGAATGGGCACGGCTAAGTTATGGTGAGGAAGTCGTTGATCCGTCGGTCGGCACGCTAAGTCGTCGCGGGCAACTTGATTAAGAGATAATTTGCTGGACAGGGTGTTTGACGATGCCGGCATCAACCACGAGACGTGAGAGAACGAGGGAATAACCGATGGCAATTCTGATTGACAAGAACACACGAGTACTCGTGCAAGGCGCAACCGGACGAGAAGGCGAGTTCCACACACGCGCGATGCTCGACTACGGCACGAATGTCGTGGCGGGCGTGACACCGGGCAAAGGTGGGCAGTTCATCGAGCACGACGACGACACAGTGCCGATTTTTAACACCGTCGAAGAAGCGGTTAAAATGACGAATGCTGATACCAGCGTCATTTTTGTGCCGCCGCCGTTTGGAGCCGATGCCATCTTCGAAGCCGTGGATGCCGGCATTAACGGCATCGTGTGCATCACTGAAGGCATTCCGATTCAGGACATGATGAAGTGTTATCGCTTTTTGCAAGAGCGCAACGGCTGGATGATCGGCCCGAACTGTCCCGGCCTCATCACGCCCGGCGAATGCAAAATCGGCATTATGCCCGGACATATCTTTTCATCTGGCCCCATCGGTGTGGTGTCGCGTTCCGGCACGCTGACTTATGAAATCGTTGATGAACTGACACGCGCCGGTCTGGGCCAAAGCACCTGCGTCGGCATCGGCGGCGACCCGATTATCGGTTCCAGTTTTGTCGATGTGCTGGGATGGTTCGAGCAGGACGAGGCCACCAAAGCCGTTGTGCTCAGCGGCGAAATCGGCGGCAACGATGAAGAAAAAGCCGCTGAATTCATCAAGCAGATGACCAAGCCGGTTGTCGGCTTCATTGCCGGTAAAACCGCACCCGCCGGAAAACGCATGGGCCACGCCGGTGCCATCGTGTCCGGTTCTGCCGGCACCGCACAGGCCAAGATCGAGGCTCTCCAAAGTGCCGGAGCCAAAGTCGCCGAACTGCCCAATCAGGTGCCTGACCTGATTCGTTCATCGCTCGGTCAGTAATTAACCACAGAGGACACAGAGGTACGCAGAGGAGAATAAGGAGAAACTCTACCATTCTGAGCGTAGCGAAGAAATTGGTTTGAACTGCGCGCCTGCTTAATTCTCTCCGCTACGCTCAGAACGACACTCTTATTCTTAAAACCTCTGTGTTCCTCCGTGTCCTCTGTGGTTCAGTAACTATCATGAAAGCAATTCGCGTTCACGAGTTTGGCGAGCCGGATGTCATGAAGCTGGAAGAAGTGCCGGATCCCGTTGCCGGTGTGGGCGAGGTCGTGGTGCGTCTTTATGCGGTTGGCGTTAATCCGGTTGATACTTACATTCGCGCGGGCCGCTATGGCTCGATGGTGAATCCACCTTACACACCGGGCATGGACGGCGCCGGTGTGGTGGAGGCCGTCGGCGATGGTGTGGAAAATGTCGGTGTCGGCGACCGCGTTTATGCGGCGGGCCTCACGAACAACGCCTATGCCGAGCGAGTACTCTGGAAGGCGGGCTACGCGCGCCGTTTGCCGGACGCGGTTTCTTTTGCGCAGGGCGCGGCATTGAACGTTCCCTACGGCACAGCCTTTCGCGCTTTGTTTCAGCGGGCGCGGACGCAGAGCGGCGAAAGCGTCATGATACACGGTGGTAGTGGCGGAGTCGGCCTGGCCGCGATTCAAATGGCCAGAGCGCGGGGTCTCACGGTTGCGGCTACAGCGGGAAGCGCCGTCGGGCTACAACTCATCGAAGAACAGGGCGCAAAGTATGTGCTCGATCACAACGATCCCGAGTATGTTTCCGATGCCCTGGGCGCAACGTGCGGACGTGGTTTTGATGTCATTCTGGAAATGGCGGCGCACCTGAACCTGGGCCACGATTTGGAGTTGCTGGCGCCCGGCGGACGTGTCGTTATCATCGGCAGCCGCGGTGAAGTGACCATTGACCCACGTCACACCATGGCGAAAGGATCAGCCATTCTCGGCATGCGCTTTTTCGATACTCCGCCGCAGGATTTTCACGAAATCTTTGATGGTATCGATGCCGGTTTGGCCGATGGAACGTTGAGGCCGGTTATCGCGCAGGAGTTTGCCCTCGCCGATGCGCCGCGCGCTCACGAAGCTGTTTTACAGCCCGGCGCTCGCGGTAAAATCGTGCTGATTCCGTGACGAATCTTCTCAAGCGAGTACTCGCTTTAAATTTTAAATTGACTCGTATAGGACTTACGCATGAGCATCGTAATGGTTCGTAGGGGCGCGGTCTTCGCGCCCTAGATGAGATCTCCGCGCCTTGCACGAGGTCGTCTTGCACGAGGTAGACCGGGCGAGGCAACCGCGCCCCTACCAATCAGACAATTTGCGTAAGCCCTATCGTAGAAAAACACGTGCTTCATCCCGGCTCGGACGTAAGCCGCAAGCGAGTACTCAGTAGAGTTCTGTTTAGCCGTTCACCGCTTCAAGAGGAAAGATTTCGACCGACACTTCGCGGGCGTAGTGCGCCAGCGGTGCTTCGTTTGGCCTCATGATTCCGGCGGCGGACAGGAGCGACTCATCCAGAGACAAAACTTCTGCACGCTGCAAAGGGTAGGGCGCATGATGAACGCGGCCACGATACAGGGTGCGTCCTGCCCTTGAGTAGAGAATGTAACGCTCGGCCAGAAAGTGCTCTAACGTGCCGGGCGCTGCCGGAGCGGCTGGGCCGAGCGGTTTGCAGGCAAGGAAAGAGTGCGCTTTGTGCTGCGGCGCGTATCGCCGAGATGAGTACTCGATCGTGGTGCCGCTACGACTCAGGCGGCGCTGCAGTGACATACGTGCAAAAAAGTAGGGCAGCTTATACCAGGCGCGTGCCGTCGCCACAGCCGGCAAATTCGAAGCGTCCAGGCTGAAGAACCACACACCCGGTTCGCCGCCACGGAAGTGGACGTAGGTGCGCACATTGGTCTCGTGGAAGTTCTCATACAGGCCAGCCGCCAGCGGAAGCGTGGGCAGCCACAAAGGGCGCACGCCCCTCATGGTGAAAGGCACCAGACCAATGTAAGCCTTGCCTTCAAAAACGTCGATCTCCAACTCGCGCGGAATAAGGGGACGCAACTGTTCCACCGGCACGGCCCAGTGCAAAAACGTCAGGTGCTGCCACACGTTGCGCATGACGCAGCGCCCCTCGGGACGGCAGGTTGGAGCGAAACGATCAATAAGATAGTCGGGCACGCTGGTCATCACAAGAGTTTGTAACAAAAAAGCCTCCAAGTACTGTTACGAGTACTCGGAGGCTTTTTTGTGACGTGGCTTTAGCGTGCGTTGGCTGTTGCGATGACCGGCTCGGACCTCTGGCCCGCAGCATCGATTTGCACCGCTGTGACAATATACTTGAGGCCCGAAACGTTGCGCGCGCGGGGCAAGTTGATCGCCTGGGTTGCCCAGTTTCCGACCGTGTTGGCCTGCACTTGCTGCGTGCCGAGTTCTTCCTTGTAATCGAAGATGAAGTAGCGCACTCCTTCGGCGCGCACCGAAACTTCCACCGTAGCGCCGGGCGCTGCCGTGCCGCGCACTGTCAGCGGTGAAGCCACAGTGTCATTGTCCAGCGGAGTGGTGATCGTCACCTCGTTGGCGGCATTGGCGCCGCCCAGGAGCTGCACGGAGGATGTCGCATCCAACGTGGCCACATCACCATTGATGTCGGTGAACCGGCCACGGATGGTGAGTTGCGCATCGTTAACCGTTGGCTGGATGGTGTAGCTGCCGCGATAGCGTCCCGGAGTTGCTTCCTCCGTCAATGCGATATTGCGCGCCACCACACGATTGTTATCGCCCAGAACATCGAACGAGGCGCGCCCGCCGGGCTGGGCCGCCATGGACACTGTGATGCGGTCGCCGCCCTGCAGAGCGCGCGTGCCGTTATGTGTCAGCGAGGTGATAAGGCCATTGGCCGCATTTTCATCAACGGTGAAGGTGAAGTTTGTCGTTGTCGCATTGCCCGCCGCATCATACACCGAAGCGCGCACTGTGTTGGTGCCCTGTAACGGCAGGTCGGGGATAAAGCTGATGTTATTCGGGCTGACGGTGATTTGCTGCGCATCCAGACGCTGGCCGTTCACCGTGACGGTTGCCGAGGCCAGTCCGCTGCCGCCGATGTCGTTGGCGTAAATCACAACGTTGGGCTGAGCCGAATTGACCGTGCTGTTATTCAGCGGCGAAGTCGAAGTGATGCGCGGCGCAATGTTGTCGATTGTGAGCGGTGTGCGCGATTGCAGCAGCGCTTCCTGCCCGTTTGCATTGCGCAAATACGCGGTCACATAGGTATTGAGCGCATTCTCACCCGCGCGGACTGCATAGTTGCCCGTATAAACGCCGGGACGATTCGGGTCTTCATCCAACGGAAGTTCTGCGGATGCAGGCGTCACGGTAAAGGTGCCTGTCATGCGCGGCGTGCCGCGCACGGTAACGGCGACCGTGCCGCCGGCGCGCAACGCACGCGTGACGTTATGCTGCACCAGTGTGATCTGCGGTGTGCCCGCCGGCGGCTGGCCGATTGGCGGTTGGTCGTTGCCGATGTCATTGCCGGGGAACGTATTGTCGCCAGGAAGCGGGTCGCCGGGAAACGTATTGTCCTCGGGCAGGGTATTACCCGTGTTGTTATTACCCGCTGGAGCATCGGGGCGGCGCCTCGATATTTGATAAATGCGGCGCGTTGATGGTGCAATATACAAGGTGATGGTCTGGCCGGCTTGCAAGCTGGCTGTCGGGACGGTGCGACCGCGCGCATCGACAAAGCGCAGGTTCGGCCCGGTGGTGAGCGTTGTACCGCGCGCGTCATCCAGGACAATCTGGTTGCCCTGAACAGATCGCACGCGGGCCGTCACCAGCGACACTTGCGATGTGATGTCGATGACCTGACCTTCGTCATCGGTGCGCACCCGCACTTCTTCTCCAGGAGCCAGTTCTGCAATGTCATTCAGCGCAACGCCGGGGCCGAACTGCGGTGTAGCGCCCGCTTGCACCACGCCGGTCGTCTGGCGCATGAGCGGTGTGTCCGCGTCAACAACAAAAGTGCGAAAGCCGGTGCCCACGCGCAA
Organism: Abditibacteriaceae bacterium; assembly: GCA_036388675.1. Classification (GTDB taxonomy): domain Bacteria; phylum Armatimonadota; class Abditibacteriia; order Abditibacteriales; family Abditibacteriaceae; genus DASVUS01. The sequence goes on along the minus strand of DASVRI010000019.1, from coordinate 101,561 downwards.
TGTGATGCTCGCCGGTGCGGTGGGATCGACTTTGACAACCGTGCCGCTCACGCTGCGCCCCGCAACAGGCGGATTATAGATTGGGTCGGGCAGCGGCGTTGGCGTGGCACGCGGGCCGGGGCCGAACGGACCATTCGGGTCGGAGACATCGGTCGTGCCGGAGATGCTTACCAGACGCGTTCCCGGATTCCAATCGACCTGAGCGCCCATCGCTTCCGAAACAAAGCGCAGCGGCACGAGGGTGCGTCCGAGACGCGTCTGGGCCGGAACATCGAGTACTCGTGTCTGGCCATTGACCGTGGCTTGCGTGGAACCGATGCGCAACTGGACTTGTGTTTCGCCGCGCGCCGCGAAAACCGTGCCGCTGGCCGCGTCGTAATCGACCTGAGCGCCCAGTGCCTCAAACACGCCACGCAGCGGAACGAGTACTCGTCCACCGACCTGAGTTGGCGGCACGCCCCCAAAGCCGATCGGTTGTCCATTCAGCGTGACACTGATGGCATCCTGCGCCAGCGCTTCATGAGATAAGTTCATTGCCGTAGCCACGCCCAGGGCGACGACTACAGCCAGGTTTTTACAAAGTCGACATCCGACTTGCTGTCGCATCTTCATCCTCCGTTGTTCTGTGAAGCCATATCGCACTACAACATTGCACTGTAACTGCTAAATTGCCCTGCCATTGCACTATCAAAGTAAGACCAATTCAATTTTACACCACCAGCCCGCTGCGTCATCCGAGCGGTGTGCAGCAGACGGCGCGTTGGCTGAGATGTTCGCGCAAATGTGTGCTGCGCGCAAGCCAGAGTGCATCCGGTGGACGCACCGTGCCGGCCACGGGAGCGGCACGAAACGCGGCATGGAACGCTGCGTGAAACGCCACACGGAACGACTCACGCTCGACAATCGACCTGTTAAACTGTGAGGCCAGGCTGGAGCCGAAGACCTTGGAGTCTTCGGCCTGTAGAAGAACTAATCATGCGGCGCATCAGAATCGGAATTATTGGAGCCGGAGCGGCAACGGAGTGGTCGATCTTGCCGGTGCTGTCGGGTCCCGACATCGTGGCGCCACCGGATACCGGAGCGTGGTGGGGACGGCGCGCACCTTCTACGAGTGACATTTATTATCAGGCTCCCGCTCGTCCGGAAGTGGTTGCACTGGCCGATGAAGATGGCGCGCGCGCCGAGCGCGTGGCAAATATGGCACGCGTGCGCGGTGTCTATTCCGACTGGCGCACCATGCTGCGCGAGGTGGAGCTTGATGCCGTTTTGTGTACGGCTTCTCCACGCGTGGCCGGCGATGTTGCCGTGGCCGCCGGTGCCGCCGTCAAGTGGCTGTGGCTGGCCGGGCCGCCTGCGGGTTCGGCGGCGGCGGCTCTGCAACTGGCGCGCGATTTACAAGGGCGCACGTTGCGTGTCTGGTGCTCGCGGGCTTTGCGTCGTGCTGCGGCGCATCGCGCTGCGTGGCGCCTCATTGAGCGAGGTCATATTGGAGCCGTGGCAGCGCTGGCTTTGCGCTGGGGCGCGCCGCTGCACACTACGGAGCGGACTGAAAAATCCCAATCACTCGCGAGTACTCAGGACGCGACGGATGCGCCTCATCTTGCGTCCTCTTATGCCGCGCTGGATTTGCTGTTGCATTTTGCAGCCGGCAGCCATCGGCGCGAGCGCGCCAACGAAGAAACTCTGTTAGATGACTCGGCCTCGGCAAACGGAGCGCGCGTGGTCGCGGACGAGTTCGGCGGCGCCACCAACGTATGGCTGCGTCTGGCAGATGGCGTGACGGCCACGGCCTTGTTTTCGGGCGCCGAGAGTTGGAGCGCACCTCTGCCACGTCTGGAAGTTTGTGGCACGCAAGGCCGCTGGCTGGTGTGCGAAGCAGGCCGGCGTTTGTGGTTGCACCAGCCGCGCGAAACGGCACATCTGCTGGAGCCGCCCGGCATGATCGCACACATAACAGCAGCCAATGTTCTGGGAGTGGCCGAGGATTTGAAGGCGTTCCTGGCGGCTTGTGCCGGTGAAAGCGAGCCGTTCACGAATCGACAACAGACGGGCCAGAGCGAAGCGCGTGAACCGGCGCTGTTTGACGCCGTGCAGCCTTTAGCCCTGCTGGAAGCAATCAATACGGCCCTCAACAGCGGCGAGCCGGCTCATGTGGAAGCATGGGACACCGTTTCCACTTCAAGTGCCGGGTTTGTGGCTGCGGGCGAAACCCCTCGACCGGTGACTGCACTGCCGTCAACGCTGCCGTTGCCGTTGTAGATGCCACATATGAGCCTTTGATTCTTGAGAACACGCTGTTTTATGCCCTGGCTGCTGTGCCGCCGTCGCCACAATCGTGCGCTACAAAGTTATGAAAGATTCCCGCGAGCGACAACGCCCCAAAAAACCCGCTGTGCCCAACGTGTCGCAGGTGGCGGCGCGCAACCAACAGGCGCGTCGCTCCAAGCCGCTGCTCGATCCGCATGGCATCTATGGCACGCGGACTGCTTATCGCGTGCGCGCCGCGCAACGGCGCCAGACCATCCAGTATCTGTGCGCTTTCGGGGTGCTGCTGTTTGGAGCAGGCGCGTTTCTTTCCTGGCTGCGTGCGCCTCGCATTGCTAACGCCTCCGCGCAATGGTCGCGGTCACTCAATACGTTACCTTCAGCGGCGCCCGTGGCCGCTTCGTCCGGTGACGCCACCTGGATCCTGGTGCCGACGGAAAGTGGCAAACTCATCACATTGAACGCTGCGTCCGGCGAGCCGGGAGCTGTCTTTACCACGACGTTCCCCTTGCGCGGAGAGCCTGTTGTCTCGGGTGGGCAGGCGTTTGTTCCCGGTGAAGACGGCGCGCTGTTCGCCATTGACTGGCCAAGCGGAAAGGCGCTGTGGAGCTACCGCACAGCTTCGTCCATGTCGGCGCGGCCTGCGCTGCTGCGGATTCCATTACCAACTGCACAATCTAATCAAACCGTTGCAACGACTCCGGTGGCTGATGTTTCGTCGCCCGGCACGCAGCAACTGCGGCGCGTTGTGGTTGTCGGTAACGATGGCGGGGAAATCATAGCCCTGGATGCCGGCCAGGGAAAACCGCTGTGGCGTCGTAAAGTGGATGCCGCTGTGGGCGGAGCCCTGGTTGCCGTAACGAGTACTCGTGTTGCCGGTGCCGATACGCCTCCGCTTGTCCTGGTGCCCTTGATGGGTGGCCTGGGCACGCGTGGCGGACTGCTCTGCCTGGACGCGCGCAACGGCCATGTGCTGTGGCGAGCCGATTTGCGCGCCGCGCACCTCGCGGCTCCGGCTGTGGGAAAGCCATCCGCGAATGGTGCGGAAAGTCGTGTTTTTGCGGTGGGCGATGATGGAGCGGTTTTTAGTCTCGATTTGCGCACCGGTCGTCGCGAGCGCGGGGGATGGAAAACGTTTATGCGCCCGTTGCCGGGATTGGCAGCCGATGGCGCCGTCGTGCTGCGAGCCGAGCCGCTGCTCAAAACCTATTCGTGGGGCACGCGCCTCTTCGTTGGCGGCAATGATGGCGGTGTGCGCTGTCTGGATGCGCGAAGCGGCCAGGTGCTGTGGACGTTTGATGCCGGTGCGCCGGTGCGCTGTCGTTTACGCTCGCTGCGCCTGCAGGATGGCACAGCCAATGCGCGCGACTTGCTGGTGATCGGTAACGATAGCTCCGCGCTTCTCGCTGTCGATGCACGCACAGGTGATCTGGCAGGTCGTTTTCCGACGGGTGGCAAGGCTTCGTTTTCGCCGGTCGTTGCGGGAAATCAGTTGTTGAACGTTGCTGACAACGGGCAAGTCGAAGCCTTCCGCTTGCCCGGTCGTTAAATGCCGGCGCACATGTGTGCGGATAACAGCCGTATCGAGGTTCAACATGAGATTGTGTCTCTTCCGTCGGTCTTTTTTGTGGATGCTGGCCGGCACATCCTGCATGGTGCTGGGTGCCGTGGCTCAAGACGCGGCGTTTCCCGGTGGGGCCTTTCCCGGTGCGGCCTTTCCTGATGTGCCGCCAACCATGAGGCCGCCTGTGGCGCCTGCTGCCGCATCCGGCGGTGTGCGCATCCTGAGCATTGATGGGGCTGACCTGAGCGCGCTGCGCAACCTGTCCGGCAGCAATGTGCAGGCGGTGTCTCTGAACGTGCCGCTTCAGATTGTTCTTAGCGACCCACAAGCGATGCAGTCTTTGATGTTGTGGGTGCGCGAGGGCGGCACGGTGTTGCTCCACACAAATGCGGCGCAACTGTTCGGTTATCGTACCGTCGCGCCGCGCGAGTCGACGAATGCTGTGGCCGGTCAACGTTTCGGACGAGCCCGTGCCGCACTGCCTTTCGGGGCCAATCCGCTGTTGTGGAGTATGCGCGGCGCGCCCAATGCTGCGGCCAGTGGTGGTTCAGGAGCGGGCAGCGCCGCGTCTTTCCCCGGTCAGACAGGTGCAGTTCGTGCGGTTGCACCGCTAACGGACGTGCCCGCCGTGCGCCTGGTGTATTACCAGATGGCACCCGACGATCAACTGGCTTACGCCCATCCGGCGGGAGTTCCGCTGTTGCGCGTAGCCGATGTAGCCGCAGCGAATGCGGGCGAACCTCTTTACGCGGCGGCTCTGGCGGCCTACGGGCGCGGATGGGCCTTCTTTCTGCCTTCGTTGGTCGAGCAACACCGTGCCGACGGCGCGGCGTTCGTGCAGAGTTTGCTGCGCTTGATTGCCGTATCACCGCGCGGCACAACCGCTGCTCCATCCGCCGCAGGCTTCGCTACAAGCGGCGCCGACGTATGGATTACATTTCCCGCAGATCTCATTACAGATGCTTCGGCTGCTGCTAGCGGCAACTTCAACCCGGCCAACTTTGTCGGCCCCTTTGCACTGGCCGTGTTCGGCGGCGATATTGATGAAACGCCCAACACTCCGTCTTCCATGAATGGCGGCGTAACAGATGGCATAATAGGCGATGCAAATGACGATGCAGTGGCGGATACAGACGCAACCGCTGCGATGCAGGCACCGGCTCCAGGTGCGGCGAGTACTCTGACCGCTCAGCCGTCAACGGCGGGGCTGATTATGACGCGGCGCGAAGCCGATGCCACAGCTCGTTTGCTCAATCGCGCCCGTAGCGACAGCACCTCACGTGCGCGTGCCATCACGGCGCTGTATTTGTTGCGTCTCCGCCTGGAGTTGCAGCGTGAGAATCTGGATGGTGCCGCTTTGTGGCTGGCTGCGGCGCAGCGCGTTGCGGGCGGGGCTGCGGAAACTTTGTTGTGGCGTGGCGCACTGGCTGCCGATGATGCCGAAGAACGGAGCAACACGGCACCGGCCCGTGCCACACGTTGGCGCGAAGCCGCGACGAGTTGGTCGGCAGCGCTGAGTGCCCCTTCTTTGCTGGCGACCGGAGTGCAACCGGCCCGCGACAGCATCAGCGGAGTGCCGCGCACTTTCGTCCAAACGTGGATTACCGGTGCCGTCACAGCCGCAAATCGTGCCATTGCGGAGCCGCCTCTGGTGCAGGTCATCAGCACGGGTGCCTCGGATATTACCCTGCGGCACAACGGCAATCAGCGTGTTTTGCAATACATCGTGCCGTCGCTGCAACGTTTGGAAGCCGCTTCGCGCGTGCTGGGTTGGCGCAGCGATGAAGAAGAGTTCCTCATCTTTCCCGATGTGGACACATATGCCAACTACCGCGCTGTGGCCGGCCTGCGCCAGCAGAATTTCATTACCCGCATTCGCCCGAACCAATACTATACAGATGAGTTCGGAAATCGAGTACTCGGATTCCCGCCCGACCCTTATAGCGAAGACGGCGAGCCGCTGACGCTGCCGTCGGGAAATCTGGGCGATGTCGTGAATGGCCGCGCCTTGACCCTCATGCCGCTGAGTGTTGTTCCACAACGTTACCTGGGCGACCAGCGACAACGCTCGCGTATTCTGCTCAGCCCCGGTTATCTGGTTCCGATTGGCAGCCTGCACGCGCGGGCGTTAATTGAAACCCTGACACGAGGTGGAACACCCGCACCTCCGTGGATGTACAACGGCCTGGCAGCAATGAGCGACCGTGAGCTGAACATTCAAACCAACCGTCGCCTGCGCCGCGACAACGACAATCCCTACGCCTTTTTACCGCGCCAGAGACTCCAGGGCTACCGGCGCAACAACCTTCTTCTTGGTCCCTTGCAGTTTCGTGGCGTGCCAACCGACGGCTCCGTCACGACAACCGTGGCCAGTGAGCAGGCGCTGGGCATGATGCTCTATTTTTACAACCGCTTTGGAGTTGGTGCCGTTGTGGAAACCTTGCAACGCCTGGGTTCTCGCCAGAGTGTGGACGAAGCTCTGTCGGCCACGACGGGACTTACAGAAGAACAGTTCTTTGTGCAGTGGGACGCAGATAGCTTTGGCAATCGGCGCCGTTAGCGGGTCAAGCTGGATTTGTGTGCTTTAGCACTTTTGCCGGCGCTGTTGAAACTATGGGCGATTTGAAGAGTGCCGGACTCATCTACCTGAAAGGGTTTCTGTTTTTCGTTGCGGGAACCCTGGCAGCGGCCTCGATTCTGCTCGAGAACCCGAAGTTGCAAACGGCCTTCTTGCTGGCGATTGCCATCTGGTCGTTTTGCCGGCTGTATTACTTTATGTTTTACGTCATCGAGAAATATGTCGATGGAACTTACAGGTTCGCCGGCATTCATTCGTTTTTGCTTTACCTGTGGCGGCAACGAAGAAACCGGCACTGAAGCGCGACTTCGTGTTAGCGTAACTTCTGCTGCTGCGACAAGTCCAAAGAAGTAATCATGTCGCTTTTCGAGAACGATTTTTTAGAAGACGATGGCACACCGTTGGACGCTCCGCGACCAGATGCTTCCCTTGCGAATGCTCCCCTGGCGGGAAGTTTTGATGCCGATTCCGGCTGTGACCGCTATTCGCTCTGTGACCGCTATTCGCTGCTGCTGACCGCACTGTTTGATGGCGAAGCCAGTTCCGCCGAAGAGGTGGCGGCGCGAGCCCATCTGTCTCGTTGTGTGCGTTGCGCTGAAATGTGGCGCTTCTGGTCGCAAACGCGTGGCGTGTGGCGCGCCACACCGGCGATGCGCGTTCCTTCCGGCTTGCTGGTGCGCATCCTGATGGCGTGCCGTCTGGCATCATTGTCGAAGAACTCGAAGCGTGCCGGAACAAATCCCGGCGCCGAAAAAAGCGCCGCCAATGCAGCGTTCCCGGAAAGGCACGCTGCGCTGGCCAGAGCGTTTGAAGCTCCACCTGTTCCGCCGCACTTGCGCGACGCCATTTTGCAGCGTACCGTTGGCGCCGCTTCTGGCACTGCTTCCAGGAACACGCCGCAAATGGTCATCCCTGCAACAGCGAGTACTCGCAAGGCGTCGTGGCTTCCATCCGTTAAGATAAGTCGAGCCACCCGTTGGGCCACGTCGGTGGCGGTGCCCGCTGCACTGGTCTGGATGGCAACCGTCGCCGGGCAGTCGCCGGAAACGAGCGACACTTCGTTCACCCTGCCGGACACCGTTGGCACGCAAGGAGTGAGTAGGCGCATCAACGCCAGCCTGAATCGGGTGCAGCAAGGCTCCGCACGTAGAACTAGAACAGGTGGTTCAATGCACGCCGCGCCTGACGCACTCCCTGGAGCGCAAGAGACCCCCCGTGAACCGTTCGACCACACAAGCGAGGCATACGAAAGTGGCCGCAGCCAAACGGCGCGCCACGACAATTTGGAGTTGAGTGCCTCGGCAGCGGACGCGACGAATCCGAACGAAGTTGCTGTTGGAACTCTTGATGGAACAGTGCATCCGGCCACCGTTAAACTAGCATCACGGCCTGCTCACGCCTGGCCTTCCACCGATCCAAACTTTACAACGAGTACTCAATCTCCCGCTTCGACTGACGTTCCTGCCGACGCCACTCAGGCAGCATCAACAGCCAGTTCGGCGAGCGTGCCGCAGACGCCGAAAACGAGACATTCGCATTTTGCCTTCGCTTCAGCGGCACGGCCTCGCCTGGGGCTGGTGCGGGCGAAATTCACTCCCGGCATCTCGCAGCCGGCGCGGGGCCGCAGTGTCATACGCGTTCCTCTGCGTGGCGCGGATGCTTCCGCTCGCGAAGCACTGTTGAAGAGATCGACCAACGCGATGCAGTCACGGTTGCGTGCTTCTGATGCGCTCGTTGATATACCCCGGCGCGGTGTGGTGCAAAGTTGGCCGGATGATGCTGCCGAGGCCGATGCAATGTTTGTGGCCGATACGGCGGACGGTGACGAGAGTCGCCGTCTTGCCTCCAACGAAGCCGACGAACTGCGCAGCATCGTCAACGAGTATCGTGCCACGCTGATGGACGACGAAGAGAACTCCGGCGGCGCGTCCGGTAGCGGTTTCGCCAACGAAACCTTGTAGTCGCGCACTCACCGGCGCCACCTCCCGTGCCCCTATGTCCGGGCGTGCACAGCCTGCTGCCAGCGCTTTTGCAACATGGCCGTTATCTCTCCCGGTGCGCAGAACGGATACGGACTTTCATCCTCCGCACCCAACGCAAACGACTGCACCGCGCGCGGCCCCTGGGTCGCCGCAGTGAGAAACACTTCATCGGCTGCCGCCAGTTCGTGCATTGAGAAAAGCCCTTCTTTGCAGGTGATGCCATCTTCTCCGGCCCAGCGCAAGGCCAGTTCTCGCGCGATACCGGGCAGGCATCCACTGTCGAGGGACGGCGTGAACAAACGCCCGTCGCGTACCCAGAACAGGTTGGCGCGCGCGCATTCGCACAAAGCCCCACTGCCGTTGCACAATACAGTCTCATCGAAACCGGCGCGCGTGGCCTGCTGCCAGGCGAGTTGGTAATCCCCGTAGGACGTTGACTTCACGCCGGACAGCGCGCGCCGCGCCTCAATGCGAAACGGCGACAGCACCAAACGCAACCGCTGAGTACTCGGATCATCATAGTCAGGTGAATGTGGCCGGGAGATCATGAAGAGGTCGCTGCCCTGGGCATCGTTCCAGCGTCCGTCACCCCGACGCAGCAACGTGATGCGCAACAGGCCGTGCTGCACTTGGTTGTCTGTCAGCACAGCCGTCACGGCGCGATGCAATGTCTCGTCGTCATAAGCCAGCGGAATGTCGGCGCGTGCCGCATCGTGTCGCAGGCGCTGCAAGTGGCGGCTGAGCGCGAAAACCTGACCGTGCCACACTGCGGCAGTTGTATAAACTCCCCAGCCGAGAGTGGCGCCTGCTGAAATCGCCGGTAGCGTTGGGGCCGCTGCGTTCAAGAGTTCGCCGTTTATCCAAATGTTCATGATGGTTTCGCAACCGGCTCCGGTTTCGTGTTGTGCCGCTTGCCTCCAATGATGCACAAACTGTGTTTTTGCGCACCTCAATTATAGGTAGGTGTCGCCACTTTTTTCATGTAGCGCAAGAACGCTGTCCGTGTAGCCGGCGCCCGCCAGAGGTCAAAGCATTGTTGCGAGTACTCTTCTCTTTGTTTTTCGCACGCGGCACCGTTCGGGCCGCAATCTCGTGATAAACTGCGCCTTATGCAGCCATTACGGCAGGAAACAGACGCTCCTTCGATGCATCGCCACACAGTTCTCGTGACCGGTGCAACGGGAGTTCTGGGCAGTGCCGTGGTGCGTTACCTGCTGACCCATTTCCAGGACATCGGTTCTGGGCCTACGACGCATGTTGTGGCGAATTACTGTCGCAACGTGGAGCAGGCGCGACGGCTGCAAGACGAAACCGGATGCGAAATCTTTCGTGCCGACATTGCGGTGGAAGCCGAGGTCGAGGCACTTTTTTCGCACTGCCACGCTCTATTTGCAGTGATCCATTTGGCCGCAGTAAATCGCGACCGGTTGCTGCTGCGACAGACACGCCACGATTGGTCGGAGACAATGCGCGTTGATGCGGACGGCGCATTTCTTGTCACTCGTGCTGCACTTAACCACTTACGACGGAGTGGGCGGTTGGTGCTGTTTGCTTCGCGTGTCGGTGAACATGGCAATGCCGGTCAGGGCGCATACGCCGCAGCAAAAGCGGCTGTTATCGCGCTGATGAAAGTGGCGGCGCGCGAAGGAGCCGAACAGGGCATTGCCGTTAATGTGGTCTGTCCCGGTTTCGTGCCGTCGCCGATGAACGAGTCGCTGAGTCCGCAGCATCTGCAAATAGGTCGTAAACAAAGTGTTTACGGTTCGTTCGGCAATGCCCAGGACGTGGCCCGAACGGTCAAATGGTTGCTCGACCCCAATGCAGCAGCGATTTCCGGTCAGGTCATCCATTGTGATAGTCGAATCTGAGGAATGAATACTCCAGTCCCATGCGCAATCCTGAATTATATGAACCCTTGCAAATTGAAAATAAATCCCGATCAGCAGCCACGTCGAAGCGCAAATCGCAGCGCCGCGAGCGTCGCACACTGATTCTGAACGATGAGCGATACGCCCCGGTGGCCGAGGATGCAGATGTTGACGAGACAACGCTGGATGCCGCCGAGACGGAAACGAATTACGAACCTGACGCCGAGCCTCTAACGCACTATAATCTGGATGAACTCGACGATGAGGCTTTTGACCAGTCGCAGGAAGCGGAATATGAACCTTTTCTCGATGAGACCGTTGCGGACGAGGCCGTCAGCAAGAAACGCGGCCCCGGTGTGGTGGGTCGTGCAGCGCTCGCATTAGCGCCGCTGTTCACGCGTTTCTACGACTTGCAAATGCAACTGGGCGGCGGTGTGCGCCCCATTCGGCAGCGCGTGGCGATGTCGAGCTATCCGCGCAATGTTCCGCCGCTGAAAATCGCGTTTCTATCCGACTTGCACTATGGCCCGACAACAGGACGCGTTGCGCTGCGCCAGGCTTGGCAGATCGCGCGCGACGCCAATCCCGATGTGCTGTTGCTCGGCGGCGACTACCTGTATGCCGATGAAGGCGGTTTGCCATCTCTCTTGCGTGAATTGCAGCGCTGGAAGAACACGCCTCCACCCGGCGGCATGTATGCCGTGCTGGGAAACCACGACCACCACGCCGACATCGATTCGATCATCACCGGGCTGGAAGCGTGCAACGTGCGAGTACTCGTCAATGACGCATTGCCACTGCCCGAACCCTGGACAGACGTTTGGATCACCGGTGTCGATGACACGCACGAAGGCGACGCGCAACCCGATCTCGCGCTGGCCGGCGTGCCGCAGGGCGCCTGTTCCATCATGCTGTCGCATTCACCGGATGTGTGTGAAAACGGCGCACTCAAACGCTGCGGCCTGACCCTGTGCGGACACACGCACGGCGGCCAGATTTGCTCGCCCGGCGGCGACGCCATGTATATGCCGTCCAAGTGGGGCAAACATTATCCGTGGGGGTTGCATCGCCACGCCGGTAACTGGGTCTTCGTCAGCCGGGGCGTCGGCACCGTCGGCGTGCCTTTGCGCCTGTGGGCGCCGCCGGATGTCGCGATTCTCGATGTAACCGGCACCATACGCTCCAGCGTTGTCGTATGAATCGGGCTGCAAACTTCCATTACCACAATCCGCGCGTTGCCGTCACGGGCTGGTATCTCGGCTGGCTCCATGACGGTTCATGGCTTGAGTGGAATGCTGCTGGTGCGGCTTCGACCAACAATTTAGATGTTTCCCTTAGTGCCGATTTTTTGCGTCGTTCTTGTGACGGAGGCAGGCTTCTTCCGACCCGCGACGCGACGGAAGAATGGCAGCGTTTGCTGCGAGTCAACGGAAGTCAGTTCCACGCGGCCACGGCACGCGCCTGCGCTGAAGTGGCGCGCGTCGGTTTAACGGACAAAAACGGACTGTTGCTGGCGCCGGAGCGGGTCGCCGTTTCGTTTTCCTCTTCTAAGGGCGAACTTGCTCGCTGGCATAGCAACGATTTACACCGTGACAACGCTTTTCTGGCATGGACGCCGGATGCCGCTGCGCGTGCAGTGAGTACTCGCATCGGCGCCATGGGTGCGACATTTGCGCCTGTGGCCGCGTGTGCGACAGGTGCGCATTCCCTGTCCGTTGGAGCGCAGCACATTCAGGATGGTTACGCCGATGTGGTTGTTGCCGGAGCTATCGAGGCCGGATTAACGCCCCTGGTGATGGCCGGCTATGCGCAACTGGGAGCCCTCAGCAAAAGCGGTGTGATGCGTCCCTTCGACCGCCGGCGCGATGGCTTTGTGCCGCGTGAAGGCATCGCGCTGCTGGTGCTGGAAAGCGAAACCTCAGCGCGAGCACGCGGCGCACAGGTACTCGGATGGCTCAGTGGCTGGTCGATGCACGCCGATGCAACCTCCATGACAGCTATGTCGCCGGCGGGCGATACCATCGCGCGCGCCATTGAAGTGGCCTTACGCCGCGCTTCCTGCCCTCAAATCGACTACATCAATGTGCATGGAACAGCGACGTCCCTCAATGACGTAGTGGAATCGCGCGCCATAAAAAGCGTTTTCGGCAATTCAGTTGCGAGTAGTTCTACCAAAGCCCTCTCCGGCCACTGGCTCGGTGCTGCGGGCGCACTGGAAGCCGTTCTATGCCTTCAATCCATGCGCGAAGGTTTCCTACCGCCCACGCTGAACCTGGAGGAACCCGACGACGAGTGCGATCTGGATTATGTGCCGAACATCGGGCGTGATGCGAACATCAATTGCGCCCTGAGCCTGAGCTACGGTTTCGGCGGCCACATCGGAGCGCTCGTGTTGGAAAAAGGAGACGGGTAGGAGCCCGGTCATTTCTGCCGCCAATCAAATCGTAGATGCTCCTCGCTCGCTGCCGGCGAGTGAGACGCTTGAAGCCCAAAATTCATTCGCCGCCAACCGCCTGTTGGTATGCGCATTCACCGCTACAATCTTCGTCAGCGCTACCCTGTTGTTTCTGGTGCAGCCGATGTTCGCGCGCATGGTGCTGCCTTTGCTCGGTGGCTCGCCCGCCGTGTGGAACACCGTATTGGTGTTCTTCCAGGCAGCGCTGCTAGCCGGTTACGCCTACGCGCACGCCTCCACGAAATTGCTGGGTATCCGGCGCCAGGCTGCGCTGCACATGGTTGTTCTGGCGGTGCCGCTTTTCGTCTTGCCTATCGCGATTCCAACGACGTGGCGCCCGCCGACTGAAGCCAACCCGGTGCCCAGCTTGATGGTGTTGTTGCTGCTCACGGTTGGCTTGCCCTTTTTCGTCATTTCGACCACCAGCCCGCTGTTGCAGCGCTGGTTCGCCGGTACGGGGCATCCAGCGGCCAAAGACCCGTATTTTCTTTATGCCGCCAGCAATTGTGGCAGCATGCTGGCGTTGCTGTCGTATCCGTTATTGATGGAGCCGCGCCTACGATTAATGCAGCAAAGCCGCTTCTGGGCTGGCGGCTACGTCGTGTTTGTGTTTCTGGTGGGAGCCTGTGCTGTTCTCTTGTGGCGTTCGTCCGCCGCACGTGGGGCAGACAGAACTAATGAAAGCGCCGCATCGAGTACTCAGGAAGCTGCCGCCGAAAACATCAGCGCAATACGCCGCCTGCGCTGGGTCGCTCTGGCCTTTGTGCCGTCGAGCCTGATGCTGAGCGTGACGCAATATCTTTCCACCGACATTGCGGCGATTCCGCTGCTTTGGGTGATTCCGCTCGCGCTGTATTTGCTGACTTTCATCTTCGTCTTCTCGCCGCGTTCTCCGTTCAAGCATGAGTTTGTGGCGCGCGCCACGGCGTTGCTGATGCTGCCGCTTGTCATCGTGGTGGCGACGCGCGCCTCGCAGCCCATCGGCCTGCTCATACCGTTGCACCTGATCAGCTTCTTTTTTATCGCGATGCTGTGTCATGGCGAACTCGCGCGCACACGGCCTTCAGCGCACAATCTGACTGAGTTTTACTTGTGGATGTCGGTCGGCGGTGTGCTCGGTGGTGCTTTCAATGCGCTCCTAGCGCCGGTCGTGTTTCGCACGCTGGTGGAATACCCGCTGGTTCTGGCGTTGTCGTGCTTGTTCCTGCCTTTCGGTAAGCTGCTGGCAGATGACAAGCGCACCCGAGTACTCGACTTCGCTTTACCCGCTTTGCTCGGCTTGCTGACGTGTGGACTTGTCGTCGGTTTGCAGGACAAGCTCGATCCGCGCGACTTCGGTTCGCTGGGCACTGCTGTGCTCTTCGGCATTCCGGCGATTATCTGTTTTAGTTTTTCGCGGCGACCGCTGCGCTTTGCTCTGGGTGTCGGCGCGATTCTATGGGCGGGAACGTTTTACCTCAGTGGCGAGGGCGCGGTGCTTTATACGGCACGCTCGTTCTTTGGCGTGCATCGCGTCACGCGCGACCGCGACAACAATTATAACCTCATTGTGCACGGCGGCATTGTGCACGGCCAGCAAAGCCTCGACCCGAAGCGCCGTCGCGAACCGATGGCCTATTATTTCCGCACCGGCCCCATGGGGCAGATGTTCGCTTCCTTCCAGGGCGAATACGCCAAAAAGAACATCGCGGTCGTTGGCCTGGGTGCCGGCGGCTTAGCGGCGTATGCGCAGCGCGGCGAAAACTGGACGTTCTACGAAATTGATCCGGTTGTTGAATACATCGCGCGAAAGCCGAACTACTTCAGCTATTTGCGCGATGTGCCTTCCTCAATGAAGGTAATTCTGGGCGATGGCCGACTGCAACTGGAAGAAGCGCCCGATGGTGCTTACGACTTGCTGATTCTCGATGCGTTTTCGTCCGACGCGCTGCCGATGCACCTCATCACGCGCGAGGCGTTGCAGCTTTACGTGAAGAAGCTGGCGCCGCATGGAGTACTCGTTTTCAATACGAGCAACCTGCATCTTGAGTTGGAGCCGGTACTGGGTAATCTGGCCAAAGATGCGGGCCTGGAAACGCTGTTCCAGAACGACACCTTTGTTGATGCGGACATGGAGCGCGACATGAAACAGGGCAAAACGCCCTCGCGCTGGACGCTGATGGCGCGGCAAAAGAGCCATCTCGGCGCGTTGGCGAACGACCGTCGCTGGCGACCGGCGCGCACGCGTCCCGAAATGCGCGTGTGGACGGACGATTACTCCAGCCTGTTGAGCGTTTTTGTGTGGAGTGAGCAGGAAGCGGCGCGCCGTGGCGAGTAGTTTGCATCGCGTGCGGCGGTCGCTTTCGCGGCACATCTCACGCAGAAAGAGTTGCCATGCTGCAATGGATCACCGGCCTGATGAACTCGATGGGCTACATCGCCATCGTATTCCTCATGTTTCTGGAAAACGTATTCCCGCCGATTCCTTCTGAGCTCATCATGCCGATGGCCGGTTTCACCGCGACGCAGGGCCGCTTGTCGCTCGTGGGCGTCATCATCGCGGGCACCATCGGCTCTGTTCTGGGAACGCTGCCACTGTATTACATCGGCAAAACCATTGGCGAAGCGCGGCTTAAAACGTGGGCCGATAAACACGGCAAGTGGCTCACCGTGTCCGGCTCGGATATCGAGAAAGCCACACGCTGGTTTCAGAAGAACGGCAACATCGCTGTTCTCATCGGGCGTTTGGTGCCCGGCGTGCGCTCGCTCATTGCGGTGCCCGCCGGTATCGCGCACATGAACTTAGGACTGTTCCTGCTGTACTCGGCGCTTGGTTCAGGTTTGTGGACGGCTTTGTTGGGCTACTTTGGCTTTCTACTTGGTGAGAACTACAGCAAAGTGGAAAATTATCTGAGTCCGGCAACCTATGTCGTGTTGGGTTTGTTCGTCGCGGTTTATATCTATCGTGTTGTGCAGCAACACCGTGCGCAGACCACAACATGATGTTCGCTTCTTTGGCGCAACCGGCGCGGCGCGAAGTGCTCATTATCGGCGCTGGCTGCCGACGGCTTCTGCTCAGGAACTTTGTTGTACACGAGGCCCAGGCTGACGCAGCAGACTTTGTGCTTCTGTGTTCGCCACCACGTTCAAAACTTCGACGAGTCGGAGAATATCAGCTCGGGACAACTGATCGCTTTTCCTAACAAGGGTCTTACACCACTCAGGTGCTTCATCATATTCCTTTCCTAACAATTGCCCAATTACTTGCCCTCGCGTCCTCTCTTCCTGAATTGCCTGTACGATCTTGTGCAGAGCATACAGTGGAAACCTTACAGCAATAGCCTCCATGTATAACTGCAGGTCCAAGTCCCAAATTTCTCGCACTGAATCAATGTCGTCCGGCGGATGCAACCCAATATTCAATAATATGTCTATCCACTCCGGCTGAGCGACGGACAGCCATTCTGCCTCCCAACGTTCCCCATCCTCGTATGAGGTAAATGGCCCGGAGCCGACATATATAAAAGTCCATAAAACAGCCAACATCGAGTCCCGCGTCATCGAGACATTGCCGTCGTGAATTTGCCGCAAAGCTTCGTGAGCTTTGAAAAATGGATCAGTTCGTTTGCTCATGAATTCAGCGCTTTCAACGATTTCTATGTGCAGCCTGAGTGTACTCGCTCGCAAAAAGTTTTGAATACGTTGCGTCCTTTCGCGCCGTTTTTGCGAAACAAAGTTTGGCGTTCTACCCGTGTCTCGTTGCCGCAACACCTTAATTCAGTTAAATTCTTTGCGTTTACCGAATTTGATTTTGTGGAGTACTCGTTCATATGAAAGTTGCCATCCTGGGAGTCGGCGGACTGGGCAAAGCCGCGGCACAGATCATCGAATGCAAAGAGGAGATGACGCTGGTGGCCGTGGCCGATGCAGGCGGCTATGCCTGCGACACGAAGGGACTCCCGGCGCAGGAAATTGCGCGCGTTAAGGTTGGCGGCAGCGTGGCCGAACTGCCGGTCGGGCAGGAAAGTGACGACAGCATCGGTGAAATTATCAAGTTGGGCAACGCCATCGATGGCGTGTTTCTGGCGCTGCCGAACCTGCCGAACGACTTTATTCCCGGCGTGGCGACGCGCTTCATCGAGAGTGGCTTCAAAGGCGTCTTCGTTGATGCCCTGAAGCGCACGCGTGCCATGGAAATGATGTTCGACCTTGACGAAGACTTTCGTCGTGCCGAGTGCGTTTATCTTTCCGGTTGCGGTGCAACGCCCGGATTGCTGACGGCGGCAGCGGCACTCGCCGCTCAGAGCTTTGTCAAGATTGAAAAAGTCGATATTTGGTGGGGCGTCGGTATCGCGCGTTGGGACGACTACAAAGCGACGATTCGCGAAGACATCGCGCACCTGCCGGGCCATACAGTTGAATCGGCCAAGGCAATGAGCGATCGAGAAGTTGATGAGCTTTTGAATGTCACCGATGGCAAATTGACGCTGCACGAAATGGAGCACGCTGACGATGTGATGTTGGAGCGCGCCGGAGTGATCTCGCGCGACGCGGTGCATGTCGGCGGCGTGATGGACACGCGCTCGGCGCAAAAGCCGGTTTCGACGACGATGACTCTCACCGGCATCACGTTTGAAGGCAAGCGGTCGCAGCACAAGTTCGTGCTGGGCGATGAAACCTCGATGGCGGCCAACGTTTGCGGCACGGCGCTGGGCTATCTCAAGCGCGCGCACTGGCTGCGGCAGCGCGGTCTGTACGGCGTGTTCGGCTCGGCGGAGATGATGCCGATGGTGGTGAAGTAGAGAAGGCGCGATCAGTAATTTGAAAACTCAAGCCTCTGTTGATGCTTCTTCTGCACCACGCCTCACACGGCGCGTGCTCGACTCGTTGCCGCTGCGCACGTTGCACGAGGCGCGCAATTGGAGCAAGGCCGATGTTTATCTGAGCGAGTGGCCGCCGCAGTCGGGACGGAAAGTTGTCGTCAAGGATTTCAAGAAGCGTGCGCTGTGGTTTCGTATTGTGGCCGGTCGTTACTTCCTGCGGCGCGAATGGCACGCTTTGCGAGTACTCGATGGCACGCCGGGTGTGCCGCGCGCCATTGCCAAGCCGGACGCCGATTCGCTCGTGGTAGAATATGTGCGAGGCGAAGCGCTGTCAGAAATTCCACGCCGCACCATCAGCGATGCCACAATGGATCGTCTGGAGAACCTGGTGCGCACGCTGCACGAACGCGGCGTGACACATGGCGACTTGCACCTGGAGAACATTCTGGTGGATGAAGAGGGCAATGTGGCCATGCTCGATTGGGCTACGGCGCACGTCTTCAATCATCGTAACAAGGCGCAGCAATGGTTGTTTGAAGAATGGCAGGCGCTCGATCTGCGTGCCGTGGCCAAAGTGAAGCTGTATCATGCGCGCCATCGCGTGAACGAGCATGATCGTGAACTGCTTGAAGGCGGCTCGCGCAGCTACCGTTTCATCAAGTCGTTGCGCCGCACCAGCGATAAGATGCGTGGCAAGAAATCGAGCGGACGCCTCGAACGAGCTATCAAAAAAGTGAAAGCGCAAGCCGAGCAGGCCGCTGCCGCAAACAGCGGCGCGCCGACACCACAAGCGCCACGAACGCCAAATGCGCCACAAGCGAGTACTCAGAACGAAGGAGACAAGTGACCTCAGACGTGCAGCCCGATAAGAATTCGAAAAGCAAGGACGCCAAACTCGGTGTCGTGCACAAGCCGTTAGTCGAACAGCTCAAGCTGCTTGGCCTGTTTGTGTTGATCGGTGCGTTGATTTACTATTCGCGCCCGCAAATGCCCAGCTTTGGCTTTGGCCTGGCTCTGGTCGTCATCGGCACGATGATTCGCGTGTGGGCCGCCGGTCACCTGACGCGCGACCAGAAACTGACCACGTCCGGCCCTTACCAGTATTCGCGTAACCCGTTCTATCTGGGACGTTTTTTACTCATCATCGGCTTTGCCCTGATGTCCGGTCTCAGTAACAATTTTCGTGATCCGCGCAACGTGGCCGTGTGGGTTATTTTCATGGCGGCGATGCTGATCTTCTTCGTCTATTACATGCCGCGCAAAGAAGCGCGCGAAGGCGGACGTCTGGCGAAGCTGTTCGGCCCCGATTACGAAGTGTGGAAAGCAAATGTGCCGAGCCTGTTTCCGCGTCTGACGCCGTATCGTATGTACCCCAAGCCCTGGAGCCGCGAACTGTTCATGGGCGGCGACGAGGAGCATACCGGCAACAAAGAGCTGTGGACGACTCTGGTCGTCATCGGGCTGATTGGTTTATTTATCTGGCGTATGCAAACGCTGGGCGGCTAATTGTATAGACATTTAGCAGTGAGAAGTTGAGTACTCGATGAGCGACGAAACAGCCCACGACGATTTGAGCCCCGCACACATACTGGACGAAGCCGATAGTGTTGAAGAACTCAGCGAAGGCGATCCGCCTGTCGATGCGGCCCTGACGCGTCCGCAAATCAACCACTACGGCGAGCCGATCGAAGAGTTAGTGAAGCTCACCATCCAAGATAACGGCGAGCCACTTGTGGATCTTTTCGCGATTTGTCCGCAGATTCGCTGGGCACCCAAAAGCCCGCGCTTCGATTTTCCGCGATCCGGCCTCATCCGTGAGGGCTGCGCCTACATGCTGAAGAAAGCGCAGTCGTTGCTGCCGCCGGGACTGTATCTTCAGGTCGTGGGCGCGTTTCGCCCTTTTGAAGTCCAAAAGCTGATGTATAACGCGGCGCGCGACGAACTGAAGCGCCAGCACCCGGAATGGGACGAAGAACTGCTGACCGAATACATCAACGTTTTCTCCGCACCGCCCATCTGGGACACGCCACCGCCACACACAACAGGTGGCGCCGTTGATCTGAGCATCATCGATGAAAACGGCGAGCGCCTGGACATGATTTCGCCTTACGAAATGGGCTGGGATTCGGCGCCAACGTTTGTCGAGGGATTGAGCCCGCAAGCGCGACAGAACCGCGATCTGCTGATTGCTGTGTTGACGGAAAGCGGCCTGACTAACTTCCCCGGCGAATGGTGGCACTGGAGTTGGGGCGAGCCGGGCTGGGCCTTGCGCACCGGACGCCAGATCGCCTTGTATGGCGCCGTGCCCGAAGACAAAATCCCGTCGTGGTCGCCGCCTCCCGGTAGCGATGAAGACGCATCATGAGTACTCGTGAGGCCGCTTCGGGATCATCGTTGGATGAGCAGTTGCGTGTCGAGTTGTGCGAGCGCCAGTTGCAAACGCTGCATCGCAGGCTGCGCATCCTGCCGACGAACGTTCTCGATTTAGCCTCCAACGATTATCTGGGTTTGTCGCGCCATCCGGCTGTTGTCCGCGCCGCGCAAGAAGCCATTGCACAGTGGGGCAGTGGCGCGCGCGCTTCGCGCCTTGTCAGTGGCCACACTCCGCTGCATCAGGAGCTTGAAGACGAACTGGCTGCGTTTAAGGGCTGCGAGGCGGCTCTGGTATTTTCGTCTGGCTACGCGGCTAACATTTCTGTTGTGACAGCGCTGGCCCGTACCGGCGACCTTGTGCTGTGCGACAAACGCAATCACGCTTCGCTCATTGACGCGTGCCGCCTGGCCGGCGCAAATGGCGCTACAGTGCGTTATTACGGCTCGCACGAGAAGTTGCGCTCACTGCTTCAGACATCGAGTACTCGCAACGCCCGGCGTCTCATTGTGAGCGACGCCGTGTATTCCATGGATGGCGACATTGTCGATCTACCGCAGTTGCTGGCCTGCGCCCGTGAATTTGATGCCACCCTCATTCTGGACGACGCGCATGGTCTGGGAACTCTCGGCGTGTCGGGACGAGGCGTGGTGGAGCACTGCGGTGTTGCTGATGTGGAACGTGTGATCCACGTCGGCACCTTGTCCAAAGCACTGGGTTCGCAGGGTGGCTTCGTCGCCGGATCGCACACCTTAATCGAATGGTTGATTAATATTGCACGGCCTTTCATTTATTCCACAGGCTTGAATCCGGCTGCTTGCGCTGCCGCTTTAGCCGCTTTGCGCCTCCTGCGAGCCGAACCGCAGCGCGTGGCGCATTTGCGCGTGATGTCGCAGGCGCTGGCGTGTGGATTGAGCGGCTTCGGTTTACAAGTGCAGCATCATGGCACGCCCATTCTGGCCGTCATTGTGGGCGATGCTGACCACGCACTGCAATGGAGCGCATCGCTACAGGAACGCGGCGTGTGGTGTCCCGCGATTCGCCCGCCAACTGTGCCGGTCGGCACCAGTCGCCTGCGCGTCACCGCCTCCGCAGGATTAAGTGAAGCGGATGTCGATCGTGCTTTAAAAGCGTTCGCGCAAGTGCAAACTGAGTACTCTTCGAAAGGTAAAGCGTGAACGCTGAATCACTCTTCATTTCCGGCACCGATACAGGTGTCGGCAAAACCCTGGTGACGGCCTTAATCGCGTTGCACTTGCAAGCGCAGGGTATGGATGTCGGCGTGATGAAGCCGTTCGCCAGCGGATGCATTCGCGTGCAGGGTCAACTGGTGTCTGAAGATGCTCAGTGGCTGTGGAGCGTCACCGGCGTAAGTGATGAACTGGAACTCATTAATCCGTTGCGCTACGAAGAGCCGCTCGCGCCGCTGGTTGCTGCGCGGAGACTGGGCCGCGACACATCCGGCGACTTTGCCATCTGCGAAGCCGCTTTCAAGGAGCTGAAGCACCGCCACGATTTTGTCCTTGTGGAAGGCGTCGGTGGATTGCTGGTGCCGCTGGCGCAGGAGAAAAGCGGTCGCATTCTCGACTGTAGCGATCTGGCGGGAATTCTGGAATTGCCTGTTGTCGTTGTGGCGCGGCGCACGCTCGGCACCATTAATCACACCTTGTTGACGTGTCGCGCAACGCTGCTTCCGCCGTCGCACTTTTCCAGTCTCGTTTTTTGCGATGCAGCTCCCGTCGCAGATGATGATATTGCAGCGCAAACCAGCCCGGATCTCATTTGTGAGCTTACCGGCTTGCGGTGCTGCGGACAGGTGCCATTCCTCACCGATTTGTCACGCAGCGCTCTACAACGCGCAGCGCAGTCGCTCAAGGTGCCGACGGTGGGCTAGGTGGGGGCGGCGCGACTGGCGTAGGTGCCATTGGTACCGCTGCGGCAGGTGAAGGCGCCGCCGGCGGGGTTGTCAGAGGAACCGGAGTGCCGAACATGTTGGGCCGTGTTTCCGGTTGTGGCACGCCCGGCACAGGAGGAGCAACGGGCGCGACTGGTGTGGCAAACGTAGGTGTCGCAGTGCTGTTCCTGGCACTCGGTAGCGTTGGTACCATGCTAGGGCGCGAGAAGACTCCGGTTGTCGCGTTAATAGTTCGCGTGACGTGCCGATAGTAGCGAAACGGCCAGATCAGTAGTGCGGCGGCCACGATGAAAAACGGCAGGCGCACGCCGCGTTGCACTCTGGGGTCGCTCCTCTGCTCAGGACGCAAGATTCCCGCGCTGTACAGAAGGTTGACCCACTGCTCACGCGTCTTGGCGTCGGAAGCGGCAATAAAGGCCAGCGCAAACACAATGATTGCCGGCATCAGGCGCAGGAACAGCAGTAAGGACGTTTCAAAGTTCATGGCTTACAGGGGCTTGTTGTAAATTTCGTCCCAGGCTCCGCGTGTCAGTGTGCGATATTTCGCATGACCATCAGCGTATAGCAGTGTGGTGCCGCCCAGCCCTTGACCCGCCGCCCACTTGCCGTCACTGATGCCTGCGTGAGCGTTTAACAATGCATTCGGCGGATCAACGGGCTGGACCTGCTGAGGCGCAAGTCCGCAGAAAAGCATCAGGAAGGTGCTGGACTCATTGACCCCCGCCAGCGAGCGCGGCGCCATAAATCCGGCTCCGATGATGTTGTTGGTGGGTGAGGTGATAAAGCCGTAATTGCCGCGATACAGAGGGTTGCCGGTGTAAGTGCCTTTCCAGGAAGGACAATCCCAAATCTGGAACGACTTGATGTAGGGATTGATGACATCGATCAAGTAAAGAGCGTTGGCGGGAATGGCTGCGTCGGTCGCGGCCCAGAAAGGGTAGCCGACGGGATACATCTCGTCGTAGTCCTGCGTGTACTGCATGATGCCGTAACCGATTTGCTTCAGATTCGACATGCAGACCGTTTTTCGTGCCTGTTCCCGCGCCTTCGAGAAGGCGGGAAACAGCATCGAAGCGAGGATCGATATGATGGCTATGACGACAAGCAACTCGATCAGGGTAAAGCCCGTGCGGCGGGTGCGAACCGTGGAATAAGGTGTCTGCATCTAAGCTCTCCCGGCGTTTTCCGTACTGTCGGGCAACGCAAAATAACGCATATCAACCTTTGTTAATGCATTATTCTCGCCTATCACCAACAAACGACTCCGGTGCCTAGGCGCCGTTGGCTGTCGCTGCCGCATCGGCTTTGTCCTGCTTTTCCTGCGCCTCACGTATTTGCACCTGGTCGGCGGTATCAATAGTGAAGGTGATTTTGCCCTGCACAATTTCGTCAATAGCGACGCTGAGCGGGTTGGGCGTGCGCACCTCGACCAGCGGTGTTGCGCCGCTTTGCAGTTGGCGGGCTCGTTCGGCGACGGCACGTGCCAGGGCATACTTGCCGCCGGGAACGCGCTTTCTCAGTTCGGAAATGTTATCAAGTGGCATCGAGGTTTTCCTTGTTTCGACAAATAGTGCCCACGCGAGTTGCGTGCGCAAGCTCCGCGTGCAGGCTGCATGAGCAAGCAGCATGAATAGGTTGTGCATCTACACTCAAAATGGCCATCACAGTATAGCTCTTGGGGCACTTCTCAACAAGCGCGTACTGGTGAGCGCGAAAGTTGTAAACTCGGCGTCATGCGTTTAGGACACACAGCTAAATACGCGCTGCAGGCGCTGGCGTTTCTCATCAAATGTCATGCGCGCGACGAATGGGGACAAATCGCCGACATTGCGCGCGAAGGTAACATTCCCCGCAAGTATCTGGAGCAGGTGCTGCTCGACCTCAAAGGTGCCGGTCTGGTCGAATCGAAAAAAGGACAGCATGGCGGATATCGCTTGAGTCGTGCGCCACACGAAATCTCTCTGGCGCAAGTCGTCGCCGCGGTGCAAGGCGAACTGGTGCCTGTGCCCGATTGGCTCGATGAAGGCAGCGAGGACGGCTTCGCGACGGAGTACGGCTTGCGCGATGTGGTGCAGCAGGCCCGCACCGCGGTGCAGCGCGTCTTCGACTCGACTTCAATTGAGGTTTTAGTCTGTCGCCCCGGCGGTTGGCTGGGCAACGAAATGGGATAGGAGGAAAGTTCTCAAGTTTGAGTTGTGAGTTCTCAGTTCAAAAGCCGCAACTCAAAACTAAACACTCAAAACTGAGAACTGAGCAAGATGCCACTTTACGAGTACTCGTGTCGTGCTTGCAGCAAGCAGTTTACGTTTCTGGCTGGAGTTATCAGCGATAACAGCGAAGCGACGTGCCCGCGTTGCGGCTCGCAAGATTTGACGAAGCTGATTTCCCGTGTGGCGCGGGGCCGCAGCGACGACGAGCGCATGGAAGCCATGGCCGAGCGCCTGGAAACCAAGGACTTAGACGACGCAGGTTCGCTGCGCCAGTTCGCCCGCGAAATGGGACGCGAACTTTCTGCCGAAACCGGCGAAGATATGGGCGACGAAATGGAAGCCATGATCGAAGCCGAAGCGCGTGGTGAAACCGACGAAAGCGGCTTCGGCGGAAGTTCCTCGGGCGGCAACAGCGACGATGGCACAATCTATTAAAGTGAGGACTCGTCCTTTTTGCGCGCGCAAGCTGTTAGGCATCGCCGCCCTGTTTGTGCTGGGGTGCGTAACATCACCTATGCACGCGCAGCCAGATTCCATGCCACGAACGCCCGTTGAGTGGGGGCATGTACGTGTAAATGGTGCACACAGCGTGCTCTATGCGCCAAAGTTGCCGCCATACAAGTGGTTTGCTTCCACCGACCCGCAAGGCAAAAACGAAGACTACATTTTGCTAAAACCGGGCGAAACGCGTCGCTTGCCGCTGTCTGCCGGAAAGCTTTTGCGCCTGTGGAGCACCGCTTCGCAGCCGGAAAAAGTCGTGCTCTCGCTCGTGAACGGCGCGACGACACCCTTAATGGGTGGCAACCAAGCTATGACGAGCTACCTTTACGAGAAAGCATTCACGCTTTATCCGATGGGGGGAATGCCGCCGGAAATAAGCGATCTGAAGGACAACGCCGCGCTTGTGGTCACAAACCGCGACACACAGCCCAACAAGTGGTTCTACCAAGTCACAGTGCGCGCACGCAGCGTCGAGTTACCTCCTGTTCTCGACAGTCAGGAGCATGAGCAGCCGGAACATACCATTGCCGCTGGAAAAGAAGTGACATTGTTTTCCGCTGACCGTGCGGGCTTGCTGACATCGTTAACGATTAATGTCCCATCGGCATCACCGGACGTGTTGCGTAATTTGCGACTGCGTGCGACATGGGACGAGGGCGCCAAGAGTGCTGTCGATGTGCCGCTGCCGGCGCTCACAGGACAATTCTTCGCCGTTAATCCCGTTAGAAGCTATGTATGGGTCTTTTCGCCGGGGCGGAATCACGCGCTGTTAACTCTTATGTTCCCCATGCCCTACGGAGCAGGTGCGCGCATCACCTTGCTGAATAACAACACAACGGCGGTGCAAGTCAGTGCCAAATTCGGTAGGGAAAAAGAACCAGATAAAGAGCTGCCAACAGACTATCGTTTCTGCGCGCAATATGGCTCGGCGCGCACACAAAATGGCCAGCCGGTGCAGATGCTACGAGTACTCGGAAGCGGTGCGTTTGTCGGTTTGAATTTGGGGATTGCTCCGGCGCCGGGTTCGACGCGGCGCGCTTTCGCTTATCTGGAAGGCAATGAAACGATTACGGCTGATGGCCGTAAATACGAAGGCACCGGTGCGGAAGATTTCTTTAACTCGGCGTGGTATTTTCCTGAGAAGCCCTTCTCACGGCTCTACCATGGTATGACATTCAAAAGCGCCTTGCCGCCGCAGGTCTCGGCTTATCGCCTGATGATTGCCGATGCCGTGCCCTTCCAGAAGTCGTTAAACTTCGCCTTTGGTCATGGCAGCAGCAATCGCGGCGACGATCTCGAATATCGCTGGGTCGCGTTCTGGTATCAAAAGGCGCCACTCAACTTTGAAGTGCCGGATACGCTTTCATCTAGTACGAACGCTGCGGTGGCTGGCGAAGGCGCGGCGGGCACTCAACCGGCGCCCTGGCAATCGACCTGGCGCTGGCTGATTTGGCTGGCACCTGTTACCCTGCTTGTCGTGTTTATGTCCCGTGCGTTGCGGCGACGCAAGGCTGCGCCACATTGATCTGAATAACAAACGTTCCTCACTGGAACGTTCCTCATCGGAAAGGTTTTATGAAGCGAATTTTTCGTCTGAGTACTCTGCTGTGCGTGATGGCTGCGGCAACAGGTGCGCTCGCAAGCGCTGCTTCGGCACAGCTACCCGTCAAGAAAACATTGCCCAACGGCCTCACCGTTCTAGTGCGCGAAAACCATGCGGCGCCGGTTGTCGCGGTGCGCGTTTATGTGCGAACCGGCTCCATTACCGAAGGCCAGTATCTGGGCAGCGGCATTTCTCACCTCTTCGAGCACGCGCTTTCCGAAGGCACCAAAGGCCGCACCAAAGAGCAAATCAACGAGGAAGTGCAGGGCATTGGCGGACAGTCGAATGCTTACACAACCTTCGATGTGACGGCCTATCATATCGCCACGGCTTCGAGTTACTTCGCGCGCGCTCTCAACTCGCTGTCCGACATGATGCAGAACGCGACTTTCCCGGAAGCCGAAGTTAAGACGCAGATCGGCGTCATTCACAACGAGATGAACCTCAACGAGGATGACCCGGATCGAGTACTCGACAAGCTGTTCTACCAGACGGCATTCACGACGCATCCGGTGCGCTTTCCGGTTATCGGCTATCGTGAGCCGTTCGACCGCCTGACGCGCGAAGACATCGTTACTTACTACAAGACACACTACACGCCGGAAAACACCATTGTGGCTGTGGCGGGCGACGTGAACACCCAGCGCGCTATCGAACAGATAACACAAGCGTTCGGCACATGGGAGCGTCGCAGCGCCGCCACTCCGGCCATCGCCGACGAGCCGCTCCAGAGCACGCCGCGCAACGCTGCGCTTGAGAAGGACGTGAGCCAGACTTATCTCATGATGGGCTGGCACACCATTCCGTTGCAGCACCCCGACCTGTATGCACTGGACACTCTGGCGCAGATCATGGGCGGCGGTGAATCGAGCCGACTGGTGCGTGAATTGCGCGAAAAAAGCAATGTTGCGACCTCGATTTCGGCCTACTCCTCCACACCGAACTACAACGCCGGCGTGTTCGCCATCCGTGCTACCATGCCGCCGCAGAACGCCGGCAAAGTGACCAACGGCATTTGGAGCCAGATCGGACGTATCTGGCGCGACGGCGTGACCACGGACGAACTCAAGCGCGCGCAGCGGCAGATTGAAGCCAGCTTTGTTTTCAACTCGACCAACGTCGAAGAGCAAGCCGAGCAGATGGCCTATGATTACCTGGGCACCGGCGACCCGACCTATTCGCGCCGCTATGTGGCTCGTATTCAGGCCGTGACGGCGCAGCAGGTGCAGGCCGCAGCGCGCAAGTATCTGACGCGCGACGGCGTGACGACCGCCTGGGTGCGGCCCCGCAATGCGGCCCCGCGCACGAGTACTCAGGCTGCGGCGCGCGGCGCAGTCGCCCCACCTCCAAAGATGATAACGCTGTCGAACGGCATGCGCCTGATTGTCCGTGAAAACCGCGCCGCACCGACCGTTTCGATTGTGGCTTACGGCGCCGGTGGCACACGCCTGGAGCCGCGCAACAAAGCCGGTGTCGCCGCCGTCTTCGCGCAAATGTTGACGCGCGGCACCGACAAGCGCAACGCGGAACAAATTGCTTCCACGGTTGATGCTCTGGGCGGCTCGCTTGACGGCTTCAGCGGCTACAACGCATGGGGTGTGACCTCGCAGTGGCTGTCGCGCGACTGGCGCAAAGGCTTGTCGATGGTGCAGGAAACGCTGCTGCAATCGACTTTTCCTGAAGAAGAACTGGCGCGCGTCAAACAGCAGCTTGTCGCCAGCATTCAGCAGCAGCAGGACGACCCGATGAGCGCCGCCTCGTTGCTGCTGCGTCGCACCTATTTTGGCAACCATCCGTATGGCCGTTCCAGCCTGGGTACGCTCGCCAGTGTAAATGCCATCACCCGCGACGATGTCATGAAATACTGGCAAAGTGTCCTGCTGCCGCGCTCGATGGTGCTGGCCGTTTATGGCGACATCTCTGCTGAAGAAGTGCGTCGCGCCGCCGAGTACTCGTTTCGCACTTTCAACCGCAGCGGCAGGCTTCCGGCGCCACCTGCACCGGCACCGCAAATCACCAAGCGCACCGTTCAAATTCAGGAAAAACCGGGACTGGCGCAGGCCGTGTTGTTTTATGGCTACCCCGGCATCGATGTGCGCAACACCGATCGCTACGCCATTGATGTGCTGGACGCGGCCCTGTCCGGCGCCAACCTGCCTGGTGGTCGTCTGCACGCGCGGTTGCGCGACAATCAACTCGTTTATGTAGTCCACGCATTTGAGCAACCTGGCGTCGATCCCGGCATGTTCGTGATTTATGCGGCCACAACGCGGCCCCAAGTGGAAACCGTGCGCGGCATCATCGACGAAGAAGTGAACCGCGTGCGCAACGCCGATATTTCGCCCGAGGAACTGGCCCGCGCCAAGACGATGGCGATCTCGTCGCAAGCCATTGAATCGCAGACCAATATGGCGCAGGCGCAGCAGGCCGCATCTGATGAACTGTTTGGTGTCGGCTTTGCCAGCAGCAGCCAGTATGAGCAGCGTATCAACGCCATAACGCTCGAAGATGTGCGCCGCGCGGCACAGAAGTATCTGCGCCCCGAGGGCGGCGCACTGGCGATTGTGCAACCCGTCACGGCCAGTGCTGCAACGTCCGGCGGTGCAACGCCCGGTGCTGCAACGCACAGCGCTGCAAACAGGGCTGGTAACGGGTCGTAATTGCCACCAGTACTCGTTATCAGCTTGCAGAAAAAGCCTCCGATTTTCGGGGGCTTTTTCTTTGTTTTCAATGGTGTAAAACGGCACCGCAACGCTGCTGGAGCGTCTCTATTGCTGTACAGAAAACAGGCTAAAGAAGAGCCGAACAGGAGAACAAAATGCGTATTCAATCGGGCGTAATCGTGCCTCTGGGATATGGAAAATATGTGCGCTCCGACCGCGTCACATCGGTCGTGCCCATCGAAGACGAGCGCGGGCCGGGCCGCCGCACCTTCGTCTATATCGAAGAGCAAAAAGAGCCGTTGGTCGCCTCGCGTGCCGAGGACTCTCTGGTGCGCGACCTGGTGCGTGAGCCGCGCGAAGTAACACGCGCTCGCCAACAGCAGGAAATCCTGCGCGACTTGCTGGAAGACTTGGGCACCGTCAATGTAACGGTGCGCGACATCGTGCGCGACCGCAGCAGCCTCGACCTCAATGTCACCGAGCGCCGCATCCGTGACGCGCTGGACGCTTTGGAAGAATCGTCCGACAATTAATGCTTAAAGTGACTTTGAACCCATCAAAAGCATCCCCGCGCGGGATGCTTTTGCGTTATCCTGATGGAAGATTCCCTCTAACCTGTGAGACTTCATGTCCATCCCAACTCGTCACTTTTTACTTCCCGGCACGCTGCTGTGCGCCTTGTCTGCTTTTCTGATCATTGATGCCCGCACCGAAGCCGTGCCGTCGGCAGCAAAGCCGAAAACTGCAACATCAAAACCAAACAGCGCTGCGGTTTATGGCCCGTGGCGTTCCAGCAAGATGGGCGGCGGAGGCTACATTCAGAACGTCGTGGTAGCGCCTTCGAATCCGCAGCGGCTATACACCTACGTCGATGTCGGCGGCGTATTTCGCAGCGATGATGGCGGGCGTCGCTGGCGCATGTTGCACGGCGCTTTGCCGGCGCGATCCGGTAATTACGAAGTGCGGGGCCTGGTGGTCGATCCGCGCGATGACAAGCGAGTACTCATCGCCACAGGAAGCATGTGGAACCAGCCGGAAGGCATCTATGCTTCCAACGATGCTGGAGCTACATGGCGCAAAACTTTAACGGCCCGCTTTCAGGGCAACGGGCCGGAGCGCTGGACCGGTTTCGTGCTGACGCGCCATCCTCGCAACCCCGACATTGTCGTTACGGCCAGCGACAACACCGGCGCCTTCATTTCGCGCGACAATGGTTCTTCGTGGCAAAGCCTGGGCTTAACCGGCCTGCACGCGACCGACATTCGCTTTGACCGCAGCAACCCAAATCGTTTGTGGCTCTGTGCGCAGCCCTTTGAAGGCTGGCTCGGTGATAGCCAGCAGACACTGAAGAGCGGCTTTTATCGCTCGGATGACGGTGGCACGAATTGGAGTCAACTCTCCCCAGCTTCGCCCTCTGAAATTTTGCAAGACCCGCGCGACGCCGGGCGTTTATATGCGTTGTGGGACAACCGCCCACGCCTCAGCCTTGATGGTGGTAATACATGGCAAAACCTGGAAGATGGCCTGCCGCCACGCGAGGACAACCCCGGCTTCATGAGCGAGGCGCGTTTCCAGGCTCTGGCCGCCGGGCCAGGTTTCATACTGACAGCGAGTACTCGCGGCACGTTCTATCGCCTGGGAAGTGGTGAAACCACCTGGCACAAAATTGAACGTCAGGGGTTGGAAGAAATGTATGAAGGCGAGGAGTGGTTTCGCCATAAGACCGGCGGTTATGGCTGGGCGCTGGGCAGCATTACGGTTGACCCGCGCGACGCCAATCACTGGTTCTTCACCGACTGGTTTGCAATTTATCAAACCTTTGACGCAGGTAAACACTGGAATCTCACCATTGATGGCATTGAAGTGACGGTTCTTCATGCGCTGACGCAAGACCCATCCGACCCGGCGGTGGTGCATCTGGGCATGGCCGATAACGGCTACTTCTGGAGTGAGAACGGCGGCGAGCGTTTCCACCTTGGCGAGGGCATTTCCAACAATGTGAAGTCGATTTCGCTGTCGCCCACGCTGCCGAACCGCTTGTATGCCGTCGGGCCGCGCACGCACGAGTGGGAAGCTAATCAGGTTTTTGTTTCGATTGATCGTGGTCGCACCTGGACGCGTTCGCCGATGGAAGGCTTGCCTGACCTGGCGAAAGAAAGTCGCAAATGCAACACCATCGTGGCGGATGCGAAAAATCCTTACGTGGTGTATCTCACGGTCTCAGGCAGTGTCGCGCCGGCTGCCGGTGGCCTGTACCGCAGCACTGATGGCGGCAAAAAGTGGAACTGGTTCGGCGACGGATTGCCCACTGTCGATAAATTCTTTCGCGACAGCATCTGGGATCAGGGCCGAGAAATCGCCTCTTCGCCGGATGGTTCGCTGGTGTGCATCAGCCGCGAGCAAAGCGCGGCCTATCGTCTCGACTCGGCGACGCAGAAATGGACGCGCGTAAAATCGGGTGGTGGGGCTTACTATTCCGTTGTGGCCGATAATTTTACACCGGGACGCTTCTTCATGGGTATTCGATACAGCAAAGAAGGCTTGTTCCGCAGCAACGACGGCGGTGCGACGTGGCACAAAATATACGACGGCACAGCCGGTCACGTCACGACCGATGCCGCCGTAAAAGGACGCGTCGCGGCGGGCACCGAAGACGGCGTGATTCTCAGCCTCGACGGCGGCAACACCTGGCAGGCACTTGATAAGCGGCTGCCCTACCGCATCAACAACATGGTGGCATTTGCGGGAGATCGCCTGATCGTGGGCACCAGCGGCAATGGCGCGTTCTGGATGCCGTTGAGTACTCAGGGGGCGCAGCCGGTGCGCGCGCGGCCAGTTGTTGAAGCACGCGTGCCGACAGCGCTCGGCATGGTGCCGCAGGTTGTGAACGGCGACATGAGCGGCGGCACCACGCGGCCCAACGGCTGGAACACGCCATGGACAGGCACCGGAGAAATCGAGGTTCTGCGCGACACAACTTCTTTCCGCAGCGCCCCGGCTTCGCTGCAATTGCGCAGTGTCGGCGGCGCGGCTTACGGAACCGTTTCACAAACCGTGGCTGCGACAAAAACACCGATGCTGATGAGCGGCGTCGCCCGGTCGAGCGGCCAATTCGAAGAAGCTGTAGTCGCTGTGCAGGCGTTCGACGCCACCGGGAAACAGATCGACTGGTTCACCCTGTCCGATGTGCGCGATTCAAGCCGCTGGACGACGTTTCAGAAAAACGTTGCGCTGTCACCTCAAACCGCAAAGTGGAACCTGGTCGTTACGCTGCGCGGCACGGGTGCCGTGTGGCTCGACGATTTTAAAATCGAAGCCGCCCCCAGCGTGTTCCTGGATTAGGAACGCAGTGTTAGGGCTTACGTAAAATATGTGATTGGTAGGGGCAAGTTTGCCTCGCCCAGGGCGACCTCGCGCAAGGCGACCTCGTCCAGGTGCTAAGAGCGCGCGCCTACGAACCATTGCGATGCTCCTGCATAAGTCGTAAGCGTATGAGTCAACTCGTTGCGAGTACTCGGCTGGTCGCCTGAATTAAGTCAGGGCCAGCAACTGCTTCACGAAACCGGCTTGCCGTGTGTCGTCATTAGCCTGCAACCACTCTTCAAACAGAGCGCGGCTTTCTTGTGCCAGCACATTTCCCACGATGCGCGGCATCTGGCTTTCGGGGCTGTGTGGTGGTTGCACCCGAGTCGAACCGTTATCCGCCGGCGCACGCAGCGCGTAAACGATGGTATCGACAGCCGCTTCCATGGCCGCGCCGGTACACATCACGCACGGTTCCAGAGTACTCACCAGGATAAGGTCGCGTGCTTCGAGCGGCACTTTGCCCGCGGCGCGTGCGAACGTCACGATTTCGGCGTGCGCCGTTTTGTTCTGGCTCGCGTTCATTTCGTTGTAGCCGCACGCCACGATTTCACCGTCGCCGCGCGCCAGCACAGCACCAATCGGCGCTTCGCCGTTCTGCATTCCTTCACGCGCCACCGCGAGCGCTTGGCGCATCAACTTTTCCTGTAACTCGCACGTGAGGGGAACCTGAGACGGCGAAGCGATTTGCAACACTTCGTCGAGATGTTGCAGCACATCGGCGGTGTCGCGATAGACGGCACGCGCACCGGCACTGATCAACGTTTCGGGAGTGTGCCCGCCGGTGAGTACTCCGATGCAAACCACGCCCGCCTGTTTGCAAGCCTGCGCATCGTAGGGCGTGTCGCCCAGCATGGCGCATTGCGCCGCTGAAAGCCCTAATTTCTTGACGGCGGCCAGAACAAGGTCCGGGTCGGGCTTGCTGTTGGCGGCATCGTCTTTGGTGGTGATGAGATCGACCAAAGGCGGCAACTCGATGCCGGCGCTTTTTTGCACTGCATCAAGATGCACTTCATTGGACGATGTGGCCAGCGCCGTCTTGAGGCCGCGCTCGCGCAACGCTTGCAGCAGTTCGCGTGTTTGCGGAAACACCTTGAATTGCTCTTGCTCGGCGAGTTGAAGAAACGCTTCGGAGTGGGCTTCGCGTAGTGCTTCGCCGTGCTCCTTTTCGCCGCTGGCGCCCAGCACAGCATCCACCACTTTGTCGCTGCCTTTGCCGATCTCGCGCTCGATGCGGTCGGGCGCTATGGAGTAACCGCAACTTTCGAAGGCGCGTCGCCACGCCTCGATGTGCCAGCCGTTGGTGTCGAGCAGTGTGCCGTCAACGTCAAAAATAAAAGCATCAAGCGCCATGAGTCATCCTAATCAAGAAGTATGCGGTGGATTCACTGCGGTGCAACGATTCGCTGTGTCCATGCCGTGCAACCAGCCGTGCGTTCACGCCATGCATCCATGCCGTGCAACCATTGCTCGCCGAAACGCTCCAATCGAGTACTCATTCGGAGTGTTAAACTTTGTTTTACCGGCTTCGCTCCAGCGTGGAGCAAGTCCGGCACCGCAGGAGCTTTCTTATGTCCCATTCCCGACGCTCCCTTTTGCTTGGCGGCATGTTGTGCGGCACCGTGGCGATCTGCCTTCTCAGCGGAGTGTGGAGCACGGCGCGTCAAATGCTGGTTGCCGGTGCAAATGGCTCATCTCGTGCTCTCATCAGTGCCGCGACTGCAAATGGAGCCGCAGCAGATGCGACCGCAGCAAATGCGACCGCAGCAAATGCGACGACTCGACCTCTCTATCGCATCAATGCCGCGATTGATTATGAACTTCTGACTCTCAAAAACACTGCGGACATCACCGTTCCGGTGGACGCCGGCGATGCGCTGAGCGATGTCGTGTTTTTCATCTTCGCCAACGCCGGTGGTGTGGGCGGCGACGACGAGCGTCGCAAGAACATCGTGGTCGATGGCGTTTCGATGAATGGTCAAAGTGTGCCGTTCACGCTGAACAACGCCGTATTGCGCGTCAAGCTTGCGCAAGCAATGAGTACTCGTTTCACGCTCCGAGTCGATTATCATGGTGTCGTGCCGCGCAGTGCGCCGGGTAGCGGCGGTCTTGATGATATGATGGGCGCGCTGGGCACCGACATCAGCGGTTTGCTGGGCGGCGGATTAGGTGGGGCCACTCCGACACAAACTCCGGCCAAACCCAAGAACACCGACTACGGCCTTTACACCTACGGCAACGGCATTCTCAGCCTGGGTTCGTTCTGGTATCCGAGTCTGGCCGTGCGTCAAAACGGCAAGTGGGTTGATGAGGCGCCGCAGGGTCTGGGCGATGTCGCTTATGCGCAGATGAGCGACTTCGATGTCCGTTTCAGCGTGCCCGCAACGGTGTCCATCGCTACCACCAGCACACAGCCTGTGTCATCGGCCACACAGACGGCGCGTGTTTTCAGCGCTCGCAACGTGCGCGACTTCGCCGTGCTGATGAGTGAAGATTTCAGCATAAAATCGAAAAACTTTCCCGTGGGCGGCAGGAACGTGACGGTGCAGGCTTATACCACGCCGCAGAACGCCGCCAAAGCGGATAAAGCGATTGACATTGCCGGACATGCGCTGCAAATCTTCTCCAGGCGTTTCGGCACTTATCCCTATCCGGTTTTTAAAGTGGTAGAAGGCCCGATGCGTGGCGGCGCCGGTGGCATGGAGTACTCGGGAATGACGGCTATTGCTTCGTCGCTGTATGGCGACATGGGCAAGCAGATCGAAGCCCTGGCCGGCAGCATGGGTTTGGGCGGACTGGACAAGCTATTCGGTGACGAACTTGGCGGCGGGGCAGCGGGCAACGACAATGCCGCTGATGCCCCAGATGCCGGGGCCGCCGGTGCTGCGAGTGGGATGGTGCAGGGCATACTTGGCGAACAAAAGCAGATGCTCGATTCGATTTTCGAAGCGACCATCGCGCATGAAGTGGCGCATCAATGGTGGGCGATTGAGGTCGGCAGCGATAGCCAGCGCGCTCCCTTCGTGGATGAAAGCCTGACTAACTACTGCGCCATGCTGTATTTCGAAGATCGCTACGGCAAGCCAACCGCACAGAAAATGAGCGAAATCCACCTGCGCACTGCCTATTCGATGGGCCGCATGTTGGGCGGCGCTGATGCGCCGGTTGCCCTGAGAACAGCGGCTTACGCTAACAATCTGCAATATGGCGCGATTGTCTATGGCAAGGGCGCGCTCTATTACGAAGCGTTGCGCAACATGGTGGGCGACGAAGTTTTCTTCCGTTCTCTGCGCCAGTATGCCGCTGAGTACTCGAACAGGTTGGCGGGTTCACGGGCGTTCCTGCAAGTCGTGCAACGCAATGCGCCCGCCAAATCGAACGAAGTCGCGGCTCTCTATAAGCGCTGGATCGAAGGGACGCACGGCGACGATGACATTACAGGCGGCCAGCCGGCGGGAATCGGTGACTTGCTGGGTGGAATTCTGGGCGGAAATTTGCCCGGAGCTTTGCCCGGTGAGGAGTAGCTCTATGCGGCAGTGGCTCCAGCAGCCTCTACAGCCGAGGCTACAGCAGCCGAGGCTACAGCAGCATCTTCTGCCCGGCGCGTGATATAATGTCTTTCACTTCCAGTGAGGATTGCGCATGCAAAGAAATTTCTGCCGGACTTTGCCCCAAAGTTTGAATGCGGTTGTGACCTGTGGTGTAATTTTAACGGGCGCGCTGTGCACGCAGGCGCAAGCACAGGAAAGCCTGGCCGGTGTTTCGGCGGGTACTGCGGCGGCTGCCGGTCTGGGTGCCATGGGCGCCACCGTTGCTGTGACCGAAGCGGGCCGCCGTGCGCGTGATGCCGGGCAGCAACCGCCAGGCATGATGGGTGGGCCCGATTTCGGCGCCCAGGAAATGCAAGGTGGGCCACCTGCCGGCGCGGGCGGCGGACCAAACTTTCCACAGGCCGGCATGCAGGCTCCAGTCGTGATGCGCCAGCCGGATCGCTGGTCAACGCGTTCCGGCCAGCAGAACATCAACGAACTGCTGCGCGGTGGAGGAAGTTCTGCTCCACGAGTTTCGATTCGAACCCGTCGCGCCAGAGCACGCGCTGAAGCGGCCAATGCACGGCGCCTGGCACGGTTGACACCGGCGCAACGCCGCCAGGTCATGGCGCAACGTTACCGCAAGCCACCCGTGGGCTGGTTGGGCTATTACCTGCCGCAGGATCGGTATAAGCTCACATCCGGCATCTGGAAATATGTGTCGATTGAAGACGATCCGGGTTACTATCCGGTGCGCTACTACTATCGTCCTTCGGCCTCAACCATGCTCCGGCTGCTGAGCCGCACCCCGCGCGGCATCCGCCGTTACAATCGCGTCATCGGTTTTCACACCTGGCAGGATGCCATGCTCGCCGGCTATCGCCCTGACCCGGTGACACGGCCCGAACCGGGAACGCAACTGGCCAACCTGGCTCGCATGACGCGCGGGCCGCAGCTCGCACGTTACGTCGAGTTCATCTACTCCGGCCAGGTCGCACCCGAGAGTTTCAATGCAAGCTACAACTATATTCTGCGCGTGCAGCGCACCGTTAACAGTCGCAGTTATACGCGGCCCCTTCTGAATCGCACCGTAGCCCGGGTTCTGGGTGCGATTTTAGGAGAAGGACCGCTTCCCCGAACCGTCGGTGGCAGCGCTCCGGTTCTGGCAGCCAGTCCCGGCGCTTTTGGCCCCGGCGGGGCAACCGGGGGCATGGGCGGCCCTCCACCGGGCTTTGGTGGCCCGCCGCAGGGTTTTGGCGGTCCGCCGCCAGGAATGGGCGGTCCGCCGCCAGGTTTCGGTGGCCCTCCGGGCGGATTCAGACGGTAAGCGCTCCGATGTGTCTTGCAGGGCAGAAGTATGTGGGTTGAAGGTTCGACTTTAAACCGAAGTGATCGAGGATGAAAACGATGAAACGTTGTGCAGTGAAGTTCACCGGAGTACTCGTGGTGGCGTTGGGCGTCGCTTCTCCTTTCTCGCCGGTTGAAGCAGGCCCCTCAACTTCACCATCGGCGCGTCAGGCAGCGCGTTTGAAACACAACCCGCCACGCGGCTGGATTCGTCATTACCTGCCCGATGACCGTTATAAAATTCTGGGCGGCACATGGAAGTATGTCTCGACCGAACTCGATCGCTTTTACTACCCGGCCTGGGCGCCTGAAATGCTGCGCCGTCCAGCCGGAGGGGTCATCGGTTTCGCTTCGGCGCAGGACGCTGAAGAAGCCGGTTACATGCCCGGTGGAGGCTATGCCGGTGTTGGTTCCGCCTTTGATCGTGCTGCGGCAGTCGGCGCTGTGTCATCGGATCACATTGTCAATCGTGGCCGAAAAGCGTTGCGCATTACTTTATCTGATGGTCGCTCCACAGCCTTGCTTCCCTCGGGATGGGAGTACCGGAAACTGCCTTCATCGGTTATTCAAGCACCGCAAGGGAGTATGCTCGACCAGAATGATATGATTCGTCCTTTAAGCCGACGCGGCGAGTACGTCATCTTTAACATTCAAACAATGCCCTCATCCGTGAACGCGCCGGCTATGCTGGCTCAGCAAAGCCAACTCATCGGCAGTCTGGGCACTATGCTGCGCCAGGCCGTAAACAACTCAGGAATGATCAACAATCAGGTTTCCAACGTTGTCGGGACTTTGAAAACGAGGAAGAGTCGTCTGGGGGGATTGACTGGATTTACCATTGACATGCCAGGGCAGGCAATCATGGCCGGCACACAGGTTCATCGCGTAAACCGCATGCTCGTTTCAGCGGCACGTAACAAATTCTACATTGCGGGCGTGCAGGGTAGAGGCGGTGGCGCTGCCGGAACCGTGCTCAGTTCGTTTCGGCCACGCTAAGCCGGGTTTGCTAAACTGTCGGCGCTATGAGCGACACGACAGAGAATAACCCGCAAAACACTCCGCAGCCCGCACCGAGTACTCCCGACAACGAAATTGTGGCCTTGCGCCGCCAGCGCCTGCTCGAATTGCAGCAGGCGGGGCGCGACCCGTTCGCACAAACCCGCTTCGACCGTACGCATCTTGCGCAGGAGATCGTCAACAATTTTGAGACGATGGATGGCGAGGAAGTACGTATTGCCGGGCGCTTGAAGAGCAAGCGCGGGCAGGGGAAGATTGCCTTCTCCGACTTATGGGACGATTCGGGCAAGATTCAGATCCTGGCGCAACTCGACCGTCTGGGCGCTGATAAGATGGAGCAGTTCCTGGCTCTGGATCTGGGTGACATTGTCGGTGCCACAGGAAACGTCATCAAGACCAAACGGGGTGAAGTTTCCGTTGCGCTCACCGAAGTCACGCTGCTGGCGACGAGCCTGCAACCGCCTCCCGATAAGTATCACGGCCTTTCCGCTGTCGAGACACGTTACCGTCAGCGCTACGCCGACCTCATTGCAAACCCCGAAGTGGGCGAACTGTTTCGCAAGCGAAGCACCATCGTGCGCTCGATGCGCAACTTTCTCGATGCGCGCAGTTTCCTCGAAGTCGAAACGCCGATGATGCAGCCGATTGCCGGTGGTGCGGCGGCGCGGCCATTCATCACGCACCACAACGCGCTGGATATCGACCTCTTCCTGCGCATCGCTCCCGAGCTGTATCTGAAACGGCTTGTCGTGGGCGGCCTGGAGCGCGTGTATGAGATCAACCGTAACTTTCGCAACGAGGGCGTGGACACGCGCCACAACCCCGAGTTCACCATGATGGAGTTGTATCAGGCCTACGCCGATTACCACGACATGATGCGCCTGACGGAAGAGATGATCGCCCATATCGCCGAACAGGTGAACGGAACCACGCAATGCACGTTCGGGCCGAATGCCGATGGCATAACACATACATTCGACTTAAAGCCGCCGTGGCGTCGTGCCACGATGCGCGAACTCGTGCAGGAAGCCATTGGGCTTGATATTCGTGGCGGCAGGGATCTGGTGGCAGCCTTCGAGAATTCGGTGGAGAGTACTCTGATAGAGCCGACGTTTGTCACTGACTTCCCGGTTGAAGTTTCTCCGCTCGCCAAGCGTAAAACCGATGAACCGCATCTGACCTACCGCTTCGAGCTGTTCATCGCGGGACAGGAGATTGGCAACGCCTTTTCGGAATTGAACGATCCGCTCGATCAGGAAGCGCGTTTTCGCGAACAGGCGGCACAAAAGGCCAAAGGCGACGATGAAGCGCAATCCTATGATGCTGATTACGTGCGCGCGCTACAGTTTGGCCTGCCCCCAACCGGCGGTCTGGGCATCGGCATCGACCGCCTGGCCATGTTGCTGACCAACAACACTTCCATTCGCGAAGTCATTTTGTTCCCGCTGCTGAAACCGGAAAAAGAAGTTTCCGGCTAAGGTGTGCGCTACAGTGCCGTCCTTAGGCTATCTAGCGGTGCAGGGGACAGCAGGTGCCGTGCATTATTCGAACTCGCCCACGTCGCTGATCGTGCTGCTGACGCGTTGCGCGAGTTGCTGCGCTGCAAGGTCCGGCAAGACTGGTGTCAGTTTTTGAAGTTGCAGCAGGGCCGAGTGCGTTTCATTCCAGAATTGGGTATAGACTTTCTTCTGTTCATGTAGAGACAAAAGACCAAAATCCTGCTCCGGTGCTTTCTTGAGAGCCGCCAATCTCTTTTGCGCGCTGTTCAAGAAACCAGTGGCTTTGAGGCGCGCAGCAGGTTGCTGTATTTGTTTGCGCATCACAGCAGCGATTAGCGAGGCGATGAGATCTTCCCGCGTGGCGGTGGCTGCCGCCGCAAGCTGCCCCCACATGGTGCCGCCTCCGGCTGCGATTTCCTGCATGCCCCAGCAGGCATCTTCCAGCCTGGCCAGGTTGAGACGAATGCTCGCAAGTTGAGTGCGTCGTGTAGGCGGTAACGCTTTCAGGCGGCGGTCGTTATCGGCTCGTTTACACTCGGTGTAGATGCGGTAACCTTGCTTTTGTCCCGCTGTTGAGTAGTCGTTGGTGCGCTCCGAGTACTCGTGCATAAACTTATCGAAGCCCAGCCTTAGGACTTGGGCGCAGGGCATTTTGAAGGTTGCGGCATCTTCAGCACGTACTGTATGGCAGAGTGCCAGACACAGAGATGTGACGACACCAAGAACCGGAACTTTCATGGTCATTAGTCCACGCGCACGCGCGGGTCGATGAAGCGATAAGCGATGTCGACCAGCAGGTTCATCACCACAACCATCGCGGCGGCGAAGAGAACGGTGCCCATGATGACTGGCCGATCCTGATTGGTAATGGAATCAACAGCGAGGCTGCCGATGCCGGGCCAGCCGAAGATCTTTTCCGTGAAGATCAGGCCCGACAGCAGCGAAGCGATGTCCATGCCCAGGATGGTAATCAAGGGAATGAGGGCATTCTTCAGTGCGTGTTTGCCGAGCACCACGCGTTCGGCCAAACCTCGCGCCCGTGCTGCCCGAATGTAGTTCTCGCCCAGGATGCCGCGCAGGTTGGCGTGCAATAATCGTGAGTAGTAAGCGGCGCCGCCCAGTCCCAAAGTCATGGCGGGCAACGGCAGGTTCCACAG
Organism: Abditibacteriaceae bacterium; assembly: GCA_036388675.1. Lineage (GTDB taxonomy): Bacteria > Armatimonadota > Abditibacteriia > Abditibacteriales > Abditibacteriaceae > DASVUS01. The sequence goes on along the minus strand of DASVRI010000019.1, from coordinate 60,871 downwards.
GCTGGCATCGCCGCCGACACTGAAGAGGCCCCATTTATAACCGAGATAACGTTGCAGCACGCGCCCCAGCAGAAACGTTGGAATGCTGATGGCGACAAGACCTAACACAAGCGCGGTGCGGTCGAAAACGGAGCCGGAGTATTTGGCAGTCAGCGTGCCCAGCGGAATGGAGATAAGCATCCACACCGCGAGTCCGGCCAGTGCCAGTGTCAAGGTAGCGGGAAAGCGTCGGGCAATGGTGTCGAGCACTTTTTCTTCGTTGCGATAAGAGCGCAGTTCGTTGTGCAAAACATCCGATATGAAGTAGCCATATTGCACCACGGCGGGCTCATTCAGGTGATACTTGGCGCGGATGTTGCGGATGACATCTGCCGTGGCGTGTTCGCCGCCGATGCTTTGTGCCGGGTCGGCGGGAACCAGGAACATCAGGGCGAAGGTGATGACACTGGCGCCCCACAAAGTGAGCAAACCCAGGCCGATGCGCTTCAAAATTCCTGTCCACAATGCTGTGTGAGCGCCGTTGTGCCCCATCAATGGTTTCTCCGAGTACTCATTTGATCTTCTGCCATTTGGATTGAACCACAAAGTCACAGAGGACACAGAGAGGCTTTTGCTGCGTAAGCGGCACAACCCCGGCTGCCCTGCCCAAACGCTTGTCGTTCTCCGTGTCCTCTGTGACTCCGTGGTTCAGTTTGTACTACTTTTCGACACTCACATATTCGTAGCGCGCCGACCACATCGGGTGCAGGCGAAAACCACGCACCCACGGCTGATGCACCACATAGCGCTCGGTGTGATGCAGAAAAACCAGAGGCGCATCCTGCACGATGATCTTCTCGGCCTGGCGATACATTGCCATGCGCTTAGCGCCGTTCAGTTCGGTTTGTGCGGCGTTCAGCAGCTTATTCACCTGCGGGTTGCTGTAAAACGCCCGGTTGAGGCTTGAGGTTGGCGTGATGCTTTTCTCACTGAAGAGCGGCACCAGGAAGTTGGACGGGTCGGGAAAATCTTGCAGCCAACCCATCATGGAGAGTTCGATGTTGCCGCGCTTGCCGGCTTTAGTCTTGAGTTCGGAGTAGGTCACTTTTTTCGGATTGACCGTAATGCCGATCTGCTTCAAATCCTGCTGGATCGACTGAGCGGCTTTGCCATACCACTCTTCGGTTGTGGCGAACCAGATATCCACCTTGAAACCGTTCGGATAGCCCGCCTGCTTCAACAGCGCCCTGGCTTTTTGCGGATCATACGAATACTGCTGGAGCTGCGGATTGTAAGCGGGCATGCCCGGCGGCAGCGGGCCACGCGCCAGCGTGGCCCGTCCGGCGCGAAATGCGGCGATGCGCTGCCGGTTGATGGCATAACTAACGGCACGACGCACCAGCACGTTGTTAAATGGCTTCTTTTCGGTGTTCATGCAAACGTAGCGCACGTCCATCATCGGCGCGTGCTCGATCTGGTTTTTCCACTGCGGGTCGCGCTGCAAACGCAGGAAATCGGGCGAGTTGGTATCGGTTAGCGAGAAAACGTCCACATCGCCGATCTCAAAGCGCATCAGTTGCAGCGTGTCGTCGCCGCCGATGCGCATGTCGATGCGCTCCGCTTTGGGCAGGCTCGGATCGTAGTAGCGGGGATTCTTCTTCAATTTGAGCCAGGCGTCGTGGCGCCAGTCTTCTAGCATGTATGGCCCGCAGCCATCGGGATTGTCCTTGAAATAATCGCTGCCCTTAGCGACGGCTTCGCGCGGCACCGCATAGGCAAAGGGCAATGTCAGCACGTTGAGGAACGTGATGTCGGGTTCGGTGAGGTGGAAAATGATCTCGTCTTCGCCGCGCACTTCGATGCCGCGCACGTGCAAGGGAGACTGTTTTGCGGGGGGCTTTTTCGATGCGGCTTCTCTGGCTTTGCCGAACTCTTCCGCGCCTTCAATGGCCTGGTAGAAGGAAAGGCCGTCGGAAGCAGTAGCCGGATCGAGTACTCGTTCCATAGCGAAACGAAAGTCTTCCGCCACCACGCGGCGTCCCGAATGAAAATAGACGTCGGGGCGCAACTTAAAGCTATAGGTTTTGCCATCGGGCGAAATGGAGTATTTTTGCGCCACGGCAGGCACGATCTCCGCGCCTTCGCCATAATCGACCAGGCCGCGATACAGCACGCGCACGAAGTTAATCGAAGTTGTGTCGTAAGCCTTGGCCGGGTCGAGCGTGGACGGGTCGGGGCCGCTGATGCGCAGTGTGTTGGGCGTGCGAGGCTCGCGCGCGCAACCATGCAGCAGCACGGTCGAGATCAGCAGAGCAAGCAGCAGAACTACTGGGTTGTGCGAAATGAGGCGAAATGACTTCATCAGTTTCAGTATACGGCGAACGCGCCGCTGCTATCCGGTTACAAACTGTTTTTGTCCGAAGTACCAGGAAACGAGGGCGCACAGCAACAAATAAATCGTCGCGCTGAGTCCCAATCGTAAGCGGTTGCGCGTGAATGGCTCCACCACAAGCGCAAGCAACTGCACAAAAGGGAACATGCCCGACATGAAACGCAGGCTGCTGTTGGTATAAGGCGCGAACGTGCGTCCGAATAGGAGCTGCATCATCATGACGCCTATGATGAGCACAGCATACGACAGCGGCTGGCGCGCACGATACTTCCACGCCAGAGCAAATGTGGCAATTGTGACGGCAACCCCCAGAATGGTTATGAGCCGCGCGTCGTGCAGCGTGGCGACTGCGTACACGTCGTGCCACAAAGGCAGCCACGGCCATGTCAACGCGCGGCCATAATTGCCGTGCCCCGTGATGCCGGACAGCCCGCGCACTTGCGAGGCAACATAAATTTGCACGGCCAGGAACGCCGCCAGCGGCAACAAGACCCACAGCAACGAAGGTCGTTTCCGTCCGTCCCCGGCATGGCGAGTACTCAGCCATTCGATAAACAGCGCCACAACAATAACCGGGCCGGAATTGCGTGTCATCGAAGCGAGTGCAGCGAAGACTCCGGCACCAGCCCAGCGTTGGCGACGCACACATAAAAACGCAAGCACCAGCAGCGCACCGAACAAGGCATCGGTATAAACCGCGCTAAAGACGGCGGCCAGTGGTGAAAAGGCGAGCAGCCACACGGCGCGTGAGGCGATTTTCTCATCGTAGTCGAGTTCAGTCAGGCGATGCAGCGCCAGCAGCCCGCAGAAAAAGGCCACATTGGACAAGACAACGCCCCACAGTGCCATGCCGATTTCATTCCCTCCACCTAAGCGCAGCAGCATCGGATAGAGCGGAAAAAAGGTCGCGGTCTGCGGTTCGTAGCCATGCTGCGCAATGCGCATGAACCAGTGCGTGTCGTAGGTTGTCCACGGGTTAAGCCACCAGTTATCGACGCCGGGATAGCCGCCGTCCAGTGAAACGCGGTAGGGATGCTGCGCGTGACCGATGTAAACCCAAAGCGCAACCCACAGCCTCGATAAGACAAAGGGCAGCCACACGCGCGACAGGATGTTTTTTTGCAGGCTGGTCATGGAGAATTAGCTGATAAACGATTTAATGCCGAAGCGCCACGTCAATACGGCCCACGCCAACAGGAAAATCGTCATGGCCAACGAGGCGCGCAAACGATTCGCCACTAAAGGGGCGCTGCTGTGTGCCAGCATCTGCGTGAACGGAAAAATGGTCATCATGTAGCGCGTGGCGTCGCTGGTATAAGGCGATGTGGTGCGTCCCAGCGTGAGGTGCATCGTTATCACGCCGGCCACGAGAATGGCGTAAGAAATCTGGCCGCGCCGCCACAATCCGACCGCAAAGCACAAAGCAGTGATGCACACAATCACACCCAGCGGAGCAGTCAGGTCGTAGGCGCTGGCGCTTTGCCTTGCGATGTCGTGAACATCACGCCACAAGGGTTCAAAAGGCCAGTTCAGGCGACGTCCAAACGCGGCCTGGCTGCGCACACCGGCCAGCGCTCCGCCAAACCGTGTGGCGAAATACCACTGCACCGCGGCAAAGCCCAGCAGCGGTGCAAACACTGCGAGCATGGCGGCACGCGGAGTTTTGTTCCCGCTGCGCCAATATTCCCATGCCAGCGCCAGAAAGATGAGCGGCCCGGTGTTGCGTGTCAGTGATGCCAGCAGACCACACGCGCTGGCAGCAACCCAGTTGCCGCGTCTCACGAAAAAGAACGTCGCCACGAGAAACAAAAAGAAAACCGCTTCGGTGTAAACAGCGCTAAAGAAAACTGTCGTCGGGAAAAAGGCCAGCAGCCAGGCCGCGCGACGTGCTGTGTCATCGCCAAAGTCGCGCCTGGTAAGGGAATAGAAAAGCGGCAGAGCCAATGCGAGCGCCAGGTTAGAAACGAGTACTCCGCACAGCGCCATCGCCGTCTCACTCGGTGCAAACACGCGCAAAAGCAGCGGATACAACGGAAAGAACGCCGTGGTTTCCGGCGTGTAGCCGTGCGCGGCAATGCCCAGGAAGAAGCGTGAATCGAAATACGTCCACGGGTTGAGCCAGAAGTTCTGGATACCGGGCCAAATGGCTTTTTCCGGCGGCAGCGTCTGGTTGTAGAGGTGCGCGGCATATACAACAAGCGCAAGGCACAAGCGCGATATGGCGAACGGACGCCACGTATGCTGCAACGCGTCTTGCCAATCGCTACGCCAGGTGCCGTTTGCCGCAGAACTCAACGACGCGGCTCCAGCGTTTCCTGCATCGCCTGACCAACAAAGTTGAAGCCAGCCACCGCCAGCACAATGGCGACGCCTGGAGCGAGCAGAATCCACGGTGCTGAAAGAAAGAACGGCTGTCCATCGGCGATCATGGTGCCCCAACTGGGAATACTGGGATCAACGCCGAGGCCGAGAAATGACAAACCGGCTTCGAGCAAAATATTGTGCGCCGTGGCAAGTGTCGCCAGGACGATGACCGTCGGAGCCACGTTGGGCAGTAAATGCGCGGTCAGAATACGCCAGTTGCTGCAACCTACGGCTCGCGCGGCTTCAATAAACTCGCGCTCTTTCAAACTAAAGACTTGTCCGCGCACAGCACGCGCGATGCCCGTCCACGTCACAAGCCCGATCGCCACCAGAATCTTATACAGGTTGGGGTCGAGCGCGCCCACCAATGGCAACGTCGGCGAATAATCCGGCAGCACAACGCGCAGTGCAATCGCCAGCAATACGGTCGGTAAAGCCATCACGATTTCGGTAATGCGCATCAAGACGGCATCAACCCAGCCGCCGAAGAAGCCGCTCAACAAACCGATAGTCGTGCCGATGAGCACCGCGGTTATCATGGCCGAAAAACCGATGAGCAGCGAGATGCGCGCGCCCCATAGCGTGCGCGTCCAGACGTCGCGCCCGAGCGAATCGGCGCCCAGCAAAAAGCCCCCGCCCGGCGGATGTGGTTCTCCCAGAGTGCTCATGCCGTTGGGACGCGGCGTCAACGGGTCGAGCGGCGAAATCAACGGAGCAAAGATCGCCACCAGCAGCAAAACGGCAATAATGGCAAAACCAACCTGCGCCAGACGATGACGTTGCAGGCGCTGCCACATCGTTGTGGCGCGGCGAGTACTTGCTCGCGGAACGGGAACGACTTCTGCCGGAAATTCAGTTGGTGCAAGAGCCATGTATCGGTTGTGATGTAAGAAAACAAGCGTGGTACAGCAGGGCCAAACTTCTATCTGTCGGAGTGCGAGGCGACTACATCATTGCTACTCGTGCGGCAATTTGCTCATGTCGCCCAGCCAGTGCGCGTCCGGTGGCAGTTCGATGCGGTCATATAAGGCATGCGGCGCGCCGACGCGCAGGGCCCAGCCGGCATCGCCGTAGCTCCAGTGCCACCATTCGGCCACGTAGTTGGTTAATCCCGTCGGTTCGAGTACTCGGCGCAGCAAAGCGCGGTTTTCTCGTGCCGTCTGTGAAAGTCCCGGCGCGTTGGGTGCGGCCTGTCGCGAATCGAGAATGTCGTAGGGCGAGGAGAAATCGAGCCGCGCGCCGCTCTCATCAATGATTTCCAGATCAATGGCGCCGCCGGTGATGTGTGGCGGCGGACTGATGGCGTCCGGTGGCGCGCTGAAGCGATTGGCGCGTTCCTGCACCTGAGCGTCTGTCCAGTCGGGGTGATCGCGGCGAAACTGCTCGAACATGTGACGGTTCATGGCGCGCTGCGACACGATGGGGCGATAGCCTTCCACAATTTGCAAGCGCAGCCCGGCGGGCAGGGCACGGGCCGCTTCACATAACATGCGCGCCACGCTCCGGCGCACCAGATGAACGCGCGGAAAGTCGAACAGTGGATGCACGGGCGCGAAAACCAGTTGCGGACAGACTTCCAAAAAGTCGACCAACGGCTCCCCGTTGTCGATATTGGGGACACGGTCGAGTTCTTCCTGCGATTCGCTTTGTTCTTCGTACTCGCTTTGGTTTTCGCTCATGGGGCTGATGAGTGTCTGCTGCTATCGGTCACAGTTTAGTTGTGACTCACCTTTAAATCAAATGGAGTTTCCGCCAATCAGTCATTTCTGCGATTGCTGAGTACTCGTGACATGGCTACAATCTCAAGGGCAAGCACTTTATGAAAACGGCTGACAAAGCGAAAACCTCCGCCGGCAGCGAGACCGACGGCAAAAAAACTGAAAGCGACGCGGCAACAGGTTCGACTCCCTCCACGACGCGCCGCATCGAAATATCGCAAGGCATGACTGTCGGGCGCGCCTCATTGCTCATGGCCGCGATGGTCGCTCTGTCGCGGCTCACCGGCTTCGGGCGTATCATGCTGACATCATACTTGTATGGTCGCAACGCCACGACCGATGCCTACAACGCGGCCTTCAACATTCCCGACACAATTTCCATTCTCATCGCCGGTGGCGCATTGGCGACCGGCTTTGTGCCGGTGTTTACGGCTTTTCTATCGCGCGGCGAAGAAGACGCGGCACGGCGTACCTTTCGCGCCATGCTCACGCTGCTGGGAGCCGCCTTCGGCCTACTCACTCTGCTGCTCTTCGCACTGACGTTCACGCCCATCGGACGCGCTGTCGCTTTGTCGCAGGTGCGCCCGGATAAAGTCGATCTGTACTTTTACCTGCTGCGCATTTTGTTGGTGGGCCAGTTCTTCTTTGTGCTGGGCGGGCTTTTTACCGGCACTCTGAACGCGCTGCGATTGTTCTGGTTTGCCGCTTTGCAACCGGTGGTGTTTAATCTGGGCATCATCGCTTTTGGCATCGTCTTGCCGCAGTTCGGCATGGGCATCGAAAGCCAGGCGTGGGGCGCTCTGGTCGGTGCGCTTATCGGATCGATTTTTATTCAGATTCCCGCCGTGCGGCGCAGCGGATTATCGTTGCTGCCGCTGTGGGATTTGCGCGATGAAGGCGTGCAGCGAGTACTCAAGTCGTTGCTGCCCATCGTGTTCGGGTTGGCCAGCGGGCAAATTATCGCCTTGAACCTGCCGCGTTTTCTGGCCGGCGGGCTGGGCGAAGGCGACCTGACCGCAATCGACAACGCCAACCGCTTGATGCAACTTCCGCTGGCGATTTTCGCTTCGGGCCCGGCGATTGCGCTTTATCCTACGCTGTCGTTGCTGGCGGCAGAAGGAAAGATGGTCGAATTGCGTGACCAGATTGCGGCAGCGTTGCGGCGCACGCTGTTGCTGACCATGCTGGCCACGGCGCTTCTTATCGCACTGCGCGAACCGATCGTGCGCTTGTTGCTGGAGCACGGCAAGTTTACACGCGCCGACACCGAAGCCACCACGAACGTCTTGTTGTGGTATTCGCTGGGCATTGTCGGACTGAGCGCACAGCAGATGTTGGCGCGCGGCTTTTACGCGCGTAGCGACACAAAGCCGCCGATCTACATGGGCCTGGCGGCGATGGCGATCTTCTGCGCGATGGGCATAATCATGACACGAAGCGAGCAAGGCGCATCAGGACTCGCCCTTGCAGCGTCGGTCGCGCTTTCAGTGCTCGGTGTGTGGATGTGGTTTTCTTTGCGTTCGCGGCTCGGCGGCTGGGATGATGGCGCTACGATAAGTGTGTTGTGGAAAGGAACGCTTGCGGCAGGAGCGAGTTATGCGGCAGCGGTTGTAGTGGTTCATATTACCACCGTACTGGTTGCTCAAAACGGCTTCGATAGCGCCTCAACGCCCGCACTGATTAAGTATGCCGCGCGCTTAGGCGTTCTGGCTCTGGGCACGATTGCCGGTGCCGGAACCTTCCTGATCGCTGCCAAAATTCTGCGCTTAGCTTTGAGGGGCGCATCGGCAACTGGTGATAACCACGCGGAACCGCCGTCGCGCATCTTCACCGAATACCGCGTTCCATCACGAGAAGTGAAACCCGTAAACGATCATGTGGCTGCCAGAGTACAAAGTACCACGAAAAGCAAAGAACCAGCGAGAGCACTGGATGAATGAGGAGAAGGACTATGAATTACCGTGTAGAAAAAGATTCCATGGGCGAAGTGCGCGTTCCCGAGAATGCGCTCTATGCCGCGCAAACGCAGCGCGCTGTTGATAACTTCCCGATTTCCGGCGTGACGTTCCCGCGCTCGTTCGTTCGTGCATTATGCCTTATCAAAGCGGCGGCGGCACGTGCCAACGCCGATCTCGAACTGTTAGCGCAAGACAAAGCCGATGCCATTTTCAAAGCCGCGCTAACAGTCGCTGAGGGTGGCCACGACGAGCAGTTTCCCATCGACGTGTTCCAGACGGGAAGCGGCACCTCGACCAATATGAACGCCAACGAAGTCATCGCGACGCTGGCATCACGCGAATCCGGCTTGAAGATTCACCCCAACGACGATGTGAATAACGGCCAGTCGAGCAACGATGTGATTCCCGCTGCGATTCACGTTGCAGCGGCCCTCGAAATCCACGACAATTTGCTGCCCGCTCTGCGGCATTTGAACGGTGCATTGCGTGCTCGTGCCGCCGAACTGGACGACGTTATTAAAACCGGCCGCACACATTTGATGGACGCCATGCCGGTGCGCTTGGGGCAGGAAATTGGTGGGTGGTCGGCACAAATCGAGTACTCCATTGAGCGTCTGCTGGGTTCGATGCCGCGTTTGCTCGAACTCGCAACCGGCGGCACCGCAGTCGGCACCGGCATCAACGCGCACCCGGAACTGGGTCGTCGCCTGGCCGAACATTTGGGCGAACTCACGCACGTGCCGTTCACGGAGGCGCGCAACCACTTCGCCGCGCAGAGCGCAATGGACACCGCAGTTGAAGTGAGCGGCCAGTTGAAAACCCTGGCCAGTGGACTGTATAAAATCGCCAACGACCTGCGCTGGATGAACTCCGGCCCGCAGGCCGGGCTGGGCGAAATCGTGCTGCCCTCGTTGCAGCCGGGAAGCTCCATTATGCCGGGTAAAATCAACCCCGTTATACCAGAAGCGACCATGATGGTGTGCGCCCAAGTCATCGGCAACGATGTGACGATTTCGATGTCCAACTCCGGCGGCAACTTCCAGCTCAACGTGATGCTGCCAGTCATTGCGCTGAACCTGTTGCAAAGCATCACACTGCTGGGCAACGTCACACGAGTACTCGCCGACAAGGCCATCTCCGGTTTCACCGTCAATGAAGAGTCGATGCAGGAACTTGTCGACAAAAATCCGATCATGGTTACGGTTTTGAATCCGGTTATCGGCTATGAAAAAGGCGCCGCCATCGCCAAGCAGGCCTACAAAGAAGGCCGGCGTTTGAAGGATGTGGCGCTTGAACAAACCGATTTGAGCGAAGAGGAACTGACGCAACTTCTCGACGCGCGTGAAATGACACTGGGCGGCATCAAGGGCAGCGGCGGAGGCGGCGGTTAGACATGTCGACACTCGCGATGCAAGGCGTTGCAAATCGTGTCTTCACTGCCACGGCACTGCAAACGAGTACTCGCACTGGCTCGGCCCGCGCGCACTCGCTGCGTGCCGTGGCATTCGGCGTCGTGCTCTTGCTGTTATTGTGTGCCATTGCCCTGCTGGGGCGGATGCCCGCCATGGTAGGGCGCGCCTACACGCCATTTGTGTGGATCGAACGCAAAACCGTCGTGCCCGATCAGGCGTTGCTGCCCGACTCGATCAAAGTGTACGAAGGGTTTTCTTCTTATGAAGATGGTGCTCCGCTGCGCGCCTGGTATGTGGATGTTGACTACAACGACAAAGGCCTGGCGGCGCGCAGTGTGTTGTCCAACGACGTTTCCGGCAAAGAGGTCGCGAGTTCTATGGCGAAGAAAGTCGGCGCCTTGGTCGCGATCAACGGCGGCTACTTCGATATGAGCAGCAATCCGGCGCGCACCTTCAGCCTGGTGCAAAACGATGGACGAGTACTCGTGCCCAACATCGCGCAGGTAACGCGCACTGGACGCAAATACAGCGTGACGCGCAGCGCCTTTGGCATCCGCCGCGACCGCACGTCCGATGTGGCTTGGGTCGCACACATCCCTGATTCCACCGGCAAGACCAGCCTGTATGCTTACGATGAACCGGTGCGCAATACAACAACATTCGTGGCGAATGCGCCTTCTGTAATGTCACCGCGCGGCGCACGCCTGTGGGATGCCGTTGATGCGATTGGTGGCGGGCCAACCCTCATCAGCAACGGACAAATCATCGACACCTATGAGAACGAAGTGTTCTTCGGTGCCGGTTTTCCCAACGCTCTGCCATATCCTCGCGCCGCCATCGGTTACACGCGCGACAACCACCTGATTCTATTCGCCACCGACGGCAAGCAGCCGTTCATCAGCATGGGTTTGACGCTGGCGCGGCTGGCTGAAGAAATGAAATCGCTCGGCTGTGTCGAAGCGATGAACCTGGACGGCGGTGGCAGCGAAACGCTGGTCTTGGAAGGCCGCGCCATCAATCATCCATCCGATGGACGCGAGCGCCGCATCACCTCCATTTTCGCCATTGTGCCCGTTGCAATCGCGAACGTTCCCGTCGCGGCCACCACGCCGTAGTCGCACCACTTCTATCTGTAGCCGTAACGCGCATTAGGTGGCTCTAGAATGTGGCGTTGGCGTTCGCTTAATCCCTCGTAATCGTCGGCGTTGAAATACTTCTTCGACCACGAAAGCGGATGCGGCGAGTATTTGAAGAAAACGGTGCGGCGCTCATGTTGCCCGTGCCACGGCAGCGCGCCGTGCGTTAAGGCTTCCGTGAAAATGATTGCTGTCCCGGCCTGCCCTGTGACGGCGCGCACACAGGGGTGCATTTCTTCGAGGTTGCCCCACTGGCGTGGAAACGGGAAGTTGGCTTTGTGACTGCCCGGAACACAGGCAAAACCGCCGTCGCCGGGATTGACATCGTGAAGATTGTAAGCCACGACCATGAGGCCGTTATACATCTTGCCATCACGATAATTGTAATATTGCGACGGGTCGAATGGCGTGCCACCGCCATGAAGAGTTGCACCGATTGGCCCCAGACCGCCGCGAATGACATCGCAGTAAATGTGATCGAGGCGGAAATGTTCGCCCAGCATGGTTTCAAGGTGCGGAACGACAGGCGCATTGTCGAGCAGGTCGGTGTAGGGCTGGCCCCAGTGCAGCAAGCCACCAAAACGGTGCGTCGATTTATCGCCCATTTCAGCAGCGATATGCTCGTCGAGAATGGAATTTAAGGATTGAAGCTGCTGCGCGTTCAGCGCGTCGGGGACGGCCAGATAACCTTGTAAATCGAAAAGATACTTTTCCTCTTCGGTCATCGCGACTTCGGTCATGGCGTTGTGTTCCTTTGTGGGAGATGACACTACTTTAACCGCGTCGTGCCACAATGAAAAGCCGCAAAGCCAGGCCGGAACCAAATTAATTCGTTCCGGCCTGCTGCTGAATACTCATAACGAGTACTCGTGCGATTTGCGTGCAAGGTTTTCTAATGCGCCGTGCCGTTGCGGTGCGGCGTATGCGCTTCACTGATTTGTCGTGCCACATTTTCGGCCACGGCGTTGTAATGGTCGAAGCGCCGCGAGAAGCGGCCACGCCCGCGCGTGAGCGACCGCAACGTAATAGCGTATTTCAGCATCTCGGCTTCGGGCACATGGGCTGAGACACGCACTGTGCCGTTGCCGTCCGGCTCCATGCCCAGAATGTGGCCGCGCCGTGCGTTCAGGTCGCCGACGACGTCACCTGCTGTCGGTTCGGGCACTTCCACTGTGACCTCCAGAATCGGTTCCAGCAGAGCCGGGCTGGCGTCGCGTGTGCCGTTGCGCAGCGCCATGTTTCCGGCAATTTTAAAAGTTTGATATGAAGAATCAACATCGTGATACTTGCCGTCGAAGAGCGTCACTTTCAGATCGACCAAAGGACATCCGGCGATGGGGCCTTCGTGCAATGCTTCGCGCACGCCTTCTTCAACAGCGGGAATAAAAGCGCGCGGCACCACGCCGCCCACGATTTTGTCTTCGAATGAGAAGCCGGAGCCCGGTTCGCCGGGCGCAATTTCCAGAAACACATCGGCGAATTGGCCGTGTCCGCCCGATTGCTTCTTTAATTTGCCTTCGGCTTTGACCGGCTTGCGCACCGTTTCCAGGTACTCGACTTTAGGTTCGGCCATTTTTACTTCAACGCCAAAGGCATTCTTCAAGCGCGCCACAGCCGTTTGCAGGTGAACATCGCCCAGACCGGAGAGCACGACCTGACCATTCTTGCGGCGCTCAACGCGCAGTGTCTGGTCTTCTTCGCACAGCTTGTGCAGACCGTCCGCCATTTTATCGTCGCTACCGGGTGTGGCCGGTTCAATCGCGACGGCATACAGGCTTGCCGGGTACTCGACTGCTTTGAAACGGGGTGCGTTGGGTGTCGCCGCCAGAGAGTGCCCGCTCGTGGTGCCTTTCAGTTTCGAAACAAGCACGATGTCACCGGCTTGCGCGACAGCAACTTCCGTTTGCTTTTTGCCCAGCGGCGAGTAGAGATGCGCCAGTTTTTCGTGGTGCCCGCCATCGAGGTTGATGATATCGGCATCTTTGCGCAGCGTGCCGGTCGCGACTTTGATGAAAGTCTGGCGTCCGGTGTGCGGGTCGGAGAATGTCTTAAAAACGTACCCCGCGAACGGCGCGTTGGCATCGGCCACGATGGGCATGGCTTCGCCGTTCTCATCGAGAATCTTGTGCGGTGTGTCGAGCGGAGATGCGCCGTAATCTTTCAGCGTGTCTAACAAAAATGACAGACCGATGCCCTTGATAGCGCTGCCGCACAAGATGGGAATGGCATGACGATTGGTCACGCACAGCTTGAGCAACTTCGTAATTTCGTCTTCGCTGAGTTCGCCGCTTTCCAGATATTTTTCCATCAAGGCGTCGTCGCACTCCACATCGTTTTCAATAAGAGCGACGCGCAGTTCCTGAATGCGGCTCGCGACTTCCTCGGGAATGGGGATCTCAATGCGCTTGTTGCCGCTTTCTTCGTAAGCCTTTTGATGAATAACATCGACATAGCCGCGAAAGCCGCTTTCTCTGCCCAACGGGTAGGTGAGAACGACAGCCGGCAAATGGAGCTTACCCTGAATCGCCTGCAACAAACCTTCGAAGTCGGCGCGTTCGCGATCCATGCCGTTGATGAAAACGAAGGTTCCCAGGCCGTTGTCGCGCGCCCGCTCCAGGCCCGCTTCGATGCCCAGTTCCAACTCTTCGGCGGCATTAGCGACCAGCACGCAGTCTTCGGCGGCAGCCATCGCGCTACACACTTCACCAAAGAAATCGGCGTAACCCGGCGCGTCAATAAGGTTGAACTTGGTGTTCGAGTACTCGAAAGCGAGTAGCGAAGCGCAAATGGACGAACGGCGCTTTACTTCGTCGGGCAGGAAATCGGAAACCGTGTTGCCATCTTCAACGCGGCCCTGGCGGTCGGTGGCACCTGCGAGGAAAAGGCAGGCTTCGGCGAGCGTGGTCTTACCGGAACCGGCGTGTCCGGCCAGGACCACATTCCGAATTGCTTCGGGAGCATACTCTTTCATTGAGAAACCTCCAGAGAAATGAAGGAACAAAAGGCGCCTCTCAGCGCCCATACAAGTGCTGTGAAATGAACTGCTTGCCGGCACCAATGAAGAGTGTAAGAGCCTGTTTTATATATTTTGCGCCACCTTTAGAGACGCAGAAAATAATACTGTTAGTTTCAGTCCCCCTTACCTGTAACTTGCGCGACAAGCGTTATTTGGCTGCCTTCCGGAGTCACCTCAACCTCAGTGCGCGGGATCTCAATGTCACCCCACGCCGCATGAGCCTCAATGGTGTAACGACCCACCTTCAGTGGATATAACATCACATTTCCTCTGGTATCGGTGTGAACGTAACGCGGCGCTAAAAAGTCAGCAGCGATAAGCCGAGAGGCATCCATGCCGGATGCAGTGGCACCAGCAGAGGGTTTCATGTCGAGTGACACGTCCTTGTTGCGCAGTGGCTTGCCATTCTGATCTTGCAACGTAATTTGCAGGCCACTAATGCTTCTACGCTCTAGATAAACCGGCAGGTCAGCAGGCTGGCCTTGTGTGACTTCGATTTCCTCTACGACAGGCGCATAGTCGGCCATTGCAGTCACTGTCACAGCGTAGCGCCCCGGCGGGATGTTGCGAATGACCGCCATGCCGCTACCATCGTAGGTTCTCTTGTCTGTCGCGATAGAGAACTCCCTGTGTTGCTGCCGCATCGCAGTCACTCCATTCGTGCCGGTCCCGCGGGTGTTAGCAACTGCATCAGCAGACTGCTCAGGGAGCAGAAGTGTCAGAGCCACCTGCGCGCCGCCGACCGGGTACTCGACAGTTTGTTTCTTACGCCCCGCTAAGGCCACAACTTCCTTTGCCAACACCCGTAGGGTTCCACCCTCCTGTAGCCGCACATTAATTGGTGGCGCTCCCGTAGCTTGAACATTGCCACTGGACACGTAGGCGTAGCCGACATTCTCGACATAAACATAGATGGAGTAGGTGCCGAAAGTAAAATTGCCGGGCGCCGCAACAAAACCCCTGTCATCGGTAACTCCGCCGCCCATGTTTATGCCACCGGTAGAGGCTGTACTCGGGGCAGCGAATTTAGTATCAGTGAGGGCAGCCTTGATCATAAGCTGGCCATTTGGCGCGAAGATACGGACATTGGTGGGCTTTAACTGAAAGAAGTCAACGGCTTCTTGGGCTGCGAGTGATGCCGGATTGAGAAGGGAACTACAAAGTACTCCTGAGAGCATCAACATAACAACACTTCTGAAACGATTCATCTGTACCTCCAGCGACAATTTGATCAGGTTGACTTCTCAGTCATAGCGCAGTTTTATCTTGCCTTATAAACCACAATGATAAGCGAACGTGGCTCCACACAGTTCGTCTGCCACCGTGTCTTGGGGCAGAAATAAGGTGTTTGACATGTCCCAATACGGGGCCTCAAAGGTCGCTGCCGTAGGTGGTTTGGGGCATACTAAAAATCTACTCCCCACCTTTTGGAACACCCTGTAATGCGCATTATAGCACAGCGAATATCCGCAGAGCGGCGGATTCCAACGGCTCTTGATGGGTCGAGTCGCCTGCACACTGCCACGGCTACCCGGAGTGCCGCGATTGTATTCCCAAGCCGCAGTCGAGTACCTGGCGTCTAAGATGAGAGGTTCATCATGCGCTGTGCTAAACCTGCCTGGCCTCGAAACCGCGCGGCACCACGACACGCAGGGCACCGGGCAAGACTTCCATATCGAGCGGGGTATTTTCGTTGATGTCGCCGTCAACGTTGGCCGGCAGCGCGCGCCGCGTCGATTCGACACGCAGTTTTTGTGTTTTGAAGTAGCGCGCCTCCGGCGACTGCGTATGCTGTCCGCGCAGCCACTGCCAGGCAATGCGCGCCAGTGCGCCTTTTTTGGCGCCGCCCAGCACAAAAACATCGAAGTGGCTGTCCTGCACGCTGGCTTCCGGCGACGCGGCAATCGGGCCGGCGACGTAGCGACCATTCACTACCAGGAGTTGATGCGTGCGCACCGGAAACGACTTTTCTTCCGAGGTAATCTTCAGCACAATGGGGTGATGCGTGGCAATCACGCGCGCACCAATGACCGGCCACGACAGCAAACCGAGACGGCGTTTGGTGCGCTTATCGAGCGCACCGGCGATCTCGCACGATAATCCGAGCGACACGCTGTTCAGGAAGACCTGCCCGTTAACGCGACCGACATCAATAGTCTGAATGCAGCCATCGGCGATGGTCTGGGCCGCTTCTTCCAGACCAAGCGGAATACCGATGGAGCGCGCGAAGGTGTTGCCGGTGCCCAACGGCAGCACGCCCATTGCCACCTGGGTGTGAATGAGATGTCCGGCGCACTCGCTGAGAGTTCCGTCGCCACCACCCACGATCACTGTGTTGGCACCGGCCTCCACCTCACGTCTCAGCAGATTGAGTGTCTCGTGCTTGTTTTTGACGGCGTGTCCTTCGACCAGTGGAATCCCGGCCGCTCTGACGGCAGCAACCGCAGAGCGAAAAGCAGTACGGCCTTTGCGCGAGTTGGCATTGACAATCAGTGTGATGGGGCGAGGTAACTGCGGCGTGTTTGGAGTCACTGGCTTAGTTTACGCGCTTTGCTGCTCACGGTGCTGCGCTTACGGTGCTGCGCTTACGGTGCTGCGCGCGCAAGCTGTTCCGCCAGGCGTTTGAGTACTCGGTTGCGCCGCCACAAAAAGCGACGCAGATGCGGTTGCACCAAAAGCAAATCGGCCACGATGCCAAGAACGCCCAACGGTGACGCGAAATCGAGACGGTCTGTCATCAAGGTGCCGCCCGCTTGTGCCTGAAAACTGTGCTCGTGCCGCAGGCGCTTAAAGGCACCGCGCGTCATCTCATCAGCGAAAAAGAGCGGACGTTCGTATGCCACGATGCGCCCGCTTAGCTGCTGCCGAATGCCAAAATGCACACCTTCAAAGGTGACGCAATCGCCGAGTTCCATCTGGCGCTTTGTGGCGCAGACAATCCGCTCCTGCGTGCTGCGCGACGTTTGGCAGTGAACGTCAACATCGCGTGCCAGGTCGAAGCAGAGTTCAATTGGCGCGGCGATATGCGTTCTTACAACGATAACGCTCACAGTTGGGCCGATGCCTCCCAGGACACCTCAGTTAATTAACGCGTTTTTGCGCCGTTTTCGCGCGACAAGGTTTTGCGTTCGATCACCGGCAGATCGAGTACTCAGGCCAGCTTTTCAAGCAAATAGTTCTGCACCTGATCGAGGCTGACACGCTCCTGTTGCATGGTGTCGCGGTCGCGCACCGTGACGGCGTTATCTTTCTCAACTGTATCCACATCAACCGTGACGCAGAACGGCGTGCCGATTTCATCCTGGCGGCGATACAGCTTGCCAATGCCTGCCGTGTCGTCGTATGCGGCCACGGTTTTCTTCTTCAGGTCGCGCGTTAAGCCCTGGCACACGCCCACAATGTCGTCGCGCTTTTTCAACAGTGGCAGCACGGCGACTTTAATCGGCGCTAACTTGTGGTGCAGTTTGAGCACGACGCGTGTATCGCCCGGCTTCACTTCTTCTTCGTGATACGCATCAATCATGAAGACCAGCGTGGCGCGTCCCAGGCCCGCCGCCGGCTCGATAACAAACGGCACGATGTGCTCGTTAGTCGTCGGGTCGAAGTAGGACATCTTTTGCCCTGAGTACCTGGCGTGCTCGGTCAGATCGTGATCGACGCGGTTGGCGATGCCTTCGAGTTCGCCCGGCTTGTCCATGAAGGGATAGGCGTATTCAATGTCAACCGTGCCGGTGCCGCGTGGGTCTTTGGCGTAGTGCGATAACTCATCGAGTTCGTGCTTGCGAATGCTGAGGTTTTCACGGCGCACACCGAGGTCGAGATACCACTGATAGCGCAAGTCGATCCACTTCTGGTGCCACTCGGCGGCGCTTTCTGGGTGACAGAAAAACTCCATCTCCATCTGCTCAAATTCGCGCGTGCGGAAGACGAAGTTACCGGGCGTGATTTCGTTGCGAAAGCTGGTGCCCATCTGCGCGATGCCGAACGGCAGTTTCTTGCGGCTGGTGTTGAGGACATTGAGGAAATTGACGAACATGCCCTGCGCCGTTTCGGGCCGCAGATAGGCGATGTTCGAATCATCGTCCTTATCGACCGGGCCGACGTGCGTTTTAAACATCAGGTTGAACTGGCGCGCGTTCGTCAGTTGACACTGTTCCGCCTGCCCGGCCAGCTTACTGGGCTTTTGCGGGCACGGCGTGTTTTCGAGGTGATCGGCGCGAAAGCGGCCCTTGCAGGTTTTGCAATCGACGAGCGGGTCGGTAAACGTTGCGACGTGGCCGGATGCTTCCCACACTTTGGGATGCATGAGAATGGAAGTCTCGATGCCGACGATGTCATCGCGTTCCTGCACCATCGAGCGCCACCACTCGTTCTTGACGTTGCGCTTGAGTTCAACGCCGAGCGGCCCCCAATCGTAGCACGAGGCGAAGCCTCCATAAATCTCCGACGATTGAAACACAAAGCCGCGCCGCTTGCACAACGACACGATATCTTCCATTTTTAAAGCCACGTTCTTCGCTCCACCATGTTATGAAATTGAATGCGACGCAGTTTAACCCGAATCGACCGCTCTGTTTCAGTGTGCACAAGTGAGGAATACTTCGAGTGCGAGACAAGAACGGGCCTTATCAAGGTTTCCGTGGAGGTAATGTTCGATGTTTACCAACCGCAAATTGCGATTTCTTACAGTCGCACTGGCCACCGCCCTGGGCATGAACTCGATTCAACGAGGCTGCGCACAGGAACTTCCTGTAGCCCAACGACGTAACGCGAGGAACTCGCAGGAAGGTCTCCAAGAAGCCGGCATATATGATTGGAAACCAATCAGCACGCGACATATAGAACCCAGCCTGCTGGTCTGGTGGCTTAACCCGCTGGATCAGCCGGAGCCTGAGGTCGTGCGTCAGTAGCGTCAAGTAACGGGCGATACGGAGTCGGTTTTCGGACTTCCTGAAGCAGCACGAATCAAAATTGGTCTAGATAGTAACCTGAAAGAATTCCGCAAGCGCTGGCACAGTGTACACACGCGCGCACAAGTTGAGGCACTTCATCCCAAGCCTGTGTCACGAACTGTGGCGGTTGACTACGTGCCTCCGGGTATAAACGGATTAGCCGCGTTTGATCGCGTGAGCAGAATCTGGGTGCGCGGCAGCCAAGAAGGCCAAGACGAATTGAGTAATTTCGTTGAGTACCTCAATCGTCCACGGCAACGCATTGAGTATCAGGTGCAGTTGATAGAGTTGCCGCTGTCGATTGCACAAACATTCACGGCCGGCAAGCCTGCACAACGACTTTCACAGTCACTCTCCGCTTCAGTCATAAACAACAAAAATCGAAAGGTGATTTTGGTGACAGTACGCGTCACTCCCGCGCCTTGATGTCACGCCCACTGAAACTCTCAACAAGCTCAGGACTTACGCATTGACGAACCCGGAGCGTGAGCCACGGGCCGGAGATCAAGCCCGTGGCTCACAGCCTAGCAGCAGACAAGTCGTCGTCTGCTTCTGGAGCAACCAACACTCCGGGTTCGTGATGCGTTAGTCCTGAAGCCCAACGTCGGTTACAATACGAGCAGTTCCCGGAGGTCAGGTTATGAAACACTTTCGTCCTGTGCTTGTCGTGGCCGTGCTCATCTGTGGTTTAATTCGAGTACACCTTCCGTTAGCCGCTCATGCTGCCGCGACTGCTATCCAAGAAGATGTTGCACTGCCGGTAAAAAATGTCCCTGTTGGCCTGATGGCCTGGTGGATCGACCCCTCACATAATGAGATACCGTCGGCGTTCCGCTCAACGTCTTTACAATCCGATGCAGCAGTGAACACTGTAGTTCGTGGCGACGGTGGTGGAGCAGGGCGCGGAAACGCTTCTGTTGGGAATCAAGTTCAAACACCAGCCGCAGGCATCCTGCCGGTGCCTAAGGGCGTTGACAGCGTCAGACCCGACATTGGCACTAATGCTTTGCTGGTCAAAGGGACAGCCGAGGGCGTTGCTGCGCTTCGCAAGATGGTGGAGTTTATGGACAGGCCGCTGCAACAGGTCGACATCTATCTGAGCTTTGTCGAGACGAACTTCCCCGATGTATCGCTGCCTCACGCTGTTAACGGGGTAGTGAACGTAAGTATTGCTCGTTCCGATAAGGGCGCGATTTTGGCTCGGCTTAAGGCAGACCCTCAAACGCAAGTCCAAACGTTTCGTGTGCGCACCTTCAGTAACGTCACGGCCCGGCAGAACTCCGAAACGACAGAACTCCAGATCATTGGCAATGCCGCGACTCCCAATGCTAAGTTGCCCGTCCAACGCGTAACGCGCCTGGGGTTCACAGCGACACCAACAATTAACCACGATGGCACGATTACAGTTGCCCTCGCTCCAGAGCTTTCATCCCATCTGGTGGGCGAAAATCTCGGAGAAGCAGAAAAGGCCGCTGTTAAGCAGCGTATCGACACTGTCGCGAATGTGAAGGACGGTGAAACACTGATCATTGGTGGCCTGAAACCTACCTCCGCCGGGGCAGATGGTAACAAAGCGTCCCGTGGACTGGTGATTCTTGTAACGCCGCGCATCCTGCGCAGTGACAAGCTCCCGTAAACTTCTGTTCGTGCATTGAAAACAGGCACTATCGAGAGATAGTGCCTGTTTATGCGTCTTTGCCCTAAATGGTTCACGGGAACGCTCATGTCGGTGAAACGTATGCGCCAGACAATCATGACTATGAAAATCAACTCACGTTTTGTCCGCTGCGTAGCATCGTTTTTTACATGCTGGGCCATGCTGCTGTGTTTGGTGCCGCAGGCATTCGCGCAGAGCCCGCAGGTGGTGAAGGTTGACGCGGCGCTCGATGGCAACCCAGATTCCGGCACATCGGCTGTTGTGGTGCGCCTCACCATCGACCCCAGCTATCACATCAACGCCAATCCGGCGTCGGCTTCGTATCTCATTCCTGTCGCAGTAACGATGGCACCGGCCAAGGGCGTCACGTTTGGCCAGCCTGTTTACCCGGCGGGCAAGAAAACGAAGTTCGCCTTCGAGAGCAAGCCTCTGGCCGTCTATGAAAATGCCGTGTCCATTCGTGTGCCGATCACTGCGGGCGCAAGCACTGCCGCCTCTGCAACGCTCAACGGCTCGGTGCGCTACCAGGCGTGCAACGATCAGGCTTGCCTGTTTCCCACGACGGCCAGATTTTCGGTGCAGAATGCCAGCGGAGGCAACGCTGCGGTGGAGCCTGCTACCGAGGAAGAAGCAGCCTCGACGAGCGGCGGCGAATCGGCCAACGCGTATGCAGAAAATCTGCGACGCAAGTATGGCGTCGTCGGGCTGCCGGCGATTGTTTTCCTCGACGGCAAGGGCAACGAACGCACCGATTTGCGCGCCGGCGAAGAACTCACGCGCCCGGTTATGGTTGAGAAGCTTGCAGCACTGGAGACAGGGCAGCCGTGGAAGTCGAGTACTCGGAATGAAGCCGGCGCGGCATCGTGGATGGAGCGGCTCAAACGCGCGCCGCTGTTGTTGCAACTCGCCCTGGTGTTTGTCGGCGGTTTATTGCTCAACCTTACGCCGTGCGTTTATCCGATGATCCCCATTACGGTTGGTTACTTTGGTGGCCAAAGCGAAGGACGCATCGGCAAAACACTCGGTCTTGCGCTTTTGTATGTGCTTGGCCTGGCGCTTGTTTATTCGGCTTTGGGCGTGTTCGCGGCACTGACCGGCAGCCTGTTTGGTTCGCTTCTGCAAAGCCGCTTCGTTGTCGGAGCCGTGGCGATTGTGCTGTTTCTCCTGGCCTTGTCGATGCTGGGCGCGTTCACGATTCAACCACCGCGCTTCCTGATGGCGCGTAGCGGTGCCAAAAAGGGCGCCGCCGGAGCCCTGGCCATGGGAGCGTTGCTGGGCATTGTCGCCGCGCCCTGTGTCGGGCCGGTTGTGGCGGCTTTGCTGCTTTATGTTGGCGAACAGCGCAGCCCGCAACTGGGGTTCGTGCTATTCTTTTCGCTTTCGCTCGGCCTCGGCTTGCCCTATCTCTTACTGGGAGCGTTTAGTGGCGCCATCAAATCGCTGCCCAAAAGCGGCATGTGGCTGGAGCGCTCCAAAAAAATATTCGCCGTTCCGCTGCTGCTAGCCGCATTGTACTACGGGTACTCGGCAGTGAGACCGGCGCCAGG
The DNA here is from genome assembly GCA_036388675.1 of Abditibacteriaceae bacterium. Classification (GTDB taxonomy): domain Bacteria; phylum Armatimonadota; class Abditibacteriia; order Abditibacteriales; family Abditibacteriaceae; genus DASVUS01. The sequence continues at coordinate 38,740 of DASVRI010000019.1, read as the reverse complement.
TCAAGTTGCCACGGACGCCACGACAACGATTAGCGCCACGGCACAGGCCTCGGAGCCAGCGACCGCCGCGACGACTGGCCGGGTGATGACCTCAGCAGGCAGCGGCAAAGAGTGGAAAAATGCCACCGCTGCTGTGTTGGACGAAGCGCGTCGCTCTGGACGCCCGGTTGTGCTCGACTTCCGTGCCGATTGGTGCATTCCCTGCTTGAAGTTAGAGCGCGAAGTGTTCTCACGTCCCGAAGTGCTGAACGCGGCGAGCGGCACGACGCTGCTGAAAGTCGATCTTTCGTTTGCCGGTAGCTGAAGAGCGGAAAATTCTGATAACAAACAGAAAGAGCGCACCAATTTCTCGGTGCGCTCTTTCTGTTTGTTGATGTCAGGTTACAACGCCGATTGTCAACAGCAGGTTAGCGTAGATTCTCTGTTCGCCGGTTTGAATTGTCAGTGCGACATCAGCGGCTTGGGCCACATCATAAAAGGTGAAGCGGTCGTGTGTGGTGAGGTCGATGTGGTCGCGGTCGAATGTCCTGGCGTGCTGGAGAATATCGCGGAACTCGGCAAAGATTTCCGGCTCGGGGCCGTTCTGGGGAATCATCACCTCGGCGGCTTCAATGGGAATCGTCTCCACGAGTACTCGCAAGATGTCGGTGGCGCTCACCAGGCCGGGCGCTACGTTCAAATGAACCAAACGTGCATTTGGGCCGCGTTTGGTCGCGGCGGGATAGTTGGAATCGGCGAGTAGAACCTTGGAGCCGTGACCGGCGCGGGCCAGCGCTTCACTGATTTGCGGATGAAGAAGAGCCGTGCGTAACATGGATCGAGTTGGTGCGTGTTACGCCTGTTCTACGCCTGTTCTCTGACAATGTCGCGCCCGGCATCAGCCTCGCGAATATCGTGCTCAATATCGTGCTGCGTTTCCTGCGCCACACTCTTGGCTTCGGTCACGGCGTCTTTGATGGCCGGCCCTAAAACCTCACCGGCGTGCTGCGCCGTTTCACGAGCACGACTGGCCAGTGACCGCACGCTGCGCGCCAGGTTCGACAATCGCTGCATGATCTGCGCGGCACGCGCCTCTTCCTTGGCGCCACCGCCCGTGAGACCTTCGGTTACGGCATCGGTGCCGCCCTGAGTACTCGTGCCGCGCTGCGCGCTCCAGAACAAAGCGCCGGCGGCTCCCACAAGGGCACCGAAAAGCACAAAGCCAATCGCGGAACCGAAACTGGGGCCGGCCACGATGACGACTTTCTCCGGCTGCCATTCTTTTTGCGTTTCGATGACGTGTTTATTTCTTGCGGCCAAGAGAACCCCTCCCTTTGGTATCGCGTTCGATAATCACTTCACGCTCGCGCCGATTGTTGGAGCCACGCACAGCACGCAAACCCGCCGCGAGCCCGGCCAGAACTCCGGCTGACTTCACCAGCGGTGACTCCAGGCGACCAACAACTGCGCCCACCACATTCAACACCTGATTGGCGACGGTGGTGCCCTTGTGTGTTGTGCCCGCCACATCGTGGGTCATCGATTGAACATCGTTCATGATGTTGGGCATACGGCCTTTCAGTTCGCGCTCCATGTCCTTGACATCGGCCAGAATTTCTTTCAACTGGCCGAGCAGCGCTTTCATCATAATGATGAGAACAATAGCAATGATGGCGACGGACAGCGCGAAGACAATTTGCGCGGCGGCGATGATCCACAGCGCTGTGACCGGAATGTTTGCGACTTCCACTTGTTGCATGTTTTCAGGGCTCCCGAGTGCGTTAGATTCTGTGTCCTGTTTTTCTCTGTCGCGAGGTGGGAATCACGGCTCCTCACCAACGCTTTTACGCATCACTTCTTCAGTAAAGGCGGCGCGCCATGGCGCAAATCACGCGCCGCGCCTTTCCACTCTATCTTAACAGCGTAAAGGAATCCAAACGCGATGATTATCCAAAGATCTGCTTGAGCACCAGGCGCACGACATATAGATCTCTTTCATAAGTGCGCTTCTGTGCAACCGCGCCCGTGAGGCAGTGGGCTGATTCACTTCAGCAAGCCCGCTTCCTCACGGGCGCGGTTGCGGAAAAAGCCGTCGCCAGCACTTATGCAAGAGGTCTTATGAGCAGCGCCGGCAGCCGCAGCACAACGCTGACAGGCGCGGGAACTCCCCGGTGTAGGCATTCCCCAGGTCGCCAGTCCCTACACGAGCAGCATAACGGTGAGCGCGCTCTGTATAAATATCGCGCAGCCTTGCACTCATTGATCGAAGCCCGCCCCCATGATTACCTCTCTAAAACCAAATTGGTCAAACGAGCGGACGGCTTTTCGACAGATTCTTGGCCGAGCGACGCGGCTGCCACCCGCGCGCCGTCATGCGTTCTTCGAGCAGTTGATAGAACAAGTCGCGTTCAACGGCGCGTACGACGGCCTGCTCGTGAGCTTCCATGAGTGCTACGGGATAGCCACCACCTTTTTCGATTTGCGAAGCCAGCAACAAGTGCAATCGGTCGAGCCAGCCCGGAGTCTCGGCAACCCAACGCGGAAACTCCACACGCGCCACATTGCCCTCGTCAATCTTAAGATAGAAAAAGCACGTTGCATGGCGCGAAGTCGCCGCATCCGAGTCGTCACGAGTACTCGCCATGTAGCGCGTGCCGGAAAAACTACGACCCGAGACGAAAGTGGCGCAACGCTCGCCGGATTGCAGCAGAGCATCGAACAAACGCACATCCGTCAGGCGCGATAGCGCGGCATCGGTTTCATCTGAGGGGTTGTCGCCGTCGGCCAGTTCATTCAACACCACGCGCAGGGCGATAACAACATCCGTAGCGCGCGAGGCCGCGATGTAGCCGCCGACCGGGTGGCCGCACTGACGCAGCGCATCCAACGCGCGATTGTTCTCCGCCAGAGCATGATTGCGCCACGACTGTGTAGCTGCAACGCGCAGATCAAAAATACCGTCGCACAACCCGATGGCGTCGATATTGGGTGACACACTTTCCAGCAAGCGCGCAAGTTCGTCCAACTCGGCGATGTGGCGGCGTGCATCTACCATTTCACGGTTGACCGAACCGGCGTCGCGTGTACCATTCTGGCGCGTCGCGCCGCCATGCCAATCGTCTTCCGAGGCTGCCGAGAAAAACTGCGGCACCGCTTGCATGAGGGCGTTGTCCTGTAAGGGAGTGCTCGTGAGCGTGTCGCCGTAACGCAGCGCGATGCCGCTGATGTTGAGTAAATAGCAGTCGGCAATTTCGTGGCTGTCCGGGTAAATTTGCGAGCCGTCGGCGGCCACGACAACGTGGGGCAGGGGCGGCGCAACCGCAGCATATGCAGCGTTTGGCGCACTGGAGTCGTCCAGCAGACGCGCCGGATGCCACGATTCGGGGATGCTTTCTTTTTGCGCCGCGCTCGAAAGCAGCGCATTGAAGTCGCCGCGCCGGCCACAAGCGGTGCATAGTTCCTGTGCTGCCTCAAGGGCGCGCAGGAGCAATGAGGGGCGCCACGTTTCAGCATCAAGCGCCGCTTCCATCTGGGCTGCCAGAGCCGCGAAATCGAGCATAGATTTCTATTTTACAACTTGGCACAGAGCCACAACGGCGTGCGTCTTCAATCTGTCTAAAACGGGACGTTGCGCGCCATTTCGTTTGACGGCTGGAACGCAGCGCGTTAGAATGCATCTAAGTCCGTGAAAATTGTAACAATCTTTGTCGGGTAATGTTTTTGTCCATGAAAACAAGCTTTCCCATTCGCTTTGTCGTTGGCCCGCTGTTAATTGCCGCCGCGCTGGTGTGGCTCGTGACGAGCAGCATGCGCGCGAGTACTCTGCGTGTTGTGCCCGTCGAAGAATTGCGCCACCCCGACAAGGCCGACCATGCCTACGTGGGTCAGCGTTTGCGCGTCGCGGGCTTTGTCAGCGCGGAAGGCGCGCAGAAGTCTCAGCATAAAACCAGCAACGGCATCGTGGGCGTGTCGCGCTTTCGCGTAACCGATGAAGAGGGCCACGCCGCGCTGCTGGTGGAGTATCGCGACGCCTTGCCCGACACTTTTCGCAAGGGTGGTCCGGTGCAGGTCGATGGCGTTTACGAAGCAGGCGGCACCATGCGTGCCGAACACGTCTTCACCAAGTGCCCGTCGAAGTATGAAGAGGCTAAAGCCGCCAAACAAAAGGGCCAGGCGGCAAAGGCTCAGCCGGTGAGTACTCGGGCGAACGCCCTGGCGAGTGCCCTGGCCAGTCCGCCGGCAGAAACTTCAGCGGCCACGACTTACTAATCGGCAAAGTCGCAGAACGCGAGTAATGCCGGTGCGTCCTTCTTTTGATTAACGTTTTCTGCGCGCCACTTTTGCCATGCTATCTTCCATAGGTCACACGTTTCTCCTCGTCGCGTTTATTGTTTCCCTGTATTCCGTGGTTGCTACCGGCGTCGCCTATCGTCTGGCGGAGCCGCGACGCGCCTCCATGCTGCAGTCGGCGCATCGTTCGACCCTGGCCGTTTTCTGGCTGCTGTCTCTGGCCTGCCTGACGGTTATGTATGGCTTCATCACCAACGACTTTTCTCTGGCTTACGTGTGGGGACATTCGTCGGTCACGCAGCCGCTTGCTTACAAAATCTCCGCGCTGTGGAGCGGACAATCCGGTTCACTTTTGCTATGGGCCTGGATGCTGGGCGCTTATGCCTTAGCCGTGGCCGTGTGGCGCGGCGGCGAAGCCAGCCCTCTCATACCGACGACGACCGCCGTCATCAATGTGGTCACGGCGTTTTTCATCGGGATTGTTACTTTTGCCGCGAATCCGTTCATGGCGGTTGAAGGCGCTGTGCCGGCCAATGGACAGGGTCTTAATCCGCTGCTGCAAAACTACTGGATGCAAATTCATCCGCCGACTTTGTATGCCGGTTATGTTGGTTGCACCGTGCCGTTTGCCTTTGCCACCGCCGCCATGCTGCATCGCCAGACCGATGGGCCGTGGCTGCAGGCGGTGCGCCGCTGGACGCTGTTCCCGTGGATTGTGTTGACCATCGGCATCATCATGGGCGGGCGCTGGGCTTATGAAACGCTGGGCTGGGGTGGCTACTGGGCGTGGGATCCGGTGGAAAATGCCAGCCTTATGCCGTGGCTGACCGGCACCGCATTTCTACATTCGATCATGATTCAGGCGCGGCGCGGCATGCTCAAGACGTGGAACATGACGCTGGTGACGCTGACGTTTCTGCTCTCAGTGTTCGGCACGTTTTTGACGCGCAGCGGCGTCGTTTCCAGCGTTCACTCGTTCGCGGAAAGCAACATCGGCGGCTACTTCCTGGGATTTCTGGCCGTGGCGCTGGTTCTTTCCGTCGGCCTGATTGTGTGGCGTCATGATGACCTCACTTCCGACACGAACTTTGAATCGCCGCTGTCGCGCGAAGGCGCCTTTCTACTGAACAACTGGATTCTGATGGGCGCGACATTCGCCGTTTTGTGGGGAACGGTTTACCCATCGGTCAGCGAAGCCATTACCGGCGCGCAGCGTTCGGTCGGCGCGCCTTACTTCAACCGCGTCATGGTGCCGTTGGGACTTATTCTTTTAGCACTGACCGGTATCGGGCCGCTGATGGCGTGGCGGCGCACTTCCTTGCGCAGCCTGTTCCGAGTACTCAGGTATCCCATTCTGGCGGCGATTCTGGCCGCGCCATTGTTTTACGCGCTGAGTATGTGGCAGACCGGAGCCGTGACGGCGTTCTGCCTTTCCGTATTTGTGGTGATGGCTATTGGCGGCGAGTTTGTGCGTGGCGCGCGGGCGCGTCACTCCATGACCGGCGAATCGCACGGGCAAGCCTTTGTCAATCTGTTGCTGAAAAACCGCCAGCGTTATGGTGGCTATATTGTGCATTTAGGCATTGTGACGCTGTTTGTCGGTGCGGCGGGCAACGCTTTCAAAATCGAGACGGAGCCGATTGACCTCAAAGTGGGCGAAACGATGCCGGTGCGCCAGAGCGAAGGCAACGGGCGCATCAGCGAATACGCGCTGCGCTTTGATGGTCTGCAAGAACCAAGAAAGGAAGACCTTGCCCCTGAAAAGTCGCAGGAAGTAGTGGCGAAAATGGTGGTGCTGCGCAACGGCCAGCCGTTACGCAACCGCAATGGAAGCGAGTTCGCTTTATATCCCGCCATCGATACTTTTATTTCCGGTGCCGCTGCCGACCCTGAAGCCCGCGCCGGACAGGAACCGCAGACAGCGCGCCGTCCCGCCGTGATGTCGAACTTGTCGCACGACTTGTATCTGGCTCTGGCCGGTTACGACGTTAACCAGAACACGGCCAGCGTGAAAGCCTATCTCAACCCGCTCGTAATGTGGGTGTGGATTAGCTCGCTGTTTTTTATCGGCGGCACAGCGATCTCGCTGCTACCCGACCGCCGCCGGGCGGAAGCCAAAGAAACTGTGCGGACAGCAGAACAGGCACCGTCACGAGCACTCGACAATCGCAGTGCGCGCCCGCAAGTTGTTGCAGCACAAGCGGCGCGCGGGGCAGCACCTTCTGGTGCGCGTGAGGAGACGGCATGAAGAAACTTTTGTGGATGAGCGCGTTGATGTTGTCACTTGCCATGCCGCGCGTATCAGCGCAACCCGAGGCGTCGATTGAGGCCGACACGCCGACGACACAAGGGCCGCGCACGAAGGTTGAGGAACCGCGTCCCGGCGCGTTGAAGGCATCTCCGTCGTCGGAAACGGCCTTGCAGCCCAGCGTCATGGAAGTGGCGCGCCAGATTGTTTGCCAGTGCCCCGACTGCGGCAAGCAAACCGTCGATCAGTGCGCTCCCGGCTGCGCAGAAGGACAGCAGCATCGCAAGACCATCGAGGATCAGATTGCGCAGGGAAAAACCGCGGTCGAAATCGTCAACTATTTTGGTGACACGCAGGGTGAATATATGCTGGCTACGCCGCGTGCTACAGGTTTCGGCATCGCCGCTTATATGCTGCCGGCGCTTTTCGTGATGTTGAGCCTGGTGCCGCTGGGCCTTGTGCTGCGCTCTCGCCGCAAGGAGCACATCGTTGTTGATGGTGCGACGCTTTGCGACAACGTGGCTGAAAGGACGAGTACTCAGAAACCGCCAGCCGACGATCCGCGTGTGGCCGCCGCTCTACGCGATTACGACTTTTAGCGACGCATTCCTATAGCGACGCATTCGAACTCGATGCTTTTTCTTTGCATTGCGCTGATTGGCGCGCTCACTCTCTGGTACATTCTGCTTCCGCTGTGGCGTCCCGCGCCAGAGCTGACTGCTTCTCCAAATTCTCTTTCGGCAACGCTGCCGGAGCGCCGCGACAATTTGCTGCGCCAATTAAAGGAACTCGAATTCGACTACTCGATGGGCAAAATCGACACGAGCGACTACGAACGGATGCGCGCCGATCTGTCGAGCGAGACCTCGATTGTGTTAACTCGGCTGGAGAACGCAGCGCGCGTGGACAGCACACCGGCGTTGAGTACTCGTAACCGCGATCTTGAAGTTGAGATTGAAGTTCAAATTGCGCGGGCGCGGCGTCGCCTGTCATCGCGTACCGACGATTCGTGGCGCTGCACCGAATGCGGGCGTCAGATGGCCGGTCGCGACCGCTTTTGTGCCTCGTGTGGAGCGCGCCGCAGCGACAATCTGCAGAGCGGCGAACTCTCGACGGGCAGTGTGTGAACATTACATGAAACGACTTTTCCTTCTTCTGAGTACTTTGATTGTGGCGAGCGTGTGCCAGGCGGCTCCTGTACACATTGCAGGACAGGTGACGAACGGTTCGCGCAACAAGGCACCGGCACCCGGCGCGACCATCAAGCTGGTGCGCATGGACGAGCAAAATGGCGGCGCGACAGTGCTGGCCACTGCAAAATCGAACGCGCGCGGTGCCTTCGACATGGGACGCCTGGATGTGCCGCAGGACGATTTGCTATTCGCGCGCGTGGAGTGGCAGGGCTATCCCTATATCTCTCCGGCTTATGATGGCGGCAAGCAGTTGCAAGGCTTCGATATTCAGCCGGAAAAACTCGATCTCGCTGTTTTCGATACCACCGACGAGCAGCCGCCACTCGCATTTTCGGTGCATCACGTCGCGATTAAAACCGAGGGGCAGAACCTGAAGTGCATCGAGCGCATTGTGGTGGAAAACGGCTCGAATAAAACCTTCACCGGCGGCGGCAAAGAAGGCATCACCATTCTGATGCCGTTGCCCAAGGGCGCCAAAGACGTGAAGATTGACCCGCGCCTTGTCGATGCCAAGCTGCACAACTTCAACGGCGTCTATGGCGTTTCCAAGCCGATCATGCCGCAGGCAGCGGGGCAGCGTAACGCCATCATTGTCGAGTACACGATGCCGTGGTCGCGCGAAGGCGTCAACCTGTCGCGCAAGTTGCAATATCCGACGCTGTTCTTCTTCGTGGCGCGCGAGGAAAGTGACAAAGCGTTGAAGATCACCGCGCCGCAGTTGGGGAAAGACGAAACGCAGGAACTGCCCATTGATGGCGCTCTGCAAGCGCGCCTCGTGAACTCGATTGGCAATCCGCGCGGACCGGAGCCGGCGTTGCAGGCGGGCACCGAGATGAAGATTGTGGTGACGCGCCCGACAAATCCTTTGGTGTGGGCGTTTGTGGCCTTTGTTGGCGCGCTTTGTGCAGTGGTGCCGCTCACTCTGTTGCGCAAGCGCGTTTCGCCACGAAAAGCCGCCACGGTGAGCAATGGCGAAATTGGTGTTAGTACAGGCACTTCGTATGCGCCGGATGCTGATGCGGTGCGGCACGAGAGTGCGCGGAAAATCGCGGAACCCGTGTCGGGAGCAAGCGTTAATGGACGCATTCACACGGCATCAGCCGTTTCTCCCGACTCAATAGCGATGCCGCCTGCAGCCCGTGAGTGGATCGACAGGCTGGCGCAGTTGGACGAAGACTGGGAAGCCGGAAAGATCGAACGCGACGAGTATGACCAACGTCGTGCCGCGTGGAAAACAAAACTCATCGAGTTGCTGAGCACGAGTGACAATTCGCGCAATTGAGCACTCGGCAAAGGGAAAGAGAGGCAAGAAATGCCGACACGAACGACCGACAAAGCCGCCGATAACAAGCAGAACGGTAGAAATCAGGCTCCTGGGAAAGGAAAGCTTTCTCCGTCTGCATCCAATAACGCGAGCAGTGCGAACGCGAGCAGCGCGCCCGAAAACGACGCCAAAGCGAAGAGCAAGGCCACTAAAGGCCCGATGACCGAAAAAGACCTGGAGCATTTCCAGTCGTTACTGCTTGCGGAACGCACGCGTCTCGAAGAGGAACGCGAGCAGATTCGCAGCCGCGCCGGTTCGGTTGACGGTGCCTTGCCCGAAGAAGGCGAAGGCGGCGACGACGACACCGCCGACCTGGCCGCCGCCATGATGGACAAGGAAATGGACTTGTCCGTCGAGGACGAAATCGAAGACATGCTGGGCGCCATTGATCACGCCCTACAGAAAATCGAGGACGGCACTTACGGCATCTGCGACATGTCGGGCCAGCAGATTCCCAAATCCCGCCTCGAAGTCATTCCGTGGGCCGCACTCACCGTGGAGTGTCAGGCACTCGCCGAAGGCGGCTAAAAGCAAAACGAGTACTCGCAACAACAGAAAAGGAGCGCACCTATAGGTGCGCTCCTTTTCTGTTTCCTGAATCGAGAACATATTTCAATGACGTTGTCCTGGGTGCCGGGGCGCATGGCATGCGCCCCGACAAGAAACACCCCGCACAACCGTACTGAAACGTGCTTTAAAGCCCGTCGCTCACAGCCCCCCAGCAGACAAGTCGCTGTCCGCTTCTCAGGCAACCAACACTCCCGTTTCGTAGACGTGCTTTGCACCGTTACAACAGTTAATAGGTTGCAGGTGACACAGAACCCCAAGCGTGAGCGCGGGGCTAATGCACCACGGAGTTCAGCCCCGCGCTCACGATTGGGGTTCCGGGGCAATCATGTGTAGCCTGCAAGTCGTTAATTGCTATATGTTTGCCCTCTCACGGATGCGGGCGGTAGAAGTCGCGCGACAGGCGTTCGCGTGCCGTGCCCTCGTCGGAACGCACGATGCGATACGCTTCAGAGCGTGTGCCGCCTTCGCGCGACAGCGTGCGCGACACGACTTCGATGCGCTGACGCACCGGACGGACGCCATATAACCGTGCATGGAAGCGTCCGCCGCGCAGAAAAGTCTGCACGTAAATTGGGCCGCCGGTGTTGTTGCGAAAGCGCATGTCTTTGCTGCCCCAGTAAATGGCGGCGTCGCGCGAGGCTGGCGCGTAGGAAACGCGGAACATGTGCTGGTGGCGCTCCACGATGGGCAAACCGGCCAGCAGTGCCGCGTTATATATCGTCGTCGAGCACTGGCAAATTCCGGCGCCCGTGCCGCTGACAACCTGGCCATCGACAAACATCTTCGCTTCACGCCAGCCCGCGGCGGCGTTGCGCGGCCCGATCGCTCTGTTGGTGGAAAACACAGCGCCATCCGGCACGATGGTTCCGTTGACCAGTTCGGCGGCCATACGCAGGTTGTTGGTGCGTCCCCGAACACCGGCATCGTAGGGTGTGGAAAAATTCGCCAACAGGTAGCGGATACGACTCAGGTCTTCGGTCGTGCCATTCTGTCCTGTACTCGCCACCACCAGTTCGACCTTGCTGCGTGGCGGCTGCGCTTCAAGTGCGTCAAGAACGCGCTGCGTCGAAGCTGCGACTACAATCGCTGCGCTCCGGCTGCCACGGACGATCACCCGGTTTTGCGCGTCGAGATCGAGGCGAAACGGCTCGGCTCCCACGTTGGAGCGCGGCGCAAGCCGACGCAAAGCGCGGGCCGTGCGGCTCTCATCGACAGTGAAACGAAGCGGAACATCGCCGCCGGAGCGTCGAGCCTGCGCAATAAGAGTGGCATACGGAATCGAAGCACCTAACTCATCACGGCGCAAAGTGAACGTGTTGCGTCCATCGGACAGCATAAGCCGCGTGCGAAGTTTCGGCGCAAGTGCAGCGCGCAGGCGTTTCTGCGCTGCAACGTCCGTCAGGCCGCGAATGGAAACGCCAGCGACACTGGCGCGACTGCGTTGCGCCGCGCTTTGCGTTTTCTGAGGGCGCGATGTGGCGTTTGGTACTTCTATCGCTGGCGCTGTGTCGGGCGCAGGAAGTGGCCCGCCCGAAATGGTGCCGTCTTGCAGAACGATCACCGGTTCGTCCATCACTTCATAGGGAAGTTGACCGGATGCGGAATTTTGGGCGCGCACCGGACGCTGCTGAGCGTTCGCGGTGGGGAGGGAACCCAGCAAACATGCAGCGAGTGCGGCGGATTGAAAAATGCGCGGATGTGACACAGAAAGCGGCAAAAGTGGCGGCATGAGTACTCGACTTTTTCGGTGGATGACGGCGGTGGCGCTAACGCAGTGGCGCTAAGGCGGCGCGAACTCAGCGACAAGAACGTGATGGCGCAGACGCACAGCAAGAACGGGTGTTCCGTTACAGCAGGCGCACCGGCGTAATTCCAGTCGTTTGAAATATTTGCTGCATGGATGTGGCGGCACGCGCCGCCGCTTCGTCTGCGGGCAGAGCCTTCAACTCGGCGCTAAAAGTTTCTGCGGCCACCGGGCCGTCGTAGCCAATAGCGTCCAGGGTCTTCAAAAACGCCTGAATGTCAATGACGCCGCTGGCTCCGGGCAGCAGGCGCACGCCATCCTGTTGCTGTTCGCGCGGCACATTCGGCGCGTCGTTGACGTGGACATGAACGACTTGCCAGGTTGGTATCGAGGCCAAATCCATCGGTGTTCCGCCCGATGTATACCAGTGAAAAGAATCGACCAGCAGACCAATGTTTTCCAGCTTGCCCAGTTCGGCCACGGCGGCCACGACTTGCAGGGCGCCGGGAATGTCGTAAAACCAGACGTTAGCGGGATTGCTGCGAAAGTGCGCCGGGCCAATGAACTCCAGGCCCAATCGCACACCCTGTTCTTCGAGTACTCGACCGATTCTAACGAAGCGGCGCATGCTGCGCTCGGCGTATTCAGCAGCCGGAACGCCGCCATCGGGCAAAACCCAGGTGCAACATCGCGTGCTGTCGAGATCTTGCGCCAGTTTGGCGAGTTGCGGCAGGCGCTCCATGCCGGCTTCAAAGGTGGCGTCGTCTTTGCGCCACTCGACGGGCAGGCCGAAGACGGCGGGTAACACGGTGTTGCTTTCGAAAATCGCGGCCACCTCTTCAAAACTGGTTTGTTCGACCAGTGCCGCTGCGGCCTCTATCGAGTACTCGACACCGGCGAAACCGTAGCGCGCCGCCAGTTGCACATAGTCGGGCAGCGACAGCCCTCCGCCGGCTGTGACCGCGTTCAATGTCGGAATCATGGATTTGTATCCTCTGCAAGGGTTCAGTCGTCTTCGACTGTGAAGTGTTTGAGCACCCCATTATAGCCCGGCGTGACGAGCATATCAAGCTTCACCGCTTTGACATGCCCATCGGCCCACAGCGTGTTGATGGTGCTCAGGTGGCGCTCAAGAACGTTGCTCATCTGGCGCGGGTCGCTGCCTTCAATCGTCGTGTTGACCGCGTCGAGATAGAAACTCTTGGAGCCGTCGAGCACCCACGCCGTGCCGGCTGGATCGGCTATCTCAGACGTTTTTACCAGATCGTCGGCAATAGGATGGCTAACCGGCGGCGTGCCTCGCGCCGAATTCGGCCCGTAGCCGTGCATGATGACATAACTACCGAAACTTTCGCTGGACGACGTGAGATTGCCGTAATAAGTGTAGCGGCCTTCCGAGCGGCTATCGCTGGGACAGGTGAAGATTTGCTCGCTGCGGACGTAAGGATAAATCGCGTCCATCCACTTGTAGCGCGCATTGAGAAAACTGGCCGGGTCGCTCTGGCTGTTGGGCAGCGGGCCATACCAGTCGGCGGCCAGAGTTTCGTCGTAATCCTGCTGATATTGCAGCAGCGCTAAACCGATCTGCTTCAGGTTACTCTGGCAACTGGCGCGGCGCCCATTCTCACGCGCGCGCGAAAAAACGGGGAAAATGATTGCGGCCAGCAACGCGATGATCGCCACGACGACTAAAAGTTCGATCAAGGTGAAAGCGCGCTTGCGTCTATTCGCACCACGCACAACACGCTTCTTGAAACGGCTTTGCACAGAACTCTCCCTGCGGCTGTTACTCCTCACCACGCGCCCGACGCTTGGCACGGCGTAAGCGCTCCATAGGATCGAGGTCGGCTTCTTCGTCCGCTGCATTCTCCGGGGGTGGCGTGTTTTGGGACGAGGTTTGTGCCACTGGTGCGGGCTGTGACGGTGTCACTGGCGGGCTCGCAGGTTGTGGGATAACAGTTGAAGGCGCGCTACCCGGCGGGGGCAGCACGGATGCGGTCGGAGATGGTGTTGAGGTTGAGTCACTATGCAATGTTGATGTTGGCGGCGCTTGTGTTGGCGCTGGCGTCTGAGGCGTGGCGGTGCCGCGCTGCTTGGTTCGGAGCAGGCGATCCATCGAGCCGTCACGTTGAGTACTCGTTGTGCTGCCCGGCTTGTCTTTGCGACTGCGCACGCGCTGCTGCAAACCGCGCCATTCGCTTTCGCCCCACATCAGGCGACGCACCGCCACATCCAGTGGGAACAGGCACGCCGCGAACATCAACAGGGGCAGCCACAAATCTTGCGGCAGGCGCGCGGGAATGCGCGGGCGCGTGAACACTTTTTCTGCCGCGACTTGCTCGCCGCCGCTTTGTTCCGCGATTTGCGACAGCAGAAACAAATCACTTCCCACCGCGTTATATTCGGGCGAGTAGGGCAGCGTTGCGCCGGTTATCTGCGACACAGTTTTGCTGCCGCGCTGCGTGCGGATATTGATGAGATAGGTGCCCAGGTCGCGCGCATCGAAATCGGCTTCGTAGCGGCCCGGCCCGGTTTGCTCCAGCGGCAAATCACGACCTTGCAGTTTTGGCGTGACGAGTCGCGCTTTCGGGTTCAGAAAGTTGATGAAATTGCCCGATGGATCAACCGCTTCAACTGTGATTTTGCCGCGCCCCTTGTCGATGTCCACCAGAGTTTGCAAATCGCTGCCCGAACTCTGGCGCATGCTCCAGCGCACTGTCTGCGCCCAGAACTTGGAGAAACCGCTCCAGCCGAGCCAGGCCGCACTCCAGCGTTGGCGCGCATCGCTCGTCCACGCCACAGACTTGCCCAAGCCATACTGGCGCGTAGCGAGTACTGGGTCGCCTTCAGCGCTGCTCAATACGACGCGCGTTCCTGCCGACGGCGGCTTGGGCGATGTGCCGACATAACCCAGTAATTGCGGCACGCTGTCGATACCTTTGATGATGGGGCTGGCCGACTCGACACGCGGCGTGAACGGCTCCTCGATAATAGCGGAGCGCGAAACGGTGGCCGCTTCTTTCAAAAAGATGTTGGGGAGTTTCTTCGGGTCGGTGACGTTGTAAAACTTGCCCTGGTGCTGCTTGGCGATGCGAAACATGCTTTGCGCGCCGGAGTTATCGTGCGGGTTGATAACAACCGTGGAAACTGTGATGCGCGCCGCATTGAATTTAGCCACAAGATCGGGCGCGGGCGGGCTGGGGTCGCCGTCGCTCAGGATGATGCAGTGCTTCAGGTAGGACGGCGTTTTGACCAGTCCGGCGTAAGCGACGTTGAGCGCATCGTCAAAAGATGGCATATCGCCGGGGTTGATGCCGCGAATCATGGTCAGCATTTTGTTGCGATTGGGCCCCACTTTCGACATGTTGTAAACCCAGTTCGCCTGCATGCCGTAGATGATAAGCCCGGCGTAATCTTCGTCGCCCAACTGGCGCGTTACCTGGGTGCAGATCGATTTGGCCCACTCGTTGCCGTTAGCGAACTCCATCGAGTGCATAATCATCGCCACGGCGCCGCCGGGGATGTATTGCATGTTGCGGATGTCCATCGTCACGGGCAGCGTTTCTTCAACCGGCGTCGCACGGTAGCCGCCCGGCCCGTAGGAGTTTTCGCCGCCGATCATCACCAGGCCACAACCCAGATCGCGCACATAGCTTTGCAACGACAGCATCTGAGTACTCGATAAGTCCCACGCGGGCACGTTGTCGAGAATAATGGCATCGTAGGGCTGCATCTGGCGCAACTGGCTGGGCAATCCGCCGGGGCCGCGCGTCTCGACATTGACTTTTTCGCGTTTCAGAGCATCCACCAGAAACTTGCCCTGCACCGAATCGTTGCCCACCAGCAAGACACGAGGCTTGCCCTGCACACTGACAAAACCAAGTCCGCGATTGTTTTCGGCCACGGTGTCCATGCCGCGTTCGGCTTCGATCTGCGCTTCAAAGGTGGCGCTGCCGGCTTCTTCGACAGACTGCGGAAACACCAGCACATTTTTGCCGCGCGACAGCCGCACGCTTTTCGTGCCGAGATATTTACCGTCGCGGAACAATTTGATCTGCGCATCGGCATCCTGCGTGGCGCGCGCGATAGCTTTGATTTCCAGCGGTTCGCCGATCTTGGCTTCGTTGGGCAGCGTCAGCTTTTCGAGCAGCACTTCATGGCGCTGCGGCGAAGCAAGCGGCACCACGTCAATCGCGACTTCGTTGTTTTGCGCCACGCGCGCTTCCGTGACGGCATCGCCCAGGTTCTCGTTGCCGTCGCTGAGCACCACGAGGCGTTTCTGCATTCCGTCCGGCAAACTGGCGATGGCCAGACGAATGGCGGCGGAAATGTCGGTGAATTCGGTCGGCACGACGGAGCGAATCTTCTCCATGCTGCGCGCCACGCTGGGTTCGAGTTCGATAACGGCATCGCGTCCAAAGACGACAATTCCCCACTTATCGCCGGCCTGACGGCTCTTGATGGAAGTTTCGATGTATTTCGCGGCGCGTTCTTTGGCGTCCGGCGCAACCGAGTCGGAATAATCGACTACGAACATGACGGCAAGGTCACGGTTGTAGCGCACCAGTTGCGTGCCGGCGATGGCGAGAACAATCAACGCCGAAACGAGCAGCCGCATGACGAGAGAAAGACGGCGTCGAAAGGTTGAAAGATCGGCCAGCGTGCGCCCCGAGAGCCACACGAAATAAGCCGCAAGCGGCGGCCATAAGAGCAGCGCCCACGGGTTCGTAAAGGAGAGGCCGAAATTCATGCGGAGAGGCGAGTCAGATACGAGTTTATGCGTTCGTGCAGAGTGTCGCCATCCAAAACACGATCTTCGAGAGTGGCCCTCAGATTTTGCAACACTGCTGTTGCCTCCGAGGTGTCATTTTCGCCCAGGGCGTCAACGAGGTTGCTGAGTTCCTCTGCGTCCATGGAAGCTGCCCGATCTATAGCCGGACGTAGGTATTGAATCGCTTCCGTCGTTTGTGTTGACGCAATGATGTAGACAATATCTTGATGCAACTCGGGGTGGTTGAGGTGAGGCAAACATTTAAAAATAGCCTCTTGAGGGTACATCTGAGCGACCTGTGCGGTGAACAACACCAGGTCATTGTCCCACCAATCCTCGCCGATGCTTTGTCGAAATGGAGGAGGGGCCAGCATGATGTCTAGCAGCACATCAATCCAATGCGGTTCGGCGGACGATGCCCATACGTTGGTGTATGCTTCGCTTGCTTCCCATCTCTGCCCCCCGACGTACACGGAGTCGGTCAGTGCTTTAACAAGCGTAGCGCGCAAGTCGTGGGGCTTGGAGAGAATATCTTCGATGTCGCGACGATAAAGCGTCGTCAGGCGTTCGATTTCCTGTTGCCGTTCTCGTTTACACATGCCTTACCTTTAAATAAGATTGAGTTCAGATAGTCATGTACTCAGCGAATGTGACTTTGAACCGCCACAAAAAATAACACGCTGTACAAATGGGGTTCTTGTATTATCGCTTACTGGAGCGGTCTGAGGAATGCTGCGGGCCATCTCTTAACCCGTCGTGCGCAGGCCGCTCGCGATGGCGTTGATGGAAAGCAGCAATTGCGGCAGCATAGCATCGGCGGCTTCGCTGTCGCCGGAGTTTGCGTACTCGCGCCACTGGCGCAGCAACGCGATTTGCTGCATGTGCAGACGGCGCAAGGCTTCGGCGCGCAGTTGCAGCGTTTTCCACATGCGCGGGCGGCGTGTCTGCGATGTGCGCCCGAAAAGGTGATCGAGCATGTCTGTCGTGCGCTTGAACTCGGTCTCGATGAGTGTCATGAAGCGGGCGCGCAGTTGCGGGTCGTCCACCAACTGCGAGTACTCGCGCATCAGCTCCAGGTCGGCGCTGGCGAGCGTTGTTTCGACATTCGTCAGCAAATAGCGCAAGAACGGCCACAAAGCGATTTGCTCCGTCAGTTGCTGGAAGCTTTGCGGCTCTTCGTGCGACAGACGTTCGAGTGCTGTCCCCACACCATACCAGCTTGGTAAATAGAATCGAGCTTGATTCCAACTGAAAACCCATGGAATAGCGCGCAGGTCGGCCAAAGAAGCTTTCCCTGTGCGCCGCGCCGGGCGAGAGCCGATGCGCGAACATTCAAGCGCATCAATGGGCGTGGCTTCGCGGTAGAATTCCATGAAGCCTTCGGTGCGCAACAGGTGTTGATACGATTGGCAACTCCACACGGCCATCTTCCCGGCGACCGGTTCCAGCGCGTGCGGCTCGTCGGGCAGGTGCTTGTGGCGCACAGTTGTTTCGGTCACGCCGGCCAACAGCAACTCCAGATTGTAGGTCGCGGTGCTGAGGTTGGCATATTTCTGCGCGAAGGTTTCTCCTTGTTCTGTCAGGCGCATATCGCCCGATAGCGAACCGTGCGGCAGCGCCTCCAGAAAACGGTGCGTTGGTCCGGCGCCACGCGAAACGGTGCCGCCGCGACCATGGAAAAAGCGAATTTGCACGCCGCACTCGCGACCTATGTCGGCCATTTCACGTTGAGCGCGGTGCAGGCCCCACTGGCTGGCGAAAATTCCCGCGTCTTTGTTGCTGTCGCTGTAACCGACCATGACTTGTTGAATTGGAGTTTTGCCGTCTTTGCTGTGTGATAGCAGGCTGCGCCGTGTCATGGGGTGTTCCAGGAAAGCGCGCAGAATTTCGGGGCCGCGCTGCAAGTCTTCCAGCGTTTCAAAAAGCGGCACTACGGGCAGGCGGCACACCAGGCCGTGCGGCGTGTTGACGGCCAGGCCCGCTTCGCGCGCTAAGAGATACACCACCAGCAAATCGGACAGGCTGCGCGTCATGCTGACGATGAGCGCGCCCAATCCGTTTGGCCCATACTCGCGAATATGGCGTGCGAGTACTCGATAGCTACTCAACACCGCGTCGGCTTCGTGGCCGATGTGGCCATTGCCTTCTGCATCCGGGTATTCGGTGGCGTCGGCGTGCAAGAACGGTCGTGTGGAAAATAGTTCTTCGTTGAGGAAGCGCAGGCGCGCCGCTTCGGGCCAATCGGCGAAGGTGCCACCGTCCACACCGGCGGCCACCATGATCTGGCTGAGCGCCAGGTCGTGAAAGCGGCTGTTCTGGCGAATGTCGAGACTGGCCAGGTGAAAACCGAAGATTTCTACGGTGCGTATGACGGGCACCACCTCGGCTTCGGCAATGCGGCGCGCGCCGACTTCGCAGAGTGAATCGCGCAGCGTTTTTAAGTCGGCGCGCACTTCGCGCGAATAACGATAAAGTCCCGGCTGTTGATGTATTGCAGCGCTTTGATCGGCGGCCAGTTGCAGCGGCAACTTGGCGAGGGCGAGTTCGACGAACTGGCGCCACGGCTCTTCACGATGTGCTTGTACAATGCACTCTCCGCGCTCGCCGAGTTCCTGCACGCGCTCATTGATGGCTTGCAGAAGAGCCTCGGAAGGCGGCTGCACATGGCTGGAAAGGCTGAGCCGTTCCGCCAGAGTACTCAACTGTTGCCGCAGTAACAACAGAGCGTTGAGGCGCAATTCGCCCAGCGTTTCCTGCGTCACTTGCGCCGTGACCAGCGGATGCCCGTCGCGGTCGCCACCCACCCAGGTGCCGAAATGCAACTGCGGGCGCTGCCCCGGTTCGCTGATGAAGTCGGCATCGAAACCAACGGCGCGCCATGCCTGCTGCAAGCGCAGGTCGATATGTGGCAGCACGGTCGGGAAGACGTGACGCAGATAATGCAGCACGTTGCGTCTCTCGTCCGCGACATCCGGCTTTTCCAGCAGAATTTCGCCGGTGCGCCAGATGCGCTCCAGTGTCGCTTTTATCTCTTCGCGAATCGCTTCCTGCTCGGCATCTGTCCAGATCGGGTTCTCACGCTTTTCCAGCAGTCGAAAAAGCGCGCGATGCGCTTCAAGGACCGCCAGACGCTTGGCTTCAGTCGGATGCGCCGTCAGCACAGGCTCGACGCGTACGTGGCGCATGGTTTCGCTGATCTGTTGCGCATCCAGTCCGCGCTCATGCAAGCGCTGCAAGGAGTGTCCCCACAGACCGCGTTCGTAGAGCAATCCTTCATTGGCTTCGCGGGTGCGGCGGGTTTGGGCGGCAGCATTCTCCTCCACCATGTTCAGCAACTGAAACGCCACGGCAAAGGCCTGCCCGGCGCGCTGCGGAAATGGCTGGTCCTCTGTTGTTGAAGTTGTGTCGGCCCATGGCAGGCAAGCCGCCAGTTCCGGCTGACCCATTTCGGTCAACACTTCCTGAAAGCAGCCGATAAGAAAAGCCAGGTCGTTGTCAATGTGAGCGAAACCGGTGGAAAGGTAATCAGTGGTGTTCATAGAGTGTGTCGTTGCTAAAGGAGAGTCGGCTATTGGATCCCCTGAATTTTTGCACATGATAAGGATCGGTTTGAGTCCACTTGAACGACTGGAACTTGCGTCGCTAAAGCTTGTTACGCCAAAGACGACTTGATGCCACGGCTTATCCCTCACACTTCAGCTTCATAACAACTCACTTAATCAAAAGATTAAGTGTTACAGTTTATGCTATGGCCACAGCATAACAGAACGCTGCACGATGTTAGTTGTAGCCATTCATAAAGGCTTAATCATGCTCGACAGAGCCAGGCAAATTGTCTCGATGCTGCTGTTTGCCGCTTATGGATTTGTGACCGGTGCGATGGTGGCCGGCATCCCCACCTTCTACGTCTACTTTCTTGGTGCGTGGCTGGGAGCTCCTGTCGGTGCCATATGGGCCGGTGTTGTCGGACAGCGCATGCCTCTGCGCGATGCGTGTCTGCTCTTCTTCGGTGCGCTGAGTGGACTGCACATCGCATGGTGGCTCGTGAACCACAGCAGTTACTTTCACGGGCCGGGTTGGGACGGATTCGGCATTTACTTCGTGGCCTGGCCGGGCTTTGCATTGGGCGGCGCATTGCTTTACGTTTGCTCACGCCAGTTTCTGCCGTTGAGTACTCGACGTGACATCGCGCTTCCCTTGGTTGTGTTCTGGTTGGTCTATTTCGCGACCTACGTGTACCGATGGCTTTACGTGTGGGAGTGATGACTCTTCGCCCATTGCAACTAAGCGGCGCTTCAGGAGCTACGCTCGCGCCATGTGTGATGCGCCTCGCGCACGGACTGCATGGCGGTCGGCCCATCGATAAAACCATCCAGTTCGATGACATTACCCTCGAACGTCTGATGGTCTGTCATAAAGCCTTCGAGTTCGCGCAACAAGCGTGGCGAAACATCGGCCAATTCGCGGATTTCGTCCCAGGTTGAGGCCGCGCCGGGCAACGAAATCGGGCAGCCGATGAGGCGGTCATTCTGCTGGCCATTTTTCTTTAAGCGCAACGCTCCGAGTACTCGCACACGCACCAGGCAACCGGGAAAACACGGCTCGTCGATGAGCAACGCCATGTCGATGGCGTCGCCGTCTTCGGCCAGAGTTTGCGGCACGAAGCCAAAGTCGCAGGGCCAGTTCATGCCGCTGCGTAGAATGCGACGCAACTCCATGACACCGAACTCTTCCTTGTAAGCGAACTTGTTGCGCGAACCGCGCGGCGTTTCCACGATGACGTTGACGCCATGCGGTTCATCCGGATCTTTGTTGTAGAAGGGCGGAATGTGGTCGTATGAAAATGGGTTCATGGAAGTGCTGTCACTTGCAAATACAACACCCGTAACGAGTACTCGCTACGGGTGTTGCTTGTTGCTCGAACTCTTACTTGTCGCCGACGCCGGATTGCGATTTCTCGACTTTATACGAAGCCGGCACCGTTTCGGGATGCGGCACCACTTTGTAAAAGCGCGGCAGCGCCTCGTGCCAGTTCGACAACAACTCACTGGCGCGTCGTGACGCCGTTTCGCGCTCGTGACGTTCGATGAGGAGGCGCAACATCTCCGCATCGCTTTCATCCGTCACTCGCTCGAGACCGACCATATCGGGATTAAGGCGGCGCTCGAAGGTGTTGGTGTCGTCATATACATAGGCGATGCCACCGCTCATGCCTGCTCCGAAGTTACGTCCGGTTTCACCCAACACGACAACGGTGCCGCCGGTCATGTATTCGCAGCCGTGATCGCCGATGCCTTCGATAACCGCCGTGCCGCCGCTGTTGCGCACGCAGAAGCGCTCGCCGGCGCGCCCCGCCGCAAACATGTAGCCGCCCGTCGCGCCATACATCACCGTGTTGCCAATGATGGCGTTCTCGTGCCACACGTAGGTTTCTTCATCGCGTGGACGCACCGTGATAACGCCGCCGTGCATCGACTTGCCGACGTAGTCGTTAGCTTCGCCGAGCAAGTTCAAACGCAAGCCGTTAATGCAAAACGCGCCAAACGACTGGCCCGCTGAACCCGCAAACTCCAACGTCAGCGTGTTCTTCAAGCCTTCGTTGCCGTTGCGGTAGGCGATGTCTCCTGCGAGGCGCGCGCCCACGGTGCGATCGGTATTGCGAATCGGGTAGCTCAGCGTCAGGTCGCGGCCATGCACCAAGGCATCGCGGCCATCGAGCAGCACGGTTTCGTCAATCGAACGGTCTGCCGGGCGGTCATTGCGGCCAACCACGCAGCGCACAGGGTTGTGCACCTGTTCATCGGCGCGATGGAACAGCGGCGTCAAGTCGATGTCGCTCGTCTTGGGATACATCGCGTTGCCTTTGATGTGCAACAGGTCGCTGCGTCCGACAATCTCATCCAGGTGACGCACGCCGATAGCAGCCAGCAACTCGCGCACTTCGTTGGCGATGAAGTGGAAGTAGTTGACCACGTGCTCCGGCTTGCCGGGGAACTTGGCGCGCAAATCCTCACGCTGCGAAGCGACACCGACCGGGCACGTATTGAGGTGACACTGGCGCGCCATTACGCAACCCGCCGCGACAAGAGCATTGGTGCCGAAACCATATTCTTCCGCGCCGAGCAAGGCCGCTATGATGACATCGCGACCGGTCTTGAAGCCACCATCGGCATGCAGACGCACGCGACCGCGCAGGTTGTTGTTGACCAGCACTT
Source organism: Abditibacteriaceae bacterium (assembly GCA_036388675.1). GTDB lineage: Bacteria > Armatimonadota > Abditibacteriia > Abditibacteriales > Abditibacteriaceae > DASVUS01. The sequence continues at coordinate 16,406 of DASVRI010000019.1, read as the reverse complement.
GCTGCGCTTCGGCCAATCCCAACTCCCATGCGATGCCCGTGCTCTTGATGGAGGTTATCGGGCTGGCGCCGGTGCCGCCGTCGTGACCGGCAATAATGATCGTATCGGCGTACGCTTTCGCCACGCCTGCCGCCACAGTGCCCACACCCGACTGCGCCACAAGCTTAACCGAAATGCGCGCGTGCGGGTTGACGTGCTTCAAGTCGTAGATGAGCTGCGCCAGGTCTTCAATCGAGTAGATGTCGTGGTGCGGCGGCGGCGAAATCAGCGTCACGCCGGGCACGCTGTGACGGATGAAAGCGATTTCCGCCGACACTTTGCCGCCGGGCAACTGGCCACCCTCGCCCGGCTTGGCACCCTGCGCCATCTTGATTTGCAGCTCTTTGGCCGAAATCAAGTACTCGGGAGTCACGCCGAAACGTCCGCTGGCGACCTGCTTGATTTGTGAATTGCGCCAGTCACCATTTTCCTCGCGAACGAAGCGACGCGGGTGTTCGCCACCTTCGCCGGAGTTGCTGCGTCCACCGATGCGGTTCATGGCGATGGCGAGGCACTCGTGCGCTTCGCTCGATAGCGCACCGTGGCTCATCGCGCCGGTAGCAAAGCGCGCGAACAGTGCTTCGACCGGCTCGACTTCGTCCAGCGGAATCGGCTGGCCCAGCGGCGAGTACTCCATTAGATCGCGGATGGCAATCGGCTTCTCGCGCTTGTTGACAGCTTCGGAGAAGATTTTGTATTGCGTGTCGTAATCGCCTTCACGCACCGCTTTGTGGAATGGCTTGAACCACGTCGGCGTAAAGGCGTGCTGCTCGCCATCCTTGCGGTAGCGCAGGAAATAGAAATCTTCCAGGTCGAACTTCTTCGGCGGCTCGGTCGGGAAGGCCGTTTCGTGCAGTCGCAGAATGTCACGCGCGACTTCGGTGTAACTCACGCCTCGAATCTTGCTAGGCGTGTATGTGAAGCAGTCCTTCACCAACTCGGGGTGCAAGCCGACAGCCTCGAAAATTTGTGCACCATGATAAGACGACAGTGTCGAAATGCCCATCTTGCTCATGATTTTGAGCAGTCCGCTTTCCAGCGCTCTGCGATACGCCGTAATTGCCTTGTCGGCGCCGCCTTCAAAGCCCTCGATCTTGCCATCTTCGGCCAGCGCAGCAATCGTCTCAAACGCCAGGTAGGGGTTGATGGCGCTGGCGCCGTAACCCAGCAAGCACGCCATTTGATGATCGTCGCGCGCCTCGCCGGTTTCGGCCACGAGGCTGACCTGCGTGCGCACGCCGCTGCGAATCAGGTGATGATGCACCGCACCAACCGCCATCAGCGTTGGAATGTGCGCGCGCTCACGGCTAACATTGCGGTCGCTGATAATCAGAATGGATACGCCATCGCGCACCGCCGCCAGAGCGTCATCGTGCAGGCGGTCGGCGGCGCGCTTCAAACCGGCTTCGCCATCAGCGATGGGGAAAGTCGCATCCAGCGTGCGCGCCTTGAACGATTCTCCGGCGGCACCACTTTGCAACCATTGCAGTTGTTCGTTGGACAACAGCGGGCTGGAGAACTGAATGCGACGGCAGTCTTCTGGTGTTTCGTCCCACAGGTTCGTGGCGGGGCCGAGCAGCGTGTGCAGGCTCATCACCAGTTTCTCGCGCAGCGGGTCAATCGGCGGGTTGGTGACCTGCGCGAAACGCTGCCGAAAATAGGTGTACAGCAAACGCGGCTTTTCCGATAGAACGGCCAGCGGCGTGTCATCGCCCATTGAGCCAATCGGCTCTTTAGCGGTCTTCACCATCGGCTTTACGATGCTGTCCACGTCTTCGTTGGTGTAGCCGAAGATCTTCTGCGTCACGAGCAACTCTTCGCCGCGCAGCAGACTGGCCACGGCGCGATTATCAATCGAGTACTCAGGAGCGGTGCCGTCGGCTGAATTGCTCTCTCCGTCAACGCCGTGACCATCAACGCCGTTGGCGCTGCCGTTACCGGCAAGATGCGGCGCCGGCTGCGTACCAACCGAGTCGGCATTAATGAGATGCGTACCCACCCAGTCGCGATACGGCGCGCGCTTTGAATACCGTTCCTTGATGTCGGCGTTCTTCATCAGTTCGCCGGTCGCGGTGTCGAGTGCGATAATTTGGCCGGGGCCCAAGCGTCCTTTTTCGATGACCTGTGCGCCCTCAATATCGACCACGCCGACTTCGCTGCCCAGCACAAACAAGCCGTCGTCGCTGACCTGGTAGCGCGCCGGACGCAAACCGTTGCGGTCGAGCGAAGCGCCGATGATGCGTCCATCGGTAAACGACAGCGCGGCGGGGCCATCCCACGGCTCCTGCAAACACGAATGGAATTCATAAAACGCGCGCAGGTCGTCGTCCATTTCCGGCACGGCGTGATAAGCTTCGGGCACCATCATTAAGACGGTGTGCAAGATGTCGCGTCCGCCCATGACGAGGGATTCGAGCGCGTTGTCCAGTCCCGCCGAATCGCTGCCGCCGGGCTGAATCAGCGGGCGCAGTTCGGCCAGGGCTTCTTTCGAATCCCAGATCGACGCGGTCTCGGCCAACTCCTTGGCGCGAATCCAGTTGACGTTGCCCTGCAAGGTGTTGATTTCTCCGTTGTGCGCCAGAAAGCGGAACGGCTGCGCCAGAAACCAGGTCGGGAAAGTGTTGGTCGAGTAGCGCTGATGATAAAGCGCCAGCGCCGAGTGGAAACGCTCGTCCTGCAAGTCGCTGTAAAAACTGTCGAGCTGCGGCGCAACGACCAGGCCCTTATACACGATGGTGCGGTGCGAAAAGCTGGGGATGTAAAAACCTTCGATGCCTTCGGCGGCGACGCGGTTCTCCATGCGCTTGCGCATCTGGTAGCAGGTGCGACCGAACTCTTCATCGCTCATGCCGTCGTGCCGCGCGAGAAGCATCTGGCGAATTTTGGGGCACATTTCGCGCGCCTTTTCGCCCAGCGCCGTCGGATCGACCGGCACATAGCGCCACTCCAGAAAGATGAGGTCGCTTTCTTCCACGACTTTCTCACAGATGTGATAAGCGCGATGGCGCCGGTCGGCATCCTGCGGGAAGAACATCATGGCCACAGCGAGGTCTTCGTCCTTCTTCAGCAACTTGCCCTGACCACGACCCAAACCGGCGCGCAGCAGTGCGTGCGGAATCTGGGTGAGAATGCCGGCGCCATCACCGGTTTTGCCGTCGGCAGCCACAGCACCACGGTGCGTGAGGCAACTCACGGCCTCGATGGCTTTGCGCACGACGCGGTGCGTGCGGCGACCCTGAACATCGGCCACGAAACCGATGCCGCAAGCGTCTTTTTCTTCGGCGGGCGACCACAGGCCTTGCCCGTTGTCGGCGGGCATGCCGTAACGCAAGCCGCAGTTTTGTTGAGCGGCAGGCGTGCTAAAAGGAGGTTGTGAATTCAATGTGTCTTCCTCGTGCTGCAAATGGCTTTGGTTATTCATCGTGATTCCACAGGTGCGGCCAACAGGGTGACGGCGTAATCTTTCTTTTGGACGTGGGAACAATCGTGACGGCAAGAATAGTGGTAGGCTGCCTGCCGGAAGTTGCTTGGGACGAGTACTCGCAAGCGGACGGCGGTGGTCAATACCCGTGTGAAAAGTAGGTCAACGCCCAACGTGCCGCTTAAAAGCGTTTACCGCCGGAACGTTTTTCGCTGCCGGAGCGTTTTTCGCTGCTCATGCGGTTGGCGCGTTCGGCATCGCCTGGCGCACGTAAAGCGTCACATGCTGCAGCGCCGTAAACGATAGCGTCGTAAACGATAGCGCTGCGAGCGGTAGCACCGCTTGCCATGCGGCGTGCGACGGCTGCCGGGCGTGTGGATGCTGCACGCGAGCTGTGTTTGGCAGCAGGGCGCGTGCAGGTATGAACGATATTGTGTGAATGAGCAGCCAACAAAATGTCCATGACGGCGGGTCGTCTGGTCTCCGTGAAACCTTTCACGAGCCATTTATTCTATCTGACTTCAACCTGCATCGCAAGCGGCACGGCGGCACGGCGGCAGTGCGACAGCACGACCACACCGGCCAACCGTCCAGACGACACTGCACACGCGTGGTGCCCCGCAGAGCCTTTGATTTGGTGCATGGCAACGGCAGTGGATATAATCGAATAGCTTTGTTGCTGAACTGCCGCTATATGCGAGTACTCGCTCCTATGAGTTCTGTTCCCAACCATTCCACTTCTCCTGAAACCGACAATCTCCAAGAATTTGAACACACCGATGCCACGACGCGTGGGCGACCATCACCGCTTCACGGATTGCGCCTGCGTGCCATTCTGGTTGCTCTGCCGCTGCTGGTCGGCATTTGCTGTCTTTCGGTCTATGCCGATATGGTCGCCAAGACGGTGCAGTTTGGCGTTTTACAACTGGCGCCACCTGCCGTCATCGGGTTGTTTTTGCTGGCTCTGCTCAATCGCGGCCTGACACGATTGCTGCGGCGCGAGTGGCTCAATCGCGGCGACATCGTCATCATCTACGCCATGCTGCTCGTCGGCGTTATGGTGTCGACGCGTGGCGTCATTGAAAAGCTGATTCCACCACTGGCTTACTTGCCGTACTATGCCACAACCGAAAACAAGCTCAACCAGGAGCTTACGCAACATCTTCCCGGCTTTGCCATGCCGTTCAATCCTCAGGGCAACTTGTCGCCTGCGCCGGAATGGATTCGCACCTACTTCGAAGCGGTGCGCGCCGGGGAGCCGATTCCTTATAGTGTGTGGGTCGGTCCCTTGCTGGCGTGGTTTGGCTTGATCGCGTGTGTGATCTGGTCTTTTGCCTGTCTCGCCACTATTTTGCGCCGGCAGTGGATGGACAACGAACAACTGCGTTTTTCGTTAACTACGCTGCCGCTGGCCATCATCAACAACGAAGTGGAAGGCCAGCCGTTTTTCTCCAACCGCACGATGTGGCTGGGCTTCGCTTTTTCGGCTGCAGTCTTTAGCTTGAACGGCTTACGCGCCAACTTTCCCGATTGGCCGCAGTTCACAACATTTCTCAGCACGCAACCGTTTTTCAGTGAGCGCCCATGGAGCGGCATGGATTACATGCCGATGTACATCTCTCTGGCCGCTGTGGGATTTGCCTTCTTCCTACCCGTTGATCTCTTGTTTTCGTTGTGGTTTTTCTTTTTGCTGACGCGCTTTCAGGATGTCATGGCCGTGCAAATGGGCGCTCTTCCCACCGGCATCGGGACGCATAACGCACGCGTGTGGACAGGCTATCAGGCGGCGGGCGCTTATATCGCGCTCATCGGCGCGCAGTTGCGCATCGGCTGGCCCTATTTCAAGCAAGTGTGGCGCACCGCCATTGCCACGAGTACTCGTAACAAGCCGTTAGACGACAGCGATGAACTGATGAGCTATCGCGTGGCCGTCTTTGGCCTGGCGGCTGGTTTTGGCGGCGTTATTCTCTGGCTGTGGCTTGCCGGAATGAATCCCATTTACGCTGCGGTGCAGATGGGCTTATATATGCTTTTCATCGCGGTCATCATGAGCCGCACGGTGAATGAAGCCGGACTGCTCATGACCGAGACCAGCTTTTTGCCACAGCATTTGATGCAGCTCTTTTATCCTCTGCATAACGCAGGCCCGGCAACCCTGACCATGGGTGGAATGCTCAACATCGTGTTTATCCGCGACTTGCGCGGCGTGCTGCTCTCGCCCTTGATGGACAATCAGAAAATGGCGGGCGAGACTCGCCTGCGACAGCGCTCGCTGCTGCTGCCGATCGCCATCGCTGTGGTCGTTGCATTTGTCGTGGCCAGCTTCTTTTTCTTAAGGCTGAGTTATACGATGGGGCACCTCACGCTGTATGGCTATCCTAATGGAAACGCGAAAAACATGATGACGCTCACCGTGTCCACCGTGAACGGCGGCACTGTCGCACCGGGCGCGACGGAATATGCCGGCCTGGCCGTTGGCGTTATCGTCACCAGCTTACTGGTGTACTGTCGAGCGACATTCTCGTGGTTTCCTTTGCACCCGCTGGCCTACGCCATCGCGCCCACCTGGACCATGATTGTGTTCTGGATTCCCTGCATCCTGGCCTGGATTGCTAAAAGCCTGGTGTTGCGCTTTGGCGGCATCGATTTGTTCCGGCGATTGGCGCCCTTTGCTCTGGGGCTTATTCTGGGTGAATTTTCGCTCGCCGTCTTGTGGGCGATTATTAGCATGGTGTCGCCGACGATCCTCGGATTCAAGTTCACCACCGCGCCCGAATTCCCCTGGCCTTAGGCGCAGGGCACGAGCATCCGCAGCGCCCTGAGTACTCGTAACGGCGTTTCCTCGTTACAATTGCACTTATGAGTTTTACCGGTATTCAAAGCATCGACGGTGGCGGAGTGGTTTCGCCGCAGGGCTTCGCCGCGGCAACCACGCGCGCCGGCATCAAGACAGAGGGCGACGATCTGGCGTTGATCGTTTCGCAAACTCCCGCTGTGGCGGCGGCTGTGTTCACACAGAACCAGGTCAAAGCTGCTCCCGTGCTGATTTCGGCGCGGCACCTGGCGCACGCACAGCACCGTGCGATTGTGGCTAACGCCGGCAACGCCAACTGCTGCACCGGAGCACAGGGCGCAGCGAACGCACAACGCATGTGCGACCTGGCAGCAAAGCAAATCGGTGCTTCCGCCGCTGAAGTCCTCGTCTGTTCGACAGGCATCATCGGCCACGCGTTGCCTATGAACCAGATCGAAGCCGCGTTTCCTTCACTCGAACTGAGCACTGGCGAGGCGCTGAATGAAGCAACGGCGCGTGCCGTGATGACGACCGACACTGTTCCGAAATTCTACGCCGCGCGTGCCACCATCAACGGCGCGGTTGTCACCGTTGGCGGTCAGGCGAAAGGCGTCGGCATGATCGGCCCGGCTATGGCTTCACTCGATGCGACATCGCTGCACGCCACGATGCTCTCATTTCTCACGACGGATGCGGCGGTGGAAAAGATGATGTTACAGCGCGCCTTGCAAGAAGCGGTCGAACATTCATTCAACTCGGTTACGGTGGATGGCGACACCTCCACCAACGACACCTGTATCGTGTTGGCAAATGGCGCCAGTGGCGTGCAAATTGGTGAAAACGAGTACTCGCACTTTGTGGAACTGCTGCAAAGCGTATGTGTGCAGTTGGCCAAAAAAGTGGCACGCGATGGCGAAGGCGCCACCAAGTTGGTGACGATTGAAGTCAACGGGGCACAAACGCCGCACGATGCCAAGCAAATCGCTATGACCGTTGCTAATTCGCCTTTAGTAAAAACCGCCATCTTCGGCAACGACCCAAACTGGGGTCGCCTTGCGATGGCCGCCGGTCGCGCCGGAATTGCTTTCGATGCGGCTAAACTGCGCATCCAACTGGGCGAAGTCGAAGTATTCCGTGATGGTGAGCCATCGAACTTCGATTTGCAACAGGCCCAGGCCGCGATGCAGACCGACAACTTGACCATTAGCATTCAAGTCGGAGAAGGCGATGCCTCGTGGCGCGCCTGGACATGCGACTTCTCCTATGACTACGTGAAGATTAACGCCGAATATCACACTTAGAACTGCAACGAAAAGCAAAAGGAGCATGCCGAATAGGTGGCCTGCTCCTTTTGCTTTTCGTTGCTTTGTGCCGGTTGAACAGCGTGTCAGTGGTGCTTACGAAACATTCGCTGCAGCCAGCAACTGCGCTTCTTCGGTGCTTTCTTCTCCGGTGCGCGAGCTTTGCAGCGCAATAACGGTGCGGCTTTCCTGTCCGGTATCGCGGTCGCGCGCCACGGCGATGATGCGCCCGTTTTCGTCGCAGTGGAACTGCACACTGATTTTGGGCTGACCTTTGGGGCGCGCCGGGCTGGTATCCAAATCGAAGACGCCGATGGGGCCTTTGCCGTAGCTTTGCAAGTCGGTGCTTTCGCCTTCGTAAACGCGAATTTGCACCGTGGTCTGATTATCGACTGTGGTCGTGTAACCTTCGCGCGCCTGCGTGACAGGCAAACGTGTCAGGCTAGGTACCACATGGTCAACAATCGCCTGGCCGTTGCGCATGACGGCCACACCCAGCGAATGCGACAGCACGTGTCCGACTGAGACCTGCGGCACGTTTTCGGTTTTCTCCAGCAATGCGGCCTGCAACGCCGCGCCTTTGGCGACGCATTCATCCGGGTCATGCAGCAGCGGTTTTTTGCCGGAAACGCGTTGCAGCATTTCGCCGACCATCGGCATGCGCGAGCTGCCGCCGACCAGAAGCAAATCGTCGATCTGCTCCCACGACAGGTCGGCTTTGGCAAAGACCGATTCGAGTAGCATTTCCGTGCGGCCCAGAAGGTCGGAGGTGATTTCCTGGAAGCACTCGCGCGTCAGTTCAATTTTTACCGGAACTGAAAGTCCCGTGTCGTTGCCGTCTTCGTCAAAGCGGCGCACTTTCAGAGCAATCGGCACTGCGACGCGTCCGGTTAGCTGGCGCTTGGCCGCTTCGCATTTGAGGCGCAGTTCAGCTTCGATTTCCTTGTCGTCGCTGATGTCGATATTGTGCTTGAGCTTGACTTGCTCTTCGATGTAGTTCATGATTCGGTCATCGAAATCTTTGCCGCCCAGGTGGTGATCGCCGCCGATAGATAACACGTTCAACTCGTTGTCATCAATGGCGAGAACTGTTACATCGAAGGTGCCGCCGCCCAGGTCGTAAACCAGGCAGTTACGCTTGCGGCCACGACGCTGCATACCGTAGGATAGTGCCGCCGCCGTCGGCTCGTTGATGATGCGCAATACTTGCAATCCGGCCATTTGGCCCGCTTCCATGGTGGCGTGGCGCTGGTTTTCCGTAAAGTAAGCCGGCACCGTGATAACGGCTTTGGTGATTTCTTCGCCACCAAGTTCCACCGAGGCGTCTTGCACAATTTTCTTCAGGATGAGCGCGGAGACAAACTGCGGTGAGTAGTCGTCGTTCGCCACGTGAACGCGATAACCGGTCTGGCCCATGAAGCGCTTGACGAATTGCACGACCTTGTCGGCGTCGGTGATGGTGCTCTGTAACGCCGTCTCGCCGACGACGTAATTAGGCTCATCGAAAAACACCGCGGACGGTGTTGTGCTCTGGCCGTCAGCGTTCTTTAAGACGACCGGTTTGCCGTATTCATCGACGACCGCCACGGCGGAATACGTCGTTCCAAGGTCAATACCAACTGCGCGGCCTTTAGCCATTGTGTTCTCCAATACAGATAGAGGCGTAGCGAGTACTCAAAACGCCAGCCTGAGCACTGCCGACATGGGTGTGTCTCACGAATTTGTCAATCAAGTGTTTTTAACGTTTCTTTTAAGGTCCAATGTACACGCGTTAAGCCGATGATCTCAACTGCCACGACCCCCGCCGCTGGCGCTGGCATCGGAACTGGCGCGTGGTGCCTGGAGGCGTGCTGCGAGATCGCGGCGCGACGCAATAACAGTGTCTTTGGACTTTTCCCCGGCAAGGTTTGAGACGCCGCTGCTTTTGCCGACGATCACTTCGGCGTGGCGCAACACTTTGCCGTTGAGATACCATCCGGTGCGCACTACGCGTCGCACGGTGTTGTCCTCGCCGGGGTCTTGCACCGTCTCCGTTCCAATCGGCTTGTGCAACTTCGGGTCAACGGCGCCCGAAGGCTGCTTCATCGGTGTCACTTCGCAAATGCGCAGCGACTCGACGAGTTGACCGCGAAAGAACTTGAGGTGGTCGAGTATTTCTTTGGCGTCGATGGTGGATTCGCCTGTGTTGTTGACACGCCCTACAATCTCGCGAGCATATTGCTCCAGCGAGTCGAACAAAAACAGGAGCGGCCACAGAACCGGTTTGAGGTGCTCATAAATGAAATCGTTCTTATAATCTTGCAGCTCGGCGTGCAGTGTGTCGAAGACTTTTTCCTGCGCCGAACCACGGTCGGCCACTTCGACGATTACGCGGTGGATTTCCTCAACCGTGTCGCGCAGTTGCTGCAACTCCATTTGCGAGTCCGGGCTGTCTGCCGCTCCCGCAATGGAACCGTCGGTTGCCGGTGATGGTGCCGCGTCACTCGTCTGATCGGAACCGCGTCGAAACAAACCCATGAATAAACCTCTGGATAATAAATGCTTCCGGGGCGCGCCGCCACCCTAGTTGGGCACGGCGTTTGATCCCACCTGTCTTACCTGAGCGTGCCTTTAGGCTCAAATTTCGCGGCAAGTTGATTACACTGTCTCTACCATGAATTTGCCTTCTTTCTCCAACATCCCGTCTTTGTCCTCGATTGGCGAGCAAATCGCCGAGAAAATCCCGGACAATATGAAGACCATGAGCGTCACGCTGCGGCACATGCTGCTGGTGTCGCACGCTGTTCCGGCGGTTCGTGTGCGGCCCTTAGTGCCCGCTTCGCTGGAGTTGGACACGCTCAAAGTCAACGGCGAAACTTGCGCCATTTTGCAGACGACCTGCTTTTTCAATGATGACTTTCATTACTCGCCGCTGCCCAAGCCATCGCTCGACTTCTGGCAGATGAACTATCGAGTACTCACTCATCAGCGCCTCATCGACAAAACGACCAACATTGCAACGGCTCCCGTGACGCCGCGCGGCGAGCAGGGCATGTATGTTTTTACGAGTTATCTCGGCACGCGCGCTTCGTGGGCGGTGCAGCGCGCCGTCGCCAGCGGTGCCGAATATGCCGATTTCAACGTCATTACGCGCGGGCAAACAGATCAGGGCCATTATTCCAATTATCTGATCGACGTCAAGCCGGGCGACGATACACCCGTCACGCAGATTGCGGTGCGCACCAACGATGACCTTACGCCGCAGCCGCCCTTTGCCAAGTGGGACAAGATGACGCACTTCTTGACTCATCGCCTGCAAGCCTATGCCCAACTCAGTGTCGGCGAAAACTTAATCCTTTTACCCGCCGAACACGCGCTGATGAATCCGTCGCCTGCTGAACTGGTTCCGGTTGGCAATGAAGTGAAAGAGGCGCGCTTTGGCGTTTGGGAAAAGCTGAACCTGCTCAGTCCTACAGAAATGCGCCGTCCATTCTCCGTTTTGATTCAGCCACAGATCGTCTTCACCGTGTTGGCGCCGCGCCCCGTTCAGGTGGTCGAGCAACCCGCAACGACAGGCTAAAACTACGCCTGTCGAACTTTTCTTAGTGGCTGCCAGTCGCTCGTTACTGCCTTCATCGCGTTCGTTTCGCCGCGCCGAGCGAGTACTCGTTTCTGGTGCGTCACGCTGGGTTTGTTGATGCCTGGTGGTGTAAACTTGTGTCGAGTTCCCCTGCAACAGTTTCCACTTCACTCGTGGTCTAAGGATTGACACAAGTGCCTTGCTTCTCAACTTATAGTTCTGTCTTCTGTGGGAGACGAACACGCGGAAATGTCTCCGTTCAGCCGCCAATTCAAAGAGTCTCTTTCCGTCTGAACTCATGCTTGCGTTCGTGGCAAGCGGTGCTTTTCGCTGTGTGTTTGCTGCTGACAAGCTTTACACACGCAACTTTTGCGCAGGAGTCAGGTTCAGGTTCCCGCGTCAAGCTGAATGTGTGGGGCCTGCAATCGGGGCCGGAAAGCGCCGGACTGGACGCGCAAGTGCTGGAGTTCGAGCGTCGCAACCCGGACATTGATGTGTCGCTGCTCTCGATGGGCGCCGGCACCATGAACCCGCAAAAGTTGATGACTTCCATTGTTGGCGGCGCGCCGCCCGACCTCATCAACCAGGATCGCTTTACTATCGGCGATTGGGCTTCGCGCGACGCCTTCCAACCCCTCGACCGTTTTCTTCAGGCCGATAAAGGCCCCAGTCAGCCCGTACGCCGCGAAGACTACTATCCCGCCGCCTGGAACGAAGCGATGTACAAAGGCCGCGTCTATGCGATTCCGACCGGCATCGATGATCGCCTGCTGTTCTACAGTCGCAAGATGTTCCGCGAGGCCGGCCTCGACCCAAATCGTCCGCCGCGCACCTGGGAAGAGTTAAAAGAGTACTCGAAAAAACTCACCAAGCTGAATCCCGACGGCACATTCAAGCAGATCGGCTTTATACCGAACTGGGGCAACTCGTGGCTTTATCTGTATTCATGGCAAAACGGTGGCGAGTTCATGAGCCCGGATGGGCGCACCTGCACGCTCGATAACCCGCACACAGTAGGCGCGTTGAAATACATGGCCGAAATGTATGACATGCTGGGCGGCTATGACAAAGTCAACATTTACCAGAGCGGGTTTCAAGGTGCGGAACAAGACCCGTTCTTCACCGGCAAAATCGGCATGGTTATAAACGGTTCGTGGAATGTGAACACCATCGCGCGTTATGCTCCTGATCTCGACTTTGCGGTCGCTCCGCCGCCTGTGCCTGCCGAGCGCTTAGAAGGTAAAGGCCGCTTTGCCGGCCAGTCGCCATACATCACCTGGATTGGTGGCTTTTCACTGGCAATTCCTGTCGGTGCGCGCCATCCCAACGAAGCGTGGCGCTTCATCAAATGGATGACGAGTGGAGAGGCCGCGGTCATTGGCGCTTCCGCTCAAAAGAAGTTCAATGAAGAGAAGGGCCGCCCGTATGTCTTCGATCTTTCGGCGCGGCGCACCACCAACGATTTGTTGTTCAAGAAATTCGCACCGGAGAACCCGCGCCTGCGCACGGTACAAAAAGCGTTTATCGACTTGTTGCCGGAATCTAAGTTTCGTCCCGTTACGTTTGTCGGCCAGTCGCTGTGGGACGCTCATGTGCGGGCATTCGAGCGAGCCTGTCAGCACGCACAAACCCCGCAGGCAGCCCTGACCGAGCAACGCATTCTAGTGCAAAAAGAGCTTGACAAGGCGTTCGCTCGCGAGACACTGCCAATTTTCTCCTTTGCCAGGCCGATCGCGTGCATTGTTTTGCTTTCGCTTTGTGGATTGGCTTTCGGCGCGGCTCGCATTCGACAACAGGTCGGTCACTCGCGTGCCGCTCAACGAGAAACTGTCGCCGGTTACCTGATGGCCGCTCCGTGGATTATTGGTTTTCTGCTGCTGACCGCTGGGCCGATTGTCGCCTCAATTCTGCTCGCCTTTAGCGATTACGATGTGCTGCACGCGCCGCGCTACGCCGGTCTTTCCAACTTCCACACGCTGTTTACCGACGACCGTGAACTGATTGGTAAAGCGTTCTACAATGCGGGCTATCTGGCGATCATTGGCATTCCACTGGGCATGGCGACGGGTCTTGCCATTGCTATGCTGCTCAACATGAAGATCAAAGGCATGACGTGGTATCGCACCGCGTTTTATATCCCGTCCATCGTGCCGGCGATTGCATCAGCCGTGCTGTGGGCGTGGATTCTGGCCGGTGACCCGAACAAGGGCCTGCTGAACGCGGTATGGCGCGCCACGCTAACCGAATGGTTCGGTCTGCTGCCGCCGGGCTGGTTCGGTGTCGCGGACTGGGCCAAGCCGGGACTCATCGTTCAGGGCTTGTGGGGCGCAGGCGGCGGCATGATCTTGTGGCTGGCGGGTTTGCAGGGCGTCCCGGCCAGCCTGTATGAAGCAGCACGCATCGACGGCGCGCGCGGCTGGGCGCAGTTTCGCCACGTTACGCTGCCGATGCTTTCACCCTATATCTTCTTCAACATGATTATGGGCACCATCGGGGCGCTTCAGGAATTCGACCGCGTTTATGTTCTTGGCGGCGGCAGCGGTTCCGCCGGGCCGCTCGATTCACTGCTCGTGCCTGTGCTCTATCTGTTCAACAACGCTTTTCGCTTTTTCAAGATGGGCTACGCCAGTGCCATTGCCTGGGTCGTGTTCCTCGTCATTCTGATGTTGGCTTTGCTGCAACTGTGGGCACAGAAATACTGGGTGCATTACGAAACGGATAAGAGGTAAAGCATCATGACAGCCTTCATCTGGCTCATTGCCATCGTCTTAGGCGTCGTTGCCTTTGTAGTTTTACTGAGTGCCATTGTGGCAGCTGCACGCGCTCATAGAACTTCGTTAGTCCTGTTGAACGTGCTGCTTTTGCTGGGGTTAGTGGCCGTCGTGGTTCTGGGGCGCAATCCTTTTGCACTGGGCGCGGTTGCGCTTATGGAAAGCGCTCTGGCCCTTTTTATTGTGAAGCGCACAACGCGCAATGCCGCTCACATGGGCGGTGTTATGCAGTTATCCGCGGCGCATTGCACGCTGCTGGCGGGGTCGCTGCTCTTTCTCATTCCGTTTGCGTGGCTCATTTCGACTTCGCTTAAAACCGATGAAGAGCAAGCCATTTTTCCGCCGGTTTGGATTCCCACGCAGCAAACTACTGTGGCCGGCATCACCAACGCTGAGGACGAACCGGCGGGCGTGTCGTGGTATTTGAAAGACAGCCCAAAACAAGTGAAGGTCGCGGAGATCGCTAATTTGCCGTCGGGCCGAGTACTCGTTCAATCGTTAGAGCCGCAAGCCGGCACAGGCAAAATCGAAAAAAAGACTTTTGAGGCCAACCGCAGCGAACTCACCAAAATACGCGAGGTTTCGCCACGCTGGAAGAACTATGCGGAAGCATTGGAGTTCCTGCCGCCGGAAACGCACTACGGCCTGACATTCCTGGGGAACACGCTGTTCCTGACAATCATGACCGTATTGGGAACGCTGCTTTCCTCATCGTTGGTAGCCTATTCATTCGCGCGTTTGCACTGGCCGGGTCGAAACCTGCTGTTTGTGGTGCTGCTTGCGACCATGATGATTCCCAGCGCCGTCACCATGATGCCGCAGTTTCTTATCTTTCGTTCGCTGGGCTGGATCGATACGCTGTTGCCCCTGTGGGTGCCGGCCTTCTTTGGCTCGGCATTTAACATATTTTTGCTGCGCCAGTTCTTCATGTCTATCCCGACGGAACTGGAAGACGCTGCCAAGATCGACGGTTGTGGGCCGCTCGGCATTTACTGGTGGGTCATGCTGCCGCAGGTGAAACCGGCATTGGCGGCTATCGGCATCATGAGCGTCATGGCGGCGTGGAACAACTTCCAGGGGCCGCTTATTTATCTTTCGTCTCCCGAAAAGATGACGCTCGCTTACGCTCTGCAACTTTATCAGCAGCAACACGGCGGCGAACCCGGCTTGTTGATGGCCGCTTCGACCCTTGTCGTGCTGCCGATTATCGTGCTATTCTTTTTCACGCAACGCTATTTCATCGAGGGCGTGTCGCTCAGCGGCCTGGGCGGACGTTAGAGAGCATTTTATAAGTGATTTCCCGCATGCGCTACAATCTGAGGTATGAATAGAAAAGCGAAAATCCTGCTGATTTATGCGTCCGGTGTTACCTGTCTACTGGCTCTCACTTATTTGCTGGTTTGGTCACACGATGTCTCCTTGTGGCAACTAAGCCGCTCGCTTACTTCTGTAAAGCATCCGCCAAATACCAATCGTGTAGCCTTTATGAAAAACTTAGGGTTGTTAGTCGCCAACGGCAATCATTCCGACTACTTTGTTGCTGAAATGCGAAGCTACAGTAGCAACTTGTCACCCAGAGCAATTGAAAGGTTCTACCAAGGCACTAATATCTGGAATCCTCTCAACAGACGACACGAGCGCGTGTCTGTTGGTGTAATTGAGAATGGCCGCATCCGGTCGAATGAAGATTTGACGGAAGCAGGTGACTTTTTGAAGCACTACTTCAAGCCGTTTCTACCTCGCACGTTGACCAATCAGAAAATTTACTTTGTTTTCTTCCTTGACGTTGGAAACGGAACAGGCTGTGATATTCGATGCTGGTGATTCCAAGGCACCTATGGAAATACCGGTTTTATGAACAATACAGACAACGAAGATGTGGTGTCGGATGTGACGGTGCGCCGCGCCGGAGAAAACATTGTTGGTGCGATGGGCGTGCAAGTCTCGACGCTGGCACGCGGCAGCGACACCGCGAATGAGTACTCGTTGCTGGAATATGTGTCGCCCGTGGGAGCACCGGGGCCGCCACCGCACTGGCACAAAGTGGCGCGCGAAAGTTTTTACATTCTGGAGGGCACATTGCAGTTCCGCATCGACGATCGCTCGTTCGAGGCTACTGTCGGGACGCTAGTCGTCGTGCCGCCGCGCACCGTACATTCGTGGCTCAACACAGGTTCGTCACCCGCACGCTTTCTGATCATGTTCTCGCCCGCCGGTTTCGAAGACTACTTCAAAGAACTGTTTGAATGGGTGAACAGCCAGCCCACATGGCCACCGCAGGACGTGAGCCGCATGGCGGCGCTACATGCCAAATACGACACCTTTTCGCCACCGGTTGTTTAGAAGAATTCGTGTTTGAGTACTTGCCGGTCGTATGACGCTAGTGCTCTGACCAGGTAGTAAGTCAAGAGAAGGTATGTTTGACTGGAGGTATGCCAGCTAAACAACACATCATCACATTGACTGCGCAAGAACGAGCGGAGTTGGAGAAAGTCTCACAGTCGAACCGGCGCAGTGTGCG
>DASVRI010000018.1:0-20587 GCA_036388675.1 Abditibacteriaceae bacterium | reverse complement strand
TAAAAACCGGTCGCAACGTGCTCGCGGTGCGCATCTGGGATTGGTTTGGCGGAGCCGGCTTCAACTCTCCCGCGCCCGATATGACACTGCGCCCTGCTGGTGGCGCGGCGCCCTATCTCTACCATCCAGACTACCGCACCGACTTCATCACCGGAGATGATCCGTTCCGCTACAAGCGCTGGTAAAGACAGCAATTAACATTCAGGCAAAGCTAATAACTCAAGTTGCCACCTGTAGTAGCCCGCCCGTGAACGAGCGGGCTGCACTGGGGCTGCACTGGGGCTGCACTGGGGCTGCACTTGCAAAAAGACCGCTGAAGCGGCCTCGGTTGCTATTTGCAGCCCCGTTCAGGGGGCTTTTTACCATCAGCCCGCTGCTTCAGCAGCACTGCTTCAGCAGCACTACTTCAGCGGCGGGCAATCAATAGGTAGCAACTTGGGTTAATACGAAACGGACGCTCAAACCGAAAGCAGTTTCGTATTAGCTTTGCCATGTGACAATCGGTGCGTTTGCTAAACTAAGCGCCAACATAACAGGAGCACTTCTTTTGTCACTTTCTTCTTCCACATCACACAATGGCGGGGGGCGCGCTTCGGGCGTGCGCACGCATCAACTGAGCAATGGCCTGACGATCGTCGGTGAAAGCCTGGCTGACAAGCGCGCGGCGGCGTGGACATTTCTCATCCCGTCCGGCGCAGCCACCGAGCCGTCGGCGCTCGGCGGGTTGACAACGGTTCTGGAAAGCCTGAGTTATCGCGGTGCGCTGAGCGCTGACGGCACCGTGCGCGACAGCCGCGCGCTCAGCGATGCGCTCGATGACCTGGGCATTGATCGCGGCGGCGGCACCGAAACCGAATACACCACTTTTGGCGGCGCTACACTAAGCGATTACCTGCCCGAAGCGCTGACGCTGTATGCCGATATCATTCGCCGTCCGTTTCTATTGCAGGAAAGCTTTCCGCCCGAAGAATTTGAGGCCGAGCGAGTACTCGCTTTGCAGGCGCTCGAAAGCCTGGAAGATAACCCGGCGCGCAAGATGTTTGTGCAGTTGCGGCGCATGCACTTTCCCGACAACTACGGCCGCTCGCCGCTGGGCACGCGCGAAGGTTTGCAGGCACTGACGCCGGGCGCACTGCGCGCCGATCATGCAGCGCGCTTCCGCCCTGATGGCGCTATTTTATCGCTGGCGGGCGGCATCGATTTTGACGACGTGGTGCAGCGCATTGAAAAGCTCTTCGGCGATTGGAGCGGGCAATTGCCCCAGCCGCCGCTGCCCCGACCGGTCGATACGGCGCGCGTGCATCACATCGCGCAGGAAACTTCGCAGCAGCACATCGGCGTTGCTTATGCGGGCGTGCCCACCACAAGCGAACACTTCTACAACTATCGTCTGGCCGTTTCGGTTCTTAGCGGCGGCATGGGCGCGCGGCTTTTTACCGAAGTGCGCGAAAAACGCGGCCTCGTTTACTCGGTGTCGGCCTCGGCCACCAGCCTGCGTGGTTGCGGTGTTACCCTGGCTTACGCGGGCACGACACCCGAGCGCAGCCAGGAAACGCTCGACGTGTTGCTGAATGAATTGCGCCGCATGGCCGAGGGCGTCACCGAAGAAGAAGTCGAGCGCGCCAAAGTGGGAATGCTTTCCGAACTGGTCATGCAGGAAGAGTCGTCACGGGCCCGCGCTTCCGCCATCGCGCGCGATCAATTCATACTGGGCCGCGTGCGCTCGCTGGACGAAGTGACCGAAGCCATCAACAATGTCTCACCGCAAACCATCGCTGAGTTCTACGCACAAAATCCGCCGCACAACTTCACCGTTGTGACGCTGGGGCCGCGCGAGTTGCAAGTCAACGGCAGCTAATGGAGCCATGGTGCGCGTCTGTGCAATGCATCTGTGCAATGCCTTCATGCGCACCAACAGGGTTACAGCTTTGCTGTGGTTCGAGTATTCGTTTCCAAGTACTCGTTTCAACAACCTGCGGGAGAGCGTTCTTCTCGACAGGCACCCGCAGGCACCACGGCACGCGGAAACGCAAAGTCATTGATTCCACTCATATGATTGCGATGGATTCGCGGCAGCCTAAGCGAAACACCGACTTGAGCAAAGAGAGCATTAAATGCAATCGATATTGACCAGACGTATCATGCCCTTGCTGACGAGCAGCGTTTTAACGAGCAGCGTTTTAACGAGCAGCGTTTTATTCTTCGCTTCGCAAGCCTGCGCGCAGGTGCAAAATGCGGCCTCCACACCTCCCGTTGCGAGAGGAACCGGACGCAGCGGGGGCAGCGAAAGCACCGGACGCATTGGGCGCGCCGCACTGCAACTGCGCGACTTTGAACATGACGGTATGCGCCTGGAACTGGGCGAAATCGAGTTCAACAACCTGAGCTATCGCACCTGGGATAATGGCAGCAGAAACGGCAGGACGGAACAAGCGCAGAATCTGCCGATGCAAGTCACCGGCGCGGGACTCTCGAAAGTGCATTTGATCGTCAATGCCGCATCGCTGCAAAAGCTGATGCAGGGTCGCATTAAGGACGTTTCGGACTTGCGCCTTTCGCTGCAAAACGATCGTGTGAAAATTACGGGCACGCGTCCGGCGCCGTTTATCGGCGTGCCGTTGCCCTTCTCGCTGGATGCCAGACTGGAAGCGCGACAAGGCGATCAACTCTGGCTCGGCGATGCGCGACTTTCGTTAGGCGGCGCTCCGGTGCCCGAAGGCGTAACTAACGGCATTTTGGGTAACATGAACCCAATTTACGTGGTGAACTTCACACAGCAATGGGGTTTTCGCACCGTCATTAAAACCATCGTAGCGCGTAACGATAAGCTCGACATCAACGGAAATCTGGTTTTCATGACAACTCCGGCAACAAGTGCTCCGGCAACAAGTGCTCCGGCAGCAGGTGCCACGGCAGCAGGTGTTCCGGCAACTAATACTCAGGCGCCCGCCGAGACGCGTACCGGCAAGACGAATCCGTAGCCACAGCGCAAAGCACAAGCGAGTACTCATTATGGCCGACGTGGTTTGCCTGGGGATTTTAGTGGCCGATGTCATTGCGCGCACGGTTGATCGTTATCCGGGGCGCGGCGAACTGACGCTGGTCGAAGAGATGCATCCTTCCATTGGCGGTTGCGCGGCGAATACGGCAATCGGGCTGCATAAGCTGGGTGTTTCAAGCGGCGTCATGGGTAAAGTCGGGCGCGATGGTTTCGGCGATTTCGTGCGCGGCTACTTGCATCGTAGCGGTGTCGATTCAGACGGCATATCGACCGACGAACGCGCTTACACTTCGGCCACTATGGTCATGATCGCTGCTGATGGTGAACGTTCGTTCATCCACCACACCGGCGCCAACGCCGCCTTCACCGACCTCGACGTTAATTGGGACCTGCTGCAAAATTGCAAGCTGCTGCACATCGCCGGGCACTTTTTGATGCCGGCCTTCGATGGTGAGCCGTGCGCGCGCATTTTGAAGAAGGCGCGCCAACTGGGCATCAAGACGGCGCTCGATACGGCGTGGGACGCCACCGACCGCTGGATGCAGACGTTACGCCCCACCCTGCCCTACATCGATCTCTTCGTGCCGTCCTATTCGGAAGCCGGTCGCTGTGTGCCCGCCGGCAAAGCCAATACACCGCAAGATGTGGCGCAGTTTTTCCTGGACCAGGGCGTCGGCGTTGTCGCATTAAAGATGGGCGAACGCGGCTCTTACTTGCGCACCCAAAGCGACGAGTACTCGGTAGCGCCGTTTTGTGTGCAAGCGGTGGATGCGACGGGCGCCGGTGATGCTTTTGCCGCCGGTTTCTTGGCCGGCGTGGCGCATGGCTTCGATTTGCCGCAATGTGCCGAACTGGGCAACGCGGTCGGTGCGTTGTCGGTGACGCAAGTCGGCACTGTAGCGGGAATCGGCTCGCTGGAGGAAACGCTTGGCTTTATCGCATCGCAAAAAGCCGACCGCCGGCACGAGTAAAAGCCAGCAAATGCTCAATCGAATACTCAACCGGGAAACCCTGCTGCAACAAACCCGTGTTAAAATCAACTCTGTATGGATCTGAAGGAAACTTTGAAGCGCACTGCGCTGTATGACGAACATGTAAAAGCGGGCGGACGCATGGTGCCCTTTGCCGGCTGGGAAATGCCGGTGCAGTATGCGGGCGTCATACCCGAGGTGCGCGCCGTGCGCGAGGCCTGCGGCGTTTTTGATGTATCGCACATGGGCCAACTCGATGTCACCGGCCTGGGCGGCACCGAAGCCTTAAATCGTATTGTTTCCGCCGATTGGAGTGGCGTGCAAATTGGCCGCGTCGCTTACGGCATGCTGCTCAATGAGAGCGGCGGCGTGATAGATGACGTGATGGGCTATCACTTAGCGCCCAATGAGTGGCTGGTTGTGGTGAACGCGTCGCGCGCCGACCTCGACGAAGCGCATTTCGCACAGCACCTGGGCGATGAATTGTGCCTGAGCAATCGTTACGAAGACGGCGCCATGCTGGCCATTCAGGGCACGCGCGCCGCTGAAGTTTTACAAACTCTAACCGAGTACGATCTGTCGCAAATGAAGTGGCGCGATTGCAGCATGGCCACAATCGCCGGTGCGCGCGGAGTACTCGCGCGTGGAGGTTACACCGGCTGTGACGGCTTTGAATTCATGTTCTTTGCCGATGCCGCGCCGCGCGTGTGGGGCGCTCTGCTGGCGGCGGGCGTGGTTCCCTGCGGCCTGGGCGCGCGCGATGTGTTGCGTCTCGAAGCCGGTTTGCCGCTCTACGGCCACGAACTGCGAGAAGAGTGGACGCCCTACGAAAGCGGCTGCGGCTTCGCTGTAAAGCCCGCCAAAGGCGACTTTCCGGGACGCGCCGCATTGCAGGACAAACAAACTCCGGCGCGCCGTATTCGCGCCATTAAAATGAGCGGTAAAGCCATCCCGCGCGAAGGTTACGTTGTGTTCCAGAATGGCGCACCCATCGGCGAAATCACATCGGGCACCATGAGCCCGGCGCTGGGCATCGGCATCGCGCTGGCCATGATGCCGAGTACTCTGGAAGCGGGCGACACGGTCGAAGTGCAAGTTCGCAATGTGTTGCACCCGGCGCAAGTCGTCACCCTGCCGTTTGTACCGCACGGACGGAATAAGTGAAACAGGATGCACATGATATTCAGGATGGAAGCAGAGCCTGAAGAGTCGGGGATCGTGCGCTGAGATCATCTTTATCCTGCTCATCCTGTGTATCCTGTTAAAACGAGTGGAGCAACTATGAATTACCCGGAAGATTTGCAGTATGCGCGCAGCGATGAATGGGTGCGCGTCGAAGGCGAGACGGCGACAGTTGGCATCAGCGATTACGCGCAGCATGAACTGGGCGACATCGTATATGTGGAACTGCCCGAAGTGGGCACTACCGTTTCGCCCGGCGTGGCGTTTGGTGTGGTTGAGTCGGTAAAGGCTGTGTCCGATCTCGTATCACCAGTGGGCGGCGAAGTGCTCGAAGCCAACACGCCCGTGACCGATGACCCCAGCATCATCAATGCATCGCCCTACGGCGACGGTTGGCTCATCAAGGTGCGCGTTACAGCGCAAAGCGACGAGCTTATCAGCGCTGATGAATACGTGCGCTATCGTGCTTCGTAATTACTCTGCAACGCGTTATAGTTACATCCTTTCACAATGACCTACTCCGCTTTAACCGCACACGATAAAGACGAGATGCTGCAAACAGTCGGCGTCTCGTCAGTTGATGACCTGTTTTCCGATATTCCGGCGCATCTGCGCGAGCGAGCGCAGGCCGGCATTGGCGAAGCACTTTCCGAAATGGCGGTGCGCCGCAAAATGAGTACTCTGGCGGCGCGCAATGTGAACTTCGAGCAAGCCGCCTGCTTTCTGGGCGCGGGCAGCTACGATCATTACATTCCCGCCGTGGTGCCGGCCATCGCTTCGCGTGGTGAGTTCGCTACGGCTTACACGCCCTACCAGGCCGAAACTTCGCAGGGCACGTTGCAGGTCATCTACGAGTTTCAAACGCTGTTGTGCCAACTGACACAGATGGAAATGGCCAACGCCAGCCTGTATGACGGCGCAACCGCTCTGGCCGAAGCGCTCATCATGGCGATGACCGTCACCAAGCGCAAGCGCATCCTACTGCCACGCACTGTGTCGCCGTCTTATCGCCGTGTAGCGCAAACGTATCTGCAAGGCTTGCCGGTTACGCTCGAAGATGTGGCCTTCGAAGATGGCAGCACGCACAGCCAACAACTTACCGAGTTGCTGACGGATGATGTGGCGGCAGTGGTCGTGCAGCAACCGAACTTTTTCGGTTGCATTGAGGACATGCAAGCTCTGGCCGATGCAACTCACTCGCGCGGTGCGTTGCTGGTTGTGGTCTTCAACCCGACTTCGCTGGGTGTGTTGCCGCCGCCGGGCAGCTACGACGCCGACATTGCGGTGGCTGAAGGACAGCCGCTGGGCATTGCTTCACAGTTTGGCGGGCCGGGCGTCGGGCTCTTTTGCTGCCGCAAACAGTATGCGCGTTTTGCACCGGGACGCCTCGTCGGGCAAACGACCGATGAGCAGGGCCGCGTCGGCTATACCCTGACGCTGCAAACACGCGAACAGCATATTCGCCGTGAAAAAGCGACCAGCAACATTTGCACGAACCAGGCGCTGTGCGCGCTTTCCGCCGGCATTTACCTGGCGGCGATGGGGCCGCAGGGTTTGAAAAACTGTGCCGCGCAATGCCACCACAAAGCGCACTACGCAGCGCGAGTACTCGGTGAAGTTCCCGGCTGCGAGTTGGCCTTTAACATACCGTTTTTCCATGAGTTCGCCTTGAAACTGCCGCGCCCTGTGCATGAAGTCAACCGGCAACTGTTGCAGCACGGCATCATCGGCGGCTACGACCTGGGCCGTGATTATCCCGAACTGCAAAACACCATGCTTGTGTGCTGCACAGAAAAACGCACCCGTGAAGAGATTGATGCTTTTGCAGAGGCATTGAAAAACATTTGAACCGCAGAGGACACGAAGGAACACAGAGGTTTACGCAGAGAAGGAAGACAGTTGGGTGCTAATGAACATTAGCTGTTCAGATCTTCTTTCCTCTGTGTTCCTCCGTGTCCTCTGTGGTGAATATATCAACCATGCAACCATTGCTTTTTGAACTTTCCGACGCCGGACAAATCAACGATTACCTGCCGCCACTGGATGTGCCCGAAACAGCCTTTGAGTACTCATTGCGCGACAGCTTGCCGCTACCTGAAGTGGACGAGCACAGCATCGTGCGCCATTACACGCGCCTGTCGCACAAAAATTTCAGCATCGATACCGAGTTCTATCCGCTCGGTTCGTGCACCATGAAATACAACCCGAAGATCAACGAGGTTGTGGCTTCGATGCCGGGATTTGCGCAGGTGCATCCGCTACAAGATGAAGCGAGCGCCCAGGGTTGGCTCGAAGTGCTATATGAGGCGCAACGAGTACTCGCACAGATCGCAGGACTGCACGCCGCCACGGTACAGCCGTTGGCCGGTGCGCAGGGCGAGTTCTGCGGTTTGCTGATGATTCGCGCCTATCACGAAAGTCGCGGCGAAGGGCAAGTGCGCACGCGCATTGTGGTACCCGATTCGGCGCACGGCACCAACCCGGCCAGCGCGGCGCGTTGCGGCTATTCCGTCACATCAGTCGCGTCCAACGAGCATGGCTGCGTCGATTTGGAAGCGATGCAGCAGGCGCTCGGCGCGGATGTGGCCGCTGTGATGATTACTAATCCCAATACGTTGGGAGTATTTGAAAAGGACATCGAAAAACTCTGCGCCATGGCGCACGACGCCGGAGCCCTGGTGTACATGGACGGCGCCAACATGAACGCCATTCTGGGAGCGGTGCGCCCCGGCGACACTGGCGTGGACGTGATGCACTTCAACGTGCACAAAACGTTTTCCACGCCACACGGCGGCGGCGGTCCCGGTGCCGGGCCGGTCGCGGTGCGCGATATTCTGGAGCCATTTCTGCCTTCACCTCTTGTTATAAAAAGCGGCGACCGAAACGGCGCCAGCGAGTACTCGATGCAGTGTGACAGGCCGCAATCCATCGGCCAGTTGCACGCATTCTGGGGCAACGCGGGCATTGTGCTGCGTGCCCTGACTTACATTCTGCGCCACGGCGACAAGGGACTAAAAGAGATTTCAGAAAACGCTGTTCTCTCGGCTAATTATGTGCTGGCGCGTTTGCGGGGCACGTATGCGACAGCCAATGAAAACATCTGCAAGCACGAGTGCGTGCTTTCGGCCAGCGAGCTGAAAGCGAAATATGGCGTCACCGCCTGGGACATCGCCAAGCGTCTGCCCGACTACGGTTTTCATGCGCCGACGGTCTATTTTCCGACCATCGTGAAAGAGTCGCTGATGATCGAGCCGACCGAAACCGAAACCAAAGCGACGCTCGACGAATTTTGCGATGCCATGCTCAAAATTGCCGCAGAAGCCGCGCAGAACGCCGACTTGCTGCATCACGCGCCACACAATCTGGCAATCGGACGGCTGGACGAAGCCAATGCGGCGCGCTGTTTAAACCTGTGCTGGGCGCCGCCGCAAGAAACCTGTGAAAGCAATGGCGTAGTCGCAGGCGAAGCCGCCCGCGAAGTGCCGCAGGCTTCCACTTATTGAATGCAAAGTCGAGAGCAGACGCATTGATTTCCTGATTTTATCCAGGTCAGAACAAGGGGTTCGGCCAAGTGACGGCAGCCCGCAGTGACGGCAACTCGCAGCGCTGACAACTCGCAGTGGTGACAGCCGCCACGATTGCCATCATACAAATTCGATGAGCCTATTGTTGATGCACTAAACACGTTCGCTAAGAGCAGGCGCTACGAGCATTTGCGAAGCGCACAAGTGAAGTGGCTAAATCTCCAGCAGCTTCAGCGTTTTGCCATCAGGCTCACCCTGATAATACTTCGCGAGCAGGCGCTCGAATACAGAACCCGGCGGTGATACGCACGCAAAGAGCGAGGCGCACGACTTCAGTTTTAGATCATCGGGTGAACCAAATATTTCTGCAGCGGATCGGCCCTCAACTTGAAGTACAGCTTCTACACATTCCCGCAGTCTGGGCCCGAGCACGGGATGATTCACGTAGGCTCGGGCCTCGTCGGCACTCGTTATCGCGTAGTGCTGCGCGGTTGAACTCGACCCAAGCCCCGCCAACTGCGGAAAGATGTACCACATCCAGTGCGTGCGTTTTCGGCCACTCCTGATTTCCGAGAGAGCCTGATCATAATCGTTCGCCTGTGCGCGCAGGAAACGGCTCAAGTTGTAGAGATCACTACCGTTGTGAGAGTCGCTTGAATCAATCATGTTTTGCCTCCAGTGTGGTACATAGCAACTCTATGGGTCGGTTTACCCGGTAGAACTGAGTGTATTCTTTTGTTGCTTCTGGCTGATAGGCGCAGCAAGTCCTTCTCTCTCACGGATCAACAGAGAGCCTTGATAGGCGGCTCCACCAGAGCAGAACTGTTACTCTGTTCCTTGACTTGCATTCCAACTAAGACATCAATCCCAAATGGGACGCCAGTTGCGTGGGTATTTGGTGAGTTCGTTCAGGCGCTGCATTTCGTCGCTTGAGAGCCGGTATCCAATGGCACCTAGCAGATCCGCAAGCTGTGCCGGAGTGTTCGATCCAATGATCGGTGCGCTAATAACCGGGTTGCTCAACTGCCAGGCCAAAGCTGTCTGGGCCACCGTTTTGTCGTGCTCTCTTCCGATTTCCTCCAGGGCGTCAATGACGGCCCAACCGCGCTCGTTGCCGTAGTTCTACAGGTTGCCCTGGGCGCGAGCGCTCTCAGGTTGGGGACTGTCCCGGCGATACTTGCCTGTGAGGAATCCACCGGCCAGAGGTGAGTACGGGATGACCCCCAATTGATAGTGCTTGCAGAAGGGCATCGCCTCATACTCAAAGAGCTGTCGCTCCATTAAGGAATACTCCGGCTGGTAGCAATCGAAGCGAGCATAGCCGTGCTTCTGCGAGGTACTCACCGCTTCCATCAGGCGCCAGGCGGGGAAGTTGGATGCGCCGATGTAACGCACTTTGCCTGCATGCACCAGATCATCCAGAGCAGAAAGGGTCTCCTCGATGGGCGTATCAAGGTCTGCCCAGTGGCACTGGTAGAGATCAATGTAGTCGGTTTGCAGACGGCGCAGCGAGTCCTCACAGGCGCGGATAATGTGGGTGCGCGATAGTCCCTCACCATTGGGGCCTTCCCACATGCGGCCACGCACCTTGGTTGCCAGCACAATGTCTTGTCGCACGCCCTTATCAGTGAGCCAGCGTCCGATAATCTCCTCGGTCTTGCCGCCGTAGGAGAGGTCACCGGCCCAGTTGGTATAGATGTCAGCCGTGTCGATGAAGTTGCCGCCCGCCTCCGTAAACGAGTCCATGACCTCACGTGAGGTCGGCTCGTCCGTGGTCCAGCCGAATTGCATTGTCCCCAGACAAAGCTCCGAAACCTTCAAACCAGTGCGGCCCAACTTTCGATATTCCATCGACAGTCACTCCTTTATCTCGACTCGTGTATCTCACGGTTCTCGCGTCTACGCTCATTACAGCAGATTCTGCACCATGCCACAATCACGTAATAGTAGAGAATCATCCCGGAAGGCAATAGAATTCTTCGGCCACAAGAAAACTCGGCGACAACAGCCGCAAGGGGTGAGGGAGCATACTCTTGAAGGGCATTTATCAATGTGTATGATCAACTCTCTTACTCTGATCAGGTCTCTTCCTCATTTTCGATCCAGTTAAATGAGCGTTGCAGGACGCGCAGCAATTTGCGGTGACAGCCGGGCCAGAGCCTGCTGTGGGACTACTATGAGCCTCTTGCATAAATGCGCTTCTACGCAACGGCAGGCGAGATGCTGTGTCTCATTGTAAATCGGCCAGGCCGTGTGACAGCAAGCTGTAAACTTTGCCTCACCTCCCAGGCAGTAAGGAAGGTGCGCTGATGCATTGTTGCTACTCCATGCTGCGGGTGTCCTATCGGCGGCTGCCTCGTCGTACTCCATCTCTTTACAATTTCGCGCTCTGTACAAGAAAGCTGAACCTGTGTTTACGGGTTAAATGATATGCAAAAGACAATCCAGATGAAAACTTCGAAAAACTGGCTCCTCTGTGCAGGAGTTGTGCTGGCTGCCTGCGCAAGCATCCAGGCGGCTCCTGCGGAAGCAATGGGGCCTTCAACCCCACAGTGGGAGCAGAGTGGCTGGGGTGGCGGCGGCTTCTACTGGGCCGCCGCGTTCCACCCCGGGCAAAATGGTGTGATTTACATAGGCGGCGATGTAGCCGGTGTGTACAAGACGACCGATCATGGCCGCAACTGGCGCATGATCAATAAAGGGCTGTCCAACTATGGCGTGTACTCGTTGGCGGTGGATCGCATGAACCCACAAACCGTATACGCTGCCACGGAAGGAGGTCTCTTCAGGAGCACGAATGGAGGCGAGTACTGGCAGCTTCTGCCGCGCACCGGGCGCAGGGAGTTGCGCATTACCGGCGAACGCAACCGCAGTTACCGCAGCATCGCCGTTGATCCCACAAACGGAAACATTGTGTACGCAGGCAGCCCAACCGGCAAGGTCTATAAGAGCAGTGATGGCGGACAAAATTGGGGCGTAGTGTACGATGTCCAAAACGAGCAGCAGACGCCCGCTCAATCGGGCCAAGTCAACTCTCAATCGGGCAGAGGCAAGTCCGAACCGGGCAGCGTCTTGAGTGTCGCCGTTGCTCCACAGAATCCTGCCACGGTTTTGGCGATAACACAAGATCGCGGGCTAATCATGACGCGGGATGCCGGCAAAAGTTGGAAGCCCGTGCAGACACTCGCCAGGGCATCCGCCGCAGCCTTTGACCCGTCGAACTCCAGAATCATCTATGCCGGACTCGCCGGTCAGGGCATCGGCAAGTCAACCGATGGAGGCTTGACCTGGAGCACAGCATCCGAAGGTCTGGCCCCAAACGCATCAATTCGTGAACTGGTTGTGAGCCCGACTAATCCACAGGATGTTTATGCCATTGCAGCGAATAGCTGGACAGGCTACTTCTACGCTTCTCACGATGGTGGCAAGAGCTGGAAAAATTCATCCAACCTGAAGACCGATCCGCAAGGAAATCCAACGCTACCGGCAGAAAGCCCAACAGGTTCAATGCCGTTGAGTACACCCACCAATCTGGCGCTTAACCCTTTAGACCCCAGGGAGCTTTTCATCAGCGCCAACTGGCGGTCGTGTTGGAGCCAGGACGCAGGGCAGACCTGGGTGGAACGTGATCGAGGAGCCGACATCTCGGTCATTACGGACGTGCGCTTTAGCCGTGGCCGGACCTACGTTTCGGCCATGGACGAAGGAACACTGGTAAGCGAAAACAATGGACAACAATGGCGCCAGTTGTGGCCGCTCAAATGGTCTCCAGAGCTGAGCGGCCACAACTGGCGGCTGGCTATTACTCCTCAAAATGGCGTGGATCGTATCATTGCGACCGCCAGCCCCTGGGAAGCGCAATACCCGCCCCGTGTCATCCTGAGCGAAGATGGGGGCAAGACCTTTAAAGTGACATCGGCCGGGCTGCCCAACTATGTCATACGCCCCAACACCATGTGGGGCGTGGGACACCCGCGTGCCCTGGCTGTCGATCCTCAAAATCCTCGGATCGTCTATTTGGGCATTGACGGAGATCCCGGCGACGGCAAAAGCGGAGGCGGTCTCTTCAAGTCGCAGGATGGTGGCGCCACATGGAAGCAGCTACCACAGCAACCTGGCAGCCGACGTATGTTTTACGGTCTGGCTGTAGATCCGACCAACAGCCAGCGGGTTTTCTGGGCGGCCAGCGGCACCAATGGCGGGCTGTGGCGCAGCGAAAACGGAGGTGGCTCCTGGGAGCGCGTCTTCTCCAACGAGGAATGGGCTTTCAACCTTATGGTGACTTCTGACGGCACCGTATACTGCCCGGGTAAAAACTTGTGGCGCAGCACCGACCACGGAAAAACATGGCAAAAGCTGACCAATTTCAGCGGTGACGGTACGATCCTGGGCCTGGAGGCCGACCCGCGCGACGCAAAAACATTGTGGATTTCCCTGACGACCTGGGATAACAGCGCAACGGGAGGAGTGTACAAAACGGTGGACGCGGGCAAGACGTGGCAAGAAATCACAGCAAATCTGCCTTACGTTAAGCCCCAGATCCTACGCTTCAATCCGGCAACGGAGGAACTGTGGGCCGCCGGTGTAGGCCTCTATAAACTTAAGCAGTAGCACGAGGCCTCGGGGTTGGTGACTTCAGTGCGTGACTTCAACATGGATTGCATCAATTGTTGCGTGTGTCGTAACGCATCGGTCGGCATGGAAGCAGCGATTGCGCTGCTTCCATGAAATAGAGAGTTTAAGTCGAATATTGCGCCACCTTGGCGAAACGGCAATTTGACGAAACAGTGATTTGCGTTCGATCTCTACGCCAATGGAATGCCTCTGAGCCGAACCTTTGAACATACTCGCCCGGCCCACTCTGGGGAAGGTGTGGATAAATGATGCCTGAGTAGGGATAAGTGCGACACCTGAGTCCAAATTCCCCAAGATTTCTCAAACTTTTTTCCGACGCTCGCATGGGTGCAACTTGAGATGCCGGCTCTCCGCTGTATAATAGAAGCAATAAAGCCGGAACGCAAAATGTTGTGGCACAGACGATATTAACCACAACATATAGTTGTTTTCCGTTTTTGCACCGCCCTACTCCCATAAGGCGGACGCACATATAAATGGGCAATATCATCCTTCAGGAGAGCCACATGAGCGACGCCAGTCTCGAACTGCCCGCTATCAACACAAACGGCAAAAACGGTCATTCCAACGGTCACAGCAACGGCAATGGCCACTCCAATGGCCATTCCAACGATCACAGCACTCATAACCATCCTCCCGGCAACGATTCGAGTACTCTGGTGTTAGAGCAAGAGCCGACTGGTGGCGAGAATCTGCCCGCCACCGATCCGGCCTATGGCGCGCCCGTTAGCGACACCACCAAAAGCTGGACACCAAAAGCCACAGCGCGCAAAGCCAAGAAAGAAAACGGCCTCAAAGTCACGCGCCGCTTCACCACGGCAGGGCAAGACCCCTTTGAAACCGTGGAGTGGGAGTTGCGCACGGCGGGCATTACGGGCGAGGACGGCAAAGTCGTTTTCGAGCAGCGCGACTGCGAAATCCCCAAAACATGGAGCCAGCTTGCGACGAATGTTGTGGTTTCCAAGTATTTTCGCGGCCCGCTTGGCAGTCCGCAACGCGAAACCAGCGTGCGCCAGGTGATTGGCCGCGTCGCCGACACCTTCGGTCGCTGGGGATACGAAAACGGCTACTTCGCCAGCGAAGATGATGCGCAGGCGTTTCGCGACGAGCTGGTGTATTTGCTGCTGCATCAATATGGTAGTTTCAACTCGCCCGTGTGGTTTAACATCGGCGTGAGCGGCGCCAAACAGCAGGCCTCAGCGTGTTTTATCAACTCCGTGCATGACAACATGGAAAGCATCATGGAGCTGGCCGCGACCGAAGCGCGCCTGTTTAAAGGCGGCAGCGGCGCGGGAAGTAACCTGTCGCGCA
Organism: Abditibacteriaceae bacterium; assembly: GCA_036388675.1. GTDB lineage: Bacteria > Armatimonadota > Abditibacteriia > Abditibacteriales > Abditibacteriaceae > DASVUS01. Next base: position 5,963 of record DASVRI010000018.1, on the reverse strand, counting down.
TTCGCTCCTCGAAAGAGCACCTCAGCGGTGGCGGCATCGCCAGCGGCCCGGTTTCGTTTATGCGCGGCTGGGATGCTTTCGCCGGCGCCATCAAGAGCGGTGGCACCACGCGCCGCGCCGCCAAGATGGTGATTCTCGATGCGCAGCACCCCGACATTGAAGAGTTCATTTTGTGCAAGGCGACCGAAGAAAAGAAGGCCTGGGCTCTCATCGATGCCGGTTACAACGGCGGCTTCAACGTGCCGGGCGGCGCTTATGACTCGGTTGACTTTCAGAACGCCAACCACAGCGTCCGCGTGACCGATGAGTTCATGCGCGCCGCGGAAAACGGCATGGAGTGGAGTACTCGTAATGTGACCGACGGCTCGCCCTGCGGCAAGCACAACGCCAAAGATTTGCTACGCAAAATCGCCGAAGCAACGCACATCTGCGGCGACCCCGGCCTGCAATACGACACCACCATCAACGACTGGCACACCAGTTCCAATACCGATCGCATTTATGCCAGCAACCCCTGCTCGGAGTTCGTCTTTCTCGATGACACCGCCTGCAACCTCGCTTCGTTAAACCTGATGAAGTTCCGCCGCGCCGATGGTGAGTTCGATCCCGACACCTTTGTGCATGCCTGCGAAATCTTTATTACGGCGCAGGAGATCATCGTCTCCAATGCCAGCTACCCGACGGAAAAGATCGCGCGCAATTCGGAAGATTACCGTCCGCTCGGTCTGGGTTACGCCAACCTGGGCGCGCTGCTCATGGCGCAAGGCACGGCTTACGACAGCGATGAAGGCCGTGCCCTGGCCGCTGCCATCACGGCGATCATGACCGGCTCGGCTTATCGCCAGAGCGCTAAAATAGCCTCCAACATCGGGCCGTTCAACGGCTACGCCAAAAACCGCGAGCCGATGCTGCGCGTGATCGGCAAGCACCGCGACGCCGTCAACCGCATCGACAGCCGCCCGGTGCCCGAAGACACGCTGAACGCCGCGCGCCGCGTGTGGGACGAAGCGCTGCTCTTGGGGCAGAAGCACGGGTATCGCAATGCGCAGAGTACGGTGCTCGCACCTACGGGTACTATTTCCTTTATGATGGACTGTGACACAACAGGCATCGAGCCGGACATCGCTTTGGTCAAGTACAAAAAACTGGTCGGCGGCGGCTTGCTCAAGATCGTCAACCAGACCGTGCCCGAAGCGCTGCGTCGCCTGGGCTACAACTCGGAAGACGCGGCCAAGATCATCGAGCACATCGATGCCAACGACACCATCGAAGGCGCACCCGGCCTCAAGGACGAGCATCTCGATGTCTTCGACTGCGCCTTCAAAGCGCAAAACGGCACGCGCAGCATTCACTACATGGGCCACATCAAGATGATGTCGGCGACACAGCCCTTTATCAGCGGCGCCATCTCCAAGACGGTGAACGTGCCCGAAGCCGCTACCGCCGATGAGATCATGCAGGCCTATCTCGAAAGCTGGAAGCTGGGCCTCAAAGCGGTCGCGATTTATCGTGACGGCTCCAAGCGCACGCAGCCGCTTTCCACCACGACCGACGCCAAGAAAGCCGAAGCCGCCAGGGAAAAAGAAGGCCCGCGTGCTGTGCGTCGCAAGCTGCCGGACGAGCGCATGAGCATCACGCACAAGTTCTCGATTGCGGGTCAGGAAGGCTACTTCAACGTCGGTCTGTATGACGACGGCTCGCCGGGTGAAATCTTCATCAAGATGAGCAAGGAAGGCAGCACCATCAGCGGCCTGATGGATTCGTTTGCGGTCGCGATTTCGATGTGTCTGCAATACGGCGTGCCGCTACGAGTACTCGTGAACAAGTTCGCGCACACCCGCTTCGAGCCCAGCGGCTACACCACCAACAAAGACATTCCCATTGCCAAGTCGTTGATGGACTACATCTTCCGTTGGTTCGACAACAAGTTCCACCCCAACGGCGACAACGGCCACCTGGGCAAAGAAGTGCACACCATCCACGCCGGCAGTGCGAGTACTCAAAATACGCAACCCGCGCTGATGGCAGCCCCGGCCACACAAAGCGGCGTCGCGATGCACGGTGGCGGCAGCGATGACCTCAACGATCATCTGGCGCACCTGCAACAGGACGCCCCGCCGTGCAGCGAATGCGGCACCATCATGACGCGAGCCGGTGCCTGCTACAAGTGCAGCAACTGCGGCACGACGAGCGGCTGCGGTTAACCGTTAAGCCTCTCACAGAGTCCGATTAAAGAGCCCTGCTGCGTTATGAATGATGCAGGGCTCTTTTTGTATCTCTGAAACCACCTCTGACGATATTGTTTGGAGTTATTGAGTTTCAGATAAGTAACCCGACTTGCTATAGAGGTTGAGACAAGGATTTGGAAAAGTGGATGTATCTCCTACACTTCGAGTTGAACCAACCAAAAGAGGAGACACATCCATGTTGAGAATACAATGGACGAAGCTGACTGTCAAAGCCTTGCACAAACGATTGCAGCAAGCTCTGCATGACGAGCAATGAACTGCTGCACACATTGGGCACGATGGGCACTCAAGCGATCCCACACGATGATCAATGGCTCGGCAATGTGCCGTCGGAAGTGGCGCAGAGCGGTTATGACATCTTCACCATGCACTGCACGCCGAAAGTGCCGCTTGAACACCTTGCCTGTGGTTGTCAATGCCACAACTGTAGAGATCACCCGGCGCTTGCTGACGAGTCGCAGCACCGGAGACCATCGGTTTTTGAGTGCTCCAGCCCAACTGGTGCAACTTTTGGCTCAGGTAGTTGGTGTTGTAGCACACACCAAAAAGTTCTCGGATCAGCCACTGAATGCGCCACAGTTATCTGAAACTCAATACAGCCGCTACAATGAGTGCTTCTTTCTCATCACTCAGGCTGCGCTCTCTGGGGTTCAATGTCCAGATCTTCAGACAAGCTTGGCAGCGCAAGCGCTGCGTGCCACATCGGTTGCGGCCAAAGCGCACAACGGGTTCACTCAATCCACAGGCAGGACAACAACAGGTTTCACTCACCATAGGCTGTAGCTTAAACCATCAACGCACAGAAGCCCAATACCGTTACAGTTTTCAAATGCAGCACTTATGCAAATGAGGTGCTTTCTTATTCAGCCAATAAGAAAGCACCTCATTTGCGTAACAATTCTCTCACTTTAAGCCGGAGCCATTAGAGATCTGCTCTTTCGTGAGACGTCCGTGTCAGTCTTGCCAGAGTACTCGCTGACGAGTAGTCGGCTACTGAGTAGTCAATTAATAGCGGTAGGTGTCCGGCTTGTACGGCCCATTAACCGGGACACCAATGTACTCGGCCTGCGCTGTGGTCAGAGTCGACAGCTTGGCGCCAATCTTTTCGAGGTGCAGACGCGCCACTTCTTCATCGAGGTGCTTGGGCAGTACGTATACGCCGACTTCATACTCGTCCCGCTTGGCCCACAAGTCGAGCTGCGCCAGGGTCTGATTGGCAAAACTGGCCGACATCACAAAGCTGGGGTGCCCGGTCGCACAACCCAAGTTCACCAAGCGGCCCTCAGCCAGCAGGAAAATGCTGTGGCCATTGGGGAAGGTATACTGATCGACTTGAGGCTTGATGTTGAGGCGTGAGACACCGGGCGCATTGTTCAGGCGGTCCACCTGGATCTCGTTGTCGAAGTGGCCAATGTTGCACACAATGGCTTGATCTTTCATCTGCGACATGTGCTCGAACGTCAGAATGTCCACGTTGCCCGTTGTGGTGACATAGATATCGCCCCAGCCAAGCGTGTCTTCCACCGTCGTCACTTGGTAGCCTTCCATTGCAGCCTGTAAAGCATTGATCGGATCGATTTCCGTGACGATAACGCGCGCGCCCATGCCACGTAGCGACTGCGCCGAACCTTTGCCCACATCACCATAACCACAAACCACGGCAACTTTGCCGGCCAGCATGACATCCGTGGCGCGCTTGATCCCATCGGCCAGTGATTCGCGGCAGCCATACAGGTTATCAAATTTGGACTTTGTTACAGAATCGTTAACGTTGATCGCCGGAACCAGTAGCGTGCCTTCCTGCTGCATTTTATACAAGCGATGCACGCCGGTTGTGGTTTCTTCCGAGACGCCACGCCACTCAGCCACAATGTCTTTGAAGCGAGTGGGCACTTCGGCATGAATCTGCTTCAGCAAGTTCTTGATAACCGCTTCTTCGCTGCTACCAGCGGGTTCGTGGACCCAGTCGATGCCATTTTCGAGTTCGACACCCTTGTGCAAGAACAGCGTCACGTCGCCGCCATCATCGACGACAAGCTGCGGACCTTTGCCGCCCGGAAATGAAATCGCTTGGTTAGCGCACCACCAATACTCCTCCAGAGATTCTCCCTTCCACGCAAAAACCGGAACGCCCGCCGCAGCAATGGCCGCCGCCGCGTGATCCTGCGTCGAAAAGATGTTGCAACTGGCCCAGCGCACGTCGGCGCCCAAGTCAACCAGAGTCTCAATGAGTACCGCTGTCTGAATCGTCATGTGCAGTGATCCCGTAATGCGCACATCCTGCAGCGGCTTGTCCTTGGCATATCTGCGGCGAATCGCCATCAGACCGGGCATTTCGTGCTCGGCAATGGAGATCTCTTTACGTCCCCACTCGGCCAGAGAAATATCGGCCACTTTGTAGTCGGTCAGGTTCACGTCGATGTCAGCGACAAGCTGCTCGCCCGTGCGCGGCTCGCCTGTGCGTTGATCCCCCGAGTGTTGGTCACCGCTGCGCGACTCGGCTGCGGGGTCTTTGGTTGCTAAAGTACTCATTTTCATCTTCTCCACAAGGCAAATCATTATTAATCAATATATTATGATAAATTGATAGATAGGTCAACACACTTATGGAATTACTGAAGATATTGCGTATTTTAGGCGACACTAGCCGCATGCGCCTTTTACGCTTGCTGTATCGTGAAGAGCTCAGCGTCGCAGAGTTGCAGGAGATTCTCGGCATGGGACAGAGCCGCATTTCGATGCAGCTTGCGCAGTTAAAGCAGGCCGGGCTGGTTAAGGTGCGTCGCGCCGGTCAAAAAAGCCTGCACCGTGCGGTGGCTCCGCAAGGCTTACACACTCTGGTAGAAGATGTATTAGAGCGCAGTGGCGCGGAAATTGTCGAAGCCGCCCACGATGACGAGGGATTGAGCCTTGTGCTGCGCCGCCGTAAAAATCACTTGCGCGCTCACTTCGATGAATTGGCCGGCCGCTTCGGGCGCGATCACCTTCCAGGGCGCAGTTGGAAAGCGTTCTGCGAAATGCTGTTGCATTTGTTGCCCCCGCTCGAGATTGCGGATCTGGGCGCGGGTGAAGCGACCGTAGCTCTGCTCTTAGCACAACGTGCAAAACGCGTAGTCGCAATTGACAACTCAGAAAAGATGGTGGAGTACGGGCGCAGCCTGGCGCAACGCAACGGTTTGGGAAACTTCAAGTACTATCTCGGTGACATGGAAGAATTGCCGCTGCAAGCCAATGAGGTTGATTTGGCACTGATGCACCAAACGCTGCACCACACGTTACACCCACCGGTTGCGGTTGCAGAAGCCTTCCGCGTGCTGCGTCCCGGTGGGCGCCTAATCATCCTTGATTTGCTGCGCCACGACCACGAAGCCGCCCGCGACCTGTACGCTGACGTATGGCTCGGGTTTTCTCAAGTGGAGTTGCTGCAAATGCTGCGCGCTGCCAATTTCCAAAACACAGATGTTTCGATCGTTGATCGCGAAACATCCGCTCCGCACTTTCAAACTGTTCTCGCTGTCGCTCAAAAGCCGCACTAGAAATGTGAGTTTAGTTTCCTGACCGCATGGATGTGCTTAGAGCGTGTTATGCACTTTGCGGGTAGAACAGCTCATAATCTTCAGTTTCTCAGTTATTTCAGGGTATGCACGTACAATGTGTCCAGAAGGTGAGATGACTGAATCAACATCTTGTGCCTTGATCTATTGGTGGCACAAG
>DASVRI010000017.1:0-55777 GCA_036388675.1 Abditibacteriaceae bacterium | reverse complement strand
AAACTCCTCTGCGTACCTCCGCGCCCTCTGCGGTTTACGCTTTAGTAAATGAGCGTTGGAGCTGTGATGTAAACGGTGCCACTGGTTGCGCGGTCTTGTTGCGGGTTATCGAGCAGAAATAATGTGTCGAGCTTGATAGGGCCATGCACAATACCATTGTTGGCACCGCCCCAGTAGCCGGAGCCGTGACCGTTAACTTAATAGCGCGCTAATTGTCATTGTGCCCTCTACAAGAAGGTATCAAAATAGGTCACTTCTTGTCAAGAACCCAGAGGTTGCGCTCGCTCAAAGCGGTGATCGAAAGCCGCTTCACGTGCCCATCGACGAAAAGCACGTTGCTGCCGTTGTTGTGGCGGAATTTGACGCTCATGCTGCGCAACGATGCTTCACCCTCGATCGGAGCGTTTCCAACAGCGTTCCTGAGAGAATTCCCGTCTATCACCAGAATTGTTCTGCCAGGCTGGCGTATACGAGAATCGCGCAACTGCCCCTGCAACTGTGTCCCAAGAGCATTCATCATGTAGCTGCCACTGTAATAGTAGGTGATGCCATCAATGGTTTCCGCATCCGGGCAGCCGGGCTGGTAGGTGTCGTAGCTTGAAGCGGGGCATTGAAATACACCCGGCGTGCGGGTGTAAGGCATGATGCTCTCTACCCACCCGCAGCCTTGCAAGGAGCCGGGTGGATAATACCGATTGTTGTCGTTGACATAGGTTTGGATTGCCAGGCCGATTTGTCGCAGGTTTGAGGCACAGGCTGTGGTGCGGGCGCCATCTCGCACCCGCACGAAAACCGGCAGCAGAATCGCGGCCAGAATGCCGATCACGCACAGCACTATCAGCACTTCCACCAGGGTAAAGGCGCGATGAGCGGAGGTGCTGCGAACGACGATGGGGCAGCGCCACGGCATCGGAATACGTTTGGGTTTCATGGCTGTTGTTACTGCACACCATTCAACTCGCTGGCCGGTGTATCACCGGCCACGGGGTTCGCCGTTGGGCGTACAAGCGGCATGGCAGGGCTCAAGTCCATCGCGCTGAGAAAAGCGCCTCGTGCAGAATAAATGCTGACGCTCACTGCAAACGGCGCCAGAAACGCAGCCAATGATCCATTCCCATCCCGTGTAACTCTCAGGCCGTTCTCTGCGTCTTTTGCCGGCGCGTTGAAGCGCACAATTGCATCAGGCGCGATGCTGCGCTGCACGTAAAACCGGCCTCTGATCTGGTCGGCTTGGAAGCGTTCATATTCTTTGCGCAACCGTGTTCCCATATCTTCCGGCAGAGAAGCGACCGGCACTCCTTCGGGCAAGGTCAGCATGTTCGCCTCAACCGTATTGAGAATTTCCTGTACCAACTGCTTGTTTCGCGCCACTCTTTCCGTGTGTTCCGGCTCAACATCGTCGCGATAGCGATACCAGTGCCCCGTGCGCTGCTGAATTCTTTCGACGGTCGGCTTTGCTTCAGAGCGCACGCTGTATTGTCCGTTGGAACTGAGGCTCCACGAGAACTGGTAGATGTGAGCCAGCGATCCCATCAATTCGGCCAGCGGCATTTTATCTACGCGCGCCGTTACCAGCGCTTTATCCAGAGGTGAGTCTTTATCCAGCGCGAGGCCGATGCCGCTTTGCCTGCCGATGTCGGCCAGGAAGTCGCGCAAGGGGCGCCGCTTTGCTTCCAGCGAAACGACCTTGGTCTGAAGAGATTTGTCCTGCTGAAGTTCAGTCGCGCTCAACGTTTGCGCCTGGTCCGCGGTTTGTGCCTGGGCGCGGCTTGTTCTTGTTCCGCCTACAATCGAGATAAGGGCGATTGCGGCTGATATGTGAAAGAGATAACGGGTGTTTGCCATGGTGAGTACTCACTTTTAGCCACAGACTGACTTTTCATTATTTTCGTTACAGGTCAGGTCGTTATAAGTCCGGTTCAGGGCAACGAAAAGCCTTCAATCGTCAGACCACCATTGGCGCTTTGTGCGTCGGCGCCAAAAACTTGCAGATTGTAGGTATTAAAGGGTTGTCTGCGGGTCACTTGAACGCGCACACGGGCTGTCTTCCAGAAATCATCCGTAAGCCAGTCGGATAAATCGGTTCCTACGCCGGGCGAAGGCAGACCGGCTAAAGCCGTTAACTTGTCGCGCAGTTCAGGCGGCAGTTCAGCCATGGTGGCGTTGAAAGAAAGACGGCTCGGTTGACCGTCCCGTGTATTCTTCTCTTTAGCAAAATCGAGCAAGAGAGGAAGCAGTTCTTTGGCTTTGGGCACTTTGGAAGTTGGTTTATCGAGAGATGCGCTAATCAGCGAGCGTGTTAATTCGAGGGGATCCGGTTCGCTCCAAAACAAGAACGTTGTGGGGCTGTAACGAAGCTGCGAAACCTTATATTCTTGTGTGAAATCCCACAGCACGCGATAGAACTTGGGTGTCCATTGGCTGATGCGTGCCATTTTCCCAGCCGGAAAGGCATCAACGCGTGTTTCTTTGGGTAACTCCGTCACATCAGCGATGAAGTTTGTCCTGGTGCTTTTAGCCAGCGCGACCAAATAGTCGTCAATCGGAAGCGGTTGTTGTGGGGGAGCGATTTCCGCCTTCATTCTTTCGTCAATTACCTGATTCTGCATCACGTCGTAAGGTGCCGCGTGCCCCGGAGCCACTCGAAACAAGCAGACGACGCAAACACTCGCCAGTCGGTACATGGAGGTTGAGTGTTTCATAATATTCATGGAATTACCTTGCTTTGGAGAAAACGATTAAAGGGTTCTGTTTATCTACTGGACTTACGCAGAAGCCGGTCGTCGTAGGGGCGTAGCACGCTACGCACTGGACGTTGCGCTCTGGGCGTAGCGTGCTACGCCCCTACATTGCCCTGCATTGGCAAGCGCGCTGCGTAAGTCCTGTAGATAAACAGAACCAGGTCTGAAACTGCCTTGCAAAACGACACTTCTCAGATTGATTTCAGGGAACTAAGCGTGCTGCCGCAGTCTGGTTGGTCGCCTGCGCCGTCGCCCTGGATGAACCGTTACCCGATATCCACCATGCCTCTGCATATGCACTGACATCAACAGTGCACTGGGCTATGAAATCAAACTGTGTGGCACTTACTTGTGTGGGCGGCATTGGTCCCATCGACTGAGTCTGGGGAGCGGTAGGAATTGATTGGGTCATTGTAGGTTGCGACCATTGAGAACTTGCCGCAATGTAATCGGTGCCACCAAAAGTTTGTCCATTAAGGACTGCACCATAATCGTAGCGACTATAAGCATCAGCATGGTTCGCGAAATGTTTTGCTTCCAGAGGGCCACCGCCGAGTTGAAAACCATGCTCAATCGTGCGATTCGGAGTCGGGTCAGCTACGAAGTCATTATTAGTCGGCGCCCACCGCCACGTGTAGCTTGTGTATCGTGGGTTCCAACCACTTGGTGCTTGCTCGTTAGTGATTTGAGGCATTGGCATTCGCCACAACAGTGCCACTGTTACCGACGGAACCGGCGCCCCCATTCGCCGGCCCGGATATTTGATTATACGTACCTGCGTTGGCTGCTGCGCCCCCACTTGCAACGAGTAATGCGGTGACAAGAAACACTCGATTCTACATGATACTTAGCACCTCTTAATATTTTCCCACAACATTGCAACATGGTAGAAGATCATGGGATAGCGACATTATAAGTGAAGGGCAGAAACAATGCAACAGGTAAGATCTTGAAGATGAACACCAATAGAAAACCTCGCCTCAGGAGGTAACCTCTTGCTAAGAGCGGCTTGATTTCGTGCTCGTCCAGCGCGGTCACCAGGCGGTCGTAAGCCGAAAAGTCGTATTGGCCGCGCTCGCGTTCGGTGCCGGCCCATGTGAAATCCATGCGCACCCACTTGAAACCGCCTGCGGCCCGCATCTCCATCTCGCCGGGCTTTGGATCGGTGAAGTGAATGTTGACGCCCAGAGCATCCGGCACTGTCGGCGCAGGCAAGGTGGGATGCCGCTGCGCCGAGGCAACCGTGCAGAACAGGGGCAACATCAAAAACAGCAGTGCACAGCGAAACATGACAATGCCTTTTAACCCGCTTCTCCAGCCTGATGCGAGTACTCGGAAGTGATGTTCGTCCCGACCTCATCTACGAACGGTTCGTTGCTGAGGCCACGCGCATCGGTCTGATAAATGTCGAGTGCATGTTGTGCTCGTTGTGAGGCCTCATTCCGATGAGCGATGCGCCTGAACCTTTCTCTTGCGCAAACGGTGACGCAGCGCCGTGACGCCTACCGTGAGCGCGACGCCCAGCACCGCACCAACAGGAACCGAGAGGATCAGCAACACAGCAAGCTCGATCATGAAAGCAAATGGGGTGTCAATGTCCTGTGGGCCAAAGAAATAGAGTGAGGCGAAAAGAAGCGCCGGACAGATGAACATTCCGGCACAGCCGCCAATGCTGCACCCGTAGGCGTAATCCGGCTTGCGTTGTTGCTCAAATTCGGCCTGTTGCTTGAGCCATTCAAAGGTCTGCTGCTCATCCGATTCGGGCACAGGGCTATATTAACAGAAAACTACACGAACTGATTCGGCAGCCAGCCGCGTGCGACGCATTCGCGCAGGCTCCACTCCGGCATGGTTTCGGTTTTAAGGCTCCAGAAGAACCAGCCGTGCGAAGTCTCGTAGGACAGTAACTGCGCCGCACCGAATGCGCGCTTGGCCATGTCGGCTTGCAACGGTGACAGTTCCTTCAATGATTCGGGCGGCAGCGCAGCCGACCATTCTCCCACGATTGTCCACAGTTGGTTTTGCATCGCGTCGAGGTGGCCTTTACGTTTGGCGGCTTCTTCAATATGCTGGCTGGCGCCACGTTTACGATCGGCTTCGGTGAAAACTTGATAGAGATGCGTGTCGAGCATCACATTGGAGTACTCGGGTTCGGTCATGAAGTTCTTCCACTCAAACGAGCGAAAGCTGTCATGGATGACGAATGTCACGCGCTCTTTGGGCAGGAAGCGACGCACGCGGCGATAAGCGTCCTGATAAAACTTCTTCACGATGTCGAGCGGCACATCCCAGCGCGGTTCGTTGAGCGGCTGAATCGCAACCAGGTTTTCGTAGCGTGCATAGCGCTGCGCCAGCGCTTCGAGTACGCGCAACGTTTGCTCAATGTTCTCCGGCTTGGTGTGCCACTCGATAGCGCCCTGCTTGCCGCTGTGATCATAGCCATTCTGGCTGCCGGGGGCGCCATGCAAATCGAGCAACACTCCCAACCCGTGTTTTTGCGCCTGTGAGAACGCCCAGTCCAGTCGCTCGGCAGCGGCGATGTAAGGCTTGGGCGCATCCAGAACCCAATGGCCCACCGGAATGCGCACCGTATTCAGGCCGCGCGCTGCAATCCAGGCAAAATCGTCTGCGGTGATGTAACGCTCGCGATGGGCTTTCAATCGTGCGGCGCCATCCGGCAGGGCGCTGAATTCCCATTCGTCGCGTGCCGTTGTACCCTGAAACAAAGAGGGCGTGATCCACTTCTCCAGCACCAGCCACCCACCGAGGTTCACGCCGCGCATCTTTTCCGCGCGCGAAAATGAACCGGCTGATGAAGCGACCGGCGCCGTGCCCGCCGCAGCGAGCGCACCATCTTGTGGGCGGCCAACTGCGGCACCCGCTATCGCCGCACCCGCCACGACGGCACTGTTGTGGATGAATCGCCGTCGGCTGAGACGGGAAACTTCATGTTCCGGCTCATTTTGATATTCGTTCATGATGATGTGAGTACTCGGATTGTAGGTGCGCGGCGCTGAGATGTTGCCCTTTGCAAAATGAAAATCGCAGAGGGTTCTTCTGTTGGCGCCTGGGGCGTTGGCGCCTGGGGCGTTGGCGCTTGTGGCGTTGGCGTTTCTGGCTCAGGCTCTTGCTCGGGTCTCGGCTCCGGCGTTAGTGATGACGGGACTTTCGCGGCTTGTGCCGTGTGGCGTGATGGCAGTTTGTCGCCGATATCGGCGCCCCATTCACGCAAGGAGGCTTGCAGCAGCTTGACCCACTTCGAGTCGTGCATGATGTCGTGCGGCGTGATGTTCTGTTTGGCGCACATCCAGGCCGCGGCGCCGGCGGCTTCGCCGGCTGCCATCGTGATGGGGATAACACGCGCCGAACCCGCCGCCGAATAGGTCGCGCTCAGGCTGCGCGAGGCGACAAAAACATTATCCACTTTACGCGGCACCAGCGAGCGCAGCGGCAGCGTATAGATATAGCGGCGTGGCCCGAACGGGTTGATGTCGTCTTTGCGATAAGGATGCAAATCGAGTGGATAGGAGGCGCTTGCTACGCGATCGAAAAACTGGTGTTCGGCACGGATGTCGGAGACTTTAAGCGCGTAGTGGCCATGAATGTGCCGCGTCTCGCGGATGTAAAGCTCGGGAGCGATATGTGCCAATTTCGCGTTGGCAAAGCCCGGCATAGTGCGCCGCAAGTATGCGATGAAATGCGGTAATTCGCGCATGGCTTCGCGGTGGTTCTGCGCTTGTGACGGGCCGCTCAAGCCGTCGACACCTACGATGTTGAGCGTGTTGAGCACAACGGTGCCGTCGCTCTGACGTCCGAAATTGATCGACAGGAACAGGATGTTGCTGCCACGCGGCTTGTAATTGCGCACGATGTCGCCGCGCTCCCAGGCGTAATTGCCATGCACGCCGCCGCGGCGCAACCAGACAATCTTCGTCGTGTCATGTTTATGCTCCTTCTTAGCCGCCGAGTCGAAGGCGAATTCGTCTTCCTCGTTCTCATCGGCTTCATCAATTTTCACGTAGCGGCGCTCAGTCTTATCCTGGTCTTCACCTTGGACGAGGGCTTGACGAGTACTCGCCGGCAGCCCGGCATACATGGGGCGGCGGCTGCGCACGTAGAGACGCACCTCGTTCCAATCGACGCCTGAAACGGAGAACAGCAATCCCGCCGATTGCATGCGCTTGTCCGGGTTGGCGTTCTCGCGCCCCAGGTAGTAGCCGGCTCCGGCGCGCGCTGCGAAACTGGCGTCGTTGGTGGCATCGACCACAGTATGCACGGCGATCTCTTTCCGGGTGGGGATGGACGTTGCGCTGCCTACCTCGTCGACTCTGCTCAACGCGACATCGAGCCCCGTTGTTTCCAGCACAGCGCCTGTTACGCGGTCGCTTTCTTTCAGAATGCGCGCGACGCGTGTGTGTGGCAGCCATGTAATGTTGGGCTCGGCGCGCACGGTGTCTTCAAAAAGCTGACGCGCGCGCTCGATGTCGCATGAGACGCCCAGTTGGTCGAAGAACTCGGCGAAGATGCCATGCACCGGCGAAGGCTCGCCGGGGCGCGCCGGCACATCAAACATGTTGAGCATCGCGTAAACGATGTCGCCGCCCAGGTGTGGTCGTGCTTCCACCAAGAGTACTCGTGCGCCGCGCCGTGCGGCAGCCAAAGCCGCCGCTACACCTGAAGGAGTGCCACCGACCACCAGCACATCGTAGTGGTTTGTGAGTTGAGGAAGCGGGTGAATGGTCGCCGATACCGCAAGGCGGGGCGTCGCCTCGTCGTTGCCGAACACTTCGTTATAGGCCTCGGATGACAGTGCGCTGGGCATTTGCAGCCACTGCCAGCCCAGCCCAACGAGCATACTGCAAAAGAGGGCGGCCATCACAAGGGAAAGAGAGCGGTTCACGTTTGGTTATAAGACGAAGAAAGTTGTTGCGACGATAGATTGCCGGAAACGTATAGTATAGCGTCGCTCCAGCACCTGATGCGTCGCTGGTTGACAGCAATGCCGCCTGGCAAGCTACAACATATGGAGAATGAGAGGCCAACGATTCTGTGCAGTCGACTCATCGTGGAGTGATATAAAAGCAAACGAAGTGAGGCAAAGCAAAACCATGTTTGAAATGGATCATGTCGCGGTGCAAACGGATGACGTTGCGGGTAGCGTGCGCTGGTATGTTGAAACCTTTGGCGCACAGGTGCTCTATGAAGACAAGACCTGGGCTTTTTTGCGTCTGGGGCAGGGTAAGCTGGCGCTGGTAACACCAACGCAGCATCCACCGCATGTAGCGCTGCGCGTGGGTGAAAGCGCGCTACAACAGATCGCTGAGCGGCAGGGCAAAGAGATTGAGCGACACCGCGATGGCACGACCGGAATCTATATGGACGACCCGAACGGCAACGCCGTCGAGCTGATTTGCTACCCGCCGGGCGAGACGGTGTATGAAAGGAAGGAAGAACAGGCGGGGTAGGCAGTTTTGTTCATCCTGCACAATGGCGGAATAAAATCAAATTTTGCCACTGAGAGCCGCCAAAGCCTATTCAGGCAAGAGGGAGGCACGGATTTAATCCGTGCCTCCCTTTTGTGTTTTACATCGAATGTTAAAACGTCTTGCCGAGTTGGGCAAAGAAGCCGCTGTCGTTGACCAAGCCCTGGCGCATTACGCCGGCGCTGGCGCTCCAACCCTGGTTGGCATAGCGCAGAGAGAGTGAGTAGGGGAACTTGCCGGTCAGTTGGCCGCTCGAATTCTCATACCCTTTTCCATTTAAGTTTGGGAAGAATTTGAAATCGAACTCGCTGTTGCGTGTGCCGGCTTCACCAACGAAGTTCCACTGTCCACGACGGTCGAGGGGCACTTCAACGCCGCCATACAGCGAAACCTTGCCCGAGGTATCTTCAAACGGAATGTCCAGGCGCGTCGTGCCGTCGCTTTCGTCGATGTTACCCGTAAACTTGAAACGGTCGTAACGAACACCAAGATGAGTCGTGATCGTGCGCCGCCCGGTCTGGAAACTTTTGGTGCCGACGAGGTAAGCGTGCACGTTCTTGAGTAGTGCCTGGCTGAACCCCGCACCTCCAGCGATGCGCAGACCTAACGGATCGGTTTCCCGCGTGAACAGATACTTCGCGCCCACGGCGATGCCGGCTTTGTCCAGGTCGTTGAACTCCACATCGTCGCTGAAATCTCCGGCGTTGTACACATTACGTCCGCGCGCCCGCAGTTTCTCGACTCCGATGCTCACTTCAAGCGGCGTTGTCCACGGACGGCCAGCAGCGTGCAGACCGTAGAAACTCATGTCGCCGAAGTTCTCGTCAAACGAGGAATCGTTCTTCACATTGTCCAGGTTCCCCATGTCGTAGTAGCTGCCCTGGATACGCCAGCTGCCTCGTGCCGGAATCTGTGCCGTCGGGAACAACGGGTTGCCGACAGCGCCATTGATCGTCAGGCCATTGTGCCTGGCGCTGAAGTCTGGCGTGTTGGCCGCCACATTTGGAGCCGCCGTGGTGCCTGTCATAACAGACCCTGTGGTGGCGGAACTCTCTTGCGCGCAAGCCGCCTGTGCGCAGCTCAGTCCAACCATCGTCGCTATTGTGATATTTAGTGTCTTGTTCATACTACGTCCTTGTATATGCTCAATCGAGTACTCGAATAGGGCTGCTCAGTAGCATGAGGCTCAGTGCGTATATTCATCATGCGTATATTCGTCATACGTATATTCGCCATGCGTGTGATCGCCGTGGATCATGATGTCGGCACTGCCTCCGGTCGGGCCACGCAGCTGCAATGAGATCGTGTTGTTGTCGCCTTCGATCATCCACTGCGCCACATTCACCGCGCGCACTTCGTTGTTGCGCAGTCCCTTCACCGTTATCTCATAGCCATTGACCGTGATAATTAAGGTGCGGATGCCGGGCTTGCCGTTGGTGATTTCGATGAGGCTTTCATCCTGTGGAAGATCGGTGAAGGTCTGGCGCGATGGCATGCCGGAGCCACGGCCAATCGAAGTCAGCACCGGATCGCACATCACGATGTTGCCCGCGACATCTGTGACGCGAAGTTCGAGTTGCATGCGCAAGCGCTTGTTGATCTGCGTGGCGCGCACCACAATCGGGCTGGTGCTGCCGGAAACGAAGGCTGGGACGCTGAGTGTCGCGTTAAATAGCTTGGTCGCTTCAACCGAAAACAGGCCTCGTCCGGTGTCTTGAACTGTAACTTCGATGAACTTCCTGCCGCCTGCTTTGCCAATGCGCGTAATGGCGCAAAGAGGTGCAACTGTATCGGTCGGGGGCGGAACGGCGTCGCCTGCGATGGAGATGTTATTGGTGTCCAGCGTCACGGCGCCGGTGATTGCCAAAGCTCGGCCCGGTGTAATGCTTGCGCCGGTGGTTAGGGTAACACTGCTCAGTGCGAGGATGTTGCCCTGAAACGCCGTGTTCGTGCCCAGCGTTGCGGAACTGCCAACCTGAAAGAACACGTTGTTACCCGTGCCGCCGTTGATGACATTTACAGCGGAGTTGCTGGCCGTTGTGAAGGTCGTTCCGACTTGAAAAACGAAGATCGCGTTGGGGTCGCCTTGTGCATCGAGCGTGAGGTTTCCCGTTAGCTGTGCGGACGTATCGAAATGGTAAACGCCCGGCGTGAGTGTTAGGCCACCCAGGTCTTGGCCGGTCAGGTTGGTGTCAAACATCATGCCGGCAAGCTCGTTATAAGCCGTTATGACAGATGCCTGCGCCGCCGTCGGGACGGCGCCGCCCGCGTAGAGGTTTCCCGTCACGATGCCGGGCGGAAATCCCGTGATGGCGCTGCCGGGACTGACACCCACATCGCCTGTAATGTTGGTCGCGCCGGTGTTGGTTACGGTCGAGCCGCCCAGCACAGCGAAACCCTGCGCCGCACCCAAATCGGGGATCTGAGCGCTTGCCGATGTTTGAAAACTAGCCAACGTCACGATTGCCAGGAGCATCGCGTAAAGCACTTTCTTACAGTTCATTGTAGAACTTCCTTTTGTGAGAGGAGGGGCGTCTTTTCCCACGGATCTTTTGATTGTGGGTTGACAGAATTCCTGCGGAGGGAGAGGCTGTTGCCTCGTCAGCGAGAGGTCTTTGCCTCGTCAACTGTAGTAGTGCTTGTACCGAAGTTGCCTTTAGGGTTTACGACGGCTGCAAAAGGACGTGCCGCCTGCGGAAAACAGCACACTTCGATGCGGCGATTCAAGTGAATTACCGAACGCTTACAGCACTAAGAACTTATCCAATGAGGCAAGGCCGTGTCATTTCACGAAGCGAGTGTCATTCCGAGCGCAGTGTCGGGTGCCCGTTAGAAAAGCATTTGATGCTTTTCGCTGGGCTGAGGAATCTTTGAGCCTGTAAGCCGCTGAAGATAAAGACTTTTCCACTGCGCTACGCTCCGGTCGAAATGACATCCTCTTCGCAACTAGGATAAGTTCTTAGTGCTGGAGCGAAGCGCAAGCGCGGTGAGAGCCCACAACCGCATTTACTTATAACGTTTGACTTTTCAGACGGCTTCGCGGAGAGTAGCGGGTTTACTGTTGCACTGAACTGTGCAAGGGGATGGTAAAAAAGAAGGTGCTGCCCTGGCCCAGAGTGCTTTCGACCCAGATGCGCCCGCCATGCGCTTCGACGGCCATTTTGCTAAAAGTCAGCCCCAGACCGGTGCTCATCATGCGCCCGCCCCGGCGCGATTCGACCTGGCCAAACTTCTCGAAAATGTGAGCGAACGCCTCGGGCGGAATGCCTTCGCCCGTATCGCGCACGGCGAAGAGCAGTTCGTCCGCGTCTTGACCGGGGCGCGCTGTGACAGCGACTGTGACGGCGCCTGCGGGCGTGAACTTGATGGCGTTGCCCAGCAAGTTGATCAGCACGCGGCGCAGTTTATCCTCATCGCCGGCAAATGCAGGCAGTTGCGGGGCGATCTCCTGCGTGAGCGCGAGATGCTTGTCCTGAGCTAACGAGGCGACCTGTGCGACCGCACGCGCCACCAACTGTTGCGGCGACAGCTCTGAGTACTCGAGTGTAAGTAAACCTGCTTCCAGCTTGCTGATGTCCAGCAGGTTGTTGATCATGCCCAGCAGGGCCTCGCCGCCGCTGATCGCGATGCCCGCTATCTCCTGCTGATCTTCGTTTAAATCGCCGGCCACTTCCATCGTCTGCATTCCGGTAATGACCGAAGTGAGGGGCGTGCGCAAGTCGTGTACGATCATGTGCGTCAGGTTCTCTTTGGCTTTATCCAGAGCACGGAGCTGTTCATACAGCGCCTCGATTTCCTTGCGGCGCGTAAAGTCCTGGAACATGCACACGCAACCGACAGTTTCGCCCATGTAGTCGTGCAACAGAGCCACACTCACTGCGACCGGCGTCGTGCCGCCTGCTTCATCGTGCAGCTCGGAATCACGCTCTGCGCGAGTATTCGCATCCTTGCCCTGTGAGCCAGCAGCACCTTCATTCGCTTGCTGTGCAGCGAGAGCCTGCTCAAACAATTCGAGCGTTGCATCGCTGGCCGCCTGCCCAAGAACTTCGCTGCAAATCTGGCCCATGAGTTTCGTTTCATCTGTACCGAGCATTTTGCCCAGAGCGCGATTTGCCCTGGTGATTTGCCGCTGCATGTTCAAGGTGAGAACACCGTCCGTCAAGTTTTGCAGGATGGTCTGCAACTCGGTGCGCTCAATGGTGGTGGCGTATAGCTCGCGGTCCATCAACATGCTGAGTTGGGCGAGGATTTCTTCCGGCCCCGACTGTTGCTTTGACAGTCTCGTTGCGTGAGACGTTTGTACCGCCAGAAGCCGCTCCACGGTTGCCAGCAATTCGGTGGAGTCGAAGCCTTTGATCATGAAAGCGTCGGCTCCGGTTTGCAGACTCCACGACTCGGCGCGGCGGCTATCAGAGCCGGTCAGGATGATAATTGGGATGTGCGCCACCGCCGCGTCGTCCTTGAGCAGACGGCACGCCTGATAGCCGTTCATGCGCGGCATAAAAATATCGAGCAGGATGAGATCGGGCGATTCGTCATAGACGTGCTGCACGGCTTCGATACCATCGGCGGCGCGCACCACATCGTAACCGCGACTTTTCAGCACGTTCGACAGCATGGCTGCCGCCACCGCGCTGTCATCCGCCACTAATATTTTCTTGCTCATGAGGACTCCCTCTGGCCGGACGCGTTCTGGCCGGACACGCAGCGGATCAGTGTCTGGCCGATTTGAAGAGGAGGAAGAATGTAGCGAGCTGCTCCTGCTTCAATCGCTTGTCGGGGCATGCCGAAAACAACGCAACTGGCTTCGTCCTGCGCCATCGTTACGCCGCTGGCATGGGCAATCGCCTGCATTCCTATTGCACCATCGCTGCCCATGCCGGTGAGCAGCGCGGCAACAGCGGAGTTGCCGTAATGCGCGGCCACCGAATTGAACAAGACATCCACTGCGGGACGATGGCCACTTACGGCGGGTTGGTGCGACGATAGCAAGCGGCCTCTGTTATCGACAGTCAAGTGCGTTTCCTCTTCAGGAAAGTACACAGTTCCGGGCAGAGGCGTTTCCCCGGAGCGCGCGATCTTGACCCTGACGCGGCACTGCGCCGCCAACCACTCCACTAGTCCCTGCAAAAATCCTTCGCTGATATGTTGAACACACAGTACCGGACAGGGAAAGTCCGGCGGCAGCTGGGTCAGAATTTCTTGCAGCGCCTGCGGCCCTCCTGTCGAGGCCCCGATTGCCACAATGCGCACCGGCGTCACTGGAGGCGCACTCTTCTCGGTTGTGGCAGTACTCGGCTTTGGCGAAGCCCGCTTGAAAACGACGACTCCGGCCAGGATTTTAATTTTGGCGATGATCTGTTGCGCGGCCTCGTCTCCGGCTCCCCAGCCGCCGGATGGCTTGGGGAAAACATCAACCGCACCAGCGTCGAGCAGCGCAAACACACGCTCGTTATTGTCCGGGCCCACTACGGAACTGATGACCAGAATTGGCCGTGGATGCTCGGCCATCACGGCTTTGGTGAATTCCAGACCATCCATAATCGGCATGTGGTAATCGGTGCAAATGACAGCGGGCTGTAGTTGTGGAATCAGCTTCAGCGCTTCTTTGCCATTATGCGCTTTACCTACGACTTGAATCTCCGGTGACTGCGCCAGCATTCTGCCGAGTAACGTCAGCACTAATGGCGAATCATCCACTAACAGGACGCGAATCGGTGTGCGGACGCCGGGCAGTAGCGACATTTAAACCAGTCTCCGTAATGTATCGAGCAATACTTTCTGCTCAAAAGCGCCTTTGGAAATGTAGGCGTTTGCCCCGACTTCAATGCCGCGCCGCCTGTCCTCTTCTGAAGCCAGAGACGTGACAAGAATAATGGGCAACTCTTTATACCTCGCATCCTGGCGAATTCTGGCGGCCAGAGACAACCCATCGAGATTGGGCATCTCGACATCCGACACCACGCCGTCAAAGGCCCGAGTACTCAGCTTGTTGAAAGCATCCAAACCGTCCACCGCAGTGACCACTTCATAGCCGGCACTTTCGATGATGCGCTTCTCCTGCGTGCGCGTGGTGATCGAGTCCTCGGCGAGCAGGATAACCTGCCGGCGCACGATTTCCTCCGTCTCCTCGCGCGCGACGGTGGCTGGTGCTTTCTGCATTGTTTTCATCAAGTCCTGCGGGTTCAAAATCATGCAGACTTCGCCGGTGCCCAAAATCGTGGAGCCGGCCACGTTGCGCACCCGTTGCAGCAGCGCGCCCAGCGGCTGAAGAATCACTTCCTGTTCGTCAAGCAGCGCTTCGACGAACAATCCCAGGCGCTCTTCGCCCAGCGCCAGAACAATACACGGCAGCAGCGTTTCTGCCGGCGCACCACTGGCGGCGGCGACCTCACGATCTGGTTGCAATTCCAGCAAATCGGCCAGATTTGCTACCGAAACAGGCTGGCCTTGCAGAAGAATGGTGTCGCGGCCCTCGATGTGAAAAACATCGCGCGGCGCAACGAGACGCGAGCCTTGCAGATACTCAACTGGAAGGGCGTAGGGCTGCCCCGCCACTTGAACCAGCAGCACGCGCGTTGTGGCCAGCGTCAGCGGCATCTGGAGGCGAAACGTGCATCCCTGGCCTGGTAACGACTGCACTTGAACCGTGCCATGCAAACCTTCGACATTGGCGCGCACGACATCCAGGCCAACGCCGCGCCCCGAGACATCCGTGACCAACGCGCTGGTGGAAAATCCGGGGGCAAAAATCAGCATCTGGAGCTGTTCGCGCGTCATGGGCGCGAGTTCTTCTTCGCGCAGCACGCGCCGCTTCAAGGCCGTGCGTTTGATGGCGGCCTCATCCAGACCGCGCCCATCGTCGGTGACTTCCACCACGACGCTGGTCGCCGTTTGGTAGGCGCGCAAACCGAGTGATGCAGGGCGCGGCTTGCCGTTGCGTTCCCTCTCTGCGGGCGACTCGATGCCGTGATCGACCGCGTTGCGGATGATGTGCATCAGCGGGTCTTTCAACTCTTCCAGGATGCGCTTGTCGGCAGTGGTCGTCTCGCCTTGGATAGTGAGGTGAACCTCTTTGCTCTGCTCATGGGCCAGGTCGCGCACCAGACGCGGGAACAAATCGAACACCGTGGAGAGCGGCAGAAGACGAATCTTGCGGATGGATTCCTCCAGTTCGTTCGCCGCGGAATTGAGCCGCGTGACATCTTCATAAGCCGTGCGCTTGAGCCGTTCCAACAATGTTCTGAGCCGTTCCAGGCGCCCGTGTTCCCGCTCGTAAAAAGCGGCTGTTCTGCGCGCTGCGCCCAGACGTGTGCTGGCTCCCCGCGCGCCCGTTTCGGTTGCATCATGGGCGGTATTGTTAGCCGAGACATCTTTGTTCCATTCTTCCCATAGCTCGACAATCTCTTCGCAGGCGGAAAGGCCACGTGCCACGCGAGTGGTGGTCACAGTCAGCTCGGCAGCCAGCGTCATTAAGCCGTCCAGTTTTTGCGGTTGGACACGAATCGTCTCAATCTTAAAAGCTACCTGCGGCGTAGGAAGCGCCGGTTCATCTGTTGCATGGAGCTGCAATGTGATTATTTCAGCCTGCGAGTTCACTTCGGCGGTGGAAAATAGCACAGGCGGATTTGTGATAACAGGTGCGGCTTGTTCGGGAGCGGCGCTATTGCTCACAATATCCGGCGAGTACTCGGTTGGAATTCCGGCCCGTGATTGTCCCGATGGCAAATCGTTGCCGGCTCCATTGCGGTCTGCGGCACGCGGCACAATGGCCGTGCTGATTTGCGCAGAGGTTGTCGTGCCGGTGGTACGTTCTGCTGCGTTTTGGCCTGTGGAGGGCGCGGCAGGCTTGGCGCCGTTCAGTTGCGCCAACACGTCCCCGACACTCACGCCTGCTGCTTCTCCAGTGACGGCTTCCTGCACCAGTTTGCGGATGGCATCCAGACCACCATACAGCAGGTCGATGCTCTGCGGCGACAAAATCATGCGGCCTCGTTTGGCCGCACCCAGGGCATCTTCAAAGTGATGGGCGACGGTTTCAATGTCGCGCACACCCAACATGCGCGCGGCCCCTTTCAGGCTGTGCGCCGCGCGAAAGACTTCCTCCAGGGTGGCGCTGTCCTGTGGATTGGCTTCCAAGCGCAGCAACCCCTCGTCGAGGTGCTGCAAATGATCCTCGCTCTCCATTTTGAAGAGGGCACAAAGTTCCTGGTCTTCTATCATCGCTGTTACCGCTGCTGTTTCCGTTGCGTGGCTTCGCTTTGTGGATGCATGAAGAGCCGCATCAAATCATCTGCTTGAGGTCGAGGGCGGTTTGCCGCAGGTTATCGACGCCGAATTTCGTCTGGCTGATGCCGTCGCTGCTTTCGCGTGCGCTGGTGTTCAGCGCGTTCATCGCGGTCAGCACCTGCTTGACGGCAGCGACCTGTTGGGCCACGCTCAACAGAGTTTGCTGTGTGGCTCCCGAGGCTGTGTTGCTGGCGTCAGTTACGGTTTTGAAAGCGGCCACGGTTTCTTCGGCCAGGCGCAGTCCCGTCTCGACGGTTTTTGTGCCTTCCTCGGTTGCCATCACTGTGGAATTGGTGGCTTTTTGAATATCTGCCACGAGCGCGTTGATGCGCTCTGCCGATTTTTTGCTTTCGTCGGCCAACTTGCGAATCTCCATCGCGATGACCGCGAAACCTTTGCCGTGTTCCCCGGCACGCGCCGCTTCCACCGCGGCATTGAGCGCCAGCATGTTGGTCTGGTTCGCCAGGTCGCCGACTAAGGTCGTGATGCTGCTGATCTGGCCGGTCTGCTCGCTCAGGCTTAGAATCTGTTCTGCAATGGTGCTCACCTTATCTTTCAAGCTGAACATGCCTTCGCGGCTTTGTGTGACGGTTGTGATGCCCTGAGACGCGACTGTGGTCACCTCGCTGGCTGTGGCGGCGGCCATTCTCACCATTTCCTCGGTTTGGCCGAACGAGGCATCCAGCTCATCCATTGTGGCGGTGGTTTCGTTGACGGCGGCGGACTGCTGATGCGTCACACGTTCCTGCTGTTCGATGGTCGCCGCGATTTCCGTGGAGGTTGTGGAAAGCTCGTTGACGGTTCTCCCGAGCGCCGCCACGATGGAGCGCGTCATGAAAACGCCGGGGCCCAGAGCGATCAACCCAATCATGAGTCCCAGCGCAGTCAGCATTACATTGCGCGACGCGATGACATCGGTGGCTTCCTGCACCAGCGCA
This sequence comes from Abditibacteriaceae bacterium, assembly GCA_036388675.1. Classification (GTDB taxonomy): domain Bacteria; phylum Armatimonadota; class Abditibacteriia; order Abditibacteriales; family Abditibacteriaceae; genus DASVUS01. The sequence goes on along the minus strand of DASVRI010000017.1, from coordinate 38,326 downwards.
CTGTTTTTTGCTGCCACCAAGCTAATGACTTCATCGGTCGCGGCGCGGTGCTCGCGGTATCGCTGCTTTAAAATGCCCTGCGCCAGAGCATTGGCTGTTTTGTAATCGCCTCTTTGCACGGCGGGCGCAAACTGCCCGTCGCGAATCTGGAAAAAGTTCATCGCCGGCTCGTAGGAATCGACCACCAGAGTCTGTTTGAGTTCTCCTTCCGGCAGTTCCTTGACCCAAAAGGCGTGACGGTCTTCGTAGTCGCGGCGCAGTGTTTTACCGCGCTCAATCAAGCCGTCCTTGAGCGCGATGCGACTCTGGTCCGGGCCCAGTTCGCTGCGATTCCTTGCGTCAGCCATTTCCTGCACGATGAGAAACGCTTCAAGTATGTATTCTGCGGGCGGCGTCACATCGGCGCTCAAGGTTTTGCCCTGCAAAATTTGCTGATAATAAGGCCCGTGGATCTGCACCAGGCTGCGCGTATTATAGGCCAGCAGAGCATAAGCCAGAAATCCGATAACGAAAAAGGCGATCAGCAACGACAGTTTGGTTTTGACTTTCAACTTCGCAAGTTTTAACATAGGTAAGCCTTAGTAATTGTGTGTGAAAGTCGTCTGGTTTTCGCTCGTCCGAGTACTCGATAACGCAATATGGAGTCAGCCTTTTCTAAACTTCATCGTTCACCGTTAGCGCGCCGCGAGTGAGGATTTTGGGCAGATCGAGAATACTTAGCATTCTTTCTTTGTAGGGGGCTGTGCTTTTGAGAAATTCCACGCTCTGAGATCGCACCGCTGCGGGTACGGCGCAAATCTCCGCTGGTTGAAGGTTCACCACGTCAAACACTTCATCCACCAGCACCCCGGCCAGCACAGCACCGCTTTGAACAACCACGACCTGGCCCGAGATGTTGCCCGGCGAGCCATTGGAGTTGCCTTTACGAGTACTCGCAAGGGGCATTTGCAGCGCACTGCGAATATCTATGAGGGTCAGAATATCGCCGCGCAAGTTCATCTGGCCCACCACGTGCGGAGGACAACACGGAACTGGTGTCACGCTGCGCAGAGTGGAAAATTCGCGCACGATGGCCAGGTCTATCCCGAAGTACTCGCCGTTTAAGCCCACAATAGCTAACGGCATCAAACCGGAAGAATCGTGATTGGCAAGAGGTTGTCGCAGGCCTTGCGCCCGTGCGCGAAAAACCACTCTTTCTTCAGGCGTGGCTTGCGGACAGAAGCAGTGTTCAGCGGTACGCGTGGGGTTGATGCGTTCTTCATCCGGCTCTGCCAATGGCCCGACCCCAGGCAGGCGGAGCACGTTTTCCAGATGCAGAAGCATAATGAGATCGTCATCAACTTTGGCGACCCCGGAGACAAAACATGCCACGGGTTCGTCATTTCGCCCAAGAGACAGCGCAAGCGGCGGCTCCACCTCCTCGCCGGCAATGCCGCGCACACGGCAGACTTCGTTGACAATGATGCCGACCAGAGTTGCACCATCTAACAGAACGATGACGCTGTCCTGCACCCGATAGGGTTGGCGTGCCTGCCCCATGCGTAAGTTGAGGTCGATGACGGGCACCACCTTGCCGCGCAGATTGATGACGCCGGCAACGTAAGGAGGCAATTCCGTCAGCGGTATCAACTCGGGCAAGGGAATGATTTCGCACACAGCGAGCGCGGACACGGCATAAGGCGAGCCGTGCAGAGCGAAAATCAGATGGGGTTCGGTTGTCATGGTTCTGTCTTGTGAACGCAGGCATGAAGCTGCGCTCATAGAACAGTATCCTGCATCTGCAAAGAACGCGCTTATTTCAGTTGGCGGATCAGTTCCTGCGACGTCAATCCATACGGTTCGACAACGGCATTGGGTATCAACGATTGCAACAACTCCAAAGCCGTCGTGCGCATTTTTTGCGCTCTGGCCGTGTCGCCTTCTTTCTCATACAAAGCGCCCAGTTCGAGATAGGCCGGGGCAAACGACGGCGCAAGATAAATGACCTTCTTCAATAAGTTCCTGGCTTCTTCGATGTCGCCCTGTTCTTCTGCGATATGAGCCAACAGGCTGTAAGGCAGCGGCGCGAAAGCGTCAATCGAGATAGCCTGCCGGCAGCAATCAGCCGCCTCATCGTGGCGGCCAAGGTTGGCATAAGCCTGAGCCAGCAGGCAAAGGGCAACATAGTTCTGTGGCTCTGCGCGCAGGAGATTCTTTAGCTTCTCTGCGGCGGCGCTATGCGCTCTGTTGCGAATCAGCGTTTGCGCTTCTTCTAACAAATTGGGAAGACCGTTGAGAGCAGTTTCCCGTTGTGCGGCAGATTGCTCATTTGCCGTGTGAGTACTCGGAGTTGCAATTTGAGGTGTTTGTTGCAAACGAGAAACAATTGTCGTGAGTGGAACCACAGTCGCGTTGATCGAACTGGCTGAAGTCTGGGTAGGTTTCGTTGCCGCAGTTGCATCGTTAAGGCGCTGGTAAATTATCGAGCCGGGGAGTTCCCGCACCTGCAACTGCCCGCTGTCGTGATGAGCGTTCAGTTCGGTATGCCCCGTCATCAGGTAGCCGCCGTTGCGCAGTGTTCGCGCCAATTTATCCAGGACAACCGAAACCGCGTTCGGCTTGAAGTAGATGAATACGTTGCGACACAAAATTAAATCGATGTTGCTGAGGCCGGCAGCCGCGTTGGGAAACTCGTCTTTGAAGAGGTTTCCCTGACGGAATGTGACCATGCCGCGAATCCGCGCCTCCAACCTGTATTCGGCTCCCTGCTCCTGAAAGTAGCGTTTCTGCAAGGCGGGTTCGACCAGACGAAAAGACCACGGGCTGTAAACTGCGCGCCGCGCTTTTTCCAGAGCTGCCTCTTTGATGTCGGTGCCGAGAATGAGGATGTTCCAACCCTCGCGCTGCGGCAGCAACCGGTCTATCAGCATGGCCAGTGAAAAAGGTTCTTCGCCGGTGGAACAGCCCGCACTCCACAGACGCAGCGTGCGCCGCTCCCCGTTAGCTTTGATTAGCTCCGGCAGAATGCGCTCTTGCAGCAGCGCGAACTGGCCTTTGTCGCGAAAGAAATAACTTTCCTGATTGGTCAGCAGAACAATGAGCTGTTTCCATTCGGCTTCGCCCGGCGCGCCGCCGCTTTGCAGAAGTTGATAGTACTGCTCAGGCGCGGCCAATTGCAGCGCCCTGGTGCGCCCCGCGAGAGTCTTGCCCAACGCCGCACCCTCCGGCTCGCGAATGTGCAAGCCGGTGTGTGTTGCGATGAGTTGTTGAAAGCGTTGGAGAAGCGCCTGTTCCATGCCCGTGCTCACTCTCGACAAACCTCGTGGCGCTGTTGGCCAGTGCGCTGTTGGCGAGCAGGCAAACCGAAACGCGTTGCGTGCTTCACGCTGAGAAGCTATCTGAGAATCCTCTGTTCCGGCTCCCTGCATTGAGAGAGGGGTGCTGGAGCGAAGCGCAAGCGCGGTGGGGGCTTACGGCGGCATTTACTCACAATTCTCGACTTCTCAGACAGCTTGTGAGAGTCTATCGCACACGGCACTCGCACTACCACGACTGTTTACCAGCGGCGTCGTTGGGTGAGCATGTTTTGTGCGGCCTGGCTATCCACCGGCGCGGCGAAGAAGTGGCCCTGCCCGTATTCACATTCCAGGTCGCGCAGTTGCGCCATCTGCTCCGGGGTTTCGACACCTTCGGCGATAACATCCACTTTCAGGTTGTGCGCCAGTGCGATGATGGCGCGGATGATTTCCAGATTATGCGCACTGATGTCGCGGCTTAACGGCGGGGCTGCGCCGGTTTTGCGTGTTTTCCCTTTACCAACAATGGGGACATCAGCCTGGCTAATGAAGGAACGGTCGATTTTGAGGGTGTGCACAGGAAAGCGGTGCAGGCACGACAGCGACGAGTATCCGGTGCCGAAGTCGTCCATGCTGAGCTGAATGCCCATGTCGCGCAGGCGGCGCAAGGTGTGAGCAACCGGCTCGCTCTTTTGCATCAATACATTCTCGCGAATCTCAATCTTGAGATTTCCTGCCACAACTCCGGTTTCATCGAGTACTCGCTGAATGAACTCAATCGTATCCGGTCGCGAAAAGTGACGGCTCGATAGATTCACGCTGATGCTCAGCGGACGTTGCGAATCTGCTCTTACCGCCGGAAGCGAAGGCTCGACGCCGATTGCATCGTCGGCCAGGCCATTGCTGGTGATGCGATCTGTGGCTGCGTCGCCGGCCGCGCCGTTATGTGCCGATGGTCTGGCTGTGCCTTCGCCTGGAGCCGAGTTTGTCTGCCCCGCGTCTTCACCGGCGATTGTTCCGGTGCCGGCCCCTTCAGCAGGGGAATTTTCAGGGGAGTTGCCGTGCAGGGCGTCTTTCCAGGCGCGGTATTGACGGCAGGCTTCGTGTAGCACCCAACGGTCGAGTGGCACAACTATGCCGGTCTCTTCGGCCAGAGGAATGAACTCTTCGGGCGCGATGGTGCCGCGCTGTGGATGCTGCCAGCGCACCAGAGTCTCAAAACCGCTGATTTCGCCGCTGGTTAAATCGACAATGGGCTGATAGTGCAAAATGAGTTGGTTTTCTTCGATGGCGTGGCGCAACTCGGCTTCTAATTGCGCCCGCTTCATGGCCTGCGCGTGCATCGCTTTGTCAAAAATTTCATAGCGGCCTCGCCCCATGTTCTTGGCGCGATACATGGCTGTATCGGCGTCGCGCAGAATCTCTTCCGGGTCGCTGTAAATCGGGTCAGGCGCCATGCGGCTTAGCGCAATGCCAATGCTGACATCGGTGCGCACTTTGTTGCCGCCCAGGTTGAACGGGCTTTTCATGGCTTTCTGAATGCGCCGCGCCGCATCAACGGCATCGCCGGCGTCGGTGATGTCATCCAGCAAAATTGTGAACTCGTCGCCGCCCAGACGGGCCACCGTATCGTTGCCGCGCAAGCATTCTTGCAGACGTCGCGCTACGGTTTTTAGCATGAGGTCGCCCATCATGTGACCCAGCGAATCGTTGATAACCTTGAAGTGATCGAAGTCGAGAAACAGCACCGCGATAAGATAATCGTCGTGGCGCTTGGCGCGCTCCATGGCGCGTGCCAGGCGGTCGCGAAAGAGTACTCGATTGGGCAAGCCGGTCAGGGCATCGTGCAGCGTGTTGTGAACGAGCTGTTGCTCGGCGTGCTTGTTCTCGGTGACGTCGCTTTGCGAACCGGCCATGCGATAGGCTTTGCCGTTTTCGTCGCGCACGGCCAGGCCACGACTGCGCATCCAGCGAAAAGTGCCGTCGCGGTGGCGCATGCGATATTCGCTTTCAAAATAGGGCGTCTCGCCGGAGCGGTGCTGCACAATCTTTTCACGCACTTCCTCGACATCTTCGACATGTACGCGCCCCAGCCACTCTTCGGGCGAATTGTCGATCTCGTCTTCGGCAAAGCCCAGCATCTCTTTCCAGCGCGGTGAGTAGTGAATCGTTTCGGTGTTGAGATCCCAATCCCACAGGCCTTCATTGGCGCCGCGCGCCGCCAGGGCATAACGCTCTTCGCTTTGGCGCAGGGCGGCTTCCACCTGTTTAAGTTCGGTTACATCGAGCATGGTGCCGAACAAGTAGAGTGGTTCGCCCTTGTGGTCGCGTTCAATGGCGCCGCGCGCCTGCACCGTGCGCTGTGTGCCGTCGGGCCGCACAATACGATGATAGAACTCAAACTGATGCCCGTCGCGAATGCAGCGGCTCACCGTTTCGCGCACGCCGACAATATCAGCGGGATGAATGTATTTGTAGGCTGTTTCGGCATCAATCGTGGTCGTGGCCGGATCCAGGCCATAGATGCGATATAATTCGTCCGACCATGTGGTCTCGTGAGTTCGCAGGTCGCGCTGCCAGCTACCCAGATGCGCCATCTTCTGCATACCGGCGATCAGTTTGTGGCCGCTGTGCCAACCTTCCACGGCTTGGCTTTGTAGCGTTGTGCTCTGGCAGAGAGCGATAAAACCATGAAAGCGGTTTTCGTGGTGCAGTGCTTCGGCGCGATGATGAAAGAGGCGGTACACGCCATCGTGCTGGCGCAAGCGATACTCGATCTCGAAGGAAGATTGGTTTTCGACCGCTGCTTTTAAAGTGACGGCCAACTCCGCACGATCATCGGGATGAACGCTCTCCATCCAGCCATCACCCAGAGCCTGGTCGAGCGTGCCGCCGGTGCAACGCAACCAGGCCGCGTTGCAATAGTTGCAGCCTCCATCCTCGTCCGCGCTCCATACGGGAACAGGAAAGTTTTCCAGAAGAGAAATATAAAACTCGCGCGACCGGTCGGTAAACGGCTTTGTAAAAGGCATGGTATGTTCGCTAGCAGGGTGTTGCAACTGAAATAAGTGTTTACGGTTCTGTTTATGTTCTGAGTGGCCCGTCGTAAGGAGCGTGCCTAGGCTGCACGTTAGCTGTCTCTGTCGCAATGATCGAATAGTCTTAGGATGCCACTGTTTATTTCTTGCTATCGCGTCAGCCACACCAAAACCGCACCACAATGGAGCAAGCACATCGCAATGCGGTTTCTCTATTCTCACTCTCGTCCGCGAAGGGTGTTGCACGAACTTCGGGCAATGAAGTCATCGTCCAGCATCCCGCGCCGAGGCATCGCTGGCTGGCTCCTATCTATGTAACACAAGTTGCCTCGAAAATGTGTCAGATGTCGTACACTTCGCCAAACTTATGTTTCAGGTATGCGGCGTAAGGCGCCACATCGAGGCCGCGTCCCGTGGCGCGCTCCACGAGTACTCGCGGCGGAAATTTACGACCGTGGCGATGCACATTCTCGCGTAACCATCCTAACAGAGAGCTGAAGCGGCCACTTGCAATTTCATCGGGAATAGCCGGCTCGTCTTGCAGCGCTTTGTCCCACAACTGCACCGACAAAATGTTGCCCAGCGAATAGGTTGGGAAATAACCCATCGCGCCGATGGACCAGTGCACATCCTGCAAGATACCTTCACGGTTGGTTGACGGCGTTACACCCAGATACTCCTGCATGCGGGCGTTCCACGCTTCGGGTGCATCGGCCACGGAGAGGCGCTCTTCCAGTAGCTCGTTTTCCATTTCGTAACGCAGAATGATGTGCAGATTGTAAGTCACTTCGTCGGCTTCGACGCGAATCAGCGATGGATTGACGCGATTCATCGCACGATAAAATTCTTCGACACTGACATCGCTCAGTTGCGCCGGGAAGGTCTCGTGCAGGGCCGGGAAATAGTGAGACCAGAAGCCACGACTGCGCCCGACCAAATTCTCCCACAATCGCGACTGGCTTTCATGAACGCCCAGGCTGGTGCCGCCGCCGAGCAGCGTGCCGTCGAGCGCCTGGTCGATGCCCTGCTCATACAGCGCGTGACCCATTTCGTGCATCGAACCAAACAGCGCCGACTGCAAATCGTTGCGATTGTAACGCGTGGTGATGCGCACATCGTCGCGCCCGAAGTTGGTGCAGAACGGATGCACCGAACGGTCTTGCCGCCCGCGCGACCAGTCGTAACCGCAATCTTTGAGTACTCGTTCAGCGAAGGCGCGCTGCTGGTCTTCATCATAATCGCGGTGCAGCACTTCATCGCTCACGGCATTGTCTGAAACGGCACCACCTGAGTCAGCACCGCTGCGTTCGGCGATGGCGCGTGCCAGAGGAATGACCGCTGTTTTGAGTTCTTCGAAAATGGGGTCGAGTTCGGCACTTGTCATGCCGTATTCGTATTGATTGAGCAGGGCGTCGTAAAGACGATCTTTGTAACCCAGCGCAGCAGCGGTGCGGCGCTGCAAATCGAGAATGCGTTCGAGCCACGGCGCGAATTGCGAGTACTCATCGGCTGCGCGGGCCCTGGCCCATTCTTCCTGCGCCAGGCTGGTGACGCGCGAAATTTCCGTAACGAGATCTTCGGGCAGTTTGGTTGCTTTGTCGAAGTCGCGCCGTGCTACAACGAGCAAACACGCGTCGTCACTTTCCGGTGGCAGGCCGCTGTTCTCGCGTTCGGCGGCTTCCAGCAAACGGGCGGTTTCGTCACTTGTAAACATCTGGTGCGAAATCTTTGATAGCGTGGCTAACTGATTGGCGCGCGCCACGACACCGCCGGGCGGCATATAAGTTTGCTGATCCCACCCGAGCACGGCGCCTGCCATTTCCAGGTTGTGAATATCACTCAGGCGGGTCTTCAGTTGCGACAGCGCAGCACTCATGTCACTCATGGGAATCCTCGTTCTCTTTTTGTTACCCCTAAGTGTGACGATTCAGCAGCGGCGTTACCACGTAAGAACGAATCCAGTTTGAGGAAAACAGACAAGGTAAGTAGCCAGACTTAATTAGAGTAGACCATTCGCGAACAGCAGGAGCGCATTCTGAACTCAAAAACCACCAGGTTAGCCAAAACCATGGTCGAATCTACAAGCAACTTCATAAATACAGGACTCTCGCATCCAGAACCCGGAGCGTGATCCACCGGCTTGTTTCAGGCCACGCAAGCCCGTGGCTCACGCTCCGGGTTCGTTCGGATGTTTATGAGCCTACTTCTATAGACCTTTTGCACAAGTGCGCTTCTGTGCAACCGCGCCCGTGAGGCAGCGGGCTGATTCGCTTCAGCAAGCCCGCTGCCTCACGGGCGCGGTTGGGAAAAACAGCCGTCGCCAGGACTTATGCAAGAGGTCTTAATTTGTTTCAAGCACTTATAATATTGGGCAAAGCGTTTGAGGAACAAAGAGCATTACTGGCTGTCTTATTTTGTCACCCCTGTTGATGAGGATTGGTACGGATATGGACTTGTTCAAGTGGAGTCTGATGATGTTTGTGTCATTGGCTACGATAGGATGTTCACGAGCGGCTGAGCCGGGCAAAAGCCAGGTTCCATCGGGAGCAGCTCAATCGCAAGCAGCTCAATCGCCACCTTTCACGGCCTATTCAGCCGGTCAGGCGGATGTAGTCGTTGCTGCGGGTGGCGACAATTACCTGACATTTGGCTGGGCCATGTGGGGGCCAAACTGGGCCTGGACTGGTCTCGATGGCACCACGCGCAGCGAGAACGGCGTCGCCATTGGCGAACTTGGCTCAACACTGGGCGGCACGAACGTCCCCATAAAGTTGGCCTTCCGTGCCTCGCGCCCGGCGCCGCGCACCCTGAAGTTCGAGTACTCGGTGCAGGCCGAATCGGATACCGGCACCACGATGATGGTGGCGCAAATCGACCCCGGTAAGACGTTCGCTGGACGTAACGCGCAGGTCACAACGAGCGGGCAACTCAGGACGGTGCCGGTTCCTTTCGAGAAGCGCGGTCTGGGCGAAAAAGTCGAGACGGTGCAACTAACCGATGACGCCGGACGCATCACAACGCTGCGTTTTGACCCCGCGATTGAGATCGGCTCTGATGGCGCGGCGCGCGTGATGCTGGCTAAGGATCAACTAAAAGCCGGTGATATGCGCCGCGTCGCTGTGACAGTTGAATTGCCGGGTGAGGTGCAATGGTTCGCCGGTGTGAACGAAATTCCCGATGAACCGGGACTGGCGAGTTGGTATCCGTGGCAGGGCACGGGGCAAGCCGACAATAGCCTGCTCGGCATGGAGAATTGGTCGAGTGCGCCTGCCGGACAGTTCGGGCGTGTGACACGTCAGGGCAGCCAACTGATGTATAACGGTCGTCCACTCAAGTTGTGGGGACTTAACCTGAGTTTCGGCGCGACGGCGCCTGAAAAATCGCTGGCCGACAAGCGCGCCGCGTTTTATCGTCGCTATGGCATCAACGCGGTGCGCCTGCACAAGTGGGCCGATGGCTCCGGTTGGGCCGGCATTCTGGCCCCCGACAGCGCGGTCGAGTTCGATCCCGCAGCGCTCGACCGCATGGATTATCAAGTGGCAAAGCTGAAAGAGGCCGGTGTCTTCACCAAGTTGTCGGCCACATTTGGTTCGCTGAAATTGGGCACGGCGGACAAGAAGTTCGTGCCGTGGCTGGAAGAGTTCGGCGCGTTTAGAGATGGTCGCATTGAGACGCCGCACAGTGCCATTCACTATTCGCCGGAGTTGCAGCAAGTGCAAATCGCGCAGATAGCGAATCTGCTCAAGCACAAGAATCCGTATACGGGCTTGACTTATGCGCAAGACCCGGCGGTTTCGTTCATTGAGATTATCAACGAGCAGAGCATCCTGTTTTACACCTCGATGAACCCGCTCAAGGCCAGCGCCACGTTGCGCCGTCAGGTGGGGCAGCGCTTTGGCGATTGGCTGCGCGCCAGGTATAAAACGCAGCAGGGATTGCAAGCCGCCTGGGGCACTGAAGCGATGAACATGTTCGCGGGCGACATCGCGGTGGAAGGCGGCGAAAACCTCGACCGCAACAATATTTTGCCGCTGGGCAACCCGTGGTATTGGGATCCCGACCAGATTAACGGCTCGCAGAAAGCGCGTCGCCGGCGTCTGCTCGACACGCTTCAATTTCTTACGATGTTGCAGGACGAGTTCTACGCGCGCTACACCAAAGCGATTCGTGATGCCGGTTACACCGGCGAACTCGTCGCTTCCAACTGGCAGGCGGGACGCGGCTTCAGTCATTTTGCGAATTTGCATTCGGATGCGCTCATCGGCACCATCGACCGTCACAACTACTTTGGCGGCAATCGGGCCGATAACAACATGATTTCGCGCCCCGGTTCGGGATTGCTGTCCTCGGGCATGCAGCAGGTGGCCGACCGTCCCTTCATGCTCTCCGAATGGATTCATACCTTCCCCAACGAAATGGGCGTCGAAGGCCCGGCAATTTTGGGTGCTTATGGCATGGGGCTGCAAGGCTGGGATGTCTCGTTCATGTTCCAGAACGACGATAGCGGCAGTTTCAGCAACCGCGTAGGCCGCGCCGAATGGGATGTTTCAGCACCGCAGATCATGGGCGTCTTTCCCGCCGTGGCGCGCCAGATTCGTCGCGGCGACGTGCAGGAATCCAGAGTTGTAGCGGTGCGCAACGTGCATGTGCCGTCGCTGTTTGAGGGCAAAATCGGTTTCGACGACAAAGTTGTGCAAGGTTACGATGATAAAGAGTTGGACAGCAGCAAGGTTCCGGCGCGCTCCCTGGCTGTAGCGCGTAACGAGGTGGTATTCACCAAAACTCCTCAGGAGACACCCGTCTTCAGCATGAAACCGTATGAGAAGAACGGTGTGCTTGTATCCACAACGAAACAGTTGCAATGGAAAGAAGGCACCGACCGCACAAGCGGCTACTTCACGATGAACACGCCCGGTACCAAAGCCGTGGTTGGTTTCGCCGCTGGGCAGAAGTTCGATCTGGGTAATGTCACTATCGCGCCACAAAGCCGCTTCGGCGCCATTTATGTCACGGCACGCGATGCCGCGAGTACTCTGGACAACGCCAGAGAAGTGCTCGTTGTAGCGATGGCGCGTGCGCGCAACACGGGGCAAAAGTTCTCGCCGACGGGCGACCGCATGCTCGCCGCCGGTCAGGGCCCGGTTCTGATGGAGCCGGTCAGCGCACAGATTACGCTGCGTCGCGTCGGCACGCCACAGGTATTCGCTCTCGACCACGATGGACGCCTCACGCAAACCCGCGTCACGGTGAGGAACGGTGCGTTTACCATCGACGGTGCACGCGACAAGACACCTTATTATCTCGTGCGGTATTGATCCTGGCATCTTCACAGAAACGGCCCGCCAGTCACTCGATTGGCGGGCCATTTCTTGTAGGGGTCATGGCGTGCGCCCTTACAAACAGGACAACGTCATTGAAATATGCTCCAGGAATTACTGCGGGCTGGGAAGTCGTGCCTGCATCGTGACATAATTAAGCTATGCTCTCTTCTTCACCACTTATCGAAACGTTCCGCCAGGCGGGACAGGAACAAGTTTTTGCTTTTTTCGAACAGCTCACACCGGATGAACAGCACCATCTGCTGACTCAGGCCGGCGAAATCGACCTGGAAGAGATTGACCACCTGAAGCACACTTTGCTGGATGCGGGGCACGCCGCCGGGGTCGATTTGGAAGGGCTTGAGCCTGCGCCTTACGAAGCATTGCCGGAGCATGGCGGCGATGCTGCGGCGTGGGCTGCGGCCCGTGAGGCTGGAGAAGCTGCGTTGCGCGCGGGCCGTGTGGCCGCCTTTACAGTTGCGGGCGGGCAGGGCACGCGCTTGGGCTACGATGGCCCCAAAGGCACCTTTCCTGTCACGCCAATTAAGCAAAAGACACTGTTCCAAGTGTTCGCCGAAAAGATTCGTGCGGCGGGTGAGCGCTATGGCAAACCGCTGCACTGGTTCATTATGACCAGCCATCAGAATCATGTCGCAACCGAGGGCTTTTTTCAGGAGCACAGTTATTTTGGTCTGGCGCCGGAGCAGGTGCATTTGTTTCGTCAGGGTCGTATGCCGGCAGTCAATCTCGAGGGCAAAATTTTGCTGGAATCGAAGAGCAGCATCGCCATGTCGCCCGATGGCCACGGCGGCTCTCTGCGCGCCCTGCAACGCAGCGGCGCACTCGACCTGATGGAACGCGAAAGCATCGACACCATCAGCTACTTTCAAGTTGATAATCCTCTGGTGCGCAGCATTGATCCGGCTTTTATCGGCTGGCATTTGCAGCGTGGCTCGGAGATGTCGAGCAAGATGATTTCCAAAGCCTACGCCGAAGAAAAGCTGGGCCACTTCTGCACACAGAACGATCATCTGGTCGTTATCGAGTACTCGGATTTGCCGATGGAATTGCAGCGCCAGACCGCTACAAATGGCCAGCTTCGTTTCATCGCGGGCAGCATTGCAATTCATATTCTCGACCGCGAGTTTGTGCGTCGCATGGCGCGCGGTGGTGAATCGCTGCCCTTTCATCGCGCCGACAAGAAAATCCCGACCATTGATGCGCAGGGCAACCCGGTCAAGCCGGAAAAGCCTAACGGCGTGAAGTTCGAGATGTTTGTTTTCGATGCACTGCCCTTTGCCAAAAACCCGCTTGTGATCGAGACGCGCCGCGCCGACGATTTCTCGCCGGTGAAAAATGCCGAAGGACTCGATTCGCCGCAGACCTGCGCGCAAGACCAGTTGCGCCAATTCGCCCGCTGGGCCAACGCTAACGGTGCCAATGTGCCCGTCGATGACAGCGGTTTGCCGCCCGTGCGCTTTGAAGTTTCACCACTGTTCGGTTACGACGAGGCTTCTTTTGCCGACGCATGGAAGCGGCGCGAACCCAAACCGCAGATTACAGAAGGGCTTTACCTCGAATAAGCTGCTTGCGTGAGTCGCTGACGTTCGTTGCCTCAGCAGTGAAGAGAACGGGTAGGTGGGAAACGGCCTCTACAAAGTGGGGCAAGAGGTCACGGGTGCGACAAGAAACTGAAATTTCACCGGCATCGCCTATCCAGAGCGCCGGCTCTGCGCAAAGTAACTCGGCGCGGCAAGAATCTGCTCCGGCTGAACGCGGTGTCACCGTGCGCGTCGTGCTGCTCTGTTTGGCTCTGGCGTTCTTTTTCGCTTACGCCATTCCGGTCATCGACTATAAGTTTTTCAACACGTTTCTGGGCGCGACGCACCTGCCGCCGGGCGCTTTGGCCGTTCTGCTCCTTTTGCTGCTGGTCGTGAATCCGCTGCTGGGTTTGTTGTCGCGGCGTTTTCGTTTTTCGCGCAACGAAATCCTCACCATCTACATTTCGTGTCTTATTTCGTGTCTGGTGCCCGGCATCGGCGGCAATAACTACTTCGTATCGTTTATCATCGGCTCGTTCTATTTCGCCACGCGCGAAAATCAGTGGTTCGAGTTTCTCAAGGGATTGCCGCCGTGGTTTACGCCCGCCTTGAACCCTGATGGCAGCTACAACCGCTACGTCGTGGAGTCGTGGTATACCGGAATCGGGGCGAGTGAAAGCATCCCGTGGAGCGCCTGGCTGGTGCCGCTGGCGGCGTGGAGCGCGCTCTTCCTGGCGATTTTCGGCATGCAGGCCTGCCTGGCTGTAATGCTGCGCGCGCAATGGGGCGAACGTGAAGCCCTGGCATTTCCCATGTTGCGCCTGCCACTTCAACTCAGCGAAGACGTTGACCGCGACGACAAATACGGAGTACTCGGACGTTTCTTTCGCGACCCGTTGATGTGGGTTGGCTTCGGCATTGCGGTTTTTATTCAGGGATTGAACGGGCTCAATGTCTATTATCCCGATTGGCCGCCGGTGCCGCTCAGTCTCGATACGGCCCGGCTCTTTACCGAGGCACCGTGGAATCAGATCGGTTGGACGCCGCTGCGCATCTTTCCCCTTGCGGTCGGCATCACCTATCTGCTGAGTGCCGAAGTTTCGTTTTCGCTGTGGTTTTTTTACTGGTTCGTCAAGTTCCAATTCATTGGGGCCTACTATTTGGGGTTCCCGCCCAATAGCCTGCCCAACACCATGGGGTCGGGGCAGAAGGTTTTTACCGGCTATCAGGAAATCGGTGCCCACCTGGTTTTTGTGGCGATGATCTTCTGGACCGGACGCGAACACTTCAAGCACATCTGGCGTCGCGCCACGCTGCGCGAAATGGCGCGAGAAAGTGAAAAGACCGAAGCGTTATCGTATCCGGTCGCGTTCTGGGGATTTATCCTTAGCTTTGCTTTTCTGGTCGCCTGGACAGTCGCCGCCGGGGTGGCGCCGATGCTTGCCGCCGCCTTGTGGATTTCTTATCTCGTGTTGGCGATTGTGCTATCGCGTGTTGTGGCCGAAGGTGGTCTGCTATTCGTGCATCATGGCTGGATGCCGCTGGGCGCCTTTGCTCAACTGGTAGGCAGCGGGGCGGGCACATGGTTGTCGCCGGCCAACGGCATCGTGCCCGCGGCGGTTATCGAAGCCTCCTGCATTCAAGATTATCGCGGCTCTTTGATGCCCAGCTTTGTGCAAGGCTTCAAACTGGCACACGACCGTCGCATCAATTCGCGCCACTTGTTCCTGCTGCTCTTCGCGGTGATTCTGGTTGGCGTAGTCGTCGGCATTCATATGAACGTGCGCCTGGGTTACGAGAACAGCGGGCTGCAATTGCAGGGCTGGTTTAGCAAAAACGGCCCGCAAATGACTGGCAACAACATGCGCGAACTGAGCCAACCGGCGCACGACGTAAGTTGGGCCAACTGGTTCTGGCTGGGCAGCGGTGGATTAGTGACTTACGGCATCATGCTGGCACGGAGCCGCTTCTCCGGTTTTCCGCTGCATCCAATCGGCTACATGATGTGCCTCACATACCCGATGCACATGCTGTGGTTTTCTGTCTTTCTTGGATGGTTGTGCAAAGTGCTCATCACGCGCTTTGGTGGCATCGACACCTATCGCAAGATGACCAACACCTTCCTGGGCCTGGCTCTGGGCGATGTGGCAATGATGCTCTTCTGGGTCGCTATCGACGCATGGCAAGGTCGTGTCGGCCACCAACTGATGCCGGGATAATCTCTGATAGGGCATGTAAAGAGAGAGAAACAACACCTGTGGTTAGTTGTAGCCTCATATCTGTCAGGCGCTATATAGCAGTTAATAGCTTGCAGGCGACACAGAACCCCAAGCGTGAGCGCGGGGCTAAGGCACCACTGAATTCAGCCCCGCGCTCACGCTTGGGGTTCCGGGGCAATCATGTGTAGCCTTCTACTGGTTAATTGCTATGCAAACGGTCGTTGAAGCGAATGCCACAGAGCGAGTACTCATGAGTACTCGCTCTGTGGCATTCGAGAACCGCCGCAACGTTATCGAGCGTGACTTACAGTCAATGTCTGTGGCCGGCTGTTTCAGCGGCGGAGCCAACAGAAAGTAATCCCGCAAAGAGCAATCGCATTTTTATGCCAGCGTTTCGCGCACGAACTTGATGTCGTCTTCACTCATGGTGCGACCGGCGGCGCCGACGTTGCAGCGCGCCTGTCGCTCGTTGCGAAAACCGGGAATGACGCACGCCACGCGCGGCTGCGCCAGGATGTAATTCAAGGCGACGGCCACAAGGTCTTCGGTTGTGTCGCCAAAGCGCTCTTTCAGTTTTTGCAGTTTAGGCTTTAATGCGGTAATAGCCTCGGCGCTGAACGAACTACTATCTTTGCGATGATCACCCGGCTCGAACTCGGGTGGCTTGCTGGGGTCGTATTTATCGAGCAGGCGCGCCTGTGCCAAGGGGCTAAAGGCCACGAAGGTCATGCCGTTTTCTTCCAGCAGAGTACTCACGCGCGAACCGGGACGCACAAATTGATCGTCCAATGCGTGTGCCCAGCTTTGCAAGACCTGCGGCTTTATGACCGGCACAACGCGCTCGAAATCATCCGCCGAATAAGCCGATTGGCCTTTGATGCGCACCTTGCCTTCTTCCACCAGCTTGTCCATTGTTGCAGCGGCTTCGGGCAGATATTTCGCGTCCGCGCCAAAGTCGCCGTGATGAAAGTAGTAAAGGTCAATGTAATCGCGCTTGAGGTTAATCAGCGATTGCTCGCACTGATGGCGAATGTGCGCCGGTTCGTAAGCGTGCTCGGCTGTGCCGGGAAAATGGCCGATTTTGGTAGCAATGACGTAATCGGTTGATTTAACACCCAGCCGTTCGAAGACGCGCGCCAGCATGCGTTCGGCGCGGCCATTGCCGTAAACATCGGCGTTGTCGAAGTGATTGACGCCCGCATCCAGCGCGGTCTTGATGCCTTGCGTCACGTCGTCTTCATCGACATTGGCCCAGCCGTTGGGCTGTCCGTTGACCCAGTTCAAGCCGCCCATCGTCCAGCAGCCGAAACTGATTTCCGACACCTGGACATCACTTGTTCCCAGATTGCGATAGTTCATAATTCGTGTTCCTGTTGATGCTTCCATGAGTACTCGTGAGCTATTACTTCACTTCTTCCGGGCTGTGTTGGTGCAGCCACACACGCAGCGGCACGTCTTCGTCGCTGGGCGAGTAGTGGCCATTGCAATTAACGCCCCAGCCCAACATCTGGCGGCGAATCGGGTCGCTCTGCTCCCATAACGTTTGCACCGTCATGTCGTCTTTGGTGCGAATCCAGCGATAGCCGTAACCATAGAAGAGAATTTTGCGCGTCACGTCCGACCAGTTTGGGCTTGCTGTGTGCCACAGCCTGCGATCGAAGAAAACCGCCGTGCCCGGCTTGGCGAGTACAGGAACCGCACCTTCCGGTTGCCCCTGTCCATCAGTGGGGCGCTGCAGTTGGTCGTTGAGATGGCTGCCCGGAATTACCCAGAAGTTGCCGCGTCCTTCTTCCGAAGTATCGGACAAAAAGTAAGCGACCTTGAGCGACAAACGCGGGCGCGGATGCGATTCGATTTCGGCGTTGACGCGGCCCGAATCCTGGTGCCAGCCGAAGGTTTTGTTGTCGCGCTCTTGTCCTGAAGGCGGTGTCACAATGAGGTGTGCATGATACAGATAAATGTTCCAGCCTAAAATGCCCCACACTTTGGGCAGCACTTTTTCGTAGTCAACCAGATGCAAAAACTTCTCGTCATCGGGAATGAAGTTGGGGTAGAAAAGCGCCGACTTCGGGTCGTGTCCCGCCGCGACTTTGCTGTCGTAGATGCGGTCGGTTTCTGCGGTTAATGCCGACACTTGCTCGGGTGACAGCGCATTCTCAATCTGCAAGAGGCCGGTTTCGTTGAAGGTGCGGCGTTCTTCTTCGGTCAGGCGATACGGCAAGCACGAGGTTTGCATAAACTCTCTCCTTTGAAGCCAGACGCTAATAGCCAAGCGCTAGTAGCGAGGCGCTGATAAAGCCGGACGCTGGTTATCTCTGTAAATTTGGATGCTCTGCTCAGTGTAGCCGACATGCTGAAGGAAGCAACAATTTCCTGCGTCCAAGTCGTTACGCTGCTTGCAGTTGGAGACGGCGCAAGAGTGCGAAATTGCGCCGTGCGGCCCGGCATGGTTAGAATTAGAGAAATCACTCCACATTATGAGTACTCCCATTGCGCGTTTGCGGCGCGAAGACGCTTTGTTGCTGGTTGTCGATGTGCAAGAACGATTGCTGCCGGCCATGTTCGAAGCCGAACGTGTGGCGCGACAGTGCGCCCTGCTGGCTCGCACCGCGCAGCAATTCACATTTCCGGTTGTCGCAACCGAGCAATATCCCGAAAAACTGGGCGCGACGATCGCACCGTTGGCGCAACTGCTGCAAGGCTGCACGCCCGTATCGAAGATGCTCTTTTCCGCATGCACACCGGCTGTGATGAGTAATCTGCAAAACAGCGGACGCCGCTCCGTGATTCTTTGCGGATTGGAAACGCACGTTTGCGTGATGCAAACCGCGCTCGATCTGGTGCAGAACGGCTTCACTGTTTTCGTGCCGCAGGACGCGGTTTCTTCGCGTTATGAAAGCGACAAGCGCATCGGACTGGAGCGCATGAGAAATGTTGGCGTGGTGCCGTGCTCGACTGAAATGGTTGTGTTTGAACTGTTACGCGAGGCCGGCACGCCCGACTTCAAAGTCTTGCTGCCATTCATCAAATGACCCAAACACCGCAGATACGAGTACTCGATGGCGACGAAGCGATGCAGCACTGGTGGCCGCGCTTCATGGACTTGTGGCAGCGCACCTGGCCGCCCAACCCGGATGCGGCTTTCGACCCGGACTTTGAAAACACCATGTTCGTCGCGCTTGCTTTGCTGGACGAGCAGGGAAAACTACTCGGTGTTTGCTCGTGGATTGACCGCACGATTACCGTGGACGGTGCGCCGCAACCAATCGCCGGGTTGGCCGGTGTCGCGGTGGAAGAAGAATATCGTGGACGTGGCTACGGCAAGCTGCTCCTTGAAAACGCGATAGCCGAAGTGAAGCGGCGCGGCTATCGGTGGGGCGTTTTATTTTGTAGCCCGCATCGCCAGACATTTTACGAACAGTTCGGCTGGCGTGTCTTACAGGGCAAAATTACACAGACGCGCTTTCGCACCGAATGTGGAGTACTCGACGACGATCTCGTGATGGCTCTACCGCTCAGCGAAGCGGCGCAGGCGCAGTGGCCGCAGTGGGAACACGCACGCCTTCATGTCGGTGTCGGACAATGGTGATCTCTCAAATTCCAAGGAACGAATCATGAACGCATTCGAAATGCTGGCCGGACAAGCCGATTTTGCTGGAAGCAACATGGCCTACAATTTTGACTTCATCCCGGAAGACAAATTCGACTGGAAACCGGCGCCCGAAGCCGACTCGGCTCTGGGCATCGCCAACCATGTGGCTCAACCATTGAGCGGGATGCTCTCGATGTTGGAAAACGGCGAATTTAAACCGGATTTTACACCGGCCACCAATCGCGATGAGGCCAAAGAGTTGGTAACTCGCCTCAGCCAGGCCTATGCCGCCAGGCTGCGCTCGCTTTCTCCGCAGGACGCAGAAGGCACGGTGCAAATGCCCTTCGGTGGTGAATGGCCCAGAATGCGCGCCATCAGCCTGCCGGTCATCGACCTGATTCACCACCACGGGCAAATCACCTACATTCAAACGCTGCTCGGCGATACGGCCAGCCACTTTGAAGAAATGGGCACATAGTGAGTTTTTAGTTTTGAGTTCTCAGTTATGAGTTAGCAAGGCGTCGCTCGATATGAGTACTCACATCAAAGGGAAACTTCTCATCAACTAAGTAGCGGGACAGTAATAGATGAAACTACCGTTACGAACCAAGCGTGAGCGATGGGCTGAGTGAACGCATAGACAAGCCCGTCGCTCACGCTTCGGGTTCGTTGAACAGTGACACTTACATGTTGTCCTCCTACCTAAGAACTGGAAACTGAGAACTCAAAACGACTCTCCGATGTATCTACTTCCATTTGTTCCTTCGTCGTTGCCCGTCGAAACCTTTGATTTTCTTATCATTGGTTCGGGTGTGGCGGGGCTTTCGTGCGCCATCGAACTGGAATCGCACGGCTCGGTCGCTGTTATTACCAAAGAAGAAATGAGCGAAGGCTCCACGCAATGGGCGCAGGGCGGCATCGCGGCTGTTCTGTCACCGGAGCCGCTCGACTCGGCGGAGTTGCACGAAAGCGACACCATGAAGGCCGGCGCCGGCCTGTGCGATCAAAGCGCGGTGCAGGTGCTCGTCAACGAAGGACCGCACCGTATTCGTCAACTCATCGCGCGCGGGGCGCACTTCGACACCGAACCGACGGGTGAACTTAAACTGACGCGTGAAGCGGCGCACCGTGCGCGGCGCATTGTACATGCACAGGGCGATTCTACGGGTCGTGAAGTGCAGCGTTCTCTTTCGGCCAGCACTCTGGAAAGCAAAGGCGTGCGCGTTTTCGAGCACACCGTAACGGTCGATTTCATCATCAAAGACGGCCAGTGCTGCGGCGTGCTGGCGCTGGATAGCGAAAGTGGCGAACTGCGGCTCTTCCGCGCCAAAGCAACCATCGCCGCAACGGGCGGGCTGGGCGCGATTTACAAAGTGACTACCAATCCGCCCGTTCTCACCGGCGATGGCCTGGCGATGGCGTTTCGTGCCGGCGCGGCGCTGATGGACATGGAGTTCGTGCAGTTCCACCCGACGAGCTTCGCCAAAGGCCCGAACAACCCGAAATTCCTCATCAGTGAAGCGGTGCGCGGCGAAGGCGCGTTGCTGTTGAATGTCCATGGCGAACGCTTTATGCCGCGCTACCATCCCGATGCGGAGCTTGCACCGCGTGATGTCGTTTCGCGCGCCATTGCGCAGGAGATTCTGAGTACTCGTAGCGAGTATGTGACACTCGATCTCACCGCGAACACAGCGCAGGAAATCGCAGCGCGCTTCCCCAAGATTTATTCGACCTGTGTCGCTTACGGCATTGATCCCGCGAAAGAGCCAATTCCAGTTTCACCCGCCGAGCACTACATGATGGGCGGCATTCGCACCGATTTGAACGGCGCCACCAATGTGCCGGGCCTGCTGGCGTGCGGCGAATGTGCTTGCACCGGCGTCCATGGCGCCAATCGTCTGGCCAGCAATTCGATGCTGGAAGGTCTGGTATTCGGCATTCGCACGGTGCGCGCTGCGATGGCGATGAAAGATTCTCAATGCCCCACGCTCCCGTTAGAGCCATCGCCTGTGCCCGCAACGCGCATCGAGTACTCGGAAGAGGAACTGGAGCAAGCGCGCCGGAGTGTTCAGGAAACCATGTGGCAATACGCCGGTCTGGTGCGCGACGGCGAAGGTCTGCGCACCGCCATGCGTGTGCTCGATGACCTGCAAGATCGCTACGGCCAGGCCATGCCCACGCGCGACAGCATCGAACTGGTGAACATGATAACCTCAGCGCGACTTGTTACGCGTGCCGCGCTGGAACGCGAAGAAAGTCGCGGCGCCCACTTCCGCACCGACTTCCCCAAAACTGATGACACTCACTGGCAGCACCACATCCTGCTGCGCTGCGACGATGGCGAGCTGAAAGTAGAAAGCACTCCACGTCGTTAATGACGACAAGGCTGCATGACTCTCAACCTGAAGCATAGTCGTCTACTCAAGCTCCTGGCGTTACTGGCCTTGCCACTTCTGGTGGGTGGTGCGTTCTACAAGTGGAACGTTGCGCGCCAGCAAGCCTATGTGCCGCTGCTCTCTGTGATTGTTCCACCTGCATATCCTCCTGGTGGACAAGGAATTGATGCTATCGCGTTCTCTCCAAACAGTCGAACTTTAGCCGGTAGTGATCGATGGAATCGTCTGCGGCTATTTGATGCGAGAACAGGCAAGGTCTCGCGAAGCTTTAAACGTTTACACGAACCCGAGTACCTGGCGTGGAGTTGGAACGGTAAATTGGTGGCCGGTGCGGGCCACTACGGTATGTGGGTGGTCAATACGGTTAAGGGTGCCGTCACTCGACGCATCGCGGCAAAACATGATGCTGGTCTCCTGCCTTATTATCAGGGGCAACATATCAAATGTTACCTGTCTTCGGGTGCGACTCTGGGTGCAATGGCGCAGTGGCAGGATTCTATATCTGTTTGGGACTTGGTGAAAGGCAAGCCGGTGTTTCGTCTTAGAACAGGCCCCCGGCCCGATGGTTTGAAGACCGAGGTTCAAGGATTAGCTTTTAGCCAGGATGGAAAGATCATGGCGGTTGCGCGGCTTCTCCTGAAAACACAGGGAGAAACCACCCCGCGCTGGAATGACCCGATGCTATGGAGAAATGCAGGATTGGAGATTACAGTTCACGATACACGCAACGGCCAGATCTTGCGTGTAATCCCCTGGAATGAAGCTGAGGTTTGGCGCAACCGTGGTGATCTGGGTCTGTGCTTCTCTCCTCGCGGGAGAATGCTGGCTGCAAGTGACAACCGAGTTGTGAAATTATGGAATGCTGACACAGGACAACTGGTGCGTACACTGAAGATTTCCAGCGGTTCACCCGGATTAATGGTAACAGTGCAAAAATTAGCATTCTCTGCCGATGCAACACTCCTTTCCAGAATCGCACCCCAGGGCGAGACAGATGTATGGAATGTTACTAATGGGCAGCACTTACATACTTTTTATAGCGGCGATGCCACACACGACGTGAAGTTTTCTCCCGATGGGAAACTGCTGGCCAGCAGCGGAGGCAGCAAGCAAGGCTTCATCAAATTGTGGGACATCCGCTTTCTGCGCCACTGAGTACGTGCACAGAACGTCATGATGCGGCGGCAACCACAAACATCGTCACGCTGCCGTTCGGGACGGTTGCTGCCAGCTTGCCGTTTTGCAATTTAGCATCAGTCAGCTTTTTGATCTGATTCTCAGATGCCAGTTGCCACGCCTGCGCAGCACCTTTGGCTTTGAAGTTCTTCACATTCAGGGCGATGCGAGTACTCGTCGTGTCGCCTTCGCTGAGCTTTTTATTAACAACCACGATTGTGAGCGCGCCATCGGCTTTGCGTGTGGCGGCGAAGGCTGAAACTTCGTCGGCATTGGGAGCCGTGGCGCGCACGCTGGTTTCGCCGAAACCGTTCTTTTTGCCGTCGTAATTGCGATACATTTGCATCGCCTTGAAGGTAGGTGTGTCCATTGCAGGTGTTGTCCAGCGCGCACCCATATCCAAGCCTTCGCGGCCAAAGATGCCGTAAATATCGGCCTGCGTCGTGGCGCCGTTGATGTGATTTTCAGCGCCCCAATTATATTCGGTGATGCCGGTGGGCGTATCGTCGTAATAATGCTTGGCGACCCACTCTTTCAGGCGCGGAATAAGTTGCACCGTGTCATTGATCCACGTTTCGTCTTTGTAGTTCGGGTCCCATAAGGCGCGCGTCGAACGGTTGCGGCGCAGTTGCATGTCGCGGCTCACGTCGTCACCGAACTCGCCGCCTTGCGGATAGATGTGCACAGTGAAGACATCGAGTACTCGCTTGCCGCTTATCTCACTGGCGCTGCGTAGTTGCTGTAGATACCACGGCAGCGCGTCCATGCCGCCCATCTTCCTGCGGTCTGTCATGGCGGCACGATCCCAGTTCAGCCTGGGGCCTTCTTGTGAATCGTAGCCCGACAGGAAGTAACCCGACCAACCCCATTCTTCCGGCCCTACGACCAGCGCGCCCGCGTCAACGGCTTTTACAGCATTGGAATAGGCGACTGTTTTGTCAACCAGTTCCTGCATTGTCACGCCAACCGGCTGCACGTCGCGGTGCGTGCTGTGCCAGATCGCCGGCTCATTATCCATGATGTAGTAACGGAGTCCACCCTTCGCCGCCGCGCCCCATTTTGCCACGAGATGCTGCACGAACTCTTGCTGAAATTCAGGACTGTTGCGCGTGTTGGCGTCCGCGGGATCGTTACCTTCGATATGTGAGCCATCGGGCTGGAGGCCGTTGCCGGCGTCCGGCATGTATTGATCGGTTTTTTGCTGCGCGCCGTACTTCGCTATGGAGTAGCTCGCCAGCTTCGCACGATTAGGGCCGATTTTCGCGACCCAGTCGAGCAGGGGAATTGTCCACATTGGTTGCGCACCGGCGGCTTTGCTGCGTGCAATAAAGCTATCGGCGCGTTCACCCGGTTCGGCTTTCTCATCGCCGATGCTCTCGAAAAACCAGTCGCCGCCGCGATTATCGGCATTGAGTTTCCAGTTGTAGCGGCTCGTGTTGTTGCCGCCGCTGCGGTTGAGTGGCGCATTCAAGAGCTGCAACTGCTCCGTGCCGGCGTGCGCCACACCGTAAATCAGCGGGTTGATGGCGCGCCGCGCGGCCTGCGCATCAACGGTGATGGTGACAACGTTTTGAGTACTCACTATTCTTTGGTTTGCTGGAGGCACAGTGGAGTTCGGGTTGTTTGTCTGCTGCGAACGCACATTCTGTGAGACGAGCGACAACAGCACGACTCCGGCGCAAGAAGTCGCCGAAAGTTTAAGGATGTGAGTGGACATGAGTTGTTAGATTTTCTGCAACAAGCCTTGTGTCACAACCAGTTCTCCGGCATCCAAAAAGAAAGAGCGAAGCAATGCGCTTCGCTCTTTCCTGTTGAGTACTCGTCCTGACTACTCGTCGGGCTATCTGGATTCTTTCAAGCCTTCAACTTGCGCTTGCAGTTCCTGCACCTGCCGTTCGAGTTGGCGCAGCGTGCGCATTGCTTCGGGCAATTTGCGCGTTGAGGCTTCAATGCGCAACGCGTCGCGGTGCGTGACGGCGGGCGCGCCCATCACGAAATCGCCTGACGGAACGTTCGACATGATACCGGCCTTGGCCCCGAGAATAGCACCCTTGCCGATTTTGACGTGATCGGCCAGACCGGCCTGACCGGCCATCACGACGTTATCTTCCACAATCACGCTGCCGCTGAGGCCGACCTGACCACACAGAATGCAGTTGCGTCCGATCTGGCAATTGTGCGCGATCTGCACCAGGTTGTCGATCTTGGTGCCTTCGCCCACGCGTGTCGCTCCTATGGTAGCGCGGTCGATGCACACGTTGGCGCCGATTTCCACATCGTCTTCGATGATGACCGTGCCCAGTTGCGGCATTTTGTGATGCTTGCCGCCATCCATCACGTAGCCGAAGCCATCGCCGCCCAGCACGGAGCCGGAATGAATGCGCACGCGCTTGCCGACATGCACATGATGATTGATAACGACCGAAGGGTAAAGAATGGTTTCCGCGCTGATCTGCGCGCCGTCGCCAATCACACAATGCGGATAGATAACAGCCCCGTCGCCGATGTGCGCAAAGTGACCGACATAACAGTACTCGCGAATGGTGACGCCTTCACCGATATGCGCGTCCGGCTCGATAATCGCGGTGGGATGAATGCCCGGCTCCGGTTTCAACAGAGGCTGGAAATATTCCATCACCTTGGCAAAAGCCAGGCGTGGGTTGCCGGTGAGAACAGCGGGCTTGCCGCCGCGTCGCTCGGCACGGCGCACTTTGGCCGCCACACTTGATGGCGCGATGATAGCCGCCGCCGATGAATCGAGCGCCGCTTTGAGTAGCCGTTCGTTCTCGACAAAGAGAATCGCGCCCGGCTCGGCGCTTTCGATGCCGGCGACACCTGTGACAGGTGTTTCGGCGTTCCCCACCAGTTCTGCGTTGAGAAATGCTGCGATGTCGCCGATGGTGGCGCGGCGTGCCGCGCCGGGCAGCACCGAGCGGGCGCCGTTGCTCGAAGCCACATGACTGCTTGCCATATGACTTGTAGCCGAGCCGTTCGACGCGCCGTTGGTGTGGTGACCATTCGACGAGGTGGCGGATGTTGGTGCCATCTGTGTTTGTCCTCCTGCGAATCTAGAGTCGTGGAGCTGTGCAGCGCTCCACCCTGCTTCGCCATCTTCCTGCACCGCTATGACCGAGTGCTACATCTACTCAGCTACGGGCATTCACCTTATGTTAGCAAACGCTAGGCGAAATTCAAAATCTTCAATACGGTGCTTGTGCCGTCTGTTGGCGGAGGCGTGGTTCGTGGCGTTGCCCACGACGCGCTTTGTTGCTGAGTTCGCGCGGCACGCATTTCTTGTAGCTGCCAGCCCTGCCGCCGGGCGACAATGCGAGTCCACAGCCGGGCTTCACGGATCGCCTGTGCTCGCAAGGCGCTGATTTGTGCAGTGCGTTGAGCTAAGGCATTCTGCGCAACGGGAAAACCTGAGATCGCTGAACCGCCGCGTCGCGACCCCGGTTGGAGGCGCAACGGTTGGAGCAAGCTGCCTGTATTGATTTCCGCGTTAGACGCTACTCCTAAACTTGGTGTTTCAAAAAACCCTCTGCCCGGCACAACGCCGCTGCGCACAACGCCGCTGCGCACAACGCCGCTGCGCACAGTGCGAGAACGCGCAATGCGAGTACTCGATGTCGACGGTATAGCGGGAAAAGCCTCAAACGGTGACACAAGGGCTGGGAGCACGATGCCCAGCGCGGCATCATCTTGACCGAAATCTTGTCTCAGCAGAGAGAGTGATCTTGCCCGCACCTCTTCGCGTTCGCTCTCGCCGGCGCTGCGCAGTTGGGCCAGCATCTGGTTGATAGGGCCTGTGCCTTCGCGGCGGCGTTGTAACGGCAACTCGCGACGGCTTTGCTCCAACTGCGCCAACTGCGCATTTTCCTGAGCACGCAGCTCTTCGCGCCATTGCGCTTCCAACGTGTTCAAGCGCGACTGGGCTTGTCCCCGTTCGGCTTCGCTCAAACGGGCATTTTGCAGGCGCAGGCGCAGGTTCGTCATTTCCAGTTGAACAGCGGGCGGCGGCAGCGTTGGGGCGGCTGGAGCCAGTGCTCGTCGCTGCAATGCCTGCACTTCAGCGGCGATATTCTCTTCCAGAGCGCCACGCAAATCGGCGGCATGATTCTCAATCTCGATTTCGCTACGCTGCTCGTCAACTTGCAGAAAATTTTCAATGGCCAAGCGTTGGCGTTGGCGCGAATACTCCTGCAATGCGTTGAGGCCCGAGGCCGTCACGCGTTGCGCCGCCTGTTGTGTAAAGGGCGCCGGCGGCAACGAACCGGGTGTGGCAGGCACTCGCGAGTACTCAGGACTTGAAAACGGAGCACCCGGAATGTTGGCCCAATGGCTGTCGAATCCACCCGACGATGCGAGTGGCCCGGACAACGCGCCGAAAGTTTGCAGGTGCGCCATGGCCCGGACATTTGCGAGGCGAACAGGAGCTCCGTTGCGTTCCAAGGCTGCGGCAAGTTGCCAGGCTGGATGCCGCCGGGCCACCGCCATAACATCGACATACACTGCTTTACGCTGCGGACGTGCTGTTGCGGTTGTCGCTTGGGGCGCGCGTGTGCCGCCGGCCCAATCGCTAAAGGCTTTAGCCCATGCTTCGAGTGCGGGCCGAGCCGCTGCGCGATCGACTACTGCCTGGCTTCCACCGCTGCCGTTTGTTTGCGTGCTAGCCGTAGTGCCGGGCTTTCCTGTAGCGCCGCGCGAGCCTGCATGTGTGCTACTCTGGCCATTATTGAGGTTTTGTGTCCCGGCACATCCATGGAGCGCGCCGGCTACACATAAAAGCAGAGCGTAGCCAGCCGGAGGCACGGCAGAAGGCACGGCGGTCTGTGACACACGGGGCCTCCCCGGCGGCGTAAGTCCCTGTGCTGATGGCCTCACTGATGATGGCCTCGGCAGCCGTGCAAGAGAAGAAATGAGATGCAGGAGAGTGTTCACATGAATACTACGTGCTACGCGCCGGATGCCAATTGTCTTGAAGGACAGAAAAGCAAGCGGCGCGCAGCGAGTGCTACGATACCTGCAACAGCGACGAGTTCTCGGCTCGCGGTTTACAACTCGCGGTTTACGACTTGTTCAATCGCGTCAGGACTTCCTGTGTGATGTCTGTCGTCGGAGCACTCCAGATAATGGCGACCGAACGCACCACCAGCGACAGCTTTTTCTCAGCGGCGACTTCACCGATGACTTTGCGCGCCTGTTCTGTGAACTGCCTGTCAGTTTCGTCCTGCTGCTTTTTCAGCGTGCTGAACAGCGTGTCCGACAGCGTTTGGAATTTGGGAATATTGGAAGCACCCTGCGTCTGCAACTGCTTGAGGCGCGTGTTGTCGGCCTCGGTGCGCGCGGCTGTGCCGTTGAGACGAATGTATTCGTTCTGGCGATCGAGGCCGCTTTTTACCAGCGTCTGAAAAGTGTCCTCTTCCGCTTTAGTGCGGTTTTCTTTGACAATCAGGGCTTCGAACTGAGCCCCTTCCGTATCGTTGAGCAGCTTGCGCGATTCAAGCTGATCTTCCAAATTCTTGACGCGGGTCTGCATCTTCGTGATGGCATCTTTATACTTGGTGTAACCATCGCCTAGCTTATCTTCGTCCACCACGCCGATGGAGACGGTTTGCGCCTGCACCGCCGGAGGCGAAACGACAGTCCCGGCGCTCGCCAGGCACAACATGACAACAGCAGCCAGTCTGGCGCTGCGTTTAAACAACTTCATCCCAATGCTCCTTTAGTTCCTGAATAGGTCTTATCGCAATCCTGCGAGCCGCTCGAATCAGCAGAATAACTTGCCGGCGTCTGTGCCTGCGCATAACAATTCCGCATGGCGCTACACCTTTGCCAATCAACGCGACGTTGGACGTTTCTCGGCCTGGTTTGTTGCACGTTTCTGGTGGGGAATGTCGCACAAAAGAGCCGTCGCTGCACAAGAGCGACGGGGTAAAGACGCCTGTGAAAAGCCGGTCGAGTACTCCATGTAACTGCTCTTCTTTATTTTAGCAGGTTTGTGCGCTGCACCGGCCTGGAATTTACGTTTTAACCGAGTCTCGCAGCAGCGGCGCGACGCCTTCGCGAAACCGACGCGGCTCGATGCCGAATGCGTGCCGCATACCACTGATGTCGCACACATTGTTTTCCTGCAACATGAGCAACTGCTGCGGCGTGGCCGGAACCGGCAGTCCTAATTTTTCACCACTGCCCATTACCAGCCTTGCCAGCGCTAATGGAATTTTCACTTTGCGCAGACTGCGACCGGAAAGCGCCGCCAAAATGCCCAATATTTGCTCGGTTGTCAAACGGTCGGGGCCGCCACATTCGTAAGTTTGCCCGAAAGTGTGGGCGGCGCTGTCCTGCGCCGCCTGCACAAAGCACGCACAAAGGTCGTCAATGTGCAGCGGTTGCAAAAGTCCGGTATCCATGCCCGGCGAAATAATCGGCGTGATCGGTGCTTTGACTAGGGGCAGCATGGATGCGATGAATTCGCTGCCTTCACCATAAACCAGCGATGGTCGGAAAATAGTCCAGTTGAGGCCCGAGGCGCGCACCAATTCTTCCGCTTGCCACTTCGTCCGGTGATACTGGGAAGCAGTATGGGCGCGCGTGCCCAGAGCCGACATGTGAATGTAGCGTTTGATACCGTTCTGCTTCGCTGCTGCGAGAACGTTGCGTGTCGCCTCGACATGCGCTTCATGGAAGGAATTTTGTTTCGTCTCTTTAATGATGCCGACCAGGTGGATGATGGTGTCGCAGTCCTGAACGCCTTCCCGCAGCGATTCGGGTTGCAGCACATCGCCGGTGGCGAACTCGATGCCGGGCACACCTTCGAGTTGCTTTTTGCCACGAGAATGCTCGCGCACGAGTACTCGCAGCGGTACGCCAGCATCACCGAGATGCCGCGCCAGATGGCTGCCGATAAAACCTGTTGCTCCAGTCAGAAAAATCATGATAAAAGGAAAAAGCGGGAAGATGAGTACTCATCTTCCCGCTTCAGTTTGCACGGATGTCGCGCTTTTTAATAGCGCGGCATGTCTTTATCGACGTTGATGGCCCACGCGTCGATGCCGCCGGCCATGTTTTGCAGCTTCTCAAAGCCCATCTTCTTCAGGAACTTGATAGCTTGCGCCGAACGCATTCCATGGTGACAATAAACCACGATGTCATCAGCCGTATCGAGTTCGTTCATGCGCTCCGGGATGCTGCCCAGCGGAATGTTCTGGGCGCCTTCGATGTGCGTGATGTCCCACTCTTGCGGCTCGCGAACGTCCAGCAGCGTGACCTTGCGGCCTTCATCCAGCATTTCTTTGATCTGCTTCACTGTCGTCTGACGCACCGGGCCGCTGTCTTCTTCGCCCACGTCCAGCTTGGTGTCGCTGCCGATGCCGCAGAAATATTCGTAATCCTGCAACTCGGTGATGGTCGGGTTGGGGCCGCACACCGGGCAATTCGGGTCCTTGCGAATCTTCAACTCGCGAAACTTCATCTGCAATGCGTCATACAGCAGCAAGCGCCCGATAAGCGGCGTGCCTTTGCCGATGATGAGCTTGATCGCTTCAGTCGCCTGCATCACACCGATGATGCCGGGCAGGATTCCGAGTACTCCACCTTCGGCACACGAGGGCACCATGCCGGGCGGCGGCGGCTCGGGATACAAGCAGCGATAGCACGGCCCTTCGGGATCGCAGAAAACTGTGCTCTGGCCGTCGAAGCGAAAAATCGAGCCGTAAACGTTCAGCTTCTTTTCAAAGACGCAGGCATCATTGACCATGTAGCGCGTCTGGAAGTTGTCGGTGCCATCGACCACGATGTCGTGCTCGCGCACTAACTGAAGCACGTTGTCGTTGTTGATGTGATCCTGAATCGCATTCACTTTGACGTTCGGATTGATCTCGGCAATGCGCTTTTTAGCCGATTCGGCTTTGGGCACGCCGACGCTGCTCGTATCGTGAATGATCTGGCGCTGCAAGTTCGACACATCGACCACATCCGGGTCGATAATCGTCATATGGCCGACGCCGCTGGCCGCTAAGTACAGGGCCGAGGGTGAACCCAGGCCGCCCGCGCCGATGAGCAGCACTTTGGCGGCGTTGATCTTTTCCTGACCTTCGACTCCGACTTCCGGCATGATGAGGTGACGCCCGTAGCGCATCACCTGCTCATTAGTCATCATGTCTGCACGTCCTCTTTTCTGCTTTTTCTACAAAGTTCATAGACTTTGAAAAACACGACACATTTTAGCGCGCGCGGTTCCATCGTGCTACCTCTGTTGCGGTCAGTGACTTGCACCATGACACAGCATTATCAAGATGTATGAAGCGCAGCATATGAGGAGAAGCCAACATGCAAGACAACTTTCCAGGCGAAGAAAACAGGCAAGATGCAGACGACATAAAGATCGATAATGTCACGGTGACGGAAGGCGGCATCACCGACCTCAACAATCTTGCTCCGTTGGGCGGCAGTTCAGATGTCGGCGGTACCGGCGATCAGGCTGCAACCGCTGATATTGGTGCCAGCACCGGCGCGGCTGGTCTTGTTGCTCAACAAAGCGGAACATCAAACCAAGACGAAGGCGGCACTGGGGGCCTTGACACTGATGAACTTATCGACAGTGACCTTCTGGGCGGCGACATTATCAACAGCGAAAGCTAATGTTCCACGTTGCAGCTTGCCGGAGCGACCGCCCAAGCTGAAAACCACATGGCAAAAGCGCCGCTTCATCTGATGAAGCGGCGCTTTTGAGAACTCAATCTTAAAAACTCAACTCGCGCCTTTAGGCTTGACGAGTACTTGCACGGTTTTGAACAGCAGCTTGACATCGAGCCACAGGCTCCAGTTGTCGATGTATTCGAGGTCGAGGCGCATCCACTCGTCGGTGTCGATTTCGTTGCGTCCGCTGACCTGCCACAGGCATGTCAGGCCACCCTTGACGCTGAGCTTGCGGCGCTGCCACGGCTCCAGCGTTTCCACTTCCTTGGGCAACGGCGGACGCGGCCCGACGAGGCTCATATCGCCGCGCAGCACGTTCCAGAACTGCGGCAGTTCGTCAAGCGAGTACTTGCGCAGGAACTTGCCCACTTTGGTGATGCGCGGGTCTTCTTCCCACTTCCAGAAACCGCCGCTCATCTTGTTGTGCTTTTCCCACTCGGCGCGGTTCTTTTCCAGAATCTCTTCGGCGTTGACCACCATCGAGCGGAACTTGTAGAAGCTGAAGATGCGGCCATTGAGCCCCACGCGCTTTTGCTTGAACAGAATTGGGCCGGGTGAAGTGAGTTTGATGGCCACGGCAATGCCGATCAACAGAGGCGAGAAAACAATGATCGCGAACAGCGCAACAGCACGATCCATCAGGTTCTTAAGAGCCAGGCCCAACGGGTTTTGCGGTGTGTTGTGCAGCACAAGCGTGGGCATCGTGCCCACCATCGTAGCCTCAACTTTGGCGCCTACCGGCGGTACCATGTCATCCACCAGGCTGACGGTGCGGCCACGTTGCAAGCACAACTCCAAAATGGTGCCCCACTTTTGCGGCGTCGTCATCGCATCGGAAGTCGAACGCACCAGCACCACTTCATCGACCACCTGACGATCGAGAACTGTCACGAGATCGTCTAGCCGGCCCAGATGTGTCAGCGATGTCTGGCCGGCTTGTTGAGTACTCGTTGTGTCATCTTCGTCCGAAACAAAGCCAACCAGGCGGCTGGCGCGATAAGCCGGGGTTTGCAGAACTTTTGCGAAGTTGGCTGTGGCCTCACGGCTGCCGATGACAACGAGGTGGCGAATCGGCTGGCGTCCGCGACGCAAAACAAGCGGCAGTAAAACGGTGCGGCTGACCCACACAAAGGTGATGCCCATCAGCATCAGGTTCAGAATCAGCAAACGGCTGACCTGAAACTTAATTAGATACAGCATGACCAGAAACGCCGCCGTGCCCAGCATTCCGGCGTAGGCGCATAAGGCGAATTCCTGGCGCCCGTTACGCTGTGCCTGCGGGTCGTAGCCACGTTGCGCGTTCAGAAAAAACAGCCAGCCGGGTATCGCCAGATAAAAGATGAAAAGATGGTTGTTAAAGCCAACCAGCGGGTTGGGCGACAGCAAGATGCGGTAAAACGGTGATGTCTCCGCCGTGTTGCGCACCATGGCCTTGATTGGATAGTTGAGGACCTGGCCGGCCCACAACAGCAGGTTGCCCAGCGAATCGCGCAGAGCCCAGGCCGCGACAAACGCCACGAAGAGCGCCAGAATGTCAAGTCCTACCAGGAGCACCAGGTAAGCTGCACGTTGTGATTTGAACATGTTTTGCTTTTGTCCTCAACTACCGTCGCTATTATTTTAAGTCATTTCGAGACGGCCAGACCTCCAGCGCAAATGGAATTTGTCTGAAATGTAGCTGCTTTGATACAGCGTTGCGCCTGAGTACTCGAAACCCATTCGCCTGCTGAAGCAAAAAAATGGCCTTTTGCCGCTGTTGCGAAGTTCGCTTCATGCGCAGGTTTTCGTCATGAAGATCAGCAGCGTCTGCAAGGAAGTGAGGAACGCACAATGAACAATGCTTGACGAGCTAAAGAGCTTTAGGAACTCAATAGACCTCTTGCATAAGTCTTGGCGACGGCTTTTTTCCCAACCGCGCCCGTGCAGGAGCGGGCTTGCTGAAGTGAATCAGCCCGCTCCTGCACGGGCGCGGTTGCACAGAAGCGCACTTATGCAAGGTCCAATGCAAAAGAGCGGTCATCCAGGTTGGATGACCGCTCTTTAATGTCAGATGCTGTAAACGAGTACTCAATTCCGAAGATTCGTTTACACGAGTACACGTTTACACGTCGAAGTAAAGGTTGAACTCGTAGGGGTGTGGGCGCAGGCGAATCGCATCGACTTCCTGCTGCTTGAGGCTGATGTACATCTCGATCAGGTCGTCGGTGAAAACGTCGCCCTGCTTGAGGAAGTCGTTGTCGGCTTCCAGGGCGCGCAGCACTTCGTCCAGCGAACCGGGAACGGTGGCCAGGCCCTCTTTTTCTTCGCCTTCCAGTTCGTACAAATCCTTGTCCATCGGCTCGCCGGGATCAATCTTGTTGCGGATACCGTCCAGACCGGCCATGAGCTGCGCCGCCAAAGCGAGATAGATGTTGCTCGTTACGTCGGGCGTGCGGAACTCGATGCGCTTGCTCTTGGGGCTCTTGCCGACAATGGGGATACGCACAGCCGCCGAACGGTTGCGCTGCGAATACACGAGGTAAATTGGCGCTTCGTAGCCCGGCACAAGGCGGTGATAGGAGTTGGTGCTGGGGTTGGTGAAAGCCAGTAGCGCCGGCGCGTGCTTCAAGATGCCGCCGATGTAGTAGCGCGCGATGTCGGACAATCCGGCGTAGCCATTGGCATCATGCATCAGCGTGTCGCCGCCCTTCCACAACGACTGGTGAGTGTGCATACCGGAACCGTTGTCGCCGAAAATCGGCTTGGGCATGAACGTCGCGGTCAGGCCGTGCTGGCGCGCCACGTTTTTCACGATGTATTTGTGCATCATGATCTTATCGCCCATTTCAACCAGCGTGTCGAGCGTGATGCCGATTTCGCACTGTCCGCCGGACGCGACTTCGTGGTGGTGCAAATCCACCTTGATGCCGGCTTTCATCAGCGTGCGCACGATGTCGTTGCGCACTTCCTGCAAGGAATCGGTCGGCGGCACGGGGAAGTAGCCGCCCTTGTTGCGCGGACGGTAGCCCAGGTTCGGTTCGCCGGTTTCGGGGTCGATGGCGGGGTTGCCGCTGTTCCACTCGCCTTCAAAGCTCTCGACTTTATAATGCGCGTGGTGACCGTCGCCGCCGCCGGCTGCTTTCTGGCCGCCGAACGACACGCCGTTGAAGAGGAAGAACTCGGCTTCGGGGCCGAAGTATGCGGTGTCGGCGATGCCGGTGCTTTGCAGATACTTGATGGCTTTTTGCGCCACGTAGCGTGGGTCGCGCGAATACGGTTCCTTGGTGATGGGGTCGAAAACGTTGGCGACAATGCTGAGCGTCGGCGTTTCGAGCACCGGGTCCATCATGGCGGTCGCCGGGTCCAACAGGAGGAGCATGTCGCTCACATCGATGGTCTGAAAACCGCGAACGCTGGAACCATCGAAAGCCAGACCGTCCTCGAACATATCTTCATCGAGATTCTCGATGGGAATCGTAAAGTGCTGCCAGATACCGGGCAGGTCGATGAACTTAATATCGACAAACTCCGCGCCCTGTTCTGTGGCCATCGCCAAAACCGACTTCGCATCTGCCATCCTGAAAAACTCCTTCAATGGTTCTAAATGTTGAATTTTCAATTTTGAATGGAAGTGTCGAGTACTCGAACTTACAATTCAAAATTGAAAATTCTTACAACGCATCTTCGTCACGGTCGCCGGTGCGCACACGCACAACAGCATCCACAGGACGAATGAAAATTTTGCCGTCGCCAATTTCGCCGGTGCGAGCCGCGGAGGAAATTGTGTCCACCACTTCATCGACCTGCGTATCTTTCACAACAACTTCGATTTTGACTTTGCTCAACAGGTCGACTGTATATTCGCTGCCGCGATAGCGCTCGACATGGCCTTTCTGACGACCGCAGCCGCGCACGTCGGTCACGGTCATACCCAATACGCCGATATCGGCCAGCGCGCTTTTTACATCTTGCAGCTTGTGGGGCCGCACAACCGCTTCAATCAACTTCATTGCTTGCACCTCTTCCTTCGTGTTTTGCACCGCGTCTCGATTGTAAAGAGCCGATGTTTCATCTGTGTTACGAGGGTGTAAAAAGATAGGGGTTGGGGTCAGGGGTTATAAATTGAAGCCGAGAACGAGTACTCGTGTCCTCCGTTAACACAGAGGCTGGCACTTCCCAACCTCTAACCCCGGCCTCTGCTTCAACTCTTGTTTTCTTCAATGAACTTGTAGCCGACGTTGCGCACGGTTTGAATCAGCTCGTCGAACTCGGTGCCGATTTTGGCGCGCAAACGGCGAATGTGCACATCAACAGTGCGCGTGCCGCCAAGATATTCTTCGCCCCACACATGACGCAACAGCGCGTCGCGCGAAAAGACGCGACCGCGATGGGTGAGGAGAAAACGCAGCAACTCGTATTCTTTATAAGTGAGTTCGATCTGCTGGCCGCTGACTGAAACCTGATACGAAGCCAGGTTCATCACCAGCGCGCCGGCTTTAACGGTATCTTTGCTGTCGACTTTGGACAATCGCCACAGCACGAATTTGATGCGCGTTTCAAGTTCTTCGAAGGAATCGCTTTTGACGATGAAATCTTCCAGTCCCACCGAGAAGTCGAGCGTGGCGGCATCGCGCGCATCCACCAGCGCGACGATGGCGATATGCTTGATTTCGCTGTCGCGCTTGACGGAGCGCACCATCGCCAGCGGATCGGAGGGCGGCGAGGTAAAGTCAAGCAGTAACAAATCGGCGCCCCGGTCGTGCAACTGTTCGAGCAGAGGTTCTTCCGGGTCGGCCATCCACGGGCGGTAACCCCAGCCGACGAGTTGCAGGCGCAACTCACGCGAAAATTTGCGGTCGGCAGAGGCTAAGGCAATGTTGATCATAAAGCCGGTCGTCTAAATCGGGCAGGAAATACAAGCGTC
This sequence comes from Abditibacteriaceae bacterium, assembly GCA_036388675.1. GTDB lineage: Bacteria > Armatimonadota > Abditibacteriia > Abditibacteriales > Abditibacteriaceae > DASVUS01. Next base: position 2,168 of record DASVRI010000017.1, on the reverse strand, counting down.
GCGCAGCGCACAAGGCGCATTGCGCCGAATTATACATCATGCTTTGGCCACGCAGCAATCGGAGGCCGGCCCCGGAGCAGCGCTGAAGCGACGTTTTAAGGCGGCCAAGAGAGAACATCATCCATGAACATTGAAGATAGAGCCTGGATATGCCCCGAGTGCAGCTCACGCAATGCCTGCTTGTCGATGTGCATCGAGCCGTCGATGTGCATCGAGCCGAACCCGGATGCGACAACGGCATGGTCCGGCGTGCTTGGAGCCGCTCTCTGCGCCCAATGCCATTCCTGTATTCCAGATCATCTCGCAGAACGCTGGAACGATATGTCACTTGAAGAGGCTCAACGCGAATGGCGTGAAGAGTACCGTGAAACTCAGGACCGCGCGGAAATTGAAGAACTTCTGGCAAGTTGTCGGGAAGAAGGGGTGCGGCAATATGGCGATAGCTGGGGACGGAACAAGCCCACAAACAACGAGCCATGAGTACTCGGAAGTCGCTCATGGCTCTGTGCTGTTGTTTCTGAATTGTGTTGCGGTTGAAGTTATTTCTTCATCGCGGCTTTTTTCTGTTCGCGAAGGCTTTCCTTGCGGCGCTTGCGGCGGCGCTTGATTTCCTGCTGTCGTGTTCTGGCCATGATTCAATCCTCCTTCTTAGTAGGCCACGGAAACACACGGAAGATCACAGAAGTGAGAAGGGAAGAAAGAAAACTGGTTTGCCAAGTGTCAAAATCCCATTCCTTTCCGTGATGTTCCGTGTGTTTCCGTAGCTAAACGTTAATTTTCATCCTTGACAATCTGCACCCAGACGCTGCGTTCGCGCGGGCCATCGTACTCGCAAAAGAAAACGGCCTGCCAGCGACCCAGTTGCAGCACGCCGAACTCGACCGGCAGCATCTGCGCGTTGCCGGTGAGCAAGGCCTTGATGTGCGAGTCGGAATTGCCTTCGGCGTGCCGGTAATCGCCTTCTTGCGGCACCTGAGTACTCAGAAATGTGGCGATGTCGCGCACCACGTCCGAGTCATAGCCTTCCTGAATCGCGATACCGGCAGTGGTGTGCGGCGCATGAATCAGGCAGATTCCGCGCTTGACACCGCTTTCCTGCACGGCGCGTTTCACCTCAGCCGTGATGTTCACCATCTCCGAGCGTTGTTTGGTCGAAAGTCGCAGCGTTTGCATCGCGCTTATTTTAACAAAGCACGGCTATTCACGCCCAATGTGACATGAGCGCGCTATTTGATGCGCCCGCGTGACTCTACTGCGCCTGATAAACGCGCACGTAGTCGATGAGATACTTCTGTGGCAACACCGCGTCATCAAGCTCTCCGCCCCAGGCGCCGCCCAGAGCCAGATTGATGAGCAGGAAATGCGGCTTGCGGAACGGGTTATCGTCTCCAACTGCCACATCGTCGATGTTGAAGGTGTGAAACTTCTGGTCGTCGAAGAAAAAGTCGATACGGTCGGGGTGCCATTCGGCGGCGTAGATGTGGAACGCATCGAAAGGCTTATCCACCTTTAAGGACTGGCCTTTGGAGCTATGCTTGCCTTCGAGGGAAAAGTGCGAGGTGGCATGGATTTTCTCCGGCTCTTTGCCGACAAATTCCATAATGTCGATTTCACCACAGCGTGGCCAGCCGATTTCTGTAATATTGTCGCCCAGCGTCCAGATGGCGGGCCAGATTCCCTTGCCCTGCGGGATTTTGGCGCGCACTTCAATGCGCCCATACTGCCAGCTCGCTTTACCCTGCGTGGTCAGGCTGGCTGAAGTATAAGAGGCGAACGGTTTCTGCTCTTTCCAATTTTCCGAGCCCTCTTTAAAGTGCGGGTTTGGCAGCTCTTCCTGGCGCCCCTCGATCACCAGCATTCCACCTTCGATGCGCGCGTTTTCGCTGCGTCGCGTGTAAAGCTGGGCTTCGTTGTTGCGCACAAACCCTTCTTCATAACCCCACTTGGCCGGGTCCGGCAGGCCATCTTTGTCAAACTCGTCCGACCACTTGAGTTGCCACGTTGTCGAGGTGTCTTTCACAGAACTATCCTTTGGCGCTTGTTGCGCACCTGGCGCTTGTTGCGCACCTGGCGCTTGTTGCGCACCTGGCGCTTGTTGCGCACCTGGCGCTTGTTGCGCACCTGGCGCTTGTTGCGCACCTGGCGCTTGTTGCGCACCTGGCGCTTGT
>DASVRI010000016.1:0-132794 GCA_036388675.1 Abditibacteriaceae bacterium | reverse complement strand
TGTGTCTTGATCTGTTGGTAGCACAAGATGTTGATTAGGCCATCTCACCTTCTGGCTGCATTCGGCTTGTAGGCTGTGAAATAACTGAGAAAACGATGATTATGAGCTGTTTGCGCCCTCAAAGTTCATAACACGCTCTAGAACCTAGCCACATCCTGCCAATCCTGTCCATCCTGTTTTCCAGCGGAGTATTTGTTTAGCCGAACAGCATTTCCGCCGTGCGATAGAGTTCGGGGTCGAGTTCTTTAACGCCGGAAGTGGCTTCTTCGAGCGAGCAGTTTGTCATGTGGTTGGCGCGGATGGCGGCCATTTGTCCCCATTGTTCTTCCAGCACTAATTCGACAGCACGCATACCGAAGCGTGTGGCGAGTACTCGGTCGAAGGCGGTGGGCGTGCCGCCGCGCTGCACATGCCCCAAAACCGTGACGCGGGTTTCCATTTCGGTTTCGCGTTCGAGTTCGCGCGCCAGCATGGTGCCGATGCCGCCTAAATGGCGCTCGTTGTACAGCGTTTGTTTTTCGGCTTCGTGCAAAAAATCTTCTTCCGCGTGCGGGCGCGCGGCTTCGGCCACCACGATGATGGAGAAACTGCGTTTTTGCTTTTTGCGCGCCTTCAGGTAATCAACAATGGTGGAAATGCGAAATGGATGTTCCGGCACCAGGATAATATCGGCGCCGCCGGCGATGCCGGATGTGGCCGCGATCCAGCCGACGTTGCGTCCCATCACTTCGAGTATCATAACGCGGTCGTGGCTTTCGGCTGTGGTGTGCAGGCGGTCGATAGCGTCGGTCGCGATGGAAACGGCGGTGTCGAAACCGAAAGTGTAATCGGTGCCGCGCAAATCATTGTCGATGGTTTTCGGCACGCCGACAACATGGAAACCGTGGCGCTGGTGCATCTCGCGCGCAGCCGCCAAACTGCCGTTGCCGCCCACGACGATGAGGCCGCGCAAATCGTATTTCTGCCAGTTGCTTTTAATTTTGGCGAAGGATTCGTGGTCGGCTAGCGGGTTGGTGCGACTGGTGCCCAGAATGGTGCCGCCACGCGGCAAAATGCCCGAAACCGAATAGCGCGTCAGCGGCTCGATGTCGCCATCGCGCAGGCCATCCCAGCCGTGGCGAATGCCCAGAACCGGAATATCTGCCGCCTGAGCACGACGCACGGCAGCACGAATCACCGCGTTGAGTCCGGGGCAATCGCCTCCGCTGGTCAAAATTCCAATGGGCGCTTCCATACAATCACAACCCTTTTCCGGCACTTATCTGAGTACTCGCCGAGGCGTATTTTAGCAAAACAGGGTTAATCACAGAATTTGCATACAAAAACATCGCTCCCACACGATGGCGGGAGCGATGTGAAACGATGCTTTGTTACGTTGCGAAGCGAAACTCTTAACGCGTTGCGGCTGCCGGCACCTTGGCGGCGACGACGGGCGGTTGCGGCGAGGTCTTGTCCTCGATAACTTGCACCGCTTTGTTGAGCTGTGCGCCGCGTCCGGTTTTATCGTCTTCTTCGCTGGCTTTGATGACAACGTCGGGGGCGATGCCCTTGTCGCTGATGTCCTGCTTGGCCGGCGTCAGATACTTGGCCGTCGTGATGACAAGCGCGCCGCCATTCTTCAATTCCAGCAGCACCTGCACGCTGGCCTTGCCATAGGAAGGCTCGCCGACAACGGTTGCAATGCCCTTGTCCTTCAACGCGCCGGTCACGATCTCGGCTGCGCTGGCGCTATAGTTATTGATGAGCACCACGACCGGAATCTTCAAATTCATGAAGTGATCGCGCTCAGCGGAAAGGGCGCGCTCGCTGCCGTCGCGTTCGCGAGTGTAGACAATGGGGCCTTCGGGAATGAAGCGCGAACCGACATCAACGGCAACATCGAGCAAGCCGCCGGGGTTGTCGCGCATGTCGAGAATGAGGCCCCTGGCCATACCCTGATTATTCGGGCCTTTGCGCAAAGCAGTCATCGCTTCGCCCATTTCGGCGTCGGTTTTCTTGTTGAACTCATCAAGGCGCAACCACGCGATGCGATTGGGCAGCCATTCCAACTTGACGGGACGCACTTCGATGATGTCGCGCGTCAGCGTGATGTCGAACACTTTGTAGGCGTTGTCGCGGTTGAGCTGCGCGGCTTTGCTGGTGCGACGCTCAATCTTCAGCTTGACGGGTGTGCCGCGCACGCCGCGAATGCGCGAGACAACGGCGTCTTCACTCATGTCGGCGGTGCTGCGACCATCAACCATCAGAATTACATCGTCTTTTTGCAGTTTGTTCTTTTCCGCGGGGCCACCGGCAATCGGCTCCACAATGTAGGGACGCGAGGCGCCGAATGGTTTGGCGTCGGCGCTACCCATGTAATCGTCCTTAAGGTCGATGCGCGCACCGATGCCGACGAATTCGGCGTTGCTCTGCTCGGTGAATTTGGCGTAGTCGTCCGGGGTGAGGAAGCGCGTGAAACGGTCTCCCAGCGAGCGCAGCATGCCACGAATCGCGCCGTAAGTGAGTTCTTCGTCGGTCACTTTGGTGCGCACAAAGTTGTCGCGGATGGCGCGGCGCACTTCGTCCAGCGTTTCATACGGCTTGAGGTTCGGCTGATAGGTGCGCCGCGCATTGACCGAAGTCGTGGCTGCTGTCGGTTTGGCGTCCACCAGCAGATTGCCGTCGGCGGTGCGCACCAGATTTAGCGACGGCAAGCTGCCGCCGGGCGGCACCCAGTCCGACTCGTTCTGCGCTCGCACGCTATAACCCGCGCCAAAAGCCGCAAACAAAGCGGCACCCATTAAAACTCCACACGCTGTACGCGATTTCAACGCCATATCGAACTCCTGCTTCCGGGAACTATGACCCAAAGGGTGTTTGCCGTTATCTAATACTTCAGTGACGAAAGTCGTCATGCACAAGTAAGGTCATTTTACCATCTTGATGGAGATCCAACGCCTCATTGCAGCCCCGTCTTTGGCCTCGCCTGAACTTGGACGCACGGCAGCAGCAATGGTTTCTGCACAAATTCTGTAGTACAGGCCCCAGGGATCGCGCCCCAGGGCTCACGCGCTCTCTTCGCACCACTCGTGCCGTTTGCACACGCGTCTTGCACACGCGTGTTACGTGCGCGTGGCACTCACTCTGCGCGATCACACATGAGCCGGGAGCGATTGCCCTTCTTGCAAAATCAAGAGAGAGCCAAAGCGGAGCATAGCTTTTGCGGCACGCTCTACACCAACTTTTACCGATTGCCCCGCAAATAGCGCGTCGGATCGATGGGCTTGCCTTTTTTGCGCACTTCAAAGTGCAGGTGCGGGCCGGTGCTGTATCCTGTGGAGCCGACGTTGCCGATGTATTCGCCGCGACGGATCGGCTGTCCGGGGCGCACGCCGAGCTTACTTGCGTGGCCATACAGCGTTTGTGTGCCGTTGCCGTCGTCGATGATGATGGTATTGCCGTAAGCCTTTTTCCAGCCGGCCCAGAGTACTCGCCCGCTGTGCGCCGCTTTGATGGGTGAACCCTGTGCGGCTGCCAGGTCGTCGCCGGTGTGCATCTTGCGGCGGCGCAGAATCGGGTGATAGCGCATTCCGTAACGCGATGACAAACGTCCACGCACCGGCGCTGACCAGCCGTCATCAGCGTGATTGTGCCCATCGCCTTCGAAATGCTCGGAGCGCACAGGTGGCCCATCATTATCTACACGGGGCAGCCCGGAAAGCGGCATTGGAGCCAGCAATTCACCCTCGTCGCGAGCGTCGCTTTCACGCTGATAGCGGACGCGGCGATAACCCGAACGATCTCTACGGTAGCGAGTGCGCGCATAACGCGTACCCGCACGGGGCATGAGGGGGTAGCGACGCGCCTGGCGCCGCTCGTAGGCGAGGCGAGCTACACGTTCGCGGGCCGCTTGCTCTTCGTAGGCCTGGATAATCTCGGCGCGACGGCCTTCCAGTGAGGTAATCATGCCTTCCAGTTCGCGCGATGATTGCACTTCGGCTTCGACATAGGCCAACTGCGCGTTGCGCGAGGCATGAAGCTGCTTGAGCATACGCTCTTGCGCGGCGCTGGCGAGCCAGATGCGCTGGCGCTCGCGAAAGGCGGCACGTTGCAGACGATTGCGCTCGCCCCACTGAGAAGCAAGATAATTCTGCTGATGCTGCAACTCGGCTTTATCGTCGCGCAAGCCGGATTGCAATTCGGCATCGCGGGCCGTGATAGTCTGATAGAGTTGCGAACGCCGCGTCAGGTCGGACATGGTGTTCGATCCCAGAAAAACCTGCAAATACGACAACTTGCCCGAACGCTGCATCGCGGCCAGACGCCTTCCAAACAGAACGCGGCGGCGATTATAACGCTCGGTTACAAGGTGCAGGCGATGGCGCGTGCGCACAATCTGCGCTTCGGTGCGGCGCATCTGGCGCCAGTAATTGAAGTAGTACTCGTTGGCCTGTTGTAGCGAGCGTTGCGTGTTTTCCAGGTGGTCGTGTAGCGCATCGGCCTTTGCATCAATGGCCTGTGCCTGCGAGCGAGCTGCCCGCGCTTTCTGTTGTTTGCCCGACTTCTGCGACCATAGCGAAGAAATCGAGTCGCGGATCTGCCCTAAAATGTTGGCCTGCGCCGCGCGTGGCGTTGCCATCAGAGCACAGGCGATGAGGCACGCCAGGCTCAGCAGCAGTGTTTTTGAAGAACGGGAAGGTCGCCTGGGTTCGTGGTGTCGTTTCATGCTGCGTAGTGCTATCGATGTTGTGTTGCTGCGTTGGAATATTGTTGCGCTGCGATGTTTGAAGGTGCGGCGCGTAAAGGTATCTTAAAGCGGCCCGGCGCCAGCCCCGGTAATTTTAACAGGTCGCGCGCTTCAGGTGTCTGATGCAATTGCGGCAAAGGAGCGAAACGCGGCACCGGAGCAAGGCGCGGCACCGGAGCAAGGCGTGGTGTGGGAGTTTTGCCTTGCAGCCAGCGCATCACGTTGTCCGGCAGAACGCGCCTTCGTGGTGAGGCGGTGGGGTTCAATGGTGGCGGCGGAACAATGAACTTCGAACTGTAGTTTGCGTTTCCGCGCATGATGATCTTCGGGTCAAGGTTTGTGCCTGGCTCAAACAGGCGAAGCGAGTACTCGGAAGGCTGCGCAACAGTGGCCTGCGGCTCTCCATGTGACGGCGATATAAGGAGAGGGATGTCGCCGATCGGTGTCGGGACAACGATTATGTAGGTACTATCTTTATCTTTCAGGCTGAGAAGCCCCGCCGCCTGTGCGACTTCTTTGATAGCTACGTCAACGGTGACATCGCTTAAAGACACATTGACGATCCGCCCATGAGCTTTGGTGCTGACAACGATTTGCACACCAGTCTGCTTTGCGATGAGCTGGAAGGCTTCCTGTGCCGTGATTCCTTCCAGGTGCAAAGAAATTGTGCCGTTTGCAACTTGCGTCTTAGCACTCTTGCCGGCAACGACTCCACCGCTGGCGCTCCTGTTTGCATCCACAGAAGAAGCGACACCGTTGGATACAACTTGAGCCCACACCACCTGAGTTGTCATCAACGTTGTTAAGAACGCCGCGGCAAGCGGCGAGCAGAAAAGGAGGTGCCGCACGTATAACGCCTCTTTCTTATGCATAAGTGACTCCCTGCAAAGCGTGTCCTAAACGGAATAAGCCTCCGCTGCCCCTATTGTAGCCTCCGCAACGAAACGACACAACTCCTTTCGACTGGAAACAGGAACAAACACAACAGGCCGAGTACTCATGAGTACTCGGCCTGTTGTGAAACTGCTGTAAATTAGGTGGTCACAATCAGGCAGCCGCTTCGGAGTAGGCTTCTTCGCCGTGCAGGCTGATGTCGAGACCGCGCTGCTCCGACTCATCCGTAGCACGCAGGCCCATCACAGCTTGCAGCACCTTGAACAGGATGAAGCTCACCACGAAGGTGTAAATCGCCACGATGCCGGTGCCCATGATTTGCTTCACGACCTGTCCCATGCCACCGGCGACAGCATAGGGACTCACGTTCGAACCGCCGATCGCGGCTGCGCCCAGGCTGGCCGAGGAGAACAGGCCGGTCAGAACAGCGCCGGTAAAGCCACCCACGCCATGCACGGCAAAGGCGTCCAGCGAATCGTCAACCGGGCCCTTGGCGCGAATGGTCGCCATAACGTAGCAGACGCAGGAAGTGATCGCGCCAACCAGCAGTGCGCCCATCGGGGTAACAAAGCCGCAGGCCGGTGTGATGCCGACCAGACCGGCGACGGCACCCGTCCCCGCACCCAGAGCTGTTATCTCCTTGCGGGTGATTTGGTCGATCAGCATCCAGGTCAGCATCGCAGCAGCGGCGCCGATTGTGGTGTTGACAAAAGCGACAACTGCCAGGCTGCCGCCACCGAGAGCCGAACCGGCGTTAAAGCCATACCAGCCGAACCACAGCATCCCAACGCCCAGCAAGCAGAAGGGCAGGTTGTGTGGACGCATCGACGATTCGTTGTAGCCCCGGCGCGGCCCCAAAGCCAGCGCACCGGCCAGAGCGGCAAAACCGGCATTGACATGCACCACAGCGCCGCCGGCAAAGTCGAGCGCCTTAATATTGGCACCGATAAAGCCGCCGCCCCATACCCAGTGCGCCACAGGAGCGTACACCAGCAGACCCCACAACGCGATAAACACCAGATAGGTCGAAAACTTCATGCGCTCCACCAGCGAGCCGGAAATGAGCGCCGGTGTGATGATGAAGAACATCATCTGAAAGATCATGAACGCCTGGTGCGGGATCGTCGCGGCCAGCGAATGAGCGGTGCTGGCGTCAACACCGTTCAAACCCAGAAACTGTAGTCCGCCCCAATAAGCGTTGGCGCTTCCGCCATCACCAAAAGCGATGGAATACGCGGCGATCATCCAGATGATCGGCAGGATAGCCATGGCGCCGAACGACATCAACAGCGTGTTCAGCATGTTCTTCCCACGCACCAGGCCGCCGTAGAAGAAAGCCAGGCCCGGCGTCATGAACAACACGAGGGCGGCTGAAGCCAGCACCCAGGCGGTGTCGCCCGTGTCCAGTTTGAGTTCGGTCAGTGGTTTCGCCAGCTCTGATGCGGGGGACGCTTCCTGGCCGGTGGGCTTGGCCGTGTCCGGAGCGCCTTCGGCTGCCGAGGTGTCGCCGGGTGCTGCGACCGGGGTGCCGCCGGTGGCCGGTGCTGTCGCGTTCTCCTGCGCGCAGACCGAGAACGTCATCACCAGCGTCATCATCAATACGGCAATCAATGACTTCCAACCATTGCGAGTACTCATGGCGCCTGCCTTTTGCATTCTCGTGGCTCCTGCGCTTACGGCTCCTGCGTCGTTTGTCGTGCGTCTCACACAGCACGCGGCGTAGTTCAACATCCTCAAAATGATCTCCCTCCAAGTATTTCGCGCCTCACGATGAGGCTGGCGTCCTGATTCCAACAGCAACACATCAATGGCATCAATGCTATGTGCTACAAGGCATGTCGCGCAGCTTACAGCGCCGCTTAACAGAGCAGGTCTCGGCCCCTTGGTGCCGAAGTTGCTGCCCATTGTAAGAAGCCAATGTTACAACCGTATTTCTGAGACGTAAAAGCTGCCGCACCCTCGTTTCGCCTGTGTTAAACATGAGAAAAGCTCTCCTGCGAGTACTCGCAGGAGAGCTTTTTCGTTGAAAAATAAGCTGATTATCTAACCAATGGTGCGGGTTTAGGTTGAGCCGCCCGTGAACGAGCGGGCTGTGGTGCAAAAGCCGCGTGAACGGGACTCTAAACCCTTACAAAGGCAACAAGAGCCGGTTTCAACCGGCTTCTGCTCGCTTCTGCTATCAGTCCGCTGCTTGTGCCGCACTGCTTCAGCGGCGGGTGAAATACCGTTTTGAGGCAAACCCGCACCACTGATTATCTACAAACGAACCCGGAGCGAGAGCGACATTTTCTGAGACTTTCAGCCTGTTCAAAGGTCACGAAAAAAGCACCTTAGAGGTTTTGGGATAACTTCTAGTCTCTAAATTCACAGCGAAGCCGCTTTGCCGATGGAGCGCGACAGGGAAAACCACGAGCCGATAAAGCCGAAACACAGCCCCGCTAAAATCATCAGCGCGCTGCAATTCCATAACAAGCTGCCTGCACCCAGCGGCAGCAGTTCCTGCACCAGCGGCCACGGAATGCGTGTGAGCGTAACGTAAAGCGGCGAGAGAATGGCGGCAGCCAGCGCCGCGCCGGCGACGCCATACAAGATGCCTTCGAGCAGAAACGGAATGCGAATGAACCACGAGGTCGCGCCCACCAGTTCCATGATGCGAATCTCGCGGCGCCGTGCGAAAACCGTGAGGCGAATCGCATTGTGGATGATGAGCAAAATAGCCATGCCCAACACAATTATGGCAACCGTGCCTGCAATAGCCAGGAAGCGACGAAATGCGAGCAGACGTTCCACCGGCGCCCGTTCCTGGGCGCGGTCGCGAGTGGTCTTGACCACACCCTGCAGGCTGCCTAAATAGTCTTCGAGCTTGAAGATGTCCTGCATATATTCGTCTTTCAGTTTGATGCGCAACTCATCGTTGAACGGGTTGTAGCGGCCTCTGAAGTCTTCCATCGGAATGTCGGGGTCGCTCTTATTCCACTCTTTTAGTACCTGATCTTTGGAGACGAATTGCAGGTCTGCCACTTGTGGCACGCGCGCCCCGTTGAAGATCTCCTTGCGTCGCTTGGGCGTAACATCGGCCTTGAGAAATACGACAAGGTCGATCTTTTGCGTCTGTGTTTTGACCAGCGCTTGCAGGTTGCTGATGGCCAGGAAAAATGTGCCGAGAATGAAAAGACCAATGGTCGCGGTGGTGATGGCCAGCAGGCTCATCAGCCGGTTACGGCCAATGTTGCTGACGGTTTCACGCGTCCAGAACATCAAAAATTCGCGTAGCATGGCTGTGTTGAGTACTCGAAAATAATGAAATAACGGCTGCTCTCAGGTTTAGGGTGTTACAATTCGAGTTCGTGCGGCATCTTGATTTCAGAGGCGCGGTCGTACTGCACAATGGGATTTTCCGGCGAGCCGATGGGCGCCTTGTGATCGCGTGCAATCGCCACAGTGTCCACATGCGCCGGCAACTCGTGCTGCACACTGCCATGAGCAGCCTTGCCATTGCCGTTTGAGCCGTTGCCGTTCGCAACTGTCTGTGCCACGGGAGATGCCTGCGGCATGGGAGTCGCCCGAGATACCGGAATGGCTTGTGAAATGGTCGCTACAGGCATAACAAGCTCAGTCTCCATTGGTGCCGCTGCATTCGGTGGTGCTGCTGCATCCGGCGCTGCGGCTGGAGTGTTTGCAACCGGAGTTGGCGCGAGGCCATTTGTCCCGTTGCCGTTTGTCCCATTGCTGTTTGCATTCTTCGGGTTCGTGGCGAGCACGCTTTGCTCGTGGTGTGCGACTTCGGTGCGTGCGACTTCGGTGCGTGCCGCTTCGGCGTGTGCCGCTTCGGCCTGAGTGATTTCGGCCAGGCTGCCGTCGAGTGCGGTTGTTGCGGATACTGTGGCACGGCGCGGTTCATCGTCTTCGGGATGATAGACGCCCTGCTTTTCATCCGAAACAACGTGTCCATCGGCGATGCGCACGACGCGCTGCCGCATCAAGTCGACCAGTGTGCGATCATGTGTGGCCATCAAAATGGTGGTGCCGCGCTCGTTGATTTTGCGCAGCACGGTCGCGATGTCCGAAGCGGTTTGCGGGTCGAGGTTTCCGGTCGGTTCGTCGGCCACCAGGATTTTCGGGTCGTTGACGATGGCGCGTGCGATAGCGACGCGCTGCTGCTCGCCGCCTGAAAGCTCGTGTGGGCGGGCGCCGGCTTTGTGCGTGAGGCCAACCGTATCGAGCGCGCGCGGCACATCGCGCACCAGCTTGCTTTGCGGCGCGCCGATAACCTGAAGTGCGAAGGCGACGTTTTCCCATACCGTCTTCTGCGTCAGAAGCTGAAAGTCCTGGAAAACGACGCCGATTTTGCGGCGCAACAAGGGAATCTCGCGCTGCGCCAGGCTGGTGACATCCTGGCCATCGACGATGACACGACCACGCGCGGCATGAGCCCCGGCGTAAACAAGTTTTAGAAGTGTGCTTTTGCCCGCACCGGACGGCCCGACGAAAAAGACCCATTCGCCCGGCCCGATGAAAAGGTTCACGCCGTCCAGCGCATTGATCGGATAACGCTTATCCGGTTCGTAGCACACGGCAACGTCGCTGAATTGAATCATAGGTGCACCTGCTGTGATTATGGCTTCGATGAAAAGTGCAATGAAGGCTGCAACCATTTGCAATTGCAACCAGTTGGTGCCATGCCGCTTTCCCATCTTGCTCTTTGGCGATGGTGCAGCGACAATTCTTTTTCATTGTATGCTATTTACGCACTGCGCCGCAAATAGGAACTCGGCTTCCGAGTACTCGGGCAGCGCACGACGTGTTTGCCCGGCCTCTTTTGATGTGCTAACATGCAATGCACCACGAAAAGAATTGTTGAATAACGACTGAATCTGAAAGGGTTGTCGCCAAATGCCAAAGCAACTCATCGCCGAGATGGAACGCAAGATGAAAGCGGCGCTGCAAGACCTTGAAAAAGATCTGAATACGCTGCGCACGGGACGCGCTTCTCCGGCGCTGCTCGATAAAATCGTCGTTGAATACTACGGCACGCCCACGCCCCTTTCGCAGGTGGGGACGGTGTCGTCGCCCGATCCGCGCCAGTTGCTGGTGCAACCCTGGGACAAGTCGCTGGCGGCGCCCATCGCCAACGCGATCTCGAAAAGCGACCTGGGTTTTCAAGCCACTAAAGATGGCGACAACGTGCGCGTTTCGATTCCGGCCCTTAACGAAGAGCGCCGCCGCGAAATGGTAAAGCTGGCCGGCAAGAAGGCCGAAGAGCACAAAGTGGCGGTGCGCAACGTGCGCCGCGACGCTAACGACCGCCTCAAGCGCATGGAAAAAGACGGCGATCTCAGCAAGGACGAGTTGCAGCGTCACGAAGGCGAAGTGCAGAAAATCACCGACCGCATCATCGCCGAGGTCGACCGTATGCGCGCCGCCAAAGAAGCCGACATCATGGAAGTGTAGGCTCCGAGTACTCGATGATGGATGCACAGGATGAACATCACGTGCTCACGCCCCGTTCCTTCGAACATCTCGTCGGACTTCGGTTGAGCGAGGCGCGTCACTCTCTGGAAGAAGACAACTCGTGCGCCTCGTGGCCGCTGGAAGTTATCGAAACCTCGCCGCCGCAAGCGCCGCAACGTTCCAGTCGTGCGACGCCACGCAAAGCAAACCACGATGCTCCGCGCCACGCCGCCCGACCAGAGAAGCAGTTCGGCGAGTGGCGTGTGCTGCGTTGTTTGGTGCAGGAACATCCAGTGCAGGAACGTGCGGTGCAGGAAGGGGCAGCATCGCACCGTTCGCCCGGCCTTCAGCTTCTGGTGGCGCGCGAAGAGTTGAAGCCTCTGCCTGCTAAAAACGCTTTAAGTGAGAATGCTGCGAGTGAAAGTGTGTCTTGCGCCGAAAATGCCTCGTTCCAGTCATCATTGAATCCGTGAGTACTTCTCCTGTTGCTTCCGACCTCGACTCCCGCAAGATGCCGCGCCACATCGCCATCATTATGGACGGCAACCGGCGCTGGGCCAAGCAGCAGGGCTGGGGTGCCATTCGCGGCCACACCGTTGGCGCTCGCACTACGCGCGACATCATTCAGGAATGTGTCGATTTGGGCATCTGCGCGCTGACGCTATACACATTTTCCACTGAAAACTGGAAGCGGCCCCGCCAGGAAGTTGCGGCCTTGATGAGGCTTATCACGCGTAACCTGGACGATGAGTTGCCGTCCATGAAAAGCAATAACATTCGCGTGCAGCACATTGGGCGACGCGAAGGGCTGCCCGACTATTTGCTGCGCCAGATCGACCGTTCGATTGACGAAACGCGCAACAACACGGGATTGGTGTTGTGTCTGGCGCTCAACTACGGCGGGCGCGCCGAAATCGCCGACGCGTTTCGCGAGTTGCTGAGCCAAGTGCAAAGCGGCGCGTTGCGCGTGGAAGATGTGCAAGAAGCGCATATCGAGGAGGCGTTGTATACGCGTGGCCTGCCCGAACCCGACCTGATGGTGCGCACCGGCGGCGAGATGCGCATCTCCAATTTTCTGCCGTGGCAAATCGCTTATGCCGAGTTGTGGGTCACCAAAACGCTGTGGCCCGACTTCAAGCCGGCGGAGCTGCGTTGTGCCATCGCCGACTTCCAGAAACGCGAGCGCCGCTTCGGCGGAGTTAATGACCAGTAGGCAGTGGCAGCAGTAGGCAGCGGCAGTAGCAGAAAGCAGTAGGCTAATACAGCCATGACAATGCGAGTACTCGAATAACTCTTCACACCGAGAACGCCCACTGCTTACTGCCTTCTGTTACTGCCTTCTTCAACTGTTCCCGGTTCTGTTATCCTCAAACTAATGGTTGTTCCCGATTTACTATTCGATATTGTGTTGTTCGGCGCGCTGTTGCTGGCGTTGTTGCTGGACAACGTCTTCCCGTTTTCGCCGCAATTGCACGGCGCGGCCACGCTGCTGGCGGTTGGCCTGGCCACTTATGTCGCGGCGCAGGAAATGAGCGAGGCGCTGGATCGCCGCAAGTGGTGGGCGCAGGAATCGCTGGCCACGGCGCTGGCGATTGCCACGCTGGCCTTCGTTTACTACTTCAAGCGCAACGATTCCGATCTGGCGCTGCTGGGCCTTTCAGTCGCGTTGATGATGACCGCCCTGATGGTGCTCATTTCCGTTATTGCGGCGCTGGGCACCGCCTGGAATGAGAGCAGCGCGCGTCCCATCGGCGGACTTTTGGCGACTGTTCTCGGTGCCCTGGTGCTCGGACAGCTTTCCGGCCTGCTGGTGATTGTGCTTTCTTCGGAAGTTTCCACTGCACTTAAAGCGGTTATTCTGGTCGTCGGGGCCGTGTTGTGGAAGCTGCGGGCCGTCGTGCTGCCACCGGCCCGCAATGGAGCTGTTGGAGCGCCTCCTGGTAACCAACAAACCGTTCCGGCCAGTGGCGACACCAGGCCGGGTGAGACGCCCAACACGGTGCTGGGCTACGACTTGAGCACGGGTTCGCCGGCGCATCCGGGTGCGCGTTGGGCCTTAATGCCGCAGCGCGGGCGCCTGCTCGACCGCTTCTTGCCGGTTCTCATTCTGGGTGCGCTGTTTTTCCTGGCGTTGCAGCAAAGCGGTTCGTCTCTCTGGTCGCCCGCTTCACCGGCTGTGGCGGCTAACGGTAATCCCACCAATTCCATGGGCACCGCCTCCTCAGGCACCGCCTCCTCAGGCACCGCCTCCACGGACACTGAATCCACGGACACTGAACCCGCACCGCCCCAAAGCGACCGATGAGTGAACCCAAACCGATTGTCATTCTGGGCAGCACCGGCTCCATCGGAGTGCAGGCGCTCGCCGTGGCGAAAGCTTTGCCTCAACATCTGCGTGTTGTCGGTTTAGCGGCTGGCTCCAATGTCGAGCTGTTCGCACAGCAAATCGCCGAATGGCAACCCGAAATCGCCGCTTTGCACGACGAAAAAGCCGCGCAGCGACTGGGTGAGTACTCAACAGGCGCAAGCAAGATCGTCAGCGGCTCGGACGGCGTGCAGGAAGTCGCGACATGGCCAAGTGCGCGCCTGGTGCTTGGTGCGATGCTTGGCTCCGCCGGCTTGACGCCGACGCTGGCCGCGATTGAAGCCGGCAAAGACATCGCTATTGCCAACAAGGAAACGCTCGTCGCGGCGGGCGAGATTGTGGTGGAAGCGGCGCGCCGCAAGAACGTGGCGCTGCTGCCGGTCGATAGCGAACATTCGGCGATTGCGCAGTGTTTGCTGGGCGAAGAGCGCGCGAGCGTTGCGCGCTTAACGATTACGGCCTCCGGCGGGCCGTTTGCCGATACGCCGCGCGCCGAACTCGAAGGAGTTGTCGCGGCTCAGGCGCTAAAGCACCCGACGTGGTCGATGGGACGCAAGATCACGGTCGATTCGGCGTCGCTGATGAACAAGGGCCTGGAATCCATCGAGGCGCGCTGGCTTTTTGATGTGCCGATGGAACAGATTGATGTCGTCGTGCATCGCCAGAGCATCGTGCATTCCCTCGTGACGTTTTGCGACGGCAGCGTGAAAGCGCAACTCGGTGTGCCGGATATGCGCCTGCCGATTCAGTGGGCGCTGCTGCACCCGCAGCGAGTACTCGGAAACGCGCCGCAACTCGACATTATGGGGCTACGCGACCTGACGTTTGAAGCGCCCGATGTGGAACGCTTCCCTGCATTGGAATTGGCGCGACACGCGGCGCAGATGGGTGGCGTGGCACCGGCGATGATGAACGCGGCCAACGAAGTGGCGGTCGAAGCGTTTCTGGAAGGCCGCACCGGTTTCTACGGCATTAGCGATTGCATCGGCAGCGTGTTGGAACGAACGCCGCGCCTTGCTCGTCCGGCTCTGAACGACATTTACGCGGCAGATTATGAAGCACGGAAGCTGGCGCGGGAGTGGTTGACAAACCTGGCCAGCCGTTAGAATAAAGCGAGTACTCGCTTTTGCTCAAGTTGGCTTTGCTCTGAGGATAAGTTTTACATGGCACAAAATCCGTCTGATGTGGCGCACAGCGTCGAGGCGCACGGCGTCGAGGCGCCGGTCACCGATGAACTGCGCACGCCCGAAGAAAAGCGTAAAGTCGCGCTGACTTGGGTCGTCGTTCTTGGCGCCATCGCCATTTTCTCGCTGCGCCGCCCGGATGTTGCTTACACCATTTTGATGTTCGTCATCACGCTGAGTGTATTGGTGTTTGTGCATGAGTGGGGACACTACCAGTTCGGTCGCTGGGGTGGCATGAAGATCAATCGCTTCGCCATTGGTTTTCCGCCATTCATCTACACCAAGCGCAAGAACGGCATCGACTACTCGATAGGCGCTTTGCCCATCGGCGGCATGGTCGATATTGCCGGTTTAGGCAGCGAAGAAGAAATGGTGGCGACAACCAAAGGCCAGGCCTCGCCCATCGATGCGCCCAACCCGCACAAGCCGCACGGCCAGAAAAACTTTCAAGATGCGACACTCGGCTGGCGTTTCCTGACGCTGTTCGCCGGGCCGCTGATGAACTTCATTTTTGCGCTTGTGGTGTTCGCGCTCGTGTTTTCCTTGGTTGGCGTCCCGATTACGAAAGCGGTGACTAACCAGGTTGATTTCGTGTATGCCGGAATGCCGGCTGATGTGGCTGGTGTACAAGCTGGCGACCGGGTGATTGGTGTGGGTGATGTCCGCAGCAATGACACGCAGAAAATACGTGACCTGATTCAAGCAGGCAACGGCAAGGCTGTCTCAGTTGTCATTGAACGCAACGGCAAAGAAATTCAGCGTTCACTAACACCTCAAATTGAAGATGAATTGCAAGCAGATGGCGTGACGACTAAGAAAGCGGCTCTCATCGGAGTGATGTTCACGCGGGTGGTGGAGTACAAGCGGGTTGGGCTTCTGCGTGGCGAAACAGGTTTTTCTGACGGTGCTATAGGCGTCGGTTTGATGGCTTCGAAGGAGTTGGCCAGTAACATTCTTAGTTTGCTGCGTCGTGTCGTAACATTGCGCCTTACTGCTGATGACAAGCGCAATATCGGTGGACCTGTAAAAATCGCACAGGCAGTTGGGCATACCGCTAATAAGTCGTGGCAAGAAACCATTCTGTTAGCTGCTACGCTCAGCGTGAACCTGGGCCTGATGAACTTGTTACCGATTCCCGCGCTGGATGGCGGACGTATAATGTTCATTATCTACGAGGCGATTACGCGTCGCCCGTTCGATCACCGCAAAGAGTCGATAGTAAATGCTGTCGGCATGGTTATGGTGCTAACCTTCATGCTGTTCATGACATTCCGCGACGTTTTGCCAATGCTTCGGAAAGCGTTTTAGACACGCACCGCGCACCAGGCGCATGCAAGCGCATCAAGCGCACCAACAAACGAGTACTCGCATGAAATTTGACGAAGAGCTGCACATCACACGACGCCCGACGCGCAAGGTCAAGGTCGGCAACATTTTCATCGGCGGCGACGCACCCATCGCGGTGCAGACCATGGCCAAAACCAAAACCGATGACGTTGACGCCACCATCGCGCAGATCCACGAAATCCAGCAGGCCGGCGCCGACCTGGTGCGTGTGGCCGTGCCGGACGAAAAAGCCGCGCGCAGCCTGGAATGGATTCGCCTCAACATCCAGATTCCGCTTGTGGCCGACATTCATTTCAACGCCAAGTTCGCCATGATCGCGCTGGAGCAGGGCGTTGATAAACTGCGTCTCAATCCGGGCAACATCCGCAACGAAGCCAAGATTCGCGACATCGTCAAAGCCGCTCAGGAACGCAGCGTGCCGATTCGCATCGGCGTCAACGCCGGCAGCCTCGACCCCGACATCAAAGAACGCTACGGCCTCACGCCGCGCGCCCTTATCGAAAGCGCCAAGCGCGAGTTAAGTTACTTCGAAAAAGAAAACTTCGGCGATGTCATCATTTCGCTCAAAGCCAGCGATGTCCGTATGTGCATCGCTGCCTACCGTTTGGCTGCCGAAGAACTGGGCGATTATCCGTTGCACCTGGGTGTCACCGAAGCAGGCATCACGCGCGCCGGAACAGTCAAAAGCTCTATTGGCATGGGCTTGCTGCTCAGCGAAGGCATTGGTGATACACTGCGCGTTTCTCTGACGGGCGACTCGGTCGAAGAAGTCAAAGTCGGCTGGGACATTTTGTCCGGATTGGAACTGCGCCGTCGCGGCCCGAACGTGATTTCGTGCCCTTCTTGCGGTCGCTGCGACATCAATGTGGTGCCGCTCGCCGAACAGGTGAACGCCGCGGTCGGAAGCATCAGCCAACCGATTTCGATTGCCGTCATGGGTTGCGAAGTGAACGGCCCGGGCGAAGCCAAAAGCGCCGACTATGGCATCGCTGGCGGCAACGGCATCAGCCTGATTTTTGAAAAAGGCGAGATCGTGGCGCGTGCCAAACCCGAAGAACAGCTCGATGTGCTGATGAACGTCATCAAGAACGGTTTGGCCAAAGACGCTGTTGCCGCTGAGGAGTGAGTACTCATGGTCGCTGTTTCAACTCCACAAATCTCGCCGGTTCCCGCTGAAGAAAAGCTGCTCACAGCAGAAGAATATTACGCCACCTGCCGCCTCCAACACACGGAACTAATAAATGGAAAGGTGGTTGAGTTGAGTCCTCCCGGATTTGAACACGGTGAAATCGCAGTTAAAATTGCAAGTCGTATCCAAGCTTTTGTCCGTGATCACAAGTTGGGCCGCGTTTCGGTGGAAGGTGGTTTTCGGTTGCAGCGCAATCCCGCTATTGTACGTTCGCCCGACGTTTCATTTGTGGAAGCGGCTCGTCTTGAAGGCGTTTCCACGCGAGGTTTTATCGAGGGTGCTCCTACTCTGGCAGTTGAAATCGTCTCGCCGGGCGATCTGTGGAGCGAAGTCGAAGACAAAGTGCGGCTTTATCTGGACAAGGGATCAGGCGCTGTATGGATCGTCGATCCACAAACGCGAACTATCGAGGTGCGCACAACCCGGACCGCGCCTCACGTTTATAGCGTTGACGACACGCTGCGTGGCGGCGATATTCTGCCTGGCTTTCAACTGCCGGCAAAAGACGTTTTCGATTTGTAACGAGTACTCACATGCGACTGCGCAAGGCAAAAAACGGCGATGTGCCACAGATGCGCGCCATCATCAACGAGATGGCGATGCGCACCGACGAGGGCCACAAATACGGCCACATGCTGCCGCGCAGCCTGACCGAATTGTATGAGCACATCCGCGATTACATGGTGCTGGTGGACGAAAACGATCGAGTACTCGGATGCTGCGCTTTGCAGTCGCAGTGGGACGGTCTGGCCGAATTGAAGGCGCTGGCCGTGGCCGATGAAGTGAAGAATCAGGGCTGGGGCCGCAATCTGGTGGAGACGGTTTTGGCCGAAGCCGAAAACCTGGGCATCGATTGCGTGTACACGCTGACCAACAAGATGGAGTTCTTCCAGAAGCTCGGCTTTGAACCCATCAACATGCGTGAATTGCCGCAGCGCGTGTGGAGCGAATGCACCAACTGCCCCAAATTCATGGTCGCCTGCGACGAAGTTGCGATGACCTACCGGGGCCGTCATCCCAAGCAGACGTTTATTCCCGCTGTGGGCGTCAATGCCCCCGCCGCCGCGCACGCCGCGCTTGGTCTCGTTCCCGCAACACCGCCCGTCGGCCCCATGAACTCCAACGGTCACACCCCGCCTTTCGCACCACGCGAAGACTAATTGACATCACGAGATTACAGGCTTATGGTATGTCGTTCCGAGCACAGCAGAAATTTTCTGCTCAGTGCTTAAAGATCCTGGCGTTACTCGGAATGACATGCCTTTCTATGCTTTATCCCTATGAACTTTAACATTGAGCGCGATGGGTTCGCTCTTGTGGCGAATGCCGTTGATCCCGTTACGGTCGAATCGCTTCTGGGCCGCATCGAAGCCGTGAGCAATGTTGGCGGTGATGCCAGTGTGCGGCAGCGTGAGGGCGTTTATGCCATTCGCAACGTTCTGGACGTGGTGCCTGCATTGCGGGAAACTGTGAACGCGCCGCTGTTGCGTACTCTGGTCGAGTCGATTCTGGGCGCGCGTTGTTTCCCTGTACGCGGCATTCTCTTCGACAAAGTGCCCGGCGCTAACTGGAAAGTGCCGTGGCACCAGGATCTATCCATTGCAGTGCGCGAACGAATTGAAGTCGAGGGCTTTGGTCCGTGGTCGCAAAAAGCCGGAGTAGTGCATGTGCAGCCGCCGACCAAAATTCTGGAGCAGATGTTGACCTTGCGCCTTCATCTCGATGACTGCGGCCTCCCTAATGGACCGTTGCGCGTCATTCCCGGTTCGCATCAAAGCGGTAAGCTGAATGCGCAAGAGATTGCCGCCTGGCGGCAGCGCGAAGAGGAAGTCGTCTGCGCTTCGCCGCGCGGCGGTGTCTTGCTGATGCGCCCATTGCTGCTGCACGCTTCTTCGTCTGCTGAAACAGTGGGGCATCGTCGCGTGCTGCACATCGAGTGGGCCGCGCAGGAGTTACCCGGTGGTTTGCAATGGTGCGCCTGAAGACCCGTCCGTTGCGACGCGTTGCGCGCACCACCATCCGAGCGCAATGCCAAAAACCAGATGCGCGCTCAGCGTCAGCAGCAGAAATTCGCTGAAATTCAGCTTCAATTTGAAAAACGAATAGTAGGGCGTCAGCAAGAGAATGATCTCGACGCACAGCGCCCATGCCGCCGCGCTCCACATGAGTATTCGTGGCGTGGGCCGCGTCACCATGGCCAGTAACATAATGCCCAGCGCCGCCCCGTTGGAAAAGTGATAAATCCAGCCCACAATCTGTACAGCCGGCCCCAAATCGGTAGGCGCTGCACCCAGCAGCATCTGCCCGAATTTGGGGAACACACCAAACAGCGGATAGCCGTTCATCACAAACGGCAGGCGAAACAAGTCGTAAACCACAGCCGCGAAGATGCCGCCGAGCGCACCTTGCACAATCCAGAGGCGTGCGCGAGCATCACGCTGCGCGGCCCACACCAACAACGCGATGGCCGGTGGAAACACCCAGCACGCAAACAGCCGCATCGACCATAAATGGTAGAACTGGCCCAGCAAACAGGCGAAGGATAGAGAAGCAAGGAAAAAGACAGCGGGTCGGCTGAAGGTGGTTTGCTGCAAATTTCTCATAGACGGCACTACAAAATATAACGGCTGAGGTCTTCGTCTTTGACCAGTTCGGCAAGGCGGTCGCGCACGTAAGCGGCGTCTACGAGTACTCGCTTTTCGTCCACGTCCGGGGCGGCAAAGGAAATTTCGTCGAGCAGCTTTTCAACAATAGTATGCAGGCGGCGCGCGCCGATGTTTTCGGTTTGCTCGTTGACCTGTCGCGCAAGTTTGGCGATTTCGTCGATGCCGTCGTCGCTGAATTCGAGTTGTACACCGTCGGCATCCAGCAGCGCGGAGTATTGTTTAAGTAAAGCGTTGCGTGGCTCAGTCAGGATGCGGCGGAAATCGTCTTCGCTAAGCGCTTCCAACTCGACGCGAATGGGGAAGCGGCCCTGCAATTCGGGAATAAGGTCGCTGGGTTTCGAGACGTGAAACGCACCCGCCGCGATGAACAGAATGTGATTGGTCGCGACGTGGCCGTATTTGGTCATCACGCTGGAGCCTTCCACGATGGGCAGGATGTCGCGCTGCACGCCCTCGCGCGAGACTTCGGGGCCGTGGCTGCCTTCGCGTCCCGCCACTTTGTCGATTTCGTCAATAAAGAGAATGCCGTGTTCTTGCACGCGCTCGATTGCTTCGGCGATGACAGCTTCGCGGTCAACTAAACGCTGCGCTTCCTCGGCCTGCAAGATGCGGCGCGCTTCGTTAATTTTGACTTTGCGCTTCTTGCGCTCTTTCGGAAAGAGGTTGCCGAGCGCGCTTTGCATGTCGAAGCCCATTTCTTCCATGCCGACCGGGCCAAAGATGCGCGCTCCGCCGCCGCGCTGCTCCTCGACTTCGATTTCGACTTCAGCGTTTTCCAGTTCTCCGTTGGCCAACTTCCCTTTCATGCGTGTGCGCAGACGCTCAGCCTGCTCCATTTGCGTCTGGTAGCTGGATGAAGTTACGTCTTCATCATCGTCGTCGGGGCTTTGGCCCCACATCGTTTCGAATGGGTTTTTGGCACGGCGCGCGCGTGGTTCGGGGCGTTCCACCAGCAAATCGAGTACTCGTTCTTCGACCAACTCTTTGGCGAGATCCTGAACGCTTTCCAGCTTCTCTTTTTCGACCATTGAAATGCCGATTTCGGTCAGGTCGCGAATCATGGCATCGACATCGCGCCCCACATAACCGACTTCGGTGAACTTGGTCGCTTCGACTTTGAGCATCGGCGCGCCCGCGAGGTTGGCCAGGCGGCGCGCGATCTCAGTTTTCCCCACGCCGGTGGGGCCAATCATCAGAATGTTCTTGGGAATGACATCGCCGCGCATTTCTTCGCCCAACTTGGAGCGGCGAAAACGATTGCGTAACGCAATGGCGACAGCGCGCTTGGCGGCGTGCTGCCCGACAATGTACTTATCCAACTCCGCCACAATCTGGCGCGGCGTCAGGGTTTCGAGAGTGTGTTTGGTTTCAGTCATGATGTTTGAAAAGACGCTTTCAGTTTACCAGACGTGGCTGTCACTATTGGCGCCACGAGGAGAGATGAAACCAAACACATAAACCGCTTCGACTTTGGTGTGAGCCGCGTAGTGCGGCGTGATGTGGCGCGTCAGTTCCAAACGCCATACGCTGTGAGGGTTGAGTTCGAGAAGCGACGCGTTTATGCCTCGACGATTTCGACCGTGATGTTGTCGTTGGTGTAGATGCAGATGCTGGCCGCGATGCGCAAGGCGTTTTCGGCGATTTCACGCGCGCTCATTTCGGTGTGGCGCAACAGCGCGGTGGCCGCCGATTGGGCGAAGGTGCCGCCGCTGCCGATAGCCGCCACACCTTCATCGGGTTCGAGCACGTCGCCGTTGCCGGAAATGAGAAACATATCTTTGCCATCGGCCACGATCATCAGCGCTTCGAGTCGTCTGAGTACTCGGTCGGTGCGCCAGTCTTTGGCGAGTTCAATGGCGGCGCGGCGCAGGTTGCCGCGATGCGCATCCAATTTTGATTCGAACTTCTCAAACAGCGTGATGGCGTCGGCGGCGCTGCCCGCAAAACCGGCGATGACTTTATCACCGCTGAGACGACGCAGCTTGCGCGCCGTGCTTTTTACGACATGGTTTTCGACCGTGACCTGGCCGTCGCCGGCAATGGCTGTCTGGTTGCCGCGCCGCACGGCGCATATTGTTGTGGCATGAAACATGAATTTTAATGAACAAGATACACAGGATATTCAGGATGGGAACGGCAATCTTCTGCAATGCGAGTACTCATGTCTCGCACTGAACCGGCGTTCTCGCCCATCCTGAATATCCTGTGTATCCTGTTAAATACTGAGTTCAGCGCGTCTCTCCATTTGCGACGAGTTGATCGACTTCTTCGCGTGTCGGCATGGAAATTTGTGCGCCTTGCTTGGTGGCGGAAAGTGCGGCAGCGGCGTTGGCGAAGAGCACGGCTTCTTCGAGATCCTTGCCTTCGGCCAGTGCACACGCCAGGGCTCCGGCAAAGGTATCTCCGGCGGCTGTGGTATCGGCTGCTTTGACGATAAATCCGGGCACGCGCGTATCGCCGCTCTGCGAGGTGACGAGTGCGCCTTCTTTGCCCAGCGTCATAATGACCGATTCCACGCCGGCATCGTGCAGCGGGCGGCACACGGCGGCAGCGGTTTGCATTCCCACTTCGTCGGCGCCCGTAAGCACGAGAATTTCGGTTTCGTTGGCGATTAAGATATCGACTTTTTCCAGCAGAGCAGCGGGCAGGGGACGCGCCGGTGCCGGGTTCAGAATCACACGCGTGTGATTCTCAGTCGCCATCTGCGCCGCGTGCACGACGGTTTCCATGGGAATCTCCAGTTGGAGAATCATCACTTTGGCGCTCTGGATGATGTCGCGCGCCGCATCCACATCAGCCGGTGAGAGTTTGCGGTTTGCACCTGGTGCCACAACGATGTTGTTTTCGCCGCTTTCATCCACATAAATCAGCGCCACGCCGGAAGGCGTGTCTTGATCTTCTACAACGTAATCAGTCCCCAGACCCACCTGGCAAAACGAACGACAGGACGCTTCGGCGAAGACATCGTTGCCCACGCGCGTCACCAGTTGGGTGCGGGCGCCCATTTTGGCGGCGGCATACGCCTGGTTGGCACCCTTACCGCCGGGGTTCATCACGAAATCGCTGCCCAGAATGGTCTGGCCCGGCAACGGCAATTCGGGACAGCGCACAACCATGTCCATATTGGATGAGCCGATGACCACGACATCACATGCAGTACTCGATGCAGTTGACATATAAAGGTGTTCCTTTTCCCTTCAAGAACCAGATTCCATTATCGCGTGAATAGCGCAGTGCGACAAGACACACTCCACACGTTTGAGGGAACGCGAGCTGCGCACGCGAAAACGACGCGACTTTGTTTTCCGTGGCGCACGCTTACATCGTTAGTTGAACGCACATCTCACAAAGTAGCGCTGTTTTCGTGCAACGAAGTTCCACGTTCCATTCTCGTAAAAAGCAAATGACCCCGCTCGTGCGAGTACTCGTATCGGCAGCGCGCACCGATTATGATAAAACAGAACCCGAATCAATAAGACCAGTGGGAGAGACTATGCCAAGCCAGACAGCCGAAACCCAGACTCAAGCCGGAACCGATCAGAGAACTTTGTGGGCGAACCTCGCGGCGCAACTGCGCGTGGACAGCATCCGCTGCACGACTGCCGCCGGCAGCGGCCACCCGACTTCTTCGATGTCCGCCGCCGACCTCATGGCCGTGCTCTTGACATCGCACCTGCGCTACGACTTCGATAACCCGAAACATCCTAACAACGATTCGCTGATCTTCTCCAAAGGCCACGCCTGTCCGCTGCTCTACTCGGCTTACAAGGCTGCCGGCGCCGTCTCCGACGAAGAGTTGCTGACTCTGCGCCAGTTGGGCAGCCGTCTCGAAGGCCATCCCACGCCCGACATTCCGTGGGTCGAAGCCGCTACAGGTTCGCTGGGGCAGGGCTTGCCCGTCGGCATCGGCGATGCGCTGGCCGGCAAGTTTCTCGACAAATTGCCGTATCGTGTTTGGGTCATTCTGGGCGACAGCGAAATGGCCGAAGGCAGCGTGTGGGAAGCCTTTGCCATCGCCGATCACTACAAACTGAATAACGTCGTCGCCATTATCGATGTCAACCGCCTCGGGCAGCGCGGCCCGACCATGTTGGAATGGCACACCGAAGTTTATGCAGCCCGTGCACGCGCTTTCGGCTGGAACGCGATTGAAATCGACGGTCACAATCTGGATGAAATCGAGCGCGCATTCCAGGAAGCCGAATCTTCCGACAAGCCGACCTGCATCGTGGCGCGCACCTGCAAAGGCGCCGGCGCTACGCTCACTTCCGATCAGAGCGACTGGCACGGCAAAGGCCTGAAGCCCGAACAGGCCGAAGAAGCCATTGCCGAAATCAAGCAGAAAGCGGGCCTTGACGGCGATTTGAACCTGGTCGTGCCAGTGCAAAAGCCTGAAGACTTGCAGCCGCAGGAAACGAGTGCTCAGGGCGAGATTCAACTACCGCAGTACACTATGGGTGAAAAAGTCGCCTGCCGCAAAGCATACGGCGACGCACTCAAAGCGATTGGCGCCGACCCGATGGTTGTCGCGATTGACGGCGAAGTTTCCAACTCGACTTATTCCGACATCTTCAAGAAAGCTTTCCCCGACCGCTTCTTTGAAGTGTTCATCGCCGAGCAGCTCATGGTGAGCGTTGCGTGTGGTTTGCAGCATCGCCGCCGCAAGCCGTTCTGCTCGACATTTGCCGCTTTCTACTCGCGCGCCTACGACCAGATCCGCATGGGCGCGATTTCGCAGGCCAACATGAAACTGTGCGGCAGCCACGCCGGCGTTTCCATTGGCGAAGACGGCCCGAGCCAGATGGCGCTTGAAGACCTCGCCATGATGCGCGCCGTTTTTGGTTCGACTGTGCTCTACCCCAGCGACGCCACCTCCACGGCCTCTCTTGTGGAGCAGATGAAAGATTTGAAGGGCATCTCGTTTATCCGCACCACGCGCGAAGCCACGCCGGTGCTCTACGAAGCGAGCGAGCAGTTCCCCATCGGCGGCAGCAAAACCCTGCGCCAGAGCGACAACGATGTGGCAACCGTCATCGGCGCCGGTATCACGTTGCACGAAGCCTTGAAAGCCGCCGAGCAGTTGCAGGGCGAGAACACAAACATCCGCGTTATAGACCTCTATTCGGTAAAACCGATTGACGTGGCCGCCATTGCCAAAGCCGCGCGCGAAACGCGTCACATCGTGGTCGTGGAAGATCACTGGCGTGAAGGCGGACTGGGTGACGCCGTTCTGGCCGCGCTGGCCGAAGCGCACGCCGGCAATCAACTGGATGGCGATGCCGCGCGCTACACGCATCTGGCAGTTTCCAAGATGCCGCGCTCCGGCAAACCAATGGAGCTTTTGGAAGACAACGGCATCTCCGCCAAAGATATCGTGGCCGCCGTCAAAAGCGCGCAGTAGCCGTGCCCAACGAGGATCTAAAAGCCTTCATGAGCGGCGAGGAACGAGTAACCGACAACACGAGTACTCATTCCTCGTCGCTTTTGTCTGCTGCTGCAGGCAGTGGTGCCCTGGCCGGTGGTGCTGTTGCCGGCGATGAAATTCCCGCCGCGCCGTGGCACCTCGGCGGTGCTGCGTTGGGGCTGCCGCATCTGTCATGGTCACAACGTCCGTTCGGTGTGTTGGCGCTGGTGCATTACGACACCTCGCCGGTCGGGGCTTACAATGAATTGGCACTTGCGGTTCTCACACGACGCGGCCCAACAGTATTGCAGATGCCAGTCACTTCCAAAGCGTCTATGATAGGTGGACGGCGCATCTGGGGATTTCCAAAAACACTGGCGAATTTACAATGGCGGCGCAACGGTGAACGCATTGTTTTTACAGCGGGCACAAAGCAGTGGCACGCCCAGGCCGTTGGGCCGCGAATTCCGCTGCGATTGCGTGCATCGAGTACTCAGCAATTGAACGGCGAATGGGTGCGCGTGCCGCTCCAAATAACGGCTCAGGCGCGACTGGCATGGTGCGGGCGACGCTTCGCGATATTGCTGGAATCGTTTGATATGGTGGTGCATCCACCGCTTAATCAGACCGGGAAGGTGTTATGAAGCTAAACATAAAAGCTATTCTAATCGGGTGGGTGGTAGGCTTCGCTGGGGCGATGGTTATAAGTGTTCTGCTCGGCATCATTATCGCTGTGTCGCTCATCTCAGGTGGCGTCACGCCAGAGCAAATCCCTGATCGCATGAGCCACTCTCCACTAATGTCGATCGGACTGCCGGCAGGACTGATTGTCCATGCCGTGAGTGGTTAGGTGGAAGCGAATGTCGCGCGCTGTGATGACGTGTTGCACGGTGCCGCGACTGGTCTGTTCTCTTTCGTGATGGGCTGGTTATTGACGTTTGGCAAGGGTTCTATAATCTTGGGCATATGGGGCACCGTCGCTATACTGCTCACAATTCCGTGCGCCGCACTGGGCGGCTACTTGCGTGGTAGAAAGCGCCTGCGCGAAATCGGCCCGGCGCAAAGTGGTTCGCCTCTGCCGCCCATTCCTGAACCATAACGACTTGAGATGAAACTGAATTTTCTTGGCACCGGCACCAGTTATGGCGTGCCCTACATCGCCTGCGATTGTGATGTATGTCGCAGCAATGACCTGTGCAACAAGCGGCTGCGCTCTTCCATTCTGGTGGAGGAAGGCGATACGCGAGTACTCGTTGATTCCACACCCGATCTGCGAGAGCAGTTTCTGCGCGCCGGTATTACTACGCTGTCCGGCGTGCTATGGACGCATTCGCACAACGACCACATCATCGGTCTAGACGACTTGCGGCCCATCACCGATAAGTGCGGCTACATCGACGGCTACGCCAACGAAGAAACCATGACACGCCTCAAAGTGGTATTCGATTATGTTTTTGTTGAGGGCCGCAATCATGGCGGGTTCCCGCGCGTGCGCGGTCATGTGTTGGAGCCTCGCCAAACCGTGAAGGTGGAGAACTTGCGTGTCACGGCTATTCCCATCATGCACTACAAGCGCGAGATTTTCGCCTACCGCATCGAAAGCGACACTCGCACTCTGGTGTACGCAACCGACTGTTCGTATATCCCTGACACGTCGTGGGATCTGATGCGCGACGCCGATTTGCTGGTGCTGGGCGCGTTGCGCTACAAAGAACATCCGGCGCACTTCAGCGTAGCGCAGGCGCTCCATGCCGTTGAGAAACTGAAGCCGCGCCGCGCTCTCTTTACACACATCGCGCACGACCTTGAACACCGCACCATCAACGCGGAACTGCCGCCCGGTGTCGAGGTCGCTTACGACACGCAAACCATTGAGGTGTGACCAACACAAGGTGTGACCAACACAAGGTGTGACTAACACAAGGTGTAAACCGTGACGATTTCACTGGCGGGGCAGACGGTTGTTGTGACGGGTGGTGCGGTGCGGGTCGGGCGCGCCATCGCCCTGGAGTGCGCCCGCGCCGGTGCCAATGTCGCCATCACATATAACCGTTCCGGGCAGGAAGCGCAGGAAACCGTGCGAACGTTGCAGCAAGTTAACCCTGACGGAAAGTTCGTGGCCCTGCCACTTGAGGTTTCGAATGCGGACGCCGTTGCCACATTCCGCGAGCGAGTACTCGATGCGCTGGGCGGCGTCACCGCGCTCGTCAACAGCGCCGCAATTTTTCGTCGCACGCCATTTGCGGAGATGACGGAAGCCGATTTCGATGACCATATCGCGGCCAATTTGAAAGGACCATACCTGCTTTCTAAAGCTTTAGGCGATCATTTCTTGCAGCAGCAGCACGGCGCCATCGTCAATATCGCCGATATTCATGGGCTGCGTCCTCTTAAGAACTATGTGCCGTATTGCGTTTCCAAAGCCGGTGTTGTGATGCTGACGCAGGCGCTGGCCAAGGCGCTGGCGCCTCACGTGCGCGTCAATTGCATTTGTCCCGGCACCATTTTGTTGCCTTCTGAAACGCAGGGCGAAGATGACGAGTACTCGGATGACGAAACTCATCTGCGCACGCGTGTTCCGCTGGGGCGCTTCGGCACGCCCGAAGAAATCGCGCAGAGCGTGGTTTTTCTCATCGGCGGGCCGCAATTCATCAGCGGCGCGATTTTGCCGGTCGATGGCGCCGAACTGTTGCGTTAGGGCAGAGCACCAACAAGCCGGTGGCGTAATCTTACGCTGATGCACTGCCTGGTGGCGCTGCCGCTTTCTGCCGCTAATTTGCACCGCCTCTAAGTTTCCCGCGCGAGTTGTCGTTGGCGATGCGTGTCTTCTCGTCCCAGGCGGCTTTCGTGGCCTTCATTTCCGGTGCGGCCTCGCCGTAAGCCAGACTTTCCAGCAGTTCGATCACGTCCCGGTTCTTGCCCTCGATCATCTGGGTCGCCACGGGGCGCGTCGGGTTGTGCTTCATCTCCTGGTGATAAGCATGAATCAAGGCGTCAATCAACATTATCTTGTCGCGTGATGTTCGCGCGCCGCCAAAGCCCTCCACAAACTTTTCGATGGCCGGAAGAGCGCCGCCGCCCCACAGCTTTTTGCCTTGAAAGCTTTTGAAGTAAATTGCCCACGTTGTCTGCCACGAACATTGGGGACAACGCAGCACTTCGGCGGCGCTGGTCGTGCCCTCGGCCTCGGGATTGCCCGGCGCGCCCGGATACCAGCGCCGCTGGATAACGTACTCACAACGGAAGCACTTGACGCGTCCGCCCGCCGCTGCCGTGCAGATGAGAATGGCCTGGCACCGCAGATACATGGCAAGCAGCACTTCCTCCAACAACTTTTCGTCGATGAGGCCGCGTGCCTCCGTTTCATACAGGCGACGAATCTTCTCCGGGCGCACGCGCGTGGGCCAGCGCGGTTTGTCGAATGTGTTTTGCAGCGAGGTGTCTTGCACGGTGGTCGTTCTCCCGCGAGCGGTCATTGCACACGGCCTTTAAACAAAAAGCGGGATGTCTTCTTCCCTCCAACGGATTGACTCCGTGGAAGAAAGAAAACACCCCGCTTCTGCTTCTCGCCGCGCCTGGTGATGCCGCTCCCTTAGCATCATCGCCGTTAAAGCAACACGCTGCCGTTAAAGCAACACGCTCTTGGAGCAGCACGCTCTTTGATTTGAAAAGGATTATGCTTAAACTTCTTTGTGATGTCAACCGCTTTGTTGCCGCAAGTGCGGGGAGACTTGCAAAGGGCGGAGGTTCACGCAGAATGTCTTTAATGGCGTAAACGTTGCCAGACTACGGTGGGCTGCTTGTGTGCGCCAGATGTGCTTCAGGTGTTCTCTTCGGGTGGG
This sequence comes from Abditibacteriaceae bacterium, assembly GCA_036388675.1. Taxonomy (GTDB): domain Bacteria; phylum Armatimonadota; class Abditibacteriia; order Abditibacteriales; family Abditibacteriaceae; genus DASVUS01. The sequence goes on along the minus strand of DASVRI010000016.1, from coordinate 103,726 downwards.
CACGCACTTTGCTTTGTATGCGCCTTTGTGCCGGCTCACCTGAGCAAGCAGTGGCTGTTGCACGTTCGCTCTGGGGCCATTCCAGGCAGTATCCCCGGCAGCAGTTCCCTTTGGAAGCTCCTGTTGGAGCCGTTTTAATTACATCACAGATAACCATTTCCGAGAGGCCGCAAAATGGCGTTGATCCTGGTTGTTGAAGACGATCCCGAAATCAATTCACTTATGGCGCTGACGCTGCGCGTGGAGGACTACGATGTCATCCAGGCGCGCGACGGCGAACAGGCGCTCAAGCTCGTGCAGGATCGTAATCCCGATCTTATTCTGCTCGACGTCATGATGCCGCGCATGTCGGGCTATGAGGTCGCGCAGACTTTGCAGGACAGGCCTTCGTCGGTCAACATTCCCATCATTTTTGTGACGGCCAAAGCAGAAATGGAAGACCGTGTCACGGGGCTGGAAATGGCGGTCGATTACGTGTGCAAACCGTTCGCTGCGCCCGAGCTGCTGGCCCGCGTGCGTGCCGCGCTGCGTATGCGCAAGCTCCAGGAAGAACTGCGCGTTTCGAACGAGCAGTTGTCGCATCTGGCGATCACCGATAGTTTGACTGGCCTTTGTAATCGCCGCCACTTCGACTCGCAGCTTGAAGACGAACTGCGCCGTGCGCAACGCTTTGGAAATTCGCTGTCGATTGTGATGTTCGACCTGGACCGTTTCAAGCCTATCAACGACAATTGGGGGCACGCTCAGGGCGACATAGTGCTGCAAGCGTTTGGTGATGTTTTGCAAAACTCCTCGCGCCGCATTGATACTGTGGCACGCATCGGCGGGGAAGAATTCGCTTCGATTTTGCCCGCCACCGAAGAAGTGGGTGCCCGCTCCTTTGCCGAGAAGGTGCGCGCCACCGTTGAGGCTTTGAAAGTGCCCCTGGTGCGCCCACGCGAGGACAGTTCTGAAGAATCGCTGCGTGTGACGGTTTCCGGCGGTATCGCTGTGGCGCGCAAGGTCGAATCGGAAGATGCCCGCATGACGCGTTTAGCCAGTACTCTGGTGCAAGCCGCCGACCGGGCGCTCTATGAGGCCAAAGAAGGCGGACGGAATCGGATTATGGTGCATTCAATTGGCGTACTCGATGCACGTTGAGCCTGACACAAAGTCTGCGATTGGGGCACCTGAGATTTGTGGTGCCACGCATACGATGTTCCTCTCGTTCCCGAAGAATGCTGAGCACTCAGGACGCGTCTGAATACACCTCGACGCTCGGAAGACAGGCGGTGGAGCCTGTCGGTTATGATTTGCTGGAAATGGAGCCCGTTCCCGGTTTCTGTTGCACCGGGCGGTTCTCACATTCGGTGTGCAATCCAACTTTGGAGTAAGTGAAAACGGCTATGACTTTGGATCGTTTCTCGTCGCTACAATCTTTGCCTTTGTCATCAGCGCAAACGCCGTTGGATGCGTCACGCCCTGTGGATGTCACAAACAACCATGCCGCGAGCGTGCAAGACGCCGCTGTGGAAAGCGCCGCTGTGGAAAGCGCCGCTGTGGAAAGCGCCGAGACCGATGACCGCCGCGTTTTGGTCATCGAAAGCGACATTGAAGCGGCTGACTTGATTGTCGCGCTGTTGGAGAACGATGGTTATAAAGTTGAAATCGCCACCGATGGTCAGTATGGCCTGATGCTGGCCGACAATTTCGAACCGCACATCATTTTGCTGGCACTTTCTCTGCCCGGCATAAGCGGCTACGATGTGACACAAATTTTGCGCAACGAGCCACGCTACGCGCAACGCTTTCGTTTCACGCGCATTTTCTACCTCACCAGCAAAGATCACATGCTTCAAAAGCGTTTCAACGCACTGCCCGGCACGCCGATGTCCGATTACATCTTCAAACCTGTCGATATTCCTGAACTGCTCGATAAGGTTTCGCGCGCTTTTTCCGTTTTCCAGGCCGGCCTCGAAGCGTGAAGCGGTGCGTTGTGCGACGACTCACTCAGCCGAGTGCTCGCGCCAAGTACCCGGTGCGAGTACTCGCCAGGCGTAAAATAGCCAAAGACCGGCAGACGTTTTATAATGGAAGCGATGAGCGTTTCCACGGTGTCGTCTTCTCTGCACAGCTTCGATTCGACCCAATCTCAAGAATTGCATAATCAATCCGGTGGCGGCACTTCTACGCCCGCAGGAGCGTCCGACGACGTTTCGGTGTCTCGCCCGAGCCTGGTGAGTACTCCCGAAGAACCCTTGCTGGCATTTGAAGTGCCGCCGCGCCACATCACGATTCGCTATCTGCGCGAGCGCGATAACCTGGCTCTGGAATGGCAGGGCGGCGCCGACCTGCGCGATTGGTATCAGGCGCAATGGCAGGGACATCGCGAAGGTCACGTTTGCGTTTTGATCGCCGACTTCAACAATCACCCCATTGGTCAGGCCGCCATTCACTGGCGCGGCAAGCCGACGCATCCGCACATTCCCGACATTCAATCGCTGCGTGTCTTTCCGGCATTTCAGGGCATGAGCGTTGGTTCGCGCTTGCTCGAAGCCTGCGAACGTGTGGTGCGCGAAGGCGGATTCGACCAAGTGAGCCTGGCTGTGGGAACGGAAAACGTGCGTGCCCGCGCCCTCTATGAGCGGATTGGTTACGCGCCAATCGGCAAGGTGTACACCGATACATGGCATTTCGTCGATGCGCGCGGCGAGGTGCAGCACATGAGCGAGAACGTTATCGACCTGGTAAAAACGTTATGAGTTCAGAGCTTCCGCCAGGCGCAAAGCCGAGTACTGAACCGCCGACTCCCCAGGCGCTGGACAAGCTATCGGCCTTTGAAACGGTCAACTTCATGTTCGAGCGGGCCGCCGATGTACTGCAACTGCCCGATTTTGAGCGAACCATTCTGCAACGTCCCTTCCGCGAGCTATTGGTCGAGCTGCCCCTCAAGATGGATTCGGGCGAATGGCGCGTCTTTAACGGCTACCGCGTGCAGCACGACAACACGCGTGGCCCATGCAAAGGCGGCTTGCGCTATCATCCATCGGTCAATGAGGACGAATCACGCGCGCTTGCGGCTATCATGACGTGGAAAACCGCCCTGGTGGATGTGCCGTTTGGCGGCGCTAAAGGCGGCATTTCGTGCGAACCGCAGCGCATGAGCAGCGATGAAAAACAGCGCCTCACACGCTCGTTTGTGCGTGCCATCGGCGACATCATCGGCCCCAGCCGCGACATTCCCGCACCGGATATGAACACCAACGCCCAGACCATGGCGTGGATCATGGATGAGTACTCGCAGATGCACGGTTACACTCCCGCTGTCGTCACCGGCAAGCCATTGCATCTGGGTGGCTCACCGGGCCGCGAAGATGCCACCGGGCGTGGCGTGGCGCTACTGACTCGCGCGACGTGCCAAACGCTGGGGCTGAAAATCGAAGGCGCTCGTGTCGTGATTCAGGGATTTGGCAACGTGGGCAGCCACACTGCGCGCTTGCTGCACGAGGCCGGCGCAAAAATCATCGCTGTGGGCGACGCTTCGGGCAACATCATCAACGAGCGCGGCATCGACATTCCGGCGTTGTTGCTGCATCAGGCGCAAAACGCCACGGTGCGTGGTTTTTCCGGCGTGGAGCCGCTCAAGCCCGACACGCTGCTGGAAACGCCCTGCGACATTCTCATTCCTGCGGCGCTCGGCGGCGTTATTGATGCTCAAGTGGCGGCCAGTGTGAATGCTCGTTTGGTGGTTGAAGCGGCCAACGCGCCGGTTACGGCAGGTGGAGCGCAAGTGCTGCACGAGCGCGGCATCTGCACGTTGCCCGATCTGCTGGCCAACGCGGGCGGTGTCACGGTTTCTTACTTCGAATGGACGCAAAACCTTACGGAGTTCCGTTGGAAGGAAGAGCGTGTGCGCGCTGAGTTGGAAGAGATTATGCTGCGCGCTTACAACGAAATGACGCGTGTCGCCGCGAAACACGGCATCGACTGGCGCACGGCGGCTTATCTGATCGCCATCGACCGCGTTGCCGAGGCGACGCGCCTGCGCTGGATGAGTTAGTTGAGTACTCAATACTCTAATTCGAATACGTCTATTCCGTAGCGACAGCGCGCAACGTGAGATAGCCGACAATCAAGCCCATCCCGAAAATCAAAGTTACCGATAAAGGGTGAGGATGTGGTCCCGGATCGATGAATTGCCCAAGGATTGATTTGGCCAGTCGAATCGGGTTCGTGAAAGCATCCCAGCTATTCCAACGCAGGAAGCGCCCCAGATAAATGCCAAAACCACATAACATCAAAGAACCGGCGGCGACTGTCCAGCCTGCTACTTTACCTGATCTGTGTTCAATGACCTTATGAACCTCCAGGAGCGAAATGTATCCCAGCATGGTTCCGGCTCCAGCGCAGGATAGAAGCAGCGCCAGCACATACCAGAGTGGAACATCAGGACGTGGCGCCAGATGAACAAGGTCGGTGAGGATATACGGGGCGTTCGGCAAAAAGAGCAGCCAGAGAAAAAAGAAAATGCCCGCCAGGATTGGACGCTTGCGCTCCATGAAGGCGCGAAAAGCCGAACTCCAAAGCAAAGGCACCGTCGCCAGAAACAGATTCCAGAGCAGCCCCGCCATAGACTTGATGCCGCTGGCGTCAAAGGAACCGGACGCACGATAAGCTCTATAAACGATGAGAGTCGTACACCAAAGCAACAACAAGGCAACCGCGATGAGTCGCTGCTTTTCAGGGGACAATCGCATAAGAAAAGGTAATCTTGAACAAACAATCCTTGTTTGATAGTAGCCACTCAACAGCGAGTACTCACTCGAAGCCATCTCATAAATAGGACTTATGTAACAGGCTTGCAATGGTTCGTAGGGGCACGGTCTTCGCGCTCTGACGAGATCGTCTTGCACGAGGCAGCCCGGGCGAGGCAACCTCGCCCCTACCAATCACATATTTTGCGTAGCCCTAATAAACATCTGCACCAACCCGGAGCGTGAGCGACGGGCCTGTGTAGCCTGAAACAGCCCGTCGCTCACAGCCCCTCAGCAGACAAGTCGTTGTCTGCTTCTCAGGCAACCAACACTCCGGGTTCGTCACAACGGGCACCCTGTTGGAGACAACGGCTCCCACTGCTATCTATAGGCGGCTTGTCGTGATTACTCACTAGCGAGCACTCACTTCGCCTGCGGAAAGCGGTAGTGGCCGATAATTTTCCAGCGCGTGAGCGCGTCGTCTTCAATGCAAACCCAGCCGTTGTGGATGACATAAGGTTCGCCGCGCATGTTGCGGCTGTCGGAAACCACACCCGTGTGCAATCGCCCACGACCAGTATCCCAGTACACCAGATCGCCCGGTTGCCATTGTGCTAGAGTCGCAGGCGTCACGCGGCAGGTGAGGGCGAGGCCGTGACGCTCGAAGAAGCGCATCTGGTTCGGCACGCGACGGTGGTCGATGTTGGGGTCGGGGCCGGGCAAGCTCCATTTCTGCGGGTAAACGTAGAAGTTGCGCCGCATGTCTTCATGCATCAGCCGCTGCAAGTCGAAACCGATGGCGCGCAGGGCTCGCACGATGACATCGGTACAGGCGCCTTGATCGCGTGGCACATCGCCGCCGGGATAATTAATGGTGAGATATTTCGCGTCGTAGATTGTGCCCTGCTGCTTCTTGGCAGCGGCCAAAATCTGGGCGGCCACAACGCTTCGTGGTTGCAGTGGAGGCATCCGGCGCGCGCCATGAGATTTGGTGCCAACTCCGATAAAGAGAGCAGCCAGCAAGGCGCACAGCGCAGCACCAAACAAGACGCCATTGAAAACTAAGCGAGGACTCTTCATTTCCAGCGAAAAGTATAGCCAGCACTGGCTATCAACTAACTGGAAAACGTGTGGAGTTTGTGAAACAAAAAGGGCGCACATCAATTGATGCGTGCCCTTTCGAGTACTCGTTATACCCGTTTACCAGACGAGTTGTTTGTTGCCAATCGCCTGGCCCACACGCGTCCATTCTTCCGCTGTCAATTCACGGCACGAGCCAATCGGACGTTCGATAAAGGCGGCAATCGCATCGCGGCGGCGCGTTGTGGTTTCGGCGCTGCGATCAACGGGCAGGCCAACTTCTTTGGCAATGCGAAACGTCTCCTGAATGCGGTCGGCCCACGGGCAGCGCTTGTAATGCGTGGCGACTTCTTCCCAGCGAATGCGCCACAGCGAACCGATGCGCGCCAGGTTCGCTTCTACAAACGGCGCTTCCATGCCCGCTCTGGCACGCTGCCAACGATGATGAAACCAACGTCGAATCTCATCGGGATGCGCGGCAGGCAGTTCATCGACCCAGCCGTGAATGTGTGCGCCGTCTTCGGCCAGTTCGTTCAGCCACAGCGTTGCCGTCCAAGTTTCGCGGTTGGAAAAACCTTCGGGCGGCGCAACTTCGGCGGCCTCATCGAACACCAAACGTGCGCGGCGGCTGACGGTGTAATCGCGCCACTTTTCGCTGGCTGGTGGAGCCTCGCGTGGCGCCTGTAAAAGTGTGTTGTTCTGTGTCATTCTCGTTCCTCCGAACGGCGTATTTAGGTCTGTATTCGCAGCCAATTCCGAGTGAATTCTGCGCTCTGTTTCGACCAAATATTAGACGAAAAACGGCTGTTGAAGTTGCTTCTTTTCTGCGTAAAAAGAGCCGAAAAGCCCAGTAAAATAAAGGCTTTTCGGCTCTTCGCATGAGTGTTTGAAGAGGTTACTTTTGCTCGGCCTGCAAGCGTTCAATAACGGCCTGGCGCGGCAAGGTTTCCTGAGTACTTGTTGTCATGTCTTTAAGGGCCAGAACGCCCTGCGCCAACTCATCGGAGCCGAGCAGAAGCGTGTAGCGCGCCGCCTGACGATTGGCTTCGCGCATCTGCGCTTTGAGGCTGCGCCCTACGAAATCGCTGTCGCAGCGAATGCCGGCTTCGCGCAGTTCGTGCAGCAACGCGACACCGGCAGCGCGGGCCTCGTCGCCCAACGTCACCACAAACGCGGTCAGTGATGGTGCGGCCGATGCTGTGGCACCAACGGCTTCGCGCTCCAGCAACAGGCGCTCGATGCCACTGCCGAAGCCGATGCCCGGCGTCGGCGGCCCGCCCAGTTCTTCGACCAGACCATCGTAGCGACCGCCGCCCAGAACGGTGCTCTGCGCGCCCAGGTTGCTCGACACAAATTCAAACGCCGTGCGTGAGTAGTAATCGAAGCCGCGCACCAAATTGTGATCAATTTCGTAGGCGATTTTGAGGTCATCCAAATACTGGCACAACCGCGTGAAGTGTTCGCTCGATTCCAGATCGTTTTCTTGAAGATATGGCAGTAATCGCGGCGCCTGTTCGAGTACTCGCCGGTCACGTTCATCTTTGGAATCGAAGACGCGCAGCGGATTGAGTTCGAGACGCTTCTGCGAATCTTCGCTGAGTTCGGCGCGCTGTGGCTCCAGATACTCGCGCAACTTCTGAATGTAGCCGCTGCGACTTTCTTTGGTGCCCAGCGAATTGATGTGTAACTGCGGCTCGATGCCAAGGACTTTTAAAAAGTCGTTGGCCAGCGTGAGCACGGCGGCATCGGCTTCGGGGCCGCTGGCGCCCAGCATCTCAATGCCGCACTGGTGGTGCTGCCGATAGCGTCCGGCCTGTGGCGCTTCGTAACGAAAAATCGGGTAGATGTAAAACAGCTTGGCAACCGGCCCGGCCTGGCTGAGGTGGTGCTCCAGGTAAGCGCGCACCACACTGGCGGTGCCTTCGGGACGCAGCGTGTAACTTTGCTCATCGGGCGCGGTGAAGGTGTACATCTGCTTGGTCACCATCACGTCGCTCGATTCACCGACCGTGCGCGCGAAAAGTTCTGTTGCCTCGAACAGCGGCGTGCGAATTTCGCTGTAGTTGTAACGCGCACACACTTCACGAAATGCTTCTTCCACGAAACGCCACTCGGAAATCTGCGACGGCAAAATGTCGTGCGTGCCACGCGGCGATTGAAAACTTTTGTTTTGAGTACTCATAAGGGTTATCGGCGGCAGTTTAGCATAGCGGGCACTGCGCTAAAAAATAGGAGGCGCAAAATAAGAAGAGCCACACATATATGCGTGGCTCTTCTGCAGTGTTAAAGACTTGTTTTGGTTACTTGCCGGGCACGCCGCTGCTCCACCAATACCAGTAGGCGACGCCGTTGACAGTGGCGTTGGCGCCGGTGCGGTCGTTATCGGCTTTGGGATTCGGGCGCTTGTAGGCTTTGACGTGACCATCCACAAAAAGGTAGTTGGCCGTGTCCAGATGACGGTTGGTCACACGTTGCCATGTATCCTCAGAAGTGCCGCCAGTGGCCGTAGCGGTACCGCGATCGACGTGACCATCACCTTCGCCACTCTCACGTTCCGTCACCATGATGGTCTCCGACGGTGCGCCAATTTGGGCCTGCGAGATGCCGGTGTTCGAAGCAAAAACGCCCCATGTCAAACCATCCACAATATCATTGGGTTCGTAAGTGTCACCGGAAACATAATAGCTGTTTGGAACGTTATTCGTGTTTGCTATGTTGCGCACGCGATAGCGCGGATCGGAATCGCTCGGACACACCAGAAGTTGGTCGCTCTTGGTATATGGGCCGATGCGTTGCCCGGAAAGTGCATAAAGCTCTGAGCCTACATAGTTAGGAGGATCGTTGTGAACTGAGGGCGAAAACCGCTCATCGTAATCTTGCGTGTATTGCAGCAACCCAAGGCCAATCTGCTTCAAGTTGCTCTGGCATGAAGCACGGCGTGCGTTCTCGCGTGCTCTGGCAAACACCGGGAACAAAATTGCCGCGAGAATTGCTATGATGGCAATGACGACGAGCAATTCTATGAGGGTGAAGCCTTTGCCAGCAGTTTGCAGTGAACTCTTCGTGTGTATGTGTCTTGTTTTCATGCGTCCCTTTCAATTTTCAAGATTGGGCACCAGCAGCAAGACCACCGATAGCCACCTGCTTCCGGCATTCGCGCGCTCTGGTGCCAATGTAACCGCTTAGAGCTACTTCGCCCTCTATCGTTGCGCAGCCACCAAAATGTTTGTGTAAAGATTTGTTGTGAGAAGGTGTATTTGAAGTATTGATTACATTTAAAGCTGGTATCGTTTTACAATTACTTGCGCCGCTCCCGGCGAGTACTCTCTTGCGCCTTCTCGTCCTTCTCGGCTGCTTCTTCAAACAACGAGGGAACAGGTGTAATCGCGTCCGGCGGCGGTGGTTCGCCCATGTGCTCGTAGGCGCGGCGTGTGATGCGGCGGCCCTGCGGCGTGCGCGCGAGGAAACCAATTTTTAGCAAATATGGCTCGACCACGTCTTCGAGTGTGTCTTGTTCTTCGTTCATCGTGGCGGCCAGTGCGGCGCTGCCGACAGGGCCGCCGCCATAGGTGTCCTTGATGACGCGTAGCATCAGGTGATCCAAGCGGTCGAGGCCAAGCTGGTCGATGCCTTCTAATTGCAGCGCCTGGTCGGCCACGTCTTTGGTAATTATGCCGTCGGCGCGCACCTGGGCATAGTCGCGCACGCGGCGCAACAGGCGGTTCACGATACGCGGTGTGCCGCGCGCACGGCGTGCCAGTTCTCGTGCGCCTTCAATTTCCATTTTGGTTTCCAGCAGGTGCGCCGAGCGCCGCGCGATCGTCACCAGATCGTCTTCATCGTAGAAGTCGAGGTGCTGCTGAATGCCGAAGCGGTCACGCATCGGGCGCGAGAGCATGGCGGGTCGCGTCGTGGCGCCGATCAGCGTGAAGCGCTTCAATTGAAACGGTAACGGCTTTGAGTACAAGCCTTTATCCAACGTAAAGTTGACGACGAAATCTTCCATCGCCGAATACAGGAACTCTTCGACCACGCGCGGCAGGCGGTGAATTTCGTCGATGAAAATGATGTCGCCTTCAGTCGCGTTCACCAGGTAGGGCATCATGTCGGCGGGGCGTTCGAGCGCGGGGCCGCTGGTCAGGTTGATTTCTTTGCCCAACTCCTCGGCGATGATGTAGCCCAGCGTTGTTTTGCCCAGGCCCGGCGGCCCGTGAAACAACAAGTGGTCGAGCGATTCGCCGCGCGCCTTGGTGGCTTGAATGGCGATTTTGAGGCGCTCGACTGTGGAGCGCTGACCAACATATTCATCCAGCGACTTGGGCCGCAGCGTAAAATTAAGTTCGTTTTCGTCGCCGCTCGCTTCAGCCGAAACCATGCGTTCTCGCGTCATGAGTGTCCTTCAGAATGTTTACACAAAACGTTTTCATCTAATGTAATGAAAACATAGTTTACCACGTCGTCGGTGCTGTGTTGCAGGAAATGATGTGAGTACTCGTTTATGGTGGAGAGCCTTGTAACGGAGCGAACTTTGGTGGAATAAATTCCGGCTGCAGCACGAGGCGTCGATAACGAGTGGCGATTTGTGCCGTGTTGGGAGTTTGGTCGCCGCGCATGCGAAACTGCCTGGCCAGGCGGGCGTGTGCCTCGGCTTTTCTGGTGTTGCCAAGTTGCGCATAGGCTTGCGAAAGCACTTCATGATAAGGCGCAAACGTTGGGTCGGCCAGCATGGCGTGCGTTTCGTTGCGCACCACATTAGTGGCATCGCCCGCTGTCCAGAACAAGGCCGCGATATTGTGCCAGAAAAGCCCATCGTTGGGCGAGCGCAGGGCCGCCGCGCGATACACATTGGTGGCGGCGCGAGCGACGGGCGTTCCATACATGGTGTGTTGCGCCTGCGCGAGTTGCGCCCAGTATATGGGCTGCTGCAAATCAAGATCGCGCGCCTGGCGCAGCAACGCCACGCGGCGCGGCAATGAAGCGGTTGCAAGGGCACGGTCATAAATTAAATGCGCGCGTCCGGTGCGCACGAGCCACGGCGTAGCGCAGACGGTGCCGGCAACGCCTGCAAAAAGAACCAGCCGCGCTGTCCAGCGTGAGGCGGCACGTAAAATTAAACCGGCTGGCGATGCTTGAGTACTCGCTCCCTCTTGTGGTGCTTGTAACGGCCACAAGCACGCGGCCAGGAGCGCCAGCAAAAGGTAGAAATGCACTCCGACAAGCGGTGTCGCTTCACCCACGGCAAAGCAGCCGGCAGCGGCATACATCAACAATCCGCACAGGAGCGCCATCTGCACAGGTGGTATCTGTGTGCAGCCACGCCAGGCTCTGCCTGCTCGCAACGCAAAGCTGCCGATAACCGAGGCAACCAACAACAGCCAGCAGAGCAGGGCGGGAGCGCCTTCTTCCGCCAGACGCTGCAACGGCAAATTGGCCGCGCTGGCGCTGAGAACGCGCGGCGCACCCGGCGGCACGAGAGACAGTTGGCTGAAAGTAAAAGCGCCCGGCCCACTGCCGGTCAGCGGGTGCGCCTTTGCTATTGATGTGGCGTTGTTCCACAGCACACCATAAGTTTCAACATCCCACTGCGCGGTTACAGCGAGAGTTTTTGCGCCGATGCCGATGAACATTGTTGCAGACAGCACAGCGGCTACGTGAGACGCTTTGAATACTGACGATGAAAGGAATGTTTTCTGGTGTGGTAATCTGCTGTTGATGGCGAACAATAGCGTCACCGCCGCCAGGGTCGTGGCCAGTGCAAGGCTGATGAACACTGAGGTTGGTGCAAGGCATAACAGCGCCACGCCGAGAATTCTTATGAGGCGCCACAGAGTTTGCAACTGCTGCCACGACTGCAATCGTAAGTGAGCCGGTTGCGGTTCGGCGGCGCGAATAATCGTCAGTGGCAGTAACAAGCTGCCATAAAGCGCCAGGTTTTCTGCGCCCAACGAGTACTCGGAAAGCCATCGCAAAGCCAGTGCATCTTGCGGTGCGTAAAAAGACAAAGCGAAGAGTGCCGCCTCGCGCAACAGCAACAAATCGAGAGCGACAATGGCGCCATTTAAAAGATTCGTGGCCACATTCGGCGCACTGGCTGTTGCGCCGTAAACCAGCGCCGCGAGAAACAGCAGCCAGGCATTGTAGCCAAGCAAGTCGAATGAAAGGCGCTGTGTTGTGGAAGCGAATGACGACCAGACAACACCGGCCAACCACGCACCGGCAAAGAGCAGGACGTGCAAGGGCAAGCTTTCGCAGGCCCGCCACATCTGAGTGATAAAACGTGGCGCGCGCGAACCGCCAAGCGGTAACAAACAGCACCAGGCGATGAGCAGCAGCGTCCCGAACTGGTGAACGATCTTCGCATTCGCCTCGCACAGGCCGCGCGGTGTGCCGCTCCATTGTGTGAGAAGTACCAACGGAGCACTCCACAACCAAAGCGATAACAGGCCGTATTCAAGCCCTGAAAACGAGATGGGCAGCCGTGGTGTTGCGGTTATCCTCCGTGTTCCGTGAAGCCTCATGCAGTGGCGCATTATATCACGGAGCCGCTTTGCAACCACAGCAGTTGAGCGCACACCAGGGCTGCTGCTTTGGGTTGAGGCCGCTTCAGCGGTCTTCTCTCCTCAGCCCGCTCCTTGCGGGGCGGGGTTGTTTAACCAAAATTTTAAGACCTCTTGCATAAATCTTGGCGAGGGCTGTGTTTCCCAACCGCGCCCGTAAGGAAGCGGGCCTGCTGAAGCGAATCAGCCTGCTTCCTCACGGGCGCGGTTGCGTAAAAGCGCACTTATGCAAGAGGTCTTTAATGTGTTTGCCCTGGAGCGCACACGGCCTGCCGCACCCGACAAAGGTCGCTTTGATAAACTGCGCCCCATGCAATCTCATGATGCTGCGCCGCCGGAGGCATCGCCTTCAGAAGCATTAACCGGCGCTGACAATAGCCACGGCTCCGTGAGTGAAGCTCGCAGTGCTGAAGCCGCGTTCTCACCTGGCTTTGCTGAGTTCGAGCGCCTGGCACAGCAGGGCAATCTCATTCCGGTGAGCCGCGAAGTGCTGGCCGATCTGGAAACTCCGGTCTCAGCCTTTTTGAAGCTGCGCCAAAGTAACAACAGCACCGATGCCTTTTTGCTGGAAAGCGTTGAGGGTGGCGAGGCGCTGGCGCGGTACTCGTTTCTGGGTGTGTCGTCGCGTGCGTCGCTTGTCACGAAAGGCCGCGAAGTTTGGATGCGTGAAGATGGCCTCGAACAGCGTTTCACTCTTGAAAACGGGCGTGACCCGCTGCATATCGTCGAAGAGTGGATGCACCGTTTTCGCTTTGTGCCGCTGCCGGGATTGCCGCGCTTTTGTGGCGGTGCCGTCGGCTATCTGGGATATGACCTGGTGCGCTTTTTCGAGCGTTTACCGCATCCGCCGGTTGACGACCGCAACATTCCCGATTGTCACATGCTGCTGACCGATACGGTTCTCATCTTCGATTCGGTGCGCCACTCGATCCGAGTACTCAACAATGCCTTTGTAGGCGAGGGCGCCGACGTGCGAGCGGTATACAACGAAGCGTGCCGCAAAATCGAAGACACCTTAACACGCCTCAAATGTGCCATGCCGCGCGCGCCCATGCTGCCGGTGGCGAGTGACCTTCCTTCCGTGGCGGAAACTGCGCAAAGCAACTTCCCGTCGCAAGAAGCCTTTGAAGCTGTCGTTGAAAGATGCCGCGAATACATTCATGCCGGCGATTGCGTGCAGGTCGTGCCCAGCCAGCGTTTTTCCGTTCCGATGCACGCGGAAGGCTTCAACGTTTATCGCGCCCTGCGTCACGTTAACCCGGCGCCCTATATGTTTTATCTCAGCCTGGGCGATGTCGAGCTTATTGGCGCTTCGCCCGAAATTCTGGTGACGGAAGATAACGGTCTGGTGCGCACGCGGCCTCTGGCGGGAACACGCCGTCGCGGTTCAACTATTGAAGAAGACGTGGCATTGGAAAAGGAACTCTTAGCCGACCCCAAAGAACGCGCCGAACACATCATGCTGGTCGATCTGGGGCGCAATGACCTGGGGCGCGTTTGCGAGTATGGCAGTGTGCGCGTGGAGAACCTGATGAAAGTCGAGCGCTACTCGCATGTGATGCACATCGCCAGCGATGTAGTGGGACGTTTGCGCCCCGACAAATCGCAGTTCGATGTGCTGCGCGCGGCATTTCCAGCCGGTACGCTGAGCGGTGCGCCCAAAGTGCGCGCTATGGAGATCATCGACGAAATGGAGCCGACGCGTCGCGGGCCATACGGCGGCGCCATCGGTTACTTTTCGTTTAGCGGCAATCTCGATACCTGTATTACGCTGCGCACCATCATTGCAAAAGACGGTATGGCGCATGTGCAGGCCGGAGCCGGTGTGGTGGCCGACAGCGTGCCGTCTGCCGAATACGAAGAAACCTGCAACAAGGCAAGGGCCGCGTTGCGCGCCATTGCCCTTGCGGAAAAGGCGCTGGCCGATGAAGCGGCGTCTCACCACTCGCAAGACCAACAAGTTGAGTACTCAAAATGAGCGATGAACAGATATTCTGCGATGTAAACGCGTCCGACAGCGATGAGCAGCGCCGCTCCAAGTTACAAAAAGCAGCGCGCGAACTGGGCATCGGCCTGCATCAGCGTCACATTTTCTTGTGCATCGGGCCCGATTGCTGCTCTTTTAAGAAAGGCACCGAATCATGGGATTTTCTCAAGCGCCGCCTCAAAGAGTTGGGGCTTGCCAAGTCAACGATTTTCCGCAGCAAAGTCGGTTGCCTGCGCGTTTGCTGTCAGGGGCCGATTGCCGTGGTGTATCCCGAAGGCACATGGTATAATCGCGCCACGCCTGCTGCGCTGGAAGAGATTATTCAAAAGCACCTTATCGGCGGCGAACCCGTGACTGAGTACTCGTTTGCCAGTGCACCACTCCTGGCGCAATCGCAAGACGACCGCTAGCAACAATAAGAAAGGTTCCTGTGGCCGCACAAACTCCGCAGCCGTTTTTTAATCATCCTCTGGCGCAACTTGGCCCGCGCGATGAAGAAGGCCGCCTCAATGTTGTCATTGAGTCGCCGCAGGGCAGCCGCAACAAGTTCAAATTCGATGAACAGCGCGGCTTCTTCATGCTGGACGGCGTGCTGCCTGCGGGTGCAGCGTTTCCTTACGACTTCGGTTTTGTGCCCGGCACGTTGGGCGAAGACGGCGATGCGCTTGATGTGCTGCTGTTGATGGATGAACCGGCCTTTTGCGGATGCGTTGTTCCGTCGCGCCTTATCGGTGTCATCGTGGCCGAACAGACCGAACGTGATGGTGCAACAATGCGCAACGACCGCCTGCTTGCTGTCGCGGAAAAATCGCACACCAATCGTGATGTCACATCCATCGAAGCGCTGAACGAAACAGTTATTGTGGAAATCGAACATTTCTTCGCTTCGTATAACATGGTGCGCGGCAAAGAGTTTAAAGCCTTACAGCACAGCGGCCCCGACATCGCTGAGAAGCTGTTGCGGGAAGGCGAACAGCGCTTCAAAGAACAGAACGCTTAATTGTTGCTCGCCCCCTCACAGCGAGTACTCGAAAGGAACAACCCATGCGCGTGACGGTGACGCCGAAACAAGTGCGTGCCGCATTCGATGCCGTATCGAGCGATCCCAGTTTTGCCGAAAGTCGCCGCCTTGCGGAAAGCGGCCAATTGCCTGTCGAGATGTTGCAGGCGATGTCGCTGCGCCCCGAACTGCTGCGCGCCTTCGCCGGTTTCGGCGACTCGGTTTATCCCGGCGGCCTGCTGGAGCGTTCGCTGAAAGAGTTGGTGATCTTACAGTCGTCGCTTGATAATGGGTGTCAGTTCTGCACCCATTCGCACGTCGCGTTGATTCAACAACTGGGCATCGCCGCTGAGCCGTTGCAGGCCTTGGAGGATAACGATGCACGTACACCGCGCGAGCAACTGGCGCTGGAATACACGCGCTCCGCGATGCAAGACTCGAATCGTGTGCCGGATGAGCTGTTCGACAGGCTTAAGCAGCTTTTCTCCGAGCCGGAAATCGTGGAGTTGACGTTTCTTATCGGCTTTATCAACATGCTGAACCTGTTTAATAATTGTCTGCAAGTGCATTATCACGACGATTACGCGGCGTTTGAATCCAATGGACACGAACAAAATACACAGCCCGCATCTATGACAAAACCCTCGAGCACTCTTTTTGCAGACGAATCTCCATCTTCCAAAATCGCATCTCCTAAAACCACACCTTCTAAAACGGCTACTTCCACGGTGCGCATCTGGTGCGATGGTGCGTGTGCCGGCAATCCGGGGCCAGGTGGCTGGGGCTGCATTGTTGAAACGAATGGGCAGCGTCACGAGTACTCGGGCGGCAACCCACGCACAACCAATAACCAGATGGAGTTGCAGGCGCTTATCGAAGCCTTGAAAAATGTGCCGTCGGGAACGGGTGTGCAAATCGAAACCGATTCCGAATATTTGTCGAAGGGCATCACGCAATGGATGCGCGGCTGGATTCGTAACGGCTGGAAAACCGCCGCGAAACAACCGGTGAAAAACCAGGAACAGTGGCAGCAGTTGCACGCGCTGCTGCAGGAACGCCCGCACAAGGTGAGCTGGGTGCGCGGTCACGCTGGACATCCCGAAAACGAGCGCTGCGACGAACTGGCGCGCACTGCCATCAAACAGGTGACGGGCAAGACGCGGCTGTAGCGCATTGTTCAATGGCAATAATGTTCGCAATCGCACAAGCAGGATGTATGATCTTGCCATGAAAGCAGCTTCGTGTTCCTTTTCTATGCTACAATCAGGACACTCGACACTCAATCATTATGTGGTGAATCCACTTTAGCGGCTTGGTAGCGCAGCGATGCGAAATGCTACGCACTATTTGAATCTGGTGTCTTTAGGTGGTGCTAATGACCGTAAATTCGGATGCGGACATGCCCTCGTGCGCGGCCTCCGCAAAATTTTCCGCAGGCACTCCCGTAGGAGCCAAACCCGTAGGAGCCGATCCCGCACAAGGCAAGCCGCCGTCGCGCAGTGTGCTCCGCGACACAGCTTTATTTTGTAATCTGCCGGATGAGCACTTATCTGAAATCAGCCAGTTGCTGTGTTCGAAGGTGCTTCCTGTTGGTACCGATGTGCTCACAGTTAAAAATCCGGGCGACCATGTCTACATTCTCATTGAAGGTTCAGTCAAGATGTATTTGAAGCACGCCGATGGCTCCGATGTTATTCTGGGCATTCTCGGGCGGGGCGAAGTGTTGGGCGAAGTGAGCGGCGTGGACGGCAAATGCCCATCGGCTAACGTCGCCACACTGGAAAAGTCGTATTTCCTCTGCATCGAGCGTCACTTGCTGTGGAAGTTGATGCAGACAATGCCCATACTGGGTTACAACGTGGCGTGTATCCTGGCACGCCGCCTGCGTGTGGCCACAGCACAAATTCACTCTTTCGCCACCCTCGATGTCGATGGCCGTGTGGCACGACAGCTCCTGGCGTTTGCTCACGAATACGGGCGCAAGGACCAAAATGGTGGAGTTCTCATTCCCTTGCAAATTACCCAGACCGACCTGGCCGACCTTGTCGGTGCATCGCGCGTGCGTGTCAATCGCGTCTTGATGGAGTTCAAAAAGCACAGCTATGTTTCGACGGATGCCAACCATCGCATCACGCTGCGCAACATCGAAGCGCTGCGCGAGCGCTGCCACTCGCTGGCTTGAGCTTTTGAGTACTCGTTGTGCCCTCCTGCAATCGAACAGCATTTTGTAACGATGTCGTTCCACAGATACTTGCAATGTCCGCTTAAATCCGGTAAAATGCACATGGTTCAATCGAGGAGAGAAAGAAGTTATGCCCAACACACCATCGGCTAAGAAGCGTTTGCGCCAGGACGCCAAGAAGCGTCTGCGTAACATGGCCGCCAAGACACGCATCAAAACCGAAACCAAGAAAGCTCTGACGGGCGGCGAAATTACGTCCGCATTCAGCGCCATCGATCGCGCTGCCGCCAAAGGCATCATTCACCGCAACGCCGCCGCCCGCAAGAAGAGCCGCCTCGCCAAGCGCATGGCCGCCTCCGGTTCGGCTGCTTCACCTTCCGCTGTCTAGCTTGCGCTGCGTCATCTCGCGCTGCCTAAGCTCGCGCTCATAAACCCAAGCCGTTCAAAGTGGACGCTGCGCTCGGCGTCACATTTAAGTGCCGGAATGAAAAGGACGAGGAAATTTCCTCGTCCTTTTGCTTGTTAACCCAAGTTGCCACTTATCGAATTACCCGCCTCTGAAGCGGTGCCTCTGAAGCGGTGGGCTGATGATCACTCCTGATGATTGTCAAACAGGCTGCTTCAGCGGTTTTGTTCTCCTCATCAGCGCGCTCAGCCCAACGTGAAGCGCCAATGCGCTTCCCTCACGGGCGCCCAACGTTCACGGGCGGGCACTGTAGGTGGCAACTTGATTTTTTATGCTTTGGTGAGTACTCGTTATTTGGCTTTGCTGGCCATCAAGTATCGCTTCCACACGCGGAAGCCAAGTTGCTCGTAAAAGGCCACTAATGTCGTCCAGTCGATGGCCATGCGCTTGACGCCGCGTCGCTTCAAATCGTCCACGGCCACGGCGCACAATGCCAGCCCCAAACCGCGCTTGCGGTGTTCTTTGGCAATTCCGATTGGCCCCAATCCGCCATAGCGACTGCCCAGCAATGGGTGCCAGTAAGTGCCGGGCAACAGCCACGGCGAGTTGAAATCCGCAGTGTGGCAGAAGCCGATGACTTCTTCATTTTCACTGGCGATGATGATGTCGCTTGCCGCACTGCCGCGCACAAAATGACCACGCGTCGAGTAGGGCCAGCCGCCGGGAAACTCGCGCTCCACCATGTCGATGAGAGCTTCCTCTTCGCCGTCGCGCGCCGGTCGTAGTTCGACACCGGGATTCGCTTCAATCGCGGCGAGCGCTTTGTCCGGGATTCCGTAGTCGTTCAGGTCACGCCACAAATCGACGCATTCGCTGAAGCCTGTGTAACCACGCTTGCGAAACAAGGCAATGGCCGCTTCGCATTGGGCGGGAATGCCGGGCAACAGGTGATGCGGAAAATAAAGAGTACTCAGGGTCGAGCCGTGCGCGCGCAGATGCGCTTCGGCGGCGAGCAGCAACTGTGTGCCGAGTCCTTGTCGCTGCACGTCAGGATGTACGCACAGCGCGCCGATGCCGCCGCGGCCCTGGAAACGCGCGATCTCCGGCCCGGCGTGTTGCATCGACTTGCACAACACCCAACCGATTACGGCATCGCCATTGCGCGCCACGAGGTTGCCTTCCGGCTCGAAGTAGGGATCGCCTTCGATGGTTTGGCGTAGAAGACGCTCTGTGAGTGGCCACTGTGGGCCGAGCGCTGCATTCCACAACTCGACCAGAGCGGGAATGTCGCTGGTTCCGGCGGGTTCAATTTTCCACATGAATTAGCCTTGAAGTTGGAAGTTTGACGCTTAAGCTTATCGTTATATGAATGTCTTTTGCAAAGTTAGGCGAAAGGTTTGCGCACGCATGAAATCCGTGTTATAGTGGGGATAACCTGTGTATAGTGCGGATGAGCGTTTAGCCCAAGTGCGCCGGCAAATTGAAGCAGCCTGCCACCGCAGCGGACGCGATCCGTCGCATGTGACGCTCATCGGCGCCGGCAAGACCGTGGAGGCGTCGCGAGTACTCGAATACGCGCAAGCGGGTTTGAGATTTGTCGGCGAAAACTATGTACAGGAAGGCGTCGCCAAGCAGCAGAGCATCGCGGCCCTGGCACCGAACCTTGATTCTTTACACTGGCATCTGATTGGCGCGCTGCAGAGCAACAAAGCACGTGACGCCGTTGCGTCGTTCGAGCTGATTCACAGCGTTGACCGCCTCTCGTTGGCGCAAGCGCTCGATAAAGCCGCACGCGAAGCAGGCAAAGTACAGGACGTTTTGTTGCAGGTCAACACCGGCAACGAAGCGAGCAAGGCTGGCTGTGCGCCGGAGCGTGTCGTCGAACTGGCACGTGCCTGCGCCGCTTTGCCTCACATCGTCGTGCGCGGCTTGATGTGTCTGCCGCCCTATCAGGAAGATGCCGAGTACTCGCGACCGCACTTTCGTCTTTTGCAGCAGTTGGGGCAAGAAGTGAAAGCGACGTTATCGAGTACTCAAGCCGATGCTCATACAAACACTCAGGTGTGGCATCTATCGATGGGGATGACGAACGACTTCCACATTGCCATCGAAGAAGGCGCCACACTCGTGCGCATCGGCACCGGACTGTTTGGAGCGCGTTCATGACGCGTGCGCGTTCATGAAAAGAAGGTCGCACTCCATCGTTGACCGGGTTTAGCAGAGGTTTCATCCCCTGTTACACACGAACAACGACACTACATCACAGCAACGTTACACCAGTTCATCACAGCACAGGAGGCAGCAAGGCATGAGTGCACTCTCTCAGACCGTTCGTGGACTCAGGAATCTCTGGGGCCATGCCGACGACGAGGACTACGCGCAGGACGAAGTGGACACCACCGACAATCAAGATCATGGCCCCGCCCAGCCGCAACGCAGTTACAACAGCGGCACCGGCTACGGCACTTACAACAACTCTCAACCTCAACCCCCGGCATACGGTGGCGGTTCGGGCACACATGCAGCACGACGCTTGCGCCCGGTGCCGTCGCCTTTGCGCTCGCCTCGTGCCAAGAATATCTACACGCTGAAACCCAAAAGCCAGGATGATGCCGCCATCGCCGCCGACGCACTGAAAACCGGCGACGCCGTAATTATCAACCTGGAAGATGTCGATCGCTCGAATGCGATTCGCATCATCGACTTCATGAGCGGTGTCTGCTACGGCCTGGAAAATCAGGGCCATGCCATGAAACTGGGCGACGCGATTTTCCTGTACACACCGGGCGACTTCGACATCAGCAGCGACGAAGTCGATTACGGCGAAAACCCCGAGTTCTTCTTCAAGGACATCGCGCCGCCCGCAACGCAAAATAACGGCGTGGCGCAGATGACGAGTACTCAGCAGCCGGTCACGGTCACTCCGGCTCCCTTGAACGCGCAGTATGGCAACGTCGCGCCACAGGCGCCGCCGCCGACTTCGCCCTATGGCGCTAACGAGCGTCGCTCCTGGGAACGCTAAAACTCACCGAGCCACTTCTTCATGACTTCGATTGCTTTCCTCGGCGCCGGCGCGATGGGCGAGGCGTTGATACGCGGCCTCTTAAGGGCCGGTGTTTACGCGCCGCAGGAGATCGTCGCTTTTGATGTCAGCCGCGAGCGCTTGCAAAGCCTGACGCAGGAGTTGGACATCCGGGCGGCAGATGATGTTGTTGCGGCGGCCAGCGAAGCGGAAGTCGTGTTGCTGGCGGTGAAACCTCAAATTGTAAGTGAAGCGCTGGAGCCGTTGCGTCGAGTACTCACCCCGCAGCAAACGCTGGTTTCCATCGCGGCGGGTGTCACAACAAAGCAACTCGAAGCGCATTTCGAGGCGGCGGTGCCGTGCGTGCGTGTTATGCCCAATACGCCGGCGCTGATTGGCCAGGCGGCTTCGGCCATTGCGCCTGGTGCCCATGCCGATGCGGCGCACGCAAAAACCGCACACCGCATCTTCGATGTGATGGGGTTGGCCATTGATGTGCCCGAAAAACTGCTTGATGCCGTAACGGGGCTTTCGGGTTCCGGGCCGGCTTACGTTTATGTGTTTATCGAAGCGCTGAGCGATGCCGGCGTGAAGATGGGCTTGCCGCGCGAGGTGGCGACACAGTTGGCGGCGCAAACTGTGTCGGGTGCGGCGCAAATGGTGTTGCAAACGGGCAAGCATCCGGGCGTGTTGAAAGACATGGTCACTTCGCCGGGCGGCACCACCATCGCCGGTTTGCACGCGCTGGAAGACGGTGCTTTTCGCGGTGTTGTCATTGATGCCGTCGAAGCGGCCACAAAGCGTTCGCGCGAACTGGGCAGCTAATTTTTCACATGTCGTCGGGGTTGTTGTCGCAGCATGGCGATGCAGTACTCATCAAAGTGCGTGTCAAACCACGCGCCCGCAAGAATGCCGTTGATGGTGTGCGCAATGAGACTCTGCTGGTGAGTGTCACGGCGGCGCCCGAAGACGGCAAAGCCAGTGCGGCGGTTATGGACGTGCTGAGCCGTGCTCTGGAGCACCCGAAGAGCCTGATTGCTGTTGCACGCGGCCAGACCTCGCGCGACAAAACGGTGCGCCTGTCGCAGGCTTCTCTGGAGAGCATCCGTGGCCGGCTGGAGGCTCTTCCAGAATTGCACTAAGTTTCTACCACGCTATTCAATCTACGGAACACCTGGAGGTTTCGATGTTCCTCCGCTCTCGACTCCATTCTCTTTTACTTGCCTCCTCCGCAGTACTCGTTGTATCTTTTGGTGGCTTTGCCCTTGCGCAAGGCGCGACGCGTGCCGCTGCTAAAGCGGAGCGATCCGGGACGCGGCAACAGCCTGCTTTGCGCCTGCAACTTTCCGCTGAGCAGCCGAGCGGCATTTACTTCGAGCGCGATACGCTGCGCACGCGCACGGCACTGGTGTTTTCGCTGCGCGCCTGGAACGATGAAGGCACACCGCGCCCGCTGACGTTGTGGTGGCGCATCGAAGATGCGACAGGCAAGACGTGGTGGAAACAGAAATCGAATGTGCCGGTGGGCGCGCGCAATTTCGTGCTGCGCCGCGAAGCGTGGGAAGCGCCGCAACTGGGTGCTTATCGGCTACGTATCAATGCGCAGGCCACAGGCAGCCGCAAAGAATCGGCACAACTTGACTGGCCGTTTGCGATTGTGAGCGCGCCGCGTTCTTCCTATCGTCCGCGCTCGTTCTTCGCCCTTTCGTCACCAACATTCCTGGGAGACACCCAACTCGACTTTTACGCGCGCACCGGCGTTCGTGTGCTACGTTCGCCGTGGACGATCTCCACAAGGTCGTTGTCGCCCTTAACCGAAGTTGCCGATGGCGGCTCGATGAGCAGCGCACCGGGCAGCTACGGCACTCTCGATGTGCAGATGCAGGCGCGCTTGAAGCGCCGCATCGCCACATGGGGCGTGCTGCCGGTCGCGGCATCTGATGCAAGTGACGCGTCTGAGCCATTCTCTGCAAGGCCGTCGGGTGCTTCGTGGGCGCGTGAACTTTCCAGCCTCGTGCCGCGCTACAACACGATGGCGCGCTGGGAAGTGTTTCGTGCGCCGTCGGCCTTGCAAGCGATGCCGACGACCGATGCGTCATCGCCTGAAGTGCGCCGCCTGCGCCTGAACGCTCCGCTGTTGCTGCCGTTGAGTGCCCAAAGCGATGTGGCGGCAAACGCCTCCGACGGTCTGGTCGTGTCGCTGCCGATGGAGGAGCGCAACGCGGTTGAAGGTCGCCCCGCTAACTCTGCGACGACATTGCGCGCTTTGCTGTGGGCGCAGCGTCGTGCGGCGCGGCGTCCGTTTCATATCGTGCAAAATGAAGACATCGGCGAGTACTCGAAAGAAGATTGCGCCCTTGATGCAGCCGGTTTCATGGTGCAGCGCTTTGTTCTGGGTGTAGTTTCCGGCGCGTCCGGCATGAGCTTTCCCGGCTTCGCTCCCGCATCGTCCGATAATATTGCGGTCGCCGGGCCTCGCAGCGCGGCGCGCGGTGATGCCGATGAAGAGCGTCTTGCTTCTTATGCACGCGCCGCCGCCTTTGCCGCCATGACGCGCCTGCTGGAAGACGCTTCGCGCGAAGGCGAACTCTTTACGGCCTCGCCGGTGCTGTGGGGCGCCACGTTTCGCAACACGGCCCTGCCGGGAGCAACTCCAGCGTCGGAGCCGGTTTCGGCGCAGATCGCGGTGCTGTGGGCGGACACGAATCAGCGCGGCGTGCGTTTACAGGTGCGCTTGCCGTCTGCGCGCGTGTTAAACGTTTTCGGCAACGAGATCGCTCGTTCGCGGCGTGGCGTAGTGCAGGTGCCTTTGAGTACTCATCCGGTGTATGTCATCAGCAGTGCGCCGGCCAATGTCAATGCCAACGCCTGGCGTGCGGCTGTGGTTGAGGGCCTGGAGCCTTTGGCAGCGCAACTTCTGCCGCTGACCAAAGCGCCATATACTACACCGCAAGCGGCCAAATCGAAGACGCCGACAGCGCCTACGTCCATCGGTCACTCGCTGGGTGTGCGATTGCAAAACGTTTCCATCAAGCCCGTTGCGGGCACGCTGCGCTTGCAGCCGCCGCCGGGCTGGAAACTGGTGCGAGAGGCCCAAAGTTTCCGGCTAAATCCGGGAGCTTCGCGCATCTATCGCTTTCCTGTGGCGCAATCGCGTGTGGCGCAGTCGCGGCGCAATGACAAGGCTTCTTACTTTCTCTCGGCCACTGCCGATGTGCCGGGCGACCGCCTGCGCTGGAAACAGGAAGTGAACGTCGCAACGGCGCAGAATGTGAAACGCGGCAGCTCGATTGAAATCGACGGTCAATTGGATGAGTGGCGCGATGCTCAGTGGATGGAAATGAAGGCCAGAAGCGACGCTTCGAGTACTCGCAATGCGCCGCGTCCGGTCGATGTGCGTCTGGCATTGCGCTGGGATAGCAGCCGTTTGTTCATCGCCGTGCGCGTGCAGGAGCCGAGTTTGCAGCCGCGCCGCCCGGAGGCGATTAGCTATCCGTTCTGGGACGACTATGATGGGTTGCAAATCGCGTTTGGCCTGCGCGACGATGCCCTGGCGAAACCGGGACGCGAGCCATTCCGCGATACGGATTACGGCTTTTTGCTATCGCCTTTTAGCGATGCAACCGGCGCCATCGAAGGCCGCCTGCTGCGCTTGTGGAGCACGACAGTACCCTTCGGTGCCCAGCGTGACACGCTGCGTTGGGGCGGTTCTGTGCCCGGAGCGCGTTGTGCCATTACGCGTGACGAAGCCGCACAAGTCACGATTTATGAGGCGAGTTTGCCGCTTGGCGAAATGCCGACGCTACGTCCGGCCTCGCGCTCGGCTCGTGACATGACGGTGCGCTTTAGCTGGATTCTACACAACGACGAAGGCCGTGCCTTGCAATGGAGCCGCGCGACCAATGTCTTTCCGTGGTGGCAGAACACCGGTTCGTTTCTGCCGGCGCAGGGCGTTTTTCTGGCGGCGCAAGCTCCTCTGGGGTTCACGCAAATCGGTGCTGTAGATGAAGCGGCTCTTCCTGCGACATTACGCAACACACTACCGCCGCTGCCGCGCACTCCGACACAGCCTGCCACGCCGCGCGTCACGGTCGTGCGACCACCTGCGCTGGAGCCGATGTCGCCGCGTGTCTTGCCGCCGGTGAATGCGCCGCCTGAAAACGTGTTGCCGCCCGCGCCGGTGCGCAACGAACCACTGCCGCAGTTGCCGCCTTCGCCGCCTTAATCACAGGCCGCAAAAATATCAGCGCAAGTGTCGAAAACGGGCTTTAGCAGCCTGGGATTCATGCCGCGTGCGTGCGGGCTACCCAGAATGCGCCGCCCCAGTTCCTGACCGTAGTTGAGCTGAATTTTCTTGCGTTGCGCCACAGGGCCTAAGCTCGCGCCCAGAGCACTGCGCGCCGTTACAATGCTGTCGTCGTCATGGTATCCCAGGCGATCTCGATAGGTGACGGCGAAAAAGTGATAGCGGCTGCGACAGGCTTTATCGGCCTCGTTGGTGTTCAGTGCGCGCAAGTGAGTACTCCAACGTGACAGCGCCCATGTGCCCGGGCTGTGCGGCGGCACCCAGCGCGCCGCTCCTTCGTGCGGCGTGCAAATCGTGACCAGGGCGTGGCAGGGAAAACCGTCTGACACCATCTGCCGCGCTACCAGACCACCCATGCTGAAGCCGACGAAAATAGTGTGTGAGAAATCGTGTGGCTGCTCGCGCATCGCTGCACCGATGTCGCGCGCGCTGTCGGCGAAACTGCGCCAGTGCGTCTTGTAATTTACCGACCAGAAGTGCCACCCTGCGGCTTGCGGCAAAGTGCGTAGCGTGTCCCCGATGTTGTCCATATACCACGACGGCGAATTCCAGCCGTGCAGCAAAATGCAGTGTCGCGGTGGTGTATCGTCGTTTGCGACACATGAGGTGTCGCAATGCACGCTGATTTCGCGCGGCTCGAAAAAGAGTTCCTGACGTTGAAGCCATTGTTGCGGTGCTCGCATTGCATGTAGTTTATTGCCCGCTCCGAGTACTCGTAAGAGGCGCACCGATGCCAGGAGGCGCTCCAGAGTAGAAGTACCTCTATATACTGCTTTTGGAAGTCGTTCTAAGAGGGGGTGAAGGCACCATGGAATCATTTACATTCATCGCCCTGGCAGCGGGCACGACGACAGGCGCTGAATCGGCGACGCACGACCCGCACGCCGAAAGGCTGGCGCTCATGCTGGCGCTGTTTGTGATGTTCGCCGGTGCCAAAATCTTTTCCGAAATCTTTGAGCGATTGCGCCAACCGGCTGTCGTGGGCGAAATCATGGCCGGAGTGCTCATTGGGCCGGCTGTGCTCGGCTGGGTGAAGATGACTCCCAGCATCGAGACACTGGCGGAAATCGGCGTCATTTTGTTGATGTTTTCAGTCGGTCTTGAAACCGAGCCGCGCGCCATCTTTTCGGTCGGCAAAACCGCGACTGCTGTGGCCATTCTCGGTGTAATTCTACCCTTTGTGTTCGGCACGGCGGCGGTGCTGCTGCTTGCATCCACAGTCGGCTTGAACGCGCCTCTTATGCCGGCCATTTTCGTCGGCGTGGCGATGGTAGCGACTTCAGTCGGAATTACGGCACGCGTACTCGCCGACATGAATCTGCTGTCACACCAGTCGGCGCGCGTCATTTTAGCCGCTGCGGTTATTGACGATGTGCTGGCTCTACTCACGCTTTCAACGGTTGCAGGCGTTGCAACCGGCGGCAGCGTGGACTGGGTAAAAATCGGTTCGACGGCTTTGTTGGCGGTCGGATTTGTTGCTGTCATCTCGCTCGCCGGAACGCGTGCAATGCGTGTCGCCGCACCGAAAATCGAGATGCTGCGACTGCGCGACCCGCTGTTCATTTTTGCCATCACTCTGTGCCTGGGGCTGGCGCTGCTGGCGGAATATATCGGCATCGCCGCCATCATCGGAGCTTTTCTGGCGGGCATGATGCTGGCCGACCGCTCCGATCAGGAGCATTTGCTGCACAAGGCCGAAGCCCTTGTGCATGTGTTTCTGCCGTTTTTTCTGGTTAGCATCGGAATGCAGTTGCAACTCGATGTATTTCGTAACGGCTGGGTGATTGTGCTGGCCGTTGTGCTCACCGTGCTGGCCGTGCTGGGCAAGTATTGGGGCGGACTACTGGCCGCACGAGGGTTGGGCAAGCGAGCGGCGGCGCAAATCGGCATGGGCATGGTGCCGCGCGGCGAAGTCGGTATTGTGGTGGCGCAAATCGGCCTGTCACTGCGAGTACTCGATGAAAGTCTGTTTGGCGCCGTGCTCTTCATGGCCATTGCCACGACCCTGATTGCGCCGCCATTTCTGCGCCCTCTGTTCGCCGGTGAAATGGGTACTTCGCGCGCAGCGAACGAAAGCGAAGAAGCCTGCGTCGAAGAAGATCCCATCGCGATTCACTAATAATTCACCGCAGAGGACGCGAAGGGCGCAAAGCAGAAAGACGATGTGTACTTCTTCGTGAGCTTTAGTGAAAGCATCAATCCCATCTCCGCGTCCTCTGCGCTCTCTGCGGTGAACTTTTCTTCGCTGTGGAACCGGGTTTGGCCTTTAGCGTCTTACACTCAACTTCGAGGGAAACCTTTGAGTATTCGTATGGGTGATGAGGTGCCCAATGGCAAAGAACAGGAATATGAGTTGCACAATCTGCAACCAGCCGATTAAAACGGCGCGTGGCGCGCTGCAAATGCAAAACACGCCCTTAGTGTGCCGTCGTTGCTTCGGCGAACAATCGTATGGCAGCGGCACACAGCGTTGGATTCTCAATACCGCCGGCCCGGATGCTGTGACATCTGAAGGTTAAAACTTCCGTAAACCGGCTCGACTTCCCGCATCGCTTGCCTCAAAACACGATGCGGGAAAATTTTGCCGATGGCTTGAGTGTATTGCACTCATACAACAACTTTGTTAAGATTGAAGACGCACCCAATTTTGAAGACGATTTTTGCAGAGGTGAGAGATTATGCCGAGAGCAGTAGGAATTGACTTAGGAACCACCAACTCCGTCGTAGCTGTTGTGCAGGGCGGCGACCCCGAAGTGTTGTTGAACGCCGAAGGCCATCGTTTGACACCCTCTATTGTGGCGTTCAGCAAGACCGGCGAGCGTCTGGTCGGCGAGCCGGCCAAGCGCCAGGCAGTGCTCAACAGTGAGCGCACCATTCGCTCGATCAAGCGCAAGATGGGCACCGGCGAGCGCACGAACATAGACGGCAAGCAGTACTCGCCGGAAGAAATTTCGGCCATGATTCTGACCAAGCTCAAGGCCGATGCCGAGCAGCGTCTGGGCGAAAAAGTAACGGACGCTGTGATTACGGTTCCGGCCTACTTCGACGACGCGCAGCGCACCGCAACCAAGAACGCCGGTGAAATTGCCGGACTGAATGTGCTGCGCATCATCAACGAGCCGACCGCAGCCGCCATCGCCTACGGCCTCGACCGTCAGGGCAAGGAAGAGACGATCATCGTTTATGACCTCGGCGGCGGCACCTTTGACGTGACCGTGCTCGAAATTTCCGAGGGCCTGCTCGAAGTGAAAGCCACTGCGGGCGACACGCGTCTGGGCGGCGACGATTTCGACGAGCGCCTGATGAACTACATCGCCGATGAGTTCCAGAAAAACGAAAGCGTCGACCTGCGCAAAGACAATCAGGCGTTGCAGCGTTTGAAGGAAGCGGCGGAAAAGGCCAAAGTCGAGCTGTCGTCTTCGGCGCAAACGACCATCAACCTGCCGTTCATCTCGATGGGCGCCAATGGCCCGTTGCACCTTGTCATGGACATCACGCGCGCCAGGTTCCAGGAGCTGACGCACGACCTGTTGGAGCGCACACGCCAGCCGTTCGAGCGCGCACTCAGCGACGCCGGACTAAAGCCGAATGAAGTGGACGAAGTGGTTCTCGTCGGTGGTTCGACGCGTATGCCCGCCGTTGTCGAGTTGGTTAAGAAAATCACCAACAAAGACCCGCACATGGGCATCAACCCGGACGAAGCTGTGGCCGTTGGCGCGGCGGTGCAGGCGAATACCCTTGCCAATCCGGGCAGCGTCGGATCGAACCTGGTACTCGTGGACGTGACGCCGCTATCGCTGGGCGTGGAAACCGCCGGTGGCGTGTTCACCAAGCTGATCGAGCGCAACACCGCGATTCCGCACAAGAAGAGCGAGACCTTTACAACCTATGCCGACTTCCAGCCGAGCGTTGAAATCAACGTCTTGCAGGGCGAGCGAGCGATGGCACAGGACAACAAGAGCTTGGGCCGTTTCACGCTGAGCGAGATTCCTCCCGCGCCGCGCGGCACACCGAAGATCGAGGTCACTTTCGATATCGACGCCAACGGTATCGTGAACGTATCGGCGCGCGAGCAGCAGACCGGCAAGGAGCAGAAGATCACCATCACCGGCTCCAGCGGTTTGGACAAGGCGGCAATCGACCGCATGGTCGAAGAAGCCGAGCGCAACGCCGCCGAAGACCAAAAGCGTCGCGAAGCGGTCGAGACGAAGAACCAACTCGACGCTACTGTTTTTCAGGTGAAGAAGTTCCGCGACGACAACGCCGACAAGATTGGCGAAGCCGAAAAGACGCAGCTCGAATCGGCGCTGGGCGCGGCGGAAGAATCCTTGAAGGGTGACGATCAGGACGCGATGAAGCGCGCTAACGATCAGCTCACGCAGGCCTTCCAGGCGGCGGGCACCAGCGTGTACCAGAACGCTCCGCAGGGCGACGGCGCGACCGGCACAGGCGCGACGAGTGAGCCTTCGGGCAGCGATTTCGCGGGCTATGATGCACCTAACGGCAGCGCGAACGGCGCAAACAGCGACGCAGTCGAAGGTGAAGTCGTCGAGGGCGAAGTGACCGACAGGAAGTAAAACAAGGTAGGGGCGAGGCATGCCTCGCCCCTACAGACGAATTACAAGAAGGTGGTGTCATCATGGGTTTGATGCGACATCCATTGGAAATGCAGGCGTTGCGCCACCAGATGAACCAGATGTTAGAGACTGGCGCACGCGACGGCGGCGATGAAAACGGGCCGCGCACCTGGGCACCGGCAGTGGACGTGGTGGAGAACGACCTCGAAATCGTGCTGCACGCCGAGTTGCCTGGCCTCAAAAAAGAAGAAATCGACATTCAATTGACGGGCGACACGCTCACCATTCGGGGCGAGCGCAAGCGCACGAGTACTCAACGCGGCGAGAATTTCCACCGCATCGAGCGCCAGTATGGCGCATTCGGGCGCACTTTCGAAATTGAGACTCTTATCGACGCGGCCAGCGTTTCGGCCTCCTACGAAGATGGAGTACTCACGGTGCGTTTGCCCAAGCAGCAGGAAGTCAAATCACGCCAGATTGAGATTCAGGTGAAGTAGGGCCTTTGGTCTTGGGTTTTAGGTTTTTGGTCTTTGAGTAGCAGCCCGAAGTCCTAAAACCTAAAACCTAAAACCCAAGACCAAAGCCGACGTAAGGAGGCACAATCATGAGCTTGATTCGCTATACGCATCCGATGATGCATTTGCAGCAGCAAATCAATCGCATGTTCGATCAGTTCGATAACGATTTGTTTGGACGATTGGAAGGTTTGGGCGAAGGCATGTTCACGCCGCCGGTCGACATCAAGGAAGACGCCGATGCTTACACGGTGCATCTCGAAGTGCCCGGCGTCTCGCAGGACAACCTGCACCTTTCCTTGCAGGACAACGTGCTAACCATCAGGGGCAGCAAGGAGCAAAAGCAGGAAAGTGGTGAAGGCCGCTATCGCCGCATCGAGCGCAGCTACGGTTCGTTCGCGCGTTCGCTTTCCTTGCCGCGTAACGTCGATGCGACGCGCGTCGAAGCCAACCTGGAAGACGGCGTGCTCGAAGTGCGCCTGCCCAAGCGCGAAGAATCGAAGCCGCGCCAGATCAACGTTGGCGTGACACAAAATGCCGGTTTGCAAACTGTCGTCGCGCAAAACGCCGGATCACAAAACGATCAACAGCAAGAAACGCCAACACAAGACGGCACGAGTACTCAGAAGGACACTGCTCCGGTCGATGGCAACGAGCAAGCTGTCGGCGGCAATTCCGAAGATGCACCCGAAGGCAACCCGACGTGAGGAAGTGAGATTCATTAACAGGATGCACAGAATAAACATGATGGCTTCTGCGCTTTGAATTTAAGTGCGTAGTTGAAAAGGAAAAGTCGCCTTTGCTCATCCTGCCCGTCCTGTGCATCCTGTTAATTGAAAACGAAGATGGCCAAAGACTTTTACAAAATTCTGGGTGTTGATCGTAAGGCCGACGAGAAGGAAATCAAAAAGGCCTACCGCAAGCTGGCGCGCCAGCATCACCCCGATATCAACCCGAACAACAAGGGCGCCGAGGCCAAGTTCAAAGAAATCAACGAAGCCTATCAGGTTCTCAGCGATAAGGAAAAGCGCGAGTTGTATGACCAGTTCGGGGAAGATTTCGACAAGGTGCAAAACGGTGCTGCAGCGGGCGGTTATCCCGGTGCGGGTTATTCCGGCGGCAGTGTCAACTTTGAAGACATTTTTGGTGCCGGTGCTCGTCGCGGCGGACGCTCACCTGGTGGCGCACGAGTCGAGGGTATGGACCCGAATCAAGTGGGCGACCTGTTCGAAAACCTTTTCGGCGGGCGCGGCGGCGCATCAACCGGCGGCTTCAACTTCGGCGGCGCGCAACGGCGTCGCGGCCCGCAGCCGGGCAGCGATGTCGAGCAGTCGATCGAGATTTCTTTAGCTGAGTCGGTGCGTGGTGCGCAGCGCAACTTGCAGCTCACCATTCGTGATACCGAAACCGGGCGTGAGGAATATCGCAACGTCACGGTGAAGATTCCCGCCGGAGTGGGTGAAGGCGCACGCGTCCGTATCGCAAAGCAAGGTGCCAGTGGCACGGCAGGCGGTCCGAACGGTGACTTATACCTCATCGTGCATATTGCGCCACATCCGTTCTGGAAACGCGAAGGCGACAACCTGCATTGTGAAGTGCCTGTCACCTTTAGCGAAGCCGCACTCGGCGCGCAAATTCAGGTGCCCACGCTCAATGGCGCAGTCGGCTTGAAGATTCCGGCGGGCACGCAGAGTGGTCAAACCTTTCGTCTTTCGGGGCGCGGCGTGCCTCGTCTCAAAGGCGGCGGCGCGGGCGATCAGTTCGTGAAAGTAAAAGTCGCAGTACCCAGGAACCTGAGCGCACGCGAGCAGGAGATTGTCGAGGAACTGGCGCAACTGCGCAGTGAAGATGTGCGCCGCGAATTGCCGCGCAGTTTGTAAAACCGGCTTTACGAGTACTCGCAACGAGTACTCGTAAAGTCTGTTCAGCGGAATGATGTAACTGGCAGGTGAAACATGATGCGTGACGAGCGCAAAAATCGCAGACATCGCAATAACGGGCAGGTGACAAACGATGGCCGTCACGGCAGCGCGATGCCCGTCTATCATATTTCCATCGTGGCCGAGATGGTGGAAACCCATCCTCAAACGCTGCGCATGTATGAACGCATGGGGCTGATCAATCCGCAGCGCACGCGCAACAACATCCGTCTCTATTCCGATGAGGATGTGGAACTTGTGCGTCGCATTCAGCACCTGACGCAAGAATTAGGCGTCAACCTGGCGGGTGTTGAAGTCGTGTTCAAGTTGCTGGGCGAAATGGAGCGTATGCGTGCACACTTCGAGTCTCAGCTTGAGATGCATGGCGTCTTGGAAGACTTGGAAGACAGTGCAAAGAGCGATGGTGCCTCGAAGCAGAACGGCAACGCTCATGATGCGAGTACTCGCAACACGAGAAGCGATTATCGCGCATAATCATAATGCAGGGCGCTCTACATTGCGCCCTGCATAAATCGCCTGCACAGTGGGCGCAATGCAGGGCGCCCCGACAGTCCTCTTACTTCTTACCTCCCTCTTACTTCTTCATGCCGTTGTAGCGGCCCGGCTGGCGACTACGAATGATTTCCATGCGGCGTCGCTCTCGTTGTTCGGCCACGCGCTTCGCCAGTTCGTTGTCGTTAGTTGCCAGTGTTTTGCTGAGAGATGCGGAAAGATCGGCATTGGCTTCCTGGAGCGCGCGGTTGCGCTTCTGGACGGCTTTCTCAATCTGCGCGCGCTGCTCCGGCGTGACGTTGATGCCTAATTCCTGAACGACTTGATCGGTGGTGATTGCGCCACGCTCGTTCAGCCAGGATATGGAAGCCGGTTTTTCGCTTTTGCCTGGCTCACTTCCTGTTGGTGCCGCTGTTTGAGCGCTCACAACTCCATCCGTTTTTGTTTCCTGCGCGCTCACGGCCAAACGTGCAGCGAAAATTCCGCACAACAGCGTTCCTGTAACCAACATGCCTCGTGTCAAAATACGACTCATCTGCAGAATCCTTTGTTCTCAAAAGTTTCTTTCATCATAAGCGATGTGCCGGTTGTGGGCAAACCGGTAAGAAAGCGCACGGCTTCTGTGAAAGAAAGTTACCGGAGCGGTAGTTGCTTGGTGTAGAGTACTCTCACACCTCTCAACACACCAGGAGCGATTCGCTTATGCAGGCTTTGCTCGATGCCTTGCAGCAGGAACTGTTGTATCAGATGCCGAATACGTTGCAGTTTGTGCGTGTGACGCTGCGCCTTGTGATGGCGGCTCTTATCGCGGGTGTCATAGGCTGGGAGCGCGAAGGCGAGGGCAAAGCGGCGGGCCTGCGCACGCACATGCTGGTGTCGCTTGGTTCGGCGCTCTTTGTGTTGTCTGCTCTGGAAAGCGGTGCCAGGCCTGAAGATGTCACTCGTGTTACACAGGGCATTACCGCAGGCATCGGCTTTATCGGCGGCGGTGTGATTCTTAAACTCACCGAAGAACGTCGTGTGCATGGCCTCACGACGGCGGCAACCATTTGGCTTGCGGCGGCACTTGGTGTTGCAGCCGGTCTCGGACGAGTCGGCGCGGCAGTGGTGGGACTGCTTTGCGCCTGGGTCATTCTACGCGTGTTGCTGCAAGTTGAAAAGCGCCTTGATATAAACCAGCCGGAAAGCAAACACGACAACGCATGATTAAAGGACAGAGATGTCGTGGAAGTTAACCGCTATAATGGTAAAACAAGGCGCAACCCGAGCCTTTGTTTCTCGTCCTTAGCTTGAGTGCAATAGTATCAAGTGAACTCACATTGATGATAAACGAAGTGGCGAGGAGGAGTACTCGACTATGGCATTGGACTTTAACAAATGGACAGTGAAAGCCGGCGAGGCGCTGCAAACGGCGCAATCGCTGGCGGCTCAATACAATCACCAGGAAATCGACGTGGAGCATTTGTTGCTGGCGCTGTTGCAGCAGAACGAAGGCACCACAACGCCGCTCTTGCAAAAGCTGGAAGCAAACACCGGCGCAATGCTGCGCGAAGTGCAGCAGGAACTGGCACGCCGCCCGAAGCAGATGGGAGTTGAAGGCGGGCGTATACTTTCTACGCGTTTGGCGGGCGGCAATCGCGACGGGTTAGGCGGCGTCATCGGCGCGGCGGACAAAGCGATGCGCGAGCTGAAAGACGAATACGTCTCGACCGAGCATCTGCTCATCGGCATGAGCTACGACAAGGGCTTTGCCGGCAGCTTGCTCAAGCAAAACGGCGTCACGCACGAAGCGATTCTCAACGCTCTGGCCCAAGTGCGCGGCGGACAGCGTGTGACCGACCAGAACCCGGAAGAAAAATATGAGGCGCTGGACAAATTCACGCGCGACCTAACCGGCGATGCGCGGCGTGGCAAGCTCGATCCGGTCATTGGCCGCGATGAAGAGATTCGCCGTGTAGTGCAAGTTCTGTCGCGCCGCACCAAGAACAACCCGGTGCTGATTGGCGAACCCGGCGTCGGCAAAACCGCGATTGTGGAAGGACTGGCGCAACGCGTGGCACGCGGCGACGTGCCGGAAACGCTAAAGGACAAGCGAGTACTCAGCCTCGACTTGGGCGCGCTCATAGCGGGTGCCAAATATCGCGGCGAATTTGAAGATCGCTTGAAAGCGGTGCTCAAAGAAATCACGCGCAGTGAAGGGCAGATCATTCTCTTCATCGACGAAATGCACACGCTCGTTGGCGCCGGTGCCGCTGAAGGCGCGGTCGATGCGGCCAACCTGCTCAAGCCGATGCTGGCGCGCGGCGAACTGCGCTGCGTCGGTGCGACGACACTGGATGAGTATCGCAAGCACATCGAAAAAGATGCGGCATTGGAGCGTCGCTTCCAGCCGATTTACGTTGGCGAGCCGACAGTTGAAGACACCATCGGCATCTTACGTGGTTTGAAAGAAAAGTATGAAGTGCATCACAAGGTGCGCATCAAAGACGCGGCCTTGGTGGCGGCGGCGGTGCTTTCCAACCGTTACCTGACCGATCGTTTTCTGCCCGACAAGGCGATTGACCTGATGGACGAAGCCGCGTCCAAGCTGCGCATCGAAATCGCTTCGATGCCGACTGAAATCGACGAAATCGACCGGCGCGCCATGCAGCTCGAAATCGAGCGCGAGGCGCTGAATCGCGAACTCAAGGGCAGCAAGACGATTGGCAGCGGTAATGCCGAATCGAGTACTCGTGAGCGTCTGGAAAAGATCGAGCGCGAGTTGGCCGATTTGCAGGAAAAGTCGGGGCAGATGAAGGCGCAGTGGCAGAACGAAAAAGACGCCATCGGCAAAGTTTCCAGCCTGAAGGAGCAACTGGATAACATCGAGTTCGAAATCGAGCAGGCGACGCAAGCCGCCGATTTGGGACGCGCCGCCGAGTTGCGTTACGGCACCTTGCCGCAACTGCAGCGCGAGTTGGAAGAAGAGACCCGGCGTTTGCAGGAGCGCCAGGGAACGGGCCAGATGCTGAAGGAAGAAGTCGATGAAGAAGACATCGCCGAAGTGGTGGCCAAGTGGACGGGCATTCCGGTTTCGCGCCTGATGGAAGCCGAAATGCAGAAGCTGCTGAAGATGGAAGAGAACCTGCGTTTGCGCGTCGTGGGACAGAACGTGGCGCTGGAAAGCGTCGCCGATGCGGTGCGTCGCGCGCGGGCCGGTCTGCAAGACCCGAATCGTCCCATCGGTTCGTTCATCTTTTTGGGGCCGACCGGCGTTGGTAAAACCGAGTTGGCGCGGGCGCTGGCCGAGTTCCTGTTCGATGACGAGCGGGCCATGGTGCGCGTCGACATGAGCGAGTACATGGAAAAGCACACCGTCGCACGCTTGATCGGTGCTCCGCCCGGTTATGTCGGTTACGAAGAAGGTGGGCAGCTGACCGAAGCGGTGCGGCGTCGCCCTTACAGTGTGATCTTGTTCGACGAAATCGAAAAGGCGCACCCGGATGTGTTCAACGTGCTGCTGCAACTGTTGGACGATGGCCGCCTGACCGATGGCCAGGGCCGCACGGTCGACTTCCGCAATACGGTTGTGGTGATGACGAGCAACCTGGGCACGCAGTTGATTCAGGGCGGCAACGCAGCCGAAGACCCGATTCTCAAAGAGCGCGTGTGGGACGTTTTGCGCGGACACTTCCGCCCCGAGTTCCTCAACCGCATTGATGAGGTGATTATCTTCAACCCGCTGGGCCGCGACGAATTGAAGCACATCGTAGACATCCAGTTGAACGGCTTGCGCAAGCGCCTCAGCGAACGCGGCATTACGCTGGAGTTAACCGATGAATCGCGCGCCGTCATTGCCGAAGAAGGCTACGACCCGACGTATGGTGCGCGGCCTTTGAAGCGAGCGATTCAGCGCCTGATTCAAGACCCGCTGGCCAAGCGAGTACTCGCCGGCGAGTTCCGCGACGGCGACACGATTGAAGTCGATACCGGCCACGAAGGCCAGCTCACTTTCCACCGCGTCGAAAAAGCCGAGCCGGTGCTGGTGTAGGTTAGGACGTGCAAGAACAGTAAGGAAGATCAAGCAACAAGGGCGCGAGTGAGTACTCACTCGCGCCCTTGTTGCAGCGGCAGTATGGCGTGATGCGCCTTGATGTTGCTTAACCTTCTCTGGGTTTGACTTTGATGTCGCCCGAAGCGATGGTGCTGCTGAGGCTCATGCTATTGCTCATCTGAAGGTTGAAAGTGTCGTGTCGTGTGTTGCTCTTGTCCAAGTCGTTCACATCCAGAGTGAAGGTGAAGTTGCCCACACCCTTAATCGTGCCGACGCCTTCAATGTGCGACTGGGTGCCGTAGATTACCATCTTTGTGATGCCGGTGGATTTGAACTTGCGGTTGCCCGGCAGGTCATCCACTTCCACTTGCCCCTGGATGTCGCCTTTCTTGTTGCGCTTCAAGTCAAAGTTGAAGCTGGCTCCTTTTGTGGTCTGATGGAGCGCAGGCAACTTGCCCGAGCCGCTGACCTGGTCGCCTTTGCTGTTGTCTTTCGCAACCATGATGGTGAACGTTTGCGCCGGGCTTGTGTTCTTCCCGCCATTTTCCATGCCGCCGTTGTCCCTGAGCACAACCATTATGGTGGCTATACCCGTCTTGTTGGGTGCGAGAGTGTAGGTCAGAGTGCCGTTTGCATCAATTGCCGGCTGCACCGCAAACAGCGCATTGTTGTCATTCGTAACAATGAAGGTCAGCCTCTGATTGCTTTCGTTGGCGGCGCCAGGAGAGATGTTGGTGGCGAAACCGGAAACCGTCTGTGTCCCTTCATCTTCGCTGACCGTTTGATTCGCGCCAAGGGCGAAAGAAGGTGCATCGTTGACCGGAAGCACTGTGACAGTGACGGTGGCCGTGTTGGTGCCGCCTTTGCCGTCCTGCACCGTGTAGGTAAACGTATCGGTGCCGAAGAAGTTGGCCGGCGGCGTATAGGTCAGTGTGGTGCCGCCGGGCGCACCGTCAACAACTCCGCCCTGCGTGCCGCCCGTGGCCGAGAGCAGGGTAAGTGTGTCGCTATCGGCATCGGTGTCGTTGGTGAGCACATTGATCGTGGTGGCGCCGCTGTCTTCGAGAACAGTGTCCGTGTCGTTATTGGCAACCGGCGGCGTATTAGAGTTGACTGGCGGAGCAAACTCGAGCAGGCGTCCGTGAATATCAGACTCGTCCGTGTAGACATCGAAGTTCTCCCATGCAACCAGGAAGGTACCATTATTCGCAACGGCGACACTGCTGCTGTAGGCTCCGGCGCCGTAACCGTTAATTTGGAACTGAGTGTCCTCCGAACTAGACTGCCCGAACAGGAATCGCTTCCCCAACACAGGCATCATTTCGTTGTCGTCATTGGGCACTGTCCAAATAACCACATACTGATTGTTGTCGTTGAGAGCTACCTCGGGCCAAATTGGGTACCCTTCAGTCACATCGTCGATGAGGAACTCGTCGCCGGTGGGGGTGCCATCGGCACGAAGTTCGCGGCCCCTGATATTATCCTCATTATCGGTGTAATCATCCCACACGACCACGATGTTGCCCTTGTCGTTGAGAGACGCGGCCGGGGAGTACAACTCAGTAGCCGATTGATCGGCCTGAAGCGGGCTGCCGACTCTAGCACCGCTGGCGTCGAAGCGCTGCACGAGCACGTTGTCTGCATCAACAACGTTGGGACCGAAATACTGATCGTATGCGATGATAAATTCGCCGCTACTGTTCATTGCGACGTCAGGCGAGTAAGATGTACCCGCGTCCACAAGCGTTGTGACCTCAATCGCATCGCCCTGCGCCACGCCCTCCGCATCAAATCGTTGTGCAATTATCTGTGCATCGGAATAATACTCGTCATTCTCGTATCTTTCCCAGGCGATGACAAAGTTTCCGTTATCATCCATATCAATGGACTGAGACTCACTCTTTGATGTATCGGTGATTGTAGACGTAGGAGCCAGTGCAGCGCCATTGGCATTGAAACGCCGCACGAAAGTGTTGCCTGTCGAATCATCCACATCCCAGATTACGACAAAGTTTCCGCTGTCATCCACGGCGACATCGGTTGCGATTTCTTCGTAGCTGTCTATGCTATGCACCAGGATTTCGCTGCCCTTTGCCCCGCCATCGGCATTGAAGCGTTGCGCGCAGATGTTGGTACTGAATTCATCACGATTGTCTGCCCACACGACTACGAAGTCGCCGTTGGCGTTACCATCTACGGACGAGTTATTCTGCTTGCCCATCGTGCTGGTGTTGACGGTGAACTCATTGGACGTGGCGGCGTGCGCCGGTGGCAGTGAGGTCAGAGACGCCAGGCCCAACAATCCCCATGCGATATAGGCCGGGCGGTATAAGTAAGTCTGTGGACGTTTTAGACGACCAGGTTTTGTGTCTCGGTAGTTCATATAAATATCTCCGCAGCTATTCTTTCATGTAGTCTGGCGAGGTGCTGTCGCCTTCTCGATTCATGACGAATGCTCATTTGTCCATCCGGCAATGAAGTGTCCCTTTGACCAACACAGTTGAATTTTAAGATGGATAAGTAGCTGGACAGTAATAGATGAAGCTATAGTTACGAACCCGAAGCGTGAGCGACGGGCTTGTCTATGCGTTCACCCATCCCGTCGCTCACGCTTTGGGTTCGTTGAACAGTGACACTTAATGTTGTCCGCCGATTTAAAGGCACCGCTTTCCGTTTCGTGATCGCCAGGTGCCGCCGTAGCGTTTGTCGCAGGGGCGGACAGCAGTGCGCCCCTATCGGGACGACAACTCTTCTCAAAGACGCTTTACATGCAGCAACATGATGCAGCAACATGGGATTTGAAGAACAGAAGCCTTCTATGGAATTGTTGATCCGTGTACATTAAAGACAATGCAGGGCATAACAATATGTGAACGGAGGCGGATGAGATGTCTGAATCGGTTGAGCAGGAGCAAATTGAAGCAACGTGTCAAAGGTATTTTGCCGCTTTCAAGGCCAAGGATGTCGCCCTTTTAACATCTATGCTGGCTCCCGACTTTGAGTGGCAGACTTCAGACGGCGAGGTGCTGAATGCGCGTGACACGGCTGCCCTGCTGGAAAGCTATATCCATTCGTTTGACTCCATCGAGAACGCCAGAGGGGAAGTAAGCGATCTCTCGCTTCAGGGCGACGAAGCGACCTTTAAAATAACGGAGTATGTCTGCGGCACCATCAAAGACGAGCAGGGAAATCTGCAAAGAGTTGAAACAAAGGAAACCTCTCTTGATACCATGGTGAGAGGACTTCACGGCTGGCAATTCAAGCGCGCCGAAGCAATGACTGAGGAGTAAATATCTGTTGGCATTCCGGCCATTCTTCTCGGGCCGCAGACTGCGGTCTGCAAATCACCTTGTGGCGCGAAATTCGTGGCACCGGAAATGCAGGATTCTACCCGACACCAACATCTGGTTGTGGAGAGATGATATGAAAAAAACCTTATTCAGCATTGGCATTGGAGCCGGATTGATGTACTTGTTTGACCCTGAACTCGGCGAGATCAGGCGCTCGATGCTGCGCGATAGGTTGTCCGGCCTTTCTGGCCGCATGCCGAAGACCAGTGAGGCTCTGCACGACAAAGCCGAAGCTCTGGCTGCTCAGGCAGACGATCTTACAACGCGTGTCGATGAAGCCGCTGCCGAAGTCATCACGAATGTCGTTCCCGGCGGTGAGCAGTCGGATGGCGGTTCGGGAGATGGCGGTCAGCAAAGCGATCAGCAAACTTAGCTGCACTGGAAACGGCAGGCGTTTTCTCCCGAACTCTCCAAAAACAGAAAGCATCTTCAGAACTGTTCTGAAGATGCTTTCTGTTTTGCTATCAGGCGTCGTGTTCAGGCGTAGCGTTTTCTGCGGGTTCTTGATGTCTGCTTACTTTGATATAAAGTTCGTGTTTGTCTGGCTGCTGGTGCCCAGTTGGACTTTGCGTGAAGCGGGAACGAACTTAACCCGGCTCTTGGATACCTTGACGGTGTATGTTCCAGCCTTCATGCCGGGGAAGGCATAGAATCCTCCTGAACTGGTCGAGGTGCTGCTTGAGAAGCGCTTGCCCTTGCATGTGACAAGCACACCCGCTAATCCATTGCCGATTTTATCAGTTACGCGGCCTCCAATGGTTGTTCCGATTACAGCCAGAAAATCGATGCCGCTGAGATCCTCATCATCCACTGTGATGCTCCACCCCGGCGGGCCAAAAGTGTAGGCGGTGGAACCGGGTTGCACGGTGTATGTGCCGGGCGCTAAGCCGCTGAAGCTGTATTGGCCATTGGTGTCGGTGGTGCTCGATGCCGAAGTTGTGCCGCTGAGTTGAACTGCCACGTTCGCCACAGGAGTGTTGATACTCGTCTTGATGACGCCACTAAGGGAATGGCCGGTCACAACCTGTGCTGGTTTCCAGGTTAAGCTAAAAGTGCCTGTTGCCGTATCGCTTCCGTCAACCACAATGTAGTAATAACTTCCCTGCACTGCTGGGAAGGTCATGGAAGAGTCTGCAACGTCAAGCTGAGCTAACTGGTTTAGTGAGTTGAAGTCAGCAGGGATGCTCGTTTCGTCAACAGGTTGCAAAACTCTGGCAAGCGCACTAAAGCTGCTGCTCACTCGGAAGTTGTATGAGGCTGTCTGTGGCGCAGTCCACACAAACCAGACGGAAGCTCCTGTGCTGCTGGCTGCGTCATCCGGCTCGCCCATCTCTTTTGTGGCGTTAACGTTGGTACCGCTGATAGTGCCGGCTTCGCCTGCAATGAGTTGTGCGTTCTGGAAATTGTCATTGGAGGGCCTGATGATAGGCACCTGAGATTGCCAGCCGAGATTGATGTTGCCCATCGTGCCGTTGTAGCCGTCGACGGCAATCCAGTACTCGACGCCGGCTTGTGCATTGAACGTAACGCGACTCGTATAAAGTGAGTTGACAACCTCGTCGTCATTGGCGGCGATTTCAATTAGACCGGAGAACGGGTCATCGGCGATCGAATTTTGTCCGGCAACGTACACGCCCAGCAGAGTATCCATAATGCTGCCCGTCGGGGTTGTGCTGCCCGTCGTGCTGATCGTACAGGGGCCTGAAGCGGCTGCTGTCCAGCGATACCACAAAGAAGCGCCGCCGCTGTTGCCTGCGTGTGAGTACTCGCCAGGCTGCTTGCTCGCGTTGACGCTGTTGGATGTGGTCGTGCCCTGAGTGCCTGTCAGGCCATAGGCGTTGGCAAAGTCATCGTTTGACGGGCGCTGAATGGGGCCAGGCGGTCCGTAAATCGCGACCATGCCGCCTTTGTCATTGTCGCTAAGATGGTCTCGCTGGCCAATCAGGCTGTTGTAACTCACTTTCGGTTGAATGGTGTTCTGGCCATTCTTGCTGAAGGAAGTCAGCCCGTAGTGCATCACGGAATCGAAGTCGTAGTTGCCTTGATCCAGAGAATTGCTCAGAATGGCGAAGTTGTTTTCCGTGCCCCCTTGAATGTTGTCCCATATGATGGAAACGTAGTTGTCGCGGTCGGAACGGCATTGCTCGTGAATGGCACCCAGGGCATGAGCCAGTTCATGGCAGATAATGTATTTGTAGTTCCAGTTGTAAATGTTGAGTTCTTGAGCACCGCCAACCATTCCCACGTAAGAACTGTTGACATCGCTGGACCGCACTATAACGTAATTGGGTTGTGTTGTTCTGGGCACAAATTGAACGTTGGCCTGCTGCTCCCACTCACGACATGCGGACTCGAAGATTGTGCGAAGCACCGGATCGCTGACAGAGGAGTCGTAAACGTAGGGGACAATGCCATAAGGCCAGCGGGCAACAACTGAAAAGCTACTAAAAGGACGCAGACTGCCGCTTAGCAACGCGCGATAACCGACAAGTGTGCGAACCGTAAAGAGCTGATCGTCAATATTCACTGACTCTTGACCAGGCTGCACGCGCGCCAGAACCTGATCGATAAGACC
This sequence comes from Abditibacteriaceae bacterium, assembly GCA_036388675.1. Taxonomy (GTDB): domain Bacteria; phylum Armatimonadota; class Abditibacteriia; order Abditibacteriales; family Abditibacteriaceae; genus DASVUS01. The sequence continues at coordinate 60,971 of DASVRI010000016.1, read as the reverse complement.
GATGTTGTGCAGAGAGCGCGCGGCACTCTTATCGGCTGAGCCTGGTGTAGCGCTTAAGCCAAGCAGAACCAAAGCGAACAGCCACAACCAGAGATTGCGCCCAGTTCCGCCGAGTAAAATGGGTGATCTTTTATGAGTCATGAGTACTCCGCCCTTGTAAACGCTGAACGACCTCCAGGCGTCTACAAAATCCCGCTACTGCCTGCCCGGGCAAAAGCCTTGTAAAAACGGAAGAACTCCTGCAAGTATTCAATAAACCTGCCAAATGAACACAAGCCGAGCGCCACACCTGTGCAGAAACGTCCAATTTCAGGCACTTCAACGTTTATGAACTGCCTCTGCAATAATCGAACTTCCTGCAGAGTGAATAATTGATCTCATCACGATCAGTGACCTTCATCGTAGCATGTTTAGATGAAAAATGGCAAGGAAACAGAAAATGATGTTCATTTATTTTCCTAGCCACCCCTGCGCTCACCGGCGCACGACTTGAGCGCGGGTAATGGCGCGATAGCCATCTAGAGAATATAGAACTCTAGCGAGTACTCGGCATTGAAATAGAACCGAAGGCGCAGGATTTGACATCAGGGGCACTAACCGGCTGTTGCGGCCCTGGTGCTGCCAGGTAAAAACACCACGGGCAACGCGCACAGGCTACGCACGTCGACTACGCACGTTGGCAACGTGCAAGCCGCGCATAAATGGAGAACGTGGGGAATGTGAAAGGCATCATACAAAGACGTATGCGAATGCCGGGCGCACCGGGGTTCATCGCGCGCCTTGTCAGTGGCGTGCTGCTCATAACGGCATTGCTCTTCGGGCTGATCGTTCTTTTTCCTACATCCGTCGCGACGACGCCTTTCGCATTTGTGCATAAAGCGCACAGCGTCCAACGGGGCCTTGCATCCTGGATGGCGCTATATGATTACTTTTGCGCACCGCTTCCGGCCTCTGTGTTCGTATGGCTAATCTGGATTCAGTATAGGCATCCTTTGCGCCGACAGCGCTTCGCGGTGCTGCGGCGCGTCGCGCGCAACCTGGTGTTTGCCGTGCCTTCTTTTCTGACACTGCGGCTCTTGCTGCTTCCTGTTCCTCTGACAGCCGCTCTATGGGCGGAGAATCACCATTTCGGATTGATGCACTGGCTGCATGTATACCGCTAATTGCCACATTTGCCGGATTCTTATGGCTCGACTACTCCTATTACTGGTGGCATGTAGCAACACATCGCGTGCCGCTTTTGTGGCGCTTTCATAACGTGCACCATACCGATCTCGATATGGATGTCAGCACTGCCACGCGCTTTCATTTTTGCGAACTGTTGCTGTCCGTTTTCTTTCGGTTGGCTCAAGTGCTGTTGATGGGTGTGTCACCGCTGGTGTTGCTGGTGTTTGAGATTGTCTTCGAGGTTGCCGGGCAGTTTCACCATTCCAACTGGCGTCTGCCCTTAGGCGTGGAGCACGCGCTGCAACGAGTACTCGTTACGCCACGTATGCACGGTATTCATCACTCCATTGTGCGTGCGGAAACCGATTCCAACTGGGGCACGATTTTTAACTGGTGGGACAGAATGCACGGCACGCTGCGCCTCGATGTGCCGCAGGATGCTCTCACAATTGGTGTGCCGGGCTGGCGCGACGAGCGTGAGTTGACATTGCTCGATCTGTGGAAAATGCCGTTTGGCAAACAGCGGCCTTTTTAAGTCAACTTGCGGTAACGATAAGGGAGGAGCATCTTGAAAGATGCTCCTCCCCCTTGGTTGTTGAACTTCTATCCTAGCTGCGAATACCCTCGCTGCCCGCATCCAGGCCTTGCGCGAAGGCGGCGGCTTCGGCTTCGTAGGTGTGGAAGGGATTGCGCAATTCGAGATGACGATCTTTATCGACGCGCACCCAGTCCCAATCAATTAAGTAGCGTCCCCACTTGCGCTTGATGAGATGTGCGATGACTTCAGCACGACCCCGCGCACGCGTATTCTGCGGCGGGGCTTTGGTGGCGCGCTCGATTTGCTCATCGGTGCAGATGCGACGCACCGCGTCCATATCCTGCAACGCATAATACAGGCTGGTGCGCGGATTGACGTTGTGATATTCCATGTCAAGGGAATGCAGGCGGTCGTCTTTCCAGTCGGTGCCTTCGCTTTCCATGAAGTCTTGCAGCATCTGCTTCTTGGCAACCCAGTCCAATCGGTCACCCATTTCCATCGGATCGCGCTCTAAGCCGTCCAGAGTACTCTCCCATTCTTCCAATGCCCAGTCGGTCTGTTCGTCTTTGCCCTTGAGGTAACTCTGCGCGGCATCAAGATAGATGCGCTGTAAATCGATGGCGCTCATGCTGCGTCCATTGCTGCGCCGCACCGGCCACTTCATTGTCTGGTCGCGCGATACGCCTTTCAATGCACCAAGCGCATCGTCCAGACGCACATCGGGCGGCAGCACTTTCAAGTCCATCAGGTCGAGCACAATGCAAGTCGTCGCGACTTTAAGCCACATCGCATACTCGTTCATGTTCGGCTCGCCAAAGAGCACGTGCAAACGATGCAAGTCGGAGTAATCGTAATACGAATCGCGCTTCGGGTTGATGATGGCGCGGTTGAATCGCACGCGCGACGAGACCGTGTTCACGATGTGATCGGCGCGTTGCGAGAGCTGGTAATCAACAGTTTCGTCGATTTCAACGCCATAAAAATCGGCGACCCACATTGTATCGACATCATGCTCGCCGATTGTCATCACGTTGCGCCGAAAATCGTTGCGATTCAGCTTATGACCGCCAACACGACCGACACCGGCAAAAATCTGGCGCGTAACGAGAAACGGCATTAGTAACGACAGGCTGCCGCGAAACGCCGCCGCCGAAATATCGACCAGGTAGTTTTCGTGGCAGCCAAAGGTGTGACCTCCGAAGTGATCGACGCTGTTGGCGTAGAATGCCACATCGTTGGTTAAATCCAGGTCATCCACCAGCGATTGCAGGAGTACTCGACCGGCGCGGTCATACGCCACGGCATCCGTCCAGGTGACGCATTCGGGCGTGGCATATTCTTCGTGCGAACCGACGGCATCGACATAAAGCCGCCCGCCATTCACTAGAAAACCGCCGCTGCGCGCAGGTTCAAAAGCGTAGTCGCGCGCGTGCATGTCGAGCAAGCCCAATTTCTTACGCAGAAACGCGTGATCCTTGACCGCTTCCACGATGCGCTCGGACGAATTGACGGCCCGCCCTTTGGCATCGCTGCGCACCATGCAACCAAACTCGGTTTCTAACCCGACAATGCGTTGTTCCATATCAGCACCAACAAACGGAAATAAACAAGATGGACAAGATGAGCAGGATGGTTTCTACATGCCTAAGTTGAACCGCGAATTACAACACCTTTAACCCAGTCCGGACGATTGTAAACCGAGTTCTCCAAACATCCTGCTTATCCTGTGAATCCTGTCAAATCTTAATCTCTTCTTCGTGCAGTAAGCGGAATTTGCTTTCGCGTGGCGAGTCGCGTTCCAGAATAGCCGCTTCGAGCGAGCCTTTTTCCAGCGCTTCGCTTAGCGGATCGTTTTCTTCTCCGCTGTGAGTACTTGAATCGCTTTCGTCTTCATCATCGTCGCGGCGCGAGTAGTCGCGGCTGCCGATGCGCCACACTTGTGCGGCACGTTGCAACGCCGTCGCGAGGTCGGGCACATCTTCATACTTGCGCAGTTCTTCGCTCATTGCATCTTCGGCGGCATCGCTACCCGCCACAACGGCAGACCGGGCGTGTGTTGTGAACTCGCCGTCGTAATTTAAAACGAAGAACTGGTCGCGTTCGGGGCGCAGCCCGATTTCGGTGAACAGCGCGCGCAGCACATTGGGCGTGTTGAAGGTGTCGCCGAATGATTTCTTCAGCGGCGGCGAAATGGCGAAACCAACAAGACGCTGAATCGAAACGTCATCCGGCGAGCGCACAAAGCCCTCCTGGTGCGCGAAGTCGATAGCGGCCAGGCGCACCGCTTCGACATCGGCCTGGTTGCCGATAGCCGAATACATCAGCTTGTCGTAAATTTCAAAGACTTTGCGCTGCGTGCGCTTCACGGTGAAGATGAGTACTCCGCGGTCGTAGGAAATTCCCACAACCGGCGCGCCGCCTTTGAGGCGCTCTTCGACGTACTCGGCGCGGTGCGCAATGGATTGGTTGAAATCGTAAGGTGAATACATAACGGGAAATTAACCACAGAGACACAGAGGGCACAGAGGTTTTGGAAGGGCGAGCAGTGCAGAGTCGTTGCGAGTACTTACAGTCTTATGATTACTACCTCTCAACTCTTTCCCTCCTCCGTGTCCTCTGTGTCTCTGTGGTTCAAAACTAAATCTGCTGCGAATCGGCGTCGATTTTTCGGGCGCGGACTGGCGGCATGACACCGAGTACTCCATCGTCGATCTGGCGCAGCACGTCGGTCATTTGCCCTTCATCCAATGTGAGGATGCCGTCGCGCGTCAGGGCTTTGGCCGCAGGCAGAATCTTCGAGTAACCGCCGGTTGCCGCATCCAAATCAGCGGCGATGTCGAGCAGAATCAAAGACTCGCGTAAGGCTTCCTGCAAGTCCATTTCGCTGAACGGTTTCTTGGTGCGCACGATATAATCGAACGAGCCGCGAATCGCGCTCGAACCTGAACCGGCGGCACCAAACTCGGACGATTCAAAGCGCGCGCCCATCACATCGTAAAAGAAGATGCGACCTTCGTCGGCTTCCAGGTCGTAGGCCGATAACACGGGAATGAAAGCACCAACGCCCTGCATCGCCATCGGCAGGTTATTGGAAATAGCGCGTGTCATTTCGGCCAATTTGCCTTCCAAACTCATCGGCTGCAACTGGCTGCGCGAATAGTATTTGAACGAGTGACGCAAATAACGCCCAATTTCAATCGCTTTGGCAAACGAGCCGCTAATGGCAATTAAGGTATGGTCGTCAAGCGGCAAAATCTTTTCGGCGCGGTCATACATCACGCCCATGCCGGCGGTGGCGCGGCGGTCGGCGACGTTGAGTACTCCGTCTTTATACTTGACGGCAATGACGGTTGTGCCATGCGTGTCCACAATGTGCTGCGAGATGCCACCGCTTGTGGCGTGTGCCGGGACTTCAAACTTGGTCGCTGCGGGCACGAGACGCGAGAAATCTCCCGCGTAGGTGTGTTCAAAATTCATAAGAAAAGTGCTGAGTAATGGGTCATGAGTGATGAGTACTCATTACTCGTCACCCATCACTCATTACTATTTTCTACCACGCGTAATGTTCGGGCGCGGTCTTGTAGCCGGGAAAGATTTCGTCCAGCTTCTTTAATGTTTCGGGCGCAAGTTCAATCTCCACGGCGCGCAACGAACCATCGAGCTGTTCCATGGTGCGCGGGCCGATGATCGGTGCCGTGACAACCTTCTGGTGCAGCAACCACGACAATGCGACATCGGCGGGCTGTTCGCCCAGTTTCTTGCACAAGCCTTCCCAGGCCTTCAGCTTATCGCGGTTTTTTTCGATTTGATCGTCCATGCCGGCGCGGCGGCCTTCCTTGGGTTTCTTGAGTACTCCACCCAACAAACCACCGCCGAGCGGACTCCACGGAATGAGGCCCAGACCATAATGCTCGCACGCCGGAATCACTTCCATTTCAACGGTGCGCGCGTTCAAGTTGTAGAGGCTCTGCTCGCACACAAGGCCGACGAAGTGGCGTGCTTTGGCGGCTTCATTAGCCTGCGCGATATTCCAACCGGCGAAGTTCGATGAGCCGACATAGAGAACTTTGCCCTGTTGTACCAGCACTTCCATCGCCTGCCAGATTTCTTCCCACGGTGTAGCGCGGTCAATGTGGTGCATCTGATACAGGTCGATGTAATCGGTTTGCAGGCGGCGCAGTGAATTCTCGCAGGCTCGTTTGATGTTCAAAGCCGAAACGCGCGACTGGTTGGGCCAATCGCCCATGTCGCCATACAGCTTGGTGGCGAGCACAGTTTTTTCGCGGCGGTTATCGCCCTGCGCGAACCAGCGCCCGATGATTTGCTCGGTAATGCCTTCGCCTTTCTTCCAGCCATAAACATCGGCTGTATCGAAGAAGTTGATGCCGTGCTCGTGTGCGCGATCCATGACGGCGAACGAGTCTTCTTCGCTGGTTTGTGGGCCGAAGTTCATCGTGCCCAGACACAGGCGGCTAACTTTGAGACCGGTGCGACCCAGTTGGGTGTATTTCATAAGAAGGGATGAGGGATGAGAGGACAGGGATGAGCAATGCGAGTACTCGACTCGTCCCTCATCCCTTTCCCCTCATCCCTAAAATTACTGTCCGCTGCGCTGGCGGTAACGTTTGGCCTGTTCGGGATCGACGCGCTTCATGCGGTCGAGCAACTGGCGTGTGTCGGGCTTCTTCACTTTGGGAGCGCTGGGGCCGCTGTCATCGCCGCCGGGCTTTTGCATCGGGTCGGCGGGCAGGGGACGGCGCATTGTTTCATCAGCACGAAAATCGTTCATGAGGAGTTCTCCTTCAGTACTTCGGGGACAGCCATGACTATTCATGACAGCTCTCAGTTTATGACGTGCGCAAAATCGCCGCCACGTCTGACAGGTTTTCGGCACTTTCGATTTTCTCACGCAGGGCCGCGTAATCCTCAGCGGCTTCGGGCAGAGCGATCACGCCACGCTGTCCGCCGTCTTCCCAGGCGAAGCCGCCCCACGAAGCGGCCTTGATCTGTGGAGCGAAGCGGCGCACAATCGCACCACGCAGCGCGGCACGAGTACTCAACGGCGGTTCGCAGCGCGCGGCCTCGATTTCTTCATCGGTGACGAGCGTGCTCATGGCACCCGCATCCACCAATCCATAGTAAAGACCGGCTTCGGGATCGACGTTGTGATACGCCAGGTCGAGGCTTTGTAGTGTGGCAACGTCTTGCGTCCAGTCGAGTTCTTCGGCTTCGACGAATTCATCGAGCAGCGATTTCTTGGCCACCCAGTCAAGACGGTCGCTCAGGCTCATGGGGTCGTTGTCGAGGATGTTCAAAACCTCTTCCCATTCGTCAAGCACCCAGTCGCTGCCCGGCAGATTTAACTCGCGCGCGCCGCGCAGGTAAACGCGCTGCACGTCAACGGCGCTAATGGAATCGCCATCATCCGTATCTACCATCCATTTGTAAGTTTCATCACGCGAAACGTGCTTGATAGCGCGCACCGCATCTTTCAACACAACCGGCGTTTGCCAGCCGGATTCAATGAGCGCCGCCACCAGGTTCGTTGCACCGACGCGCAAGGCCGTTGAGTACTCGCTCATGTTGGCGTCGCCCGCAATAACGTGCAAGCGCCGGAAACGACGCGGGTCGCCATGCGCTTCATCGCGCGTGTTGACGAGCGGGCGATTGTGCAGCGTATCCACGCTTTGCAGCACCATAAAGAAATCGGCGCGCTGCGATAACTGATATTTGCAGGTAATGCCGCGCTCTTCGCTGCCCACTTTACCGGCTCCCGCATAAATGATGCGCGTGGCCAGAAACGGCGCCAGGTTCTGAACCACTTCACTCCACGGCACGCTGCGGAGCACTAAATAGCTTTCGTGCGTGCCGTAAGAAGCGCCGTGAAAATCGGTGTTGTTCTTGAAAATATCGACGGTTTTGCCGATAGTGGCCGCGCGCGCGTGGGCGCATTCGAGAATGATTCTCTCGCCGGCTTTATCGTGCGCCACGAGGCTGCGCAGGTCGTTGCATTCGGGAGTCGAGTACTCGGGATGGCCGTGATCGTTATACAAGCGCGCGCCGTTTAATAAAACACGGTCGCAGCGGTCTTCGCTGGGCGATTGCACACGATCGCCGGGTTTGTCGAATTGCGCATCCGTCGGGTCTTGCGACAGCTTATCGACATGAAAGCCGCGCATGTCGTTGCGCGGGTCTTCAGCGCGATAGTTCCACGGCCCGGCGTAGCGTCCGCTGTAACTTTTCACGACTTCGCGCGACTCAGCGACCAGGTGCGTCGCGTCGGCGCCTTCGACTGTAATGCCGTATTCCGTCTCAATTCCAAAAAGTGAATTCACAAAAGCCTCAAACGAAAAGATTGTACACTGCGTTCCACCGGCGCATCAAAGCGTCGCCGGTCTTTGCCTAATCTTGACCCAAACAGGAAAGCGAAACAATGCAACTCAAGAACAAAATCGCGGTCGTGACGGGCGCCAGTCGCGGTATCGGTGCGGCCATTGCCAAACGTCTGGCGCGCGACGGCGCCACAGTCGTCGTCAATTACAAGAGCAATGAAGAAGCCGCTCAAAGCGTGGTCAGCGACATCGAAAGCGCGAACGGCAAAGCGCTGGCCATCGCCGCCGACATCGCCGACATCATGGAAGTGCGGCGCATGTTCTCGCAAATCGAAGGCGAGTTCAGTTATGTCGATATTCTGGTCAATAACGCCGGTTGGGCCGAATGGCGAGTACTCGGTGAAGCCGACGAAGACCACTACGATAGCATTTTTGATCTCAACACGCGCGGCTTGTTTTTCGCCACGCAGGAAGCGGCGCGTATCATGCGCGACAATGGGCGTGTGGTAAACATTTCGAGCGGTATCACGCGCGTCAATTCCGGCACGGGTTCTGTGTATGCCGGAAGCAAAGCCGCGGTCGAAGCGTTTACGCGCTGCTGGTCGGAAGATCTGGGCAAACGCGGCATTACAGTAAATACGGTTTCACCCGGCATGGTAGGCACCGATTTGCTGCTGGGCAACACGCCGCAGGAAACGCTGGAGCGCATGGCCACTCAATCGCCATTTGGTCGTTTGGGCGAACCGGAAGACATCGCCGATGTCGTGGCCTTTCTTTGCACCGATGATGCGCGCTGGCTGACCGCGCAAAACCTGCTGGCCAATGGCGGCGTTGGGTAGAGGTGCGGAACGCGCGTTGTTCGCAATCGTGAAGTGAATCAACGATGAAGAAGTGGCAAGGTTCTTTTTGGACGGTGCTGACGCTAATAGCACTTTTTGCCGCCACGCTGCCGGCACTGGCGTGGGCCTGTCCCATGACCGGCCAAATTGGCGACGCTGCTGCCATTTGCAAAAGTATGATGCCGCAAACGGGCATCTCCACCGCGCAGCCTTGCGCCGATCCGCGCCGCTGCTGCAAGCCGCTGACACTTCCCTCCCATAACGAGCGCCACGAAAACACAGGAGCCGCACAAAGCAGAACGATTGGTGCGCCGGGGCAGCCTCTCAAGATCGCCCCGGCCACTACCAGCGCAACAGCCGTATTACCATCGTCTTCCATCCTGCTTGCTGCGCCACAACGCTCCAGTCTCAGGCCAGCCGCATTCCTCTTTCCACTTCGTTCGCAACACCGACCTCATGCTGTTGCAGGCCGTGCTCCACCTGTTTTGTAACAAGACGATGGAAGTCTGTCACTAAATTACAGTCTCGCGTGTGCGGCGACTTATGCCTGCACGTGATGACAGCGTGACAGTATCACCATATTGCCTTCTCGCACATCGATGCGAGAGGCTCTTCCAGCGTCTTCATTCGCCCCAATTGATACAACAATCCTCCTGTCGGAGTGCGGTTGTTTGAACGCCCTACAGGCTTCTTTTTCTTTTTATCAAGGAGGTGAAATCATGCGTAAGTGCATCCAGATGCTGGGTTTGCTGAGCGTGCTGGCGTTTGGCGCCGTGGCTCAAGCTGCTGACTGCTGCAAAGATGGCGCGACTTGCTGCAAGCCGGACGTTCCCTGCTGCAAGAAGTAATCGCTCACAAAGACAAAGCCGGTTCCGCTGCATAGCGGAACCGGCTTTGTCTTTGTGAGGTGTTGGCGTGGCTTGCTGCTCTGTTAATTTGAGGATACGCTGCCGCGCCTGGCCTCATCGAGATTAGAACTGGCGACCGCCAACAGGTCGTGTAGCGTGTTGCCGTCATGTGGGAAGATGGCCGCTCCAAATGAGAGCCCGATGGGAATTTCTCGTCCACTTGAGGATTGATAAGGTCTTTTGTCGATGTTTGCTGCAATTCGAGAACACACTTCCAACGCGTCGTGTGCGTCGGAGTTGGGCAGCAGAGCAATGAATCCGGCGTCACCATAACGTGTGGTAATGTCGCCATCGCTCTGAACTGCCTGCAAACACTCTTCGACTGTGTGAAGAACCTTATCAACTCCGTGAGTGCCAGGTGTGTCGTTGAATAAATCCGGATTATTCAACTCCATTGACACGACAGCCAGCAAATTGCCCGTGTTGTGGGCGGTTTCAATTTGAGCACACAACTGCTCTTCCAGTTGCGTGTCCAGTGCAGGTGATGCAAGGGTCTGTGTTGTCCCATGCTGAGTACTCAGTTCAGAATTGTTTTCCATAATGCCTCGTGCGCCAGTTACACGCAATCAACTAGCCTATCTCGTCGATAGCCACGACGCGCTGGTATTTTTGCAGCCACGTTGAAACCGGATTGACTCCGCTGGTCGGATAACCGCCCCACGGCTCAAAGATGTACTCAATACTCGGGTCGCCGTTGATGCAGAGCCGTGCCACATCGGAAAGTCGTTGCAACCAGTAATTTGCGTCGGCGGAGGGCGAAATCACACCGGCGCAGAGCGGAAAGCGATTGCTCGGCCAGTGGCCGGCGAATTCCTCGGCCTCACCGGGCGCAATCCACAACGTCGGGCCGAAAAGACCTTCACGCACCAGTTCGCTATTCCAATCGGGTGCTTCGACCAGGGTTGGTTGGAGCAGGTTGCCTTCACGTGTGCCGCCACACAAAACCGTGCCGCCGCTTTCAGCAACGCGACGCTCGCACCATGCGCTTTGCTCTTCATCCATCAGCGGGCCGACGTGAACGTCTTCGGTCAGAGGATTACCCGACCGCAACTGCTTCCACCGTGCAATGAGGCGCTCCTTCACATTTGCATAAAGCGTGGGATGAAGCACGACGCCGTTGATTGAAGTGCAAGTTTGCCCGTTGTAGCGCAATGCACCTTCCGTTAGGATTTGCGCCACTCCGCCGGGGTCTGCGTCCTCGGCGACCCACACCCACACGTTGCCCTCACCATCCACGATGGAAGGTTTTGCGTGTGTGAAACTTTCGGAGAGTAGCGAGGCGGCGTGCCGCGAACTCCCGAGGTAGTGCAGCAGTTGCGGTGAGGACGAGCGAAAAAGAGCGTCTGTGAACTCCTTGCCGCGTGTCAGGACGACACTGACTGCGTCCTGTGGGGGTTGCGCAGTCTGCAACGCTTCCGACAGCAATGCCGCAGAGCGGGCGCACTGCAACGGGGTGCGCAAGATGACGCGATTGCCGGCTGCCAGAGCATTGAGCATGCAGGTGACACCCAGAATCAGGAAAGCACTTTGCGGCAGAACCACAGCTACGGTGCCCCACGCGGTGGGCACGAGGCGGATTTGCCGTTTCTGCGGCCCGCAATCGTAGGGCAGCGTGGCCGTTTCAATGCTTTGCAGGGTGCCGGGGAAGTCGCGCACATAAGCGAGTACCCCCTCAAGAACTTCCTCGCAGTCGGAGCGGATAAAGGCGGTTTCCAACTGCGTCGCCTCCAGTAGGTTGCAGTGCCATTCCAGCAAGGCCGCATGGAAGCGCTCGCAAAACTGCTTTAACTCGTCACAATGGGGGCGCGACAGGACAGCCTGTGGCGATAAAAGGGCTTCTCGCTCATCATCGCGCAGAAGATTCACCTGTTGGATCAGCGTCTTATCCACAGGTGATTTGAGTTCGACTGCTGTTCCAAGCCCGGCCCTTTTGCCCCAGACCAGGCTGCTAAGAGGCCACTCGGCGCTTAAGGGCGGAACCAGACCGTGAGATGTAATCATTTACGATTGGGAATTTGAGCGAGTACTCCTCTATATCGGGTACTCGCTATGAGATTACTTAAAGGCTAACCAGCAGAATGCCCAGCAGAACGATAGCGATGCCGGCCCACTGATTAGAAGCCAGACGATCTTTAAGAAACGCCCAAGCGAGCAACACTGTAATGGCACTAAACAAGGAAGCCAACGCGGTCACAACGGTGGTGTATTCAGTGCGTGTGCCGAAGATGAAAACCACCCAGGCTGTGGTATCGGCTATCGCGACACCTGCCGCCAGCATCCAATTCGAAAGAGTTTGCGTCGTCCCTGTTGAAGGAGCGTCGGAAACAGCGGCATCCTCAGGAGGATGGGCGTCCGGTGACGCAGTTCTTAACCCCCACAACCCGGCCGCTGAAGCCATGATTTTGAGCACAATTAGCGGCCAGATAAATCCGAGCTTGGGCTGTATGAAGTCGAACATCCAGAACATGACGCCGAAAGCCAGAGCGCTTCCAATGGCTTGCGGCACTCCTGCGACGCTCCCACCACCGCTTGTAGATGGCGCACGTGTGGCCAGCACAACGCCGCTGATTAGCAGAAATGTGCCGACCAACGCCGGGACGGGTGGACGCTCGCCACTCATCAATGCCAGTAACGCCGTTACAACGGCAAATCCTGAGATGATGGGCGAGACCAGCGCCAACGTTCCGATTTCAAATGCTCGATAAGTCAGCAACAATGCCGTGACATGGCAAACACCTGCAACGATTGCCAGTGTCCAGATGCTAATGCCGGTGTCCGGTGCGCTGGGCATGACAAACAGCAGGATGCACCAGGACGCAAGGCTCAGTATCTGAGTGGCAAAGATGGCGCGCGGCGTTCCAATGCGGCGTGTCAGGATTGTGATGAGAAAGTCGCCGAGGCCCCAACACAAAGCGGCTGCAAGTCCGTAGAGTACTCCCATATTCAATCAAAACACACAACTGCACACAATGTTAAAAGGTTGGGCAACTGTTCTTCTGCGAAGCAGGCACAGGCTTTCGACCGTTGGGTTGGAGTTTATTCAGGCTTGATGGCGCGCGCCAGAATGGTGGTGGAAAAGCCCTGGCCGGCGCTATCGGGAACCTGGCGCAAGCGTAAGTCGATATCGCCGAAGCCGAGTTCCTGCAAGCAGTTGAGCATGTCGCGTCCGCTGACGCAGGCACCTGGAAAGCGCCGCTCTCCGACGCGGTAGAACTCATGGCCGCCACAGGCCGATATAACCAACATGCCGCCCGGCTTTACCAGGCTCGCAATGTTTTTCATGTACAGGCGCCATGTATCCTTGTCGTTGGTCGCTGAATCGGCACAACACAAGGCCGTAACCAACGGGTAGAAACCGCGTTTATCGACGCCCAGAGGATTTTCCTCACCGGCGTCAGCAGGCATAACCTGAGTAATTGCTTGACGGACTTGCTCTTGGCGCGCCTCGGCTTCTGCGTCGGTCGGATCTTGATTGCCTTCCAAACGCAGAAACTCTCTGGCGAACTGGCTCCAATCGTGCGTGTCGGGTTCCTTGTTGACCCAGCGTTGCACTTCCTCACGGTTAACTTGCAGGTATTCCGCGAGATGTATTTCTTTGGCCTTACTGATTAAAGGGAATGTGTGCAAAACAGTTGGCCCGCTACCAAATTCAAGGGCCACGTCCACATGCGGAGCTTTTTGCACACATTCGACAATCCATTCCATCAAGTACAACCCGTCGAGGGTGATTTCCGAATAGTATTCTCGATTATAGTCGCGCGGGTCCCATTCTTCCCATGCTGAGTACTCGATGTTTTCTTCTTGCTCGGTGTCCTGGACTTCAGACGTTTGCGTGCTCATAGTCAGTCTCTCCTTCGAATATCAATGCTGCAAGTGATGCGCTGCAAGTGATGCTTGCCCATGTGACAAGATGCTTGCCAATGTGACGAGATTATTGTCAATTATGCAATTATACTCACCTTTTGATGCAGTGTGCGTTATCGAACACTGTTAAATCTAGCAAAAAGAAGGCATTAACAGGTGGCACTATCATTGCAGCTAAAATAGGTGCTTTGTTACCACATTGAGCATGTGTTTTGTTCTGGAGTCAACTTACTTTTCCTATGACATTTTCCACACCGGCCCGGCTACGCCATATGTCTTTTTTTGAAGTCTTCATTACAGCCAGCTCGCTGCTCTACGCTGTAGTGTTTGTGGTCATGCTTATCGTTCATCCCGGCAGCGAAAAGTTCTACCTCAATTTCCATAACTTTTATCAAGTTATTCCGCCGATTTTTGCCGGTATCTGCGCTATTAGTTTCGCGCGATTGGGTCAGCATACCTCGACCATTCGGCGGACAGGATGGATTCTCATTGGCATTGGAGCCTTGAGCTGGGGTGTGGGGCAGGGCACCTGGGCTTATTATGAAAGCGTGCGCGGCATAAAGGTGCCGTTCCCCAGCATGGCCGATGCCGGTTACCTGGGCGGCTATCCCTTCCTCATTGCGGGCGTTTTCCTGCTGTTTGGTAGTATGCGTGTGACGGGGCGAGCGCGCCTGGTGCTCGACAGCGCCATTGCTGCCAGTAGCGTAGGCGTCCTCTCCTGGTATTTTCTCGTATCGCCGTCGTGGACCGATGCGAAAACCACATTGCTGGAGAAAGTTCTAGGCGCCGCGTACCCACTGGGCGATGTCGTTATTTTCTTTGCAGCCCTGGTGCTATTTAGCACAGCCACCACAACGAGCACCTTGCGACGTTCGCTTATCTTTCTGATGAGCGGCATTGTGCTGCTGGCTTTAGCTGACTCCACCTTCTTCTATCACAACCTGCATGATATCTATCAGACAGGAAGTTGGTTTGATTGGGGCTGGTCATTCGGCTGGCTGCTCATCGGCTATTCAGCGCTGCTACAACTGTGGTGGCCGCATCAGGAATTACAGGACGGCACAGTTCCTAAAGATGACTTGGGCGCAAACGAATCCATAGCATATCAGCATCCACAGAGTTCATTAACTTATCTGACGCCGGCCCTGTTGGCACGCGTGCTGATGCCCTACACCTTGGCGGCTGTTGCGTTCAGCATTGTTGCAAGTCATGATTACAAGCAGGATAGGGAAATTGATCCATCGACACTTATTGCCGGGCTATGGCTCATTGCCCTGGTGATTTTTCGTCAAGTACTCACTTTGCTGGAAAATCAGCATCTGACGGTGCAGTTGCGGGGCTTCAACGCTAACCTTGAAGATACTGTGATGCAGCGCACGCAGCAGTTGAAAGCTCTGCACAGCCTGACTAAAGCGGTCAACAACACGCTGCAAGTGGATGAAGTTCTGGGCAATGCGGCGGAGCACACAATGGGGGCGCTTCGGGCCGAAGCGGTCATGTTACAAGTCTTTGAGAGTACCTACGATGTCAATGGAGGCGATGCAGAGTATTCTCTCGAAGCTGAGGCTCACCGGGGGCTTGACCATCGACCCGATGTTCAGCGCTTCTTAGCCGGCTTGCCCCTGGCGAATCAAGTCGAAACCATTGTGCTGTCGCCGGCTCCACCGGAAGCTACGTTTGACGACGGCAGCCTAAACCACCAAGTCCCTCCTACAGCAAGCGATAGCTACTATTTGCGTGCTCCTTTGCTATGGCACAATCAGCCCATTGGCACAATTGGAGTTGTGCGCCGGCAGAACTCTTTCGGTAACGGCGACAGTGTGATGTTGGAAAGTATCGGCCTGGAAGTCGCCGCCGCCTACAAGAACGCTCAACTCTACGCGGCGGCTGTTGAGAATGCCGACCGCGACTCCGTCACAGGGCTTTATAATCACCGTGCTGTCCACCAGCGTCTCGATGCGGAGTTTCATCGCGCCGAACGCCAGAACAGTCCGTTGGCCGTCATCATGATGGACCTTAACAACTTCAAGCTTTTCAATGATACATACGGGCATCCGGTTGGCGATCAGGTGCTTAAGCGCGTCGCGCACGTGCTGAATATGGAGTTCCGCAAAGCCGACATACTGGGCCGCTACGGAGGTGATGAATTCATCGCCATTCTGCCGGACACAGACTTACCGCTGGCTATGATGGTGGCGCAACGCCTGCGTGACCGCATGGCTGCGGAAGGCTTTTATCAGGAGGATGAAGAACGCGCCATTCCCGTTACGCTTTCTCTGGGGCTTGCGACTTATCCTGAGGACAGTGCCAATCGCTATGAACTGGTGGCTGTGGCCGATGCCAATTTATATACGGCGAAAGTTTCTGAACGAGGCATTGTGGCCACAAGCGACACGCAGCGGGGTCGTCGCCAACTGCGTACGGAAAGCTCTTTCGACGTGTTGGACGCCATGGTGACAGCCGTGGACAACAAAGACCACTACACGCGTCGCCATTCTGAAGACGTAACCGAGTACGCGATATGGATCGCCGAAGAGTTGGGACTTTCGGAGGAAACTATGCGCGTTGTCAGCATGTCGGGACTACTCCATGATGTTGGCAAAATCGGAGTGCCGGAAACGATTCTGCGCAAGCCCGGTCGTCTCACTGCCGAAGAATTCCACATCATGAAACAGCACCCGGAGTTCGGGTCGTTCATTGTGGGCGGCGTTCCGGGGCTGGACTCCATTCTTGAAGGCGTGCGTTCGCATCATGAACGTTGGGATGGCAAAGGCTACCCCGATGGCCTGGCTGCTGAAGCGATTCCCTTTATGGGGCGTTTGCTGGCCGTGGCTGATGCTTGCAGTGCGATGACTACGGATAGACCTTATCGCAAAGGCCTGGCCTGGGAAGACGCCATGGAAGAAATTCGCGCCAATGTGAGTACTCAGTTTGATCCGGCCATGGCCAATGCCTTTCTGCGCGCGTCTCACAAGCGCCGTCCTATTCAGAAGAACGGGCAGGCCGTTCTGCAGTTGGTTCCAGGTACCGCACCTCCAAAAGATGACGACAATTCTCAGCACAACTCGGCAGCGTCGTAAAGACGGCTCCAAAACTACATGGAAACAGTTGGCTCATTACAGGCCATAACTGGCTAATTGGCATGAATAAGTGCGTATACTCAGGCATGGCAATGAACCGCTCTGCTCGATCTATCAGCACATTGCATGAAAACGTTGCCCGGTTTTGCCCGGAAAATCGGGCAAACCTGGGCATTGTGTCTGCAAAGGAAATTGATGAAGAATATTGATGTAATATCTAACCCCTGTGTGGTGAGGCGTTATGCGCTCTGACACCCCGCTCTATGCCACGTCGTATGCCGATGTTTTGAGCCGCTATGCCGATCAGCACGTTGTAACCATTGCAACGGGAGCAACATGCGCTTATTTAGGGGATGAACGCAATCTTCGAGAGTTTCTCGTCGCTGATGAAATCGCACGATGGCTACGTCGCGCCGGCCACATTGTTACCTTCCTGCTTATCAATGACAGCATGGATGCGCTCAACTTCCGGCAACTTCGTGTCGCCGTCAATAAAGATCCGGTTTTAATCGAGCGTTATCAAGATTGTTGTGGAAAGCCGATTGCGCATCTTCCCGATCCGTGGGGCTGTCATGAATCGTATGCCGCTCATTTTGAAGAAGAACTTGTCAATCGTTTGCATCGCTTCGACTGCCATCCGACACTGGTTTCGACGGCCAAGCTTTACGAACGCGGTCTTTACGATCCATATGTGCGCACTGTGCTGGAGCGCCAGGATGAGCTACTTCAGTTGTTGAAAGCCGAATTTCCCACCTATCAACCGGACAAATTGTATTGGGCGCTTTGTCCTCATTGTCGCTACATCCATGAAACGCGTATCCTCAGCGTCGGCGATGAGCGCGTTACCGTTCACTGCGAGCACTGCACTCGAACGTCTGAAATTCCGTTCTCGCAACTCCAGGGCAAACTCAATTGGAAGCTCGATTGCGCTATTCGCTGGCTGCTTTTCAAAGTCGATGTCGAGCCGTTTAACAAGTCTTACCTTGAACCACAGTCGGGCACATTTGTCATTGCGCAAACGCTGGCCAATAAATTCTTTGGAAAACAAGTCGTGCTGCCATTTCAATATGGCACAGTGCAGATGGAGAACAAGTTCAGCTATAAATTGCTGGAATCGTTGCCTGCTTCCGTGCTGCGCGGCTTGCTGGTCGACCGGCCAGCCACAGAGTTGAAACTCTCACGCGACCTGGTGGTTACAGCGGCTTCGCGTTACTCGGTTCTGCCCGGCCTGACTTATCTCGATTTCGTGAAGCAGTTGTTGCCGATGTGGCTTCTGGCACCCGATAAGCTGACACCTCAGCAACGCGATTACGTGGCTCACGGCGTGTCTTTTGGGCGCCATTTTCTGGGCACTGAAATTCGCTTGCACCTGCCGCAGCGTAAGCAATTTGAGGGCGAGCGGCCCGGTGTGCTGGGCGGTATGAAGCTGCTTCTGGAGCGCATCATCAAGCTGCGCCAGGAAACCGAAGAGTGGGAACAGTTCCAGGGCCCGACGCAGCAACTCATCGAATCTCTGGGCACTCACAAAGGTCCTATCCTGCATCGCCTGCGCCTTGTGGTCGGGCAGGAGCAAGGCCTCCCGGCGGCACGTTTTCTATTCACGCTGCCTCTGGATTATCTCGAATTGGTCGAGTATCTTCTGGAATTGCAGTTGGCGACCTTCACCAACCAAGCTCCAGTTGGCAACAGTAGTGAAGACGAGTACTCGGATGATCTGACCGCTGGCGAACGGGACACTGATGAAGTGTCCCAACAGGTACAAGCCGCGGCCTGAGTATTATCGAATTTTTCAAATTCTGTTTAAAGCGCGCAAAAGCAGGCAAAGGCCCTGCTGTGCCCAAACCGCCTTAATTGTCACCCAACTTCACCCATGACACCTGTTTTATGTCGTGCGAACACCGCTCCGTTTTTCATGCGTGCGGGTTTGCTTTCACTCTTTGCGTGTTACACCAGTTCGGCTTCGCTGGCACAAAACGCCTCCACTGCGACCGAGCCTCCGAGTACTCCGGTAGAAAACCCGCCGGGCACAACCTCCTCCGGGCGTGAAGCGACCCCGCTGGAAAACCAGCCCCAGGCCGCAACAGCGCAACCCAAGGCGGCGCAATCCGAGGCGGCGCAATCCGCAACAGCGCAACGCGAAACAGCGCAAGCTGAGGCGGCACAGGCAGCCACGCCTCAGGCTCCACCAGTGGGATGGAAAGCGGGTGTCGATCTCTATTATGGAACTTCAAACCTGCGGGGGCAAAGGCGTTTTCGAGATGGCTTCTGGATCGGCTACGGCCCGGCTTACCCATCTGTTGTGTATGCGCGCTATGCCAACGAAGGCGGCGCAACGGCCAAACTGGCACTTGGTGTAGGCAAGCTTTATGGCTCTGCTGTGCCGAGCGTTCATCAACCCGTCGAGGCCTGGTATCAGAAACCGGTCGGAAAGTTCAATGTAACAGCCGGCAAGTTCTATGTGCCTTTTGAACTTCAAGAGTGGCAATATGAGACCAAGTGGGGCGTTATGCTGCAACGGTCGCAAGGCTCCTACGACTTCTCCGGCTCACTCAACTACAACTTCAATGTCGATAATCCCAATGCCTATTTTCGTGTCGCTCGCCGCTTTGGTTCCACTGCCACAGTGGGCCTTTCACTCGGGGCCGGACGCGGTTTGTCCTTCGACAGCAGCCATAATAAAGCTCTGGGGCTAGATGCGACACTTAACTATCGCGGCTTTCAACTCATTTCCAGCTATATGGGGTTGCGCAGTGGCTCTTCGGTGGACGACTTTGATTTCGGCTTTGCCAAGTTGTCGTACACCGGGTTGGGACGATTTACACCGTTTGTGTCGCGGCACAGATGGATGGATGACTCCGGTGAGTTGGATAGCTTCCGCAGCACGACTCTGGGCCTGACTTATCAACTTACAAGGCGTATCGCGATCGACAGTGCTTACTCGGCTATACCCAACAAACGAGTACTCTGGAGCCAGGTTCACTGGGTGCAGGAGTGGTGAATCCTCCGTGCGCAGCCTTGATGCGTCACTAGCCCGAGTTGTTGTGCCAGAGCAGCCACATTTGTTAATAAGCCGCACGTTTACCTGTGAGCTTATCGCGGTGCTAAGCGAACCTCGCGTCCCAGCCGGGCCGACTCATAGGCAGCCAGCACCACTTGCAAGTTTTCGCGCCCCACTTCTCCCGGTGAGGGATTTGGAGTGCCGTCCTGAACTGTGTCTAAATAGCGCCCGACCATTGTTGCGAAGGCATCGCCTCTCTCTTGCAACAAAACTTCGTGGCGCTCCGGCAAGTCTTTGCGGTGCAGAGCCAGGGCACCGAGCGGCCCGCCCAGAGTGAGAACACCTTCCGTTCCAAATGCAACAAAATTAGCCTGTGGCAACCAAATGCCCGCCGCATGAGAGGAATAGAGAGTACCCAGATGTCCACCTGCGAATCGCGCATTGACTACGGCTGTGTCTTCGCCACCAAGTTCAGGACGAAACCGTGTGGTGAAACAAGTCACGGCTTCAATGGGGCCGCCGATGTTCAGCATCAGGTCGATGTAGTGAATGCCGCCATCCATCAGTTGACCGCCACCCGCCAATTGAGGATTATAGCGCCAGGCTGTAGACAGGTATTCGCCGCCTTGCCAGTGTGAGTAAGTTGCCTGCACGCCCGTGAGTTGCCCAATGCGCCCGGCTTCGATAGCGCGCCTGGCTTCTGCAGCAGCGGGCGTGGTGTGGTTCATTTCTCCGTAATAGAGAACCACACCGGCTTGCCGTGCCGCTGCAATCATGGCGTCGCATTCTTCAAGCGTATTGGCCAGCGGCTTCTGACACAATATATGCTTACCGGCTTGCGCTGCGGCAATCGCGGTTTCAGCATGTAGATGATGCGGCGTGCAAATGTCCACCGCGTCCACTTCGGGGTCGCGCAGAACTTCATTCAGGTCGGTCACGACGCGTGCTTCTCCCACCATTTCGGCACGCTGGGCCGCCTTAGCCGCGTCGGTATCGCAACAAACGGTGATGCGCGCCCGGTCGGAATGTTGCGCATAAGCGCGAATATGCTGCTCGCTAATGAGACCACAGCCAATTAAGGCCACACGAAGAAAACTCATGATTGAATGTTAGAGGTGCAACAGGCGGGGCGCACTATGTACTTGACTTGGAGAAGTCGTGCCGTTGCCATAGTGCTGCCCCGGTCCCGGTGCGTAGGGAGCGCATATCCTCCCGATTACCCGATAAGCGTTCCTTCTGGAACAGCGTCATGTTCTCTGAGTACAGCCAGCAATGGAGATTCATCGACATCCAGCGGCAAATCGACGCGTCCACGCCGGCGGCTCGATTCGTAGCTGGCCATGATGACTTCGGCAGTGCGCAAGGCGCGGCGGCCTGAGAGTTCGGGCTCGCGCCCGTTGGTCAGTGCATCTACCAGGTCAACAATAGCGTGCGTTACGGATTCGCTTGCATGAAGATTTTCCGTGGTGGGAATAGGTTTCCAGCCGTTGCTGTGCGCGTTCATCAGGCGCAGTGTGGGGTTTTCTCCCTTGGCTTCACGATCCAGAACACCCACTTCAATGACGCCTTCCGTACCGATGAGACGGTTACGCGCGCCCCAATCGAGTTGCGCCTGGCCCGTCACCAGCAGTCCCATGACGCCGTTGGCAAAGCGCACTTGCGAGAGACCCATGCGCTCCATGGGTACACCGAAAATGGTGCGTGAACCGCGCCATTCCATTTGTGCCAGCACCCACTCCGCGGGCGTTTCGTCGTTATAAAAGAACATCATGTCGAACCAGTGCGTGCCCCAGTCGAACAGGTTGTCGCAGGCTCCTTCAAGGCGCTGCAAGGTGCCGATTTCACCGGCCTTCAACAATTCTTTGGCGCGGCGAAAAGGTTCTCCAAAGCGTCGCTGATGATTGAAGGTGAGTTGAACGCCCTGCTGCTCACAGGCCTCAATCATGCGTTTGGCTTCGCCCCAACTCGGAGCTACGGGCTTTTCGCAATGAATGGCGCGCACCCGGGCGTGGGCCGCGTCAATTACCATGGGCGCATGGAGGTGGGGCCAGGTGCAGATGCTTATTACATCGAGTTCCTCTTGCTTCAACATCTCGTGATAATCGGTGTAGATGCGCTCGCTGCCGTTGCCGTGCTCTTTCTGGAAGGCCAGTGCGTTCTCTTCCACGACATCGGCCAGCGCTACCAATTCTACGCCGGCTTCGCGGTAGCCCGCAGCGTGCGAGCGTGCCTGCCCGCGTCCCGGACGGCCACAGCCGATAATTCCTGCTTTAAGTGCCATGTTGAATTTCCTTTCACTCTTCCTGGTTGTTTGCAACTCTGCATCGTTATAGTCCCTGAGAGTGCAGGAACTCGCGGCACTCGCGCGCACTTTGCAGCGCTGAAGGTTTGCGCGTCTCGTCGATTTCGGACAGCACCCAGCCGTCGTATCCTGCTTCACGCAGAATGGCAAAGATGGTCGGGTGATCGATGCAGCCCTGACCCAGTTCCGTCCACAGCCCGTGAGCGGTCGCTGTTGCGTAGTCCCATTCCTGGCTGCGCGCCTGTTCGAGTACTCCGGGCACGACATCTTTCAAATGCATGCACTTAATCTGCGACGCATAGTCGCGGAAAAAGGCCACCGGATCGGCGCCGCCATAAACCAGGTGACCGGTATCCGGCCCCCAGAATACCAGGTTTGGATCAATGGAATTGAACAGGCGGTCACACTCAGCGCGCGTTTCTATAACCTGTGCAGCGTGGTTGTGCACGCAGATAAAGACGCCTTCTTCCTGTGTTGCGGCACCCATGGCATTCAAGGTCAGTGCCAACTCGCGCCATTCTTCATCGCTCAGGCCGTCATCCGGGCCGACATGACCGGCCAGTTGATTTCTTTCCTTGCCGCTGGCGCGTGAAACATAGCGCCAACCTGCCGGTGAAACGAACAGTTCGGTTAAGCCCAGGGCGCGTGAGTTGCGCGCCATCTGCCGTGCACGTTCAACCTGGGCTTCTCGTTGTTCGGGAATCCAGAAGTCTCCGCCATAGTAACCCGGCGCCGGAGCCAGGCCAAAACCGGCTAAGTGTTCGAGCAACTCTTCGGGCGTCTGTCCTTCTCGGACACCGGACATAACCGCATCGAAACCGGCTTCTTTTGCTTCGCGTAGAACACGTTCCTGATTCCATTCATCCGGGTTCTGCTTGCGAAACTGTCCCCATGTGGCGGTAGAGGTTCCCACCTTCATGTTTTCACCATTCCTTTGATTTGTATTCAGCATGAGGTGTATCCGCTCACAGCACCAGTGCGCAAGGTCTCTATGGTTTGTGTGACGCATTCTCAGGCCAGAGCACAGAGCGCTGAAAGGCTATTTACAGAAAACAAAGTGCTCTCTGTGTCGCAGCGAGTACTCGTGATGTGGATAGATTTGTGTTGTGCGCGTGGGTTTGAGCCGTCACGAGATTTCGTTGTACTGGAGCAGTCATGTGTGAATAATGAGAGACTGTGAGTTTATAGGTTAATCTTCGTCCTCGGTTGCATGGGTGGAGTTTCACGGCTCGTAGGCCTTGTAATCGGTGAGTAGATAATTGGCGAGAGCGATTACAAAAAATGACAGGAAGTAGTAGCGGGCATTGCGCTGCTTGAGTGCACCCGTAGCCCAGGGAATTAAAATCAACGACGGAACAAAAGGTGTTTCGAGTTGTCCGTGGATGCGGAGCGCAACAATTCGCTTGATTCCCAGGGGATGATCGGTCAGGGCATTGAGAACCCCTTGCTTGGCGGCAAAAACGTAACAGAGCAGGCGCGCGATTCCTGTAAGGCCAAACAGACTTGGTGCCAGAGCCTGCAACGTTACAAACCCATAATCAATCGCCCCATGTGCCCTGGGGCCTATCGGTTTTCTGTTCACGTGCCGCTACCTTCCAAATCGATATATGTGCGACCCTGGAAGAAGCAAATATTAGACCCGAAAACCTGTCGAAGTGCGACCGTTACATCTGCGAAGTTAAACGTTGAGGAAAGACGATTGTGCTCTTTAAGGACACAAAAGCCGCTTCCTTCCAAAGAGAAGCGGCTCTGTTGTTGGTCGGGGTGGCCAGATTTGAACTGACGACCTCTTCGTCCCGAACGAGATGGTAGTAAAAACGGATTACTTACACGCATCGATCTAATTCGTCGTGCTCAATGGAGTAAAGAAGATGAGGATTATCAACTCTTAGAGACGCGTCTGGCCGAGTACCTGCGTAACAATTGGGCTAGGTGAGTACTCAAACGATGGCGGGGTGATTCTTTACGAGTTGCCCCGCTTTTTGCTGCACTTGCTGAATGTGTGTTCTAATCAGATGCTAATCCGCATTCAGCAAAAGGGGTAACACGATGATTTCTGAGAACAATAAGCAATTCATGCAGCGATTTGTTGAACGGGCTATCAACCAGAAAGATATTGATGCCATGGATGAACTCGTTGCCGAGGACTTTGTGGAACACGTTCCCTTCCCGGGGCAAGGTCCGGGAAGAGAGGGACTAAAGGACGTCATCTCAGCGTTGGTGTCTGCCTTTCCTGATCTCCACTGGACACTTGAAGAGCAGATTGGCGAGGGCGAGAAGGTTGTGAGCCGCTTTCGGATGACAGGAACTCACCTTGGTGAGTTCCTGGGTATTGCACCGACTGGCAAGCCGGTGGATGTTTGGGGAGTCGTCATTGATGTGGTGAGAGATGGGAGGTTTGCTGAAAGCAGAATCATCATGGACACGCTGGGTCTGATGCAGCAACTGGGAATGATCCCGGCCCCAGGCTCAGGCAATTAAGTGTTTCATCACCCTGTCGCAGGTGCTCATTCTTCGGAGTGGGCACTTTTTGCTTTTGCGTGTAGATTTCCGCGCGTTGGTGCCACGCTGCTGCGTTTTTTGGCTCGCTTGCGTCTATTGGTTCTGGCGGTTGCATGTCATATTTTGGCACAGAATGCCATGCTTCAGCCGCTGCCACTTTTCTTCACTTGGGGTGTGCGGGGCACTGGCACAGTGAACTGCACTTTCTCACCAATAAAATCTGCGGGGCCAGTGTGAACTATCAACACTTCGCTTTGGAGGGTGCTGGGGGATGGTTCCCGTGCTTCAGGAATATAAAGACTTACCTCACTGCGATACACCATGGCTGTTGCGTCATACCCGCCATAGCCACTGGGCCCCGGTATGGAAGTGTCTATCTTCCGTCTCTTGCTCTTATGCAAGAGGTAGGATTTATGGTACTGGACAGGTGATCCAGCAACACGATCACCCCATCAATAGGGCATTTCCCCTTTATAGTTCACCGTTACGCTTAAGATGTGAGTCGCTTTGTGGTAGCGAGAGCGCAAGCTGAAATCAGGACGGCGCCAACGGAAGTCGGGATGGTTCCAGTGCTTCTTGATCTCCTGGTAATCCCTTTTTGACACGGGCCGTAAAGTCTTCCTCTGGATAACTAGATTTGCTTTGAGGTTTCGCTGCTCCTGCGGAGTGAGTTTCTGTGTTTTAAGGGTGTCACCAATGGTGAGTTCTTCTGACTCTCCAGTGCCCGGCTTGGTAGCTGCTATGGGTACTTGAAAGACGCCATTTACTCGATGTCCTGCCACACGCCACCGATTGCTGTTACGCACCACCGTGTAGGTGTAGGTGGGGCCATCAACTTCTATGGCATTGGGCCTGAACCAGAGTGGGCCTCTGATTTCCCGCACACCAAGTGGTCTCCCGGGTATGGCACTCTGGTATCGGGAAACAGCCTGACGTAAGTCACGACTGCCCCGCAGGCTCTGCATCAAGCGCAGTGTCTCCAAGCGTATGAAGAGAACGGTGGCCACCATCAGGAAAATAGGCAGGCACAACAAGGCCACTTTAGCTCGCGTGCTTATCAACTTAGACATAACTTCACCTCGGCTATTGCTGTCATAAATAATCCAAGTTGCCACCTACAGTGCCCCGCCCGTGAACGAGCAGGCTGATGATAACAAGACCGCTGAAGCGGCCTGAGGAGGTATCATCAGGAGTGAGCATCAGCCCCGTTCAGGAGGCTTCTCATCATCAGCCCGCTGCTTCAGCGGCACCGCTTCAGCGGCACCGCTTCAGCGGCGGGTAATTCGATAGGTGGCGACTTGGATTAAATACTGTGGTATTCCGCTGCTGTGCATATCTGGACATCACCCGGTAATGTGGACAATCAGTTAAGCAAGGATTGCTCGCAGTTGTGTGGGCTGAAATAGCCCCGTGCCGAATGGCGGCGCTTACGATTGTAGAGCACTTCGATGTAGTGGGAACAGGCGAAAGCGAGCCTGTTCCCACGTTTGATACGTCTGCTGATGCACCAACTCCTTCTTGAGGGTGGCAAAGAAGCTCTCTAACATAGCGTTGTCCCAGAGAAAAGCACGCAGTTCAGCCAAGCCGCAGTGTGAGTACTCGCGCTGACGCAGGAACCAGAGTCGCTTTTCGATGAGAACACGTCGGATGTCGAGAGTGCGCGGGGAGTGCTGGCAGTACTCGCAATTGAAGAGCCAGTCGCGCGAATGTCACCCCAACTCCGCTATGGGAACCCACGGGAACAGAGTTTAGAGTTGTTTGTGAGACTTCGCTTGTGAGCAAACGAAGCGCTGTTTTAAGCACAAAATTGCGGCTTTTGTGCTTAAGTTGGTCGGGGTGGCCAGATTTGAACTGACGACCTCTTCGTCCCGAACGAAGCGCGCTACCAAGCTGCGCTACACCCCGAAAGCCTGTTTGAGTACTCCACAAATTATAACGAGGACAAGCGAGCGGTGCAACCGCATCGGCCCCGGCGCGGACACAAGCCTGCCGGAGCGCGTGTGCAGTCTCACACGTTGTGAATGATATAATTTCCGCTGAGACCACGATTGGAGCACTCGAATGACGCAAGTCGTGCCCGCACCGCCCGAAGCACTGGAAGATCTATCACGTATGTCTCTCCCTAATGCACCCCTTGGTGACGCCGCCCCCGAACCCGATGACGCGGCCATTATCGCCGACTTTGAAAACCACGTAAACCCCTCACTGGCGAACCTTCTCAAGTTCATGGGTTTCGATTCGGTTGAGGTTGAGGCGCGCGGCTGCCTTGTCATCGACTCGCAGGGACGCGAATTCTTGGATTGCCTTGGTGGCTATGGCACCATGAGTGTCGGGCACAATCACCCGCGCGTCGTGGAAACTGTGAAAAAGCAGCTCGATCGCATTGCTTTTTCCAGTCGAGTACTCTTCAACGCACAGCAGGCGGCGCTGGCCAAGAAATTAGCCGAGATTACACCGGGCGACCTGCAATATTCGTTCTTTTGTAACAGTGGCGCAGAGGCCGCCGAAGCGGCGCTCAAAATCGCGCGCATGAGCACTGGGCGCACCAACTTCGTATCGGCTGTGGGCTCTTATCACGGCAAGACTCTGGGCGCGCTTTCGGTTTCGGGCCGCGACAAATACAAGACGCCGTTCCAGCCGCTGTTGCCTGGCTGTATTCAAGTCCCTTACGATGATATTGCGGCGCTGGAAGCCGCCGTTGATGAGTCGGTGGCCGCCGTTTTACTGGAGCCGATTCAGGGTGAAGGCGGCATCATCGTGCCGGGAGACGAGTACTTGCTGGCAGCCCGCGCTGTGTGCGACAAACACGGCGCTTTGCTGGTGTGCGATGAAGTGCAAACCGGCCTGGGCCGCACCGGCAAGATGTGGGGCAGCGATTGGGCCTTTGAAAAAAACGGTGCGCAGCCCGATTTGATGCTGTTGGCCAAGGCGCTCAGCGGCGGCTGCATTCCCATCGGTGCGGTTGTCGGAACTCCGAAAACGTGGGCCATCTGGAATGATAATCCCTTAATTCATTCTTCGACTTTCGGCGGTAATCCGCTGGCGTGCGCCACGGCGCTTTCGACCATTGAAGTGATCGAGAGCGAGGACCTCGTCGAGTCGTCCATGCGTCAGGGCGAGAAGTTGATGACGGCTTTGCGCGCGACGCAGCAAAAGTATCCGCATTGTGTGAAAGAGATTCGTGGTCGTGGTTTGATGATTGGTGTGGAGTTCACGCACGAGGACATCGCGGGCCTGGCGATTGCCGGGCTGGCGCAGCGACAGGTTCTGGTGGCTTATTCACTGAATAATGCGCGTGTAACGCGTTTTGAGCCGCCGCTCAACATCAGCGATGAGCAAGTCGAGTGGGCGGCGCGCGCCTTCGAAGAAGCCCTGGCGCAAACTTCTGAACTGGTGGAAGGTTTCGAAATCGAAGAAGCGTGAAACGGTAACATTCACTCGCGCGCGGCGGTAGATGCGCGGCGTCTCAATCGAGTACTCAAACGGGATAATCATGCCTCAAGTAGAAAGTCGCATCACAATCAATGCTCCGCTGCAAACCGTGTGGGAACTGGCGCAGGACATCGAAAAGTTCCCCGACATCATGCCCGATCTCGATTCGGTGAAAGTGCTTGAACGTCAGCAGCTAACTGATGTCACGACGCGTGTGGTCAGCGAGTGGCATGGCCGCATCAAGCAGTTCAACCGTCGCATGGACTGGACGGAAGAAGACATCTGGAACCACGAAACCCACACCTGCTCGTTCTGGCAGCTCAAAGGCGACTTCAACGAATATCGCGGCGAGTGGAAGTTCTCCGATGCTAACGGCGCGACTGATATTCATTTGTTGGTTGAGTATCGCTTCGATATTCCGCTTGTCGGCGCGCTGATGCAAAAGGTGGTGCACAAACTGATGCAGGACAACGCCAACGAAATGCTGCATCGCCTGCACGAAGCCGCTGAGAGCGACAAAAACACGCCGTAATTTGACTGGAACAGGACTTACGCACCCAGAACCCGGAGCGTGAGCGACGGGCTTGTTTCAGGTCACGCAAGCCCGTCGCTCACGCTCCGGGTTCCGGGGCAATCATGTGTAGCCTGCAAGCTACTGACTGCTATTTATGAGACTGCTTGAAGTATAAGTCCGTAGCAAAAGGACAGGCTATGAAAAGCAGAACTTCCCGTTGGTTAGGTCTGTGCTGCGCTCTTTTCCTGATCGGCACCCTGGCGATGTCCATACCTACTGTGCGCACGTATGTGTATTTCTCCATTTTCAAGCCGACAGTCGGGGCGCGTGGCGATCGCAACTGGTGGGATGCAAAAACCGTGGCGGGAGAATTTCTCATGCGTTCACGGGCCAGAGACCATAGTGGCGCGCATCAACTTCTGAGTACTCGTATGCGGGGCAGAACGACTGTGACGAATTTACAAGCACAGTGGCGGTTATTCGAAAGTGCGCATGGCGGCATTCGCAATTGGCGAAGCACAAAGAGTAACAACAGCATCGCGTTCCCGACTTATGTCGATTTCAATATCGCCGTAACGGGATTCAAGAGCGGTGCCGGAAACGTGTCGATGCATCTCATACCGGAAAATGGCACATGGCGCATCGACACAATGAGTATTCAGCCGTAAGTGCGCTCAATACTATTTTGCTGCCAGCGCCCGCAAGGCTTCTTCGCGCATTATGGAGGCCGAAATTTCCTGTTGAGCGCAAATGTGTGCGGCGAAGACGTTGGTGTAAATCAGCATTCCCAGGCCGTCCACGGCTTTGCAGCCGGCAGCGCGTGCCTCTTTCAGCAGGCGCGTTTCCAGCGGGTTATACACGATGTCGTACACGGCCAGGTGCGTATCCAGTACCCGGGGCGGCAGCGGCGATTCGTCTTCATGTGGGTGCATACCGACCGACGTGGCGTTAACTAGCAAATCGGTTTGCGGCAGGACTTCCCGCAAGGTTGCCTTATCAAGTGACGCAGCCTGCGCCTGCGTATTGAACACCGCGACTTCATCCACGATTTTCTGGGCGCGCTCCCTGGTGCGATTGAGTACTCGAATGCCGGCAGCGCCCTCATTGGCGAATGTCAGCGCCAGAGAGCGTGCCGCTCCGCCGCCGCCTAGAATGGCAATGCGTGCACCGCGCACATCAACGCCTTCTTCGCTCAGGCTTTTGACGGCGGCCCAGCCGTCGCTCGAATAGCCGACGATTTTTCCATCAGTGCGAAAGTGCAGCAAGTTTGCGGCGCCCATCAATTGCGCTGAGGCATCAAGCTCATCACACAGTTCGAGTACTCGTTCCTTGTGGGGAATGGTGACCATCAGGCCCAGCAAACCCAACGCGCGCGCGCCATGCACCGCTTCGGCTAAGTTGTGAGGCGAAACACGAAAAGCCACATTGACGATATCGGCGCCGATGGCGCGCCAGGCCGCGTTCTGAATGTGCGGTGTGAGCGAGTGCTCAATCGGGTCGCCGATGATGGCGAGAGTCTGGGTGTGCGATGAGATGGCGAACGGCAAAGCGGTATTCACTACGAGTTCAATCACAGCTTGCCGCTGATTGTTTCGTTCCAGAAGAGACGGCCAAAATTATTCTTCCATTTCTGCGCCAGAGCCAGTGGTGTCGTGTTCTCCAACTTTGCATCGGCAGGCGTAACACGCGCAATAACTGTTTCCCGCGCCACGAGAGTGGCACCCGAATCGTCGCCGCTTACACGAATTTCGTGCCAGCGTAAATTAGCGCGCAGCAAGTCGTTGATGCGTGTTGCAACTGCCTCGGCGCGGGCCTTAGCCGTGAAAGGATTGGCAACAGCTACAGCCGCCGCTTGAGTACTCGGTTGTGTCGTGGTGGTTTGTGTGCCTGGAGTCGCGGAAGGTGTGGTGACAGGTGCTTGAACGCTTGTGGAAACTGTTGCGCTCGCCACGGCATTAGGTGGTGCGCCCGTTGTCGTGAGTGGAGCCAACTCCAGCAGCGTTACGTTGCCGAACTGAACCGCCGCCACATTGGGTTTGTCTTTGGGTTCGATAACTGTCGCCTGGCGAGAGCCGACGACATCGCGCGGCGTGTAGGGAATTCCTGCCGCCTGCAAAGACTGCATGGCCGAGTGCACGCGTTCGGGTGTCGCCGGGTGCGTCTGGTAGATGCCAAGATCGACTTCAGGACGGCGGCGTTCCTCGTCTCTCAGCTTCTGCATGAACGTCACCATGGCCGATGGATTGTATTTCGTCTGCTTCATCTGGTCGATGGCAGCGTGATCGGCTTCTTGTTCAAACTCCACCGAATAGGTGTTGGCAATGCCGGTCAGAATGTAAGGTGCGATACGGCTCACGTCGGCGCCGGCTTTGCCACCAGCCATCATCGCCGCCATGGCCGCCAGACCAGCCCATTGCAGCGGTTTCATTTTCGTTTCACCGCGCGTTACATGCATATACTCGGTGTGCCCGATTTCATGGGCGAGAACCGCCGCCAGTTCATCGTCGCTGCCGGCGAGGTTAAGGAGGCCGCGCGTCATGTAGATGCGTCCGGCGGGCAGCGTAAAGGCGTTGGTGTCTTCTTCTTCGATGACCTTGACCGAGTACTCTATTTTTGGTCGCCGAGAAACTTTGCCCAACTCGCGCGCCATGCTGTTCAGCTTGTCGAGCAACTCTTTGTTTTTTGGGTCTTTCGCGTCGATGAACTTGATCTTGGGATTTTTCTCCAACAGGTCAGCCTGCTTTTTACCCAGCTCGATCTCGCGCTTCGTCGCTTCCGGCAGGAATTTGATTTTGTCCTGCGCCGTGCTCGGCTCGGCAAGAGTGTGTGGCGCCTGAACCGCTAACGGCGCAAGCAGCAGAAACGTGCAAAGAGCAGGGCGAAGAGTGTTCCGAAAATGTTTCATGGCGCGCATAGGACGGCCCCCAGACAAAGTTAAAGCCCGTTCGAAGTGGAGTTTAACCCAAGGCTAAGCTCCGGCGCGCAAGCCTCTGCGCTTTTCGGGGTGAAGGTGGCTATCGTTGGTAGCTATCGGTGGCTGCTATTGCTCGGGGCACCATTGCTCGCGGCACCATTGCTTGGGGCACCACTGCTTGCAACATTACCGGGTGGTGCAAAGCGAATACGCGTTGAATCGAGTACTCGATTCAAGGTTTGCGGTGGTAAATCGGCAACCGCGATCAAGCGGCCTGCCGGCAGTTTTCGCATCACCATGGTTCCCATGCCAAAATCGCATGACTGGCGCTTGGAGTTGTCTTTGGTGCCGCTGCCTTTCGCATTGGCGCTTGCGCTGCCGTTCACGCTACCGCTTGTGCCAGGCAGCTTTGCATCCGGGCGCATCGCGAAAACCGTCAACACATTGATGCCGTCACTGTAGCGCGTCAGGGCCGCAACATACTTTGCACCTGTATCATTGCAACGATGCACGCCCACGCTATCGAACTCGAATCCGGGTGGAACATAATCGAGCTGCGGCGGATAAATGCGGGTTATCTGCACGACTTTCTGAATTTGATCGCCCAATTCCGAGGCCATCCATGGTAGCATGGTAGCGGCTGTCTTCATCTGAGCCGGGGGCACGAAGGCATCCTTAACGTCCGGGTCCAGATCGATATTCGACAGTTCGGAGGTCATTACCTTTCGCGCCTGATAGTTGAAAGAATCAACGCGCAGCGTAAGACCGCTCTCCTGGTCGATCCACAGACGTTTCATTGGGCCAGGTGCACCGTCGATGAGTTGACTCCGTTGCAATTCAACAATCTGTGCCAGACGCCCGTTCAATGTCTCCGAACCAAGTAGGCGTCCGCGATAATTTTTGGTTGTGAGTTCAAAGCGCTTTTCTGCCATTTGGTAGGGACGATACTCGACTTCGGCATAAGCGCGCAAAGGCGAATTGTCGCTATCCTGGCGCCAGAACCACTTTTCGTTGTAGCCACTGTGCAGCCCTTTGCTGTCGCCATCCATGTAGGTGATGGAAAGCTTGCGCGGCGCACGCACCAGACGAGCCCTGGCTTTCACCTTGTGATCGCCGTACATGGCCGTCACTGTAGAAATCGCTGAATAGGTGAGGGTATTATCCGCTTTGACGGTGTTTTGCAAAAGGGAATGCACCTGTCGGTCTTGCTCCGCCCGAGATATTTCAGGACGATTGCGCCGTGCTATCCACAACGACAAAGCGGCTGTTAAAACAAGTGCTGCGACAAGAGGAAGGCCGTATCGAGAAGAGTTGGAAACGCGCATGAGGCGATAGTGCTCCTGTTATCACCTTAAGGCGTCGCCGGTGAAGCAACGACTGCCGAACCAACGGGCGGTGAGGCATCCGATTGCGGAGCCGTAGCAGAGTAGGAAACAAGAGTCGAACCGACATGATCGGCAAAGGGATCGAACGCCATCGCCGAATGGTGATTGATAAAAGGTGAAGCCGCCGATGGTGGCCGCTCAAACCGGATGAATGTTCCTGCCGGCATGTCTGTCGTGGCAAAACTGGTGGGGGCCGTATTGTTTTGCGGCGTGAGGAACCATACCGCACCCAAAATCGCCAGTGAACCGCCCAACGCCGCCCAGCCCCATCTGGGTTGAGTACTCATCCATTGACCCAGAGGCGAGCGCCACCATGCCGGACGCTGCGCCTCAAGGCGTTTTTTTTCGGTTTTCTCCATGCAGCAGCGCGCGCATTCTTGCCACATGGCCTGTGAGCACTCTGCACTGGGAACGGGCTGGGTGGTCGTTGAAACAATCAGCAACGTTTGCTGAAAGATGTGCCATTCGCGCAGGCAGGGTGGGCACTGGGCCAGATGCTCTTGGAGTTCCCGCATGGACGGGGAAGTCATCTCCTCGACGCTAAGCGTTGCAAAACTCGATTTGGCGCGCTGACAGTTCATTGGACGACCTTCATGGTTGTATTGAAGTTAAATTATGGAGAATGTTAATTGACTTTCTATGGGCGCAGACGCCTGCGTTCTCCGTGCGTTCCGCAAACGCATAAATTTCTCTTCTCAAACGCGTGGCCGCGCCGTCCACAATTGTTTCTGCCATTAGCACGTAAGGGGTAAAAAGCGACATCTGCAATTCACTAACCGCAAGTGCAATGCACGGGTTGTATTCGCTCAAGCAAGCCCGCGCTCCCGCTTGCGGTTCGTAGCTTCATATCCTTTTAAGCACTGCAACAAAAAGCGGGCCTTGAAAACGTTTTACGAGTACTCGGATAAGCGTTTTCAAGGCCCGCTGATTTTAGAAGGTGGGGCCGATAGCGAAGTGCGTCTTAAACCCGTTGCCGCCTTGCAGTGGCTGGGCGATATCGAGACGAATCGGGCCAATCGGGGTGCGCACGCGAACACCAACGCCCACCGAAGAAAGCAATCCGGTTTTCGCCGACTCGAAACGCCCGCCGGACGCGCCGCCGGCATCGGCAAAGCCTACGAACTGGAACTGACGGTTGAAGCGGAAGCGCAACTCCAGGTTGGTGTAGAACTGGTTATCACCGAACTGCACATCGGTGCCATAGCCACGCACCGTGTCGGGGCCGCCAACGAAATATTGCTCGAACGCCGGCAATTCTCCAAACGAGCGTCCATAAACGAGACGTCCGGCCAGCACGAGGCGCGGCAAATCTTCCGGCTTGGCCGCACCAATCAACGGCACATAGCGGCGTATGTCAACATCCAATTTGGTGAAGTCGGTTGTGCCACCCAGGACGCTGAAACTCTTTTCCAGAATAAACTGTTCGCGTCCGCCACGCGATGGATCCAGGCGCAGGTCACGCTTGTCGCGCAAGAAGCCGATGGACGGCGCGAAGATGGTGCCTGTCGAGCTAATCGGCAGCCTGTCGTTGTTGCCATCTTCGTCGGCGTCTTTACCCTCTATGCGGAACAACTCGGCTCTTTCATTGCGTACACCGAAAAGGAAGTTGCGGGTGCGATCTTCGTCAAAAGGTTGCGTGAAGTTGGCGCGCAACCCACGGCGAGTTTCTTCGTAGGTGCGCGACCGGTTCTTGTCATCATCGTCTGGATTTTGAGGATCGATAATTTTTTCCACCGCACGCGGCTCGCGGTAGGAAGTGCGGTCGAATATCGAAATGTCGAAGCTGGCGTTTTTCTGGCCGATGAACGGATCGCCAAAACTCAGTTCAAAGGATTGGCGTCCACCCAGTTCGATGCTGGCGCCGATGCGGTTGCCGGTGCCACGGAAGTTGCTTTCGCCGATGCTGGCAAAGCCCGTGATGCGCGAGCGGTTATCGAAACCAGCGCCCAAACTAAGCTGTCCGGTACGTTTTTCTTTGACGACAATGGTGACGATAACCGAGCCGGGAGCATCGGGATCGTCAGCGACGCGGAACGACACGTCTTCGAAAAAGCCCATGTCATAGATGCGATTCAAGTCCTGGCGCACCTGCACCGCGCTGAAGGTATTGCCACGCGTGGTGCGAATCATGCGGCGCACCAGAGTTTCGCGTGTTTTCTTCAGGCCACTGATATCGACGCGCGATACGGCGGCTTCGCGAACCACATAGAGCACAGTGCCGTTTTCCAACTGGCGCGACTCGCTGACCAGGCCAAAGAAGCCTCGCTCACGATAAAGGTTCTGAATCTTCTCCACATCGGCGTTGATGGTGTTGCGGTTAAGGACGCCGCCGGTTTTAGTTTCGAGGACTTTTTGCAGGTCTTCGGCTTTGATTTGCGTGTTGCCCTGGAACTGAAAGCCGGTGACAACGCGGTTTTCAATCACTGTGAACACAACATCGATGCGCTCGGGGTCTGCAAGGTTGGGGAAGACCTGATACTGCACTGACGCAAAGAAACCAAGTGCGTCAATTCTCTGACGGTCGAGTTCGATTTGGCGTGACGAGAACGCCGCACCGGGCCGTGTGCCGGTCGCCTGCAACAAAACCGTTTCTGTGGGCACCACGCGGTTGCCGACCACGCGGACATCGGCGATGGGGCGGCCTTCCGCTGCAGCAACAGAGCCGATAGCGCCGGATTCCGGCGTTGTTGGTGTCTCGGGTGTGACAGGCGTGCTACCGACGGGAGGAACTGTGGGAGTTGTCGCGTTGCCCCCAGCCGTGCCGGTATTGGCGTTGTTATCCGCCGGTGGGTTTGGCGTCGCCGGGGTGCTATTGTCGGGTGTCACCGGCACGATGAGAGCCGGCGGCTGGGCCGGGTCTTCCGGCGCGGCAGCCGGCTGGTTGGTTTGTTCCTGCGCCAGCAACAGCCGATTATCGAGCAATCGCTCGTTCAGCTCGCGCTGAGCCGTCGGCGAAGCGTCGTTGTAATTGGAGAGATAAAAGTTAGGGCCGGCAGGCTTGTGGTAAAGCGTAGTCGAACCGTGAATCGTGAGTTCTTTGCCCGCAGCGCGTGATACTTTGCGCGAGGCTTCGCTCACGCGCTCGGTTGTGAGTGGCGTTACGTTGCTGCTTGCAGCAACCTCCGTCACGACGACCTTGGCCGAGGCTGCGTGCACAGCCGTGGCGCTAAACAGGGCGGTGCTCGCCAGTGTGCTGCTCACCAGCGTGCTGCTCACCAGCGCGCCGGCTTTAAGACTCAAAAAGAAGGGCGCCCAATGCGCCCGATCTTTGTACAGAAAAGAGAAGTTGCTTTGCAGGAAACGAGTAGCTGTAGCGGGTTCTGCAGAAGTTGGTGTGTCAGTGGGGTTGTTTCGAATCCGGTGCATACCGGGTAGTGCCTCCAAAAGTTAGTGGTGCAAGCGTTTCGTTGATAGGTTCTTGCAAGATAATACACATTTATAAAGCGTTTGATGGGTGAAAATTTTTACAGCAGGCGAAAGCGCTGGCGCTTTTCCCGTTGTGCTTTTTCCGATCCGGGCTTTCCCGCACCGGGCTTTCCGGTACCGGGCTTTCCTACAGCGGTTGAGCCAGATGTGGACGGAGTCGCCGCATCGGGCGCGGCAGCCGCTTCACCTATCAGGTAGGGCTCCATCAGGCGGCGAATCGCACCACGCGCACGGAACAGGCGGCTCTTGATGGCTTCCAGTGTTGAATCCGTGATGCGCGCGATTTCCTCGTAGGACAGTCCTTCGATGTCGCGCAGCACAATTACGGTGCGATAATTCTCCGGCAGTTCGCGCAGGGCTTCCTGGAGGCGCAACCGCATCTCGTGGCTTTCGAGAACTTGCAGCGGCAGCGGACGTTCATCGGCAACTTCGCGCGAGTTCCACTGAGTACTCGATGAGCTGGCATCGCTGTCGTTGGGGCAATCGAGGGACGCACGTTCAACACGACGGCGGCGTTGCAACTTTTTCTGCTGATTGTGGCACAAATTGATGGCGATGCGATAAAGCCAAGTGTAAATTTGCGATTCGCCTCGGAACTCGCCCCAGGCCGAGTAAGCGCGCACAAAGGTGTCCTGCGTCAGGTCGCAGGCCTCGTCGTAATCGCCCAAGTAGCGGTAAACAAGCTGAAAAACTTTGCCGTGGTATTTCTCGACGATGTCTTCAAACGCCACCGCCGGTCGCTTGGCCGCGCCGATGCGTGCTGCCGACACGAACGTAATCGTTTCGTGCTGCACTTCGGGCTCGTTAAAAGAATCCTCAACG
Organism: Abditibacteriaceae bacterium; assembly: GCA_036388675.1. GTDB lineage: Bacteria > Armatimonadota > Abditibacteriia > Abditibacteriales > Abditibacteriaceae > DASVUS01. The sequence continues at coordinate 23,948 of DASVRI010000016.1, read as the reverse complement.
CTGGCCTCATGGTCGTGCGACATTTCGCTCTGCGACATTTCGTCCTGACTCAAGACATCTTGTTCCGCAACGATGCCGGATGCATCCAGGTCGCAAAATGGGGCGCTGCCTGCCGCTGAAGCTGGTGGGGGCGAGGCGGGCGCAACGGATGCAGTCAAACGTGAAAAAACGGGCATCGTTATCTCCTTAACAGCCAGACACAGCGATCAACGCTGGTGTAGCGGACACTTTGCAACGAACCATAAAGTGGTGTTTGTTGGTCACCACGTGGCATTCTAATCTAATTCCAGCCTGCGACCCGGAGTTTAATCCGCGTCAGTATAACACGAGACAGCTCAAATACAAAAATAAGGCGCTGCCACGCCACTCTCCCGCCGTGTCCTCACGAAGACGTGCCGTCACGAGTACTCGAAAGGCCCTTCGACAATGTGATGGCTCCGGCAACTGCCGCTCGGGCAACTGCCGCTCGGGCAACTGCCGCTCAGACATTGGCTGTGCACACATTGGCTGTGCAAACATTCGCCGGATGGACATTTCTAGAAGCGGAATGTTTTCTGCAAAGTCAATTGCTGACGCCCGCGTTCGTCGGTTTGCACACCCAACAGCAGACCGCCCCGGATACGATAATCGACGCGTAGGTCGTAAGCCGGTGTCTGCCCGGGCCGGTTGGCCGAGAGTGAACGCCGGTATGTGACGTAAACGCGTTCGCCGATGGCTTTGCCGAACTGCACGCTCAGCGGCTCATCAAAGCGATAGTCGAGTGTGATGCTGTTGAGACCCAACACATCTTCCAGCGTGCGCTCGATGCCGGCGAATAGCGGAGCAGACAGCACGCTGACAATGGCGCGTGCATACACCTGATTGGCGCGATCCACATCGGCGTTGCCCTGCGGATTACCGTTGCGGTCTACTTGCAAATCGCGCAATGAAGTGCCGATTAGCTGTGCGAAGGCTTCATCCTGGGATAACGGCGGGTCGGACGTTACATTGATGCGAAGGTTCTGAGTACTTTCAGAACCGAAATCGAGCGGTCCCTGCAATGCAATAGTAATGCGATAGCGATCCACCTGTCCTGTTGCCACGGCGTCGATGTCCGCGCGCGAGCGAATCAGGTTAGTGACCGGGTCGCGCGTCACACTCACGGTCACTTCACCTTCGTTGATGCGCGCTGCGGCATTGGGAAAACGGATTTGCCCGTCACGCGTTGAAACGCGACCGGTAATATTCGGTTCGCGCGGCGTGCCGTTCACATCCAGAACGCCCACAAATTCGGCCCGCAGTGTTGGTGACATAAAGCGCACGTTCTGGCCAAGAACGATATTCATATCCATAACGGGGCCGTTGGGCAAAACGCCGGCATATCCTACGGTGCCAATCGGCGCGCCACGGACTTCAGTGTTGGTGAAGTTCACGCTACCCGAAATGCGCAACACGCCTCCATTTGCCGCCGAAGTTCCCGGCGCGACGGTTCGCGGTGCTGCACCGCGTGGTGCGACACCGCGTGGTGCTGATCGCGATGTGCCGCCGCTTTCCGGTGTGGTCTGCGGCCTGGCAAGTGCGATATTGGATAATTGCGGCACCAATGCGGCGATCTCGGACGGAATCGCGGGTGGAGCCGGGCGCAAGGCTGGCGGAAGGGCGTTATCGAGGCGCAGGGTCGCGTTGACCACGCCGCGTGCTGAGTTCTGGATGTCGAAGGGCAGGGCGCGAGCCGTAATTTCTCCATCGAACTGGGAGCGTAGCAATGCATCCGCTCCAGTGGCGAAATTGGGCGCTAGAGTCACGCTTGCCGTCGAGCGCAACTCTCCCGCTGACGAGCGAGCGTTGCGCAGATTACGCCCCGCAGCCGACAGAGTCCAGCGCACGTTTTGCGCACTGCGCGGTGCGCCTGCGCCGGTTTGCCATGACATGTCGAGCGAGACATTGCGCAGCCCGGACGTTGCTTGTGTCGAGTACTCGCCACCGCGCAGCGTCAGCGCCAAGTCATAACGATGAGCCGCCATGTTTTCTACCGGTGCGAGAAGATTGCGCGCGTCCAGATCGAGGTTGATGTTACCGTTCAGCGCAAACTCTCCGGCCAGGCGTGGCGGTTGTGCTGTCGGGTTGCGCGCTTCGCGTTGAGCTGCTCGCGTGTCGCGCTGGGCCGAAGGCAGGTTGTTGGTTGCCGGAGCACGCACTTCCGTCGCTCTGACGAAGCGGCCACGCAGGTTATCCACTTGCAAGCGATTGCCGTTAACAAAACGCACCGAACCAGAGAGGCCGGTCACGCCAAAACCGAACGGGAACGACGCCGGGTCGGCCCGAAAGCGCGCGTCCTGCATTGCGATTTCACCGGCAAGCTGTGGCTCGTCGAGGGTGCCCGACACATCGATTGCACCGTGAAACGCCGTCGCGTCCACATTGGCCAGCGCCGGCACGAACGCGCCCGCCACCGCACCGAAGTCGCGCGTTTCCAGCGGCAGATGCACTTCAAGAGGCGCATCGCGGCGCGGGCCGGGCGAATTACCGTTTTCGCCCCATGTCCACGGCAAACGCCCCCACGCAGCGGACGACTGAAAACCGCCCTTGACAATAGTGAGGTTGCCCGGCTCGATACGTAGCTGTCCGTTTTCGATGTCGAAACGCGTGACGCGCAAGCGGTCGAGCGAGTAGTTACGATAAAGTAAATCTTGCGCTTCAATCGAGCCGATCACATCGGGGTTCCGGGTCGTGCCGCGCACCTGGAAAGTGAATAACGACAGTTCTCCGCGCAACGAGGGACGGCCACTCATTTCGCGCAAGTCGGGCAACCACATGCCCAGTTGTGAGAGATTCGCGTTCAATACTTCGCCATCCAGCGAGATCGTGCCATCCGGCTCGATGCGCCCGCCTTCCGCTATGCGCAGCACGGTTTCGCGTTCGTCATCGTCGTCTATGGCGGGGAACGTCTGGCGCAGAGCGAGGTCGCGAATCGTGATGGCGCCATCGTTGAAGGTGAAGGCCGCACTCACCGTGGGCAGGGTTTGCAAGCCCACCCTGGGATTGCGCACGTTGAGATCGACCGCGACAACCGGGTCGCTCCAACTGCCCGAAAGCTGCGCTTGCAGCCCCAGCGAACCTTCCAGGTTGCTGGGCAACGCACGCAGGCGCGTCACGACCTGGTCGAAGTTCGCGACACGGACGCCCCGCTCTTGCAGCCCGGTTTGGATTTCCTGCAACGCCTCGCGCACCAACGATAAGCGTTCGTTGTCGATACTCAGGGTTGTATTGAGGCCTGGTGCATCGGCACTGAGTGGAACTTGTCCCACCACGCGCACAATGGAAAGCGGTTTAGCAGAGGGTGTCGTTCCACCTGCTGAGGCCTCGACTTCCGTGGAGACGGGGGCTGCCGCGCGATATAGCGCCAGATCATTGATTCGAGCAATGCCATTGCTCAAGGCAACATCGGCGCGCAGCGTTCCCACGTCGCGCCCGCGCCATTGCAGTGCGTCGGTTGCCACTTCGATGGTGCCATCTCGTGGTACCAGCGCAAAGCCGCTGTCTCCACTTTGAGTACTCGTTGTGCCACTCACGTTGATGGCTGCGCTGAGCGTGCCGCGTAAGGGGAGATCCAACAACGCACGCAGTCGTGCCGCGCGATCTTCGCTTTGCGCGCCGGGCTGCGTGGCGGCCACACGGGCCGCGCTTTGTGACGTCGCACGCAGCAAGCGATCCGTCGCGGCGCCGGTCGCCTGCAACCGCGCGTGCCAAGTGCCGGCCACCGTGTCGAGACCGGCTTCGCCGCGCACTTGCGACCCTTCGGCAATGCCGGCCAACCCGGTCAACTGGATACGCGGCCCTTGCGGCGTGCCCTCATAGCGCAACTGTGTGGTAAGTTCGCGGGCATCAAAACCGAAAGCCTGCGCCAGACGTAATGCAGCGCGGCCTTCAACAATGGGGCGGTCGAGAGTTCCGGCGACACGCAAATCACCGCTCAGCAAACCATCAATAGCACCGCGCGCACGCAGATTGCGTAGAGCCGCCAGCGGTAAAACCTGACTCAAACGCAAGCCATCGAGTCGTGTTTGCAGGTTGAGGGCAAGCACATCGCGGCGTTTACCATTTGAGTACTCGGCCTGGCGACGCAACGCACCGCTGGCGGTCAGGCGTCCGCCACGACTCCACAGCACCACTTCTTCGATAGGTAAAACTTGCAAGTTGGTCGATGTAATCTGGACATCAGCGCGTACCGCATCAATAGGCATCGTTTGGTTATTGATGTTGAGCGCGGCGTTATGCAGCCGCACCTGCACGGCAGCGCGCGGGTCGCGCAGCGTTCCCGAGATGTCGGCTCGCGCGAAGGCCGTGCCGCGTGAAAAGTTGACGCCTGCTGTTGAGTTGGTGACGTCGCTGAGTACTCGCTGCAAGCGCGCGGCATCCATACCCTGAGCGAGAACCTGTCCGGCGATGAGGCCGTTGCCACGCAAAGTGAAATGGCCGTTCACTTCACCGGCAGAGATGGGCACAACGGCGTTGCTTGCGTCGCGGGCCACATCAACCGGGCGCACCGAAAATCGCGGCACTTGCAATGCGCCTGGCTCAGCCACGAAAATAGCACGCGCGTTGCGCCATGTAAAAGCGCGTTGACTGTTGGGCAATGGCATTTGCGCGCTCGCTACGCTCAGGGTGCCCGCAACTTGGGGCACGAGAGTATTCGCCGTATCCGCTACCCCACCGCGCATGGTCAATCGCACATCGCGCAACTGCGTGCCGGCCATCCATTGTGGTAGTGAAACACGCGCCAGTTGCGCCATTCCTGAAGCGACATTTAGTCGCGAAGCCAGCAACTCCGCCTGGCCATTCCAGTTCGGCACGCCGTCACGCATCTGTAAAATGCCGCGCCCGCGCAAACGCGCTCCCGCAACACGCAAGGCATCGCGCATTACGCCCCTGGTGTCGGTGCGGGTCGTGGCGCCCATGGTGCGCACGGTTGTTTGCGGCAATGACATATCAAAATCGGCAGTGGTCGGTGCCATGCCGCCGGCTCTTGCGCTGCCACCCGAAACCACGAGGCGCCCTGAGACGTTGCCGGTGACAGCCACACCCCACTGTCGCAACAGCGGATTGATAGTAGCAGCACCAAGCGCAATGCGTGGCGCATTTAGGTTGAAGTTGCTGGTGCCGCGCCGTAAATCGAATGTTGCGGCAGCGACCAGAGTACTCGCTTGACTCTGCGCTGTTACGTTTGCCAGGCGCAGCACGCCATCGGAAAAAGCAGCACGCCCGCGAATATCGCGCAACGCCACGTTTTCGACCGTGGCACGCGTCAGGCGAAACGCGGTTTGTACCGTTGGCGAAGCTCCTCCGACACCGATAAAACGCGCGCTACCGCTGAGTTGTCCCAGGTCACGCACGCGCCCCGCTGCACCCGGCGACAGCGCCGCTACGCGAATCGCACCGGCATTGATGCCATTAAAGAACGCTTCGCCGCGCCATGTACCGCCTTGTGCACCGGCGCTTGCCGCCAGTAAACGCAGGCTGTCTCCGCGCACTGTGCCGTCGTTGAGTACTCGATCATAACTGGCCAACATCGCTTGTGATGGGCGCACCACGAAATCGGAAAGATTGAGATCGGCGCGCAACGGACTGGCGTTGTTGCGATTCCCCATCCACGTGATTGTGCCGCGCAAAGCCGCTGTGCGACCAGCGCCAAAGCGCGCGTGTTTTAGTGATGTCGCCGCGCTTTGCACATTGGCCAGCATTTGCCCCGTCGCCAGGTTCGTGGTGCTGCCCGCGAACCGAACCTGAGCGCGCAACGCCTCGCCCTGTGCAAAGACCGGCAGGGTGCCTGTTGCATTCAATGTATATGTCGGCGCCGCAACATTGGCCAGAATTTCGGCTTTCGAACCGCTGGCTGCAAAACGCACTGTGCCACGCAAAGCCGTGCTGCTCCATGAAGTGGCGTTCGCCGCGCGCACTGCAAAGCCGGAGGCGGAGAAAGTGCCGCCTACACGAGTCGTGGCCGTTTGGCCAGCGCCACTGCTGGCAAATGTCAGCGCCGTATCGAGTACTCGTGCGCGCATGTTGCCGGCTCGTGGATGCTGTAACGAAAAGTCAGGCGCGCGTAAAACGGCACTGCCTGCGCGCGCATCGGTGCCCGTTCGCACAATCGCACGCAGCGAACTTCCTCGCCATGTGCCGCCGCTTTGGCGCAGCGTGAAGGTCGGCAAGGTGAAATCGGCATTTACTTGAGCAGAGCGTGTGTCACCCGCAAGGCGCACGGAAGCGCGAGCATTTCCGGTTTGTAAAGCGAAGCGGCGCAGAGCCGGCACGTTACGAAACAGCCCAATTAGCCGTGTCACTGGCGCGGCGTTCGATTGCAAAACAAGGTCGAAAGTGGGGCGCGGTACGTTGACCGATGCCAGAGCCATGCGGCCCACGAGGCGTAGAGGCGTATCGAGCGTCTGCAACGACAGACCGTCGGTTTCGATGGTTGTGTTGGTAAAAGCGAGCGGACCGGAAATGTTGCGCACCAACAGCGGCTGGTTCGTGGCCGGGTTGCGCAACGTCTTCGCGCTGCCGCTGATGTCGCGTGTGGTGAGGTTGCCCGCAGCGACCCATTTGGCTTTTGGTGGCAGTGCCGCATCGTAAGCAAGTTGCACGCTGCCGCCAAGGGTGCCGTTTTGCGCCACGACATCGCGTCGGGGAAACAGGTAATCGGCTAACAGCACAGCGGGCGCACCCGGCCAGTTGAGACCGAAAGAAGCCCACTTTCCATCCGGCCCAGCTTCACCATTGAGTGTCACGTTTTGCACGCGGATCGCACTCGCTCCGACCTGAGTACTCGCAGCGGCCAGGCGAAACGTCATGGCGTCATTGCCGTTGAATTGCACGCGGCCATTCACATCGCGAGCATCGGCCAGCAACGTTTCTCCGTTGGCACTGCGCAAGGTGGCGTCACGGTAAACAATGCGTCCGTCACGCGCTGTAATGAGGCCCGTCCAACGTGCACTCGGCTGTTCTTGAGATGTCTTGAGAAAACGCTGCCAGTTGAGGCGCCCTGCCGCGTCGCGCTCCAGATAAAGCTGCGGCGATTCGAGTTGCACACCGCTCAGCGCGTGGAGCGGGTCGGCACTTTGTCGGTGCAGAGCCAGTTGGATGATGTTGAGTTGAATGCGAATGACTCTGGCTTGCAGCAAAGCGCCTGTCGGCAAAGCGGCGTCGCGCCCGACAACGACATCATGCAGCGTCACGCCCGAAACGTAATCGCTTTCTATGCGTCCGATTTCAACCTTGCCGCCGAATTGCTTTTCCAGTTCCGGCAGCACACTGCGTCGCACCACGTTTTCGACATCGAGACGCTGGCGCACCACGCGCAAGCCGCCGATAAGGAGAAGCGCCATCAAGACGGGCGCCATCAGCCAGCGCACGACCTGGGCGCGACTGAAACGAGCGCGGCTCAAGCGCGCCGGCAGCGAAGACGAGCCGTTATCTTGCGTGCGCTGGAGATGTCGGGCGCGTTGAGGCGAATTGCGACGGCTGAGATGGCGTTGTCGCAAACGACGCAAACGCTGAAGTTGATTTGAAGGGCGCAGGCGGTTTGACATCGATGCAGGGCTGCGATACAAATAATTGCGCCGCGTGAGTCATGCCGAGTACTCGACTAAAATGCTCGGGAGGAAATCCGGTTTTTACGCGATTTCCGTTATAGTCTGGCACAGCAGGGCAGCAGTGGCAATCGCAGTCCGGGCTCGCGAATTTGTTCAGAATCCTTGTGACGCGCCCAGAGCCTGCGAGTTCATCATGTATAATGGCATGGAGCGTGACTGGCTCGCAGTGCGATTGGCGCGGAGCGTGACTGTGCCAAACGGCACAATTGAGTGACTTTGAAATTCCATGCAGTCGCGCAGAGGTGAAACCGTGCTGGAAAATTTTCGTGCCTTCGTTATATGAAAGTCTTTTCGAGTTTTCCTCTTTTTGCCAATCGCAATCAGTGTGATATTGTAGATCATAGATCCGGTGGGCGGCGCGGCAAGAAAGCGATGCGCGACGCGGGCTCTTTGGCTTTGAGGCGTCGTCGGCGCCGGCGTTACATGGCCTTGCTGGGCACGGGCGTCGCGTGTTTTCTCGGTCCGATGCTGGTATTCCAAATCACGCTTTATCGCCAGAACCTGGCCGTGGCGCGTGAAACGTTTCCCACGGCGCCGGCTTTTGCCGCAACCGACCGCCTGCTGATTATTTCGCCGCACTGTGACGATGAAACGCTGGGTGCTGGCGGCACCATCGCGGCGGCGCGACAGCAGGGACTTGCGGTGCGTGTGGCCTTTCTCACCAATGGCGACGGCTCGCGTTCAACGCAAATCGAGCAGGACACGCGTCTGCTGCGGCGCAATTCATTTCAGCAACTGGCAGCGATGCGGCAGCGCGAAACGGTTGCTGCATTGAACGAGTTGAACGTTGCGCGTGACGACATCGTTTTTCTGGGTTATCCCGATGGCGGCACGCAAACCATGTGGCAGAAGAACTGGACGCGCGACAACCGCTTCCGCTCGAAGTGGACAGGCGCCGATCGCTCGCCCTACAAAAACTCCATGACGCCCAATGCGCCTTACAGCGGCGCGCAGATGCTGGATGACGTTGCCAAACTCATTTCCGACTTCCAGCCGACTGTAGTTTTTACAACGCACCCCGATGACACACATCCCGACCACTGGGCGGCTTATTCTTATACTCTGGCGGCTTTGGAAAAGCTGCGCTTGCAACCGAGTACTCGCTCGTTGGCGCAGCGCACAAAGTTGCTGACTTTTCTGGTGCATCACGGCGTATGGCCAGCACCGCATGGTTATCATCCTGAAGCGAAATTGGCACCGCCCGCCGATTTATTGCATGTGGGCACGCGCTGGATGGAAACACCGCTCGATAAGGCTTCGCGCGTGGCAAAGAAAGCGGCGCTTGAACGTTACGTCAGTCAACTTGCGTTCACGCCGCATTACCTGCGCGGCTTCTTGCGACGCAATGAGCTTTTCGGTGTCGTGCCGCTGGGCTCGCTGCAAATGGAAGACGGCACAACTGAAGCCTTGAAAACTGCGATCTTGCGCGATCCGGTGCGCGACTCGTTTGTGCACGAGGTGTGGGCAGGAGGCGATATTCAAACCATTTGGGCGCGTCAGGTTACCGCCGACGAAGCCAACTCTTCATCCGAGCCAGCTTTGAGGCTGCGCATTCAGGCGCCAGAGGGAGCACGCGCTTCGCGACGTTTATCTTATCGTCTGGCGCTGCACGCGATTACGCCCAGTGGTGTTCGTGCCGCCAACATTGAAATTGGTGGTAGCGGATCGAATATGCACGCGAGCTTTAATCCTATCGATGCGCCAGATGAACAAAACAACGACAGCAGCAAGGCTTCCCCTGAACCAAAATCGTATGCTCTGGCTGCCAGCCGTGTGCCCGGTGGAGTGAAAGTCAACATCCCTTTGCGCTTGCTCACGCAGGGACACGAAGCCATGTCGCTTCTCGTTTCGGCCAGTACTTATCTGGGCACAGCTCGCCTCGATCAAACCGGAACCGGCGCGGTGCGCGTTGTGCCACCGATGTCTTTGGCAGGAGGAAACGAAGGCTATGCGACAATGACCGCGCGCTCGCCGCGTCCGTTGCCGGCACATTCGCGTACCAGATTAAACTAGCGGTGCAAACTGCTGAGAAACAGCTCGATTGAAGAGTACTCGCATCATTATACAGTGTGTTCATTAAAGGACACATAAGGACACATGATGGGTGCGTTATTCTGATATGAGCGTAACGCTGTATCGCCTGCTGCCAGAGTGGGCCTTCGAGTACTCGCGATGAATGCATCTCATTTTTCACCACAAGGCTCGTCTCCCGATTCCAGCGGTGCCAACGTTTTGCCTGCACTTGAAGCCTCTTCAGATGCTTCGCGGCGCGCGGCGTGGCATGTGCGTGAACTGGGCGTCATCCTGGTGCTGCTGTTGGAAATTGCGTTGTTTGCATTTCTGGTGCAGCGTTCCTCGGGACGATGGCTGTTTGTGCAGCGCACTAACCTGTTGGATATTGCCGTTGATGCCGCTGTTATCGGCGTTGCCTGTGTTGGTGTCACGCTGGTAATTATTGCTGGTGGCATCGACCTCAGCGTCGGCGGCGCCATCGCATTAGCCAGCGTTGTGGTTGCCGGTTTGCTGCGCGCCGGCTGGCCCGTTGGTGGTGCAATTATCGTTACCTTGTTGGTGGGCGCAGTGGTCGGCACCATTGCGGCGCTGCTTGTGACCAGAGCTGAGTTGCCGCCTTTCATTGCGACGCTCGCGCTACTGCTTATAACACGCGGTGTGGCGTTTGCCTTCACTCGCGGCGACAACTGGAGCATCTCCACAGCCCCGGCCTTTACCGATACATTTGGCAACGGCGCGCTGCTGAGTATTCCTTATCCGGCGCTCGTTCTTGTGTTGTTGACACTTATTGCCGCATGGTTTCTTACGCGTTCGGCGTGGGGACGTCAGGTGTTTGCCGTGGGCGGCAATGCGGTCGCGGCTCGTTATGCCGGCGTTGATGTGCGACGCGTTACGTTGAGCGTGTATGTTCTTTCTGGTTTGGCGGCTGCTCTGGCGGGCATTGTTTATGCGGCTCGTTACGGACTGGGACACTCGACAGCCGCGACAGGTTATGAATTGGATGTTGTCGCGGCTGCCGTAGTTGGCGGAGCAAGCCTCAGCGGCGGGCGCGGTTCCATTGTGGGCGCGGTGTTGGGCGCGCTGATTTTCGCCACGCTGCGCAAAGGCTTGAGTCAGGTGCCCGGTGGAGCGACCTATAATCAGGTCATTGTCGGGCTGGTCGTTATCGCCGCCGTTCTGCTCGATCAGCTTACGCGCCGCCGCGTGGCACGCTGAAGCGGGCGCTGAAGCCGGCAACGAATAAGCTGAGCAACGAACATGGCAACGAGTACTCGCTACGGAAATTTCAGGAGACAACTCATGAACTTGTGGAGACGTTTTCTTATCGGTTTTGCGGCGGTCGCGCTGTCGGCGACTCTAGCCGGTTGCGGCAATCAAAATAGCGCTGGAAACACAACTTCCGCTGCCACGAACTCGGCGGGCGGCGCGCGCAAGCTGCGCATCGCAGTGATTCCCAAGATGCTGGATAACCCGGTCTTTGGTTACGCCCATACCGGAGCGTTACGCGCCGCAAAGCAGTTGGGCAATGTGGAAATCTTGTGGGACGGCCCGCCCAAAGACGATCCGGCGCAACAGGCGCAAATTGTCGATTCGATGGTGGCTCAAGGCGTGGATGCAATTCTCATCACCTGCGCCAACCCCGACATTCTCAAGCGTCCCATCGATAAAGCTGCCGCCGCCGGCATTCCCGTCATCACCTTCGATAGCGATTCTCCCGATTCCAAGCGCGTTGCTTACTACGGCGTAGACGACACCAAGTTGGGGCAGCGTCTGGGCGAAGACATCGCGCGTCTCTTGAATGGCAAAGGTCGCGTCGCAATTCTGTCGGGTGTGCAGGGCGCACTGAACTTGCAGCGACGTGATGCCGGTGTGCGCGCCGCACTGAAAAAGTATCCCGGCATTACGCCGCTGGAAACGCAATTTTGCAACGATGACTTGCCGCGCAGCGTGCAGATCGTGAGCGATGTCACGCGCTCGCAAAAACCAGATGGCTGGGTCTTTGTCGGCGGCTGGCCGATGTTTGTTAAAAATGGCCTGAATGCCATTCCCATCGGCAAGGTGAAAGTTGTCTCAGTTGATCCTCTGCCCGATACGTGGCACTGGATCGAAGAAGGTCGTGTGCAGGTCGTGCTTGGACAAAAAGTGTTTGGCTGGGGCGAAGAAGGCGTGAAACTGGCGGTCAAAGCCATCAACAAAGAAAAGCTCCCCACTGTCAACGATTCAGGCTTTGATGTTGTGACGCCGCAAACTTTTGCGGCGTATAAGCAACAGTGGGACGAGATGAACAAAGGCGTGCAAAGTTAGCTGTCCGAGTGCGGCATTATGCTTGACTTCACCAACATTTCAAAGCGGTTCGGCGGCGTGCGTGCTCTGCAAGATGTCTCGTTTACCATCAAACGCGGCAGCGTGCACGCCATTGTCGGCGAAAACGGCGCCGGTAAATCGACGCTGATGAAAATTGTGGCCGGCGTGCAGCCACCCGACAGCGGCTCGATCTCGCTTGATGGACAGCCAGTACTCATTTCGTCACCTCGCCGTGCCCGCGAACTGGGCATCGCGCTGGTGCCGCAAGAGCCGGCACTGTGCCCAAATCTTACAGTGGAAGACAACTTAAATCTGGGACACGAGCCACAAAGGTTCGGATTGCTGCGCCGGGGTGAAATGCGCTCGCGCGCTGAAGCGGCACTGAAGCGCGCTGCACTTGATGTCGCTCCCGATACTGTGGTGGAAACGCTCTCCTCGGCGCAGCGGCACCTGTTGCAAATTGCGCGGGCGCTGGCCGAAGATGCACGAGTACTCATTCTCGACGAACCGACGGCTGCGCTTTCTGAAGGCGAAGCGGCGCACCTCTTCGAGCGCTTGCGCGTGCTGCAAAACGAGGGTGTCACGATTTTGTATATCTCGCATCGCTTGCCCGAAATCTTCGCGCTGTGCGATACCATCACCGTTTTGCGCGATGGACGCCATATCGCGACGCAGGCCACAGAAGAAGTTGACGTCACAGCCATCGTGAAGCAGATGGTGGGGCGTGAACTCGAAAGCGAAATTGAAGAGACACCGCCGCCCTCCAATAGCAGCCAGCGAGTACTCTTGCGGGTGCAGAATCTGGGTCGTGCCGGTGCTTTTGAAGATGTATCGTTTGAGGTACGCGCCGGTGAAATCGTCGGCATTGCCGGGCTTGTGGGCAGCGGACGCAGCGAAATCGCGCGCTGCATCTTCGGCCTGGATAAGCCGACATCCGGAACCATGCAGTGGCTCGACAAAGCCTTCGCGCCCAATAGCCCGCGCGACGCAATCCGCGCCGGCATTGCCCTGGTGCCCGAAGACCGTCGCGGACAGGGGTTGGTGATGCAACTTTCAGTGCGCGAGAACTTGTCGCTGCCGGCCCTGGCCTCGAACCTGGCGAATTTAGCGTCAGTTGGCGTGGTGCGCGGCGGCGCAGAACGCAGTTCCGTCAGCGAGCGCATCGGTGATTTGTCGATCAAGACGGTGGGCAGTGAAGCCGGTGTCGAAACGTTGTCCGGCGGCAATCAGCAGAAAGTTGTGGTTGGCAAATGGTTGACCGTCGGGCCGCAGCTGTTCATTGTGGATGAGCCAACGCAGGGCGTCGATGTCGGGGCTAAAGCGCAGGTGCATCGCTTGTTGCGCGAACTGGCCGCGCAGGGGCGGGGAGTACTCGTTATTTCATCCGACTTGCCGGAAGTGCTGCACCTGGCGCACCGCATTCTGGTGATGCGCCAGGGACATCTCGCCGGGGAGTTGCCACGCGGCGCAAGTGCCGAAGAAGTCATGCACCTGGCTGCGCTGGGACACAATGAGAACTAAGACTATACGGCTTGCCCACTACGCGCGACGGCGATTTCGCTCTTCACGAGTTCGCCGGAAATTGCATGGCGCAGCGGCGATTTCGAGTACTGAATAACGTAGGCTTTGCGTGGCCCGTTGGACCTGTTCGGTCCGCTTTTGTGAAATGTCAGCGAGGAAAATACGGCCATTGAACCGGCTTTGACCGGCACGCGCACACCCTGATCGGGTTCGTCGTTTGAGTAGCACACCAGGCCGATGGGGCTTGGTTCATGCGGCACCAGGCCGCGCTTGTGAGAACCGGGCAGAACCGAGATGCAGCCGTTTTCCGGTGTGGCATCGTTGAGCGCCAGCCACAGCGTGAGATACGGCGACGGCTCAACCGGCGTATAACCATCGTCCTGGTGCCACGGAAAATCCTTGGTTCCTTCGGGAAGTTTAAAAACGCTTTGATTCCAGTACAGGTCGATGTCAGGGCCCAGCATCTGCGTTGAAATCGCGACGAATTCGGGCCGCTTGCAAAAGGCTTTGATCGAGTCGTCGTGCTCGGCCAAGTGATCGGTGAAGGTGATCTCACCAGCACGCGAAATATTTGAGGTGCCGCCGGCAGCGCGCAACGCTGCTTCGTGCTTTTGCTGGTATTTTTCAATGTGCCCGGCCAGTTCATCCATTTCGGCGCGCGTGAACACATTCTCCAAGACAAAGAAACCGTCGCGCTCGAATTGCTCGCGTTGTGCGTTTGTAATTTGCGGAATCATGGCTGCTCCTTAATTTCTGCCCGGCTGAATTCTTTCTTAAACAGCGACGCGCCGGCCTTGGCCAAGGCTTTGTGCATTAGCAATTTTGTCTGTCAGCCACGCTTTGGCGTCCCGCACAGCGTCTTTGATGGGGATGCCGTGCGCGAGTTGCGCTGCCGTTGCCGAAGCGAGCAAGCAGCCGGTGCCGCGCACTTCAATGCCGCCGAGACGCGGTGTGCTTAGCTCAATCACATCTTCGCCGTCCAGTAGAATATCGAGCGCATCGGTTCCTTCGAGATGACCGCCTTTCACGAGTACTCGCCGCGCTCCGTAGCGACTTTGTATGCAGAGCGCGGCTTCAATCATGTCCGCTTTGTTGGTGATTGCAACGTTACACAATTGCTGCGCTTCTCCGATGTTGGGCGTCACCAGCGCACACAAGGGCAACAGCTTCTGCGCGATGATTTGCACCGTTTCACTATTGGAAAATTGTGGGCCACTGCTGGGCGCAAAAACCGTATCGAGCACAAGCGGCACATGGGGCAAAGCGAGTACTCGTTCCGCTACAACTTCTACTGTGGCGGCATCCGGCAGCATACCGATTTTGATGGCGCGCGGTGCGATGTCTTGCAAAAGGTTGTCGAGTTGTGCAGCCAGCATCTGCGGCGACACCGCTTCAAAGCGAAACACGCCCTGTGTGTTCTGCGCGATGACAGCTGTGGCAATGCAGCAGGCGTGCGCACCAAAAGCCGCCACAGCGCGCGCATCAGCAGGCAACCCGGCGCCGCCCGATGGATCGAGACCGCCAATCGCCAGCACGCAAGGAACTGCGTCGCGTGTCGGGTTTGTCTGTGCTTCTGCGGCGATGCTCCCGTCCGGAATCATAAAGAAGAGTTTCCGCTGAGTGCACCTCCTGTGCAACTTTATCAAAGGTGCTTGCCGCACATAGCGGCCTTTCGGGGGCACGTCACTTGCGCAACGCCGCACACCCAGCTTTGCTTCATAAGGACTATCACACAATGGCACAATCTTTCACCGCGACGGGGACCGGCGCACTTGCTGAATTGAACGACGCCGTGCGCCGTCGAGTACTCGTGACGGGCGCAGCGGGCCGCATCGGTTCTTACTTTGCGGAAAATTCCCAAGGCAAATACGATCTGCGCCTGATGATCCAGGGCAGTGAAGACGCGGAGAACATCGAGAAAATCAAGCCGCTGGGCGAAGTCGTCACCGCCAGCCTGGATGAGTTGGAGCGGCTCAAAGAAATCTGCGCCGGCATCGACACTGTGGTGCACATGGCGGGCGATCCTTCTCCCTCCGCAACGTGGCAGGATTTGCTGGATGCCAATATCATCGGCACCTACAACATTTTTGTGGCGGCTAAAGCGGCGGGTTGCCGGCGCGTTATTCATGCCTCATCAATTCACGCCGTTTCGGGCTATCCGGCTGATGTGCAGGTCAAAACCAGTGAGCCGGTGAACCCTGGCGACTTGTATGGCGTGTCGAAATGTTTCGGCGAAGCGTTGGGTCGCTACGTGGCTGAGAAAGAAGGTCTGTCGGTTATTACATTGCGCATCGGCGCTTTTCAACCGATTGAGTCAGCGGAGAAAGAAAGCAGCGTTTCGATGCTGGATGCCTTTGTGTCGCACCGCGATTTGAATCAGCTCATCAACCGCTGCATTGATGTTGAGAACGTGAAGTTCGCTATTCTGCACGGCCTGAGCAACAACCGCTTCAAGCGCCTCGATATTTCCGATGCGCGCGAACTGGTGGGCTATGATCCGCAGGACGACCTCACCGAATTGAATCCGAAGCTCAAAGAACTCAACCTGAGCCAGACGGTGCAAAGCCACGGCATGATTGTCGATAGTGGTGAACAGCATTCCGGCCTGCGTGAAGATCTATAAGCCGGTAGCGAAGCGACATGGCAAACAGCAAAATAGCTTAATTTTTTGTTATCGGCCCTGTATTTTCGCTGCGGGCACTGTTTTTGCTGATTTATTAGCCCAGTGTTCTCAACCGCACAAATGTGGGATAAAAACATCCGAAGCGGTTGAAGAGAAAACCTGAGGAGATTCAGAACAATGACAAATCGAGTAACCGCGGTATTCGACGACCGCAACCAGGCGGAGCAGGCTCTTAGCGCGTTGCGTCAGATGGGCGTAAACGACACGCATCTATCAATCATCTCGCGTCATGGCGAGAATGCCAATGTCAGCGGTGCAGGCTCCACAGCCGATGCAGCCGGCGATGTTGCAGGCGATACCGGAAAAGGCTTGCTGGCCGGTGCCGGAGTCGGCGCATTGTTCGGTCTGGCCGCCGCCCTCATCCCGGGCGCAGGCCCCTTCATCGCCGCCGGCACACTGGCCTCGGCGTTGGGTAGCGCCGCAGCCGGTGGTGCTGTGGCCGGTGCTGTTGTTGGCGGCACTTCCGGCGCCATCGCCGGAGCCCTCAGCAACGCGGGCTACGACAAGCACGAATCCGATTATTATGGCGGCGCCGTTGAAAGCGGCGGCGTTTTGGTCGCTGTTGATACCGATGGCAATGCGGCTTCCAGCGAGCAGGTTCGCTCGGTGCTGTCACAGTATGGTGGTCGTTCCGCCAGCAACGTGACCGCTTAACGACTGGTCTCGAGTACTCGTAAAGCCTGCTGCATTATGTAGCGTAGTAGGCTTTACCTTGTGCAGGAATAGCACTGTTTATGCTAAACCTGCGGTCAGATCAAACCCATTAAGAGGAGACGTGGTTCACATGGCAGATGACAATGTGCAGCATGGAATTGACGACAACCCCGAAGGCGACGCCACAAAAGGCGCTATTGCCGGCGGATTGGGCGGAGCAGCCGTTGGCGCGCTGGCCGGCGGCCCGGTTGGAGCCGTTGTCGGCGCCGTTGCGGGCGCGGTTGGTAGTGGTGCCGGTGTCGCAGCCGTCGACCAGGTCGATAACGATAACACGGTAACGGGTCTCGGTAGCGGTGCTACAAGTGATGTGGATGAAACTGCCCAGAACCGCACCGGCATCGGCAACGATGTTTCGACACACGACCGCACCAGCGGCACGATGTAGAAGCGTTTCATCAAAACCGTCGCGGCTGCTGAAGTCGCGGCGGTTTTCGTTTACCCTGGATGGATCGCAGGGATCATGAACTCAGGAGCACTTCGATGAACGATAGGACAGACGATCAGGCGATACGCAACGCGCAGCATGACGCGATGGTGCATCAAAGAGCGCAAAATGTCGCGCCTCACAGCGACGTTCACCATGATGCAACACACCCCGCCGCAACCGGAACCGGCGTGGGCGATAACCGCGATGAAACCGGCGACCCGGAGAAAGCGGCTGCGATGGGCGCTGTCGGCGGTGCCCTGGTCGGCGCGGCTGCCGGTTCGTTGCTTGGCCCTGCCGGTGCGGTGCTGGGTGCAGTGGGCGGCGCGTTGGCTGCTGCCGGCGCCTCCGGCCTCGCCGTCGATGCTGTTGACCAGGTCGATAACGACAACACGGCCAGTGGTCTGGATGACGGCACGATTCATGTCCCGGATGACGACACTCGTAACACCAACACACCCATTGTATGAGTACTCGCAAAAGGTAAGCGCTCGCATCTGGTGATGCGAGCGCTTTTTCGTGTGCGATAAACTGCGCTACAGAAAGGGTTGCCACTTCCTCAACTTCTGCGTGATGAACACGACCGCACTTCAAGTGCTGTACCAGGAACTTAACGGTATTTACTTCGACAGCATTTTGCCGCCGTGCCGCATTTTGTGGAGCCGCCAACTGACGCGCACAGCGGGCAATATCGACGTGCGCCGCGCTGTCATCAAATTGAGCGTCCCTCTGCTGGTGGATGCCTTTCGGCGCGATTCACTTTTTCCATCCGAGTACTCGGTGTGCGGTGTGCAATGCGATTCATCCGATAGCGCGCTGCGTGAAATCCTCAAGCACGAAATGATTCATTTATGGCTGCATGTGCAAGGACTTCCCAGCGGTCACACGGCGGAGTTCCGCGCCAAGGCTAAAGCGATCGGGCAACCTCGCACGCGTCACGGCATCGCTTTGCCTGCGCCGCGCAACGGTTGGATTTACTCATGCGCGCAGTGCGGCGGCGAATTCACGCGCCGTCGTCGCTATGGTCGTTCCGTGGCCTGTTCCGCGTGCTGCAAAAAGTTCAACGGCGGCAAATACGACGAACGCTACAAATTGCGCGGGCGGCGTGTTGCAAGCTCATAATCACCCTCGCAGAGTTGCCCGAGTTTATTGCCCGATTCAGCAGGAGGACAAATTCGACGACAAAGCGCGTGCTCGGATGCCGCAAACACCTCTGTCGCGCAAAGCCGAAACTCGTAAAGCAATCAGTTCAATGCAAATTACTCGTCAAACCGCATTTATAGTGCGTGAAATGCCGTTGCCGGTAAACATCGCAGGTCAAGGACACACTGTTATGTTGCGCTTGCACGACCTATACAAAAACCTCAAGAAGTAGGAGTTAGAGTAAGATGAAGCGCGGCGTCCGGCCACATTCGGAGCTATCTCGCTAACTTGACAGCGCCACGCATTGCCCCCCTGCGATGTAATCGCTACACTGTGTTGTTCTGTTTTGGAGCAGTGATGAGTACTCGCAATACCTCAATTTCGGTGGATGCCTTGCAGCGCGCCCAGATTATTTCTGAGGCGCTGCCCTATTTGCGTCGCTGGCACGGCAAGACGGTGGTCATCAAATATGGCGGCGCGGCCATGATTGAAGACAATCTCAAGGCTGCCGTCATGGGCGATGTCGCGCTGCTGCACTATGTGGGCATTCATCCGGTTGTGGTGCATGGCGGCGGGCGCGAAATTTCCGATATGTGCCGCCAACTCGGCATCGAACCGAAGTTCGTGGACGGCATGCGCGTCACCGACCCGGAAACCATGCGCGTCACGGAAATGGTGATGGGCCAAATCGGAAAGAACATCGCGCAGTTGCTGCATGAAAAAGGCGCACCGGCTGTTGGTCTGAGTGGCAAAGATGGCGGTTTGCTGCGCGCGCACAAATACGCAGATGAAGAAAGCGGCGCCGATTGGGGCCTGGTGGGTGAGGTGGACAGAGTCAATGTTGATGTGCTGCACACGCTGGCACGCGAAGGCTTTGTGCCGGTTGTCACACCGGTTGCGCCAGGACAGCAGGGCGAAACTTACAACATCAACGCCGATACCGCAGCCGGTGCCATTGCCGCTGCGCTGGGCGCGGCCAAGTTGCTGTTGCTGACCGATGTGGCCGGCATCTACCGCGATTTCGAAGATAAGAGCAGTCTCATTGATCAGCTCGAAGCATGCGAAGCCGAGGCGCTCATCGCGCAGGGCGTTGTATCCAAAGGCATGATTCCCAAGGTGCGCTGCTGCATTGACGCGGTGCGAGGTGGAGTCGGGCGCGCTCACATTGTGGATGGCCGCGCGCCGCACGCGATTCTAACCGAACTGTTCACCGATCAGGGTTGCGGCACGATGGTTGTGCGCGATAAATGAAACTGAGTACTCATAAAGAGGTGTGAAGTGGCTGTGACAACGTTGGAAATCCCGCCCAAGAAACCCACTCCGGCGACCGCGACAAGTGATGTGGCGCAGACCGGCGAAACATCAGCGCAGCAGGTGAGCGAAGTTGCGCATACGCCAGTCGAAGCGTTGGTAGAAACCGATGCACGCGTCGGCATCCAGAACTATGGCCGTTTGCCCGTTGCATTTGCGCGCGGCAAAGGCGCGCGCTTGTGGGATGCGCAGGGCCGGGAATATCTTGATTTTCTGGGCGGCATTGCGGTCGTGACGGTGGGACACGCGCATGAAGCCGTGACCGAAGCCGTGAGCAATCAGGCCGCGACCCTGCTGCACTCTTCCAACATTTACTACATTGAGCCGCAAGTTCAACTCGCGGAAAAACTGAGTGAGCTGTCGGGTGGCATGCGTGCTTTTTTCTGCAACAGCGGCGCTGAGGCCAACGAAGCCGCGATTAAGCTGGTGCGCAAGTGGATGAGTTCTCGTGGCGAGGCGCGCCATGAAATCATCACGACACTCGACTCGTTCCATGGCCGCACCTACGGCAGCCTGGCCGCGACGGGGCAACCAAAATATCACGAAGGTTTCGAGCCGATGCCGCAAGGCTTCGTCTATGTGCCGCGCAACGATTTTGCGGCGCTCAAGGCTGCGGTGAATGAGCATACAGCCGCGATCATGCTCGAGCCGATTCAAGGTGAAAGCGGTATCTGGCCGTGCAGCGACGACTATCTGCAACAGGTGCGTGCGCTATGTGACGAGCGCGGCGTCCTGCTCATCTTCGATGAAGTGCAGTGCGGCATGGGACGCACCGGCAAATTCTTCGCAAGCGAGTGGGCCGGTGTGCAACCGGATATTTTTACGGTAGCGAAAGGCCTGGGCAACGGCGTTCCCATCGGTGCGATGCTGGCGCGTGATGAAGTAGCCAAAGCATTTGTGCCGGGCACGCACGGCTGCACTTTCGGCGGCAATTTCCTGAGCACAGCGGCGGCGCTGGCCACACTGCGAGTACTCGAAAGCGAAAACTTGATGGGAAATGCGACGCGTGTGGGCAATTACTTCAAAGCGCAGCTCGCGAAGTGGGGCACAGAACACAGCTTGGTCAAAGAGATTCGCGGTCGCGGCCTGATGATTGGCGTTGAAATCAACAAGCCCCTCGCGCGCGACCTGATGAAAGCCAGCCTCGAACGCGGCCTGGTGTTCAATGCTGTGGGTGATACGACGTTGCGCTTTTTGCCGCCGCTTTGCATCAGCGAAGCCGATGTGGACGAAGCGATGCAGAAACTACGTGCTGCGCACAGTTCACTTTAGAAATGGGAATCGCCTGGGAATATTTAGGGGAGCAACCGCTCCCACCGGGAACTGTTGCGCCATGGAAAGTTCAGACTTGGCGTTCACCCGTGCCGGGTGGATGGCTCGTTCTGGTCATCAACTATACTCCCGATAAGAGCACCGGGATCACTTTTTACCCGGATGCCGCGCACGGTTGGAACGGTCATTCTCTGCCTGTGGCGCAGAATGACGTGGATTTGGATGAGGCGCAGATTCCAGGTAACGAGTCGGAGGAAGACGCACGGTTTTGGGCGCTACAACGCTTTGAAGACGAAGACAACAAGCCATGAGACATTTCCTTTCCATTAACGACCTTTCGCGCGACGAAGCCCACTACTTGCTGGTCGAAGCTGGCCGACTCAAAAACGAACTGGTCGATAACTCGCAGCGCCAGCGCGAAACGCTCGCGGGTCGCACTCTGGCGATGGTTTTCGAAAAGCCCAGCCTGCGCACGCGCGTATCATTCGATGTCGGGATGTATCAGCTTGGTGGCCACGCAGTTTATCTGTCGCCGCAGGAGATCGGGTTAGGCAAGCGCGAAACGGTGGAAGATGTGGCGCGCGTGTTGTCGCGCATGTGCGATTGCATCATGGCGCGCGTCTTCACTCATGAAACGGCGCTGCGCCTCGCCGAGTACTCGGATGTGCCGGTGATTAACGGTTTAAGTGATGTGGAGCATCCGTGCCAGGCCTTAGCCGATTTGCTCACGTTGCGCGAGCGTAAAGGCCTGGAAGGGCGCACGCTGGCTTACATCGGCGACGGCAACAACGTGTGCCATTCGTTGATGCTGCTTTGTGCCAAACTGGGCGTGCGTTTCCGTTGCGCCACGCCCGAAGGATATGCGCCGCAACAAGAATTTGTCATACAGGCACAAAACGAAGGCGAAGTGGAAGTGCTGCGCGACCCGCTTGCCGCCGTGCGCGACGCCGATGCGGTTTACACCGATGTGTGGACTTCGATGGGCCAGGAAGAAGAAAACGCGACACGTTTGCAAGTATTTCCACCGTATCAGGTGAACGCGCAACTGCTGAGCCACGCCAAAGCCGATGCGATTGTGCTGCACGATTTGCCGGCGCGGCGCGGCGAAGAAATCTCTGCCGACGTGCTGGAAGGGCCGCAATCGGTGATTTGGGATCAGGCGGAAAATCGCGTGCACGCGCAGAAAGCCGTGCTGGTGTGGTTGCTCAACCAGAAGCGCGAGCATCGTTTCAGCGCCGATTCATCGGGTGTCTCGGTGGAAACGAGTACTCGCTTGAGCAGCGTGCCCTTGCCGCAAACATAAAGTTGTCAATTTAATGAAAATTATCCTGTTGATTTTGCTGTTGTTCTTTGCGTGTGCCATCGCGATGACGCTGCTCACGCGCCTGCTGAAAACGACACAGCAGTTGGCCTCGTTGCGTGGCGATCTGGCGCGCAACAGCGAAGCAATGCAGGAACAGGTGCGCGCTTTGCAGCGGGCACAGGCGGTGCAGGACGCACAAATGGTGCAAGACGCACAGGTAGTGCAGGATGCACAGGCGACGCAGCAAACACAGGAAAACGCGACGCTCGACCCACGAGTACTCGACTCCCGAGTACTCGACGCGCGCGAACGTTCAAAACGCGAGCGTTCAAGAGAAGAACTGAAGGAGCTTTGATTTGGATACTGTTGTACTGGCGTATTCGGGCGGACTGGATACTTCCGTCGCCATCAAGTGGATTAAAGAGAAATATAATTTCGATGTCATTGCCCTGACGATCGACCTGGGCAGCGAGCGCAATTTGCCCGAAATTCGCCAGCGTGCGCTGGATGTCGGTGCGGTTGACGCCAAGGTTGTCGATGGACGCGATTTCTTTTTGAAGCACTTCGCCTTTCCGGCACTGCAAGCCGGCGCTATTTACGAAAAAGAGTATCCTCTGGCAACGGCCATTGGCCGCCCGCTTATCGCCAAATTGATGGTGGACGTGGCGCACGAAATGGGCGCCAAAGCCGTAGCGCACGGCTGCACCGGCAAAGGCAACGATCAGGTACGGCTGGATGTTTCGGTCAAGGCTCTCGACCCGAATTTGCAAATCATTGCGCCGGTGCGCGAGTGGAAGATGAGCCGCCCCGAAGAAATCGAATACGCCGAAAAGAACAACATCCCGATTCCGGCCAGCGTCAATTCGCCGTATTCAACTGACGTAAACCTGTGGGGCCGCAGCATCGAAGCCGGAGTGCTCGAAGACCCGTGGGTGGAGCCGCCCGCCGAAGTGTGGCTGTGGACCAAGAACCCCGAAGACGCCCCGAACGCGCCGCAATACATCGAGATTGAATTTGAGGGCGGCATTCCGCTGCGACTTGATGGCGAAGAGATGGATAGTGTCACCCTGGTGCAGCGCTTGAACGACATCGCCGGCGAGCACGGCATCGGGCGCATCGACCATGTGGAAAATCGTCTCGTCGGCATCAAGAGCCGCGAGATTTACGAAGCACCGGCAGCAGTTGTCTTGCATCAGGCGCATCAAGCCCTCGAAGACATGACGCTGTCGCGCGATCAGGCGCGTTTTAAAAATCTCGTTTCACACCAGATTTCGGAAATGATCTACAATGGCCTGTGGTTCTCGGCGCTGCACCGCGATTTGCGCGCCTATGTCGAATCGAGCCAACGCCACGTTGAAGGCACCGTGCGTTTGAAATTATTCAAAGGTGCTTCGATGATCGTGGGGCGCAAGAGCGCCAAGTCGCTTTATCAGTATGAGTTGGCGACTTACGACAAGGGCGATAGTTTCGATCAGGATGCGGCGATGGGCTTTATCAAGCTGTGGGGTTTGCCGCTGCAAACCCAGGCGCGCACTCAAATGCTCTCTGCGTCCGATGAATCGATCCTGCCGCAGTTGCCCGGCTACGAAGACGACGCAGGCGAGCTGGACAACAAGTAATCGTCAACTGTTG
>DASVRI010000015.1:0-153749 GCA_036388675.1 Abditibacteriaceae bacterium | reverse complement strand
CTTTGCTGGCGACGCGGCAGTTCACCGGCAATCAACTCGATAGGCGATAAAGCGTAAATCGCCATGTCGTCACCATAATATGCGTGGAAGTGTGGCCTATGATGCTGGCCGCCCGTTTCCATAAACATTCTTATTATGATTCCATAAAATCGGCTGAGTTCTGGCACACCTTTATTTTACCACGCCTCCAGCCAAGCTGCGCGCCGCGACAGAACGACACAGCTCAGCGGCGCTGGAAGGCGGAGCGCAGCGAAGCCTGTAAGCGTCCGTTGCAGCGATTTGTTAGCCCGCTGTTAGGCGCTTGCTGACGGAGGCGATAAGCTCCAAAGGCCATAAGCAGAATTGACCAGAACAGACCAACGGCTAGCATTGGCGTTGCCCGCGTGAGCGTTTCGCCAACGCGGAAGTGGTTGTTCGACCAACTCTCCCAACTGGCGAGTGCAGCTAAACCCATTATGAAAGTGGCAACGCAGAGGCCGCCGATGAAGCCGACCCAAGCGGATAAGCGTGCTTTTTTCTGTACGAGGACCATTGCTAAGGCCGATGTAATGCCCAATACGGCTCCAACAAGAGGAGCGTTGAGAGTCAAATCCGTGTGGTCAGGTCCTTGGAGCGGGAACAAGAACCGCTGAAGCCAGTAGAATTGAAGCACATATACGCCTACCCCGACAGCACAGCCCATGCTCAATTTTGCCAGCATATTTAACATAGGAGACAGTATGGCACGCGGTTCAGCCGCGCGCGACGGGCTAACGACTCAGCTCACCCGCACCCGGAAGCGTAGGGAGCTTGCGACCGAAGCTGTAGGGTGTCGGTGTGCAGCGCCTTGTTGTGCCGTTGTTGGCTGCTTATGGCAGCGTTTTGTAACTGATTGTGACTGAGCCGAATTGTTTGTCCATGCCGTAGGTTCGACCACGCTTATCGTAAGCAATGAGTAGATTAGTCGATGACAACCACTTGACGTAAACACTTGGTCCACTACTCGTTGGCGCCGAAGGAACTGCTCCATGATTATCATCAATAACGAACAAATTGCCGCCATCATTGGGAAGAGCATCGCCCACAGGGAGAATAGAAACTTGTGTGCTGAAACCTGTTGTAGCACCGCAATCACGGTCAAACACCACTGCTTTCTGCTGACCATCAGGAGAAGCTACTTGGCTGATGATGCTATTGCTGCACGGGTCTGGAAGATTGCACCCGCTCAACAATCCTATACAGATGGCGAGTACTCCTAAGCATCGGCTCATATTTTCTATTGTAGCGCTTACAGCCAAACTTTGCGCGACGGCACAACGGCTGAATTCAGCGGCTGCTGGAAGCGCAGTGAGGAACGAACGGGGCTGTAAGCAGTCCGTTGCAATGATTTGTTGTGTTGCAGTTCGAGTGTTCAAGTTGCCACTTGCCGCGACCAAAGTACTTTGATGTGTGCCGAAACGTATCAGCCGCCGACGCCCAAAACGCCGCGCGTGAGCGATTACCTTTTAGCTTCAGAGAACCCGACGCGAGTACTCGTATCAAACGCAGCCACGTATCAGCGGCCAAAGTACTTTAACACGGTTTCACCAAGCAGGCGCTGCACCACAACGACCAAGTTCACCCGCCGCTGAAAGGGAGTGAGGAACGAACGGACTGTAAGCGGTCGGGTGCAACGCCTGGTTCTGCTGCTGTTGGAACGTCGGACGTTCTATTCTTCGGTACATTGCAGGGTAGAACCGAGCCACCTTGGCAGGTCCCACAGCAACTTGTAGGCGCCTACCTTCATGCATTGTTCACTGGTCATCTCATTTGAATAGATTCTGGTAATTTCAATTCTGATGCCTCGATATAATTCGCCTTCTTGCTTTTTCTTTTCATACATAGCTGTGATGCCAGTTCTGATGCTTGATAACCAACGACCCGCTTCTTCACACCCAGACACGACTTCTACGCCCTCCGAAGTTGTTGCGGTAATGCGAAAGCCGAACCCACCGTAATACTCATACTCTGGCTCGTCAAGAGGCAGATATCTGCCCTCAAACGGTTGCTCAATAGTCCATATTTTCATCGTTTGTCAAGTGTATTGTAGACCTCGTGTGCAACCAAGCCGCACGCGGCAGCAGAACGACTCAGCTCAGCGGCACCCGAAAGCGCAGGCGTAGCCGAAGCTGTAGGGTGTCCGTTGCAGCGGCTTGTTCTGCGGCTGTCATTGGCCTTTGATTTGGATTTGTTTCAAGATTTGAGTGGTCTCGTGAGGATGCTGATCTTTTTCCCATAGACTTGGACGTAAGCGCAATAATTTGTACGCATAATCTAATGCGGTCTCTCCACTTGTATTTTTAGCCTTTGGATTGGCACGTTTGGCTAACAAAAGCCTTACCGTAGATGCGCGGCCTCTCCATGCCGCCATCATTAGCGGTGTCACTTTCTTTTCGGGAACGCCAAGTTCGACATTTGCGCCCTTGTCTAACAGGAGTTGAACGATTTTGTCGTGGCCTGCTGCGGCAGCCTCGCCCAATGCTGTGCCGCTACCGCCAGCGGGGATGTGATTCGCATCGGCACCACTCTCTAAGAGCACCTTAACTACTCTTTCATGCCCTTGAAAAACAGCCGTCATCAAAGGTGTTGTTGGCGTTTGAAAAGCCCCTTCTTGTGCATTAACCTCGATATTTGCACCCTTAGCGATGAGACTTCTTACAGCGCCATCGTCACCGGTTCTGGCCGCATCAATCATTTCTGTATCTAGTTTCTTATGGTGCTTGGAGTTCCAATACCATGCGCCACAGCCCACGGACACTATCAAAACAATAGATATAAGAATGTATTTGAAACTGTTCATTGGAATCTCTGCAGCTATATCCGAATTTTTCAGTGTACCCTATGATTTCATATCAACGTCGCGCGCAGCCGCCGAACGACCGAGTTCAGCCGCCGCTGGAAGCGCAGTGAGGAACGAACGAAGCTGTAAGCGGTCGGCTGCAACGTTTTGTTGTGTTGCTTGTTTGTGACTTACGTCAGACCTTTTCTAACTCATCAAGTTGACTTGCAAATTTGGATAGTTCCTCATACCAGTTTGCTCGACGTGAAGAGGATTTATGACCTTTTCTGCCAAAATACACACCGACTAATGAATGACCACGAACGTGACAACCATAACTTTGCTCAAGAGGAAGCGTATTCATATCGTCCAACCCGTTAAAATCGATGAGCAACGGTTTGTTCTCTGTGCTTCGCTGGATGACCCAAGTGGCAGAGATCGAGTACTCATCTCCGGCTTGTTGAGCGATAATGCGCCACCCGCGCCGCTCAAGAGATTCCTGTAATTCGTCCAAGTGCCATTGAGCCATATTTAACTATCATACAAAAAGAAAAATCTAGTGGCACGCAGCCAAGCCGCGCGCAAGCAGCACAACACTTGAGTTTAGCCGCGCGCTAGAGAAAAACTGCGAAGTGACCAAGCTGTCGCGCGTCGGCTGCAACGATTGGTTGTGGTGCCCCTGCTGCGTAGACACGAGTTCCTGGCCTTGTAGCGAGTTCCTGCTCACGAATACAGCGCATCGAGTACTCGGATCGTGAAGTGTAGCTTTCAAACAGGTGATGGGCGCCACAACGACCGAATTCACCCGCTGCTGGAAGCTGGAGCGAAGCGCAAGCTGTAAGCAGTCGTGGTGCAATGATTGGTTGTGTTGCCCCTGCTGCGTGGCAACGAGTTCCTGGCCTTGCAACGAGTTGCAGAACACGAATACAGCGCATCGAGTACTCGGATCACGAATTTTACTCTCCAGAAAGTGCATTGGCGACACAACTAGTGATTATACCGCAACTTGCGGTATATCTCGACGCTGGGGCGAGAAGTACCGCACAGGAACGCGCCGCGTCAAAGCACTTGGTACCGCATTAATGTCGAAAGGTCGTGCCAAGTCTATGGGCGGGTGTTTTGATGAGTCCGGCGCGGCTGATGTCAATCGGCGATAATCCTAGTGCATGTGCCGGTGATCCGGGCCGGAAGCGAAAATCACCTTGCTGCCAGTTCACAAAAAGCGGATCAGTGACGTTTGCATCCCCTATAGTAGCGCTGGATTCTGGTGTGGACCACGCCTTCAGGATGGCTCCGGCTCCACTAAAGAAGAGGTTCTTTGACCAGTGTGTGACGGCTTCGGGGTTCTCAATAATGATTTTGCCGGTTGCGTAAATGATGTTCTTTTCCAACGTAAAATCGGAGGAGCGTGGAAAAGTCAGCCGAGCGTCGCCTTCGGTGATGAACACGTTGTTACGAATCTTGTTTTTCTTGGCCATGTGATTGTGCGATGGGCGCGCCACACGCAGCGACAGGTTGTTTTCCACTATACAATTTTCGGATTCTTCATCCAAATAATATGACGAAGAAATAGCAACGAAAAGAGCAGACCCATGGGCACGAGATATGTCTTCATAATATCTTGAGTATATAGCGCTCCCACCTTGTCGCGGGTTCGTCATACGGCAAGACGCGACACCACGACAATGTAATCATGCTGCTGGGACATTTGTGCAGAACTATCGTAAAAGAGCAGGGCACGGTTGGATGTATAACTTTTGGAACAGCCGCTTACAGTGCTGCTTTTCTGTCCAAGATTACTTATGGTAATAGTCATAATCTAGAGCGTGTTATGAACTTCTGTAGACTTGGAGTATGTCACGTAAAGCATACCCGAGCGATGTGACAGATGAAGAATGGCACTTTGTAGCACCTTACCTGACCCTGATGACAGAAGATGCACCTCAGCGCCAGCACGACATGAGAGAAGTCTTCAACGCTCTGCGCTGGATGGTGAGAAGCGGTTCGCCCTGGAGGTATCTGCCGGGTGACTTCCCGCGCTGGGAAGTGGTCTATCAGCAGACACAGCGCTGGTTAGCAGCAGACTGCTTCCAAGCCATGGTGCACGATCTTCGTTTGGCTCTGCGCGTGCTTAACCAGCGAGAACCAGCACCGACTGCTGCCATTTACGACAGCCGCACGCTGTCTTCAACACCAGAGAGTGGAGCACGAGCCGGCTACAACGGCCACAAGAAGATCAAAGGCTCCAAAGTGCATGTGGCGGTGGATACGCTGGGACATCTGCTGGCCTTGACGGTCACACCGGCTAACCAAGATGACCGCACGCAAGTCGAAGCTCTGAGCGAGCAGTTGCAGCAAGCAACGGGAGAGAACGTGCAGATCGCCTATGTGGATCAGGGCTACAGCGGTGACAAAGCTGCCGAGCAGGCCGGCAGGCATGGCATTGAACTGTTTGTGGTGAAGCTCGAAGAAGCCAAACGTGGCTTTGTGCTGCTGCCCAAGAGGTGGGTTGTGGAACGCAGCTTTGCCTGGGCCACTCGCTTCCGGCGTTTGGTCAAAGACTATGAGAGATTACCGGCAACAGTCGCGGGAATGCACCTCTTGGCCTTTGCTTGCATCATGCTCAAGCAGGCCTTCTCTCATTCAACTGCTGCAAAGTGCCTAACACGCTCTAGGCTAGAATGAAAAGTCAGTTGCATCTCAATATTTTCTGCATCCGCTCTCTAGGAGCTGTTTTCAACGCTTCCAGTCATCGGTCAGTTCGAGCCTTTTATCAGACGATATGACCTTTCGTCGCGCCGGTGTCGCCTACAATGTGGCACGGGTCCATGCTAGAAGCAGACGGACTTTCTCTGGAGGAACACCATGTCGGTTACGGAGCGATTTACGTTTACAGCTTGATGGCCGCCAACTATTATGAGCGCAGGGCCCACGAAGCTAACAGGGGCGACTAATCGCTCCCACCGCATTTCGCTGGGGTTCGAGTGTCTCTTTCCCGGACTGGTGAATGGCACGGAGTTGGGATTTGCCGGGGGCAATCTTAGCTTGCCAACGGTGAAAGTCTTTTCACCTTCGACTCTACAAGATTGACCATAAAGGTGGCTACCACGATGATAACAATGATACGAAAACTGGGTTTGAGCGCAGTGCTGGGTGCAGGTTTGGTGAGCCTGAGTCTTCCCGCCCGAGCACAGTTCAGCGACAACATGGGCTACATGCATAACAACATGGAGTCGGCAACGATCGGTACCTGGCTCAATGGACAAAGCAGTATGTGGTATACGCGCCAGCAGTTGTATCGAACCATGGCGCGCGGCGGACGTTCGGCTCCCACCGCCAGCCAACTCCAGGAGAAGCGCGGTCACAGCCTCATTCGCCGAGGGCGCGCCACGATGGCTTTTGCGATGCGCACGCCGCCGCTGACGCAGTGGATGAAAGGTTGGGGTGGCGATGATCCGATCAAACGACGCAAAGCTTACAACGAGTGGGTGGCACAAAGCAGGCTGTGGCGACAAGAAGCCAAACTGCGCGGTGCCCGCTTCGGCGACATGGCCGATATGATGGGTTTGGCCTTTGTGATGTGCCACGAAGCTTACTCCGGGCGGCGCACCAACACGGCTGGCTTTCGCTATATGTCCAAGGCCTTTCGCGCTTCGTGGCTGAAGGAC
The DNA here is from genome assembly GCA_036388675.1 of Abditibacteriaceae bacterium. Lineage (GTDB taxonomy): Bacteria > Armatimonadota > Abditibacteriia > Abditibacteriales > Abditibacteriaceae > DASVUS01. The sequence goes on along the minus strand of DASVRI010000015.1, from coordinate 147,284 downwards.
GCTTATTACCAGGGTCGCACCTTAACAGCTAAGCAAGAAGGTTACGAAAGTGCCATGCTATCGGGAACCTGGGCACTTTATCAATGGCGTGAAGGTCTCCGACATGGCGACCAAGCCATGGTGGTCGCCGGACGAGAGACGGCTAAGAAGTTTCTGGATGAATGGTGGACGAGCGATGCACCCGGCGCTACCAAGACGCTGGCGGCTTTTTCAGGCAAAGCCGCACCGATCGGACGCATAACGGCGAGACCGGCCACGCTCAGGACGATCAAGGTGCCTGCATCGGCACGTTCTGCTCCAACCCTGCCCACGTCCTTGAGTCTGGCTCAGGCGGCCGCGGTCACTAACTTTCAGCCTACTAATGAGAACTTGATACCGGAACGTTTCGCCGCCCCAACGCAGAATGCTCAAGAGCGAGCCAGCACTGTAGCGCTGTGCGACAAGATGATCGATGCTTCGCGCGCCGAAATGAAGAAGTACTTTGTTGGGCGTTTGCCGGACAACAATGTCGCCCGCGCACTGAGCTTTTCGGCCATGACGCTGTATAGTGTGGCGATGACCAGCGAAGGTCGCCCCCTGGGAGTAGGCGTACCTAAGTTCTCCCAGGCACAAGCCACGGCAGTGCAAGAGCAATTCGCACAGGTGTTAGCCGGCAATGCGAAGTTTCGCAAACTCTCTGAGCGCCAAAAACAGGAGGCCTATGAGATGTTTTTGCTGACGCCGGCGATGTCGGGCTTGCTGTACAATGCGGCTCTGGAAAAAGGCAACGGCGAGGCACAGCAGAAGGCACGTCAATTCGCGCGTGATAACCTCACCCGCATCTTCGGCGTCGCGCCCGAGAAGATGTACTTCACCAACGCTGGTTTAGAGCTCCAATAAACCCGAAGCTGTCCCAACCACCAAACGACAAAGGAGAGAATCCTTACGGGTCGCGCATTCTGTTTCATTCGCGTTATCGCACCTAAGTGTTAGAAATCGACACCGCGCTTATAGTAGTTGCAATCCCACGAGCCGTTGTCCCAGACGACGCAGCTCGAATATTGCATACAACCTTGATCGGCATTCCAATCTGTACAACCAAACTCATGGTGAATAGGACGGCGCTGAGCCATAGCGGCTTGCGCACCTACGAACAGCATGGAGAGTGCGACAAGCACAAGCAACAACTTTTTTGAACCACGAACTCGCTGAGCTACCGACTGAAAGACTTGCATGTTTGGCCACCGAGTCGTATGGGCGAAATATCCAACGCTGGAGAGTTTAAAGAGAGGTGCGAATATCGGCACGAACTTTCCAACGAACTGTCAATTGCAGCGACGAACAGTTCTTTTGAAGCGATGAAAGGCTTGAACTTGTGGAATAGATTTCAGAAATCGAGATGTTCGCGTAGGGCTGCGACGCGGTCACGCGCCGCAGTTATCGTTGTGCGCTTTGCGTCGTCAAGGTAGATTAGGGCACGGCCACCCAGCAACGAATGAATTTCGTGGATGTAATCTAAATTCAGCAAAACCGAGCGATGCACGCGCACAAATTTAACAGGGTCGAGCTTGCTTTCCAGTTCCGTAATGGAATAGTCCACCGAGTACTCGTGCTGGCTTGTTACGGCGTAAGTCAGCTTGTTACGCGCAAGGAAATGCGTTACCTGCGTCAGCGGAATGAATCGTACTTTATCACCCAGTTTCGATGCGATGCGCGACGGAAACCGCGCCGATGTGCTGTAGAATTCGTGTGTTAATCGTCGCACAACCGCTTCAAATTGAGGTTGCAATGCAAAGTCGGATGATGGAGCGATTGCGTTTAATCGAGGGGCCTCAATTTTCGAAAGCGCGCGTTCCAATTGAGGAGCATCGATGGGCTTCAGCAAATAATCGATTGAATTGACTTCGAATGCGCGCAGTGCGTAACGATCGTAGGCTGTCGTAAAAATGACGCGTGGCTGTATTGAAAGCGCACTCAAGAACTCAAAGCCGTTCATTCTTGGCATCTCGATATCCAAAAAAAGCACATCTATTTGCAGTGCAGTTAAGCCGGTTTGGTTAGTCGACGCGGCACTCAGCTCTGAGAGTGCAGTTTCCGGATCGGTGCTGCTTCCAACGATTTCAACGCGTCCGCTTGCCTGCAGCAGGCGCGTTAGGCGCCTTAACGCCAACGGTTCGTCGTCCAGCAGGTAACCGCGCAACAGCGTGGGCGTAGCGACAGATGGAGTGGTCATATTGGCGAAGTTGCTATTAAAAATGCGTAAGCTAATGACCAGAATGTTGGCTTGGCGCGCGGCGCGGAAGCACAATCACGACCGCCATTTCGTTATCGCGTTTGGCAAATTCAAGCGTCGCGTCGTTGCCGTAAAGGGCTTGCAAACGCGCTTGTAGATTCTCCAAGCCGTGCCCGGCCATCAATGCTTCGGGCGTGAAGCCGGGACCGTCATCACACACTTGGAGCGAGACTCGTTCGCCACTTTTCTCCTCGCGGTGTTGGGTCTTGGCGTGCAGCACCACGCGAATGTGGCCACCTTCGGGACGCGGAGCGACTGCATATTTTACACTGTTTTCGACCAAAGTTTGCAGCGACATCGGCGGCACTTCCACGTCGCCAAGCGAATCTGCGCTATCGATATGGTACGTCAATCGCGCGCCGAAACGAGCCTTTTCGATTTGCAGGTAATCGAGCACGACTTTTAATTCCTGCTGCAGTGGCACAACGCGGCGTTGGCTGCCATCCAGCGAAAAACGCAGCAAAGCCGCCAACAGCTCGATCATCTGCTCGGCGCGCGCCGGGTCTTCAGGAATGAGCGCGGCAATCGAGTTCAGCGAATTGAACAGAAAATGCGGGTTCGTGCGCGACTGCAACGACGAAAGCTGCGCTTCGGCGGCGAAGCGGCGCGCGCTCGCCTCTTCCAGTTCCTTGGCACTGAGCCGCAGCGACATGAGGTGAAGTGCGCTCTGCACGCTGCGATGGTAAAACGTGAACGACCAGACCGTGGCCGACAGCAAAACACTCCACAGGCTGGTGATGATTTTGGTGGCGGGACTTTCGTCGATGGGGACACTTGCAACCACTTCGAGTACTCGTACAAGCACCGCTGCTAACCCAAACGCGATGGCTATTGCAGCAAGGCACTGCACACTGAAAGCCAGAATACGCGTTCGCGATGGTCGTCGCACCAGAGTCGGCAGCGTGCGCGGCAGAAAATATGAAAGCGCGATTTGAATGCAGTTCGAATAAACCATCGCCAGCACCCAAACGCGCTTAAGCTGCTCGCTGGAGAAGATTGCAATAGATTCGCGAAAAACCCACATCAACACGACCAGAAACGAAATCGCGCAGAAGTTCGTGACGAAAATAAAAACCAGCGCACGATCAAACAGCACGCGGGGCACAACTCCATGCCGCGCGAGTTCGCCATCTCGAATTTTTAGAGTGCCATCGAGTGCGTTCATACTGTGAGCTTAACTACCGGCTGCACAGTTTAACCTGCTACCGCTTAGTTTTTTGTAGCCACTGGCATCGGCTGTTTCGGTTCAGGCCACGAATGAGCCACTTCGGGCGTCACGGATGTCACCGCAGTGGTTTCGGCCACCGTTGAATCTATCGGTCTTGAAATTCTCTCCCTATTAGCTTTTCATGTAACATAACGTCCTTTATGTTACATGAAACTTCGCCACAGCTAGTTATCTAGAAACTCAGCTTCGTCTGCTTGCATCTACGCTAGTTGATACGGCGCGCTTCCACAATTGAAGAAAATAAATTGAGAAAAAGGCTTTTTGGCCCTTGCAATTCTCTGTCTCTTAGAATATGCTTGCCATACCGCTATACCAGTATGGATTCGAAAGTAATGAAAAATGCCAATTAGAAGAGAGCCCAAGTACGTGAGTATTGCTGCACGCTATCGCCAACAAATTGAAACTGGTGCCTTAAAGCCGGGAGATCAGCTTCCATCCTTCGCAGAGGTCCGCTCCGAACTTGGGATTGGTCAGAGCACACTGGAACGTGCACACGAACTGCTAGAACGAGATTTGCTGATTCAGCGTGAGCCGGGCCGGGGCGTCTTTGTGGCACAGCGCAGTGCAAAGCCACGTACCGGTATCATAGGGCTGAGTGGGATCGATGCCGGCCGCGGACACCATCCGTATTTTTCGCGCTTGGTGGAAGGAGTGCGTCAGGCTGCACAGGATGCAGGAGTCGAGATTCTGCTACTGCACGAAGATGTTCCATTGGAGGAAGGGAAAGTGGATGGTATTCTTCTCTACTCTCATGCACCGGACGTTGCGCTGCGCCGTCTGCCGCCTTGCATGCCGTGTGTTTCCTTATTGCGAGGAGCACGTGGAATCTCCAGCCTTACGGTTAACGAGTACGAGGGCATCGCAGTCGCCATGCGTCACCTCATCGAACAGGGACATACGAAAATCGCTTACCTGTGTGCCCTTGACGACAATCCTGTCATGCAGCAGCGAGTCCAAGCGTATCGAGATACGCTCATGGCGGCGGGAATCGAGGCTCGTGCCGAGTGGCTGCGACATTTGCCGGACTTTCGGATGCTTAAAGAAGTTTATCGTGAGTTTCTCGGGTGGGGCTTTGAGTGCATGAACGCATGGCTCGACCAGAACTGGGCGGAACTTGGTTGCACCGCGCTCTTGGCACAAAACGACGACACTGCCGTTGGTGTGGCACGCGCCTTTCATGCCCGCGGTTGGAGCATACCGGATCAGGTGAGCCTGATTGGATATGACGATACATTGACCGCCGAACTTATGCATCCGCCGCTTACTACGGTGCACGTCCCCCTGCGCGACATCGGCGCAAAGGCGATGGAACTATTGCTGCACGAAATCGAAAAGGGTGTGGGTGCGGCCGCATCGGCACCGAGCATCGTCTTCAATCCGACTTTACAGGTAAGGGCGTCCACGTCTCCAAACAAGAGGTAATTTGCAGCGAGGTAATTTGCAGCACGGCTAGAGGGACTGATCCATACCCTTTCCCCTGACTCAGTAGCATTGACAATCCAGCAGTACGTACCGGCTTAGCGCCATGCCAACGGTTTAGTAGAGAACTTGCCGTATTCTCATGGACAAAAGCACTGACCAGGCAACAGTCGGCCACGCAGCACTGGCCACGCAGCAACTGGCCAAGCAACAACCTGGACATGGCGGTTTCACGCTCATCGAGCTTCTAAGCGTCATGAGCACAATCTTTCTCCTCGCGGCGATGCTCTTTCCTGTATTTAGCCGCGTTCGAGAGAACGTACGTCGAATCAACTGCTTGAATAATGTGAAGCAGCTTGGCCTGGGCTTAATGCAATATACGCAGGACTTCGATGAGGTGTATCCTATGCACAGTCTAGACCTACGGAATACTGGCCTCAGACACTGCAGCCATATGCCAAGAGTACTCAGATATTTAATTGCCTCATCTGATAAGCCACGGTTTTCGACGGCACGATAAAGACAGCGCGACGCACAGCTTACGGGATGAACTACTGGCTGAATAGCTATTACTTTCCCTCCTTTGCACTGCAGTGTTGGCCGAGTTATTATGGTGGATTCTCAATGCAACCCGGTTGCGAAGGAGGCTTTAGCGTTGCACCTGAACCACGCGGCCGTTTGTCCAAGCGTCACTTCGAGGGCACCAACGTTTTGTGGGTCGATGGCCATGCTAAGTGGATGCTTCGCGAGACTCTCGAAGCCGACACGGGCAACACGATTTCCACCATTTCGGTGGCCCAGAAATCCAGCAGGTATTGGTGGGGACGATAAGGTGAATCATGAGCAGCAACACCAAGGCCGGTTTGTCCATAACAATGCTCTACACTCTGGCAATGGCCGCGCTGCCTGCCTGTGGCCAAAAAGCGCAGGCATTGCCGGGAGCCGGAGCGTTGCAAGCTCCAACTGAGGTTGTGCCATCACGTAACGGTGCCTGGCTCGGGCACGCTTTTGTGACCACCAAATCTGTAGTGGCAACCGTGCCGGCTATGTGCGCCTTCATGCGTGACCATAAAGTGAACTATTTGTTCGTAAACCTCGGTCTGCACGATGGTGATGGCAGTTTTTCACACGGAACTGCTGCAGTACCGCAGGTAAAAGAGTTCCTGTCCGCCATAAACGATTGGGAAAAGTCGGCCAACCACCGCTTCTGCCTACTGGGCTGGCTCAACGGCAGCACCGACGAAGCGAGTACTCGATATTTGGACCTGTCCAGCAAGTCTGTGCGCGCTGCCATGTTAAAGGAAAGCAAGCGTTTTTCCGATCCTGAAGTTGAAGGAAGTTACGTTGCCGGCGTGGGTCGCATGTTCGATGGCATTCAGTACGACTTAGAGCCCTCTGGTGCAAATCAGAAGCAGTTCACTAACATCATCACCTTCATGCGCGAGTTGCGCAGCACGCTTAGCACAGGCAAGATGACCAGTTTCACGCCTCACAAATGGGGTGAGTCAGGACGCTATAAGTGGGGCGTTGAACTCTTTTACCGCATGTCATCTGAAACGGACCTATTGTGCGTCATGACATACAACAGTAGCTCCACAGACGAGGCCGCTTACAAGGATTGGATTAAGGAGCAGACAGTCACTGTCCTGAAAGCTGTTTCAGGGCGGCTCTGGAAGAACGACAAGAAGCATCCACAGCCAGCCAGACCTGCCAAAGTGCTGCTGGGTGTGCCTGGTTACCCTGCGAACCAATGGCATGATCCTGCAGTGGAAACCATGGGTGCTGCTGTGGCCGGAGTCAGAGCGGGTATCAGAGAATTGCAAGCTGCTCAGGACCTCTCACTAACTTATCTCGAGGGAGTCGCCATCTATCTATACACTGACGGCTCCGGTAAGGACGGATATTCCAGCCGTTCCAATTGGGCCACGTTTAGCGAAGAATAGGTGCAAGAGAAAGAGTGATGCTGTCATCAAACAGCACCTTTTGACCCACTCAACTTCCTCCATATATTCCCAATGTAGAAGCCACAGATAAACATTGCCAGATATTCACCTTTGGCCAGTTTTCAGGCCATCTGAAAAGGAACAAACATGAGGAATGAAAAGACGCAACTGACACGGCGCGGATTTCTGCTTGCAGGAGTATCCATGCCAGTCTCTACAACAGTACCTGCAACCCCCATAGTTTCTAGTAGAAAGACTTTTATTGAATCTACGAATGTCTGATCGAGGTCGATGTAATCAATCAGCGAGATTGCATTGGCAGATCTCGATCTCCCCCAAGAAGTAGCTGAACTCGGTCGCTCTGGCCGTTTAAAGTCAAGACGGAGAGTAAACAACCTACGTGCCAGAAGCAAGAGGAACCAACAATTAAAAGCAAGAGGAGGAAGAAACAATGACCAAGACCGTCCTGATTACCGGCAGTTCGACCGGCTTTGGACATGCGACGGCCAAGCGCTTCGCTGATGCCGGCTGGAACGTCGTGGCTACGATGCGTGATACATCTGGCGCAACGGATCTCTCGAACCGGGACAATGTGTTGGTGACCTATCTTGATGTTACAGATCCTGTCAGCATTGATAACGCACTAAAAGCTGGCCTCAGTCACTTTGGCAAGTTGGACGTGCTGATCAACAATGCCGGTTATGGACAATACGGGATCTTTGAATCGATCCCCGCCAGAAAAATTCAACGGAATTACGATGTGAATGTGTTTGGCGTGATGAACGTCACTCGCGCCGTCATCCCCATTTTTCGGGAGCAGCACGAAGGTCTCATCCTCAATGTCAGTTCCATGGGCGGCTTCTTTGGCCTTCCGGTGAGTTCGATCTACATCTCAACGAAGTTCGCGTTGGAGGGCTTTACAGAGTCCTTGTCCTATGAGTTGGCTTCGCAAAATATTGTCGTAAAGATTGTTGAGCCTGGCGGTGGAGACACGGCCTTCCATGCCCGCGCTGCCAAGACGAGCACCGATGACCCTAGACTGAAGAGCTACGACTCATTCCTGGCCCAAACCGAGGCCTTCTTCGGCGAGCTGATCAAAGGTATTGTGCCTCCCGAAAAAATTGCCGACGTGATCTATGGTGCCGTAACTGATGGTAGCAAGCGGCTTCGCTACATGGCAGGTGACGATGTGAAGCGTTTCGTGGATGCTCGTAGATCACTGAGCGACGAGGACTACGAGAACTACATGCGTGCGCAAGTCGCCGGCTGATCACATCGTGAAGATGCCGGTGCGCAATGAAAGAGTGCACGGAAGTGCACAAGTTTAAAAGGAGCAACTATGAGTATCGAAAAAACCCAATCGACGCGTCGCGACTTTTTGGTCGCTGGTGCGGCCATGACTGCCGCTGCAGTGATTCCATCAACGGTTGTAGATGCTAATGGAAAGGCTAGAAATGTAATTTTACCAGATGGCACAACAAAAGGAGAAGGGACAATGACGAGCACCACCGGGACGACATTCACGACCAAGGACGGCACGCAGATTTACTTCAAGGACTGGGGCAAAGGACAGCCGGTTGTTTTTAGCCATGGCTGGCCGCTCACGGCCGATGCGTTCGAAGACCAGATGTTCTTCTTAGCCTCAAACGGCTACCGCTGCATCGCAATGGACCGACGTGGTCATGGCCGCTCTCAGCAAACCTGGGGCGGCAATGACCTGGATACTTATGCAGACGACATGGCTGACATGGTCGAGGCACTCGACCTGCGGGATGCGATTCAGGTCGGTCATTCCACCGGTGGTGGCGTTGTTACCCGCTACATCGGTCGCCATGGTAACAGTCGTGTCGCCGCCGCTGTGCTGATTAGTGCTATCCCTCCGTTTATGAAGAAGACACCGGCCAACCCAGGTGGCCTGCCGATAGAGAACTTTGACACGACTCGCAAGAACGTGCAGGTCGACCGAGCCCAGTTCTGGTATGACCTGTTTGTGCCCTTCTACAGCACGAACAGACCAGGCGCCAAGGTCTCTGATGGCTTGCGCCAATCTTTCTGGCTCCAGAGCAACATGGCTGGCTTCCCCGCTTCGTATTTTGGCATCAAGGCTTGGTCGGAGACCGACTTGACCGAAGACCTCAAGAAGTTTGACGTACCGACTCTGATCATGCATGGTGATGATGATCAGATCGTACCAATTGCCAACTCGGCTCTCCTCTCATCGAAGATTGTCAAGAACGCAACTCTCAAGGTGTATCCCGGCTTGTCGCATGGCATGTGCCAGACGCACAAGGATGTCATCAATGCCGACTTACTGGCCTTTGTGAAAACAATCCGGCCACGAGCTTAAGCCGCCCAGAGTCTGCGCTGCGGCAGATCGTCACCATCTCTGCCGCAGCGTCCGTTCCACTCAAGCTCGCCAAAAGCCTGCTACCAAGTCACCGACAAAATTGGTGTACATCGACATCAAAAACTTAGATAAAGGAATCTCATCATGTTTCAGTCCAGACCGTTATCTCTCCGATTACGACGCCTTCTCTTCTCACCCTTGCTTCTTGTTGCCACCTTGCTCGTGTGGTTTGCTCCTCAACCCATTTTCGGCCAGGCTGATAGTCCCGTTCTCAAGATTAATCAGGCCGCCGCCGAATCCAAGATCACCCGGCAACAACTACGCAGCAACATCACCGTTCTCATGGGCTCGGGCGGCAACATCGTCGCTTTCACCGGCCCTCAAGGCAAACTGCTGGTGGATGTAGGTATCGCCGTTTCGCAGCCCAAGATTCAAGCCGCGCTCGCGGGCATCAGCCCGGCTCCGCTGAAGTACGTTGTTAACACGCACTGGCACTGGGATCACACCGACGGCAACGCATGGGCACGCCAAGCCGGTGCTACAATCATCGCTCACGAGAATGTCCTCAAACGCCTCTCCACCCGTTCTCGTGTCGAAGATTGGAATTACACTTTCCCCGCCACCTCGCAAGACCATCGTCCAACCCTGACCTTCAGCAACGACATGAAGCTGCACTTCAACGGCGAAACCATCACGCTGCAAACCTATGGTCGTGGCCACACAGACGGTGACATTTCGGCTTACTTCGCCAAGGCCGATGTGCTGGTTCTGGGCGATATTTTCTGGAACGGCTACTATCCCTTCATCGACAATGCTTGGGGCGGCGGCATCAACGACATGATTCGCTGGGCCAATGCTTCCCTTTCCCGCGCCACAAACAAGACCCTCATCGTCCCCGGACACGGGCCGGTCGGCAATCGCGCGCAACTCATCGCGTATCGCGACATGATGGTGGCCGTTCGCGGCAAGGTGGCGCGACTGAAGAAGCAGGGCAAAACCCTCAACCAGGTCATCGCCGCCAAACCGACTGCTGCTTACGACGCTAAATGGGGCCGCTTTGTTATTGACCCGGCCTTCTTTACTCGCCTTGTTTACGCCGGTGTATAGCAGGGCCGTGTGACCATGCCCGTACTTGTAAATGGCAGCGGTCCGCATAGAAGGGCTTTTCACAAGTATTCGAAGCAGGGCTACGAGCAGTAACCAGAGGAGCACAACGATGAGCAATAAACGCCAGGTATGGCAGGAGTTAGTCAACCCATTGAGTGCCTACGAACGGCAGACGCTTATGGATGCGGGCCTTGGTATCAAACAGCCGCGCCAGAAAGTGAAGCAGCAGGTGCGCCAGCTCATGGAAACGATCACTGATGCATTCTGCGCGCTCAACCACGAGTGGCGCTTCCTATATCTCAACGACCAGTGCGAGTGCTACTATGGGCGCTGTCGCGGAGAGCTGTTGGGAAAAGTTTTGTGGGACGAGTGCCCGGCGCTGTGCGGCAGCACCTTCGAGGCCGAATGCCGACGTGCCATGAGCGAGCATGCGGCTGTGCACTTCGAGATATTCTCTTCAGGTTCACTGCGCTGGCTGGAGATACACGCGTTCCCCACGCCGGAGGGACTTGCAGTCTATTTACGGGACATTACATCCCGCAAGAGTGCCGAAGCCAAGCGCGAGCAGATGCTACATGACGCGCAGGAAGACAGCCGACACCAGGACGAGTTCCTGGCGACCGTATCGCATGAGCTGCGCACGCCTCTCAGCGCCGTCGTTGGCTGGGTGAGTCTGTTGCGTAGCGGAGTGCTGAGTCAGGCAGACCAGACGCGAGCACTGGAAACCATCGAGCGCAGCGCACGGGCACAGGCGCAGCTTATCGAAGACATTCTTGATATCTCTCGTGTGGCAACGGGCAAGCTGCGGCTGGAAACGGCAATGGTGTCATTGGTGGATGTGCTACAGGTCGCCATCGATATGGTGCGCCCAGCAGCCGAAGCCAAAGGGGTGCGGCTGTCGCTGGAGCCGAACACAACTGAGAACGTTCCAGGTGATCTCAGCCGGCTGCAGCAAGTGTTCTGGAACTTGCTGTCAAATGCAGTGAAGTTCACGCCGCGCGGTGGCGAGGTCCGTGTGACGCTGCTGCCCTGGGGTGACGAGGTGCTGGTGACAATAACCGACACCGGCCAAGGTATCGCTCTCGAGTTCTTGCCCTTGATCTTTGAGCGTTTCCAGCAGACTGATAACACGAGTACTCGTAGCCAAGATGGACTTGGTCTGGGCCTTGCCATTGTGCGCCAGTTGGTAGAACTGCACGAGGGATGGGTGTGGGCCGACAGCGCCGGCCTAGGCAAGGGCGCGACTTTCACCGTGAGTCTGCCACGAGCAGTTGCTTCACAAGTCAAGCCAGCTCATGATGAATCGCCTGAGAGCCTCGTTGTGTTCGATAAGAGCACCCTCCACGCCACGTCGCTGGCGGGGGCACGAGTGTTAGTGGTCGATGACGAGGCGGACGCGCGCGATCTCGTCACGACGCTGTTGCAGGCACAGGGCGCGCAGGTGATGTCGGCACCGTCGGCGGGAGAAGCGCTCATTACCTTCGCTCGCGCCCATCCCAAGGTGTTGGTTTTTGATATCGATATGCCTGGCGGCGATGGTTACAAGTTGATCGCCGGTGTGCGCGCCTTAGAAGCGGCGCAGGGTGATGTGCCGGTGCCAGCCGTGGCACTGACCTCTTACGCCCGTGCCGAGGATCGGGAGCGCGCACTACAAGCGGGATTTCAGCACCACCTGGCCAAGCCGTTCGACCCTGCCGAGTTGGTGCGTGCCGTGGCTACGTCGCAAGTTCTCTCCACAGGAGTTCTCTCCACAGAAGCGGGAGGAGAGCGAGGATGAGCGAACAACACGAAGTGCAGCAGGTACTAGCGAAGTATGTGCGGGCAACCGATGAACGCGACGGCGTGGCAGCGGCCTCACTCTTCCTACCAGACGGGAGGGTGGAGATCTACTGCAGGGCAACACAGGGGCCCGTTTGCTTGGTGTTCTCTGCGGCCCCGATGCAGTGGCCCGTGCCGTGGGGCAAGCAATGAAGCCCCTTCCCAAACTCGGTTGCAGTCACCGTACGACGCACAATCACATTATTGAGATCGAGGGCGACCAGGCGCAGATCGACGCACAGTTCTTGGTATTCGACATTAATTTAACCAAGTGTTGCGACCGCGAAACTCCTGCCGGCGTGGCCGGCGCACGAGGCACGATCACACCGATTGAGTCGGGCTATTACCGTCCTACTCTGCTCAGGGTGCGTGGCCGGTGGAAGTTCGCGGCACTCCGCATCTTCCACGACCTGCCCCACGTTACACACTGCTGTTGAGCGACAACTCGACACAGCAACCAGACAGGAACATCCAGTCATCTCGATCCTCGGATTGTAGGCGACTCTCAGCCAGGACGCAAGGAGAAGACATCATGGGTACAGACACAGGAAAGTTAGCCAGCAAGGCGGCTCTCATTACCGGAGGGACCAGTGGCTTAGGTTTCGCCACGGCGCAACTCTTCATTACAGAAGGTGCGCACGTTTTTATTACGGGACGACGCCAGACCCAGCTTGATGAAGCCGTGCAGCAACTCGGTGCAAACGCCACCGGCGTGCAGGGCGACATCTCGAATCCAGATGACCTTGACCGACTCGTCGAAACGATCAAGCAAAAAACTGACCGGCTTGACATTCTGTTTGCCAATGCAGGCATAGGTGAACTCATGCCGTTGGGACAAATCACCGAAGCCCATTATGAAAAGGTATTTGGCGTCAACGTCAAGGGCACGCTCTTCACCGTTCAGAAGGCGCTGCCGCTAATGCCCAATGGCGCTGCCATTGTACTGAACGCTTCGATGGTTTCAGTTAAGGGAGTTCCAGCCTTCGGCGTTTATGCCGCTTCCAAAGCGGCCCTACGCTCGTTCGCGCGCACCTGGTCGGTCGATCTCAAAGAGCGTCACATCCGCGTTAATGTCGTTAGCCCGGGCGTCATCATCACGCCGGGCTACAAGAACGAACTCGGCCTCAGTGATGAGCAGATCGGACAAATGAAAGAGCAAACCGCCGCGACCAATCCACTGGGTCGTGTAGGCACCCCGGATGAGGTCGCGAAAGCGGTGCTGTTCTTGGCTTCAGACGACAGCAGCTACATCAACGGTATCGAACTCTTCGTTGATGGTGGAGCGGCCCAGATTTAGGATCACAAATTTTTTACGTAAATGTACCTGGAGGTACCCAATGCAGACAATCGAACAAGTGAGTACTCGCGTTCTCTACAAGACGATCAAGATCAATGGACTCGACATCTTCTACCGTGAAGCCGGTTCACGCGATAACCCGACAGTACTGCTGTTGCACGGTTTTCCAACGTCATCGCAGATGTTCCGCAACTTGATGCCGCTACTGGCCGAGAGATACCATGTCATCGCGCCCGATTACCCTGGCTACGGCAACAGCTCCGCCCCGCCGGTTAACGAATTTGATTACACCTTTGACAACCTCGCGGACATAGTCGATGAGTTTGCACGCGCCATGAACCTTGACCACTACAGCCTCTACGTCATGGACTACGGTGCACCGGTCGGCTATCGCTTGGCCGTCAAACACCCGGAACGGGTGCAAGCTTTCATCGTGCAAAACGGCAACGCATACGAAGAGGGCCTGCTCGACTTCTGGATTCCTTTCAAAGCTTACTGGAAAGACCGCACAGAAGAAAATTCCCAGCCGCTGCGAAAGCTCCTCACACTGGAAGCGACGAGGTGGCAGTACATCAATGGTGTGTTCAATGTGGAGAGAATCAGCTCCGATGGGTGGACGACTGACCAGTACCTGCTTGATCGTCCCGGCAACAACGACATTCAATTACAGCTCTTCTACGACTACGGCTCGAACCCGCCACTGTACCCGCAGTGGCAGGCTTACTTCCGCGAGCACCAGCCGCCGATGCTGATCGTGTGGGGCAAGAACGATTACATCTTCCCGGCCGAGGGCGCCGACCCCTACAAACGCGACTTGAAGAACCTCGAGTTTCACCTGCTCGATACCGGACACTTCGCGCTCGAAGAAGACGGCGAACTGATCGCTGAATACATCAACGACTTTCTCGACAAAAATGTTACAAGTTCGTGACCCAAGCTTCCCTAATCCAAGCTTAGGCCCGCGCAAACATTGAGGTTCGCGGGCCTCAAGTGGATCGCTGCAAAATGGATGTTGCAGAGGATCTCAAGATGAAAATCTAGAAGCATCCCAAAGCCGGGCTGGAGGCTCTCGTCGAGTACTCAAGTGTCGTCGGCATCGCCTTCACCTGGGAGCAGCAACTCCTGTACCCACAGTGGGCGACACAAGGGCCGCTTCCAAAACTGCAAAGTCCTGTCACCCTCATAAGAATATGTCCGTAATGAATCATGGAGGACGTAATGACAAGAGTAGCAATCAACGGGCTTGGGCGTATAGGCAGGTCGTTCCTGAAACTGGCGTTGACCCGGCCCGAGTTCAACGTAGTAGCTGTCAATGATGTGGCTGATGCGGCAAATCTCGCTTATTTAATGCGCTTCGACTCGGTCTATGGCCGGTATGAGAAGGAAGTCTCATTGAATGACTTTGATGAACCAAGCCTAACGGTTGGTGACCACCGGATACGCCTTCTCCAACAGCGCGACCCGTCTCAGTTGCCGTGGGCAGCGCTTGATGTGGATATCGTCGTGGAGGCAACTGGCCACATCGAGACCTTCGAGAGCGCTCGCGTTCACCTGGATGCCGGAGCACGACGTGTGGTGCTTACCGCGCCTGCCAAAGACCCGGACACCAAAGATGCACGCACTGCTTTAACCGGGTTGAACTTGGAGGTGCTGGGGTCAGTGCCTCTGTCCTCTAACGGGTCATGTACAACCAACTCGGTGTCTTCAGTGATCCAGATTCTCCACGAGTCAATCGGCGTGCGTAAAGCGATGCTCAACACCGTACACGGCTATACAGCGACCCAGAGTCTCATGGACGCTCCGGCCAAGGGGGCTGACATGCGTCGCGGCCGCGCCGCGGCGGTGAACATCGTGCCCGCCACAACGGGCGCAGCGATCGCAGTTACGCGGGCAATTCCGGCACTCGCCGGACGGTTCGACGGCATAGCGATACGGGTCCCGGTTGTCGTGGGTTCGCTCTCGGCCATTGTGTTCCTATCAGCAAAGCCGACAACAGCGGAAGAGATTAATACTGTGCTCGAAGAGGCATCGCGACTTGCCCGCTGGGAGCGGGTGCTCGCTGTAACGCACGATCAGGTCGTCAGCTCTGACATTGTCGGTGATCCTCATGCGGCAATCATTGATCTGTCACTCACCAATGTAGTGGATGGCGACCTCTGCACAGTCTATAGCTGGTACGACAATGAGCTTGGCTACGCTCACTCCTTAATGGAGCACGTGCTGGAGGTAGCAAAACACACTGACGCCAGAGGAGGCTCAGCGTGAGTTCCGTATATCATGCCGGTGAAATAGAGGTGCAGATGCGAGCCGGCCTTCGAGAAATGGCAAAGCGCATCGGCAACAGCATCCATGCCACTTTCCCTCGAGAAGCAATGTGGTTTATCGCCCAGCAGCCAATGTTAAATGTTAATTGTCAGCAGCACCGATCAAGCCGCACATGTCTGGGCGTCAATCCTGGTAGGTTCGCCTGGATTCGCGCATACCGTGGACCAAAAGACAGTCCGCATCCAGGCCACTCCTGCACTGGGTGACCCAATAGGCACCACCCTTACGGAGAGCGCCCAATATCTACTAACACGTCTTGAGTTGGGTATTCTGGTGATTGATCTCGAGACACGAACCCGTATGCGACTCAATGGTTGGGCCCAGGTGGAACATGATGGAGCGCTGTTGGTGCATGTCCGCGAGGTCTATTTTCAACTGCCCCAAGTACATTCAGGCGCGCCAAGTCGCGGCAAGTGCCTCCGCAGTAAAAAGCAGCGGTGAGAAAACGGAAGTCACGCGTGCCACAGTCCTTTCTCCGCAACAGAGCGAGTGGATTGCGAGAACCGACACTTTCTTTATCGCCAGCGCAGTGTCGGATGGAGGAAAGATGCCGGGTGGAGGCGCGGACGCTTCACATCGCGGTGGCAATCCGGGGTTCGTACGCGTGCCGGATGGAGCGACTCTGGAGTGGCCCGACTACTCCGGCAACAGCATGTTCAACACTCTGGGCAACATTACGATTAATCCCAACGCCGGGCTGCTCTTCTTGGATTTTGAACAGGGACACACCTTGCAACGGACAGGGCAAGCAGATGTGGTGTGGGATCCGGAGCGAGCAGCGACTTTTCCCGGTGCGGAGCGGGTGGTCGAGTTTCATATCGAACAAACAGTCCAGGTAACCCATGCCAGCCCGCTGCGTTTCCGCTTTCTACAGTACTCGCGTTTCAATCCTTTCTTTCACCCGTAGCGCTTCATAAGTACTGAAGAGCGTACCAGACCTGCACAAAGGGGATTTCGTATGTTCCATTTACCTCTCCTAACAGGGTGCTTCTCGATAACGCCCATAGTTCCCGCTTCATTTTTCGGCATTGTTTTGGGCCTTGCCGGTCTCGGTGGCTCCTGGCGCGTGGCGCACCGGCTCTGGGGATTGCCTGCTGTAGTTGGCGAGATGCTGATGCTGGCTGCTGCCGCTACGTGGGCACTTCTGCTTGTCCTCTATGTGACGAAGTGGCTGCTTGCACGCCAAGACGCGCTACGCGAGGTGGGTGATCCGATACAGTGCTGCTTCATCGGACTGGTCGGCGTGGCCACGATGCTGATAGCTCTGGCCGTGCTTCCATACTCGCGCGTTGCCGCCATAATTCTTTTTGCTGTCGGGGCGCTATTCACTCTCAGTTTCGCTGTCTGGCGCACGGGAGGGCTCTGGCACGGCGGGCGCGATGATAGCACCACTACGCCTGTCCTTTACCTGCCTACAGTTGCCGGCGCCTTCGTTACAGCTAATACGGCAGCGGCTCTTGGCTTCCCTGATTGGGGACAACTCGCTTTCGGAGCCGGGGCGTTCTCGTGGCTCGCCATTGAGTCGGTATTGCTGCACCGCCTCTACATGGCGCCCACTCTGCCCTTGGCACTTCGACCAACCTTGGGAATCCAACTCGCGCCACCAGCTGTCGGCGCAATGGCCTATCTGGGTGTGACGACCGGCCCACCCCATCTGCTGGCACACGCTCCGCTTGGGTACGGGCTGCTACAAGCGCTGGTGCTGCTGCGCCTGCTGCCTTGGATCAGAGAACAGCACTTTGTCCCGTCTTACTGGGCGTTTAGCTTTGGTGCGACGGCGCTTTCCACCGCTACTCTTGCTATGGTCGAGCGAGGCGACGCGGGGGCGGTCGTGTTCCTGGCAGTTCCTATTTTCGTGTCGGTAAACTGCGTCATCGGCGCGCTGATCATCGGCACGTTACGCCTCGCCATGCAGCACCGTCTGCAACCCAAACCGCTTTGAGTCACACATCTTTCAGTTGCGCGTTTGAAATAGGACTAACGCTTAGAGTGGCTGTCGAGGGAGGAATTGGTTAATGAACCCGGCCTCTAATAAAGTGGCATCATAAAGAAGAGCGGCTTGCTTCACACGCCCTTTGAGATTTAAATACTGAGGAGATGAGCCGAAGAAGTGGAGGTTAGTTCGTAGAGGAAAATAAGAGGAAAATAAAAGGTGGAGACATTCTCGTCAGTTCGTCCCCCTGTGGTATGTGCTACCGATGGAAATTTAGTCGCAGATTCTCCTCAGGGTATAGAGTTTCCTGTCCTCATTATAGCCCCGCGTCGGCTCACGAGTACTCGCAGCGCCATAAGTTGATAAAATGCACGGGGCTACATCGTGAACAGCAACTTGTGACAGGAACTTGAGCCAATGCGACAATCGCAATTTTTCGCGCCGACTTTGCGCCAGGTAAAGGCCGATAACGAAGGACACGCTCTGCTTTTGCGCGGCGGCTTTATTCGTCAGTTGACGGCGGGCATCTATTCTTATCTGCCGCTGGGCTGGCGCGTATTGCGCCGTGTCGAGCAGATCGTGCGCGAAGAAATGGACGCCGCCGATGGCGTTGAACTGTTGATGCCCGCTCTGCATCCCACAGAACTGTGGGCCGAAACCGGACGCGACCGCCTCGACATTTTGTTCAAACTCAACGACCGCAAAGGCAGCGAGTATTTGCTCGGCCCCACGCACGAAGAAGTCGTGTGCGACCTGGTGCGCAACGCGGTTTCGTCCTACAAGCAACTGCCGCAGATGCTGTATCAAATTCAGACCAAGTTTCGCGATGAAGAGCGGCCTCGCGCCGGTCTGCTGCGTGGCCGCGAGTTCGTGATGAAAGATCTTTACTCGTTCGACCGCGATCTGGCCGGGCTGGATGTGAGCTTCGACAAGATGGTGGAAGCCTACAAAAGAATCTTCACACGCTGCGGCATCGATTACAAAATTGTCGATGCGGCGGGCGGCGGCATCGGCGGCTTCGATACCAAAGAGTTCATGGTGATGAGCGCAGCCGGCGAAGACGAAATTCTCTTCAACGACGCCGATGGTTATGCCGCCAACGTCGAGATGGCGACTTCGGTTCTGCCTCCCCTGCCCGACCGCGATGACATTGGCGATGAAATCGAAGAGTTCGCAACGCCGGGCATTGTCACCATTGAAGCGCTGGAAAACTTTGCCGGCGGTGCCAAAGCCGAGCACCAAATTAAGACGCTGGTTTATTTCGCCGATGCCAAACCGGTGCTGGCGCTGTTGCGCGGCGATCATCAACTCAATGAAGTAAAACTCGCTTCGGCTCTGGGCGCGGCGAATGTGCGTGCGGCGCGCGAAGAAGAAATCGTGGAGTTGCTCGGCGCGCGTCCCGGTTCGCTGGGTGCGGTGCGAGTACTCGACAAAACCGTGGTCGCCGATGAAGCGTTGCGCGGGCGCAAGCGCATGACGACGGGCGCCAACAAAGACGGCTTTCACCTGCGCGGCGTTGATGTGGAGCGCGATATTCCCGTTACACAGTGGGCCGATTTGCGCACGGCGCAAGCCGGTGAACATTCGCCCAACGGCGGCGCGTTGCAGATTTCGCGCAGCATCGAACTGGGCCACGTCTTCAAGCTGGGGAACAAATACACCAAAGCGATGGGCGCCAAGTTTCTTGATGAGAACGGCAAAGAACAAATTATTGAAATGGGCTGCTACGGCATTGGTGTGTCGCGCATTGTGGCCGCTATCGCCGAAATTCATCATGACGAGCGCGGCGTGGTGTGGCCGCGCGAAGTGGCGCCGTTTCAAGCGCATTTGTTGCTACTCGATAAGGACGCTGAACTGACCGCTATCGCCGAGCTGTTATACAATGACTTGCGTGCAGCGGGCGTGGATGTACTCTTCGACGACCGTAACGAACGCCCCGGCTCCAAGTTCGCTGATGCCGATTTGTTTGGTATTCCCACGCAGATCATGGTGGGCAAAACCACGCGCGAAAGCGGACAAGTCGAACTGCGCAAGCGGGCCGACAAGTCGAGCACTCAACTTCCGGTGGATGCCGTGCTATCGCACATTATGGCTGCATCCTGAGCCTGGCAGCAGCGTCTAGAAGTTAAATTCAAGCAAAATTCCAGCGCAAAATAGCCGTTTCGAGTACTCGGATGAGGCACTTCGGAGCGGCTGTTGCGTCGTGCTACGCTATACTTTGGACGGGAGTTTTCACTCCGGGAGTTTCCTTTTATGCAACAGGCCGGTTCACCCAACAACATTCCTTCTACGACTTCTCCTGCTCGCACGCAGAGCCTCAAAGGCAAGGCTGCCAAGCGTTATCCGCACTCGTTCTGGTGGTATTTGAAGATGCTTTTCATCGGCTTACAGATGATCGTCTTTTGCCTTATCGTGGTTACGGTCGCGGTCGGCAAAGGCATTTACGACCGGCTGTCGCAGATTGTGCCCGATGTGCATTTCATCGAGCAGCGCAATAAAGCCGAAGCCACACAAGTCTGGAGCGCGCCCGACACCAACGGCAAACGCGTATTGCTGGCCGAATTTAAAGGTCAACATCGCGAATGGGTGCCGATTGAAGACTTGAAAATGTGGCGCAAATACGGCAACAAGGCCGTGCAAACGCCAGGACGATTGATGGACGCCACACTCTCCATCGAAGACGTGCGTTTCTACACGCATCCGGGCATGGACGCCAAGCGCATCACCAAGGCGGCCTGGGTCAACCTCACCAGCGGCAACCCAACGGCCCAAGGCGGCTCCACCATCACCGAGCAGCTCGCGCGCAACATCTATTTCCGACGCAACAAAAGCACGTCGCAGCGTTTACAGGCGGCATTGCTGTCGTTGCAGTTGGAGCGCAAGTTCACCAAAGACGAAATCCTTGAGATGTATCTCAACGAGATCTTCTACGGTAACAACGCCGATGGCTGCGAAGCAGCCGCGCGCACCTACTTCGATAAATCGGCTAAAAACCTGACCATTTCCGAAGCGGCTTTTCTGGCCGGACTGCCGAACTCGCCTTCCTATCTCGACCCGTTCGATCACTTCGATCGCGCGCAAAAGCGTCAGCGCATCGTGCTGCGCGAAATGTTCGAGAACAAGAAAATCAACTACACGCAGTGGATGCAGGCGCGTAATGACACCACGCTGCAACCTAAAATTGCCAAGGCGCGCGCCCGTTTCATTGAGGAGCGTCGCAAAGAACAGCGCTGGAAAGCGCCCTACTTCGTTTCATACGTCAAGCAGTATTTGCAAAAGCAGTATGGCTGGAGTGACGAGTACTTGAACAAAGCCGGACTGCAAATCTACACCACGGTCGACCCCAAGCTGCAATCCATTGCGGACATGGTGATGCGCGACCGCTTGAACGACCTGGGGCGTGAGACGTTGCAAGGCGCCATGGTGTGTATCGACCCGTGGACAGGCCATGTGCTGGCCATGGTGGGTGGCCGTGACTATTACAATACAAAGCTAAACGGCCAGTTCAATCGTGCGACGCAGGCCAAGCGCCAGCCCGGTTCGAGCTTCAAACCCTATATTTACGCCACAGCAATGGAAGCCGGTTACACGCCCGATTCGGTTGAAATCGACAAACCTTTCAAGCTGTGGGGCAAGCAGTTCAAAAACTATGAAGGCCCGCGTGTTCACTACGGTGCGATCACGTTGCGTAAAGCCATCGGCATTTCCAACAATATCGTGGCGCTCAAGACGATGTTGAAATTGGGCAACACAACCGAAAGCGCCATTCAGAACGTGGTGCAGAAAGCGCATTTGATGGGCATCGATTCGGCGCTGCAACCTGTTCCGGCGCTAGCCCTGGGCGCCAGTGAAGTTTCGGTATTGGAGCACACATCGGCGTTCGGAGTTTTCGCCACGCGTGGTATGCGCGCCGAAGAGACGCCGATTGAGCGTGTCATCAACGCCACCGGGGAACTGGTTATCGACCACGCTCATCCCGTCAAAGGCGCCCGAGTACTCGGCGAGCAGGCCGGCGCCCAGATGTGGGACATGCTGCGCTACGTTGTCACCAGCGGAACCGGTCGAGTCGCGCAAATCGACGGCGTGGATGTCATCGGCAAAACCGGCACGACCAGTTCCAACAAGGACGTGTGGTTCATGGGCGCAACGCGGCAACTCGTGTGCGGCGTGTGGATGGGCTATGACAAACAGCGAGATTTGGGCTACGGCTCGGCGGGTGGACGCTGGTGCGCTCCGGCATGGCGCTCGTTTATGTGGCGCGCGTTGGAAGTGTGGCGCACGCGCAATCCCGTGGAACGCATGATCGAGGACGCGCGCACGACCGATCAACAAAGGCTTAAGGCCGCTCAATACAAGAAATACATCGAACGACGCATCTGCTCCGAAAGCGGCCTGCTGGCTAATGCCAACTGCCCCGATACGACAGTGGCGCAGTTCTCGTCGGGCGGTGGCGTGCCGACCGAGCATTGCAGCATTCCCGCGCACATGACGCGAGCGCGCTCACGTCCTTCGCTTTCCGATGGCGTACCGGCAACCTATTCGCCCGACGATTTAGGGATCAACGACAGTGCACCGGCACGACGCGACAACTCCGGCGCGACCCAGAGCGTCGATCCATACAATGGCAGCGAAGACACAGGCGATACTATCGACGAAACGGCTCCCATACCGGAGGGTGGCGCGACTGATGTGCCTGCCGATAATTATGCGCCGCCTGAAATCTCACCTGATGGCAGCGAGGACGCACCCGTGCGACGGTTTCCGGCCTCTTATAACTCGAATCGCAGCAACGACACCTCTGAGATGGGAAGTGAAACCGGCAATAGCGAAGTGGTAGTCAATATTTGCGCCGATTCGGGCATGGTGGCGCGACGCTCTTGTCCTGTGACTTCACAGCGCTTCTTCGAGCGCTCACAGGCGCCGCGCCGCCGCTGCACGCTGCACACAGGCTAAACAACAGCGACGCAATCTACACCCGTTATCATGAGGCTGCGCCGGTTTTTAATCGTGCAGGCCAGCAAATCAACGCCAGCAAGTGGTTCAAGTACCGAATCTAAGGCCACTTGCTGGCGTGCTTGGTTTAACAGCCCTCAAAATTTCATACAGCCAGAGTGCGCCTGCTAGCGCAACTCACCTGTATCTGCTGAGTACTCGATAGAGCGGGTTTCGTGCTTGCAAGTATGTTGCAGATACATCTCGTTGGCTTGCCAGGTGTAACGCGCGTGTAACACGAAGCTGCTAAGATAGTGACGCGCCGACATTGCCCCGCTCGCTACCCGACTGCGGCTGAGTTTGTTACGCTTTTTGCTACGTACACATCGACGCTGAAATTATTTAAGGAACATTCATGCCCGAATTACGCAAAGATCCAATAATCGACCGCTGGGTCATCATCGCTATAGAGCGCGGTCAGCGACCGGATGATTTCACCGCGGAAGGCGACCCGCCAAGTGGCGCTTTTTGCCCTTTCTGTCCGGGACAGGAAAGCAAAACGCCGCCCGAACTGGCGCAGTGGGGCCGCTCGCCGGATGCACCACCGAATAGTCCGGGTTGGAATGTGCGCGTTGTCACCAACAAGTTCCCGGCACTCACGGAAGAAGGCGAACTCGACCGCCAGGGTCTTGGCATGTTCGACCTGATGAACGGCATTGGCGCCCATGAAGTCGTGATTGAAAGCCCACGCCACGACTGGGATTTCGCCGACGCCACGCCCCAGGAAACGCACGACATTCTCAGCGCTTACGTAGCGCGCATGAACGCTCTGCGTCAGGACGAGCGGTTCGTTTATACGTTGGTGTTTCGCAATGAAGGCACGGTTGCCGGCGCAAGCCTGGCCCATCCGCACTCGCAAATCATCTCGGTGCCCATTATTCCGGCCCAGGTGAAAGAGTATCTCGACGCGGCACGCAAGTACTACAAAGAAAAGACACGCTGCGTTTTTTGCGACGTGCTGCGCCAGGAGCTTTCAATGCGCGACCGCATTGTCGAAGAAAATGAACACTTCGTGGTGCTTAGCCCGTTTGCGGCGCGCTTTCCCTTTGAGCTGCAAATTTATCCGCGCCGCCACAGGCACGACTTCACCGAAATGACGCCCGAGGAAACCGAAGCGCTGGGCAGCACTTTGGCGCGCAACCTGCGCCGCATTAAACTTTGCTTAAACAACCCGGCCTATAACTTGATGGTACAATCGGCGCCCCATGAAAAAGTGCGTCCCGGACATCCCGAGTACTGGGGCACGTTGCCGCAGGACTATCACTGGCACATCGACATTTTGCCGCGCCTGACCAAAGTCGCCGGTTTCGAGTGGGGAACGGGTTTTTACATCAACCCGGTTTCACCCGAACAGGCCACACGCTTTCTGCGTGACGTGGGAATTTAGGAGGTTTTGAGCTTTTAGTTTGCAGTTGAGTCACTGAATTCAAACTGCAAATCAAAAGCTCAAAACTCAAAACTTTTATGAAGCAGCCGCCGGTTCGCGAACTTCTCGCCAACTACTTGCGCAAGCGACAGGATTCTGTGCTGCGCCGTTTGCTGGCACTCATTGCCGAGTCGCCCGACCTGGCGGAAGTTCACGAAATGGCGCGCACCCGCGAGTATCAGCAGACGGTGAAGACCCTGCTCGACTTGATGGTGCAAAACATCGCTAACCCTTCCGACCGGCGCTGTTTTCATTATGCGCGGCAGCGTGCCTTGACCCGCTTTCATTCGAGCGTGCAGGCCACGCAGATGCTGCGTATCGCGGCTCTTCATCGGCAGGTGCTCTCCAAGATGGTGCATCGCCAGTTTTCCGAAGACCCCGCTCTGATGCGACGCATGACCGAAATCATCGAAGAACAAATCGCCGAAGTCGAGTTGGCTTTCACCGAAGCCTACGAAACGGCGCGCGACCGGCAGTGGCACATTTCGGAAACCAAATACTTCTCGCTCTTTGAAAACGCTTCGGAAGCCATAATCTCGTTTCGACCAGGCCAAGGCCAGATTATTGAGGCCAACATGCAGGCCGAACGACTCAGTGGCCGACAGCGCGGCGAGATTTTGCGCCTGCACTTCAGCGAACTCTTTGCCAAAGAGCACCGTGAGCAGGCGAACTGGCTGGTGCAACAAACCGGTGGCAGTGCCAACATTCGCCTCGAAGATATGGCGGTGCGTCGCGCTGATGGCATGGTTGTTCCCATTTCGCTGTCGTGCAACTGGGTCAACGTCGATGGTTCCTCGGTCGCGCAGGTCATCATGCGCGATGTCACGCAGTTGCGCCAGATGCAGCGCGAACTGCAAAGCTACGCCGAACAGCTTGAAGAACGAGTTGCCGCACGCACGCACGAGTTGCAGGCCAGTGAAGAACGCTATCGCTCGCTGTTCTTACAAGAGCAGCAACGCGCGCAGCATCTGGCGCTGATTAACGAAGTGCAGCAATGCGCGCTCGCCACACGCAACATCGAAGACTTTTTGCATCAGGTTACAACTTCCATTCAGGCGCATTTTCGCTCGTGCGACGTTGTTTTCTATCTTTGTCAGGACACATCCAACCAGGATTTAGCGGCCAGCTTTTCAGGTAGTGAGCCAACTCCGGCAAGCGTTTCCGATGCGCTGTTGAAAGGCCCCGGTGCGCTCAGCCTGGCGCAGCTTTCCGAAGGGCATCAGGAATCTTCCAACGGCACCCATAACGGCGACGGGGCTTCGAGACACGAGTACTCGCAAGGGCATCCTACGGCAGCGATTGGGGTCAATGAGTGCAAGGAACTGGTTGTCGCGGCGCAAGTTGGTGGGCATGGTTTGTCACTGCCCATAGGTGCCAGGCACGCACTGGATGTGGGGCTCCCCGGCCAGGCGGCACTGCGGGGCGAAATGTTGTATATCGCCAACGATGCCGCGCAGGACGAGCGATATCAGCGTCCACCCGGCGTGCATCGCAATGCCGGCGCGGAAATGTGCGTCCCGGTGCGCATGGAAAATGAGATGATCGGCGTCATCAGCGTGCTTTGTACGGACAAGAGCACTTTTGACGCACGTGATGCCGTGGCGCTCCAGACGGCGGCCACTATTGCGGCGGCGCACGTGCAATCCAGTCGCATGTTCCACCAGATGCGCGAGCTCAAAGAGTTCAACGAAACCCTTGTAGGAACGATGCTGCATTCGTTGATGGTGGTCAACCACGCCGGCATCATCCAGATTGTAAACGAACGCCTGTCACAAACTCTGCGCCTGCCGCGCGAACGCCTGGTTAATCAGCCGTTGACCACCGTTTTTAGCCCGAGTACTCTGGAGAAACACAGCATCCCCGACACGCTGCGCGACGTGACACAGACCGGCTTTGCGCGCGAAGTTCCCGAAGTCCACGTTTGGACACCTGAAGCTGAATTTATCTTCGACTTGCGTATTTCGCGCGTGTACTTTCGTGGCGAGGCGCAGGCTGTTGTGCTTCTGATCAATCTGACGCAGCGCTGGCGCAAAACGCAGCAGATGCAGCTTGTCAGCGAAATGGGTCGCCTGTTCCAGGCCTCACTCGACATCAACAAAGTGTTGTATACAGTTCTCACCTGTATCACCGCGGGCCCGGCGCTGGGGTTCAATCGTGCCTTTTTGTTGCTGTTGCACGAAGACAGCGACACCTTGAAAGGTGCCATGGCGCTGGGGCCCTCATCTGCCGAAGAAGCGGCGCGCATCTGGCGCGATTTGGGACAGCGCCAACTCAGTCTCCAGGAGATTTTGGCCGACGAATCGGCTTTCAACCCCACGCACCCGACTCCGTTGCAGCAGCAGACGCTGGCGCTCCAGATAAACTTGCACCACCCCTGCTTTGAAGTTCTGCGTCAGGCCGTTCACGAGCGCCGCACCTCGCGTGTCGCGCGCGATGAACTCATCGGCCCCGGTTTAGCGGCTGTGTCCGGCGAGCAACACGCGGCAAATGAATTGGAGACGATACTCAATTTGTTCACGGCGCCGGAAATTGCCATTGCTCCGCTGGCTTCCAAAGATCGCATTGTCGGCGTGGTGCTGGCCGACAACTTATACTCGGCGGCGTCCATTGAAGAGGATGACCTGCGCTTGTTGGAAACCGTGGCGCAGCAGGCCGGCCTCACCATCGATAACGCGCTTACCTATCAGGCGCTGCAAAAAGCACAAAAAGAACTGGTCTCCGCAGAACGTCTGGTCGCCGTGGGAGAAATGGCGGCGCGCGTATCACATGAAATACGCAATCCACTGGCAACCGTCGGCGGTTTTGCGCGCAGCGTTTTAAAAAGGCCGGAAGACGCTGATGTCGTGCGCCGCAAAGTCGAGGTCATTGTTGATGAGGTGTCACGCCTGGAAGAATTGTTGAGTGACCTGCTCGACATGGCACGCCCGCGCCAACTCGACTTGCAACCACATGCTATCAACGAGATTGTGGAACATGCACTCTTGCTGGCCAACGCCGACATCAAAGCATCTGGGGTCGAGGTCAAACGAGAACTCGCGCATGATGTGCCGCTCTTGCTGGTCGACCGTCGCCGTCTGCTACAGGCTCTGCTCAACACCATGCGCAACGGAGCGCAAGCCATGCCCGAAGGCGGCGTCCTTTGTGTCGCCACGCGTGTGCACCGTGTGGAAGACAACGTTTGCTGGCTGGAAATCGAAGTCAAAGATTCGGGCCTGGGCATTCCGACGCGCGCCTTGAAGCAAGTGTTTGACCCCTTCTTTTCCACCAAAATTCGTGGCTCAGGCCTGGGACTAGCCGTAACACTGCGCATTATTCGCGATCATGGCGGAGACATCGACGTGTACTCCGAGGAAGGACAGGGCACATCTTTCATTATGTGCCTGCCGTTGCAGATTGCATCAGCCGACGGATCATCCGCCGATGAGTCATCCTCCGCTGAAGATTCAATCACATCTGACGGCTCAGCCACCTCCGGCGCATCGGCAACCAGTGCTATAGTGCCTTAGTCTCGACGTTGAAGCCTCATCACTGGCCTGCTCGTGAAGATTGATGGGCAGGCACATAAGTGCTCTTTGTTTGGGTGCGGCTTCCTGCTCGGTGCGGGTACGTGTACAATAAGGAAAGTGGCACCAATTTCGCAACAATGGAGCTTATTCCCCCGCTCTACCGATACAACGAGTACTCGGTTCGACTATTCAAGCGGCTGGAAATCGTAGAAAGGTTGCGTTTCACAAGAATGCACTATGGCGGACGGCTGGTACGAACCGGAAATCTACGAGAGGATGTGCATGATGACACCTTACACAGTTTTGGTTGTAGAAGACGACGACAATCAGCGCTCACTTTATGAGGAAGAACTCAACGATGAAGGGTATCGTGTCCTTACAGCACCCGATGGCCGCGAAGCGCTTAAGATACTTCAAAGCGAGAAACCCGACCTGGTTGTTCTCGATGTCAACATGCCAGTCATGGACGGTCTCGACACGCTGAGCCAGATGCTTGAGCACGACAACAAAATGCCGGTCATCATTAACACGGCCTACGCCAGTTACAAGGATTCGTTCACATCCTGGTCGGCTGACGCTTATATCGTGAAGAGCAGCGACCTCACTGAGTTAAAAGAAACTGTCAAAAGGCTGCTCACAAGCAAGGACGCTGATCCTTCAGCCTAGCCTCCATCAGCCTGGTGGCTTTCATCAGTCTGGCGGCTTTTTCATTGAACCTTTGCACCATCTTCTTTACACGGGGCATAGCCACACTGGACATAGCCGCACCATCCAATTGAATACAGTTCGCCGTCTTCTTTGCCGTTGCTTCTTGCGTGGGTTTTAACTGCATACGTCTCGGCACTTTTCGTATAATAGCCAAGTGACGCATAGTACATACAGTATCTTGTGTAAAGTCGTCATGCACGACTTTGGAACTCTACCGGCAATCACGGCTTTGTCGCCGTCAGGTTGATTTTTATGAACCACTCTTCTCGCAAACAAGCCGCCGTTACATCAGAATCGTCTGCTACGAGTACTCATTCGGACAACACCGCTTCTCCAGGCGACACCGCGAGCGAAGCGCAAGACTCTTCGGTTGCGGCCACGGGTAACGGTGTAGCACTACAAGATCGCATCGCTTTGGAAGCGCCTTCGCCGGTAGAAAGAGATGCACGTCCGAGTAACATCCATTTCGCACCAACATTGAGTCGCGGCCTCACGGCACGCGGCCAAGAATCAGCGATGCAGCAGACCACAGTGATGATTTTAGCTGGCGGTCAGGGCGAGCGTTTGTATCCGCTCACGCGAGATCGTGCCAAACCGGCAGTTCCATTCGGCGGCAACTACCGCATCATCGATTTTGCCCTGTCGAACTGCATCAACAGCGGCTTGAGGCGCATCTTGGTGCTCACCCAGTACAAGTCGTTTTCCTTGCAGCGCCACATCAAATCGGGATGGGACATCTTCAACCCCGTGATGGGTGAATACGTCGATGTCATCCCGCCACAACAGCGCAATGTAAAACGCTGGTATCAGGGCACGGCAGATGCCATCTTCCAGAACATTTACATGCTGGAGCAAGAGAAACCCCAGTATGTCGTCATTTTGAGCGGCGATCACATCTACAAAATGGATTACGCCAAGATGCTGGACTTCCACTTGCGCAACCAGGCCGATCTCACAGTGAGCTGCACCACCGTGCCGCGCGATGAAGCCAAGCGCCTGGGTGTAGCAGGTGCCGATGAGACCGGCCGTATAACGGCCTTCGTAGAAAAGCCCAAAGACCCGCCGACTATACCCGGCCAACCGGACTCCAGCTACGCTTCCATGGGCGTCTACATCTTTTCAACAGATGTGCTGGTGCGACGAGTTATCGATGACGTTAAGCAAGACACCGAACACGATTTCGGTAAGAACATTATTCCTAAGATGGTGCGCGGCGGAGATCGTGTCTTTGCTTATCCATTCGTAGATGAAAACAAAAAAGATGTCGTGTACTGGCGCGATATCGGAACAATTGCCTCTTACTACGAGGCCAACATGGATTTAGTCAGTGTCTCTCCCCTATTCAACCTGTACGATGATGAGTGGCCTATCCATCGTCGCCACCAACCCGGCCCCCCGGCCAAAACAGTCTTTAGCTCACCAGATCGAATTGGCTTCGCCACAGACTCCCTGCTGTCCACCGGTGTTATTGTCAGTGGTTCGCGTGTTGAGCGCAGCATTCTTGGCCCGCGCTCCTTTATTCATTCGTGGGCCCATGTCAGTGAAAGCATTCTGTTTGATGATGTTGAGATTGGCAGGAACTGCCGAATTCGCCGCGCCATCATTGATAAGCACGTCAAAGTCCCTGCGGGCACCGAAATCGGGTACGACGAAGAAGCCGACCGCCGACGCTTTACCGTTTCAGATGAAGGTGTTGTAGTTATTCCCAAAGGCATAGTTCTCGGATAAAATCCGGCACTTTGGCAAGGGAATACAAGTTTCTTTCTCCATCCAGGATCTTGTTGAATAGAAAGGGCGAGTTCTGCATGTTTTCCGATGCAGAACTCGCCCTTTCTGACTTCGAGCCAGTATCCTTCCTAAAGCCTCCATTGCTTTCTAACAAAGCTTCGTCAACATCTGTAACGATTCGTGCGGCACTTCGCTAAAGTGCGGCTCTTCGCCAAATCCAAAAACCGATTTCGTGCTCAGAAGAGCTGTTGAGCAATTATTCATGCAGTTTTGTGTTCATGCAGCCTTGCCAGATAGCTTTGCCCAGTCGCTTCAACCTTATTTCTATCGTATCATTTTACGGCTCGACATCAACATCAAAGCGGTTGTTTCACGTGAAACAACCGCTTTGATGTTGATGCCGATTATGATATGCTGATTCCAGGACGATCGTAGAGTCAACGGCGTCACACGCCTGTATTACTTTCCTGCGGCACAACTTATGGTCATCTGTGTTATCAATCAAAAGGGTGGAGTCGGCAAAACAACAACAGCAGTCAACCTCTCAGTGAGCTTAGCACTCTGGGGCCAGGAGACTCTGCTTATCGACTTGGATCCGCAAGGCAACGCCACCAGCGGCATTGGATGCACAAATTCCCTCTCACCATCACTATACGATTGTCTTGTGTCGAGTAGTCTCTCTTCCCAAAACAATACCTCCCACCAGTTAAGCCCATCAGGCGATAGCAGTGAAATATCCGCGGAAGGTTACTCCGACATGCTCAGACCGAGTGTGGCAGAGGGACCCGTGCCAAAGCTGGGCGTCTTGGGAGCCTCACCGGACTTAGCGGGTTCAGAAGTCGAGCTGGCAGGTAATGCGCGGCGCGACGACTTCAAACAAGTTGTAGCACAACTTCGCGACGAGTATCCGCTGATTATTGTCGACACGCCGCCTTCTCTGTCACTCATCACAGTAAACGCACTTGTCGCTGCTGACAGTTTGATCATTCCCATACAATGCGAGTATTTTGCACTTGAAGGTTTAGGCCAGCTTTTACGCACAGTAGAGCGTATAAAACGCCAGTTGAACCCGGATTTGAATGTACTTGGGCTCTTGCGCACCATGTATGATGGTCGTCTGGGCCTAAGCGACCAGGTGTCGCAGGAACTGGAGTCGCATTTCTCACAGCTTCTGTTTCAAACGGTGATTCCCCGCAATGTACGCCTTGCCGAAGCGCCGAGCCATGGACAGCCTATAGCCCTCTACGACAGGCGCTCGCCAGGTGCCGATGCTTATCGGCGTCTTGCAGTGGAAGTTTTGACCAGAGCCGGGCTCAAGCCTACAAATGGCCCCATTTCACTTGGCCGGAAAGCGGCACAATTCTTCGGGACTTCGCATGGGAGAAAGAATCAATGACGGCAACTAAAAAAGGGCTCGGACGCGGCCTTTCTGCGCTTATACCCGATGCAGATATGGACTTCTTGAGCGAGTTCACGCGCTCAACTCTTTCACCACGCGCATCAGCTTCAAAAGCACCAGTCAAACCTGCAACTGGCTCAGAATCGGCAAAGGCACCAGCGGTAACTCCCAGCACCTCCGGCCATTCGCCGGTAAAAGAAACAAGTGCGGAGGACTCAACAGACATTGTTGCAGATCTAAATGCAGCCGGTTCAAGCACTGTTGGTGGCTCTCATATGCTTGGCGTGGCACAGATTAAGCCTAATCCTTACCAGCCGCGCCGTTACTTCAGTGATGAGGAGATGGGTGAACTCGTCAGCTCCATTAAAACGCATGGGCTACTTCAGCCGGTACTCGTGCGGCCAACCTCTGCTGCCACGGCGGACGAGCCTGCCCTGTACCAGTTGGTAGCCGGCGAACGGCGTTGGAGAGCAGCTCAGTTAGCAGGCTTGGACTCGATTCCTGCTGTCGTGCGGCAAGTTGACGACCAACAGGCGCTCGAATTGGCCCTGATTGAAAACGTTCAACGGCATGATATCAGCGCCATTGATGCAGCAATAGCATATCAACGTTTAGCGTCAGAGTTCGGGCTTTCTCAGGAACAAATCGCTCTACGTGTCGGAAAGAGCCGCTCGGCTGTGGCAAATACTGTTCGCCTGCTCGATTTACCTCAGGAAGTGCGCAAAGCCATTGAAGATGGTGCCCTGTCTGAGGGCCATGGACGGGCTATCCTCTTAGCGCCTGGTGATGGAGCACGTCGGGCTATTTTTCGCCGTGTTCTGCGAGATAAACTCTCCGTGCGCGAAACAGAAAGACTGGCGCAACACAGTGTTGACGCAGTTGCTCCTGACCAGCAATCGAATGGTGATTCAGGCACCGACAACGAATCTGTTACCACAGCAAATAACGACAATGACCAGGTTTCCCATCTGGAAGAAGAGCTAAAGAAGATTCTTGGCACGCGCTTGCACTTGAAAGTTCGGCGCAAAGGTGGCGAACTCGTTATCAACTTTTCGTCTAAAGATGAACTGGAACGAATTGTCAAGTTGATTATGGGGGGGCCTTCAACTTAAGATGTCACTCGATATGTTTCACGTGAAACAGATAATAAATTATCTAAACTCAATCGCAAAGCACCTTCTCGCATTCCCAGTGAAGGACGTTCGCTCGTGAAGTGTCCTCACTGCGGCAACATAGACACTCGCGTTATTGACTCCCGCCCGGCAGAGGAGGGATCCGTCTTGCGGCGGCGGCGCATGTGCGACGGCTGCGAGGCACGGTTTACGACCTATGAACGCGTGCTTCAATCACCTTTGATTATCGTTAAGAAGGACAGCAGGCGCGAAGAATTCAATGCGGAGAAGCTGCGTAACGGGATCTCCAAGGCGTGCAATAAACGTTCTGTGCCCACAGAAGCCATTTCCCATCTTGTTATCGACATTGAAGCGGCACTGCGACAAGAAACAGCCGGAGAGGTTTCATCCGAGCGAATTGGTGAACTGGTAATGGAGAGACTTTTTCATCTCGATCAGGTTGCCTATGTTCGATTTGCTTCTGTCTATCAGCGTTTCGATGACGTACGTCGCTTTGCTCAGCTTCTAGAACGTATGTCTCGACGAGCGCGCCAGGGTGATCGCAATGCATCGACCGAGGAGTGAGAGGGAGTTTAAGGAGGACACCTCAAAAAGAGCTCTTTACCTCCCTTTCCGTTGCTACAGATCAAAGCATTCCATGCAGAATTTGAAGACAGAGATCATCTATCATCAGGAAATCAGTCCCGCCCATTTCCGGCTGCGTGCCCGCTCAGCCGAAATCGCTCACAGCGCTCGCGCCGGTCAATTCGTTCATATCTTGCCGCGTGCCGTAAACTTCTCTTTTGATCCATTGCTGCGACGTGCCTTTTCAATCGCCGCGCTTCAGGACGACACATTCGATGTCGTATATCGCGTTGAAGGCCGTGGGACAGCGTTGTTGTCGCGCCACCAGAAGGGCGACACGATTGATGTCCTGGGGCCGCTTGGGGTTCCTTTTGCTCCCCCGGTAACGAAAAACATTCTCGTCGGGGGCGGTGTGGGCGTGCCGCCGCTCGCAATGCTGGCAGCTCAACACGAGGGTGATTCGACACGTCGTATGACCGCTTTGGTCGGTGCCCGGTCGCGCGATTATCTGGTGTGCGTGGATGACCTGGAGCGCTCTGGCCTTGATGTGCGCGTGGCAACTGATGATGGCAGCGTCGGAGTTCAGGGACGTGTCACTGAATTGCTGGAACCAATGCTCGCCGACCTTGCACCTGATGCAGAGCGTCCATTGGTTTACAGTTGTGGCCCACTCGTCATGCTGCGTGCCGTAGCGAAGATGTGCCAAACCTACAGGGTGCCCTGCCAGGTTTCTCTGGAGGAGAGTATGCCGTGCGGAGTTGGGGTTTGTAACGGCTGTGTCGTACCCCTGCTCAATGCTGCGGACGATTACGGTGCTTACAGGCGCATCTGCGTCGATGGCCCGGTCATGTGGTCACACGAGATCGCCTGGTAATCAAATTCTTTTAACGAACATCTGTATGCATTCTTTGAGTACTCAACTTGGGCCTCTCTCTTTGAAAAATCCTGTGCTCACTGCGTCGGGGACTTTTGGCTACGGACAGGAGTTGGAGGCACTGGTTGATTTGTCGCAGTTAGGTGGGCTCGTCTGCAAAACGGTTACGCGCCATCCGCGAGCAGGCAACGCACCGCCACGCACCTGTGAAACACCGGCGGGAATGCTCAACGCCATTGGGCTGCAAAATGTGGGTATCGAGCGCTTTATCGCGGAGAAGTTGCCCTACCTGCGCCAGTTCGACGTGCCGTTGGTGGTCAACGTAGCCGGTGAGTCAGTGGAAGATTTTGCGTTCCTGGCGCGCGCTTTGAGTGCACAGGAAGGCATCGCGGCCATAGAACTTAATATCTCATGCCCGAACGTGGCGCATGGCCTCGACTTCGCCACCGACCCGGCGCTAACCGAAGAGGTTGTGTCGCACGCGCGGGCGAGTACTCATTTGCCCGTATTCGCCAAGTTATCGCCCAACGTGACGGATATTACGCTTATCGCGCGCGCGGCAGAGCAGGGTGGGGCCCATGCCCTGTCACTGATCAATACTTTTGTGGGCATGGCCATTGATATCCGCACACGTCGTCCCCGCATTTCTAACATCAGCGGAGGTCTGAGCGGCCCCGCCATCAAACCTCTGGCGCTGCGTGCCGTCTACCGTTGCGCGCAGGCCGTAAAGATTCCGCTGATTGGCATTGGCGGCATCATGAACGCGAACGATGCCATTGAGTTTTTTATCGCGGGCGCCAGCGCCGTCCAGATTGGCACCGCAACCTTTGTGCAGCCAGACGCGGCTCTGAGTGTCATTCGCGGCCTGGAAGAGTATCTGGATGCGAGCAGCATTTCCAGTATCCAAGAACTGGTCGGCAGCATACGGGTTGATTAGAAGCATTAAAGCGATTTGAAGACGCCACCCAATTTAAGATGATCAAAGCGGTAGGTTGTTGGTGTCCAGCGACTGGTCGTGTGCATGTGGAAGCTTTGGAGCCGAATTCGTAGGGCGAGTTGCGCAACTCACCCTACGAATTGCAGCACGTTGTGCGATACCTGCAAAAGATGCTCAAAGTAGGCTTTTGCTTGACCATCGAGTAACGGCACTACAATTTCAAGGTCATCGATACAACTCTGCAAGCATTTGATTCTTTCCGCATCAAGACGACCACGCCAGCCTATAAAAGTGCATACACAGCCAGCGGCGAATGTATCAACGCTTGCCAAGCACACATCAGCAACTTCTTTTCCACCACATCCTTTTGGAAAAGGCATAGCCGCAAACTGCTGCCACATCTGTTCAATTTCATCCATACTTATGTTCCTTGATGCCGCGCGCAGCCCCACAACGATTGAATTCACCCGTCCGGAACAGCGTAGGGAGAAGGCACCAAAGTACTTTGGCTCAAGACTTCATCAACCAAAAAGTCGAAGCCGGTGGCACGAAACATACAAGACATAGCTTTGATTTTACATTAGCTGACGCAGCCAAGCCGCGCGCACCAGCACAACGACCACACTCAGCCGCTGCCAGAAGCGGTGCTTTGTTGTAATACCATCAATCTGCCTGGAGTTGCTCGTATTGCTGTTTGAAGTTCTCGTAAATGACGAACTGTGAAGAACCCTCTGCAAAGTACTTTGACATCAGTGGCTTAACTTCTGTTTCCCAATCCAGCTTACCCAAACCAGCACCGACCTTGGGCAGTGCAACTGACTCGACCTTATGTTTGACACAGAACTTGACCAAATTACGTAAGCCTTTGTTCAAGTAGTTGAGAGTTGCGTGATACATGTCTGGCTGTGTTGCAATATAGATAACGCCTGGCCGATCTGCTGTTGGCGCAACGGCAAACACATCCCCACCTGCAAAAGTGCTGCTGCGCGTATACTTTTTGAATTGTTGCTGCACGTCTGGCCACTTGGTAGATATTTTGAGCGCCAGCCCTGTACCTAACCCCTCTTGTGAACCAGTAGCAACACCTTGAGCAATGTATTGTGTTTGTGCTTGAAGAAGATCACCACTCGTGAACTGTATCATCGAGTACTCATTATATCTTGCGGTTATGTTCAAGCTGCGTGCAGCGTTACAACTTGTAGTTATAACGCTCTATGTGGTGTTTCTTGTTTATGGTGTCGCAATAGCTTTTGTCTGCATCATGCCTATTACGTAACAGGCCGACTCTCGGTGGGAGAAATGGGGAGACGCATCTGCACCACCAAGCCGCCCTCAGGCTCATTGGCTGCCGACACACTGCCACCGTGAGAGCGAACAGCACGCTCTGTGATAGCCAGCCCTAAACCCACTCCACCACTTTCGCGGTCGCGCGCATCTGCGACGCGATAGAACGGGCGGAACAGATTTTCTAACGCTTCTGCCGGGACGCCTTCCCCGTGATCGCGCACGCAGATAACCGCAGTTGACCTCTGGCCGTTGCCAGCAGGCTCACAATGGAGGCTCACTTCCACGACTGTGTCGGGACGGGTATAGCGCACCGCATTGCGCACTACATTCTCCACTGCGCTACGCAGCAGTTCCGCCGAACCGCTCGTGCGGCAGGGCGAGCATCGTGTTGCCAGCACAGCCCGCCGGTCGGCATTTGAGGCGTGGACGCCCTGCACCTCGAAGTTGGCATCGCCAACCACTTCGCGTAGTAACTGCTCCAAATCAACTGTCTGGTGCTCCGATGTCACGCTGTCGCCTTCCAGACGCACCAGTTGTAAAAGTTGCTCAATCAACAGGTTTAAGCGTGTTGTTTCGCGCTTGATTCGCTCGAAGGCCGCATCAATTTGCTCGGTCGCAGCACCATTGGTGGCGTAGCGGCGGGCAAGCGCCAGACCAATGCTCAGCCGCGCCAGAGGCGAACGCAGTTCATGCGAGATGTCGCCGAGCAAACGGCGCTGAGCCACAACCAGAGCTTCAATGCGTTCGGCCATAGCATCGAAGTCACGGCCCAGGTCGGCCACTTCGTCGCGCCGGGAATGCTCGGCGGCTCCGGTGCGCGCTGCCAGGTCGCCTGCCGCCAGGCGCGTTGTTGCCGCACGCAACGACACCAGAGGCGCCGTCAGATAACGCACAAGGCCATAGCACACCAAGCCGCTTGTCGCGAGCATGGCGAGTACTCCCAGCCCTTGCCTGAGCGGTTCAGCGGGCGGACGGCCAAACCAGGGCCTTGGCAAGACTGCCTGTAATACATACCGCCGGCCTTTAACAGATGTCACATGCTGTGCGGCAATGACCCGTGGCCCATCCAGCTCAAAGACAGCCTCATGGGTTTGCAGTGAGCGACGGCGCAAGGCTTGTATGTCGGGAGGTGGAGACCGACGCGGTCCCAACAGCGGCAAAAATCGCCTGTCAGCCGGCGGAGGGCCGTCCAGCCGAGGCCCACCTGGTGGAGGTCCATCCGGTGGGAAACCGTCAGGTGGAGGACCGTCCGGTGGGAAACCATCAGGAGGAAAACCATCACGAGAAGAGTCACCGGGCCAACGGCCACCTGGTGGCGGGCCGCTTTCAAAGCGTGGCCCATCAGGCCGTTCAAAGGGAAGTTGGTTGCCTGGCCTTCTACCAAAGGGTGGGGCAGCAGGTCGCGCAAACAGGCGCCCGGACAACTCGCGATCTTGCTCATCGAAGAAATGCAGGTTGGAATTGGACTGTTGGCCTTGCTTCACGAGATAAGCTGCTAATTGCGGGCGACCTCCCTGTTCCCAGGCGCTTGCCGCCGCAGCAGCGTAAGCAGCGAGTGCGTTGCCTGTTGATTCACGCCAGGGCGCCGGCAGCGGGTTCGGCAGCGTCGTTGTAACCACCAAAAACAACGCCAATCCGATCAGGATCATGGCGCCCCAAAACCAGAGAAAAATTTTTAAGAATAGGCTACGCATGCAAGTGAGTACTCAACTAGATGCTGAGGCAGTCGGGAGGACGTAGATATAACCAACACCACGCACGGTTTTAATTCGTTCAGCCTGGCCGGGATACGGGCCGAGTTTGCGGCGCACATGACTGATGTGGGTGTCGATGCTGCGGTCAAAGGGAAGCAGATCACGGTCAAGTACTTCCTGCGCCATATAATCCCGCTCGACCACAGTGCCCGCGCCGCGCAGCAGCAGCGCTAAAAGGTCAAATTCTGCAGCGGTTAATGCGACGAGATTATCGCCGACGGAGACAGTTCGTGCTCCGCTATCCATGACCACATCACCAACAGTCAATGTTTCACGAGAAGTTTTCTGCGCTGTGTGGCCAGTCTGGCTGCGGCGCAGAATAGCTCGCATGCGCGCAACCAGCTCTCGCTCATCGAACGGCTTGGGCAGGTAATCATCCGCTCCAATCTCCAGGCCGACAATGCGATCGACGGCATGGCCGCGCGCTGTCAGCATCAGCACCGGGACACTCGCACCGCTGGCCCCGGCGCTTGCTGCGCGCAGGCGACGCAGCACCTCGAAACCGTTCAAACGGGGTAGCATCACATCAAGTAACAGGAGAGAGTAGTTGCCTTCCTGCGCCTTCTGAACAGCCGCCTCACCATCGTGCACGGCTGTGACGGTGAAGCCTTCAGGCAGCAAGTACTCAGTTATCATCTCACACAACTCAACATCGTCATCCACCATTAATATCTGCTGCATACTCCAGTCCCTCTCGATGTCTTAGCCGTTTGCTGCTCCAGGCTGTCGTGTTCTTTTATAGACCTCTTGCCTAAGTGCTCTTCTACCCAACCGCGACCGTAAGGGAGCAGGCTTGCTGAAGCGAATCAGCCCGCTTCCTCACGGTCGCGGTTGGAAAAACAGCCCTCGCCAAGATTTATGCTAGAGGTCTTGTCTGCTTTCTAAACAGTGTACGGTAAGGCAGGTGGTTTAAACCGTCGCCGGCTACCAACTCCACACTTCTTCACAATTCCTCACCTTATCTCACACTTGCTGGAGAGAATCTCGACAGACTCTGCGCAGATGATGTTGTCTACTTTAAGTAGTCGAGGAAAAACCTTTTGAGGAAGCACACCTCAGGGAAGAACGCTTCGATAGAGTAGAGGAGGCAGGACAGATGAAAAAGACACAGCCTGTAGCGCTTGGCGCAATCGTTCTGGGTTGGAGCGCCCTTATGATGTCTCACCAGCCGGCCATGGCACAGCCACCCTTTGACGGGCCACCCGAAGGCCCTCCACCCATGAACGATGATTTTAGACCCGCTCCACCGTGGGATGGAAATCGTCCTCCGATGCAGGGCGGCTTCGGCGGCCCTCGCAATGGCAGACCACCGTTTCCGCCCGGCCCGCCAGGAGGAGAGCTGATGCGGTTGCCTGACCTTACGCCGGAGCAGCGCGAGAAGATCAGAGCCATTCAGGAAAAAACACGCCGCGACATTGATGCGGTGCTCACACCAGCTCAACGCGAGCAGATGCGACAGATGCGTGAGCGATTTGGGCCGCCAAGTGGCCCAATGGGCCGTGGCCCCGGTGGGCCGGATGGCCGCTCTTTTGGCCCGCCACCTTTTGATGGCCCGCCTCCCGGCGCACCCTTCGCAGGCCCATTTGGCGAGGGACCTGGAGGACCTGGGCCTGGAGGCCCGCGTGGTGGTTTGGGTGGCGGGCCACGCGGTCAATTTCGTGGCGGCCCATCTATGGGAAGACCTTCTGGCCGAGGCCCAGGTGGTCGAGGTGAGATAGGTGATCCCTTACGTCCCCCATTCGGCCCGCCTCCCGCTCCGCTCGGCGCGATGGAGTGGATGCTCGACCTTAAACCCGATCAGCAGAGGAAAATCAAGGAAATTCTCAACACAGCGCAAAGGAACGAGACTACTGTCCACAGCAATACCGCTCTTGACCCGGAGCAGAGAGATGCTCAGTTGCGTAGCATTCACGATCAGGCTCGCCGACAGGTTGAAGCGGTTCTCACACCCGCACAACGTGAGAAGATGCAGCAGTCGCGGGAACAGTATGGCCCGCCCCCGCGCCCCAGATTTGACGGCACGCCGCGTGGTGGCCCTGGCAC
This sequence comes from Abditibacteriaceae bacterium, assembly GCA_036388675.1. Taxonomy (GTDB): domain Bacteria; phylum Armatimonadota; class Abditibacteriia; order Abditibacteriales; family Abditibacteriaceae; genus DASVUS01. The sequence goes on along the minus strand of DASVRI010000015.1, from coordinate 107,244 downwards.
CGGCTGGTGAGTAACAGGCGTTTCGACCTGTAGCCAACACAATAATCGACATCCTTAACGTCATGTATTGCCGTTAAAGATGTCGATTATTGTGCATATGGCAGCACAGCATTGCAGCGCAACATTTTATATGCGGTATTTACACTGATGAGTACTCAACGCGTTACAAGTTGGGCTACAACGGCTCACCCAGGCTACGAGGCTCACTGGTTCATGCGCTTAAAGATTTCGTCGAGTTCCTGGCGTGAGGCGCGAATGGCTTTGTCGGCAGTGCCATAAGCGATTTCAAGCTCTCCCTCGGCAAGGCGCTCCATGACGGCATTGGCAAATTCGTCTAATGGCACACCAAAGGTATGAAGCCCCACTCCTCCCAGATCTGTGTTCACAGCCGGAGGTGCGATCTCAACCACATCAATTGCTGTTTTGGAAAGCTGATGCCGCAACGACAGGGTGAAGGAGTGGAGAGCGGCTTTCGTTGCGCTGTAAATTGGCACGCCGGCTGACGGCGCAAACGCCAGCCCGGAAGTGACATTAATAATGCAAGGACGCTGCTGCTTCAGCAGATGGGAAATGAAGAGCGTCGAAAGATGTATTGGCGCTTCAAAGTTGATTGTAATCTCTTCGCGAGTTTGTTCCCAGTTCTCGATTTCGCTGACCTCTGCAAGTTGAACGCGTCGCTGAATGCCGGCGTTGTTGATGAGCACATTCACTTGCGGAAACTCAGCGACAACCCACCGATACAACGCGGTGCGATCCTGTTCCGTGGCCACATCGCAGACGCGAGTGTGCAGGCGAGGCCACTTTTCTCTGGCTTCCTGCAGCTTGCTTTCTCTGCGGCCACAGATAATGACTTCGCTGCCCGCCTGCAGAAAACGCTCGGCGAGCGCCAGGCCAATGCCCGATGCTCCACCAGTAATCAAGACTGTATTTGACGCTAATTCCATAAAACTCACTCCGTAAGAACCCCTTGATGCAGAACGTGTCCGTGTTGATTATCACACCTGGGTTTCTGTGCTCTTTGCAGTTCCTATTCCGACCGCGCCCAGACGCACCACGGGTTTGCCATAGCGCTCCTGGAGAATGTGCATCGCGTCCTGGATGCGTTGTTGCTTCACCGCAACGAATTGAGAGTTGCCGGCACACTCGGCCGCACAACTTTCGTGCTCTACAGCGGTTTCGCTTTTTTCGCTCTCCTGCGGAGGAGGGCCTGTCGCGGAATCGTACGCAGAGGTGCTCTTGCCGGCATCACCGCCGTCATGCCAGAGGCTGAGCTGTCGAACCGGACTCAATCCACTGACGCCAACACCCAGTAAACGCACCGGCTGCTGACTCTGCCAGAGATGCCGCAGCAATTGAATGGCTGCCTCTTCAATAGCGTCCTGCTGATCGGTAGGGTAGGGCAACGTTGTCTGACGTGTGGGAGTCGTAAAGTCCGACCAGCGCAGCTTGATCTTGACTGTTGTGGCCTGCAACTGCTGGCGCTGGAGATGTCCCGCGACTTCAACAGCCTGCTCGTGCAGCGCCTGGTGCAGCTCATCCCACTCTTCGACATCGCGCACAAAAGTCGTCTCGGAAGAGATGGATTTTGATTCGCGCGTGGTAACGATTTCGCGCTTGTCGATGCCGCACGCGTGCAGCCATAAGTCGTAGCCGTGGCTGCCGAAGCGCTGAATCAGGTCGCGCGGTGAGCGCTGCGCGACTTGTCCAATAGTGCTCATGCCCAGACGAGCCAACTGGGCTTCTGTCTTAGGGCCAACTCCCCACAGGGCACTAACCGGCAAACGAGCCAGGAAAGCAGCCTCTTCTCCGGGCGGCACAACACAGATTGCCCCTGGTGATTGCCCTGTCTTAACTGCGGCCTTGCCGTAATCGGTAGCAATTTTAGCCACCATCTTGTTGCCGGCCACTCCTAAAGAACAGGAGAGACCCAATTCATGACGGATGTCCTGCTGTATTTGCTCTGCGAGTACTCGTGCGGCGTGCAAGTGCTGGCCGCAGCGGGATTGTTGAATGGCAGATGTATCGCCGAGCGATATATCGTCGGACGATATATCGTGGGGCGATGTTAAAGCCGTGACATCGAGGAAGGCCTCATCAATGGAAAGCTGCTCCACCACAGGCGTGACAGAACGCAGGCGATCCATCACCTGAGATGAAGCGGCACGATAAGCACTATGGCGCGAGGGCACAATGAGAAGCTGTGGGCAGAGCGCCCGTGCTCTGGCCATCGACATGGCGGAGCGCACGCCGAACTGGCGAGCAGCGTAGGAGCACGAGGCGACGACTCCGCGTTCACCGGGCTGTCCACCCACAGCAAAGGGCTTACCATAGAGAGCAGGATCGCGCTGTTCTTCAATGGCGCAATAAAAGGCATCCAAATCGACATGGATGATGGTGCGCGGCATGGTTAGACTCTATTTGCTAGCAGAGGAGTTTATCCGCCACGCTGCACAGGCAGCACTTTCACGCTACACGGGCAGCGCCGTTGTGCTTATGGACTTCAATCATTGCGGACGAACTTTGCGTCTTCGGCATCTGTTGGAACGGGCAAGCTATGGCCTTGTTCACTTGATCTTTCGGCGCCTTCGAGCACAGCGATGACGCGACGCGCCTGCTCCGGTTTTACCCCAAGGTCTTCACCACGCAACAGATGCGTTGCGATATTGGCATAATAAGTCTGCCACTCGCTCTTGCCGGTGTAGGGCACGCGCAAAGTGGCGCCGTAACCTTCGCTGTGAAAATCGCCCGTCACTTCAAAGTGGCCGCCTTTGTCCACTACGGCGCCTTTGTCACCCAGCAACCACCAGCGCGGCTTACCGGCGTAGGCGATGGACGACATCTGCACATCGGCGATGCAGCCCGAATCGAATCTGATAATCGCTTCAACATGATCTTCATTGGTGACTTCGTGCCACACGCGTTTGTGGAAGTGGCCCGTGACCGCTTCAATTCTCTGGCCGGGAACAAGACCCAGCAGCCAGTCGAGGAAGTGCGCACCCCAATCGTAAAAGTAGCCGCCGCTGATTTGCTTGGAAGAACGCCACCAATTCGGGTCTTGCCTGTTGAAGCCGCCGCTCCACACTTCGATTTTAAAGACATCACCGATAATTTTCTTCTCGACGACCAGTTCGCGCAGCGTGCGGTAATCGGCGTCTTGACGGCGGTTATGAAAAACCGATAGCATCTTGCCGGCAGCACGCGAGGCATCAATCATCTGTGTGGCTTCATCTACGGTGATGCACATCGGCTTTTCCACGATGACGTGCTTGCCCGCCTGCGAACACTGGATCGAAACCGGCGCGTGCAAATTGTGCGGTAGCACAATCACGGCGAGGTCAACGTCCGGCGCGTCCAGCATCTGCGCCACATCGTTGTAGGTGCTGATATGCGCGAAATCTTCTTTAGCGGCCCCGGTGCGCGCTGGGTCGAGATCACATACGGAAGTCAATTCCAGACCATCGGTTTGCGTGATGTATTCGGCGTGAGCGCGCCCCATGTTAAAAGCGCCGCCGTAGCCGATGACACCGCAACGAATCTTCTCCGGCATCAGTTTAATCCTCTCGTTCTTGAGTTGTGGCTATGTGCAAGGATAACCTATCCGACGGCAGCTTTCCCGCTTTCCATTCAAAAAATGAAGCGACTCCGGCGGCGGGCGTGACACATTACAAGGGAGCAAGGGCAAAAGAAAAGAAGGTGAGATAATTTACCTCACCTTCTTTGGCCCATCGGCTAATGAGTACTCGTTAGCCCCACATGTTTGTCTGGTCTTCGCCCAGCGTATCCGTGACGGTGCGCCCGATGCGGTCGATTGCGGCACGATCTTCTTCTGAGATTTGGAAGCCGGCGGCCTGAATGTTATCGCTCACCTGTTGGGCGTTACGCGCACCAACGATAACCGAAGTGAGGCCCGGCTGCCCGATCAACCATTGCAGCGAAAGATGGCCGGTGCTCACGCCATATTTTTCGGCGATGGGCTTCAGTCTATCCACAGCGGCCAGCGCTTTGTCGTAGGTTTCGCCTTTGAAAAGCGCATTGCCGGCGCGGTTATCGCCTTCGGGCTTGTTATCTTTATTGAATTTGCCGGTAAGAAGCCCTTGCGCCAGGGGTGAATACGCGATGATGCCGATGTTGTGCTTGATGCACGTATCCACCGTACCGTTGGCTTCAAACGGGCGCCAGAAGAGTGAGTATGGCGGCTGCAATGAATCGACGCGGCCATATTGCAAGGCTTCTTCAATTTGCTGCGAATTGTAGTTCGAGAGGCCAATGGCGCGGATTTTTCCTTCTTTTTGCAACTGCACCATGGCACCCATGGTTTCTTCGATAGGCACAAGCGGCGAGCCCCACTGACCGCTGGGCCAGTGCAGCTGGTAAAGGTCGATGTGATCGGTCTGCAAACGCTGCAAGCTATTGTTGCACGACTGGCGCACTTTCTCAGCCGTATAGTTCTCCGGCCCCACTTTCGTGGCAATGAACACATCATCACGATGGCCTTGCAGTGCCTGCGCCACAATTTCTTCGCTGTGACCGCCGCCGTAACCTTCCGCCGTGTCGAAGAAGTTGATGCCACCTGAATGCGCGGCGCGAATGGCGGCAATACTGCTTTCGTCGTCGGTATTTGTCCACTGCTCGCCGCCGGCCTGCCAGCAGCCCATGGTTAGCACAGTCACATCTAAACCGGAACGACCGAGTTGACGCCTTTCCATAAAGGGTTCCTCTCCATCAGATTTATGTTGGGTTCAACTTTGTTTTACCACACCTGCAAAGCAAGCGTCGCCACCTTATAAAGAAATGGGTTTGCAGCGCAAATTGCGAATTAAGAGTTTCTGACAAGCAATGCCGCGCCAATAGCCGCATCATGCAGCGGTTCCAGAACCTGAATATCAGGAAATTGTCTCCGGAGAGCCTTCTCAAGCGACGAGCGCACAGGTGTCTCCCTTGCGAGTACTCCACCACTGACCGCAACACGATTCAAGTTGAGGCGTCGTAGCACGGCACCGGCGGTCGCAGCCAGTTCTTCTCCAGCCGCTTGCAAAATTTGCTGCGCTGCTTCATCGACTTGAGATTGCAGCACCACCGGAACAAGAGCAGCGACACGATCTTTCGTGAATTCCGGTCGATAGACCAATTGCACCAGTTCATCAACCGAAGCGGTATTGTAATGACGCATGACACCTTCAGAAAGAGCAGGGCACGGCGCAGCACCATCATGGGCAGCACCATCGTGCGCGCGACAAACCGCTCGCAGCGCCGCTTCACCGATCCAGTAGCCGCTGCCGCGATCTCCCAGCAACGGGCCAAGTCCATCGGCGCGAGCGCGTTCACCTTGCGCATTGGTACCAAAGCAATTGGCACCTGTGCCGGCAATGCAAATCGCGCCTGGCTCTCCACCAAAAGCGCCGGCCTGCGCGGCGGCGGCATCTTCATCCACCACAATTTCAAGGCCCTTTGCAAAAGGCGCCAGCGCATCAGTGAGTGTTCGTTGTTCCGTAGCTGTGCAGGCTCCGGCCAAGCCCAAACCACAAGAAACGGCATCCGATAAATCAAGCGAAGCAGCGGCTAGCGAGTCTTCAATTGCGATCACCACATTTTCAATGGCGCGCCCGGCACCAACACTGTAATGGTTGCTGGAACCCGCCTGCCCACGACCGAGTACTCGTAATGCGTCGTCCAGGATGACGGCGCGTGTGGTTGTGCCGCCACCATCCACACCGATTCTAAATTTTGAAGTCATGCTTTAAGCATTGCACACATGGCGTTTCGCGCAAGAGCCAAGCTTAGCAAAAAGCTCCTGCAAAGACCACGCGCCGGCAGCCAGGGCAGCAACCGCAACACCGTTCTTGTAAGTCAGGCTGGCACCGCTGCTAATGTTCGAATACTCACCAAGCACCTGGCGCACAGCTTCTAACAAGTCAAGGTTTGCCGATGAAGAGAAAACAAAGAAAGTGCCGTAGTGAGTATTGGAACCCCACGATCCCACAGCGCGCAGGTTTTGCAGATGTGGTTGAAAACGATTGCGGCTACAAAATATCAACTCTTCGTCATAACGAACAATGAGTTGATTGCTGTAGTTGGAAAACTGAAGTTCCTCGCCACGCCCGATGCGTCCGGCGCAGAGAATGTCGCTCAACAAAAGTGTGCCGCCGGATGTCACGTCGGCTTCAAGTTCCACGCGAAAATCTGCATCGCGAAAAAGCATCGTTGGTTGCGGCGCGTATTCTAGAAGGCCACCGGATGCAATGCGGATGCGCGTGCGCTGCCGGCAGCCCGCACCCGATGAAGGATGAACTTTGGTAAACGACTGCGTTGTGATTTTTACGCACGCATTGTCTTCAACATTCCACTCGAGCTTGTAACGGTCGCCGTTCAACAGGCCGGGCGAGCAGTCCATCAAGCAAACGTCCACAGCGCCATCTGAAGAGGGAAATGTCTTGGCAATCTTGAGCGGCGCCGTCTGTGAAGAGCGCAATAATTGTGATTGGCCGCGCATGCAGTGAAACGTTGCCTTGATGTATGCCGTATCGCCTTGTGGCCGTTCAATAGCTGGACGCTGCGCCACAGGCTGCGCGACGAGAGCCTCAACTGCGCGCATGCGAGTACTCGTGTTCCAGCCACGACGTAATTTTGTCCAGGCCTTCACCGCTCATCAGGTTGGAAAACAAGAACGGCCGCTCGCCACGCATCCGGCGTGTATCGTCTTCCATAACTTGCAGGCTGGCACCGACATGCGGCGCAAGATCAATCTTATTGATAATCAGCAAATCGGAGCGGGTGATGCCCGGCCCGCCTTTGCGCGGAATTTTTTCGCCCTGCGCCACATCAATGATGTACACGAAACGATCAACCAATTCCGGGCTAAACGCCGCCGCCAGATTATCGCCGCCGCTTTCCACGAAGATGATGTCGAGATCAGAAAAGCGCGCTTCCAATTCCTCAATCGCTTCCACATTCATTGAAGCGTCCTCGCGTATGGCCGTGTGCGGGCAGCCGCCGGTTTCCACACCGATGATTCGCTCCTGTGGTAATGCACCGGCCCGCAGCAAAATGGCGGCGTCTTCGCGCGTGTAAATATCGTTGGTGATAGCAGCCAGGCTCCACCGAGTACTCAACTGTTTGCACAGCTTTTCAACCAATGCCGTTTTGCCGGAGCCGACCGGCCCGCCGATGCCGATGCGCATTGGGCGTTCTAACTTTTGCTGCGGCGTTTGCCAGCCATGAGAATGGGCGTGTGCGTCGTTATGCATAATGTTCTTTCAAGAAATGTTCTTTTTCTTTTAAGACATGAAGAGTCGGGAATACAACGTTTCGTGCTGCATCGCCGCGACTTCCAACATGGGAGTACTCGTGGCGAAGTCAAAAGGATCACGATTGGCGATGTGGTGCCAGGCTTCAGCAATATCCGGCAGCATTTGCGCAACGAGCGTTTGCGCCTGCGTCTGCCCGATGGACATCAGCCTTACAGCATTATTGACGCATGAAGTCACACACGAATACAGGTAGCCTTCCACAGCATTGCGCTGTGGAACTTGCAAATGGCAGGTCGCCCATCCGTAAACAGTGGAATGACAACCAATGCACTTTTGTGCTGCCACAGCCTCAAGCAGCGGATTCCATTCCACATCAGGGTGCAGCGACTGCCCCAGTTGCAACAAACGCTTGCCCATCTTTTGTGCGCCTTCACGCGATTCACGAGCGGAACGGTTTAGATGAATCATGCGGTCAAGCTGCCACAACTCATTCCAACGTTGTTGCGGTGCAAATTGGTACACACCTTTTATCGCCATCGCATCACACGTCGCCCACGAATTGAATAACATGTTCTGCGAGTACTCGCGCAGGTTGTCGAGTGACCTGATACAACCGCTTTGCACCAGCGATTCCAACCCGAATGAATGTGAAAACGCTCCGATGGGCAACGCCGAATCGAGGAGTTGAAGGTGTTGTAGCCACATCGTTTTCATCCCAAACCTCTGCGCCTCCGCGTCCTCTGCGGTTCATCAAAACAAAAAATATCGCTGCGCCATTGGTAGTTCTTTCGCCGGTTCACACGTTGCGAGTTCGCCATCGACGCGCACTTCGTAAGTTTCAGGATTGACTTCGATGTGTGGCGTGGCGTCGTTATGAATCATGTCTTTCTTGGTGATGTCGCGGCAGTGGCGCACAGCTTCAACTCGTTTTTGCAAGCCCAACTTCTGCGTAATTCCATCTCCATGCGCGGCTTGAGAAACAAAGGTGATAGACGTGCTGCGACGTGCTGCACCAAACGCGCCGAACATAGGCCGGCCAAATACAGGCTGAGGTGTGGGAATGCTGGCGTTCGGGTCGCCCATCTGCGCATACGCAATGGCGCCGCCCTTCAAAATCATCTCCGGTTTTACGCCGAAAAACGCCGGCGACCACAAAACCAGATCCGCAAATTTGCCGACCTCAACCGAACCCACCAGATGCGCTATGCCATGCGTAATGGCGGGGTTGACGGTGTATTTTGCGACGTAACGCTTGATACGCGCGTTATCCGAGTACTCGTTGTCACTTTGCAGAACACCGCGCTGCGACTTCATCTTGTCAGCGGTTTGCCAGGTGCGCATGATGACTTCGCCAACGCGGCCCATCGCCTGTGAGTCGCTCGAAATCATGGAGAACACGCCCATGTCGTGCAGAATGTCTTCGGCGGCAATGGTTTCGGGGCGAATGCGCGAGTCGGCAAAGGCCACGTCTTCGGGAATGCTGCTGTCCAGGTGATGGCACACCATCAACATATCGAGATGTTCTTCGATAGTGTTGACCGTAAACGGTCGCGTCGGGTTGGTGCTGGAAGGTAAAACGTTTAATTCTGCCGCAGCACGAATGATGTCGGGCGCGTGGCCACCACCGGCGCCTTCAGTATGATAAGTGTGAATGGTGCGGCCCGCGATAGCATGGAGCGTGTCTTCCACAAAGCCCGATTCATTCAATGTATCGGTGTGAATCGCGACCTGCACATCGTACGCATCGGCGACGCGCAGACAGGTGTCGATAGCGGCAGGCGTGGTGCCCCAATCTTCATGCAGTTTCAAACCGAGAGCGCCGGCTTCGATCTGCTCGCGCAACGGTTCTTCAAAGCTGGCGTTGCCTTTACCCAGGAACCCCAGGTTCATCGGAAACGCCTCGGCGGCTTCCAGCATACGCGCCATGTGCCATGCGCCCGGCGTGCAAGTGGTGGCGGAAGTTCCTGCTGCGGGGCCGGTGCCGCCGCCGATCATCGTGGTGATGCCACTGGCCAGTGCGACTTCAATCTGCTGCGGGCAAATGAAGTGAATGTGCGTATCAATCGCGCCTGCCGTGACGATTTTGCCTTCACCGGCAATGACTTCCGTGCCCGCACCCACAACCATGTTTGGATGCACGCCATCCTGCATATCGGGGTTGCCGGCTTTGCCAATGCCCACAATGGTGCCGTCACGCAGGCCGATATCGGCTTTCACGATGCCCCAGTGGTCGATGATGAGCGCGTTGGTGATGACGGTATCGAGCGTTCCAGCGGCGCGCGTGGCGGATGACGATTGCCCCATGCCGTCGCGGATGACTTTGCCGCCGCCGAACTTGATTTCATCACCCACAGCGTTCGCTTCAACGGTAAAGTCTTTTTCGACTCGCGCCCATAAGTTGGTGTCGGCAAGGCGCACGGCGTCACCGACTGTAGGCCCAAACATCGCGGCGTAAGATTGGCGCTTCAACAATTCACCTCATCTCTAATGGTTGGCTGTCGCCAGTTAGCTGTCGCCAGTTAGCTGTCGCCTTGCGACTGCCATTGTTCCAGGCGCTGGCGCGCCTGGTCGAAAGTGCTTGCGCCCTGCGTCAGGTTATTGAGGCCGAACACCTTTTTTGCACCGCCGATTTCGGTCAGGCGCACCGGCTTTTCTTCGCCCGGTTCGAAGCGCACCGCCGTTCCCGCAGGAATGTCGAGGCGCATTCCGAACGCGGCTTCGCGGTCGAAGTCGAGAGCGCGATTCACTTCAAAAAAGCAAAAATGCGAACCCACTTGAATCGGGCGATCGCCGCGATTGGTAACAGAAACCTCCACCGTGCGCCGCCCGACGTTCAGTTCAATATCACCATCGAGTACTCGATATTCACCGGGAATCATTACGCTCCTTTTTTCACCGCAGAGGACGCAAAGTAACGCGGAGGACAAGAGATTGCTAATCGTGTTACTGCGCGATTCGAGTGCCCGAACAGCCGGTGCTTTATATATCACAGCGTTCCTCTCTTTTTCCTTTGCGTTCCTTTGCGTCCTCTGCGGTTAATCAACCGCGAATTGGATGATGGATCGTCACCAGCTTGGTGCCGTCGGGAAAAGTGGCCTCGACCTGCACTTCGCCGATCATTTCCGCCACGCCTTCCATCACCTGCTCGCGTGCGAGTACTCGCGTGCCTTCGTCCATCAATTGCGCCACGCTCTTGCCGTCGCGCGCGCCTTCCATCACTTCGCTGGTAATGAGCGCCACGCTTTCGGGATGGTTCAGCTTCAAGCCGCGACCCAGGCGACGACGCGCCAAATCGGCGGCGACGGTAATCAGCAGTTTTTCTTTTTCGCGTTCGGTGAGATGCATAGCTTTATAGCTTTACAGCTTTAGTGCAGGTGAATCCACGGGATTTTGATGCCGCTGACCCAGCAATAACCGACGGCACAGGCCAGGATGCCGGTCAATGCCTGCGCGCCGATCATGACGGCACGAAAGCGGCGACCGCCCCAATCGATGAGGCCGCCCAGCGCTCCGGCATACAGCGCCATCGCCACGAGTACTCCGGCGCTGAAAAACAAGGTGTACAGAAAGACCGCAATGTAAGTTTGCGAAACGGCCACCAGAGCTTCGCCGACGAAAGCCGCCGTTCCCGCCGCGCCGTGCAACATGCCCATCAATAGCGAACCTTTGCCGTGCGAATGGCTGTGTGCCGTGCCGTCCGCGTGTACATGCGCCGCCTCGTAATGCGCATCATCGTGGTGATACTCATTGTGATGCTCATGCGCATCATCATGATGGTGCGAGTGCGTGTGATGCAGATCACCGGGGCGCAATTGGTAGAGTGTCCACAAACCCAGAGCAATCAGAACAGCGCCGACGATTTTCTCCAGCGAGCCGGCGATGGATTCGGCGACCGTCAACTTCAGCGCGAACAGAATCGAGCCGAGCAACAGCAAGCTGAAGCCATGTCCGATGGACCATTGAACGCCGAACATCGCGGCCTGCTTCGGTGAAGGCCGCCGCGCCACAAAGGTGCTGACAGCCGCCATGTGATCGGGTTCAAAAGCGTGCGCGGCACCGAAGCCAAAGGCGCTGCCAAACAATATGAGCGAGTGCAGAATGAGAAGCTCCCTTCAAACAATACAAACAACAGTACAAAAAAATGCAAAGCCGCGCGTCATTGTACCATGCCGTTGCAGCGCCGACAGTGCGGTTCCTCTAATGGTGCCGCTACTGACGGCATTTGTGATACGGCTACTTTACCGGCCCTGCGTTACAAAAGTCTTGCGCGAAAGTTAAGGTTGTGTTTCGCGTTTGGTGCGCAGAGCTTCACACCAAAGACACGGAGGTTTTACTTTTACGTAACAAACTCGAAACTCGACCTCGTCAGAATGCCATACACATTCGCCCGACGGACATGAGGCGACTGTTCTGGCTTAGGACCGAACGGAAGACAGGCGAATCGGGTACTCACTTTGGATTCGCCTGGCCCACGACGCTGCATCCTGGCCCACAACTCCCGAAGAGGTGTGCGGTCTGCGATGGAAATCATTTCCCTCTTTTCCTCTCATCCTCACTCTTTGGAAGCGTGTAGGCAATTTCTCCAAAGGAGACTGTGCGATGAAATTTCCGAAGTCCTCTCTTTTCTCCGCGTGGCAACACTCTTTACGCGCGGCGCTCTTAGCCGGCACCGGCGTTTCGCTCTGCCTGGCGCTTAGCAGTTGCGGCTCCAATGGCGGAACGCAAACCGCTTCCACCCAAACGGCTTCAACCGGCACAACGAGTACTCAAAGCAATGCCCCAAGTAATGCTGCGCCGATTACCATCGGTTACTCCGACTGGCCGGGCTGGGTCGCGTGGGACATCGCCGATCAACAGGGTTTCTTTAAGAAGCGCGGCGCCAATGTGAAACTGGTGTGGTTTCCGGTTTACACCGATTCGCTCAATGCGCTGGCAGCAGGACAAGTCGATGCCAACGGCCAAACGTGGAGCGACACCATGGGGCCGCTTTCCAAAGGCATGGATTTGAAAGCCGTGCTGGTGAACGATAACTCCTTCGGCAACGATGCGATGATCACGCAGCCGGGCATCAAGTCGGTGAAGGAGTTAAGAGGAAAGCGCGTCGCGACCGAACTTGGCACCTGCGATCACTTCCTGATGCTGAAGGCGCTCGAAGCCAACGGCATGACCGAAAAAGACGTGCAATTCACACCCATCGCCGTGCAGGATTGTCCCGCGGCCATGCTGTCGAAACGGGTTGATGCCGCCGTGGTGTGGGAGCCGAGCCGCACCAAGATTCTTAAAGACCTTAAAGGCTCGACTTCCGTTTTCGACAGCTCGAATATTCCCGGCCTGATTCCCGACTTGCTGGTGATGAAAGGCAGCGTCGTCAAAGAACGCCCGCAGGATGTGCAAAACATTGTGCTGGCCTGGTATGACGCCATTGATTGGTGGCGTAAGAATCCGGATGAGGCCGTAAAAATCATGGCCCGGCGCACCGGCACTTCCGTCGCCGATTACAAAGACTTCATTATGGGCACGCGCATTTTCTCCGCGCCCGAAGCGCTGGCGGCTCTCACCAAAAGCGACAAAGTCACTTCGCTTTTTGTCAGCGGCCAGGCCAACGCCGACTTTCTGATGCAGGCTAAGCAAATCGACAAGTCACCCGACCTGGCCGCCGCTATCGACCCGCAGTTCGTCAAAGCCGCTGTAGCGCAGGGCGTGGGCAAAATGCCGCCTTACGACTACAGCAAGAAAGGTTGAGTACTCATGGAACGCACTCTGCCAAATGCTGCGGAAGCGTCCGCAACAACTCGTCCCCAGGCCACAAAGCGACGTAAGCGCGGCCTGTTTCGTGTTCATCAGAGCATTCCCAACCGCACCTATACAATCATTGCAACCGCTTCGTTCCTGATCGTGCTGGCGGCCTGGTTCATCGGCGCCTACTCGGGACACGTATCCAACCTGCTGCTGCCCACGCCCGCCAAAGTGCTGCAATCGGCGATGGAACACCTTCAGGACGGCTCGCTCTTAGCCGACACCAAAATCAGCGTCTTTCGCATTGCGATGGGATTCTTAGCTTCAGCCGTGCTCGCCATTCCGCTGGGCATTCTCATCGGCGCCTACAAAAGCGTTGAGGCAGCACAGGAGCCGTTGGTCGGTTTTATTCGCTACGTGCCGGTGCCCGCCTTGATTCCGCTGGTGATGGTGGCGGCGGGCATCGGTGAAAGCGCCAAGATCGCCCTGATTTTCATCGGCACCTATTTTCAGATGGTGATCATCGTGGCCGATGTGACGCGGCAGGTACCGCGCGATCTCATCAGCGCCGCGCGCACATTAGGCGCCAGGCCGCGCCAGTTGCTGTTCAACGTCTTGCTGCCCGCGACGCTGCCCGGCTTGGCCGACACCTGCCGCACCATGATTGGCTGGGCCTGGACGTATCTGGTTATTGCGGAAGTCGTGGCCACCGATTCGGGGCTGGGCTATCGCATTATGAAGGCGCAACGATTCCTGCGCACCGAAGAAATCTTCGTCGGCATTTTCGTGCTGGGTTTGCTTGGCCTAGCGACGGATATGTTGTTCAAAATTCTGACGCCCCGCCTGCTGCCCTGGGCCGATGTCGCAAAACAGTAATTCACCGCAAAGAATTTGAACCGCAGAGGACGCGGAGGGAAGAGTGCGGCATAGGGAAGTCGCACAACCTCGTTTATTCCATCCTGTTTATCCTGTCTATCCCTGTAAAAACCTCTGCGCCCTTTGCGCCCTTTGCGGTTCAAATTCCGTGCAACTTTCTCATGACAGAACCGATTCTACGCCTTGAAGGCATCACCAAAGAGTACCCGACCAAGAACGGGCCGCTCGTCGCGCTGGAGCCGACTTCGTTCACCATGAACGTGTCGGAGTTCGTTTGCATCGTTGGCCCGTCGGGCTGCGGCAAATCGACGCTGTTACACATGGTGGGCGGCCTCAGCGAACCGACGGCGGGCGAGATGTATCTCGACGGAAAATCGTTCGCGGATCCCGGCGCCGAGCGTGGCATGGTGTTCCAGGCCTATACGCTGTTCCCCTGGCTTTCGGTGCGCGAGAACGTCAAGTTCGGCCCGCGAATGCGCGGCCTGCCGCTGGATGAATGCGAGCGCCTGGCCAGCCACTTTTTGGATGCCGTAAATTTACATGGTTTTCATCACCACTATCCGAAGCAACTTTCGGGCGGCATGCGCCAGCGCGTGGCGATTGCGCGCGCCCTGGCGAATCAACCGCGCATTCTGTTGATGGACGAACCGTTCGGCGCGCTTGATGCGCAAACACGCGCCGTGATGCAAGACCTAGTGCTCGATATTCGTAAGCGCGAGCACACCACGACACTTTTCATCACGCACGACATCGACGAAGCGGTTTATCTCAGTGACCGCATCTTCGTCATGACGGCGCGACCAGGAAAATTCAAAGCCGAAATTGCGGTTCCCTTTGGTGAAGAGCGCGACGATTCGCTGCGCGACTCGCCGGAGTATTTCGAGATTCGCAAAGAAGTGCATCACCTGTTGCACGAGGAAGGCCGCGCCGTTGTCGAAGCCGAACTGGCGGCAGGAAGAGTTTATGAAAAATAACATCGAGTACTCGGAAGATGTGCTGCCGCAGCGCGCGGCCCTGGTTGTTATCGACATCACGCGCGATAGCTTATTGCCGCCTGAAGAAAGCGGCATCGCCTTGATAGGCGCGCCCGAAGCCGTGGAGAATTCGCGCCGTGTCGTCAATGCGGCGCGCCAGGCCGGTTTGCCCATCATCTTCGTGCAGGAGCTGCACCGCCGCACCCTTGTTGATTTCGGACGCGAGTTGGATGGCGCCGAAGGCCTGCATTGCCTTGAAGGTTCGGTGGGTGCGCAGTTCCTCGACGACCTGCGTCCGCACGACGATGAGTACTATATCCCCAAGCGTCGTTACAGCGCCTTCTTCGGCACCGACATGGAAATTCTACTTAAAGGTTTGAAGATTGAGACGCTGGTTCTCATCGGCTTTTTAACCGACGTGTGCGTGCATTATACGGGCGCCGACGCGCACCAGCACGACTATCGCATTCGCGTGGTGCGCGAGTGCGTCGCGGGTTCCAGTGTCGAGGCGCATAACGCTTCTCTCAACGCGCTGGATTATCTGCAAAGCGGTGCCGTTGTTTCCGTTGATCAGATGCTTAACGCGCTGCAATCTCACGCCGCAAACAGTTCTCGCATTCCTCAGGAGGCATTCGCATGAAGGCCATACATTATCAGTTGCTACGCCCACTCGCAGCCGCTTTACTGGGCGGCATTCTCGCCGTCGGTTGCTCCAACAACGCATCGACAACGGATCCAAGTTCCACCACAACGCAAGGCGCCTCAACCGCCACAACGAGTACTCAGGAAACGCTTTCGGGTAAGCCATTTCTCGTCGGTTATAACCAATGGATCGGCTCGGTTGGTGTTTTCCTGGCCAAAGAAAAAGGCTACTTCAAAGACGCCGGTTTGGATGTGCAGATGAAGCAGTTCGCCGGCCCCGCGGATAGCGTGCCGCCGCTTATCGCCGGTCAACTGGACGCCGCGCTGACAACCGCCGATACACCGATTTTGCTTTCCAAAGAAGCCAACAGCAACCCGGTAAAAAACGTTTTCATTACCGATACATCGGCGGGTGCGGATGCCGTTGTCGCGCAGGCCGGCATCAATAGCTTGAAAGACTTGAAAGGAAAAACAGTCGCGGCCACGAAGGGACAGTGCAACGAACTGTTGCTGTTGAAAGGCTTGCGCTCGGCAGGTCTCAGCGAAGCCGATGTCACCGTTACCAACATGGATGCCGATGCCGCCGGTGCCGCCGTTGTCGCCAGGAAAATTCCCGCTGCCGTGACGTGGGAGCCGTGGATTACCAAAGCGCGCAGCAATGGCGCAAAAGTGATTTACAGCAGCAAGGAATCGCCTAACCTGATTCTTGATGTCGCCGCCGTTTCACAGAAAACCATGACCGACAAACCGGCTGACGTGCGCGCCTTTGTCGCGGCGTGCGTTAAGGGCAATGAGTATGCGATCAAGAACCCCAAAGAAGCCGCCAAAGTCGCGGCCAAGTATTTCGGCTCAACCGAAAAAGAAGCCCTCGACATGATGACCAAAGTGAAGCTGTACAGCGGTGCCGATAACGCACGGCTGATGGGCACCGACAGCGCGCCCGGCCCCGTCGCGCAAAGCACCAAAGAAATCGCCGACTTCTTCGTCAGCCAGAAAGTGCTGACCGCCGCGCCAACAGAAACGAACTTCTTCAACGCGACGTATTTGCCGGCGAAGTCGTAGAACCAATAGCCGCGAAAAAGCACAAGAGGCACAAAACGAAGCATGATGACAGGGCGCACTTTCCTCAAATTCTTTGCGCTTTTTGTGTCTTTTCGTGGTTAATCTAAAACCTGGTAGCTTGAATCCTTAAACCAATGGCTGGCCAACTTCTCATTCGCCCTTTGCCGGCGCAGGAAATCCGCACCAGCAATACGGCGTTGCTCGTCATCGACATGGAGCAGGATTTCGTGAATGAAGGCGCCGTGCTGCAAACGCCGGGCGCACTCGACATTATTCCCACGATTAACACTCTCTCGTTGTGGGCGCGCCATCACAAGTTGCCGGTGATCTTCACGCACGAGATGCACCGCGCCGATAAGAGCGATTACGGCATCGAGTTGGAGTTCGATCCGGTGCATTGCGTGGAAGGCACAGCAGGTTGCGAACTGACGGAAGGTTTGAGTGTGCAAGCAAGCGATCATCGCATTCGCAACAAACGCCGTTACGATTGCTTTGCCGGCACCGACCTCGATTTGCTGCTGCGCTCCAACCGCATTGAGAACCTGGTTTGCTGCGGCGTCACGACGCACTGCTGCGTTATGTCAACGGTGTATACGGCGCGCAGCCTCGATTATCGCGTCATCGTGCCGCGCGATGCCGTCGCCGCCATTTCGCCGCAGCACCAGGACGCAGCCCTTCTGTGCATGAGCGAAGGTTTTGCTTACATCAGCAGCAGCCATGCAGTCATGGCGCTATGGCAGTGAGTACTCGATGGGGATTGCTGTGCCCGCCGCTGAAGCAGCGGGCTGAGTGATGCAAAGACCGCTGAAGCGGCCTGAAGAAGGTTGAAGTGGGCCTCGTTTACGAGGCTTATCCCATCAGCCCGCTGCTCTAGCGACCGGTGATTACACAGTGCAAGACACTCGAATGAATATTCAACACATCTTTGCGCCTGATGCGCCGCAACCTATTGCGCCGTTTAGCCACGCCACGGGTTACGGCGACCTACTTTTCATCACAGGCCAGATGCCGATAATTGCGGAAACACAGGAATGGGTGCGCGGCACGTTCGCCGAACAAACACACGCCGTGATGAGCAACTTGGAGCGAGTACTCAAAGCAAGTGGCAGCGATTGGAATCATGTTTTGCATGCGCGTCTTTACATCACCGATTTTGCAAAATATGAAGAAGTGAATGAAGCCTATGCTTCATGGTTCAAGGCCGGCAAATTTCCGGCGCGCACCTGCATCGGCGTAACGGCCCTGGCCGGCGGTGCCGATGTGGAGATCGACTTGCTGGCGGTGAAGGCGTAGAATCACAATCATGAGTACTCATCGCTTCACCGACCGCACCGACTGGTTTCAAATGCAAGAAGTGGAAGACGGCATTTTCCACATCTGGGAGCCGCACTATCGCGCCGATTACCGCTGCAACATTTATCTGGTAAAAGGCAGCGAGCGCGACATGATTATCGATACGGGATTAGGTTTGGCTTCGCTCCAAGATTTCATCGCGCCCGTCAGCCTCAACCCGCTGCTGGTGTGCAGCCACTCGCACTACGATCACATGGGCAGCAACTGGCAGTTCGGCGAGCGCGTGATTCATCCAAAGGAAGCCGGCATCATCGCGCACCCGACGCGGAAAAACACTTACGCCGACCCCGTGCTGGTGACAGAAGATTTTTATGAGTTGCCGTGGCCCGGCTTCGATGCCAACACCTGGGAGCCGCAACCTGCACCCGCCACCGCATTGATAGATGGAGGCGATGTTATTGACCTGGGCGACCGCGCGTTTACGGTTTTGAGTACTCCGGGTCATTCATGGGGCAGCATTTGTTTGTGGGAAGAAGCCAGCGGCACCATGTTCAGCGCCGATACGGTGTACGAAGGCGAGTTGTTCGATTTTCTATCGTGCTCTGATATTCCCACTTACCTGCGTACCATGCAGCGCCTAAGCCAATACTCGGTGCGCGTCGCGTTTCCCGGACACGGCCCCATTCTTAATAATGATGCGTTTCACCACATTGTCGAAACCTACCTTGAAGAGCGCAGCACGAAGGCGGAAGGATGAGCAACTTCGATTGGAGCTTCCCCTATCCCTCGCAGCGTATACCGGTTTTCGCGCGCAATGTTGTAGCGACTTCGCAGCCCTTAGCGGCGCAAGCCGGCTTGCACATGCTGGCCCGTGGCGGCAACGCCGTTGATGCCGCCCTTGCAACAGCGATTGCATTAACCGTTGTCGAACCGACCAACAACGGCATCGGCAGCGACGCCTTCGCGCAAGTTTGGGATGGCGAACAGTTGCACGGTCTGAATGCTTCGGGGCGTTCGCCGCAGGCCTGGAATTTAGAGCGTTTCGCCGGACTCACAGAGATGCCGCTGCGCGGTTGGGATGCCGTCACTGTTCCGGGCGCTGTATCGGCGTGGGTTGCGCTCTCACAGCGTTTTGGCGCGCTGCCCTTTGCCAATTTATTCGAGCCGGCAATTCGCTACGCGCGCGATGGCTTCGCCGTTTCGCCTTATACCGCAACACTGTGGCGCGAGGCGCAAGACGAGTACTCGCGCTTTCCGCAATGGCAGCAAACTTTTTGCCCGCAAGGGCGTGCGCCGCAAACCGGCGAAGTTTTTCGCTGCGAGGAGCAGGCAAAGACGCTGGGACTCATTGCACACACGAAAGGTGAGGCGTTCTATCGGGGCGAACTCGCCGGAAAAATAGCGGCCCATGCAAGCGCCACCGGCGGCGCCATGACGATTGAAGATTTGGCGGCGCACGAAGCCGACTGGGTACAGCCGGTTTCCGTTGATTACCGTGGTTACACGCTGCACGAGATCCCGCCTAACGGGCAGGGGCTAGCGGCGCTCATTGCATTGGGCATTTTGGAACACACGAACATCAGCGAGTACACGGTGGACAGTGCCGACAGCTTGCATCTGCAAATCGAAGCCATGAAGCTCGGCTTTGCCGATGTGCATCGCTACCTGGGTGATGCGCGCAGCATGGAATTAGATGTAGAAAGTTTCCTTTCTACGGATTACTTGTCGCAACGAGCACAACTGATTGATATGCACATGGCGCACGATCCCATTTATGGAATTCCGCCGCATGGTGGCACTGTTTATCTTACGGCAGCCGACGCGAGCGGCATAATGGTGTCGTTTATTCAGTCCAACTTTCATGGCTTTGGCTCCGGCATCGTTGTTCCCGATACCGGCATCAGCCTGCAAAATCGTGGTTACGGTTTCAATCTCACGCCGGAACATCCCAATGTTGTGGGGGGCGGCAAGCGTCCGTTGCACACCATTCTTCCCGCCTTTGTGACAAAAGACGGCGCGCCGTTCATGAGCTTTGGTGTGATGGGCGGCCCGATGCAGCCGCAAGGTCATGTGCAGATGATGACGCGCATTGTCGAGTACTCGCAGAACCCGCAGGCCGCCTGCGATGCACCGCGCTGGCGTGTGCTGCGCAACCGAGAAGTGGCGTTTGAAGAGGGCTTTGCGCCGCAGGTACTAGAAGAACTCGTCAAGCGCGGACACCACGTTGTGGAAACCGAGGACTGGGGCTTTGGCGGCGCGCAACTTATCTGCAAATTCGACGGCGGTTATTGCGCCGCATCGGACGGGCGTAAAGACGGACAGGCGGTGGGATTCTAAATGCAAGTGATGAAACCTCTTTTGTGGGCCGAGTTAACGTGGGAACAAATCCGCGATATGCAGCGCGAGGGCGTTGACATGGTGCTGTTTCCCGTCGGCTCGACCGAACAACACGGGCCGCATCTGCCGCTGAACGTGGATACACTTTGCGCCGAAGTTGTGGCCCATGCCGTCTCGGCGCGCACCGGCGTTCCCGTGTTGCCGACGCTGCCCTTCGGCTGCGCGCTGGGGCACACGCGACACTGGCCGGGCACGCTGTCGCTGTCACCGTCAACCCTTGCGCTTGTCGCGCGTGAAATTCTGGATGATGTGGCGGTCTATCGCTTCCGTCGAGTACTCATTATCAGCGGACACGTCACCAATGCTGCGCCGCTGCGTTGCGCGCTGGAAGAATTACGAAAGTTGCATCCACAACTGCAAATCGCGCAGAAGCATTTGTGTGAAGTTTCGCCCGCCGTGCAACGGGCTTACGAAAGCGATGCGAAAGACTGGCACGCCAACGCCGCCGAAACGGCCCTGATGCTGCATCTCGCACCAAAGTTAGTGCACACCGACCGCATCTTCGATGACGAAGATCGCACGGAGAATTGCGTCTTCTCCTACACCGTGCCGCAGACCAGCAAAGCCGGACACACCGGCACCCCCAGCAAAGCCACCGCACAGATGGGCGCCGAGTTGTTTGAAGCCCTTGTCACCGACTGGACTTATCTTGTCAAACGCGCGCTCATCGAAAAGCCGCCGCTTGAGCAATCGGTAAATAAGCAGCCGCCGATTTGCGGCCCGCCGCAGAAAACAGCCGCCGCGAGTACTCGCACGGAGACAACTCGCCCTGAACCGAACAACACATCCAACGGCGCCGGCCTATTTCGCGCTCCGACAACAACTTTGAAGGACTGATGATGGAAACAACTCTTCTTTCGCAAAACGACACTGCGCCAGGCGAAACCCAAACCGATTACGCGCAGTTGCGCCTCTCACTTGAACAGCAGGGCGTGCGCTATGCAATGGGCTGTTATGTCGACATTCATGGCGTGCCCAAAGCCAAGGTCGTGCCGCTGCCGCACCTAGAGCACATGATGCAAGGCTCCGAGTTGTTCACCGGCTACGCGCTCGACGGCCTGGGGCAACAACCGAACGATGACGAGATTTGCTCCATGCCCGATGTGCGTTCACTGACAATTTTGCCGTGGCAAAAAGATGTGGCTTGGATGGCTGCCGATAACTACTTTCACGGCGAGCCGTATGCGTTGAGTACTCGCGTCGTGCTGCAAAAGCAAATCGAGCGCGCCGCCAAACTGGGCTACACCTTCAACCTGGGAATCGAAGGTGAGATTTATGTTCTGGGTCAGGACGAGCAGGGCAAACTTTTCATTCCCAACGCCGACGACAACCTGGACAAGTCTTGCTATGACATCAAACGCATGTTCGATGCGTGGCCGTTCCTCGACCGCATGGTGACTTACATGCAGGAGTTGGACTGGGACGTTTACTCGTTCGACCACGAAGATGGCCAGTCGCAATTTGAATTTGATTTCAAATACGCCGATGCGCTAACGATGGCCGACCGCTATATCTTCTGGCGCTTTATGGCCAAGAAAGTGGCCGGAGATCTGGGCATGGTCGCCACCTTTATGCCCAAGCCGTTCGCGCACCTGACGGGCAACGGCGCGCACTTCAACATGAGCCTGGCCGATGTGGAAAGCGGCGCGAACCTTTTCAAAGCCGATGCCGATGGACGAGGCTGCGGCTTGTCGCAACTGGGCTACAACTTCATCGGCGGCCTTATTGCGCACGGGCGCGGCCTGATGGCGTGCGCCGCCCCGACCGTCAACTCTTATAAGCGGCTCATCCGGCGCGGCGCAATGGGTTACTATTCGTGGGCGCCGGTCTTCAACTCCTATGGTAGCAATAATCGCAGCAACAACTTCCGCATTCCCATGAATGGCGGGCGCGTTGAATGTCGCGGCGTCGATTCGAGTTGCAATCCCTATCTGGTTGCGGCGCTGCTGTTGGCGGCAGGTTTGGACGGCATCGAGCAGGGCATTGACCCCGGCAACCCGCACCACGAGAACATGTATGAGTACTCGGATGCGCAGTTGGAAGAAGCCGGTGTGCAAAAACTGCCGCGCACGCTGGGCGAAGCCGTGGAAGCTTTTGAAGCAGACAGTTGGTTCCGCGATGTGCTGGGCACCGAACTTGTGGACGAATTTATCCGCTACAAAAGCGCCGAATGGGAAGAGTATCACAACACGATTAGCCAGTGGGAAGTTGATCGTTACGCACGATTTTTCTGATTTTAATTTCAACTAACCACAGAGGACACGGAGGAGCACAGAGGTTTTTAACAGGGATAGACAGGATGAACAGGATAAAATAAGCGAAGCTCTGCATCTTCCTGTGTCACTCTTTTCTCTCCTCTGTGTTCCTCCGTGTCCTCTGTGGTTCAACATTTGTAAAAAGGACTTAAAATGGGTTGGTTTCATTCACACGACGATGGCAGTCACGGTCATGGTCACGGCCATTCGCATAGCGAATCGCATCAGCACGACGTTACACCTGAAGAAATGGCGCACGCCAGCGAACGCGATGAATACGCTGCCGAGCGGCACTCGCCCTTCGAGCGCGGCGAGTTGCACGAAAAAGACCCGACGCAGTTTCATGGCATGGCCGGCGCGCGGGCCGAAGCCAATATCCCCAACGCGAAGTATCTGGAAGAAGTGCGGCGCGGGTTGGAATTGGGCTTACAGGGTGCCGATTCCATCGGTGACAAAACGATTTCGACCTTTGCGCGCGGCGAGCTGCCGCACTGGGCCGGCATCAACACGTTTCTGAAATTTCCCTACCTGGAAGATGTCAACAAAGTGGGCGATTACGAATGCGCCGTGATGGGTGTCCCGTTCGACATCGGCACGACGTATCGCGCCGGCACGCGCTTCGGGCCGCAGGCGGTGCGACGCATTTCTGCTCTGTACACAACTTACAACTATGAAATGGCGCTCGACCTACGCGAGAGCTTGGACATTGTGGACATCGGCGATGTGTGGACGATTGCCAACATCGAAAAGTCGTTCGACCAAATTTCCAAAGCCGTTTCATTCGTCAAAGGAAAAGGCGTTTTTCCGGTAATGATCGGAGGCGACCATTCCATCGGTTACCCGTGCGTTCGCGGCCTGGCCGAACACGTTGACGGCAATGTCGGCATCATTCACATCGACCGCCACGTTGACTTGCAGGAAAAAGATATGGACGAGCGCATGCACACCACGCCGTGGTTTCATGCCACCAACATTCCCAATGCGCCCGCGACAAACCTCGTGCAAATTGGGCTGGGCGGTTGGCAGTGCCCGCGCATTGGCGTGAAAGAATCGGTTAAGCGCAAGTCGAATATTCTCACCATCGGCGATGTGGAAGAACTCGGCGTTGAAAAAGTCGCGGAGATCGCACTCGAAACGGCGTGGAAAGGCGCCAAGGCGGTTTATCTTTCGTTCGACATCGATTCGGTCGATTGCGGTTTCGTGCCGGGAACCGGCTGGCCGGAGCCGGGCGGTTTCCTGCCGCGCGAAGTGTTGAAACTCTTGCGCCTTGTGGCCGCCGAAGGTTTGTGCGGCATGGAAGCGGTTGAAGTTTCACCGCCCTACGATACCAGCGACATCACGGCGCTGCTGGCCTTGCGTGCTATTGTCGAAGTGCTGGGCACGCTGGTGGTCAATGGCCACATCGGGCACGGTCGCTTCGCGCAGAACGAAGGCAAGGGCACGCCGGGCCACAGTGGTAAAATTGCGTAGAACTTGTTTCAAAACCTTGAAATCATGCAGCGTGGTCTGTAGGGGCGCAATGCATTGCGCCCCTGCACGGATTGTGAAACCACTTGTAATCAATCCAAGCCGCTGAAGTCCAAGCCGCTGAAGCCACGCGCTTTTCTTATCAGCCCGTAGCTTCAGCGGCGGATGTTGAATAGATGGCCATTGGGATACGTTGCGAGTACTAGAAGCAGCGGCTGCGACGCTTGCAGCCGCTGCTTTTGTGTCTCTGTTGGTTCATACTTGTGGCAATGGAATTTTCACTGACTACACCGGCGCTGTTGTTCCCCGCCGTGTCGCTTTTATTGCTGGCTTATACCAACCGCTTTCTGGCGCTGGCGGCGCTGATTCGCGAGTTGCACTCGCGTTATAAGGACAATCGCGATGAGTTGCTGATGGCGCAGATCCGCAACCTGCGTCAGCGCGTGATGCTGATTCGCAATATGCAGGCGTTGGGCGTTTCGAGTTTGCTGCTGTGCGTGGTGTGCATGTTCGTCTTGTTCGCGGGATGGGCCGTTCCTGGAAAAGCGATTTTCGGTATCAGCCTGCTTTTACTCATTAGTTCGCTGGCGCTCTCGATCTGGGAAATTCAAATTTCAGTCAATGCTTTGAATCTGCACCTGAGCGATTTGGAACACGATGAAGAAGGCAAGCTAACAGCAAGTCGGGGAGTCTAAACCGTTAGATGTCCGCGCACGGTTTCTGCGCTGAGTTGACTGGCATCGCCCTCGGCCACGACTTTGCCGTGATTCAAAATGTAAGAGTAATCGGCGATGGTTGTGGCGAACCCGAGGCTTTGCTCCACCAGCAGCACGGCGGTTTCTTTTTGCTTTTTCAGCGTTTCGATGACTTCTTCAATCTGCTGCACCACCGAAGGCTGAATGCCTTCCATCGGTTCATCGAGCAGCAGCAATTTGGGTTGCGAAGCCAGGGCGCGGCCAATGGCCAACTGTTGTTGCTGGCCGCCGCTGAGTGCGCCGCCTTTGCGCGTCAGCATTTTGCCCAGGATGGGAAACATATCGAATACGATGTCGGGCACTTTGTCGCGGTCGCTTTTGAGCAGTTGCTTTTCACCGGGACGACCGCGTCGCGCTTCCAACCCCAGGATCAGATTCTCCTGCACCGTCAACTGTGGAAAAATTTCGCGTCCTTGCGGCACATAGCCGATGCCGGCGCGGGCGCGACGATCCGGCGATTGAGCGGTCAGGTCATGGCCCTCGAAGCGCACTTTGCCGCCGTGCGCACGCAGCAATCCCATAATGGTTTTAAGCAGCGTGGTTTTGCCGACACCATTAAGACCCATCAAACACACGACCTGTCCCGGCTCCACGCGCAGGTTGACGCGCCGCAAAACCGTGCTGCCGCCATAACCCGATTCGATATCTTCGAGATGTAACATACGTTAAGTACTCAATGCGCGGTGCGTTCGCCGCTGCGCCCCAGATAAACTTCCTGCACGCGTTCGTTGTTTTGCACTTCTTCCATGCTGCCTTCGCAAAGCGTTTTACCTTCGTGCATCACCGTTACGCTGTGCGCAAAGCGTCGCACGAAATCCATGTCGTGCTCCACGACAAGAACCGACTTTTGCTGCGCGATGCGATGCAGCATCTCGCCCATCCTGGTGGTTTCGTCGTCGGTCATACCGGCGGCGGGTTCATCGAGCAACAGCAAGTCGGGGTCTTGCATCAGCAGCATTCCGATTTCGAGCCACTGCTTCGCGCCATGCGACAGCGAGCCGGCCTCCACATTTTGCTGCTCCTGCAAACGGATGAGTTCGAGATATTCCTGCTGCCGTTGCTGGCGTTGCTTGTCCGCGCGCGATGACAAGGATGCCAACACGCCGCGCGGGCCGTGCGCCGCGAGATCAAGATTATCGGCCACGCTCAGCGAAGCGAAAATAGACGGTGCCTGGAACTTGCGCCCGATGCCCAGTTGCGCGATTTTGTGTTCTTGTTTGAGAGTGAGATTGGCACCTTTGAAAAGTACGTGTCCGTGTGAAGGCCGCACGCGCCCGCAGATGCAATCGAGCAGCGTGGTTTTGCCCGCGCCGTTGGGCCCGATGAGAAATCGCACCTCACCCTGGTTCATGGAGAAGTCCACGTCATCAACGGCCTTGAAGCCATCGAACTCGACGACGATGTTTTCACACGACAGAATTTTCGATTGTTTCTGTTGTTGCATGGCTTGTCACACTTTTCTCGGCGATACGAGTACTCGATGAACGCTCACGGCGATTCTTTATCCAACGGTTTGCATCGTTCACTAAACCCATCAGGCCGCGCGGCATAAACAAAATGCAGGCAAGGAACGCAACACCCATCATCAGCGACCACATCGCGGGATAGCTTTCACTAAGCGCGTTCTCGCCGAAGTTCACCAGCAGCGTTCCTAAAATCGGCCCGATCAATGTAGCGCGCCCGCCCAGCGCCACCCACAACACCATGCGGATGGAGTGCGGCACATCCATTTCGGTCGGTGTGATGAGGCCGACCTGTAACACGAAAAGCACCCCGGCCAAACCAGCCAATGCCGCTGAAATCGCATAGACGAAAACTTTGAATCCCACCGGATCGTAGCCTGTAAAGCGCACTCGATTTTCCGCATCACGAATCGCCAGCAAAAGTTTCCCGAAGCGCCCATGCACCAGCCAGCGACACAACACGTAAGTCAGCGCCAGAGTCGCAACCGTCAGGAAGTAGAAGGCCCGCTGCGTCGCGCTGTCGTTGATGTCGTGACCGAAAATCGTCTTAAAATTGGTAATACCATTTGTACCACCGATAAGCCCGATCTGGCTGAGAAACAAAGTCACCATGACAAGGGCAAGCGCCTGCGACAGAATGGAAAAGAACACGCCCTTGATGCGGCTGCGGAACGCGAAGTAACCCAGCATAGCTGCAAGCGCCGCCGGAACGATCATCGCAAGCGGAAACGCTAACCAGGCGAAGCGAAACGGCTGCCAGAAAAACGGCAACTGCTCGATGCCGCTGTAGCCCATGAATTCGGGCAACTTGCCGCCGGTCGCTTCCAGCTTTAAATACATCGCGGCGCAATAGGCACCCAGGCCGAAATAAACGCCATGTCCCAGGCTGAGAATGCCGGTGTAACCCCAGATGAGATCAAGCCCCAGCGCCAGAATCGCGTAAGCGAGAAAACGACCCAACAGACCTAAGCGGAAGTCGGACAGCAACAGCGGCGCCAGCAGCAATGCCGTAATAACCACAGCGCCGCCTATCCACTGGCGATTTCGCGATAATTGAGTACTCATAAAAGTCTTAATCGAGAGCGCGGCTACGCGTGGCAACCAATCCCTGCGGCTTCCACTGCAAAAACAGGATGACGCAAACAAAAGTGAGAACGCGTCCTAACGAAGCTGTCGTTTCATACTCCCACACCGTATTCAGCACGCCCATGCCGAGCGCACCGGCAACGGCACCGGCCAGGCTTCCTACGCCGCCCAGCACAACGACCATAAAGGAATCGATGATGTATTTAGTGCCCACGTTGGAGTCAATTGATGACAGCATGGTGAGTGCGCAACCCGCAATGCCGGCCAAACCCGAACCGACACTAAACGCCAGCGCATCCACCTTGCGCGTCGAGATGCCGAGGCACGAAGCCATGTCACGGTTTTGCATTACAGCCTGAATGCGCCGCCCCACTTGTGAATAGTAAAGAAAAATGCCCATTCCAGCCAGGCAGCCAAGTGCTACAGCCATAATGAACACGCGCTCGTGGGGAACGACCAGGCTTTCACCCAGTTTCCAGTTGCCACCCAGCCACGCCGGCGATTGCACGTTCACACCCAGCGAACCGAATATGGTGCGCGCCAGTTGTTGCAGTATCAAGCTGACGCCCCACGTCGCCAGCAGCGTATCGAGAGGGCGTCCATAGAGGCGGCGAATCACGGTCGCTTCCAGCAACCAGCCCAGCAACGCCGCGACACAAAAAGCAAACGGAATAGATGCGATTAAATACCAGCCGATGAAATTGGGGAACTTGCTTTGAAAGAAATTTTGCGTGACGTAAGTCGCATAAGCGCCGGCCATAATGAACTCGCCGTGCGCCATGTTGATAACGCGCATCAGCCCGAAGGTAATGGCGAGGCCCAGCGCAATTAACAGTAATATCGAGCCTAAGCTCAACGCATTGAATAGGTTGGAAGCCAGCGCGCCGCTGTTCATGAGATGATGTCCGAGTACTCGATGGGGCCGCTGCCGTGCAAGCAACAGCCCCATCTCAAACCAAAAGTTGTGAAGCCTACAAATTAGGTTTGCAGCTTGTCCTTCAGGCCCTTGGCCCACGGATAAGCATCAAGATAGGGATCGGGCTTGATTGGCTTTCCGCTGTTCCACACTTCCTTAAACTGGCCGTCGGGCTGCACCACGCCGATGCGCACCGTTTTCCATACGTGCTGCGTTTTGCCGTCGATTTTCACCGGACCGCCGGGCGCGTTAAAGGTGATGCCGTCGCTGGCCGCTTTGACTTTCGCCACATCGAACGACTTGGCTTTTTCCACAGCGGCTTTCCACAGATAGACGCCGAAGTAACCGGCTTCCATGGGGTCATCAGTGACAGGAGTTTTGGGGTTGGCCTTTTTGAAGTCGGCCACCCATTTCTTGTTCTCCGGCGTGTTGGTTGTCTGGAAGTAATTCCACACCGCCCAGTGACCGGCCAGTTTGTCGGCGCCAATGGCTTGAATCTCCGGCTCGGCGATGGACACCGACATTGTGGGCATATCTTTGGCAGTGAGGCCGACCGCTTTCAGTTGCTTGAAGAATTCAACGTTGCTGTCGCCATTAAGCGAGTTAAAAATGATGTCGGGCTTGGCGGCTTTGATCTTGTCCACCAGTGTTGAGTACTCGCGATGGCCCAGCGGCGTATATTCTTCGCCGACCGGCGTCAGGCCCGCGCCTTTCAACTGCGCTTTGATTTCGGCGTTGGCGGTGCGCGGAAACACGTAATCGGAGCCGAGCAGGAAAAATTTCTTTTTGCCGTTCTTTAAGAGCCACTCCACGGCGGGAGTGATCTGCTGATTAGTGGTCGCGCCGGTGTAGAAAATGTTGGGCGAAGTTTCCATGCCCTCATACTGCACCGGATACCACAGCAAACCATTGTGCTTTTCGAAGACAGGCAGCACAGTTTTGCGCGAAACCGAAGTCCAGCAGCCAAACACAGCCGCGACTTTGTCCTGCGTCAGCAATTTTTCGGCTTTGGTTTTGAAAGTGGGCCAGTCGGAGGCGCCGTCTTCCACAACGGGTTCGATCTTCTTGCCCAGCACGCCGCCTTTGGCGTTGATCTCGTTAATCGCCATCATCTCGGCGTCTTTAACGGAGACTTCGCTAATCGCCATGGTGCCGGTCAGCGAGTGCAGAATACCAACTTTCACAGTATCGCCAGTCGGCTGGTTGGAGGTGGAAGTCTCGCTTGTTGAAGCCGTTGAAACTCCGGTCGATGCGGTTGTTCCACTCGGGCTTTGCGTTGAGTTCGAGCCGCAACCACCAACGACCAGCAACGATGCGAACAGCGAGGCTGCGGCCACAGCGCGCAGCGGCATCTTCGGTGTTGTGCCGAGATAGCTTCGGCTCCAGGTGCGACATGAGGCGACATCAGCATTCTGATTTTGTTGCATTTACATCTCCTTGGGGATAGGTGTCTTGGTAACTATGATTGTGACAACCCAAAACAGCACTTTGAACGGCTTGGAAGAACAGCGACAGCCGTGTTTGTTAGCTGTTGCAATTCTAAGGGCACTCTGTTTCGCACAGATTACACGAGTGTAAAAATCGCAGGTTGCCCGGCTGCGATTGCCCGGCTGCGATTGCCCGGCTGCGCTGGTGTTCGTTGAGTACTCGCCGGCTTTGCTAAAATAGGGACAATGACACATTCTCAAGAAAATCCGGTGCTGGTGGCGCTGGATGTGCCGACGCGTGAAGCTGCTTTGCAACTGGCGCATACGCTGCGTCCACATGTCGGCGGCTTCAAAGTGGGGTTGGAGTTATTCTGCTCGGTTGGCTCTTCGATTGTCGAAGAGATCGGCGCCGACAATGTTTTTCTCGACCTGAAGTTCCACGATATTCCCAACACTGTCGCCGCTGTATCACGCGTGGCGGCGAAGATGGGCGTGATGATTTTTAACGTGCATTGTCTTGGCGGATTGGAGATGATGCGCGCCGCACAAGAAGCCGCACGCGAAACGAATGCGAGTTCTCGTGTTATTGGTGTGACAATTCTCACTTCGCATGACCGCACTCAACTACAACAGATTGGATTGGATGAACCGCGTGATGCTGTGCGTCGCTTGGCACATCTGGCGCGTGAAGCCGGATTGGATGGCGTGGTGTGTTCGCCGCAGGAAATAGCACTTGTGCGCGCAGAGTGCGGGCCGGACTTTCTTCTTGTGACGCCGGGCATCCGTCCCGTTGGTGCCAATGTGGGCGACCAGAAACGAGTACTCACGCCACGCCAGGCCGTTGATGCCGGAGCAAACTGGCTTGTGGTGGGGCGTCCGATAACTGCGGCGCCCGATCCGGTTGCGGCGGCGAAATCTCTCCTTACCGGGCTTACGCACTCCGAACCCGCAGCGTGAGCGACGGGCTGTAGATTGAGAGAAGCCCATCACTCACGCTCCATGTTTTGAGGAAGCTTCAGTTGCAGAAGTCCAGTCTTCAAATGAGGTGGTGAAACAAAAAGCTCGTCTGGTGTTAATACCAGACGAGCTTTTTGTTTTTGAGGGTTTGTTTAACCGATAAAAGGCTCGGGGTTTTCTTCCGTTTCTTCGGTGAGCAGGAACAACTGCACATCGACTACGCCTTTGACGGCGCGGATGATACCTTCAATCTGGCCCTGCAACTCCGTGTCGGCGATTGGCCCGCGCACTGTGACGATGCCATTCACGCAATCGATGTTGAGGCGCTCCATGTTGCGTGTGATGGGGCTTTCACCAATTGCGGTGCGCACACGGTCGGCAATGGTCAAGTCGTCGGCTACATCTTCCTCGCTGTTGCCCTTAATTTGGTGCACTTTGCCTGCTGCACGATTGGCGATGTCGGTCGCTTTGGCTTTGGCCGCGCCGCCCAGCCCGCTGGCTCCGTGGCCGGCTTTGTTCAGTTTGTCTTTGACCAACGCGCGCGAACGACGGCCTGTTGCCGGTGCCAGCATGATGCCCAGAATCACTCCGGCGAGTACTCCGACACCGATCCACAACCACTTTGAAGTGCCGTCGGCAATTTGCACTTCGGTCACGTAATCGCCGCGTTTGTCCCCGGCTTTATTGCGTAGCACGGTTACGCTGTCACGCACATCATCGGCTTTGTTTTGCGGCGCTTTGGTCTGCTGTCTGGCTTCTCGGTGCAGTTTTCTTTCCAGTTTCCGGCGCAGTTTTTCTTGCGCGGCAGAAAAGTCATCAACTTTGTGTTGTGCTTTTTCGCGTGCGGCTGTGGCGGCAGCAGCACTGGCAGCCGCTGCGTTGGCTGCCGCTTCTTGCGCGACTTTCTTTGAATTCTGTGCCGTTTTTGCGGTGTTTTGCACCGCATCGACAGCGCTCTGTTTGGCGCTGCTGGCCGTGGCGGCTCCGGCTGCGATGCCGCTTGCTGCGACTCCTCTGGCAGCACCAGCGGCGCCTCTGGCAGCACCAACGGCTCCCCTGGCCGCGCCGGTGGCAGCTTGCAACACATCGCCGGCTTTGTGCGCGGCGGCATCCAGGCCGTGCGACGCGGCTTCCAAACCGTGGTGTACGGTTTCCGTGACGCTCTCTTTTACATCCTTGAGTGTTTCTAATGGCCGCTCCAGCGGCAGATAATCCAGCTTTTCATGAATGGTATCGAACGTTCCGGCAACCGTATCGGTTACCGTTCCACGCAGCGACTCCAATTTTGACGGCGGTTTGCGGAACATGTCCAGCCTCCCTTGCAAAGGTGTCTTGTCGCACCTGTTTAGACCGGCCTTTTACAATGCAAGTCACGCGCCATGTAAATCGGCACGAAGTGCGCTGTAATTGCTCGATGTGAGTACTCAATTGCGCGCCGGTTTGCACCGTCGCTTTGCATTGCGCTATCCTTCAATTGCAACCTTTTGAAAACAATAGCACAAGCGAGGAAATTTCTGTGGCCATCTCAACAGCCGACTTTAAAACCGGCCTGACTATCGAATACGAAGGCAACGTTTACCAGATCGTCGACTTTCAACACGTAAAGCCCGGCAAGGGCGGCGCATTCGTGCGCTCGCGCATCAAGAACCTGATGACCGGCAACACCGTCGATAAAACATGGCGCGCCGGCGACAAACTGGATCAGGCGATTGTCGAGCGAACCAATGTCGAGTACTTGTACACCGACGGCGACGATCTGGTTTTCATGGACATGAGCAGTTTCGAGCAGATGACACTGCCCGCCAAGAAGGTCGGCGACGCCGTGAAGTTCCTCAAGGACAACACACCCGTTCAGCTCGTGCAGTGGAAAGGTCAGTTGCTCAACATGGAACTGCCGCAAACCATGGAGTTCAAAATCACGCAAAGCGACCCCGGTGTGCGCGGCGACACGGCTCAGGGCGGCAGCAAGCCGGCGACTCTGGAAACCGGCGCGGTCGTGACGGTGCCGCTGTTTGTCAACGAAGGCGAAACCATTCGCGTCGATACGCGCACCGGCCAATACGTCGAGCGTGTGAAGTAATTGTGGATTGACGATTCTGCTGCGTCCATTCGTCAATCGTAATTCGTCAATTCTCATGGTTGATCGCAGTGAACTGATTACCGTGTGTCGCCAGATCGGCGGCATGATGCAGGCCGGGGTCGATATTTTGCGCATTACGCGTGTGCTGCGTGCGCAAACCGATAATCCGCGCCTGCTGCAGCTTTACGACGCGCTCGACCATGACCTCACGATGGGGCGCAGCCTGGTGGACGCCATGGAGCGCGCGCCGGATGTGTGGTCGCCGTTCATCATTTCGTTGGTGCAGCAGGGCGAAGATCGCAACGACCTGGCCGGCGCATTTCTCAGCAGCGCCGATTACCTGCTAAAGGAAGGCGAACTCGAAGCCAGCACAATCGCCAGTGCAAACGAGCCTGGTGCCGAAATAGACGGCGCGGCACGGCGCAACGAGTACTCGATTCAATATGCGCAGGCTCCGGCTGTGGTTAATGCTGTCGTTCCGCCGGAGTCGCTTTCATCTGTAGTCGAAGCGCTGATCGGGCGGTTGCAGAGTTTGGCTGTGTCTGTGCTTCTCTTCGCGACGGCCTTGCTGTTAGCCTGGGCCGTCGTGTGGTGGAGCGCCGGTATCGGTTTGCTGCCCTTGCGCTGGGTGTTCTTCGCGCTGTGTCTGGTTGCCGCTTTGCTGTGCGGCGGGGCGGCGATGTGGTTGCACCAACAGGTTGAAAACCGGAGCAGCACCGAGCCCCCGTCTTCGTTATCTGGACAGGGCAGTGAGGATAGCGCAAACTTGCACGTTACACCCGTTGTCCACACCCCTGAAGGAACAGCAGGCTCTGTGGTTCAAACCGATGAGAACTCGAGTGGAGTACGTGCTGCGGACGAAACGGCAGCGCCATCAGAGGTGGTCGCACCCGAACCATCGGCTACACCGCAGCGACTAGCCTTAGGTAATCGCCCGTTATCGCAGGACGCAACACCAGCAGCGCTGTCTTCTGCGCGCACTCGCACCCGACAAGTCGAAGAAGATTACGAGTAGAACCTTGAGGCTGCGCCGACAGTCGTCACAGGCTGCGGCAGCTTGAGATGGGAAACGGTTTGATTTTATGCGAGTACTGATCGTCGACGACAACGAGGAACTGCTGGGCTTTTTGGCTTTGTCCTTGAAAGAAGCGGATGTCGACGTTGTGTGTGCCGAAAACCCGGACGCAGCGCTGCAGCACATGGAAGGCGAGAAGTTTGACGCCCTGATTGTCGATTCCGTGCTGGGCAACACCGATGGCATCGAACTCGTGCAGCGCATGCGCGGCACCAAAAATGGCCGCTCGGTACCGATTCTGATGATGTCCACCATCGGCACGGCCCTGGCGCGTCGCATGGCCACCACCGCCGGTTGCAACGAGTTTTTGGTAAAACCCTTTGGCCCGATGCAGTTCATTGAACAGGTCAAGCGCCTGCGCTGAGTTGGGCCATTTATGAGGCGCAGCTTTGCGCTTCGTCACCTCCATGATTTTCGATTCGACGATGCTGGCCGCGCTGGCGGCGGAGATGCGCGCGCTGCGCGGTGAGCGCCTGCGCGACATCTGGCAGGCCAGCAGTTTGCCTCAGCACAGCGGCAAGATGCCGCAAACGCGCGGCAACTCTTCCGAAGACGATGATCGCGCAGTTTTTCTCGCCTTTCGCAGTGCGACGCTGCTTATCGACACCCATCCGCAACGGGCACGCCTGCACTTTGTCGCCGAAGCGCCGCAGCCGTCCAACACGGCTTTAACCACAACATTGCGTAAGGCACTGCGCAACGCTCGCCTGGTCGATGTCGAGCAGCCAAACTTCGACCGTGTGCTGCATCTGCGGTGGGAAACGCGCGACGCTATCGGCGACCTGGTGCGCTACACCCTTGTCGCGGAGTTGATGGAGCGCCGCTCGAACATCATTCTGCTGGACGAATCGCAGACCATTATTGATGCGGTGAAGCGTTTGCCGCCGTTTCTCAATAGCGTGCGCACCATTTTGCCGCATCGCCCTTACGAGCCGCCGCCCTCCGGCAAAGCGAACCCACTCCAGGTCAACGACTGGCAACAGCGAGTACTCGATGCGGACTTAAACCTGGACGCGACTGCTGACGATTTTACCGCATGGCTGCGCGCTCAGTTCACCGGCATCTCGCCGTTGGTGGTGCGCTCGTTGCAAGCACAAGTTAGGGCAACAAGCGCGGTGGATGCAAGGGCCTGGGCCAGCGAATGCGCTGCATTTTTCGAGCAAGCGCAACTCGCCTCAAACGGTGATTTCACCCCGGTGCTTTGTGGCGAGCAGCCTTATACTTTTCCTCTGTCAGGCTCCGATTGCGCGCCGTGCAGTGGCTCCCTGAGTACTCTGATTGAGCATTGTGTAACGCGGGAAGCCGCCGCCGGGGCTTTGAGCAGCGAGCGCGCTCGTTTGATGTCGTATCTGGCGGCTTCTCGCAAGCGCAACGCGGCCCAGCAGCAAGACACTGCCAAAGCCTTGCGCCACGCCGAAGACGCGGCTTTGTTCAACCAGCAGGGACAAGCGATTCTGGCACACATTGGCCAGGTGGAAGCGGCTTTGCAAAATGGCGCCACCTCGATTGAGTTGCCGCTCGACGCCTGGGGCGAGAATCCTGAAGATTCGGCGACAACATGCATTGCGCTGGAGCCCGACTGGTCGGCAGCCGATAACGCGACGCGCTGCTTCAATCGCTATCGTCGAGCGCACAAGCTGGCCGCCGCTGCGCCGGCACGCCGCGAGGAACTCGAAGCCGAAGCCGCCGCACTGCAAAAATGGGAAGAGGCTGCGCGCGCGGCGCAAAACCGGCACGAACTGGAGGCCATCGCTGCTGCTAGCGGGCTACATCAGAAAGATGCTCAGCGCGAGCCGAAACCCGCTTCGCGCACGCGGCAGGAAAGCGACGCGGCGCGCCCCGAAAGCAAGCTGCGGCGGCGAGAATTTGAAAGCTGGCAACTGTGGATGGGACGTAATGCCCTGGAGAATCAGTTGCTGTTGTCGAAAGTGGCTTCGCCGTCCGACATCTGGATGCACGTGCGCGGCATGCCTTCGGCGCATGTCCTCATCAAGAACCAGAAAGGCAAGCAGCCGCCGCCACGAGTACTCGAAGAAGCCGGGCGCTGGCTGGCTTCGACCACGCGCACCACGTCACGCAAGACAGCGAGTACTCGTGACGACAATAACGAAGGCGACCGCATCGAGATCATCTACACCGAAGCGAAATGGGTGCGTTCCGTGCGCGGCGCACCGGGACGAGTAACCCTGCAACGCTTCCAGACATTATTGGTGCGCGTTTAGGGCAAGTTTCGGTGCGATTGCCTGGATGCGCATGGCGTAGGAGCACAATGCATGACGCCCTCATTCTGCGACAAGCACATCAGAACGCATCGCGTGCGCCCCTGCGATACATTATCTAAAAATGCTTTAAGCCAAGTGGTTATTGGCCGGGTTTTGTGTTGAGAGGAGTGGCGGAGCGCTGCGACGAGCTTTGGGTAACAGTGACTTTGGTTTGGAACTCGTTGGAGATGTCGCCTTGCAATTTCTTGGTGCTGTTGTCTTGCAACTCGCTGCCGCTAAACACTTTGGCTGATACCTCGAAAACACCAGCCCGCAGCGGCAACATCGTTATTCGAATAATCGCATCAGGTGGGAGCGACGAGTAGTAATAATAGAGACCATTGCCACGTTTCTCTGCGCTGTCGGGAACCGGTTGCAGCGAGCGCAGTTCGAAGTTCTCGAACAGGTCGTGCGGCAGGCGCAGAGTGACATCCTTGTAATCGCCACTGTGTGCACCTATGACTGAGGGGGGACGGTCGAGAACAATCGGCACCTGAATTTGCTCGCCCACTCGGGCCATGCGGGGCGCACGTCCATAGACCACTAGCGAAGAAGTGCCGGCAGTCGGCGTCGATTCAAAAAAGTTTGTGGCATAGAGCGCCAGCCCCAACACCGCGCAGCCGATAATGGCGGCCCACAACGTCGAGCGCAGAGGGCGACTCCACCCCAGGTGCGAGTGCTCATCGTGAGTGTCGGGCAGCCGCGTGCCGCACGCCGCGCAATAGGGAAAGGTGGTAAACCCTTCCATGTTGATAACCGAACAGCGCGGACAACGAATCTTACGCATCGCGTTGAGAAATGGCTGAGAAACTCTGTGGAGTACTCGTTAACTGCTCGGTCGTTATGGCTTTCAGTCTGACGGCTCCTGGCCGGTCACACCTGGCACTTCACCAATGGCGCGGCGCAGGGCACTCACATTATCGCTCAACGAGCGCTCTTTGGCAAAAAGGGCGCTTCCACATACCAAAACATCAGCTCCGGCCTTCACGACGAGCGGCGCCGTATCGGGTGCCACTCCGCCATCAACCTCAATCAAAAACTGAAGATCGCGCTCCTGCCGTATCCGGTGCAAGTGCTCAATCTTCTGCACCGCTGAAGCAATGAACTTCTGACCCGAAAAGCCGGGATTGACACTCATCACCAGGACGTAATCGACATCGGGCAAAATGGCATCAAGCGCCGTGGCTGCCGTTCCGGGATTAATCACGATGCCGGCCTGGGCGCCGCCGTCTTTGATGCGGTTTATCAACCGATTCAGGTGCGGATTGCCTTCCACATGAACGCTGATGCTATCGGCGCCCGCCTCTAAAAAAGCGTCGATGTAATCACCGGCATTAGCCAGCATCAGGTGCGCATCGAAGTGCAGTTTCGAATGAGGCCGCAGAGCGCGTAGAAACATCGGCCCCATTGTCAGGTTCGGCACAAAGTGACCGTCCATCGCATCGAAGTGAAGCCATTCGCAACCGGCCTGGGTTAGCTCGGCCACATCGGCGGCGACATTCCACCAATCGGCGCTCAACAGCGAGGGCGCCAGCATCACTCGCTTGTCCTGAGTACTCATGGCAGCCTCGGCGCCTCAGTGGGAATTGAACCCGGCGCAACTGGCGCGATCGGAGCGGTTGGAACCGTTGTCGCTGTTGCATCCGGCGACACCTGCGGGACGAAAGGCTGCGGCGTGGCAGCAGGATAAGTCGTGGCCGAAGACACCGGAGGCACTGCGCCCGTAACATTTGCGCTCTGCGCATCGCGCGGGGCCATCGGCATTTGCAGGTTGGGCGTGGCGCGTTCGGCGACCAGGCGCTCGACAGCCGCCGCCAGGCGTTCCATGCCTGATGCGGCGCGGCTCAGGCAATACAAGCCGTAAATACCGCCCAGCAGCAAAGCCAGCGTGGACGCCAACTGCATCAACATCCAGAATCCAACGATTCCCGCCAGCGGATTCGCGCCTTCACTCATCGATTTGCCTCGTTTGGTTTGAGTACCACTTTATAACTTGGTTGCTGCGTCAACACCCAGCGCTTGAAGTGCATTGGCGGCCACTACGCGCGCCGCCTGCAGTAAGGGCAAGCGCACCGCGTTTATGGCCGTGTCGTTGTTTGGCTGCGCAGTTTTTACGATGTCGCGCACACCCGCTGCCAGCTCGCTGACGAACTGTGCCACTTCCTGCGGTGCGCGGCGCGTGGCGGCTCCCAGAGCAACGTCCGGCCATAACGCCACCAGGCGAGCCACGCTTTGCTCGGCCTCGCTCCACTGCGAGTACTCGATAGTGCCCACTGTTCCACTTCCGGCGCGCGCTTCGGCTTCGCGAATCAGCGTGCTCAAACGAGCCGGCACCAAGCGCGCGGCATAAGCCGGATTTGTTTCGTCATCGCGGCGCGCGGTTTCTGCGTCGATATCGACAATGTCGTCCCAACCCCGGCGCACCAGCAGAAAACGCAAGGTATCGCGGCCCACAGCGCGTAGCGCTTCGTCCATGGTGAAGACGCCGCCGCCCGCACCACGCCGCACCGGAGCACCCTCGCGCAGCCAGCGTGAGTTTTCACACGGAATGACTTCGACCTTATCTGCATCGCAGCCGCCCGCCAGCAGCGCGGCTCGCGTGCGCGCGATATATTGTCGGTGCTCTGCCGACCAGATGTTAATCAGGCGGTCGAAACCGCGCTCCAGCTTAAAGCCGTGATAGGCGATGTCGGTCGCCAGATACGTCGGTTTGCCGTTGGTGCGCACAACCGTGCGATCGGCGTTGTCGCCAAACGTGGTGGTGCGCAGCCATTCGGCGCCGTCACGCTCATACAAATGGCCGCGCTCGCGCAGTTTTTGCAACGATGCCGTGACGCGACCTTCATCGCGCAATGCCTGCTCGGATGTCCATACATCGAAACGCACACCGAAGTCACGCAGAGTGGCCTTCTGCGCCGTCACAATGGCGTCCAGCGCCTTGCGTGCGAACAGCGCCGCGCGCTCGCTTTCAGGCATCAGCAGATAGGCGTTACCTTCACGCGAAGCGATTCCCTGCGCCACGCCGCGCACGAACGCATCGTCCATGGCCCCTTCAGGCGGTTCGCTCTCGTGCCCGAACGACGAAAGATAGATCGCGGCCACGCTTTCGCCCAGCAGGCGCATTCGGGAAGACGATTCCGCGTCGTTGAGATAATACTCGCGCGTGACCGATGCGCCTTGCAGCGCCAAGATGCGACACAGTGCATCGCCCATGGCGGCGCTGCGAGCGGCGGTAAACGGCAAAGGCCCGCTCGGCTCGGCGGAAACGAATTCCACCACGACCCGCGTTCCCGCTAAGGCGTCGCTTGCGCCGTAATGCTCGCGCTCTTCCACTGCGCGCGCCACACCACGAGCAATCGCACTCTCATCTAACTGAAAATTAATTCTGCCGTTGGCTTCTTGCACACTGCCGCTCCATTCGATGCGCTCAATTATACAGCGCGCCAGTTCTCCGGCGCTTTTACGAGTACTCGCTTCACCTTCTGCGGCCAACACCAGAGCCGCGTTCGACCAAAAATCGCCATGCTGCGCACGCATCTTCGCCGGGACACGCTGCACCCAAAACGTGTGTTCTCTGCGTTCTACAACACCTTCATTTTGCAACTGCGCCACGGCGCCTTGCAGCAACTGCTGTAGTGCCGGGCACGTAACCGCATCTCCGCTGTCGTAACGAGTACTCACCGCAGCCCCTAGCGTGCCAGTTGAAGCATGATCCACTGCGCCGCAAAGTCGAGGGCAGTCGTGGTGAGCAGCAGCCCCAATCCCGACAGCAGAATGCCGGAATTAAACAGCCTTTGTCCGAACGAACCCATCACATGCGGCTGTGCCTGATACTTCTCCATCAATTCAACGCCGGCGCGAATGCCGCTTTCCAGTTGTTTGGCCGATGGCGGCCTTGTGGTGAACCATTCCTGCAACAGCGTGCCGAACGAGCGCCACCCAAAGTAGATAAAAAGTAGCGCCATCAGAACGTAAAACGGGTCGAACGAAGGCAGGTGTCCCAACGTGATCTGAATCAGACCCGCCAAAGCGACCAGATTCGTGCCGCAGCGTGGGTGAGCGCGCGGCATCTGCTTCACGAATTCGGGTCGCAGAGGCAGACCGCGTTCAATGGCCCACACAGTTTGATGCTCCGCCGCGTGAATGCCCGCCATGGGCAAGGCACGCAACACCAGCAGAAATAGCAATCCTTCGGCGGCGGTAAACGCAAGATTGAGCAGGCTACCCACTGAAGACAGCGCACCCATCCGCCCGGACAAAAACATCATCGCCCACTCGGGATTGAACGATTGCAGGGTCAGCAGCAACCCGTAATGTGCCACGAAGAAACAGAATGCCAGCGTTGCACCGGAGAGAAAAAGTCCCAGTGCCGGTGCGCCGCCGCTCAGCGTTCCTGTTGTGAGCCACACGCCAAGCGGCGTGGCCATGCCACCGACAACCGGCGGGCGCACCTGATGCCCCAGTGCCGCAACCAGGTCGGCGCGCGAAACCATGCCGCGATAGCTGCCAGCAGCATCCACGACAGGCAAGGCGCTGCATTCGTAGCGGTCAAGCGCCAGCAACGCGTTGTGCAGCGAAAACGCAGCCGGAATAAACGGCACGCTGGGCCGCATGATGGCCCGCGCCGTCAGGTTGGAAATTTCTTGCACCGCTAACAGAGCATCGGCGGCATCTTCGCCCGTCGTGCGCATGCCGTTGGCGTGATAACCGTTACTTGTTAATCCCTGAACCAGCTCCGGCATGGCCATGAACGGCGCACCGTTAGCCGATGCCGATTCGCTGGAAGTGCCGGGCACCGCCACTGTCGCATACGCATTCGGCGCATGGCCATTAGTCGCAATCTGCGCGGCTTCCACACGCTGCATTTCGGCGCGTTGCAAAATGGGCAGCACGGCTTGCGACAAATCGTGCTCGTCGATAAGTCCCAATAAGCGCAGCGGTGTTTTTCCGTCGGGCAGAGTTTGCGCGACATCGCCCTCCACCACAGGAATCGCGCCATAGTGCGATTCGCGCAGGTTTTCCGCGACGAGACCCAGTGGG
Source organism: Abditibacteriaceae bacterium (assembly GCA_036388675.1). Classification (GTDB taxonomy): domain Bacteria; phylum Armatimonadota; class Abditibacteriia; order Abditibacteriales; family Abditibacteriaceae; genus DASVUS01. Next base: position 66,235 of record DASVRI010000015.1, on the reverse strand, counting down.
TCGTCGGGCCGCGCGAGTGGCGTTTCGCGCGCGAGTTGTCCGGCTCGGGTAAAAGGCATAAGATGGATGCGAAGAGCACGGCCGCAAAAGCAAAAGCGCGCCACGGTTGGGGCGCGCTCGTTCGGGTTCAATTCACTCCGCGCAACGCCTTAAAGTATAGCGCAATTGCGGAACGAAAATCTTCGAGTACTCAGTTGATTGATTTTCGGCACCCATCAACTGATGCTTTCCAGCCCACCAAGATAAGGTCGTAACGCTGCCGGAATACGTACCGTGCCGTCACTCTGTTGAAAGTTTTCCAGAATCGCCGCCATAGTGCGCCCAATGGCGAGACCCGAACCGTTCAAGGTGTGCACAAACTCCGGTTTGCCCGCTTTGCCGTTCTCATCCAGCGGGCGATAACGAATGCCGCTGCGCCGCGCCTGAAACGCCTCAAAGTTGGAGCAGCTCGAAATTTCGCGATAGGTGTTCTGTGCCGGCAGCCACACTTCCACGTCATATGCCTTAGTGGCTTTGAAACCCAGGTCGCCAGTGCAATGCTCGACCGTGCGATACGGCAGCTCCAACATTTCCAGAATGACTTCGGCGTCGCGCGTCAGCTTTTCCAATTCGTCATACGAGTACTCGGGAGCGACAAACTTTACCAACTCGACCTTATTGAATTGATGCACGCGAATTAAACCGCGCGTGTCGCGCCCTGCCGCGCCGGCTTCGCTGCGAAAACAGGCCGAATACGCCGCATATTTAATGGGCAATTGCGCCACATCGAGAATCTCTTCGTTATGCAGCGCCGTGACGGGCACTTCGGCCGTGGGAATGAGCCACAAATCGTCGCGCTCCACGTGATAAGCGTCCTCGCCAAACTTTGGCAGCACACCAGCGCCGGTCATCGCTTCGGGACGCACCAGGAACGGCGGCAGAATTTCTTCGTAGCCATGCTGCTGCGTGTGAACGTCCAGCATCAGCGTGATGAGGGCTCGTTCCAGTCGCGCACCGGCGCCACGCAGCACGTAAAAACGAGAACCGCTGATTTTAGCGCCGCGCTCAAAGTCGATAATGCGCAGATTTTCGCCAATTTCCCAGTGCGGCTTCGGCTCGAAACTGAACTGCGGAATTTCGCCCCACTTGCGCACTTCGACATTATCATCTTCAACCGCCCCAATGGGCACATCCGGCGCGTGAACGTTGGGAATCTCCAAGAGCCGCGTGGCCAGAACGGCGTCCACTTCGCGTGCATCGGCATCCAGCGCGCCGATGCGGTCGCCCAGGTGGCGCGTTTCTTCAATGATCTGTGTCGCGTCCTCGCCGCTTTTTTTCAGCTTGGCCACTTGCTGCGAGGCTTCGTTGCGCTGCTTTTTAAGCTGTTCCACCTCAAAAAGCGCGTTGCGACGCTGTTCATCGAGTTGGAGAACTTCATCGACCAGCGCCACGCCATCTTGGATGTTTTTATTGGCCAGATGCTGCTTTACAAGATCGGCATTGGCGCGTAGGAATTTAATATCATGCATCGCCACAGATTTTAGCTCAGTGTGGAGCAAATGGCGATGTTATGGCATTTGGTGAACCTCAATTCTGAACCGCTTTGTGTTTCTACAATTCGGGTTGAATGACTTCAGTCTTAAAAAGATGAAGACCGCGCGCCTGATAATTTGCCAGGGCATGAGGATGATCGAAAGAAGAAGTATGCAGCCAGACGCGTGTGGCTCCAATGCGCCAGGCTCTTCGAATCGCTAATGTGAGCAGGTGACCACCAATGCCACGTCCTGTAAATTGAGGACGCAGGCCAAAATGAGTGATTCTGACACCGCTCGACGCTTCCTTTTCCAATTCAAAATAGCCAAGTGGCTCTTGTTGCGACCACAAGATCCAGATTTCAATATCAGCACGAAGCAAGTGCTGGTTCCATTCGTGATCTGTCCAGTAGGCTCTGTCTCTCCAGCCCCATCTGTCGCCGACCTCTTCATAAAGCCAACGGCGCAATTGTGAGTCTGGTTCTTTGAGTTGCTTCAGTTCAACATCTTCATGCACGGGTGGTGCAGGACGGAGATCTTCCGGTCGGCACATTTCCAAATAATAACGAGTTTCTGTTCTCGATAATGTGTGCAGCATAACTCCTGCTCTCGCGAAACATCAGCTTTCCGTTGGAATCTTGCTAAAATCCCGCAACAGAGAAGCGATACATCCAATGAAAGTGAATTTTGGGCGCGAGAAAACCGGGTGCAATTCCGATGCATCAGAGGAGTGTCTTTGGTCACTAGCGGACAATGCGCGAGTAAATTGCACAGACTTTGATGTTGTGCATTCTTCATTTATTGACCATATGCCTCTTAGCGAGATTGGTACTGGCGCGAATGAATTTAATATCATGCATCGCGAGTGATTTTAGCGCAGTGGCGGGTTATTGGCGATGTCACACCGAGAATTCAGTCTTGAGGTTCTGCTTCCCGCGCGGGATTACGAAACCGCCCTTTGTGTGAAACCGCTACTGTGCTGCGGATGAACCTTGTTACCGACAGGCTGCCTCATTTTGGTATTGCCCAATTGTGCGGCTATCTTTTTATGTGAGGTGCGATCTCTGAGTCATACTCGTGCCCGTAATAACTGTATGGATAACCAGAAGGGTCATTGTACTGCTTTATCCACTCACTATAAGTGTCAGGCTCATTCGTGAACCAGTAGGATGGTTCAGTACTCTTTCCTTTAGTTTTGGACCAAGGACGCCACACCTCATCGTGGAACTGAGCCGTTTCTTTTATAGCTTTGAACTCTATCTTGGCTACCCCTATTATGTACTGTTGCTTACCTGTCTGCCCCGAGATCGCAGCATTGTAGACTGCATTGTGTTCCTTACCGTATGAGATATTGTAAAGTTCAAAAACCACGCATGACCATAATTCCTCACACCCTATCTTCCGTCCTTTCTCTGGCCCTGATTCGTGCCGCTCACGTATTTTTATTAGTCCTGGTCCTAAGATTTCATGTGCTGGGTTATGGGAGCTCAAGCATTCAACAGGACAAGTTGGTGGATCAGCAGACCAGTAGATTCGCTCGCCTGTTGCTTCGCCCGCAAACTGGCGAGTTGCCCATTCATAGATGATGTCATCTTTCTGAACGCAAGAAATCATTTCACTACGATCACGCATCATTTGGTCGACTTGCTGGCGGCCAAACTGCAAATCAACAGCACTGAGCTTGGTTGGAGGGAGGGTAACCTGTTGAGGCGTGTCGTAGCAGCCCTGACATAAACACGCAAGAACAATCATCCAAGCTATAACAGTACGAAACAGAGTTATCGGCATTCTTGGAAGTATAATGCAGGACTTTTGAAACAGGCTCGAAGATGACTCTAAACATCGTTGGTTCGGTGTACGAGAACTCGTTGCTCTCTGGTCGTGTGGTCAGTGCTTTCCCACTCTCGTTCCTTAGGCGTGTAAGAGACAAGTGGGATACAAGAAGAATTAAGCCTGCGGTTTCTGGTCGCGTGCGCGAATGGACGTGGCGATGAGGTTTTCCATCACGGCGCGGATTTCGGGGTCTTCGATGTTCGATTGAGCCACGATTTTCTCCGCGTGGCGTGCCGCTTCGTCGTCTTTGACCGGCTTTACGCCACGCGGCACGGGCGGAGCGGCGGGAAATGTGGGGTCTTCCCAGTTCGGCTTGAGAGCGCCGACTTTGATGCCGCGCGGCGGTGTTACCGAACAACGGATTTTCTGCACGATGTTCTGGCGCAGGCGACCATTGATGCGCGCGATGATGCGCGCTTCGTGGAAATGCAACTCTTGCGTCCACTGCGGCGAACGAGCACGGACGTAAAGCGTGCCGCTCTTGAACTTCTCGGCGAGGGTGTGGCGCGCGATAGCTTCGCCCACAACTTCGGGCCAGATTTCGACAGCCATCTGTTCGAGCACTTTGCCGCGCCAGCCGCGCGCATCGAGTACTCCGTTGACAATATTGGCGACGTTTTCCATGTTTCGGTCTGCGATTGTTGCTACAACTTCTGCATCGTGCGCCGCGTGATTCGAGCGGTTTATGCACCGTGCGGTTATTGTAGCGTTCTGCTGCGGGGAAAAGACCTATTTTCAGCGGATTGACAACCCCATTTGGGCCCAAAACCGAAATAAAGTGCGGTTACGCACACTTATCCCCAAATTACTCCCAAAGTTATCCCCAGGCAGGGAAAACTTTATGGAAAACTTGCCACAATTAAATGTTTGTTAAGGAAGATGAAGAGGCTCAACACGTCCGTTTTCGACGCGGAACAACGTTGAAGAGACGCCTTCGAGGAACTTATCGTCGGTGGCGGTGAGGACGCTTTGCTCAAAATGCGCGGCTTGCTTTAACAATCGCTCGCGGCGTGTGGCGTCCAGCTCGCTGAGCGCATCATCGAGCAGCAAAATTGGCGATTCGCCCGTGACGTGCGCCACCCAGCGCGCCAGAGCGATTTTCAGCGCGAGCACGGCCAGACGCTGCTGACCTTGCGAGCCGTAACGGCGCAAGTCCATTTCGCCCAGACGAAAAACCAGGTCGTCGCGGTGCGGGCCGCTGTTGGTGGTGCCGCGACGCGTGTCGTTTTCGTGATCGGCTTCAAGCGCGTTTTGAAACAAGCGTGTCCAGTGCTCGTTCGAGTACTCGGAAACATCCGTATCGCGCCGCGCCACGCCCGCCGCGTATTGAACGGAGAAAACTTCGTCGCGCCCGCTGAGATCGCGGTGTACTTCGGCCAAAATCGGCGTCAGTTCGTGCAGGAACTGCGCACGCTGCGCCAGAATGCGCGAGCCGTAAGTAATCAGTTGCTTGTTCCACTCGCCGAGCGTGCCCAAGCCTTCGGCGGCGTTGCCCATCGGGGCGCGGCCTTTGAAGCGGCTTTCCATCAAGTGCTTCAAAAGTGCATTGCGTTGCTGCAACGCACGACGGTAGCGCGCTGCATCGGCAAAGTGCGCCGGACGACTTTTCCCTAATTCAAGATTGAGAAAGCGGCGCCGCTCGCCCGGCTCTCCGGCGATGATGACCAAATCGTGCGGGAAAAACGCCACAACCTGCAACTGTCCGAGCCACGAAGCGAGCGCACTTTGCGGTACGCCGCCGGCGCGCAGGTCGCGCGTGACGGTGTTGCCATCAAGTCGCCAGCCGTATTCGAGTACTCGTGTGCTGCTGCGACCGGCGCAAAGCTCGACTTCCGCAGCGAGGCGGGTTTCGTTCTGCTCCCAGCGCATGAGTTCGCGGTCACGCTCGACGAGTGGCGATTTTGTGGTGGCCAGTACGCACAGCGCTTCGAGAAGGTTGGTTTTGCCCTGTCCGTTATCGCCAGTCAAAGCAATGAGGCCGGGTGGAAGTTGGATTTCTTGTGCTGCGTAGTTGCGAAAATTGCGCAGGCGAAGCGAGCGAACGATCATTCGAGTAATGAGTGACGGGTGATGAGTGATGAGTCCTCATGACCCATCACTCATCACTCATTACTTTTCTTTTAGGCCTGCATCGGCATCACGACGTACAGGAAATCGCCCTGGCCGCCGGCGCGCAGTATGCCGGGATTGAGTGCGCCGGAAAGTTCGAGTGTGGCCTGCTCGGTGGAGATGATGCCCAGCGCTTCGATGAGATAACGCGTGTTGAACGCGATGGTGAGGTTCTCGCCGTCCATGGCAATCGGCACTTCTTCGTAGGCGCGACCGACTTCCTGGCTTTCGGCGGTCATTTCGAGCAAATCGCCCTTGGTGGTGAGAATGGTTTTCTCCGAATTCTGCTTGGCCACGATGAAAACGCGGCGCGCGGCGCTGAGGAACTCGGTGCGGTCGAAGGTGATTTTGCGCTCGACCGCTTTGGGAATGACTTTTTCGTAGTTGGGAAACTGGCCGTCGAGTACTCGCGACACCAGTGTCACATCCTGCGTTTCAAACTGCACCTGCGAAGGGCCAAAGCGGATGTGAACCGTCTCGTCCATGGTGTCTTTGAGCACGCGCTCCAGTTCAACCAGCGGCCGCGCCGGCACGATGGCCGAAACCGGGCTGGCGACTTCTTCGCTTAACTGGGCTTTCTTCCACGCCAGTCGGTGCGTGTCGGTTGCGACAAGCGTCAGCGAATCGTTGCGCGCTTCAAACAAGACGCCCATGAGAATTGAGCGCGTTTCTTCCTTGGAGGCGGCGAAAGTCGTCAGGCGCAGCATCTCTTTGAGGGTGGCTTGTGGCAACGTGAGGTCGGTGCCTTCGGTCACTTCAGGCACAACGGGAAAGTCTTCGGCGGGCAGCGAGAGGATGGTGTAATCGCTCTTGCCGCTGCGCACGGTGACTTTGCCGTCCTGCATTTCGAGCGTGATCGGCGCGTCGGGCAGCTTGGAGACGACATCGGTGAGCACTCCGGCGGGAACGGCAACCGCGCCATTTTCAGCCACCGACGCGGGAATGACGCCGCGAATCGCGGTATCGAGGTCGGTTGCGGTCAGCTTGAGGCGGTCGTCTTCGGTTTCCAGCAGGACGTTGGCTAAAATCGGCAGCGTGTTGCGGCTCGATACGGCGCGCCCCGCGACGCCTAAAGCATTGGCCAGATAACTACGCTCACAGGTGATCTTCATGTTCTGCTCCACATCGCGTCTTCAAATCTTGAGGTCTTCAAACTGAATGATGTTCTATTCTAACAGGTTTCGATGCGCGCTTCGCCAGCTTTCTCACGACGATTTCTACCACTCGCTGCACGTCACGAGATATCCGCATCCCGGCGTGTGGCAAAACAACTTGCATTTGCGCGCTTCGAGAACCGCCCCGCAATTGGGACACCATTGGCCGCTTTGCGACTGCGAAATGTTGTCGATTGCTGATGCTTCAAAAGCTGTTTCAAAATGAGTGTCGTGAGTACTCGTTTTTGGTTCTGCTTTCTGTGCTGTTTTTTGCTCTGAAATGTGGTTATCCATAGGCTCCGAAAAGAGGTGGGGGTGCTGTACAGATATTATTTATAAATAACTTATTATTATTAGGGGTGTGGATAAGTGGATAACTCCTCCCGAAGTGCCAATTTCGCCAGTGTTTATAAGGCTCCAGAGCACTTCAAAGTTATCCATAGCCCTGGGGATAACTCGGGGTGGTTTTCCCTGTTATCCATATGGTCACAAAGTTTTGCAAAGTTGTTAATAGGTTTCCCTGTACTCTTCCCCATGCTGATAGGGATAACTTTTGCGGCGTTTTAGGTGGTCGTTAACCGCTCCAAATGGAGGCTTTTTTGACCCGATTTTTGGCGTCAAATTCGATGCTAAGACTCTCCCAATCCATGCTTATGAAACCTCGCTCCGGGCCGAGCGCATACATCAATTCTTGCCCTTGTCTGTCGCCGTCATCTGATGGCCCAAGAAGCTGAATAACTTCGTTTCGCGTCATGCCAACTAATTTGTGGCGGTCAAATAAATCGTCCACCATGCGGATGCGAATCGCGTATTTTGGGCTTTTGGGGTTGTCGTTGTCCGCCGATTTCCACTGTGCGGAGTTGAATGGCAGGCGTTGTGAGTACTCGTAGAGAGTGTCTTTAGCGACCCAGCCGAAAAAGAGAAGGAATGGAGACGCCGCCAGCAAAACGACAACAAGCGCGACTCTTTGGAGAACGCGCTTGTGTCGGTGCCAGAACAGCATGAGAGTTTCTCTTAAGCTCGCGCGTGGGCCTTGCTGCGCAATTCGGAAACGGTGTTCTTAAGGCCGGAATCTTTTTTGATTTCGCTCTTAATCTTCTCGTAGGAGTGGATGACGGTGGTGTAATCGCGGCCAAAGGCGCGCCCGATGTCGGGGTAGCTCATCGAAGCCATCTCCCGCGCCAGATACATCGCCACCTGGCGCGGCATGACTATCTCTTTGTTGCGCTTTTTGCCTAAGATGTCGGCCACTTTCATCTTGAAGTGGTCGGCCACGACTTGAATCAAAACCTCGACATCAACTTTCACCGGCTCCGACTCGGCGGTCGAGTAGTGGCGCACCGTCTCGGCGGCGAGGTCGAGGTTGATTTTGCGGCCATCGAGCGAGGCCATTGCCAGCAATCGTGTTAACGAACCTTCAAGGCTACGAATGTTGGAGCGAATCTTTTCCGCCAGATATTGCAGCACGGCGGGATCGACGTTGACGCCTTCAGCCAGAGCGCGCTTTTGCAAAATGGCGATGCGATGCTCCAGGTCGGGCGCTTCAATATAGGAGATGAGGCCCCATTCAAAGCGCGAGATGAGACGGTTTTCAGTCAGTTCGAGGTCTTTGGGCGGTTTATCGGAACAAATCACGATCTGCTTGCCCTGGTCGTAGAGCGTGTTGAAGATGTGGAAAAACTCCACTTCGGTGCGCTCGGCGTTGCAGATGTATTGAATGTCGTCAACCAGCCAGATGTCAACGTTGCGATACATGCGGCGAAAAGCCGTCATGCGGTCTTCGCGGATGCAGCGCACCACCTGATAGAGGAAGTTCTCGCCCGAAACATACACAATTTCCGCCGGACTATTACGACTTTTATTGATGTAATGCCCAATGGCCTGCATCAAGTGTGTTTTGCCCAGACCGACGCCGCCATAAATAAACAGCGGATTGTATTGACCTTTGGCCGGTGCATTGGCGACAGCCCACGCCGCGGCATGGCTGACATAGTTGCTACGACCCACGATGAAGTTCTCAAAGGTGTATTTACGGTTGAGGGGCGAACTGGAAAAGTCTTCCAGGCCGGCCAAATCGCGCGGCGGCTTGTTGCTTTGCGCACTCTGAGAACCCGAACCGGGGCCGCGCGGAAAATTGAGCGGTGCATTGACTGGTGTCTGCGCGCGCTCTTCCTGCTCTTGCAGCTCGGCGGCGCGCACTTCCGGCAATTCCGGCTCGGCTGCGGGCGCGACTTCTTCGGCCTCGACGGTTCGGTTCGTGCCGGGCGCGGTTTGAAATGCCAGCGTCATGGGGCGACCCAGGAATTGTTCAAGGGTTTCTTCGATGCGCCCGGCAAAGCGGCGCACCAGCCAGTCGCGCACGAAGTCGGATGGTACCGAAAGCGTAAACGAATCACTGCGCAACGCGACTGGCTTGATATGGCGCAGGTAGTTGTTGTAGGTCGGCCCGGAGAGTTCGGCTTGAAGCACGTCCATAACCTGATCCCACGCCGCCTGCATCACTTCGGCAGGTTCGGCCTGGCCACTCGTACTTGAGCCGGTCGCAGCCGACACCATGCTGCCATCGTGCGCTGAGGCTTGCGGGTCGCTGCCGTTAAAGGCACCGCCAAAAGCGCTGCCCACAGCGGGCGCGCCGGCCATGCCGGATGGGTTATTTAGACCGGAAGCGTTGTCTGCTCCGTTGCGTGCTGAAGCATGTTCCGGGTCCGAGTGCTTCATTTCGGCCATCGGCGAATGTTCTCTTATGAATGCGTATTAGTGCTGCGTTTCGCAGTGTCCCTACTTGGCGTGACACCACAGGAATAATGGTCTTGCGAATATAGCGCCGAGTATCTGCAATTTTCCTGCGAAAATGGCAATTGTCGACCTTGTCACGCGGATGTGAGGTGGTGAAGGGGTGTAATGCGACCGCGTGAACCAGTTATCCATAGACTTATCCCTAACATGGATAAGTAGTGCGAAAAAGCAGCCACTTCTCCAATCTGAGAAGTGCTCTGCCTTTGTCTGTAGTTGATTGTAATCGGCTTGGACGCCGCGCGAAAGGGCGCGACACGTGCTTCCCCATTATAGCACTTTCTCCAAATGGAGGTAGGCTTGTGCCGGAGAATCTTTTAAAGATTTTTAACACGCAGCATGGCCCAAAACAAAGCGAGTACTCGCCGCGCTTGGTGAGGCGTTTCGGGTGTGTTGTCGCGCGCGAAGAGGCCGTGTTATACTGCTGACGTTATTTTGCCGGATGACGTTTATCGGAACAGATGCGCAGGACGCTGGTTTGCGGAAGACGCGTGTTGAGGATAACGTCCGTCACGGACAACACATTTAGAGACAAGGAACTGAAGTGAAACGCACATATCAACCGAAGACACGACCACGCAAGCGCAAAGTTGGTTTCCGCGCCCGCATGGCGACCCGTGGTGGACAGGCCATTCTGTCGCGCCGCCGCGCACAGGGTCGACGCAAGCTGACGCAGGCGTAGCTGACGCAGGCGTAAATGCCGGGTTCAGACAACTGATGTTGGAACGTGGCAGCGCCAGTGAAAAAGCGCCAGCGCCAGTGAAAAATTGAAGAGTACTCGATTAGGGGCGCCATGCTGCCACGTGCCGAGCGCATAGGAACCACCGATTTTTCGACAGCGTTCTCGCAAGGCCGCATTTTGCGCCATCCTCTGATGGTGCTGCGGGTCTACCGGCGGCAGGCTTCTGCACAGGCGAGTTCTGTGCAAGCGAGTGGTGCTCAAGCGGGTTGTTCCCGAACAGATTGCGTCGCCGATACGCGTGCGGCTTTTGCGGTCAGTAAAAAACTGGGTTCGGCGGCAACGCGCAATCGTTTGCGGCGTCGTATACGGGAAATGTATCGCTTGCACTCGTTGCGTTGCACTTCTTCGCTGGGCGGCTACGATCTGATTTTTATGCCGACAGCCGCTGCTCTCGAAGCGTCGGGTGGTGCATTGCAGGACGTGGTAGATCATTTGCTGAGCCGTGCGGCGCATCGCTCACCCCGCGTGCGATGGACGGCCACGAAGATGTCTCAAGCCAAGTCGAATGGTGAGCCGGCTCAAATAGATGCGGCTGAACAGAGCGGGCACGGCGCGGCTTAAAAATAAAACGGCGCTCGGGAACGGCGCCTGCATAATGAGTACACGGAAGATATCAGGCCATCAGAGGTCGCACGCGGCGCGTCAGCAGGATTCAACAGCACCGGGCATCAGACTCAATGGTGTTGAACCCCGTGGGCTTGAAGAAGCCGGTGGACTTGAACCTGACAGCGCCAAAGCGAGTGGTATTGAGCCCTCGAATCTTGACGTGTCAAAGCGTGAGTCTCACGAAGGCTTGGGCGTGGCCCCAGTTGGAAATTCTGAGTTTGGAAATTCTCAAAGTACTAATGCCGGGGCAGAAGCGGAGGGGCCGCAACCGGTGTCCTGGCTGGCGCAGGGGGCAATGCTCGCCATTCGCTTTTATCAACGATGTGTTTCGCCGTTCACGCCCCCGAGTTGCCGCTTTTATCCGTCCTGCTCACATTATGCTTATGGAAGCATCCGGCGCTTTGGCTTGTGGCGTGGAGGCTGGATGGGGCTGAAGAGGATTTGCAAGTGCCATCCTTTCCATCCAGGTGGCTACGACCCAGTTCCCGAACTTGAAGCGAATACTCAACAAACGAGTACTCGCGAAACGAGCGCTCGCAGCGAGCCTCTTGAAAACAGGCATCTCATCTGATTGTTCTGCGCCGCGAATTCCGTTGGGAAATCAATCCCGAGAAAATCAGTGGCGCAGGATGATCTTGAAGGTCTTTAATGGGCAATAGAAATTCGTCGAACCAGATGTTGCGCATATTGTTGTTGACGTTTTGCGCGTACACCATTTTTCAGGCCTACTTCGGTCCCAAGACAAAGCAACAAGCCGGACGTCCCGACCAAAAGGCACCCGCTCTCTCGCTGGCTTTTGCCGGCATCGGCCCCACTCAGGACACGGCTGGAACAGCCAGTGCTCCCAACGGTGTTACAACCGGCAAAGCGCCGGCGACAAGTGCCTCCAGCAACGGTGTCGCCAGCAACAGTGCCGTCGAACGCAATGCTGCAATTGACAACGCGGCTGCCGGAAAAGCGCCGGTAAACGCGCCTGCGGGCAATGCTGCCGGCAACACGGCCAGCGGCAATACGGCCAGTGGAGAGTTGGAGGTCGGCCCGGCGCCGTCGCCCAACATGCCAACACTGAATGCCCAAACCGGCGCTGCCGAAATTCTGGTACTGGACAAAGTCATTAGCGGTAACGAGCGCGACGAGTACTCGTACTGGGCGCGTCTGCGCAAAGGACTCATTCAGCAGTATGTGTTGGGCGAGTTGCAGATGAAGCCACGACAGCGTGGCCCTTTTGAGTGGATCACCGGCATTTTCTGGCCGCAGCCATCGCAGGTTTCGGTTTACGACGACATCATCAACCACATGGGCGCGAACGGCGTCACAGCGCAAGCGTCTTACCAGAAGGGTGATTTGCTGTGGCGGCAGGCCATGGTGAAGGGTGGGCCTCCGACACGCGATGCTTCTATGGCATTGGAGCAGCTCATTCACCGTGGGCGCAGTTCATCGGCGTTTCTTGATACGGTAATTTACGTCCCGCTGAACGAGAATGTCGCGCCCCAGGGGCTCGAAGCGGCTCGTGCCGGTTTCCGCTCCGTTCAAGTGAGGCAATTGCACAGCATTCCCGAGCGCGTCAACGCCTACTATAGCACCACGACGTTCTACAAAATTGTGGATGTCGTAGTGCATGCCTTCGGCAACAATCCGGCGTTTTCCTATGGATTGGCCATCCTGTTTTTCGCGGTTCTCACGCGCCTGGCGCTGCAGCCCATCATGAAGAAGCAGTATGAAAGCATGAAGGGTATGCAGGTCATCGCGCCGGAGATGAAGAAAATCCAGGAGAAGTACAAGGGCAAGACCGAGCAACAAGCGCAGATGGTGCAGGAAATCCGCGCTTTGCAGGCGAATCATGGTGTAAACCCGATGATGGGCTGCGGCCTGGCGCTGGTGCAGATTCCGTTCTTCATTTTCGTGGTGTATCCGATGATTCAGCACTACGAATCGAAAATGGAACTGGTCAGCGCTTCGTTCCTGTGGATCGCCAACCTGGCGCGACCCGATCTGGCGCTGCTCATTATGTACGCGTTTTCGATGTTCCTGTCGATGCGCCTCTCGTCCACGCCACCGACCGATCCCCAACAGGCGCAGATGCAGACGATGATGACCTTCTTCATGCCGGTCACCATTCCGTTCTTCCTGCATGGATACCCGTCGGCATTCACCATGTTCTGGATGGTGTACAACTTTGTGTCCACTGTTTTGCAGTACCGCATGATGAAAGCCGCCAACCCCAACAAGAGCGTCATCAAAGCCTTAATGGGACAGACTCCTGCTTCTGCCGACGCTCAGGTTGTGCCGTCGCGTCCCAAGAGTTCGAACAAGCCGGTCGTCACGAAGTCGCTGACACCTGGACCGGCTCCGTCGCAGAAGGGCGAAAATGGCCTTAACGGGTCATTGAAAACCAGGAGCAACAACGGTGCAACGACCACAAATGGGGCGTTCGATAGCGGCAATGCCATGAGCGGCAGCGCAGGGAGCGGCAAGACAAATGGCAGTGCCAACCGCAGCGCCCACGCAACCCGCTCGCTCGATGATGCCGAAATTGAAGATAGTGCCGATGACGTTGTGACTTCAGACGGAGCGACCTTCACTAACAACGGTGGCGACGTAAATGGCACAAACGGCACTGCCGCAAACGGCAGCGACGCGAAAAACGGCAGTTCACGCAGCGCACGCCGTGCCCGGCAGCGCCGCCGGCATTAAATGGTATGTTTATGGATGTTCACAAGTACTCGCAGCACATGGCCAACTGTTAACCAACAGCCATCGAACAAGCCGACATAGAGAACTTACACAGAGGAATTTTCATGGCAGAGGATACTCTCAACTTCAGCCCGATCCGTATGACAGCCGCAACCGAAGAAGCCGCAGTGCAGCAGGCAATGCAGATCGTTGGTGCGGATCGCGAGCAAGTCAGCGTCGAAATTATTTCGCAAGACGCCAAGGGCGTAACGGTGCGCGTCAGCCCGCGCCGCGAAGGCGACAGCGCTTCAGGCAGTGACGCAAGCGGAGTTCCTGCAAGCGCCACGGCACAGGCCGTAGCAGAAGATCATTCGGCTGCGGACGAGTCGGTTACTGACGAGTCCACTGATGCAACCGATGAGATGGCCGATACGGCGGAAGAATACGCCTCCGGCGATGCAGAGGGCGACAGCACAGATGAGGATGTAAATCAACTCGAAGATGCAACAAGCGTTGCCTTTGCCGAAGTTGAAGAAGCCGAAGAAAGCGGCGAAGTGGAAGCGGTGAGTACTCAAAGCGCACCGGAGCCGATCGTTATCGACGAAGCGACGCAGGAACGTGCGCTTGACCTGGCCCAGGAGTTTCTCGACCGCATGGGCATGGAAGCGCAGGTTCACCTCGCGGATGATGCGAGCAGCAGCAGTCTGAATATCGAGATCGAAGGCGATGATGTCGGTATTCTCATCGGCAAGCATGGACAGACGCTGCAAGCGTTTCAGTACCTGCTCAACGTCACGCTGAACAATCATCTCGAAAGCGAACGCGACAAATCGGTGCGGGTTTTGGTGGATGCCGGTGGCTACCGCGCACGCCGTTCCCATTCGCTGGAGCAATCGGCACGCGAGGCAGCCGCACGCGCCAAACGCGACCGTCGTTCGGTGCGAATGGAGCCGATGGCCGCGCACGAGCGCCGTCTGGTACACATGGCCTTGCAGGGTGATAAAACCGTAACTACTGCCAGCGAAGGCCGCGACCCGGCACGCTACGTTGTGGTGTCACCGGCCAACGGACGCTCTGGCAGCAACGGCGGTGGCGACAGCGAACGCACTTCAGGTGAACGCACTCCGGGTGAACGCACTTCGGGCGGTCGCGGCGGTTATGGCGGAGGCGGATTCGGCGGCAATCGCAGTCGTGGCGGCTCCGGTGGCGGTTCGGGTGGTGGGTTTGGTGGTGGCGGTAATCGCGGTGGTGGAAATCGCAGCGGCGGCTTTGGCGGCTTTCGTCGCGATAGTCGTTAATAACGTGATAGCCGCTAACAAATAGACATCTTGGGTTGACGGCTCTTCTATCAACCGCCCGGTGAGTGAGAACATTCATCTTGCCCTTTGCCCCTTGCAAAAGAGGCTTCATTGAAATTTCAGGGCTGCTTAGTGCAGGAGCGCCACGCGCGTGGTCTTGAAGTGAACGCTGGTCGCTAGGCGAGTACTCGCCATGCCGGTGCGTGTGGCGCACCTTTTTTGACACATGTTTGCGGTGTTTGCCCTTTGTAGTGTGAGCGCGGCCTTGTTACAATGATAAAGTACTCCCGTAAAAAGCCGTCGGGGCAGGGTAGCAGTCAGGACGACGCGCAAAAAAGCTCCGGCAAAGCCTCTTCTGACAAAGGACGCACCGGGGCAGCCAAAGCGGCACGCAAAAATGCACCGACGCGACGCGAGTTGCTGGCCGTGCGCCCGGTGCGCAATCCCGCTCTGGAATGGGAAGAAGAAGACGAACAGGTCGTGTTGCACATCAAGCGGGTCGATAACTGGAAGACGCGCCTGATTACCATTTTTACGCAGGTGCCGGAAAGCCGCCGCGTTGTGCTCGACCCAATTGGAACGCACGTCTGGCGCATGTTGGACGGGCAGACCACTTTTGAGGCGATCTCAAAATCGCTGGCCAAAGAGTTCAAATTAATGCCGCGCGAAGCCGAACTTTCGCTACAGCAGTTTTTCAAAGAGTTGGGACGTCGTGGTTATGTGATGTTCGTGAAGAGCACTCCGTAGGAAAAGGAAGCACTGATGGCCACAATGAGCATGGGGCCGGCCAAGATTGACCGGCAAATTTCGCTACCGTTCTCGCAGGCTTTTAAGATTGCGTTGCGCAACATCACGATTCGTCTCGGACGCGCCATGATTACCGGAGCCGGCACCATGCTGGGCATCGCGTTCTTAATGAGCGTTTTCGCGGCGCACCTGGCCAGCCTCTCGGCGCGTGACGTCATTTCAGCGGGCCAGATGCAAAAGCAAAGCTGGCTCGTGGCGATGAGCTTGATGGTATCGGTTGTGGGCATCACCAACTCGATGCTGATGAGCGTCACCGAGCGCTACAAAGAGATCGGCACCATGAAGTGTCTGGGCGCGCTCGACAACTTCATCGTTAAGCTGTTCCTTATCGAGTCGGGACTGCTCGGCTTTTTCGGTGCGCTCTTTGGTGCCATTATCGGTGCGCTGTTTGTTATTCTCACGCGCTTTGGTTCTGTATTCAACGGCAACTTCGACTGGCTGCGGCTGCTGGTGTATCTGGGTGTTTGCATTGTGCTCGGCACAGTGCTCAGTATTATTGCGGCGCTTGGGCCGGCGATGCGCGCTTCCAAGATGCCGCCCGCCGACGCCATGCGCACTGAAATTTAAAGCGATTTTTCGTCTCATTTTCTCAAGGAGTACTCCGATGGCTAAGCAGAACGATGCGATGACAGGCTCGAAAGACGGCGCTCCCAACGCCGCCGAAAGCTCGATGGAGGCAACTCGCCCGGTGCAATCCGGCGAAGCGGCTGGTGTTGGCGGCCTGCCCGTGAACGGAGTGCCGGTAAACGGCGCGGCCAACGGCGCTCACGCAGCGGACACCACGCACGCGGTGGCTAAGTCGCCCAATGGTACGGCAGGCGAGGACACCTACATCGGTCAGGAGTACATCGTTCGCGCCAAGAACATCAAGAAAACCTTCTCGGTGGGCGGCCAGGAAGTGCACGCGTTGCGCGGCGTCGATATTGACATTCGGCGCGGCGAATACATCTCCATCATGGGCCCGTCGGGTTCCGGAAAGAGTACTCTGTTCAACATGATCGGCGGTCTGGACAAGCCGACCGACGGCACCGTCTTCATCGACGAAGTGGATATGGCGCAGCTTGATGCCTTTGAATTGGCGTGGTTGCGCTGCCGCAAAATCGGCTACATCTTTCAGACATTCAACCTGATTCCGGTTATGACGGCGCTCGAAAACATTACGCTACCGATGATCTTCGCCGGGGCCAGCCTCGACGAGCAGATGGAAAAGGGCCGCAAGCTGCTCGAGCAGGTCGGCATCGCGCACCGCATGCACAACAAACCGAACCAGCTTTCGGGTGGTCAGCAGCAGCGCGTGGCGATTGCGCGTTCTCTGGCCAACGACCCCGCGATTGTCTTAGCCGACGAGCCGACTGGAAACCTCGACCAGAAAACCGGTAAGGAAATCATCGAGCTGTTGAAAAAGCTCAATCGCGAAAGCGGCGTCACGATCATCACCGCGACGCACGACGATAAAATGCTGGATGTTTCCGACCGTATCGTGTGGGTCAGCGACGGTCGTATCGACAAGATCAAGCGTCGCGACGAAGTCGACATCAAGCTCGGCACACTCGAAGGCGGCGTTCACTAACTTTTTTACCGCAGAGTACGCAAAGGGCGCGGAGGAACATTGGAGATAAGCGGGGAAGGCTGGTTGCAGATACAGCTTTGGTCCACTTCTCTTTGATACCTCTGCGCCCTTTGCGTACTCTGCGGTGAAATCTTGTATGATGAAAGAGTATGAGCGACGAGCATTCGAAGCGCGGTCTGCTTCTGGTTTTGTCGGGGCCTTCGGGTGTCGGCAAAGACACCGTCTGGCGTGAGGCCGCACCGTGCCTTCCTTCCTTTCAAAAAGCGCTAACCTGCACAACGCGCTCTCAGCGCCCCGGCGAAGAGAACGGCGTGCATTATCGTTTCGTCAGCGATGCCGAGTTTGACCGGCTCATCGCACAAGACGAGCTACTCGAATGGGCCCTGGTGAATGGCAATCGCTATGGCGTCCCGGCTTCGTCTGTGAGTACTCGTTTGGAGCAGGGCGACGATGTGATTTGCATCATCGAAGTGCAGGGCGCCTTGAAGATCCGCGCCATGTTCCCTGATTCGCTGCTGGTTTTTCTGCGCCCGCCTGTGGGACAGGAAACCCAGGTGTTGACCAGCCGCATTCGGCAGCGCGGCGCTGAAGACGAAGCGCAAATCGCCAAACGGCTGGAGACCGCTTCGTGGGAACTGACGCAAACCTCGCTATACGATTACGAAATCGTCAACGACGAGGTCGAAGACACAGCCCGCCAACTCTGCGACATCATCACGCGTGAGAAACAGCGGCGCAGCGAACTCTAATGCAGGGTAAAACCATTGTTCTGGGTGTGAGTGGCGGCATTGCGGCTTATAAGGCGTGCGAGTTGGCGTCGCGCCTGACGCAGGCCGGTGCGCGCGTGCACGTCGTGATGACCTCTTCGGCGCAACGCTTTGTGACGCCACTTACGTTTCAGGCGCTGACGCATCAACCTGTGCACACTTCGTTGTGGCCTGATTCGCACCAGGGCGAAGCCGGTGTGTACGCTGCAATGGCGCATATTGCACTGGCCGATGAAGCCGATGCAATTCTGGTTGCGCCCGCTTCGGCCAACACCATCGCGCGCCTGGCGCACGGCTTAGCCGACGACTTGTTGAGTACTCTGGTGTTGGCGACCTCGGCGCCGGTGCTGGTTTCACCGGCCATGAATCCGCGCATGTTGTCGCACCCGGCCACGCAGAAGAATTTGCATACCTTACGCAAATTGGGCTACACCGTCATCGAGCCGGAAAGCGGACGCATGGCGTGCGAGCATGTCGGCGCCGGACGGTTGCCGGAAACGGCTGTCTTGATAGCGGCTCTACAAGAGGTTTGGATACGTTCCGAGTACTCGGAGCGGCAAGACCTGGCCGGAAAAACTGTTCTGGTCACAGCAGGCCCGACACGCGAAGCGATTGACGCGGTGCGTTTTATTTCCAATCGCAGTTCAGGCAAGATGGGCTATGCCATCGCCGAAGAAGCGGCGGCTCGCGGTGCGCGCGTCACCTTGGTGAGTGGCCCGACGCAGCTTGCGCCACCGCCCCGTGTGGAAACTCATTCCGTCACGACAACGCAGCAGATGCTGCAACTGGTGACACAACACGCGCCTGAAGCTGACATTGTGATCGCAGCGGCGGCGCCCGCCGATTATCGTGCGCGTTCGGTTTTTGCAGGCAAGCTCAAGAAATCGAGTACTCAGGATGGGACCTTAAGCCTCCAATTGGAGCCTAACCCCGACATCATCGCGCAGGTGGGAAAGAGTAAGGCGCCACATCAGCTTTCAATTGGTTTCGCAGCAGAAACTTCAAGCGACATCGAAGAGGCGCGGCGCAAGTTGCACGATAAAAATCTCGATGCCATTGTATTAAACGATGTGACGCAAACCGGCGCGGGCTTCGATGTCGAAACCAATCGCGTGACGTGGGTGACAACAAATAAAAGCGAGGAATGGCCGCTGCTTTCTAAACGCGAAGTGGCGGCGCGTATTCTGGATCAGGTTCTCGG
This sequence comes from Abditibacteriaceae bacterium, assembly GCA_036388675.1. Taxonomy (GTDB): domain Bacteria; phylum Armatimonadota; class Abditibacteriia; order Abditibacteriales; family Abditibacteriaceae; genus DASVUS01. The sequence goes on along the minus strand of DASVRI010000015.1, from coordinate 47,171 downwards.
CATGAGGAGATGAGCAGCGATGGCACTGGCATTTGGCGGCGCGATTGGAATGTTGATTCTGGGGCTGGTCGTGGCCATTCCGGTCATGGCGATTATAAAGGCGTGGTTGGTAGATGGCACACTCGACTTCGGCATGGCCATTCTGGCGCTGGTGACGCTGTTTGTGCTGTTGGGCTTGATCTGGAGTAGCCAGGGCACAATCTGGATGCTGGTGTTTGTTGTGCTTCTGCTGGGAGCCTGCATCGCGCTGCCGTTTCTCGGTGGCTTGCTCAACACCCGCTCGATGAAGGCGCTGGACGATGAAGACATCACAAAATATCGTCGCGTTATCGAGCACGACCCCGACAATGCCAGTGCCTACGCGTTTCTCGGTGACGCCCTGATGAAGCGAGGTTCTTATGTGGCGGCTATTTCGCAGTATGAACGGGCAATGGATTTAAACCCGCGCTTCGAAAGCTGCAAACACAAGCTCGAACGCGCTCGGCAGGCCGCTGACGGTGTGCAATACGAAACGCGCCTCATCGTTTGCGAAAGCTGCAAAGCCGAAAATCCCACTTCGAGCAAGACTTGCGTGCGCTGCGGCGCGACGCTGCAAATGGGTTTTGCCCAATGGATAACCAAGCGTGACAACGCGCGCGAAGTGGCACGCGTTGCGGTGCCGTCGATCTGCGTAGCCATTGCGCTGGTGGCGGTTTTTTCCAGTCTGCCAGTGGAGTGGAAAGGTTGCGTCCTATGTGCTACGGTCATTGTCGGTGGATGGTATGGTCTGCGTGGCATCGCGAGTTAGTAATATAAGCTAAAGCTCCCTTGCACAAATCACGAGCACAGCAGCTTGTGTGTTCAGCGTCATAACGACCAAGCTCACCCGCCGCCGAAAGCGTAGGCTGAAGCGAGGAATGAGCGAAAGCCGAAGCTGTAGGTGGCCGGGTGCAGCGCCTTGTTGGGATGATTGTTACCGTCTTTGGTCAAGCCGTCGTTTATGCACCCAGAGCGCGCAACCACAAACTATTAATGGAAGGCATCGAAACAGTGCTCTGTAAAAGAACAAAGAGACCCAGTTATGCTCCGACAGAGTTTGAATTGAGACCCAAGCCGATAGAAGCAATAGTGGAATTGCATCAGTTTGGACTTCTTTAGGTGTGGCATTTTGTGATTTTGAAAGATGATAAGCGGTTCTACCACCCACTGCGGCTCCAATGATTGCAATGATAATGTCAGTAAATACGGATTCGAAGTATGGTTTTGAAATAGAAGGAAACAAGTAATTTGACACGGCAAAGGAAATGTGCAGAGATGGCGCTCCTAAAATAGCTCCTACTATTATCCATGTGCGATTTTTCATCTTTGTAATTATCGCCGCAAGTGAAACTGCCCGCAAGCAGCCCAACAGTTAATAGCTTGCAGGCAACACAGAACCCCAAGCGTGAGCGCGGGGCTGAACTCAGTGGTGTCTTAGCCCCGCGCTCACGCTTGGGGTTCCGGGGCAATCATGTGTAGCCTCAAGTTGTTAACTGCTATACCTGTCGCAACGTTTTGATTTTGAGTGGTGCGGAAAAGCGTTGGCTGTTCAAGTTGAACAAACTCCGTGTGCTGACGGCTATTTGCTACGCCCATTGTAATGTGAATCTTGGATTTATGGGCAGTGTCTCATTGTGTCGCTTTGGCCACTTACGGCGACCAGAGCAGCAGCTTTTCGGCAGTTTCCGAATTAAGGTATCGCACATGACCGGCAACGAAAGTCACCAGAGCACGACCATTATGACGAAAATCGAGTTTGCCGTTTTCTCCTTCGTACAACATAACCGTCCGCTGAGGATTACGAACTTTGCTAAGCGGCACGTTTGTTAAACGTGTGTTGAATGACACCTGTCCACCTTGAGCTTCCGGATAGCGTAGCAGCACATCAAGCGTTGGGTAGTAAGGCAAGAGGCTCTGGCGAAGCTGAGAACCTTGCAAGGCGAACTTGCCTGCTTTATCTGCTGCCAGGGTTTGAACAACAGTGCCAAGGTGGAGGAATTTGCTGCCTTGCATGGTGATGTCGTTGCGTTCTTCACCCGGAAGTCGCTTGCCGCTGAGCAAACTCACAAACGACGCGAACGGATCGATGCTGTTGGAAATCTTCAGAGTGCGTGTTGGATCAATTTGCCATGCACCATCAATTTGACGCAATACGGCCCAGGCATACGAACTGGATACATTGGGCGGCTGGCTGACCCGGAAAAGGAATGAAATGGTTGCCGTATCGCCATTGACCGCAAGGCGAAGCTGCATAATTGAATAGTTTGTGGGGCGCTTCTGCATCGCCTGTTTGATTTCAGATAAATTGGCGGCAGGTTGGGCATCTGCAATGTGTGATGTTGCTTTTGCCAGGTCGGCTTTGGTGAGGGCTGCTGCAAAAGCGCGCAAAGCTCCTTGCGGAGTTCTTTGATCGGAATACTGCGTTTGGTCGGAGCGTTGTGCATGGACCGGTGCAGAACTCAAACTCACGAGGATGGCGCACAGCAGTAAACGAGCGATTCGTTTCATTATCTTCCTCCGGTTTGATTTCATTCTACCCCCCTTGCGAACCTTTATATCAGGCAGCGCCAACATACGAATCAAGCGAACTGCCGTGGTGTGGTTTTTGCGCGTTTGGCAGCAATCGGCCATCATGTAGATGTAGAGTTTCTAAGGAGCAGTCATACTCGAAATGAAGGTTTCGCAACCGTGACGAATGCCTGTCGCATTGAGTGCAGTCCGTGTTGAGTACTCAACATTCGATTACTCTCTGTGAAACGTTCGCAAAGGATGGTGGAAGACATGACGTATCTCAACGACTCGATGCAGGCGGTTGTTATTATCGCTTGCGAGCGCCACGCCGACGGCATTGTGCAGAAGGTGAACGAAACCGAAGAAGGCAACTGGTTTGTGATGCCTTCGAGCAAAGATTGCCGCGTCGGCTACTGGCCGCACGTTTCCGGTGCGCATGCGGCGGGTGGCTGCGCCGTCTTCGGTTTCGCCGAAAGTCTGGCGCTGGCCAATGTGCTGCGCGAATTTGCCTGCGTCAACAGCGACGGAAGCTTGTGTCCCGATTGTGTGGCGTATGAGTGGGGCATCCGGCAGTCGCACATTGTGGAGGCGACGCGCGACCCGGTGTGTGGAAAAACTGTGAGCTGCGATAACGCAGTCACGGCCAATCACGAGGGTGAACTGTTTTGCTTTTGCTCGCCGGGTTGCCGTGATGCGTTCTTTGGCGCACCGCAACGTTATTTGCAACGTAGCCGTGGTGCGAAAGGCAGCAACTCAGGCGATACTCACAGTGGTTCAGGCGATAGCTCGATCAGGAAAGAACGTGTTCCTGTTTAACGCGCGTGCTGCAATGCGGGCAGATTAAAGTGAGTTTGAACTGGTCATCAAGTTCTTCAAACTTTTCCGTTGGCCCCATGTAGTTGCAGCCGGCGCAACGCGTCCAGTCGGGCGGTACTGTTGAGTTTCCGGTGTTTGGCCCGGCGTTTTGCATTTGCAACGATGTTGTCTTCAGCGCGTTGACGGCGGCATCGTAGTGATGCACGCGCCGTAGTTGTGCCGCGACGCGCGCCATCAGCAGCTTGGGGTCAAATGGTTTGGTGACGTAATCATCGGCGCCTACTTTAAGGCCGTGCAACTGGTCTTCCGCGCCATCGCGCGCCGTAATCATGATGATCGGGACGTTGCTGTGTGCGCCGCCGTTCTGGCGCAGCTTGGTGCAGATTTCATAACCCGTCATGTCGGGCAACATCAAATCGAGCAGCACAAGGTGTGGCGCCTTCTGTGCGAAAGCAGCCAACGCCGTCTTGCCGTCGGGTGCGATGCGGCATTCCATCTTCACTTTCTGCAAATTGCTCTCGATGAGACGCGCCACATGCGGATCGTCTTCCACCAGCAAAATGTTGTAGCCGGTGTTTATCTGTGTTCCTCCTGCGGTTGTGTTCATGCTTTCTCCTTGCCATCTCCTGATGCTTTCAATACTTCGGCCAAATTGTTACGCTCCCTATTCTATCCCGCCGAGGTTAACGGCATATTACGACGAATCTGGAAATTAGGTGGAAAGGCAACAGCCCGCGACAAGAAATCGCGGGCTGTTGCCTTCTCTGTTGAGGGTCGCTATCGAGTACTCAGCCGAGGACTCAGCGCGCGGCAATTTTCTCGAACTCCAGGCGGTCGAGCCACAGGTTGCGATCTTGCGCGGCGTTGTTGGCGTCGTTGACGAACTGCACGCGCAGGTTATGTTTGCCCTGCGGCAAATCGGCTTCGAAAGTGTGTCCCGACCAGTCGTCGCTTTTCAGTTCGACACGACCGACTTCCTTGCCGCTTATGTTGAGCACGATGACTGGATAGACATTATCCAGCGGTGTGCCTTTGCCCCAGGCTGTGACGCGGTAGCGCCCGCCTTCCGCGATTTCGACCGCGCCTTCGATATAGCCGGGAGCAACCATCGACACATGATCGGGCTGGCGAGAGAAATAGGGTTGTCCGGGGTTGGGTTGCAGTTTTTCGGCTTCGATGGCGCTGCTGTACCCACTGCTCTTGAACTGTGCGCCCATGCCCGTCAGCAAGCTGCTGATGAAGCGACTGGCGCGTCGTCCGTTGCCGCCCGGCTCGTCCCAGCGAATCGCGCTTAAGACAAAACTGCCGCGTCCCACCGGATAACGCACCAGCGACGCCGGATTGGTGAGTTCTTCCACCTTCGCTTCGCCTTCGCGCTTGCCCAGAGTGAAGCTATGGACGAACAGGTTACGATCTTCCGTGGCACTGGACTCATCGTTGGTAAACGCCAGTGTCAATTGATGTTTGCCTGCCGTCGCCTCAAAGGCCAGGTTGTATGGATGCAGTTCACGCCCACCAACATAGAACGTGCCAATCGCGGTTGAACCCAGAGTCGCCTGCACCTGCGGATAGCCGCCATCTTTGGGCGTGCCGCTGGCTGTGACCTGCAACACATAGCGACCGGCAGAGGACAATTCAACTTCGTATGTCGCGGTGCCGTTGGTGCCGAACGTGACGCCGTCGTTGTTTGCCGTTACATACTGGCCGTCCAACTTCGCGCCGGTTGTGGCCTGATAGGTTTTGCCGTTTACAACTTTCAACTGCTCCATGAAAGCGCCATCGGCCACGTCGGCGGCGAGCGATGCGGCACTCCAAGCGACATCGGGCGCTTTACCCAGCCAATACAAGTCTTCACGGGTAAGAGTTTCCAGGGACGCCGTTTTGATGGTATCGGCACGCAGCGCCGGGCCTTGATAGGCCTGAAACTCGACCGGCAAATCGAGGGCTTTGCGCGCCACGCTGAAGCTGTCGCCGCGCGGGCGATGCCACAGCACCTGGCCGCCGGCGCTCATGAAAGTTTTCAACTCACCGGCATGTGAGGCAATGGACGCGCCATCGGTGCTGAGAATGAGCAGCGCCGCCGCGGGATACTTCAGCGCGTTCCACTCGCGCAGCGGCTGCCAATCGAGACCCAGGCTCGTCAGCTTCGCACCAAGTTCATCGGAGCCGACAAGGTAGGTGGAGCGTGGCGCGTCAGCGGCATTTGAAACGGCAGCGTCAGTGTTTGCGCCAGCGCTTGCGGCAGCGCTTGGAGCTTCGTCCGAGTACTCGCTCATGTAAGACAGCAAGCGTCCCAACAGCAAGTGCGCCATCGGCTCCACACCGATTTTGCTGGTGACACGCAACTGACAGATCATCCACGCACCGCGACCTTGCGGCACTTCGAGGAGCGGTGCGTGCGATAGGCCCTGCGCGCTACCTGTTACAACCAGCGGTTTCATGGCGCCGCCAGCAGGACGCACCGCCTCGTGATGCGACACCATGTTATCGCCACGCCACCAGCGCAAGTCTTCTTTCGTGAAACCCTTCAAAACCGGATGCGAAGGCATTTGGGGAAAGGCCATCGTCGAACCCTGATCGGAAAGCTGCACCGGCAGCCACTCGTTGGCGTCGCTGCCTTGTTCGAGAACGAGTACTCGTCCGCCTGCGGCCACGCGCCGCGCCAGGAACTGCCGCAAGCCTCCGCTGCCACCGATGATTTGCGGCTTCGTGTTTGCGTTCTGTTGCGCATCCTGGTTTTGTGCCGCACCGTTTTGCGCCGCGCCGTTTTGCTGCGCCAGTGGCTGCAAACCTTGCTCACCCGAGCCGGCTACCGAAGTGGCCGCGCCACGCTGCGGGCCGATAACGAGTACTCCACTGCCGTCCCAACTCTCGATTTTTGCCAGAGTCTTGAACGGCATTTTCTCTTTTTGCCACAGCGTTTTAACCTGGCCCGGCGGGTCGAACAGGAAAACAGTGGAGGCCATTTTCGGCCAGGCGCTCTCGCGCTTATAAACGCGAATCGGCCACTCTTCGCGGAACTGTTCGCCTTTGGGAGTACTCAGCGAGAGACGCAGAGTAGCCTGTGCAGCCGCAGTTAGTGGCATCACAATTTTCAGCGTCGCGTCTTCGTGGTCGCCCGCTGCCAGGTTGACGGTGCGTTCGCCGCCTGCCACGGTTTTCTTGTTGCTGATTAGCGTCCAGCGCAGCTTTGTTTGTGGTTCGTTTTGCAGCGTGTCGTTGAACAGTTCGACGCTGCGCGAGACGATTTCGCCGGCGAAGAAACGCGAGTCGGCATCGCGCAGGAATGCGGCCAGCGGACGATACATATCACGATGCGCCAGCCATGTCGGGTTGCTGTTATCGAGCTTGCCGTTTTCAATCATCGTCCACGGCGACTGGCCGCTGACGCCATAGTGGCGATAGGCCTGAATCTGCATGCGCCACACCATGCCTTTGGCACGCGCGCTATATTCCATGTGATTGCGGTAGGCTTCATCGCCAAAGAAAATGCTGTGCGCGGCGGGGCTGCTGTTGGCATAAACCCATAAATACTCGCCGATATAGAGCGGCTTCGACCTGTCCCACAAAAACGGTTGGCCGTTGCGCCACCACAGCGAAAGTTTGCGCGGCTCGTTCATCCAGTAAGCGTCGTTGGGCCACAGGCGCTTATCCGGGTACTCGTTGGGATAGTGCATCCCAATCACATCAGCCGCGCCACCCGGATCGCCATCGGCTTCAAATGTGACGGGGCGCGTCGGGTCGGTTGACTTGACCAGACGCGCCATGCGCGCCATGCCGATTTCCATCTTCGGATTGTCTTTGCCGCCGCAATGGCCCATCTCATTTTCCAACGAGTACATGATGATCGAGGGATGATTGCGCAGATGACGCACCATCGCCTGCAACTGCTCGCCGTAGTTTTTCCAGAAGCGCTCATCTTCCACGGCATACACCGAGGAGTCGCACCACAGCGCGCCTTCGGGAATCATGAGGATGCCCATTTCGTCGGCCAGTTCATACCAGCGCCGGGGCCACGGCTGCGTGTGCGTGCGAAACACATAGGTGTTGGCGGCCTGAATCGCTTTGAACTGTTTCTTCACTTCGTCGCGCGACAGGGGATGATCGGCAGTGGGCCACCACGAAGTCGCCAGCAGGTGTGTCTTTTTGCCGTTGAGGTAAAAATCGCCGCCGCGCGTTTCAATCTGGCGGTAACCGATGCGCTCGCGCACGGCATCGGCTTTGGCGTCATTAACGCTTAAGTTCAAAACATAGAGCTTTGGGTTTTGCGGCGTCCACACTTGCAGCGGCGGGTTATTCAGGCGCAGCGTGACTTTGGTTTCGCCACCCGGCGCAATGCTGATTTTCTGCGCGGCAAACCTGGCCACCGGCGCGCGCCGGGAAAGCGGCCATTGACCGTTGCGGTCGCGCGGCCCGCCGGCGTAAGCGTGAATGCTGCCGTCCAGAGTACTCGTGAAGGCCGCCGTGCCGCTGTTTTTGATGTTGACATCGACTTCAATGCGCTTGCCCATCACGCTGGGGCGCACAAAGTAGTCGCTGATGTAAACATCGGGCGTGGTGGCAAGCGTAACATCATCCCAGATGCCGAAGTTGCCGTTGTGTCCACCAAACGGCGCGATAACGCGGTTTTTGGGAATGCCGCGCGCGCCATGGCCGCTGCCACCCGGCATCACGTCGATGAACGAGCCGGGCGAAAATGTCGCCGTCCAGTCGCGCACACCGATGCGCACTTCGTTGCTAGTCCCGAAGCGGACGTGCGGCGTGATGTCGAGCTGAAACGCGCTGTATCCGTTGAGCGTGCCGCCGGCGTTCTTGCCATTGACGAGTACTCGTGAATCCCACTTTGCACCGCCCAGTCGCAGCCACACTTTTTGTCCCTGCCACGCGGCGGGCACATCGAAGCTGCGCCGAAACCAGGCGCGCTCGTAGTTGTAGCCGCTGATCTGTCCGGGGATTTCAAACTTCTGCCAGCCGTTTTGCGGCGCGTCGTCATCCAGCGATTTAACTTTGAGGTATTCCCAGGTGCCGTTCAGCGACACATCCTGGCGCGCGGCAGAAGCGGCTGAGGCAAAGGCGCAGAGAATTGTTATAAGTGTAAAAAACGTCTTGCGTATCAAAGGGTGTCTCCAAAAGAACTTCTCGTAATCAATTTACAAGAAATAAGACATAGCCGAAGCTGTTTTGTGGTGTGACACATAACTGCGCAGAGGAAGTTAGGAATTAATTATGTTGCAGGCATAAAGTTGTATCATGACCATGCTACAATGCCTTCATCATTAAGATGCAAGGAGTTGTTATGAGAGGCTTGTTTGCAAAATGCGCTTTCAAACTGCTAATCGGTGCGCTCCTGCTGGGATATGGCACCGGCGTGGCATGGGCTGGCTCCTGGCAGGTTACCTATATATGCAATGGCTCCAGTTCCGGCTCCATTGGCAGCAGTACCTGGCCGAGCACAACCACTCCTCCGAGTGGTACCACAATCAGCTTCAATACGCCTTCCTCTTACGGCAACAACCTGATTAATACCGGCACCATCACAGCGAAATTGACATGGAAACCGAGCAATGCAGTGGATAGGCTCCCGGATGCGCTATGGGTGCGCGAGTCAGCAACGTCCGTAGCGCGAGGTTACCAGGCGACGACAACGCAGGTATACACCCCGTATCCGCACCCGGTAACAACCAGAAGCCAACCAACGCTAAGCGCCGGCAACGGGCTGGGAGACAGCGCCGTGACGCAGCAAATCACCGATAGCGGGGGACAGCCTGTGTGGAGCACTCAATCATCCAGCAGCAGTACCAATCCCACGCTGTTTTACCCGGTGAGCCTGGCGAACGGCAGCGTGAACAGCAACGGCGAGTTTACCGTCACGCTCGGCACGCGCACTCTCGACGCCAAAGCATCTTACAATGCGTCTTCCGGCACCTATGGCTCCCCCGGCTCGGTCGAGACCACGGTTTACTATCGTGTTGACCCCGCTTCCATTTGGGCTACGGCACCAAGCCCATTCGGCGATCCCGCGATGGGCGAGAACGAGTACACAGTCGTGGGCGGAGGGCAACCATTCATTGTTTCTCCCTGCATTATTACAGTTGCTGGCGCGGGCGCGCAGGACTTGGAAACGCTGCGCCAGAAGGCGAGTTGGACGGCGCCAACATTCCCCTACCCTCTTTCGTGGACAGCGGCTATCTCCAACGGCAACATTGTGCCGCAGTTTCAAAGTGACATGCCGTCTGATCCCAACCCAACGCGAGAGGGCTTAGGCTACAGCACACTTAACGGCTTGCCCGCCACCAACAACGTCTTCGGCCCCAACACTGTAACGCACAAGCTCAACGGCAGCACTCTTGGTGTGGCCGCTATTGAGGTGTTTTATGCGTCAACAGCGTTCACGCATAATCCCAATGCGGGAATACATTACTGCCTGCCTCACTTGAGCACTGAAAACTACACTAGCATGACCCCTAACTGGTTCTACTACTATTACAGGTCATCCGGGTCTCTCCCTTGTACTGTTGCTTATGGCGGTTCTGGCGGAAGTTACTATTATCCGGGACAAGATCACGTTCATATCGGTGACAATGCGCATGGTAAGAACCTGAGCCGGGTTGAAGTATTCAAACCCCAATCTGGTAGTCCATACCTTCAGTGGGTGGGATATATACCATCGGTTGGCATTGACGCCTTTGCCCGCGTTGTTGCTCATGAATTTAGGCATAAGCAGATTTGGGAGACTTATCACGCGAGCATTGAGGCCGCTGAGCAAGACAATGAGGAGGACATTCTACTTGATGCCAATGGCAACGCAATACCAGCGTCCGATGGTTATCCTATAGCTATTGATCCTGACGCTGATCCTGACCATGATGGCTTACCCACGTGGTATGAGAACCAAATAGGTCTGCACCCAACAAGGGCTGATAGTACAGGCTTTGCAGCCCACAGTAGCAGTTTGTATGATCCTGGCTATGCTTCTGGGTTTGGTGATGGTGAAGTTGTCGCCCGCATGGCGGAAGAGGGTGTGACTGGCTCGCGTCCCAACGACTGGGCAGATGACGGCTTAAACCACGACACTAATCCAGGAACGAACGATGCAATGAGAACAACCATTCGCTACCGAACTTCACCATGGCAGTCGTGGAACAACTAAGGGGTCACCTCATTCCGGTGTGTAAACCAAAGGGAGGATGCGTTATGAACATGAGTAAAAAATTCTGGATAATGCTAGCCGTGAGCGCAGCAGGAGTATCGGGTATGCTGCTCATTATGGGTGCAGGCAGTGCGGGTGTGCGTAAGGAGGCCGGAACACTGAACCTCGCGCAAAAGCAGAGCCACAATGAAGCTGTGGTTCAGAGCCTCACACAAGGTCAGAGCCACAGTGAAGGAGAGGCGATCCAAGATGCGGAGCGACCGGCACTAATGCTAAAGCGTAGGCACTTCATCGCGGCTTGGCGTGCACGTCATGAACGAAAAGTGGATGATGAAATCATTCCCTATCTGCAAGACCCAAAAACGGCGCTGCGCGTGCGTGCTGCGCGTGCGTTGGGTCGGTTAGAAAGTCCTCAAGCAGAGAATGCGTTACTGGCCCTGTTACAGCGCATGAAAGAGGAAGCCGCCACTCGTAATCCGTCCGGCGTGCGGGAGCAGACAGTGCTGCTGGCACTCGCTCGCATCCGTTCGCGCAATCTCCGAGGCAAGGCGCGAGTGGATGCGGTAGTCCAAAGCGTGGGCCTCACATTAGCCGACCTGTCTTTGCTGTCACAAAAAGTCAATGGTGTGGAAAGAGCCTGGACAAAAGGCAGTCCTGGTGACGAAATTGTGGACGAGGTTGTAGACGTGCTCTACGCCATGGGCAAAAGGGGAGAAAACATCGAGGCCATGAACCGTGACTTGAAACTCAAGTTAACGGAACCTCAGCAGGTGAAATTGCAAGGTGCCGCACTGCCTGAGAATGAAGAAATCCAATTAATTCTGGATTATCTGTCGAAACCCCGTGTACTTACTCCTGATGTCTACGATCTGGCCTACAATCACTTAGCGAACCTAGGTCCCGTCGTCCTTACACGAGTCATGCAGCGCCTTCAAGATTTGAGGCGACGTGATGCTGCTAGAGGAGCCGCTAACGAACTGCTCATTGGCATTCTGTCGAACATAGGTGATCGGCGCGTGTTGAACGTACTCAAGGAATTCGAACAGGACCCTAATTCGGAGCTCCGCCAAAATGCCAGGTGGGCTCAGGAAAAGATCGAAGCGAATCTACCTTCGGCGCTTGGGCCATAAACTCTCTGGACACCATATCTGCAAAACGGCACAAGCGTGCGACATTTCTATCATGTCGCACGCTTGTCTTTTACTCCTTAGCTTGCACCTATTCACTCTCAATGTCACTTCCCTTTCGTCATCACCAAATCTTGACTGGCGCCGGCAGATATGTTCAACCTCACCCCTTGAATTCCGCAGTTTCGCAGCGATGCCGATGGGCCACCGGGCACGTTGATGCAGGAGATTGGCTTCAGCACACGCAACGAGTTGTCGTTTTGTGTTATGTGGTTGACTCATGTTACAATAGTGCGAGTACTCGTCTGGGTAATTCTCAAACGAGCACCGGCGAAAAGCGCGCCCCGTTTGACATTGGAAACAAAGCGCCTTCGCCGAACACAATCGATGGGAGTAGAAAATGGCTGCTACGACGTATCACTTCACCAGCGAATCGGTGACCGAAGGTCATCCCGACAAGATGGCCGACCAGATTTCCGATGCCGTGCTCGACGCGATGCTCAAAGACGATCCCTCGTCGCGCGTGGCTTGCGAAACGTTCCTCACCACCGGCCTCGTTCTGGTCGCCGGAGAAATCACCACCAAGACCTACGTTGAGATTCCGCAACTGGTGCGCAAAGTCATCAAAGACATCGGCTACACGCGCGCCAAGTTTGGTTTCGATTATCTCACGACCGGCGTCATGACGAGCATCCAGCAGCAATCGCCCGACATCGCGCAAGGCGTGGATGAAAGCGAAGAAGCGCGCTCCGGCAACAAAGACCCTTACGAGAGCACCGGCGCCGGCGATCAGGGCATGATGTTCGGCTATGCCGCGCGCGAAACGCCCGAATTGATGCCGCTGCCCATCCAGATGGCACACAAGTTGTGCAAGCGCCTCAGCGAGCAGCGCAAAGAGGGGCCGCTTTCGTGGGCGCGCCCCGACGGTAAAAGCCAGGTTACGGTGCGCTACGAAAACGAGCGCCCCGTCGCCATTGATAAAGTGCTGATTTCAACACAGCACCGCCCTGACATAAGCCAGGACGAAATCCGCAGCGAAGTCATCGCGCACGTCATTAAGCCGAGCCTTGGCGAATGGTGGAATGACGAGATCGAAGTCTTTGTCAACCCCACAGGCCGCTTCGTCATCGGCGGCCCGCAGGGCGATACCGGCCTCACCGGACGTAAGATCATCGTTGACACCTACGGTGGCTGGGGACGTCACGGCGGCGGCGCTTTTTCGGGCAAAGATCCCACCAAGGTTGACCGCAGTGCCTGCTACATGATGCGTTATGTGGCGAAAAACGTGGTCGCGGCTGGTTTGGCAGAGCGTTGCGAAACGCAGGTCGCTTACGCCATCGGCAAAGCCGAGCCGCTGTCGGTGTATGTGAATACGTATGGCACCGGCAACGTTTCGGATGATGCCATTGCCAAAGCGATTACGGAAACGTTCGACCTGCGCCCCAAAGCCATCATCGACCAGTTGGATTTGCTGCGTCCCATCTACCGCAAGACGGCGACTTATGGCCATTTCGGACGTGAAGACGCCGACTTCTCCTGGGAAAAAACCGACCGCGCCGAAGCCTTGAAAAAGGCCGCCGGCTGATCGTTTGTTGCTGACATTTCAACCTGCAATGGCTTGCTCTCGTTTCATGGAGAGCAGGCCATTGTGCTGCCGACCTCCATAATCAACACAGAAAGAAGTGTACTTGCCTTGTCACTCTCATCCTGGTTCACATCGCACACAACCTCTTGCTGCCGCAATGCAACCGAGTACTCGAAACCGGCGAAGCGCTTCCACGGCCTACGATTCGGTTTCGCCCTGGCGCTCTCGCTTTGCAGTTCTTCTTCGGCTTCGTTTGCGATAGCCGCTCCCACCAGGCCCAAACCGGCCACAAAGCCGAAACCGGCCAGCAAGCCGGCGGCGCTGAAGAAAACAGCGGCCCCGCAAATCTCACCGATCGACCCGAACCGCTTCCTCAAAGTCAAAGAATGGGAAGGCACCTTTGCCGTGACATCGAAGAGTGTCGGCAGCGAGAAGGGCAAACTTGAAAGCAAGGTGTGGGACGCGTCCACGGTCATCGCGGGCACTTTTCGCGTTCGCTACTACCATGATCCGCGAGACGGCGACCGCTTTACATGGCAGGGCACGGGTAAGGCCAAAGTCGTCATTGATGCAAAACGCACCACGTTCGACTACAAAGGGCGCCCCATGCGCGAGACTTACAACGGCCAGTATACCGACGACATTACGGCTTCGTTGTATGACTACGATCCGGTCAAAGGCATTCTCAAAGTGAGTATGCGCATCCCCTTGTGGATGGAGCAGCCGCACAAGGGCAAGGTGCTGCATTATGTGCGCGTTGAGAATGGAGAGACCTACACCGATACAAGAGCCGGTTACGCGTGGGCGGCTGATGGCGGCGCCGGTTTTGGTGCGCCGATGTCTTTGCCCAAGTCGGGTTTCACTCTGACGGGCAGCAAGACCAATCCTGGGGCGAACATATTTGGACACTCCGGCGAGTGGAAGTCGAGTTGGACAATCAGGCCGGTCGGCGAAGGTTTCGACGAACCACTAAAAGCCGACGCGGGCGGCCCGTACAAAGTGGTGCGCGGCGACACAGCGTTGCTCGACGCCAGCAAATCGACGGGCAAGATTCGCAGCTACAAGTGGAGTTTCGCGCCCGCCGATGCTAAAGGCATTCCGTTCAGCGGCGCCGGATTGAAAGAAGGCGTGCGTCCGACAACGGTGCTCTTATCGCCCGTGAAAGTGACGCTGACAGTGTCCGACGGCAAGAATACCGATACGGCAACTGCCGTGGTGAACGTGGTGCCGCGCGACTACCACACATCGTTTCTGCACCGCGAAAAGGAATTGCTGCATCCGGCGTCGATTCCGCCGCGCATGATTAAAGGGCGCGACCTGCGTTACGCCGGCGGCGAGAACGTTTGCGCACTGGATGAGTACTCGGCCAAGAACAGCGTGCACATTCTGCATCCGGCGAATACGGGCGGCACCTGGGAAGGCGGCGGCTACATCTTGAAGCAGGTGCAGGACGCCGGTGGCCCCTTTGACGGCACATGGTTCATTGCCGAGTATTTGCTCAAGGTGGAGCGGCAAACGCTGATTAACAAATATACCTTGCCCGGCGGCCCGCCTCCGGTGCGCACGGCGCAGCCGTTCTACGAATCGAATAAGAAATTGGGCAACGATGTCGATGGCTACCTGGCCGCGGTGCGCAAGCACGAGATGCTGCACACGCAATTGATGGAAAAGGCGCTGAAGCCGAACGACCCTGCTCCAAAGCTGGAGCCGCTCGCCGGCACCGACAAAGACGGGTTGAAAAAAGTGGCTGATGAAACCATCCAAAAGGCGGAAGACGCCATTGACGAGGCCTCCAAAGACCCGCTGCCTTCGGTCGGCTGGAAAGGCAAAATCGCCTTCCCGGACGACGCCACCGATCAATATGTCTCGATGGACATGGAGATGTAAAACGTCACGAGTACTCGAGAGGGCCTCCTGAATTTCAGGAGGCCCTCTCGTTTTGTGCGGACAGTTCTACTTTTTGGCAGGTTGTGCGGCGGGTTTTGCAATGGTGTTCGGCTTGGCGTTCTTGGCGAACCAGGCGCGCAGCAGTTGTTCGCGGGTTGTTGGGGTGGCGCTGCGCTCGTTGTCGGCTTTGTTGCCGCTGTGCTCGACGCTCCAGCCGTTCCACTCGCGAAAGGCGTGGTAGGCCCAACTCCAATTGTTTTCTTCAAAGATGTCGATGGCGTCTTTCAAGTAGCGATAGGCGCTGTCATCGGGTGCCCAGCGAATAGCGCTGAATTCACCGATATAAATCGGCACGCCGTAATCGCGCTGGAACTCGATCACCGGTTGCAGCACGCGGCGCAGTTGCTCTTTGTCCCATTGCCTGCCGTTAATTGTGCCGGGATAATTGACACCTACGGGATCGCTGTACACGCCCTGATGGGTGAACTGATGCGGCTCATACATGTGCACGCTGTAAACGACATTGGATACCGGCAGCGGTTCGAAATCCTCGATGGACGAGGGCGAGCCCCACGGCGCCGGCTCCACAACGATGGCGTGCTGCGCATCAATGGCACGCACGCGCCTGGCGGTTTGTTCCACCAGGGCGCGCCAGTTCATCAGGTCGTCGGGCACGGTGCCTTCGACCGGCTCATTGACAAGATCGTAACCCCACACGGTCTCATTGCCGCGATAACGCCGCGCGATTTTGTCCCACACTCCGAGGAACTTGTCCTGCCACTTTTTCTCCTGGAACATGCGGCACTCGTTGGCGGCATTGCGTCCGCCGGGCGGCGTGTGCAAATCGATGAGAACCGCGATTCCCAACTCTTTGCAAAGTGGCAGCAGTTCGTCCACATGCTTCAGCACGCTTTCAAGCCACGCGTCATAAGCGGCTTCATCAGCGCTATCGGCGGGGCTTTGTGGAAATCCGCCCCACGTCAGTTGCCAGCGCACATGATTTGCGCCCCATTGTTTTCCGAGTACTCGTAAATCATCCGCCGTGGCATTCGGGCTAATCATCGCACCGCGCAGGCGGTGCTCGTTGTTAATGCGGCGTGGCGCGGGCTGCGCCGGACGAATGCGCGGCACGGAAACAACTGTGATTTTGATGTCATCGAACCAGACCTGCCCGGTTGTGGCCTCAAGACCAAGCATCAGCCACGCTTCGCTGGCGTCTTTGGGAACACGCGTCGTGAAGGATACCGGCTTCCAATCGAAAGTGCCGAAAACGTTGTTCTGCTGTTCCCAGCGCGGCACATCGGGCGCGACGGTGTGCAGCATGAACTTCACGCCGTTCCAGGGTTGAGGCGGCTGCACCACGTTGTCCGACTTCATCATCGCTTCAAGTTTCAAACGCGCGCCGCGTAGTTTCTCGACCGGCAACGGCACACGAATCATGGTCGAAGCGGCGCCGCCAGCGACGGGCGCTTCCACTGTCAACGATTGTGAATTGTTGCGTCCGGGGGCCAGGCGAATCTTATTCGCCTCGTGCTCGCTCCACGGTTGCAGTGCCTCTGCGCCCTCAAAGTTGGTCTGGAAGACGACATCTCCCACTTCCAGGGGGACAATCGCAGCCACTTCTGCTCCAACAGCCGCTCCCTGCGCAGTGTGTAGCTCCGCGTGCGAACACAACGCGCCGACCAGCAGCAAGACCAGCAACCGCCACAACTTAAATGCTCGCCATCCAATCTCCATCGCCATGCTTTCTCCTGTGCTTGTTATGTGCTGAGACAATGGCACAAGACAGCAAGTTGTAGTTTTAGCGCGATGAGAAAGCACACGAGTACTCGTGCAGTGAAGAAGACTGCCTTTGCAGAGTGTTACGCTTCCATCGGGGCTATTTCATGGGACAGCGAGGCGGCGGGAATTTGTGTCAGGCGCGCCAGCAACACAAACGTCACGATTTGCAAGACGAAGTTACACGCCAGAACAAGACTGAAAGCACGAACGTAAGTTGCGGCAGCGGCGGCATCGGCGCGTGCGCCCAGGCTGGAAAAGAACAATCCACCGATAACCGAAATGCCAATCGCAAACGCGACCTGCTGCGTTGTGGTGAGCACTCCCGAAGCGGCTCCGGCGTTGTCGTGCGCGACGTTGCTCAAAACGGTTCCCATCAGGCGCGGCACCGTTGTGCCCTGCGCTACGCCGTATACAAGCATGATCGGCATCAGCGTAAACGGGTTTAAGGCGGCACCGTGCAATACAATCCAGATGAACATGAGCGATTGTGCCAGCAGCATCAATCCCATTCCGACCAGCAAAATGCGCGGCCCGATTTTTTGCGCCAGTTTCACCGTCCACAGCGACGCGGCCAGAAACGCAACCGGCAGCGGTGCGAAAATCACTCCGGTTTGCGCAGCGGAAACACCAAATCCGCTTTGTAGAAAGAGTGTCAGCGTCAGCGCGAACGAGCCCATGGCGGCAAAGAGCGCCATTACCGCGCCCAGACCTGCGGAGAATGCGCGATCATGAAACAGTTCCATATCGACCAGGGGGGCGCCGCCGCGCGCTTTTACCAGCTTCTCAAAACGCACGAAGAACCACAAAATCACGGCGGATAAAGCCAGCATTCCAAACGCCCACAGGGGCCAACCGCGTTCGCGCCCTTCTGAAAGGGGAAATATCAAACAAAACAAGCCCAGGCCACTGAGCAAAACGCCGCCGCCATCAAGGCGTGTCGCGGTGGGCGCCTTCGATTCGCGGATGAGAAACCACGCGGCCATCATAGCGCACAATCCAATCGGCAGGTTGACGAAAAAGATGGGACGCCACCCCAGACCGAAGACGTTTGCATCAACCAGCCAGCCGCCGAAAACGTTGCCGATGAAACTGCCGATGCCGACAACTGCGCCCATAATTGCGAACGCCAGACCTTTTTCACGCGGCGGAAACGAAACCTGAATGATGCTCAAGACCTGGGGCGTCATGGCCGAAGCGAGCAAACCCTGCAACACGCGCGCGGCGACCAGTTGCAGCGGTGTTTGCGCCAGACCGCACAACATGGAGGCGAATGTGAACCCCGCCATGCCCCATAGAAACATCTTTTTGCGACCATAAATATCACCCAATCGCCCGCCGGTAATAAGACAAACGGCATAGGCCAGGCCATAACCGGCAACTGTTAGTTGAATATCGGCGGAAGTCGCGCGTAAACCGCTGCGAATGTGCGGCACCGCGATGTTGACGATCAGAAAATCGAGCACACCCAGAAGCGTGGCGCATAATACAGCCGCTAAACCGGCCCAGCGTCGTGGATCGTAAGTTGTTTCGTTTGGTGCTTCGCTTGTTGCAGGTGTTGTGGCCGTTGTCGAAGTCGAAGTCATAACTGCGGATCGAGTACTCAAAAATAGCAAATGTGACACAACTCGGCGTTGCATCGTTGGCAGTCTTTTGCGTTTCCGATAGCCTGCTGCCTGTGGCCTGCTGCCTGACGTGTAACAAGATGAAGGGCTCCATAACAGAGCCCTTCATCTTACGTCTATCACCAATGGCAGCTTCTCATACCGCGCTTTTCGAGGTATTGTTGATGATACTCTTCGGCGCGGTAGAAGGTGGAAGCCGCTTCAATCTGCGTCACAACCGGGCGATTGAAGCGGCCGCTGGCTTCGAGTTGCTGCTTGCTGCGTTGCGCTGCTGCTTGCTGCTCCGGCGAATGGTAGAAAATTGCCGAACGATACTGCGTGCCGACATCGGGCCCCTGGCGATTGAGCTGCGTCGGGTTGTGGTTCTCCCAGAACACCTGCAACAACTGCTCGTAAGAAACCTGGGCAGGGTCGAACTCCACTTGCACCACTTCGGCGTGGCCGGTGCGCCCGGTGCAGACCTGCTCGTAAGTCGGGTTATCCAGAGTTCCGCCCGCGTAACCGACGGCGGTTGACGTGACGCCGGGCGTTTGGCGAAACGCTTCTTCCACACCCCAGAAACAACCGGCTCCAAATGTCGCTTTTTCCATTTTTCAGTACTCCGCAGTAAACGTGTTGTTCTATACAGAACGTTCTACTGCACAATCGTTCCCTTTGAGCCAAAGGAAGTGATAAACCAGCATATCAACGCGGCACAATGAAGCCGCGTCGCCTCAAGACGGCTCTGGCTGACGGGCTTTGAAGATAATTTAAGAATGCGCGTGCCGCTGCGCTGTGTCGAGTACTCGTGACAACGGCCATCGAGTAATTGATGGGTTGGTGCGAGCCTTTCGGTGCGGCTTTAACGACACGCACCTGCGGCGTCGTGGCGGCATCGGTGCGATAGACCAGGCCCGCATCCACATTGCCCAGCGCGACCTGAGTCAGCACTTCGCGCACGTCTTTGCCTTGCACTGCTTTGAGCCGCACTCTGTTCCACAACCCCAACTTGCGCAGCATCTGCTCGGCGTATTCGCCGGCGGGCACCGAAGCCGGAGCGCCAATCGCTATGCGCCGCACAGCCGGGCTGCTCAAATCAGAGAAGCTCTCTATTGGAATGCGTGAAGTGCGCGGCACAATGAGCACCAGTTCGTTGTGCGCCAGCACACGACGCGTCGCGTGAATGACCAGGTTTTTGGCGCCCAAGGCGTTCATCTGCTTATCGGCGGCGGAGATGAAAACATCGACCGGCGCGCCGCGCTCGATTTGCTGCTGCAACGTGCCCGAACTGGCGAAATTGAAACGCACCCTCTGGTCAGGCCGCGACTTTATATAACTGCTGCCGATTTCCGTCAGCGATTCCCGAAGGCTGGCTGCCGCCGAAACCAAAATCGTTTCCGCACCGTGCGCTGTGCCTTGTCGCATCGTTAACACGGTCAGTATCAGCGTTAAAAGAGTTGTGATGCGTCTAGAGACCTCTTGCATAAGTCTTGGCGACGGCTGTTTTCCCCAACTGCGACCGTGGGGCAGCGGGCTGATTCGCTTCAGCAAGCCCGCTTGCTCACGGGCGCAGTTGTGTAGAAGCACATATATGCAAGAGGTCTTAGGAAGCACGTTTTGCTGCCGCATTTTTATTTTCGCTTTCTCAAGAGGTGTCGCATCCAACTGTTCAAACCGGCTACCATGCCCAGAGTGAGTACTCCAATAACCCCGGAATATAGCGCAGCCGTCTTCAAATCGCCACTTTCGGTCGCAAAGTAGATGGCCAGCGGGACCGTCGTCGTGAGGCCGGGAATGTTGCCCGCCACCATGATCGTTGCGCCGAATTCGCCCAGCGCCCGCGCAAACGAAAGCACCGCACCGGCAACCAAACCGGGCCAGCACAGCGGCAATGTCACAGTGAAAAAGACGCGCCACTCGCTACTGCCCAGCGAACGCGCCGCGTCTTCGACATGTGCATCTAAACTTTGCATCGCCGCTCGCGCGCTTTGATACATCAGCGGAAAGGCCACAACTGCCGAAGCCAGAATTGCCGCGTAAGGCGTGAACACGATCTGGGCACCAAAGCGTTCGTTGAGTACTCGACCAACCGCGCCATTGTTGCCCACCAGCACCAGCAACACAAAACCGGTGACGACCGGCGGCAACACCAAAGGCAACAGCAACAAGCCGTCAACGAGGTCTTGTCCGGCGAAGCTGTGGCGCGTCATAAAGCGGGCTGCCAGTGTGCCCGCCACGAACACCAGCAGCAACGCCGCCGAGGCCACAACTGCCGATAAATAGACCGGATGCCACTCGAACACGGGGAGCGTTATAATCAAAAGGCCGATAAGTATCAATGCGTCAGCATGAATAAATGCCTCAATACGAACGCGTCGGCAGAAAGTGAGTTGTCATTTTATGTTAGAAGACGCCAAAGAATCTCTCCAACGCATCCGTCAAGGACTTGCCGCAAAGGGTGAGAGTCTTTAACTTGCCTCACCGACGTGAGCAATGGAGAGAACTCGAAGAACAAAGTAACGCGCCCGACCTGTGGGACAATCCCGCGCCGGCGCAGCAACTGATGCAAAAGCTCTCGGCGGCGCGCGAGTTTCTGTCGCCGTTCGACAGGTTAGAAACGCGCACCGCCGACCTGCTGGAACTCATCGAACTGGCGCAGATGGAAAACGATGAGGGCCTGGCACAGGAAATCGCGCGTGACCTGCAAAGTGTGGAAGATGAGTACTCGCAACTGGAGCGCACCATGCTCTTTAGCGGCGAGTATGACGCCAATAACGCCATCTTTTCGCTTAACGCCGGCGCGGGCGGCACTGAAGCGCAGGATTGGGCGCAGATGCTGGTGCGCGCCTACATTCGCTGGGCGCAGCGCCACAAATTCGACATCGAAGTGCTGGAAGAATCGCAGGGCGAGGAAGCCGGAATCAAAGGCTTTTCCGCCATCATCAAAGGGCCGAACGCTTACGGACATTTGAAAAGTGAATCGGGTGTGCATCGCCTGGTGCGCATTTCGCCCTTCAACTCGGCGGGCAAGCGCATGACCAGCTTTGCCAGCGTGGACGTGGTGCCCGAAATCAGCGAGACGCAGGAAGTGGAAATCAATCCTAAAGACTTGCGCCTCGATTATTTTCTGTCGGGCGGCGCGGGCGGCCAGAACGTGCAGAAAAACGAGACGGCGGTGCGCATCACGCACCTTCCAACCGGCATCGTGACGCAGTGCCAGAACGAGCGGAGCCAGTTGCAAAACCGTGAAGTGGCGATGCGAGTACTCAAATCGAAGCTGTTTGAGATCGAGTGGCGCAGGAGAATGGATGAAATCGCGCGCGTGCGCGGCGAAGTGAAATCCAACGAGTGGGGCAGCCAGATTCGCTCGTATGTTTTTCAGCCCTATCAGATGGTGAAAGACCTGCGCACGGGCCACGAAACCTCCGACATCAGCGGCGTCATGGATGGCGATTTCGACCCATTCATATTCGCTTATCTGGATCAAAACGTCGGGCAGAACAACTCGACCGAAGGTTAAACCGGGAGCCAACGCGCCGACGAGTACTCGTCCACACAAGGATTCGCCTGCAAAAGGATTCGTCGGCGTGTTGGCTCCCGCGTTGCTCTATGTCGGATTAACGAGGCTTGCTCCGTTGATTCCGACCATGTATCACATACCACCACTCTTTTCCAAGAAGTTTCTTGTTGAGCATCGAGCCTTACTGCTGACGCTCTTTCTGGGAGTGCTCGCGCCGCTGCTGGTGGTGGGCGCTCTGGCCGAAGACGTGTGGCACGGCCAAGGCTTTGGCTGGGACGTGCCCATTTTGCAGTGGCTGCACTCGTATCAGACGCCGGGGATCAGCCGCGTCATGCTGCTGGTGACACGTTTGGGCAGCCCGCCCTTTATGCTGACGCTGGGTGCCGTAATCTTGCTGGCCTTGTGGATGTCGCGCCAACACGGGCAGGCGCTGTTCTTCGTCGTTGCGGTGGGCGGCGCCGGTCTGCTGAATCTGGCGGCCAAGCTGGTGTTTGGCCGCGACCGTCCCGATTTATGGCTTTCTCTGGCGCCGGAAAAAACCTTCAGCTTCCCCAGCGGTCACGCCATGGGCACGATGGCCCTGGCCGCCGCGCTGGTTTCACTCTCCTGGTCTTCGCGCTGGCGCTGGCCGGTGCTGGGCTGCGGCGCACTTTTCGTGTTTCTGGTCGGACTGTCGCGCCCTTATCTGGGTGTACATTTTCCATCGGATATTTTGGCCGGATGGGCGGCCTCGTTGGCCTGGGTGACGGGAATCAGCATCGTGTGGCGCGCCCACATCGCGCGTCAGCAGCAACACTTTAAGGCGCAAACACCCGGTGTTGACCCGCCCCAGCAGCCCAATGCGAGTGCTCAAGATTGACAACAAAACGCTCAAGAAATTTCCTGCAAATCTGGGAACCTCGAAACTGAGATTCACGTCATCTCGGCTGAAAAATCGGACAGGCAACTGTCCGTAAATAACCGTCAGGAGAGGTGACGAAACATGTCGATTGTGAAGTGGAACCCGTTCCGCGAAATGGTCGCTCTGCATGAGGATATGGACCGCCTGTTCTCACGGCTGGACGGCGGCGCACGGGAAATTGAGGCGTCGGGTGGCCAGAACTGGATGCTGGCGATGGATGTGGTCGAAACCGCAGACGCCATCAAACTGAAGGCGGCGTTACCGGGCATTGAGCCGGAAAACATTCAGATTCAGGTCGAGAACAATGTTCTTACCGTAAACGGCGAGCGCCGTTTCGAGGACAAAGTCGAAAACGGCAAATACACCTGGCTGGAGCAACGTTACGGTTCGTTTAGCCGCTCGGTCACACTGCCGCACTGGGCTGATACGGAGCGCATCGAAGCCGGCTATCGCCACGGAGTACTCGAACTCACCGTGCCGCGCCGCGAAGAGTCGAAGCCACGCCGCATCGAACTGAATCTGGGTCGCGCAGAGAACGAGCCCAAGGCCATCGAGGCTGAATCGAGCACAACTTCTGCGCCAAAAAGCTAAGCGAATGGCTTTGCCGAGAACGGCTTGTCGAGAACGGCATAACCGCTCAGGCAATTCTCTCAGGTTTGGTGTCCGGTATATTTAACGAAATGGCTACTGCAATTTAGCAGTAGCCATTTCGTTTTGTTATAGCAGTTAATAGCTCATTGAGTGCTCGATAAGCGCCGCTTCGGCGTAACGCTCGGAAGCGGCTAGGCACTCGGCCAGAATATCTTCAAGTTCGGCCATGCCCGAAACACGACACAGCCGGTCGCGCAGGCGGCTCGATTCGGGCATGCCTTTGGTGTACCACGCGGCGTGGCGGCGCATTTCGTTCATCGCGGTGCGCTCGCCTTTTAATCTGATGAGTTCCTGCGCGTGCCACAGTGCGGTGTCGATTTTCTCTTTGGCCGGAATGTCGGGCGCTTCGGTGCCGTCTTTCAAATACTGTGCGACGCTGGCGAACAAAAACGGATTGCCCTGTGCCGCGCGCCCGATCATCACAGCGTCGCAGCCGGTTTCGTCCAGCATTCGTTTGGCATCGGCGCCATTTTCCACATCGCCGCAGCCAATGACGGGAATCTCGACGGCTTCTTTGACGAGGCGAATTACGTTCCAGTCGGACTTGCCGGTGAAGGCTTGCTTTGCGGTGCGTGGATGCACCGACACGGCGCTGATGCCCACGTCCTGAGCACGCCTGGCCATCTCCGGCGCGTTGATTGAATTGGCATCCCAACCGGCGCGCATTTTCAGCGTCACGGGCACGCCATGAGTACTCGCACCCTCGACGGTGGCGGCGAAAACTTTCTGCGTGGCTTCGGGCGTTTTCATCATCAAACAACCGGCGCCGCATTTGGCGATTTTGGATACGCTGCAACCCATGTTGATGTCGATGGCGTCCGGCTTGGTGGCGGCGATGATGGCGGCGGCTTCACGCATCAGGGTCGGGTCGGCGCCGAAAATTTGCACCGCGACGGGGCGCTCTTCTTGCGAAAACCACGCCAGTTGATGCGACTTCTCCTGCGACTTCTCGCCACCGAGCACGAGCGCTGCGCTGGAAATCAGTTCGCTCCAGCTCATGCCGGCGCCGTAGCGACGCGCCAGCAAACGAAACGGCGCGCTGGTGACACCGGCCATCGGCGCCAGCACGACATTGGGTTCAAATTCGAAATTGGCGATCTTCACAATATAAATTTAACAGGGATGAACTGGATAAACAGGATGGGCGGCTGGAGTTCGCAAGGTTGACAGCCGGATAAGCAAAAATCATCCGGCTCCTTGCGGGCAACCGACCATTCGCTGTCAGCGGGTTTTTGCCGCGTCAGTCGGTCTTTGCCGCGTCAGTCGGTCTTTGCCGCGTGGATTTGCTGCGCCACAAAGCCGGCCAACGTGTGTCGCTCACCATTTTGCAGTGTAACGACGGTTACCTGATGCTTACCATCCATGAACAGGCGAACGGTCTTTTCTTCAACTCGCACGACCTGAGCGGGATCGAGTTCGATGTGCTGCTCAGCGTGATAACGCGGGTCTGTGAAAATGTCAAAGCGCATTGGAGGGCCACTTTCTGCCCGAATTTTCGAGCATCTGCTACAGAGACTCACTCATCAAGCATACGGATACGCGCAACGTGGCGTCCGCCTTCGAAAGGTGTCTCCAACCAGATACGAACAATTTCGAGCGCCGTTTCCGCACTCATCATGCGCTGACCGATGGAAATGACATTTGCATCGTTATGCATACGTCCCAGTCGCGCCGATTCGGCATTCCAGCACAGGGCGCAACGCACGCCGCGCACCCGATTGGCAGCAATCGCTTCGCCGTTGCCCGAACCGCCCAGCACAATGCCGCGCTCGCATTGGCCGTCGGCGACAGCCTGGGCCACAGGCCGAATGAAAACCGGATAATCAACCGTCGCCTCGGAATCGGTGCCGAAGTCGCGCACTTCGTGCCCCAATTCCTGGAGCAAAACCTTGATTTGTTCCTTGTAAAGGAAACCCGCGTGATCCGAACCGATGCCGATTTTCATACAAACTTTCCTGTGCCTTCTTCTCGAAACGTTCACTGCCCGAGGCGAGTACTCATTATGCCACCTGACGCGCTCTTGTGCAGCGGGTTGGGCGCGGCCACCTTGAGCTATTGCATCACGCGAAGATATTGCGGCGGCACCGAGTTGACCAGCCACACGCCGTTTTCGGAACACCAGAAGGAGAAACCATCGTTGTGCATCGCCTGTGCATCCACTTGCAGCACGACCGGCCTGCCGTGACGCGCTCCAACTCTGTGCGCCGTTTGCGTATCGCTCGACAGATGCACATGATGGCGTCGCATCTTTTGCAAGCCATCGCGCAGAATGATTTCTACATTGTGCTGCGCCGTGCCGTGATACAGCACAGCGGGCGGTGTGGCAGCAGCCAGTTGCAAATCGACCGCAACGCTATGTCCCTGATTGGCGCGAATTCGAGTACTCGTTTCATCAAATGCGAAGCGCTGTTTGTTGTTCTTGGCGACAACTTCTTCCAACTGAGCGCGCGTGATGAGAAAGTTATGTCGCGCGCAGGCCCGGAGCAATTCATCGACGGCCACCCAGCCGCCGGGCTGCAATTGCAAGCCGATGGCCTGCGGCGCGTGGCGCAGATGCTTGCTGAGATACTTGCTGATTTTGACGATGCGTTTTTCATCCATGATGCACGACTATGGGTTCATCTTGGTCAGCATGAAAGCAGTCAGAAACCCCGTGACTGTAACCAGGCCGGTGAAATCGTGCGCCTGCTCGAAGGCTTCGGGAATCATGGTGTCCACCAACATGGAGAGAATGGCACCGGCGGCCAGCGCTGTGGTCGCCGCAATGACATCAGGCGAAAAGTTGCGAAACACCGTGAAACCGACCAATGCGGCCACGCCTGAGGCAAGCGCGATGCCGCCCCACACACCAAACACATAAGTTGCACTGCGTTTAGCGTTCTTCATCCCGGCGGCGCTGGAAAGACCTTCGGGCAGGTTTGATAAGAAAATTGCGATGACCGCAACATTGCTCACAGCGCCGCCTTTCAACATGCTGAGGCCAATGACGATTGATTCGGGAATTCCATCCAACAACGCGCCGGCAGCAATGGCCAGCCCGCTGCCGCCGGTTTCTTCTTCCGAGGATTGCTGCTGTCCCGAGCGCTTGCGATGTTTGGCGCCGCGACGGTTGAGCACGAGAGTGACTACAGTGTAAATCGCAGCACCGACAAGGAAGCCGAGGGCCGTCGAATCGAAGCCGCCACGTTTGTAGGCTTCGTCCATCAAATCGAAGGAAAGCGCCGAAATCAGCACACCGCTGCCGAACGCCATGATGGCCGCGATGAGTCGCTGCGGCACTTTAAGAAAAAAGCCGAGGCCCGCGCCGATAACCAGCGCCATGCCTGCTACCAGTCCCCAAAATCCGGCCTGTAACCATAACGGCATTATTGTCTCCTGCGGGCTGATCTCGGAGCAAGCACGAAACTCATCTTCATCCTGAAGCACCAAATTCAACGGGCGCGATAGGCTGGTAGAACATATTTTGATGCATCCACTTTGTCGAACTCCTGGAGCAGTTCAACAGATAACAGTGCATCGGGGCAACAGGCTTTGCGCCACTGCAAAAAAGGATGCACTTGCACGCGTGCCGTTTCGAACTCGCGCAGCACCAGATGGCCCGTAACGCCGCACTCTTCCACAAAACGCCCGCGATGGAATTCTTCGAAAAGAGCTGTGTAATCGAACGGCACGCGGCGGAATGTTGGTGTCCAGCCGTCGGCGTCGCCATCGAGAATCATGTAGCTCGCACTCTGTATGCCATCGAGCGGCACGCCGACCGAACCCGGATTGAACAGATGCCAGGCCTTGCCTTCTTTGCTTTGAATGCGCCGATCCGTTATCAGATGCGTGTGTCCGGCAACAAGCCAGTCTTCTTCGACATCGCACAAAAAAGCCACGAGTTCCTCATCACTTGAGTGGGCATACAGCGGCTGCCACGGGCTATGCGGCGAACCATGAATGACACGCAGCGGCGGCGCATCGACAAAGCGCAGCGAAAGAGTATCAGGCCAGGTCGCGACCACGTTGCGCCAGTGTTCATTGAGTTGGCGATGCATCCACGGCAACAGCGAGTACTCGCTCCAGTGTGCCGGGGCACGCGGCGTGTCGAAGTCGAGCAGGTAATATTCGTGGTTGCCGCGAATAGTGGGCCAGCGCTCGCGTGTGATGATTTCGAGAACATCTGCCGAAAACGGCGCCCACGAAATCGCATCTCCGGCGACCACAACCTGATCGACATGGAACTTCTGCAAATCGTGTAGCACGGCTTGCAGCGCGGGCAGGTTGCCGTGAATGTCGGCCAGGAGTGCCAGGCGTGTCATCGCGCCATGTTCCACATCAGGCGCAGGCCGTCCAGTGTGAGGTGCGGTTCAATGTGCTGGATTTGCGGCACATAGGGCGCGATGAGTTCGGCCAGGCCACCAGTGGCGAGGACAGTGAGATTCTCGGACGGCATTTCGGCGGTGCAGCGCGCCACGAGTTCTTTGACAAGCCCGACATAGCCCCACACAATGCCGCTTTGCATTGAGGCGACAGTGTTGCGCGCCAGGGCGTGTTCCGGTGGCACAAGTTCAACGCGCGGCAAGCGCGCCGCAGCGCGAAACAGCGCATCGGTGGAGATTTGCAAGCCCGGTGCGATGGCCCCGCCCAGATAGTGGCCGTCATGCGATACGGCGTCCACGGTTGTCGCGGTGCCAAAGTCAACAATGACAACAGCGGTCTTAAATTTCTTCCACGCTGCAAGGCCATTCACCAGACGATCGGCGCCCACTTCCGAAGGGTTGGAGTAGTCGTTTATCAGGCCGGTGTCGGTGCCTGACCCGACAATAAGCGGCTCGCAGCCAAAGTATCGAGTACTCAGTTGCGCGGCCTGTGGCGTGAGGCTGGGCACAACCGACGAAATGGCTACGCCCTGCACATCGGAAAAGTGTAGGTTGCGCGTTTCAAACAAGACCTTGAGCAACGCAGCCAGTTCATCGGCTGTGCGGTCACGCTGCGTGGAAATGCGCCACTGCTCGGCCAGTTCACTGCCCTGAAAAACGCCCGCCGTAATATTAGTGTTGCCGATGTCGAGCGCGAGAAGCATTTTGAGAATTTCAAATTGTGAGTTTTGAAGTTTGAATGACAGCCATCAAGCCCAACCGCGACGGTGAGGGAGCGGGCTTCTCCTAATTAAAGCCTGCTCCCTCACCGTCGCGGTTGGGAAAGGTCCTCTTCAGATTACTCCGCGCTTTCCGGCACAGCGGCAGCGGCGGCCTGAAAGCCGATCTTGGAGTGCGCGCCGTCGCAAAACGGCTTGTTGACGCTGGCGCCGCAGCGACACAGCGCAATCATTCTCTTGCCGCCAGTTTCAACCGCCTGCCCGTTAGCCCATTCGACATCAACCGGGCCCTCGACAATCAACGGCCCGTTGTCCATGATTTTGATGCTCACGTCTGCCATAATGTGTTCTCCCTTGATTTACGATTCGACTGTAGGCGGTGCGCTCACCTTCGGAGTCGCTTTGCCGTTGCTTGTGGTGCCTTGCGGCGGTGCTTTCTTCTCTGGCACAAGTGCTGTGAACACCGCATCGAGGCGCACGCGGGCGACGTGTGGGCGCAGCATTTCGGCGCGCAACGTGTCGCGCTCGGTGCTGCCGATGGAACGGCCATGCAGCACCTGCATATACGCCGGACGAATCCACACCAGCAGTTCGTTGAAGCGCTGGCGCGATAAGCCCTTGGCCCAGTTTAATTCGTGTGCCAAACGCAAGAGCGACAAACAATCGGTCGCTTCACGGCAGCCGATGTGCCGTGCATAACGCAAGATGCCATAAGCGCGTCCGATGCGGTCGCGCACTTCGTTGTGCCACTTGTCGCTGCTAAGCGATGCACGAGCGCGGCGTTCCATTTCGCACAGTTCACGCGCCGCACTTTCCGTATCAAGTAGAACTTCGGCTTCATCCACGCCCAGCGTGACTTGATTGGAAAGTTGGTGCATGTGGCCCCACACGCGCGAACCTTCGCCGAACGAGCCGCGCAACGCCAGGTGCTTTTCTTCAGCCCATTTGCGCGAACGCTCCATTTTGCCCACAATTTCAAGTGCCGGCAAGTGCAGCATCACGCTGGCGCGCACACCGGTTCCCGCATTGGTCGGGCAGGCTGTCAAATAACCAAATGTATCGGAATAAGCGAAGCCGCCGCGCGAATCGAAGTAGCCTTCCAGCGTGTCGTCCAGGCGATCGACCAGGTGATAGGCCGCATCAAGTTGTAAACCGGGCAGCAAACTTTGCAGGCGAAGGTGGTCTTCTTCATTAACCAGGACGGAGAGTGACGCATCGGCATTGGCTGCGACGCCGCGCCCAATTTCTTCGGCGATGTGTTCTCGTGAAGTGATGTAGCGGTCGATGAGGCTTTGCCGCTCCCAGCCGGTGAATTCTTCAAAAGGCAGCAGGCGCGCGTCGCTGAGTCCTCCGCTGCTTTCGCCCGTCGCGTGCAGTCCTTGCCATACGCGGTGGCGAATCGTCAGCAAATCGGATGTTGTGGCGCGGTGCGGAAACTCGTAGCGACGCAGGTTGCGCGCCAGTCGCACGCGCGACGACAGCACGACATCGGTATCGCGCCCGCCGCGCCGCATCCATTTCGCGGTGCGCTCAAAACAAGAAAGTAAAAGTGGCGGAGTGGTCATGGAAGTGGCGAGTGACGAATTACGAGTGACGAGTACTCAGAACTCATCAGTTCTTACTCATCGACGATGGTGGAAGTGAGAATCTTAATTTTGTCGCGCAGTTTGGCGGCTTCTTCATATTTCTCCTGCGCGATGCTTTCTTCCAGGCGGCGGTTCAGCATCTCCAGGCGATGATCGCGACGCGCGCGCAGGTGCAGCAGACGCCGGTGTCGCTTTTCGGCTGTGCGTGGCGCTTTACCGGCATGTTGCGAGGCGCGCTGCACGCGTTCCATGACTTGCGCGAGTTGGTCAGCGAATGTGCTGTAACACTGCGCGCAACCGGCGCGGCCATCCTGGCGCAACCTGTCCCACGTCGTGCTGCACTTGGGGCAACGCACCGATGCGAAGCCGTTGCCACCGCGCAGTTGTCCGGCGATGTCTTCAAACGCCTGAGTACTCGATGCGCCGTTAAACATTTCTTCGGCGGAGGGAAGCATGCTGCCATCAATGCCGGCTTCTTCGTCGAACTCATCGGCTTCGTCAATTTCGTCCACGGCATCTTCATCGCCGGGAAACTCGCCCAGTCCCATTGTCCACGAGAATTCGGTGACTTCGTCCGACTCGATTTCGACATCTTCAGCGTTTTTGCCCCACAATGTGAGCGAATCGTTTCCGAACAGGTTCTTAACAATGTCCTCGAGCGGCAGATGCGACACATCGGGGAACTCACCGGCGGCTTCCAGCGCATTGCCCGCTGAAACACGCGCGCACTCGGCGCACAGGCGATGCTTCGAAGTGTGATTATTCACAATCTTCGTGACAAACACCGTAGCCGGTTGCTGATGACACAAATCGCAAAGAGTACTCGACATAGAAAAGCAATACTAACAACTCAGAAAAAACTACAGCATAGCCAGACGTTTCCTGGATTCCGGCTGTTCCTGCTGGCCGGAACGAGTGGTTTCTGACTGCAACATGTGCTCGTAGCGCGAAATTGTTTCCAAGTTGCTGAGGCGTTCTTCCAGTTCAGAAAGATCTCTTGGCGCAGGTGGCAATTGTTTTGTTTCGCGCCCGTCGAATGCGCCCCATACAGCAGCCGTTCCAACGCCGGCTCCGACGAGAATGGCCAGCGAAACAATGACGTTGCCAAAGCCAGACGCATAATGCGGCAAGGACGAGATGGCTAACATGACTGTGGCAAAAAACCAGATGCGCGTGGTCAAACCGACGCGCGCGTCTTTGGGTTCGGGCGGTTGGTGCTGATGAATCATGGCGGCTCCCTTACTTGAAAATATCTTCGCCTTCCGATCGTGTCAGTTCTCGGTAGCGCGCGCTGATGCGCTTTGTCACATCGCCGGGCGTGCCATTGCCGATAGGACGATTGTCCAGCGTCGTCATCGGCACCACTTCGGCGGCTGTGCCGGTGAGAAATGCTTCTTCCGCTGAGTAAATATCAAAGAGAGCAATGTCGCGCTCGACGCAGGGCACGCCCAGTTGCTCCGCAATTTCAATCACGGCGTCGCGCGTAATGCCTTCCAAACTGCCCGCTGTAATCGGCGGCGTGCGCAGTTCGGCTTTGCCGTTGTAGGCGCGTGTGTAGATGAACACGTTATCAGCAGAACATTCAGCGACCAGTCCCTGGTCGTTGAGCATGATACATTCCGGCACATTGGCGCGAATGCACTCGATCTTGGCCAGGATGTGATTCAGATAGTTCAACGATTTGATGGCCGGACTGAGCACATCAGGGCGCGAACGCCGAGTACTCGCTGTTACGCATTCCATGCCCTGCTCGTAAACTTCGGCTGGATAAAGCTTGATGGCATCGGCGATAACCACAACGGTCGCTCTGGGACACTTGCGCGGGTCGAGGCCCAGGTCGCCGGGGCCGCGCGAAATAATGACGCGAATGTAGCCGTCGCGCATTTCGTTGGCCCGCACCGTGTCGATGATGGCCTGCTTCAATTCTTCGCGCGAGATGGGCCACTCCAGCAAGATGGCACGCGCCGAACGCGCTAAACGTTCCAGGTGCGCGTCCAAACGGAAGACACGGCCATTATAGACGCGGCAGCCCTCAAACACGCCGTCTCCATAGAGAAAGCCGTGATCGAAAACCGAAACCTTGGCGTCTTCTTTGTTGACCAACTGGCCGTCTAAATAAATCTTCATACTCTTAATTCAACTATGACCGCGCGCAATTGTCCACAGGCGTGGTCATAAACCCTGTTCTGCGGCGCTCCGATGGTGAGCGCTTCACCATCGAAAAACGAGTACTCAAACGACGAGCGCTCAAATGGCGAGCACTCAGACGACGAGCGCGCCGCCCTCTTTCGACAGCGGCGCGCTTGCAAGGCTCTCGAACCAACTACAACTGCTCGATGTCAACCCATGACTTCGTTTCGGATGCCTGAGCGACGGCATCGAGCACGGCGTTGCACTGCGCGCCCTGACGGAAGCTCGGGTGCGGGCTTTCGCCTTTGGCGTGGCCTTGCAACAAGTCATAGACCGTGTTGATGAAAGTGTGCTCGTAGCCGATGATGTGGCCGGCGGGCCAATAAACACCCGAATAGGGTTGATCGTTTTCGTTGACGTTGATGGTGCGAAATCCTTGGCGGTCGGTCGGGTCTTCGTTGTTGAAGTATTCAAGTTCGTTCATGCGCTCGAAATTGAAGGCCACGCTGCCCTTGGAGCCGTTGATTTCAAAGGTGTTGAAGTTGCGGCGTCCCGGCGCGAAGCGCGTCGCTTCAAACGAACCCAGCGCGCCGTTGGCGAAGCGTCCCACGAAAACAGCAGCATCGTCCACCGTCACTTCGCCCATTTCTTGGCTGGCTTTAGCCGTCAAGCCTTCGGTGCCCGTTGCGGCGGCTTGTAGCGGGCGCTGCTTGACAAAAGTTTCCATTGTGCCCGCGACACTGGTGAGATTGCCCACCAGATGATGCGCCAGGTCAACGATGTGCGCGCCGATGTCGCCCAGCGTGCCACTGCCGGCGACTTCTTTTTTCAAGCGCCACACCAGCGGAAATTCCGGGTCGGCGATCCAGTCTTGCAGGTAACGCGCGCGAAAGTGATAGATGCGGCCCAGCGAACCGTCTTCGATCATGCGCTTGGCCAGCGCGATGGCGGGAACGCGGCGATAGTTGAAGCACACCATGTTCACAACTTTGGCGGCTTCGGCGGCCTCGGTCATTTGCCTGGCTTCTTCCAGCGTGTTGCCGAGCGGCTTTTCGCAGAACACGGTTTTGCCGGCCTGTGCGGCAGCGATTGCCATCGGAAGGTGCTCATTGCCCGGCGAAGAAACGTCGATGATGTCGATGTCGGGGCGTTCGATCAGCTTACGGAAATCGGTTTCGTAGGATTCCCAACCGAAATGGTCGGCGGCTTTCTTGACGTTTTCTTCGTTGCGACCGCAAATGGCGCGCAGCACCGGCTTGACATCGGGATCGAAAAACTTGTCGACCTGACGGTAAGCGTTCGAATGCGTTTTGCCCATGAAGGCATAGCCGATGAGGCCGATGCCGACTTCTTTTTGTGCCATGAGTTCCTTCTCCTCGCGCGTTTGGAAGTGTTGATTAGGCTGAAGTGTGACGTGACTGAGATTAATGTGGAATCGGGCAGAATTTTAACAAAAAGCGTTGCCGGTAAATAGGCAAGACCAATATTGCCGACGCGACTTGTTAAAACAAACGCCCCGATTCCGAGTACTCGGAGTCGGGGCGTCGTTGTGTTTGAGTGGTCTTTACAGATCCAAGTCGCCGACCAGCCGCTTGAAGCGGTCGATTTCGTCGTCGGAGCGGGTGCCGGGAGGTTGTGGCGAGGAGTGAGATGGCTTCGAGTCGTTATTTGTCAGTTGCTCAAGCGCTTGCTCCAGCGTTTCGTCCTGCGATATAACGTCGTCGATTTCCACGACTTCGTCTTCGTCGCTGACACTGCTGCTCTGTGCTTCGATCAATGCTTCGAGCGCGCCGCCATCCACGAAGACGGGACAATCGGCACGCACGGCCAGAGCGATGGCATCTGAAGGGCGCGAATCGATGTGCTTGATTTCCTTGCCGGTGTCGATATCGACTGTGGCGTAGAAGGTGCGGTCTTGCAGGTCGTTGATGACAACGCGCACGACGTGTCCGCCCGCTGCACGAATGCAGTTCATCAGCAGGTCGTGGGCCAGAGGACGTGGCGGAGTGGTGCCTTCAAGTTGCAAGGCGATGGAGCGCGCTTCAGCCGCACCAATCCAGATCGGCAAGCGTTTTTCGCTATCCCAATCTTTGAGCACGACAACAGTTTGCTTCGCGTGGTCGAAGCCGACACCTTCGATCTTCATCCTCAACATGGCTGTTCCCTTCGGGTACCGAAAAGACAGCGCATAAGCCGATGCACTGTCCCTAAAAACATTGTATCGCGCTGCGTGCTTCACTGTCAAATGAGCGTGGAGCGAGCAGTTTGCCTCTGAAGCAGTCTGGCCAGCGGGAAATCTCCGCCTGGACATAGCACCGCGCCAGCGCCTGGCCAGGGCACCCGGCCTTAGACGCCGCAGCGCACCCAAAGATGCAGAAAATAATGAGAAAAGTGTGTTAGGGCGCACGGCGTAAAGGCGATCTTCGAGGTTTGATCGGTTGTGTGCGGTGGCGTGATGACGCTTGGCGACGTGGCGACAACTGCAACACCGGAGACTTGAACGACTGCAACGACAACTGAGACGCGCGCACCGTAGCCTGTGCTGCGCCAAGCCAGTTTTGCGCGGAGCGTCGCAGTTCGGCAAAAACGAAACGCTCGCCGGGCTGAGTACTCGCCGGGAACGCTGCCGCACCGCGCAAGCCCGCCAGGGCGGCTGTTCCCTGCTGCACCGAGCGACCAAGCAGCGCGCGCTTTTCGGGTGCGGCTATCGCAAGCTGCGATTGTCCCAGCAACCACTGCGCCTCAATAGCGGCGGCCATAGCCTGCCCCAGTCGCTGCTCAGCGGCTAAACGTGCCGGTGTTGCGGAGGGCATTAGGGGTGAGGCCTCGCGCAAAAGTGCCGTGCGCTCATCTTCATTTATCGGCACCGATAACGTATCGAGCACCGCCAGGGTTGTGCGCGCCGGCAGTTGTGCCCATTCGCGCGCCG
The DNA here is from genome assembly GCA_036388675.1 of Abditibacteriaceae bacterium. Taxonomy (GTDB): domain Bacteria; phylum Armatimonadota; class Abditibacteriia; order Abditibacteriales; family Abditibacteriaceae; genus DASVUS01. Next base: position 11,897 of record DASVRI010000015.1, on the reverse strand, counting down.
CCGCTCGCAACGTGATAAGCGGAGTTGCCGCTTCGCTTATGTTGGCGTTGTAGCGTGCGACGCGAACCTGAACCGTCAAAGTGGAGTTGGGTTGTGTCAGCGCTCCGTTAAGCGTCACATCGCCAAACAGGGCAAATTGAAGCGGAGCGTTCCGAGTTGGAGTAACCGCGCGAGTACTCACCAGTTCCACACCGTTGACCGATTGCTGTGGTGTGCGGCGGCGCAAGATGTCCAGCGCCCTGCGAGCACTGCTCGATAATCCCTGACTGCTGCCGCCGCCCACTTCCTGCGGGCGCAGATTACCGCGCAGCAACCGGCGCGTCACTTCGGTGCGTGGCAAGGAGCGCCCCATAAAAGCATCCAGGCGTTGTGCCAGCGCATCGCCAAAGCGCAAGCCGAGCCACGGTTGCGCCGTGCCGCCTACGGTGCGAGCGTGCAGCCCGATAACGGTAATTGGTTGCCGTCCGTTGATGCGCCCGGCCCGGCCAACGCCAAAGTCTGAGCCGTAATCGGAGCCGTAGCCGCCTGCTCCCGGAGCTTGATTCGTCGCGGCAGCGGCAGGCGGCACTGTGTTGCACAGCAGGGCCAGAACAAAGAGCAAAAGAGGGAACAAACGACGCGTGACCGACGGGGAAGGGTAAATAGAAAATCTCACGGGAAAGAGGGTGCAATTCATCAAAAAAGTTAGCGGCCCAGCCGCTCTGAGTACTCGCGATGGCGCTGCATCGATTCGTGCAGCTCTTCCAGCGTGTCGCCGCCGAACTTCTCCAGCAAAGCTTCGGCCAGTACATAGGCCACCATCGCTTCACCGACTACGCCGGCAGCGGGCACAGCACAATAATCACTTCGCTCGACGTGCGCGGCAGTCGCAGCGCCGGTCGTCACGTTTACGGAGGGCAACGCGTTCATCAAGGTGGAAATCGGCTTCATGGCGACGCGGCACACCAGCGGTTCGCCATTGGTGACGCCGCCTTCGAGTCCGCCCGCGTTGTTGCTGGGACGGCCCAATGGATCACCGATACTAAAAGCATCATGCACCTGCGAACCGGGCAGGCGCGCCGCCTCAAAGCCAAGGCCAATTTCGACGCCTTTGATAGCGTGGATGCTCATTAATGCCTGCGCCAGGCGTCCGTCCAGTTTACGATCCCAATGCACATAAGAACCCAACCCAACCGGCAGGCCTTCGACAACAACTTCAAAAACGCCGCCGACCGTATCGCCGTCTTCACGTGCCTGGTCGATGCGTGCCTTGATACTTTCGGTCGCTTCGTCGCTGAGGCAGCGCACTTCGGAGGCATCGGCGATTTCGTTGATCTGCTGTGCGGGCGGACGAGTACTCGTACCGACCCGAAGACCGCCAATTTCCACAACGTGGCTACCAATGTAAATATTGCAGGCTTCCAGCAGGCAGCGCGCCACCGAACCGGCGGCCACACGCATGGTGGTTTCGCGTGCGCTGGCGCGCTCCAGCACGTTGCGCATGTCGTCCAATGTGCGATATTTGAGGCCACCCGCATAATCGGCGTGGCCGGGGCGCGGCACTTCGATGGGGCGTGTTTTTACCGAATCGTGTTCATAGGGCGCGACCGGAGCCGGGTTCATCACGTCGCCCCACGAGGCGTAGTCACGGTTGGGTGCGGTCAGCGTGATGGGCGAGCCCATCGTTTTGCCGTGCCGTATGCCTGAAGAAATAACGACACGATCGGTTTCGATTTTCATGCGACCGCCACGACCGTAGCCGCGCTGGCGTCGCGCTAATTGATGATCGAGTTGTTCGGCCAGGAGCGGCACACCAGCCGGCATACCTTCAATAATAGTGGTAAGCGCCGGGCCATGAGATTCGCCCGCCGTTAAAAAGCGCAATGACATCCTTTTTACTTTATCAAAAACCCTCAGGCGCTAAAACGGTCTAACCTTTTGATGCACCGGCTTGCACCAAGTAGCCTGGCTCTGTGTGCTCTCAGTCTTGGATGTCTTTATGCTCTACATTTTCGGTGGTTTGCCGGGAACGGGGAAATCAACACTGTCTGTTGCCCTTGCGCAGCGCTGTCAGGCTGTGTATCTGCGCATTGATACGATTGAACAGGCGATGCGAGATTGTGATTTGGAAGTAAAAGGGCCTGCCGGCTATGTCGTTGGTTACAAGTTGGCAGCGGATAACCTCCGCCTGGGCAGAAATGTTGTGGCTGATTCGGTGAATCCTCTGGACATCACGCGCAAAGCATGGCGCGATGTCGCAATGCAGGCGAATGCTCCATTCCTTGAAATTGAGATTTTCTGCTCCGGGCGAGAAGAGCATCAGGCTCGCATCGAATCGCGGAAAGCAGACATTCCCGGTTTTCGATTACCCACCTGGGCCGAAGTGACAGGACGCGAGTATGAGCCGTGGAATAGCGATCACATCGCACTTGATACGGCTGGACAAGCGCCTGAGGAAAGCATTGCCTGTTTATTCCGTGCCGTTGATGAATGGAGCCGCAATGTCTAAGTGCGAGTCGGCGGCGGGCGGGTTCACGCCTTACCTCAAGTGCCTCGGCTTCAGGGCGTTAGCGCACATTCTTAACGTAAAGATAAAGTTACTCTTGTACAGTGGAACTACTCAATTCTTCAGCGACCTGGATGCAGGCTAATTGGTCGAGCGTGATTTCCATCGTGGCGTGGCTCCTGGCTTTTGTGGGCTTTGGTTTGGCCGTAGCGTTTGGCAGGTTGTGGCATCGCACAACGGCACAGATGCGGCTGCGTGAAGAGCTATGGCAAAATGCGCTGCACGCCCTGGCCACGCGCGATTACCTCGGTGTGCAAACCCTGGCCGCCATGATGAACGGCGAACCAGGCAAAGTGTCCCAGGGAACTCAGACGAGTACTCGTGAACTCCCTGGATCGGCTTCAGCATCTCCCGCATCAGGTGGCGGCGATCTGGAAACGGCCTTGCGCGACACGGCAAGGGCTTTAAAAGCCAGCGCCGACGAGCAGGAGCGGGCGCGTCGCAACCTCGAAGACGTGCTGGCGGCGCTGCAAGACGCCGTGCTCGTGGTGGATGGCGAAAGTCATCTGCGTTATTTGAACAATGCGGCACTGCAACTTTTCAGCGTGCGCGTGGAAGACGTGCTCGGCGCCGCTCTTCTGGAAGCGTTACCTTCTTTTGGATTGGAATCGGCTGTGCGTTCGGCGCTGCAAGAAGGCGTGAGCACGTCGCGCGAAGTGGGGCTGTACTGGTCGCCGCCGAGTACTCAGAGCGATAGTGCAAACTCGCCAAACCTGGCCGGTAAGCGCGAGATTTTGCTGCGTGTGGCGCCGGTGCATCGTGGCAACGGCAACGTTTCGGGCGCTGTGGCCATTCTGCAGGATCTGACGGAAATGCGTCGCCTGGAGCGCGTGCGCCGCGAATTTGTCGCGAATGCGAGTCACGAACTGCGCACACCCATCGCCAACATTCGCGCCGGTGCCGAAACCATTCTGAGCAATCCGCAAGATTCTGCACTGGCTGCGCGCTTTCTGCCGCATCTAGTCACCGAATCGGAACGTCTGTCGCGCCTCGTCACCGATTTACTGGATTTGGCGCGAGCTGAAGCGTCTGCTGAAACTTCCTATGCGCCAGTCGATCTGGCTACAGTAATCACAGGTGTCGTGCAACGCTTAAAGGAAAAAGCCTTCACAAGTAACGTTGCGGTGTATAGCGACTTCGATGAGGGTGTTCGTGTCTTGGGTGATGCTGCTGCGCTGGAACAAGTCGTCTTTAATCTTCTGGATAACGCGTTGATGTACACCCCGGCCAGAGGTCACATCACGATACGCCTTAGCCTGGTGGAAAATACGGCTATGGAGATAAATGACATGGCGCATCACAGTAATGGCAATGGCGCTTCCTCTAATGGCGCAGTGCTGCACGAGGGAGTTCCTGACAACGTTGCACAGTTTGGCCTGAACTCGCACTGCACACACTTCCCCCCGGCACCTGCTGCACCAGGCGCGAAAAGTGCAACGCGAACCGCATCGCCTCCACCTTCATGGCCTGCGCAGAAAAGCGCACTGCTGTCGGTGAGCGATACTGGAATCGGTATTCCTCCCGCCGATCAGGAGCGCGTCTTCGAGCGCTTCTATCGCGTGGATAAAGCGCGTTCGCGCACTCAGGGCGGCACAGGCCTGGGCCTGGCGATTGTCAAGCATATCGTCGAAAACCACGGCGGTCATGTTACGCTGCAAAGCAAAGTCGGGCAGGGCAGCACCTTCAGCGTCACTCTGCCAGCGCTTTGACTCTCGTCGGGATGTTAACCGTTTTTCGTGTGCTTCTCTATAATCTGGTTGCAAAGTTCGATGCACTCGCTACAGATGAAGCCAAATGGCCTGCCGCACCCAGCCGCAATCATGTGCTTAACTTGCTCACGCGGCAAGCCGCAAAACGAACACTTCTTCATCTCCTCTTCACCGATAACCTGGCCAATAAAGCGTAGAATCTCCTCCGGCCCGTAACTCTGAACCAAACGGCGCAATTCTTCTTGTTCTTCTTCATTCATGTTGATGCCTCTCATGTTGATACTTCTCATGACCAAGTCTCGCATAGCAGCAGCCGTTGTCTCGTGAAAAACTTTTCAAGCTGCTACTTGACAGCTGATGTAAGTGACCTTATAATGGTTGGAAGTTAAAGTCTACCTTGCGGGTGGGGTTTGAATGGGAGTTAGCAACAAAACTCCAACATAGCGTGCGAATTTTGAGTGTTACAGGCCGCTATAAGCCCGTTCATAGAAAGCTGTTTTGTCTGCAAAGCCGAAAAAGATCATGTTTGCACTTCGTTCTTTCACCTGTTGTCCAACCGCGGCACGCGCTTTAGCGATATGTTGTTGTAGCTGCGCGTGTATAGGGCCGGCACGGTGTGCGAACGGAGAGACTTCCCCTAATCTGCCTTAACAACCTCTTCTCCCTCCTTCATCCTGCCGGCTGCTCGCCCGCCTCCGCTGTCTGAGCCTCCTTCATCTATGAGGCCATGCAGCAACCCGCCGAGGCAAATCGGACACTGCTCACACTCATAAAACTCACGCTTGACATCCGCACTTGAGTACTCGATGAGTCGTGAAGCCGTTGCAAGATCTGGCAGAACCATCAGTAAAGGAGTTTGAAGAAGCCTTATGTCGAAATTGAAATATGCAGACATGTCGAACAGCTTGAGCCGGAAAGCAAAGAAGACAGCCATTGCGCTACTGGCGGCCGGTATGGCCGGTCTAAGCCTCCATCAGGGGCTGGAAAAAGCTGAGGCGATTCCCGCTTCAGTGCAGTTGCTCAATGTTTCCTATGATCCGACACGCGAGTTGTACCAGGATTTCAACAAATCCTTTGCGGCCTACTGGCAGAAAAAGACCGGCCAGGCCGTAACCGTTCAGCAGTCGCACGGTGGCTCAGGCAAGCAGGCACGCTCGGTCATCGACGGCCTGAGCGCCGATATCGTGACGCTGGCGCTGGGCTACGACATCGACGCCATCGCCGATGCCGGGCTTGTCGCGCGCAACTGGCAGAAGCGCCTGCCGCAGAACAGCACGCCTTATACCTCAACCATCGTCTTTCTGGTGCGCAAGGGCAATCCGAAGAATATCCGCAACTGGGACGACCTGGTTCGCCCCGGCGTGCAGGTGATTACGCCCAACCCGAAGACCTCGGGTGGCGCACGCTGGAATTATCTGGCGGCCTGGGGTTACGCTTTGAAGAAATATGGCAGCCCGGCTCGTGCCAAAGATTTCGTAGCTCGTCTTTACAAGAACGTTCCAGTACTCGATTCGGGTGCGCGCGGCTCGACCACAACCTTCGTGGAACGCGGCATCGGTGACGTGCTGTTGGCCTGGGAAAACGAGGCCGTGCTGGCGACGCGCGAACTGGGACGCGGCAAGTTCCAGATTGTGGCGCCTTCGATCAGCATTCTGGCCGAGCCGTCTGTCGCCATTGTCGATCGCAACGTGGGCAAGCACGGCACGCGCGGCATTTCCACAGCCTATTTGAAGTATTTATACACGCCACAAGGTCAGACCATCGCAGCGCGCCACTACTATCGTCCGCGTCTGGCTTCGGTGCGCGCCAAGTATGCCAAGCAGTTCCCGAAGGTAAAGTTGTTCACGCTGAAGTCGGTGTTTGGCACGTGGCGCCAGGCGCAGCGCACCCACTTTGCCGACGGCGGCACCTTCGACCAGATTTATGCGGGGTAAGTGAACACGGTTCAGGAAGCGGCCACAAAGACTCGCTTCCTGAGTGTTTAACCCGCAGGGCGCAGAGTAATTCAGAGTAAAAGAGCAGAGGAACCGATGAAAGTGCAGAGTTTGAAGAGTAAAAGCAGCGTGTGGGATCAAAGCCGTTTGCTGCTGGTTGGTGGAGTACTCGCAGCCGGGTTTATCGCCGGCTGCGGCGGTAACGGTGGAAGCAATGCCGGTAATACAACTGCCGGCGGCACAGGTGGCGCAACCGGTGGCGCGCCCTCTGCCAGCGCCAAGCCGGTGGAACTGCTGAATGTTTCCTACGACCCGACGCGCGAGTTGTATCAGGATGTCAACAAGGCGTTCGCTGCACAGTGGCAAAAGGAAAAGGGCCAGACCGTCACGATCAACCAGTCGCACGGCGGTTCGGGCAAGCAGGCGCGTGCCGTCGTAGATGGACTTGAAGCCGATGTGGTGACGCTGGCACTGGGCTACGACGTTGACGCCATTGCCGAAGCGGGTTTGCTATCTAAGGACTGGCAGAAGCGTTTGCCGCAGAACAGCGCTCCTTACACCTCGACCATTGTGTTTCTGGTGCGCAAAGGCAATCCGAAGGGAATCAAGGACTGGAACGACCTGGCCAAGCCCGGCGTGCAGGTGATTACGCCCAACCCGAAGACATCGGGTGGCGCACGCTGGAACTATCTTGCGGCCTGGGGTTACGCTTTGCGTCAGCCCGGCGGCAATGAAGCCAAAGCCAAAGATTTCGTATCACGCATCTATAAGAACGTTCCCGTGCTGGATTCGGGTGCGCGCGGCTCGACCACAACCTTCGTGGAACGCGGCATTGGTGATGTATTCATTTCATGGGAAAACGAAGCCTTTCTCGCCACTAAAGAGTTGGGCGTCGGTAAGTTTGAAATCGTTGTGCCCTCAGTTAGCATTCTGGCGGAGCCGCCGGTAGCGGTCGTCGATAAGATTGCGACCAAGAAAGGCACGACTGAAGTGGCCGAAGCCTACTTGAAGTTTCTGTACTCGCCGGAGGGCCAGAGATTAGCGGCCAAGCACTATTACCGTCCGCGTGAGGCCGCCGCAGTGCAGCAAGCGGGCACCAAGTTTCCCAACATCAAATTGTTCACCATCGATGAAGTATTTGGTGGCTGGGGCAAGGCGCAGAAAACGCACTTCGGTGATGGCGGCACTTTCGATCAGATTTATCAGCCCAAGGGCTCCTGATCGGCACAGCTAAACAAAAAGCAAAACGATGTCAACGCAACCACAAGTTACAACCGAGTACTCGACGAGAGACGGCGCAGCCGCTTTACCCACACCGGCTCCCAGGCGCACGCGGCAACCCTTTGTTGAGCGCAGCGTCCTGCCGGGATTTGGCCTGTCCATGGGCTACACGGTGTTGTATCTCAGCCTGCTGGTGCTCATCCCGCTTTCGATGCTGTTTTTCAAAACCGCGTCCATGGGCTGGGAGCACTTCTGGGATGCCGTCACCGCGCCGCGCGCCATCGCCTCTTACAAGCTGACGGTTGGAGCATCGTTGGCGGCATCACTGGTGAATGTTGTGTTTGGCTTGTTGGTAGCGTGGGTCCTGGTGCGCTACTCGTTTCCGGGGCGCAGCATCGTGGATGCCATTGTCGATTTGCCGTTTGCTTTGCCAACGGCTGTAGGCGGCATCGCTCTGACGGCGGCTTATTCAGAAAACGGCTTCATCGGGCAATACCTATCGAAGTATGGAATTAAGGCCGCGTTCAGCCCCCTGGGCATCGTCATTGCGCTGATCTTCATCGGGTTGCCGTTTGTGGTGCGCACGGTGCAGCCGGTGTTGCAGGAATTGGATGCTGCCATCGAAGAAGCTGCCGCTACACTGGGCGCCAACCGGTGGCAAACTTTTTCCCGCGTGATTTTCCCACACGTGCTGCCGGCTGTGCTGACCGGTTTTGCTCTGGCCTTCGCACGAGCCCTGGGCGAATACGGCTCGGTCGTCTTTATTTCGGGCAATATGCCGATGCGTACTGAAATTACGCCGCTGCTCATTATCACCAAGTTGGAGCAATACGATTACGCCGGAGCAACGGGCATTGCGGTTGTGATGCTGCTTGCCTCGTTTACCTTACTCTTGCTGATTAATGCGCTGCAGCACTGGAGTACTCAACGCTACTCTGCGACTTAGTTGGTCGCACTTGATGAAGTCGTTCGTACACTGTAGAGAGTCGATTCCTATGTCTGATAACATTGCAACTCTGGACGCGGTGCATGCACCCATTGCAGATCCGCCTGTTGTGCGGGTGACGCGCTTGCGTGGTGCTGTCGGGAGCGACACTGCCGGCAACGCTGCTGTCGGCAACGCTGCTGCCGTAGGCGTAGCTGTTGATGGCGCTGCCGAGGCCACGCCCGGTTCCGCTACGGCAGACCCGGTGGCCAGCGGCTTGTCACTGGGCGGCACAACATCAACGGAGAAGACGAAAAAGTCGCGCGCCAACACCGAGCCGCTGCTGGTGCGCTGGATCTTAACTCTCATTGCCCTGGCGTTTCTTGGCTTGTTCCTCGTTGTGCCGGTGGCGATTGTGTTTGTTGAAGCGTTTAAAAAGGGCACAGAAGTATATCTGGCTTCCGTGCGTGAGCCGGATGCTCTTGCGGCCATCAAACTGACGCTGTTGACAACGGCCATTGCGGTGCCGCTGAACACGTTATTTGGTCTGGCGGCGGCGTGGGGCATTGCCAAGTTTCGCTTTCGTGGCAAGAGCTTTCTCATCACGCTGATCGACCTGCCGTTCGCCGTGTCGCCGGTTATTGCCGGCTTGATCTTTGTGCTGCTCTTTGGCGCGCGTGGCTTCTTGGGACCCTTGCTGGAAGCGCGCGACTGGAAAATCATTTTTGCGGTGCCGGGCATTGTGCTCGCCACAACGTTTGTGACCTTTCCCTTTGTGGCGCGCGAGCTGATCGCCTTCATGCAGGCGCAAGGCACTGAAGAAGAAGAAGCCGCCATCGTGCTGGGCGCGACCGGATGGCAGACATTTTTTCGCATCACGCTGCCCAACATAAAGTGGGGCCTGCTGTACGGCATCATCTTGTGTAACGCGCGCGCCATGGGAGAATTCGGCGCTGTGTCGGTTGTATCGGGCCACATCCGTGGGCTGACCAACACGATTCCGTTGCAGGTCGAAATCCTGTACAACGAGTACCAATTCGCAGCGGCCTTTGCCGTATCGTCACTGCTGACCATCCTTGCTTTGGTAACGCTGGTCATTAAGAAGTTGGTCGAGCGCAAAACGCATCAACAGTTGAAAGCCGGACAGGTCGCAGCGCACGAGTAGGGCACCTGCGACGGAGAAAACAATGAAAATCGAAGTCAAAAATCTGTCGAAAGCCTACGGTGCCTTTCACGCGTTGCGTGATGTGACGGTGGAGGTTCCGCCCGGTGAATTAGTGGCCTTGCTGGGCCCATCAGGTTCGGGCAAAACAACGCTGCTACGCATTATCGCCGGCCTGGAAGCCGCCGATTCCGGTTCGGTGCTTTATCAGAACGATGATGTGACCGAACGTTCGGCGCGCGAGCGCAATGTCGGTTTTGTGTTCCAGCATTACGCGCTGTTTAGCCACCTCAGCATTTACGAGAACATCGCTTTTGGCCTGCGCGTGCGCAAGTGGAAGAACGATGCAGTGGAAAAGCGTGTGCGTGAACTGTTGAAACTGATCCAGTTGGAAGGTTTGGAAAAACGGCACCCATCGCAGCTTTCAGGCGGACAGCGGCAGCGTGTGGCTCTGGCTCGCGCCTTGGCGCCACAGCCGCAAGTGCTATTATTAGATGAACCTTTCGGTGCGCTCGATGCCAAAGTGCGCCAGGAACTGCGCAGTTGGTTGCGCAAGTTGCACGACGAGCAGCACATCACGAGCGTTTTTGTGACGCACGATCAGGAAGAGGCTTTTGAAGTGGCCGACCGCGTGGTTGTGATGAATCATGGTCGTGTGCAGCAGGTTGGTAGCCCGGATGAAATCTTTGCGCATCCAGCCAACGATTTCGTGATGGACTTTCTGGGCGGCGTCAATGTGTTCCACGGGCGCGTCGAAAATGGCCGCGCCATGCTGGGAGACTTCGTGATTCCCTATCCCGAGTACTCGGAAGGTTCCCCTTTGCCCGCCACGGGTTACATTCGCACGCACGAACTTGACATCGACCGCACGCCACACGGCGAAGGCAGCATTGAGGCGCGCGTGCTGCGTATCAATCGCACCGGTGCTTCGGTTAAGCTCGGTTTATCAGCGCAAGAACGTGATGTAACGGCTGAACTCGATCACCAGCGCTATTCCGAACTGCGCCTGAACGTGAACGACACGGTTTATCTTTTCCCGCGCCAGGTGCGCATTTTCGTGGATGAGAAGCAGGGGAGCGCCAACGGCGCACTCAACGGAAGCAGCAAGAACGGCGCATAGCCGTTAGCAATCATAGCCAGAATTTAAGGAGAAGAAAGTGAATCAATTTATGGGAAGCCGCTGGCGCCGAGCCTCAGCCGGTGCGGTGCTCGGCGCGGTTGCTGTCGTGCTGGGAAGCCCATTGCCAGCTCACGCGCAGCAGACTGAGTTAGAGGCGCTGCGCGCACAGATCGAGGAACTCACGGCGCGCCTGGGCAAGCTGGAACAGCAACAGGCCGATGCTGCAGATGCCGCCAAGAAAGCGGCTCCGCCTGTGACCTCCAGCTCAAAACTCCCTGTAACATTGTCCGGCTTGTTGCAGGTGCAGAGCCTGGGATTTTTGAATCAGGAAGGCCCGGCACCGCGCGCCAGCGACACCTTCCGCTTGCGCCGTGGCGAAATCCGCATCACCGCACCCACCATCACACCGCGCGTCAGTGGCACTATTCAGGTTGACTTTGCCAAGGCCCTGTTCAACCGCGCCGCTGGTTTCGGCGAAGCGGCCAGCAACACCGTTCGCACTCGCGACAACGTTTTGCAGGAGATTCAGCTTTCTTATCTGCTGAGAAAAGCGCGGGCAGGCACGCAGAACAACATCTACATTGATGTCGGTCAATACAAGATTCCCGTTGGTTACGAAAGCCTACTCAGTTCAAGTGCCTTGCCCCTGGTGGAACGTGCTTTGATGTTCACACAGCGCGATCCTTTCGACGGCGGCTATGGCGATGTGCGCGACACCGGCATTCAGCTGCGCGGCACACAAGGACAGTTCGACTATCGACTCGGCATCTTCAACGGCTTCGGTGATCGTCAGAACTCTCTCGCCGTGTCGGATGCCAAGGCAATTCTCGGCCTGCTCAGCTTCCGCCCCAAAGGCATTGCAGGATTGCAACTGGGTGTCAGCGGAGGCAAGGGCAACACCGGCTTTCGTCAGGCGGGTTCGCTGCTGCCTGGCCCACGTGCCGACCGCGACATCTTCAACGCCTTTGCCGTGTATACACGCAACAAGCTCACGCTCCAAGCCGAATACCTCGAAGGCAGCGGCGTCGGCATCACGGCTGCGGCTCCTCCAGCGGCTCCCACCATCAGCGCGCGTGACATCCGGGGCTACTACGGCACCGTAGGTTATCGCTTCACGCCCAAGCTGGAAGGAGTTCTGCGCTACGACTTTCTGGATGCCAATCGCGATCTGGGTGGCGACACCGAGGTGCGTGACATCATCGCGGGTGTGAACTACTACCTCAAGGGCAATAACGCCAAGATACAGGTGAACGTGTTGCGCCGCAATGGTGCGCAGGGGCT
>DASVRI010000014.1:0-83587 GCA_036388675.1 Abditibacteriaceae bacterium | reverse complement strand
GCATCGACTCGAGTTGCACGGCGTGGCATCAAGCCGCTTTTGGCTAAGCGCCGTGTGCCCCATGGCAGTGGTTTGGGGAAGAGTCGCTGGGTTGTTGAGCGCACCTTCGCTTGGCTGCATGCGCTTGGCTGCATGCGCTTGGCTGCATGCGCTTGGCTGCATGCGCTTGGCTGCATGCGCTTGGCTGCATGCGCTTGCGCTATGAACGCCGTGCTGACATTCATGAAGCTTTGCTTAGACTGGCTTGTGTTTTGGTTTCTCATGATTGTCTTCTACGCGCTTTTTGTTAGAGACTCTTAACCTAATGTGCGACTTGTGTAGAGTTGATAGAGACCAGTCCGTCAAGATCCAGAGGTGGCCTGCGGAGTTGAATGTTGATGGCCACTGCGACAGTGTGAGCCAGGACTTTGCGAATCAGGCGATGCTGAAAGTGCCAGAGGTCATGCACCCGAATCCGTGCTACAGCAAAGCGTTCGGTGAGATGCGAAGCGACGGTTTCGACTTTCTTGCGCCAACGAGCACACACCTTGAGCAAAGCTTTGCAATGCGGTGAAGGTGCTTTCATGTTTTGGCGATTGGGCACCACAACTTCCACTCCTCGGCTTTGCAACCGCTCTTGCATGAAAGGATCCAGAAAGCCCTTGTCGGCAGGAGCAATGCCCTGAAACTCTTCAACTAAAGTCGGCAAGTGTTTGACATCATGAGGTCGTGCTGCCAGCAGAGGATAGTGGGTGATGAAGCCACGGCGTGAGACTCGCAGCCCCAACTTGAAGCCATAGTAGGGTTCTTCTTTGGCGGCGCAATAGCCATAGTCAGCTTCTCCAGTCAGCTTCTCCCCGGAAGCAGCGATCTCGTGTGCTGCGTGTGTAAGTGCAAACAGGTAAGGGCATGGTATCAATCACTTGAACCGGATCGCGGTTTGCCTGATAAAAACGCACGATACGCTTCTGGATCTGTGTTTTGATCCACCACAGAGCTGCTGCCTGGCGGATAAAGCTCGTGCGCTCACGCAGAGCCGGAAAGAAAGGACGGTAGTGCGAGGCAAAGTAGGTGAAGAGGTCTTTGTCGTTGGGCATTTTGAACATCTCAGCGCAAATCTCGATGGCAATGACTTCTTCGTCGCTCAACTGCGGGTCAAAACCCGCCTTGCGTAAAGGACGCGACAGTTGCTCCAGAACGGCCTGGTAGTGCTGGCACACCAGACAGTAAACGAGAATGATAAAATCATCTCGATCCATGGCACGGCTCCTGAAAATAAAGTCTTCGCAACCTCTATTTTCAAGATAACCGAGCCATGGATCAACTCAACACAACTCGCACATTAGGTACTCTTAGTTATTCTAGACGAAAGTGAGTTGTAAATTCTCGTACACTAATTGTTATGATGAACCTTCAAAAAAGCATTGGTTTGCCTTCGGCGCCGTTGCACGATGCCGAACTTTTGCAATACATCAACCTGAAGTTGGCATCTTTGGGGCTACCCACGGCTAATATTGCAGGTAGCAACCAACTCAGCGACATGTTCGCCGCTTTGCTCTCGCACGAGCAGGAAACTGGGCGCCTGTTGGCCGATTATCTGCCGCCAGTCGATGGGCGCATCCAAGCTTTTCTCGATGATTATCTGCGAGACACTGGCGCTCCCAAACTGCCGGGTCGCACTTTTGTGCTCGATCAGTATGGTTTGGCGCGTGCGCTTTCATTGCCGCCCACTCAGGACGAGTTCGTTTCCGACATCATCAGTTCCTATCGCGTTAAGCAGGGCGTGTTGCACAACCCCAAAAGCGACCGGCGCACCACACAGGGCATCTTTCATGTTACGGAGGGTGGTCTGCCCATCCCCGACGATAAATCCGCCGTGCCCAGGGAAGTTTTCGGCAACATGCTGCGCCTGGCTCTGTGTCCTCCGCGCGAGATGATGCAGCTACCGTTTACTGCCGCCCAAGACGCGCGAGCCGAAACGTGGGTATCGCTCTTGTTACGGCCTCTGGTGTGTCCTGCTGTGCCGGGTTTCACGCGCCAGAAAACCATGGAAGTGCGCTTTTTTGCGCCGGGCAGTCTGGTGAGCAACCTCGATTTCGTGGAAAGCATCTTCGGCAATGCGGGCGACCCGTTTCTACCCGAAAATGACGCCGGTCTCGATATAGAACATTGGACGGGACACACCGGTTGCGTCGTTGTCGTGCCGCATCTGGTGAAAGTCACGAAAAAAGAAGCCGGTCTGCCGCACTGGGATGCCGCGACGGAGCGGCAACGGCGTGACGGCATGTGCTGGAAAGAAGAAGGCGAGCTTTATAACAATGGCGGCGCGTTTAAACTGACGTGCCGCGATGAACGCGGCGTCATCGTCACCATTATTGCCGATAACTACTTCGGCTACTGCAAAAAAGAAGTTAAAACTCAGATTTCTTACGCGGCTAACCTGTTCGGAACATCAGAAGAAGAGCACGCCGGCGGCGCTCTGGTATTTCCATCTTACGACCTGGGCGAAGAGTTTCACGGACACCTGCACGCGCCGCGCCTGGGCTACAACTTTTCGGAAGTGCTTGAGCGATACGGCGACGCCCTCGATGTGCAGCCCGAAGGCCACGCCATTGATAAGAATTTCCCCGACATCGTTTACGTGCCGGAAAATGTGCATTTCGATTTGAAGGCGCAGACCGTGTGCTGGGAGAATGAAGGCAACACAACCAGTATCAAATTGCTGCAAGACAAAGTTTATGTGCGACCTTCAGGCTATAGAGTGCGCATGGAAAAGCCGGCGGGAGGCCGTGCCTGGCGCCTCGTCGGGACACTCGCCGAAGGCACACTATGTCACAAGCCCTGCACCGTTTCGGGCGGCGGCAAATCGGAAATTTCAAAGCCCATCACCGATGCCATCATTCAAGGGCCGGTCTTTGTTTCCGACTTTGAAAAGGACTTCGATTTCGTGGCGCAGCTTATTAACCGCAACTACTCCGACCGCTTTAGCGAAGAATACCAGTTCAGTGAAGAGTATGGAGCCAAATTCAACGACCGCTCCGACAGCCGCCCGATTCTGAGCAGCAAGCGTTCGCTTGGCTCAGTGATTAAGCTGCTCACACCGGCGTCACGCGAATTCAGCGCGGCCTACAACGAGTGGCTCGAATCCGTGCCGCAATACATCAAGGAATTGGTGCTGGTGGTGAAGCGCTTTTACAAGCCGGACTGGGGCGATAACTGGCGCGAGCATTTTGGCGTTGATATCGTCAATGGCGTGCCCGGCAACGAGTTGAAATGCGATGGCCGCAAACTGGTTTCGGCTTATTTGCGCGTTGGTTTCGACGCTGACGGTTCCTGGCGCACTTTTGGACTTCGCAAAGATTTTTATCCCGCCGCCAAGTGGCAATTCGAAGACGATATTACCGCGTCGGTTGTTGTGCCCAGCGAAGTTCTCAAGGGACTAAATCCCGAGTACTCGCAGCCCGCGGTGAAGTTCGTGCAAAACTGCGAATATCGCTTGTTCCAGCGCCCCGACGACGCCATTCATCGTGGCTATGACAAGGTCACCGAAGGGGATTTCACCAAACCGCACAACTTTTTGTCTAACTGGGAGCCGCTCACGCCGGCGCACGCTCAGGAATTCTACGACGATGCCGTGCGCTTCGATCAGTGGACGGAGCCGATGCAAAACTTCATCCGCGAAGTAGCGCAGACCGGCGCACCGAACTATTTTGTCTCCTCGGCGCATCCGCGTATGGTGGATGGGAAGCCTTCCAAAAACCCGCGCTATCTGCAAATTCGCCCCGATTTACTCGCGCCACAGGAATCGTATCTGGCCGAAATGGGCGTTCGCATGTACCGGCGCATTCCCCTGGATGCGCCGCTTCATTTGCCGGTCAATGCCGTGCTACCCGGACGACGCAACAATCCACCCGAACCGGGCATTCGCTCCCTTGCGGTTTACAACCCGATTCACTACATGGAGTTGCCGGAACTATTCATGGAGTTCATTTGCTCGATGACCGGTAAATCGCCCTCGACAACGGGTGCGGGCAGCGAAGGCGCTCTGACCAAAGGCCCGTTCAATGCGTTGCCCCCGATTCTCGACCTTAATAACGCTCTCGTCGCCTATGTTTTCACGGGGTATGATGCCTTTATCACGGCGGCAGGTTACGTTGGCCCGCATTTCCGCGTCGATCATGACATCAGCCTGCTCGTGCCTGAAGTGTGGAGCCGCATGTCGGTCATGGAACGCGATCCCAGGTTCCTGATTCGTAACAACTATCTCGAAAAGTGCGAGGACTTTGAGTATCAGGGCCGCAAGGTTCTCACCAGCCGTTTGGGCTATCGCATCACGCGGCGTTTTGTAAAAACCTACTTTGGACGCGTTTTCAACCAGCCACACATCGTCTTCACCGAGGAGATGCTACGCCCCGAGAAGCAGAGTCTCGAAATCGTGGTGGACGGCATGGATAACATCCTCGAAACGCAGCGCCGCGTGGCCCAGCACTACTTCAACGATAACAGCGTTGAAATGGCCTGTCCTGCGCTCAAAGCCTTGCTCCACATCATGTGCGACGACCATTACGAGGGCAAGGATTTAAACCACCCGGAAGTCCGAGCCTTGTTCACCCGTGACTCGCTTCTCTCCAGCGCATGGTATCAAGCGCGGCTCGCGGCCAAGCGCGCGGGTGACATCGCCCTGTGGGAACGCCATGTCGCTTACCTCAAAAATTTTCTGGGACGAAGCGGCTACGCCCAGGAAGCCAATCGTTTGGGCATTGAAAACCGTCTGCAACAGGCGACAGAAATACTGGCAGGTTTACAGGTTTAGCCGGGAGCTAAAGTAGATCTGAATAATGGGCTGCTGTGGAAAAGGTGTAGTGGTCGCCGGATGGCACTCATTTTATCCAACTCCGCAGCCCATCTCTGTTCATTTGTAACAGAAGCGCACTTATGCAAGAGGTCTAGAATACGCTTAGGGCGTCTTTGAGAGGAGTTGTCGTCCCCATAAGGGCGCACACGATGCGCCCTACAACAAACGCTCCCAAAATTGCTTTAGGAGATACGAAAAGAGACAGCGCGCATCTTCAATGAAAACAAACCGTTTGGAAGCCTTCAGCGACGGTGTTATCGCCATCATCATTACCATCATGGTGCTGGAAATGAAAGCACCCCACGGCACAGATTTATCCGCCTTGCGCCCCCTGATTCCTGTGTTCATGAGCTACGTGCTCAGTTTCATCTACGTCGGTCTCTACTGGAACAATCACCACCACCTGTTGCAAACGGCTCAACACGTCAACGGGACTATTCTCTGGGCCAACTTACATTTGCTTTTCTGGCTTTCACTCATTCCTTTTGTAACGGCCTGGATGGGTGAGAATCATTTTGCGATCTGGCCGATTGCCCTTTATGGAGTCGTCCTCTTGATGGCTGCTATTGCTTACTCTCTGCTTACCGTGCAACTCGTCAAGCAACATGGACGCGATTCACAACTGGGAGCCGCTATCGGCAGCGACTTAAAAGGCAAGGCATCCCTTCTGGTGTATGTGGCCGCAATTCCGCTGGCATTTGTCAACCGCTGGCTGGCTTTTGGCCTGTATGTGCTGGTAGCCCTGGCCTGGCTTATTCCCGACAGGCGCATCGAAAAGAATACGGGATAAATGAGTACTCGGAATTGAGCTAAAATCTTATCGCTCGATAATCAGCAACTCCGACATAACACTCCGCCGAGTCAACACAATTTAAAACAGAGACTTCATCAGTTCCTGGCCATTATTCTCCAGGTCTCCGTCCAGGCGAAACGCCAGATTTCGCACTCGAATATTACCCACCCAAACTTCAAGGGCTGGGCCTCGATCGACACTTTTCTTTAAGATTGCTTTGCTTGAATTTTTATCTTGCGCGGCTGCTTCCCACACCGGATACACAAGTGCTGCTTCCCGGCAGCCCTGCGTTTGCGCATAAGCAGCAACCTGAGCCACATCATCGGCGCCGGGCTGCGAGGAGCGTTTATACTTGGTGTCTAATACAGCCAGAACCTGGCCGGAACGCCTGTCGCTGAGAACCAAGTCGATTTTGAAGGAGAGGTTGCCTTGTGCATTCAGTGGCACTCGTTGCTGCTCGTGCAGCCGGATGTGCCGAGGCAAATGACTGCGGAGCCACTGCGCCACAAATAGTTCGAAGAGACGTTCCATATCGACCAGAAAGGGCAGCATGGAATGATCTCCCGCATGGTGGCTGGGGCCGCTTGCCTCCAGGAAGAAGCGACACAACGCGTGGAGAACCGCATAATCCTCATTGAGCCGATTATAACGGCGTCGGACACAATCCGCGGCACTACATGGCTGGAGCGTCACCTCTTCCATAAGCGCGCGATAGGCCTGCCGCACCAGTGGCAGAGAACGCTTCGAAATGAGCGGGCAACGCGCAATGGAAAAGAGCGTCCAGGCAAGAATCCGATTTTCTTCAAGGTCCGCGGTCTGCGACCTGTAATGGCATAGCAGCCTCGGGTCGTTCGGCGATGGAGTAAAGGCGCGCCGGTCCAGGCGTCCTCTTACATGAGGCAGCAAGTCAGTCTTGGGAATGTAGGAACGATACAATCCCTGTTGTGCCCGTTGTCGAACTCTCCTGGCCAGAACAATGGCGAGACTCTCGTAGAATTCTCCAATCGTGCCACAGTCGTATAGCTCCGGCAGAAACTCCATCTTCAAGCCATAGGCATACTCCCACATGCGAAAGAGGTTACCCACGGGCACCTTGGGATGAAGCCACAGGTGCAGATGTGGCGATAAAGGGATGTATCCTGCATAGCCGTGCGCTGTAAGCTGATACTCTCCGTCTGTCTTGACTGAGGGAAATTCAACCGCCACTTGCTTGCCGTAATCGCGCCACAACTTCTCGCCCAGTTCGTGAGACAAAACTTCGCCTGGAAAGCGCTGCGAGACGTATTCCTGTAGTTCGATGATTTGCCGGGGCGACCTTTGCCGCAGCCTTGTGCCCTCAAGGGTCATGTGCTCAAGAGTCTTGTGCTCAAGCGCTGTCTGCCCTGGCAGTGACTCGGAAGAATGATTTGACATCATAGCAGGATAAGCGACTTCACTTGTTCCCAGCGAAAGGAGTCGACACTCTCAGGCCGATCAAAGAAGGATTCCTCCAGGTAGGGCTCAATCTCGAAGTGCCAAATGCTCTGGATCTGCCTCGTCAAATCGCTCACCAAAAAGAACGTGATGCCCAGCGCATAATGTGCATCGCCGATCTCACGGTTTATGCGCTTCAATACCTGGATCAAGCCCTCCACCGAAAAACCACTCCCCGCATGATAGCGGCGCAGCACTCCGAAGTTCGGCGGAACGGGCAAGAACACAAAACGGCGGCGCAGCGCCTGATCGAGCAGAGCAATAGAACGGTTAGCCGTATTCATGGTGCCAAGCAAACGCACATTAAGCGGAATACGGAAGTCACCACCACCGGCTAATGAAATTGTCTGCTCGCGATATTCAAGGAGAAGCATTAGTTCTCCCAGCACCTGAGCCAGGTCAGCCCGGTTAATTTCGTCGATGATGAGCACACAGCGACCGCGACACTTCTCTGCGCGCCGGCAAAATTCCAGAAAACGGCCTGGCACGAGCGAGTACTCGACGCTGCCATCCAAGCGTGTGCGAGGCCGTATGCCCTGCAGAAAGTCCTCGTAAGCGTAGCCCGGATGAAACTGCACGAGTTCCCAGAAGCCTTTGCTTTGCGCCGATGTATGCTGTGCAGATTCCTCGTGTTCACCCATTTGCTGCTCATCGAGAGGCTGTTCGCAGAGATGCCTCGCCAGGTGCATCGCCAGAAAGGTCTTGCCGGTGCCGGGCGGGCCATAGAGAATCGCTTGTCCTTTACGTTCAATCGCCTCCATCCATTGCGACAGCACATCTTCGTCCATTCCCGTATCAGCAGCACACTGGCCGAGGCTATAAGGCGCAGAGATTGGCGCGGAATAAATCGGTTCAGCAGGAGGCGGCACTTTCATGGGTGCCACTTTCGTAGATGTCGTTTTCGTGGTGGGTGCCATAGCACTACGAGTCATGGAGCGCGCCACCCAGATAAAACTCTGGATGTCCACCATGTCCTGTGGCTTGTGCGCCTTTAACGCCTTCTTCAAGGAGCCGGCTAATTCCAAGATGTCGGCATACGCTGCGGCGCTTGGTGTGGGCTTCCACAGTTCCCCTTTGCCGATAAATTGCAAAAACCATTGGATCGTGGAAGGCTTAACGAATATCTCCGTAGCGGGGTGGCAGACAGAGAGTAGATAAGTCGGGAAGGCCCACTTGTTAGGCAGTTTGTGCGCCCGCACATAGTTGAGATACCGCTCCATCCGAGCCGGGGACTTTCCCGAGCCGTAGAGCAAGTCGTAAACGGCGAGGCAGAACGTCGGCTTATCGAGTTCAGAGCGATAGAGTATTCCCAGGTCGCCGCTTGCCGGGACTTTGCGCCACAGAAGATTGTTGTGCTGGCCAATGACTTCCAGGCGATGGATAAACTCATCGAAGCGCCCTTCCGCCACCGCCCCCTTTGAAGAGCGCCCTTCCTCGATCAGGTCTTGAAGTGACCCGGCACTTAATAGCTCTTGCGCACGAATGACGGTGCTCTGTTTGGCGTCTATTTCATCTTGCAGGAAAGCCGGATCACTGAAATTGCGCCACGCCGGATAACAACGGCGCACTGAAGCGAGCATGGCCTGAACTCGGGAACGGTCTATTTTTCTTTGTTCTGCTCTGATCGGTTCTCTTCCCCTCTGTGATCTGTTTTGGATTAGAACCGCAGCGAGTGTGGTAGATACTTGGTCAGGAGATCTTGGTAATAGGGCCGCAATTCACGCCAATGCAGTGGTTCAGGACACTTGGAGTAGAGGTCGTAGGGGTTGAATGCCTGCACCCACCTGAACATCTTGCGGTCGTGCTCGTTCATCAGGTGTTGATACTCCCCTTCTCGATGCGCCGCATAGAACGAGTGATAGCGAATCATATATAGGGCCGGCTCAGGCAAGTACTCTTTCATGATGTGATAGAGGTACTCGTCGTGTCCCCAGGATAGGTGCACTTTGTCCAAACCGCAGTTCTCATCGTATATGCCGCACCTGGTCTGGAACTCGGGCACCGCTGAGTCGGGGTTGTGCGCGAAGAACTCAGGGTACACAATTCTTTCGGAGAAGCGGCAACCCACGGGGAAAGTATCACCGACCACAGCCCATTGCGGCTCTCCAAAAAGGCAGAGTATCTTGCCCAGATCATGAATCAGGCCGGTCAAGACGAACCAGTCTGGGTGTCCGTCGGCGCGGATTGCTTCCGACGTTTGCAGTAGATGTTCCCATTGCGATAGCTCAATGTCCGGGTCGGAATCATCTACCAGGGTATTCAAATATTCGAGAGCTTCCCACGGCGTTATGCTCTTGCGCTCAAGGCGCAGGAACTCTTTTTCTTTGTGCAGGACAAAATCGTAAGTCTGGTGTTTGTGGTTGAGGCGATAGAACTCTCGGACCGTATCGCGGGCAGGATTATCGTAATTGCGGTAAGCGTCCTTGTCTTTCTGCGCATCGGCTGCCTGACCTTGCTGCGGGTAGCGCAAGAGCATGAACTCTTCCCAGTGCTCCAGGTTCTCCAACGGTGTGTGTTCCTGCGGCGTATGTTCCGGCGGTTTAAAGGCGGAAGTTGCTTCCATGGTTATCCTCTGGTGTTGGTACCGTTACATTAGCATACGCAAGCCACCTGTTGCATACGGAAGCACTCTTTCACGACGCTATTATCGAGAGTGGGACAGGAAGTCACAGCAAGTGTTCTCGCCGCCGGTGCCATGAGATGGCCATAACAAAGTAGAGCCTACTGACGTAGAGTCTGCTGACCTGGTGATGCCAACTCTAGTGATGCACAGTTCATGCGGCCCACAACTCCTAACCCGACAGGTGGTGCGTTAATTCTCGCACCACGCGAAAACCAACGTTATCAAGGCGCGTATCAACTCCCACGGCATCGCGATAAGACGAACGCAACAGGCGCGGTGGGTAGTCCCAGGCCCCGCCGCGCACGGCCACACTGCGCGGCGCTTGATTTTGGGTCTGGCTTATAGCTTTGCGCGCTGTCGCATCGACCGGCAGACCATCGAGTGACGGATGCCAGACATCAGCGGTGAGTTCCAGCACGTTGCCGTGCATGTCATACAGCCCGAACGCATTGGGGGCGTATGTCCCCACCGGCGTGGGATGGCCCAACCCGATGTGCTCTCCGATTTCACTGTAAAGATAGTTCGCTTGATCAAGTTCGATAAAGTCGCCCGTCGAAAATACGGTTTGTGTTCCGGCACGACAACAATACTCCCATTCGGCCTCGCTCGGCAAGCGGTAATACGCGCTGGTGTGGTCGCTCAGCCATTTTAAATAACCGTGCACATCCAGAAAACTCACGCCTCTGACCGGCCACAGTTCCGGGTCGTGCTCAGGGTCGCGTTGATGAAGTGAATTAGGCCATTTTTCGGGTCGATGCGCGCCGGTTTGCAGCGCGTAAACGTCCCACTGTGCAACCGTTACCGGAAATGCGCCGATTTCCAGGCTGCAACAGATTACGTGTTGCACGGGCAATTCGAACGAGTTGGCGAACTTGTCCGCATCGCTTGCGCCAACACGAACTTCACCTCCAGCCACCGCTATGGTGAACGGCACGAGCGAGTTTCTTTCGATCAAGGTCAGTGGAGAACGGGACATAAACAAAGAATGGGAAAACAGGCCGCAGGAGCGTAGGTTTCAACGGGCCACGAACAAATTGCGTGGCGCGGCGCGCTCGTGCCACGGCGAGTACTCGGAGGCGTTGTGTTCATCAATGATTGTTCCAACCACGGGCATATCGACCTGCTCGGTCAAACTGCGATCGGCCAGCGCAGCCACTGCCAAACGGCCCGCAGCACGGCCCAGTTCGGGTAAGCCATAGTCGAGCGTGGCCAGGGTGCGGCCCGCTTTCACCGCGTCCACGGCTGCCGGGCTGCCGTTGCGCGATACAATTGGGAAGCGGCCCGCCAGCCCACGCCTCTCGACTGCATCCAGGACGTCGTGCAGCGTTTCGCCGTTGAACACGATCAGGCCATCAAACGGATACAACTCGTTCAAAATTCGCTCGGCAACCTCACGTCCTGCACCGCGCACGTCCGCGAGGTTGCGAAAGCGCGCCTCAAACGGATCGTTGAGCAGTTGCAGACCGCTGCGCTTTGCACCGTCTATCAACCCCACGACCAACTCTTCATCGTCCAAAATCTGCGGCCCGCCAATGATGGCGATACGTGCCTGGGAAGGCAGCGCCCGCGCGAGGCGCTGACTCAGCAGAACGCCGTGATAAAAGTTCGGCACCAACACCGCGCCTGCAACCAAATACGCCGGTTTGTGGACGCTAATGACCGGAACGCCACGCGACAGCGCTTCTTCCACAGCGTGTGCCGGTTCGCACGGATCGAGAACGAACAAAACAACCGCATCGGCCCTGGCTTTCAAGGCCGCGTGTAACGCTCCGCTTTGAGCTTGTCCGATGCTTGCACCGCTACGCATGGGCCGCACGCGCAAAGCGCAACTCATCAGTTCCAATTCGTCGGCCAACCCAAAGGCCAGGGCATCCATGCCAGGATGTAAGCCGGGCGCAAGGAACGGAATGAATTCAACAGTGGGAGCATTGGGCATGACACGTCGTGCGGTGAAAAATCTTGCGAAAGAGCAATGTATGGAGGTGCAATCTACAACTCAGCGTCGGATAGCGGCGGCAAATCGTAGTGTGTCAGGCCCGCCGTTAGGCCGCCGTCAATGGAGAGCGCATGGCCGGTGATGTAGGCGGCTTCATCGCTGGCCAGGTAATGAAACGCGGCGGCGATCTCTTCGGGCCTGCCCAATCGTTTGGCGAGCGTGGTTTCTTCAACGAAGCCGATTTCGGGGTTGTCCGGTAAATCGGTCACGGCAGGCGTGGCAATGGTGCCAGGGCACACGCAATTAACACGAAGTCCATAGGGCGCCAGTTCGATGGCACCAATTTTAGTGAGATGCACAACGGCGGCTTTGCTCACACCGTAAACTCCGATGCCCGGCGCGGCCAGAACGCCCACAAACGAGGCCGTATTGAGAACTGCCCCGCCGCGCTCCAAAAAGCGCGCGGCGTGCTTGAGGCCCATCGCTACGCTCGCCACGTTGACGGCGAAGGTGCGCTCCAGGAGCGCCGTCGTGGTGCGTTCCAGACTCGCGCCCAGCGGTTGAATCGCGGCATTGGAAATGAGCACATCTACGCCGCCGAAAGCGTCGCGCGCTGCTCCCATCATTTCTACGAGGTCACTTTCCTGCGACACGTCGCAATGTTGAAAACGTGCTCCCAGGCTCGCGGCCAACTCTGTAGCGTCTGTAATGTCTGCGATGAGTACTCGGGCTCCGGCCTGGGTGAATCGTTCGGCGATGGCGCGACCGATGCCCGATGCGCCACCTGTCACGATGACGCGCTTGCCTTGAAGAGAAAACATAAACGTTCCCAAACAGACGTGAATGCACTTAGCACGAATGCTCTTAGCACGAATGCTCTGGCGCGAGCGCTGTTAAGCCATGGCTAAACGTTGGAAGCTAAGCCGTGACGAGTTCAGGCGCCGGTCGTTCTTGAGTCACTTCGTGCGGCTCTTTCTCCATAGCTTTTTGCACGCGTGTGGCGAGGTATTTGTGAATGCACCACACGGGGGCTTCGAGATACGACAACTGGCCCTGCTTAAAGGCCGACGAATGCAGACCGCGTTGCATTGCCTCACAAACCACCAGGTCTTCCTTGTGAAAGTTGGTGAGTGCCTGGATTTCGCCTTCCAAATCCTGAGCATAAGTTGGATGTTGCTGCGCTTCTTTGGAAACCAGAATACACGTTTTGAGCTGGCACGATTCAGGGCCCGAAGGCAGCAAGCGATACCAGATTACGCGGTCGGGTGTGGTGGCCATCATAAACGTAGGAAAGCCGACGTGAACCGCCCACTCGTATTTGCCGTAGTCGGGCAGATTGCGCAGCGGCATAAATCCATCGGCTTTAGCGCCCGCCGCTTCCGCCTCTTGCAGGGTCTTTACCAGCGTGTCTCGATACGGCAAATGGGCGCGCGTGTAGTGCGGGTGCGGGTCTTCGGTCCAGCAGCCGCGCGCGGGCATCATGGGCTGCAAGGTTTTCTGGTGGATGCCCATATGGTGGTATGGCTCCATCCAGTTCTCGATCATGTTCTTCCAGTTGAAGGCCAGATCCCACTCCATCTCCGCGACCAATTCCATCTCGCCCGCTTTCCAGGGCGCAATTTGAGCCTGCCAGTCGGCGTATTGCAGGGCAACCGGTTCGGCATTCGCGTTGAAAGTCACGAAGACAAAGCCTTCCCACACCTCCGTGCGATATTTTGGCAACGGATAGTCGCTGCGGCAAAACGAAGCGGTCTTTTGCATTTCCGGCGTGCCTTTGAGCGTGCCGTCCAGTTCATATGTCCACGAGTGGTAAGGGCACATGAAAAGGCGCGTGTTGCCGCGCTCGGCGTAGCCCAGGCCTTGCGGCATGATGTCCATGCCCCGATGCTGACAGACGCGTGACAGGGTATTGATGTGGCCGTCTTTGCCGCGCACGACAACCAGCGACTCGCCAAACAAATCGAAGGCTAGATAGTCGCCGGGGTTGGGGAGTTGCGAAACGTGCGCAATGCACGTCCACTCGGGTTTGAGAACGTGCTCCAGTTCCCATTCGTAGTAGGCCGCATCAAAATACGCGGCAGGCGGCAGGGTGCGTGCTTCCGGTAAGTCGCGCGCACCTGCTTCTAAGATGGCGTGGTTCACATAGGACACGACATCCTGGTCGTGTCCTGCTCCGCGACGCGATTCTGCACCGCGACGCGCTCCTGGTAATTCAGTTGACATCATGGTGTTCCTTAAGGCTCAGTTGTCTCTTCAGAATAGTGGCAAGCCTTCTTGTCACTTTGAATTTGGCTCTAGCGACTCCCGAATCCGGGTCTTCACTCTGAAGGTTTTTGTGATCAGCAAACGACTTTGCACGAGAGCACGAGGCGTATTGTAGCAGCGCCATTTTACGAGCAGATTTCAGGGAGATGAAAGGTTCGAAAACAGAACCTCGTAATAGCGTATTTGTGCCACCTTTTTGGTTTGGACTTTGAATCCAGACCTGGGCCTTGAAACGAATCATTAGACGCAGTGCACCATCTTCAACCGGCTGCTCGGATAATTGTTCCTGAGTACTCAAGAGGCCGGCAGTGCTCTGTTTGCCCACTGATGAATGGATGGTGCATGTGCCGGGAGCTGAATTGGTCGGACCTTAGCGCGCAGGTTCTCATAGATTTACTCTGACGAAACATCCGCGAAATTTGTGATGGGCATAATCACCCCGGCATAAAAGTGCGCTGACAACCGGCCACATCGCGACTGGACCTGCGACACCGCATCTGGCCCATGAGCCGGACAGAGGTGTAGCCGGACAAAAGTGTGGCCTGCCAGGGTGCGGTGACTACGACTTTGCAAGCTGTGGCCTTGAGGCCCCATTGTTTGAGTCCGCACATGCAAATTTTGTCCATCGCCACAAGTAAGAGCCGGTACCAGCGGGTGAGACGGCATCAGCCGGTAAGCAGGAGTTAGCGTGCGCTTAAAGCTCTACAAGACACTTTGGGGTCATACAGGCACCATCGTCGAGGCCAGCGCAGCCGCACAAGATGCCGGTTTTGATGGCGTTGAAGCAGTACCGCCAGCCATCGAACAGCAGGCCGATTGGGGGCGGCGGCTGGACGACGCAAACCTCGATTTTATTGCCGAGATTCCCACCACGGGCGACTACGTGCCACGGCGCGAGGCCCCTGTTGCCGAGCACCTGGAAAGTTTGCGTGAAGGACTAATCGCCGCCAAAGCTCTGCGGGCGAAATTAGTAAATTGTGTGGGCGGCTGTGATGCGTGGAGTTTGCCGCAAAGTGTGGATTTCTTCGGGGTCGCGATCACATTGGCGAAGCAGTTTGAAATCCCGATCGCGTTTGAAACGCATCGTGCACGTTCAACCTTTACGCCCTGGGCAACGCGCGACATTCTGCATCAACTCCCCGAAATGCAGTTGACCTGCGATTTTTCGCACTGGTGTGTGGTGTTGGAACGCCTGCCCGACTCGGAGCCGGAGATCATGACATTATGCTTCGAGCGTGCCCTGCACATTCATGCCCGCGTCGGTTATGCGCAGGGGCCGCAGGTCACCGATCCGGGTGCGCCGGAGTTTCGCCCGGAACTGGAGGCTCACGAAATGTGGTGGACCAACATCTGGCGCAGCCGTGAGGCTCGCGGTGCAGACGTTGCGACGATGACGCCCGAATTTGGGCCAGACGGCTACCTGCATTGTTTGCCGCACACCGGAATGCCGGTGGCCGACCTTACCCAAATCAACGCGTGGATGGCCCGGCGCCAGCGCCAGCGATTCGAGAACTATCGACAGGAGACATTTCATTCATGAAGCAACTCACTCATTGGAGATGGGGCCTTGCCGCTGCGGCCCTTTTAGGTGTCGTGCTGGCCGGTTGCGCTAATAACGCCGCACAGACCGGATCTTCAGATGGCGGCACAAGTAGCGCCACAACCACCGGCACAGGCGCCAATGCCAAGCCCATCTCGATTGGTATGTCGGACTGGCCGGGTTACCTGGTCTGGGACATCGCCGAGCAGCAGGGTTTCTTCAAAAAACACAATGTCAATGTGAAGTTGGTGTGGTTCCCGGTTTACACCGATTCTCTGAACGCTTTCGCCGCCGGACAACTGGACGGCAACTCGCAGACATGGAACGATTTCATGGCTCCCCTGGCGCAGGGAGTTGATGCCAAAACGGTTTTGTTGTTCGACAACTCGGCAGGCAACGATGCTCTGATTGCACAGCCGGGCATCAAGACAATCAAGGAACTGAAAGGAAAGAAAGTCGCAACTGAACTGGGGACATGCGACCACTTTCTGATGCTCAAGGCGCTCGAAAGCGCCGGTATGACGGAAAAGGATATTCAGTTCGTGCCGATTGCGGTGCAGGACTGTCCCAACGCCATGCTTTCCAAACGGGTGGACGCTGCCGTAGTGTGGGAACCGTCGCGCACCAAAATCCTGAAAGAGATTAAAGGCTCGACGCAACTCTTTGACTCCGCTGACATTCCCGGCGCCATTCCCGACCTTCTGGTCATGAAAAGCGACACGGTCCAGTCGCGGCGGGCCGAAGTGCAGAACCTGGTGGATGCCTGGTATGAATCAATCGATTGGTGGCGCGCTAACCCGGACAAAGCCGTGCAGATCATGGCCAAGCGCACCGGCACTTCCGTCGCCGATTACCAGAGCTTCATCATGGGTACTCGCATCCTTTCAGCTCCTGAAGCCATGATCGCTATGACCAAAAGTGCCAAGCCCGTCTCGCTCTACTCCTCGGGCGAAAGCGTATCGCGATTTTTGATTAAAGTTGAACAGATCACCAAGATGCCCGATTATGCCGCTGCCGTTGATGCCTCGTTCACGGAAGCGTCGCTTAGCAAAGGGCTGGGCAAGATGCCGCCCTACGATTACAAACTGAAGATCCAATAAGAGACCCAGGTTGCCACTGTGAAGTTGCCCGCCGCTGAAGCAGCGCCGGTTCTAGTATTTGGGCCGCTGGTGAGTACTCAAATCGCTGTGTCTTGTGGGCGTGGCGCAACAGGGAATTACGCCATGCGGCAGAATTTAGGGCAGAATTTCTGGCCAGTGGCGATTGATTTTCTCGCGCAAAAATTTGACACTGCGGCGCAAAGGCTCCATGCCCTCCACGCCGTCCTCGATGCTGATCCAATTATCGAATCCGACTTCGGCCAAAGTAGAGAAAATAGCATCGTAGTCGTTCAAGCCTTCACCGATGGCGCCGTGCCGCAGGCGCTGCGCATAGCCGGTGCTGTCTTCTTCGCGGCGTAAGTCTTCAATCGTGCCCTCGGCTAAATAGCGGTCGCTGGCGTGCATGGTGAGTACTCGATGCTTCACTCGCTCCAGAAGCTGTAGAGGGTCTTCACCCGCCAGGATGGTGTTGCTCGGATCGTAATTGACACCGAAGTGCGGCGAATCGATTTGGCCTACAAGTTCGCAGAATACATCCATTTTCTGTGCGAACTCCGTATATTGCCAGTAGTTGTCTTTGTAGTGATTCTCCAACACGAGTTTCACTCCACACGCCGTTGCGTGATCGAGACAGGCTTCAATGCAGTCGCGCGCGAAGCCAATTCCATCCGAGTGTGATACTTCGGGGCGTCGCTGTCCGGAAAGGACACGACAGTATTCACCCCCCAGCGCTACAGTCATGTCGATCATCCGCTTTTCCTGCTCTACCTGGGCGCGGCGGAAAGAGGTATCGGGGTGGGTGAAATCGGGAGAGCAACACAACATGGGAATCTGCAGCCCGTAGTCGGCGGCAATAGCGCGATACTCCATTGGGCTGCGTGGTTCCTTCAGGTCAAGAAATCCGCTATAAAACTCCAAACCGTCTATGTCGAGTGTGGCGGCTGTCGCAATCCATTGCCGCAGCGACATCGTGCCGGACAAGCATAACTCATCCATGAAGCCTTTTGGAAAAGCAGCTAACCTGGGCATCACTCGCCTTCCTTCAGCGGGTTGCGTCCAATCACCGGATACTGCTCCAGTTCGATAACGCCGCCGGTGAAAGGCCGGCTCTCATCACCCAGCCAGTACACCGCAGCGCCGGCGATGTCCTCTGGCTGTGTCATTTTGCCGGAAGGCACATATTCGATGGGCGGGTGTTCGCCCCAGTCGAGCGGCAGGCCTTCTGAAATCTTCAGTTGGCGTTCGTTTTCAGATAACACCCATCCGACCATGAAGTAGTTAACCCGGACGCCGGTGCGGCTAAGAGCCTCCGCCGCGTTACGCGTGAGCGTCATCAAAGCCGCTTTCGACATGCTGTAAGCGAGCAGTTTGGTCTCACCACAGGGAGCGTTCACCGAACCGATGTTGAGGACGCAGCCACGAGTTTGCTCCAGATGGGGCAGCGCAGCCTGCATCAGCAACAGCGCCGCACGGGCGTTGATGGCCATAACGCCATCGAATAACGCAGCATCCGTGGTGCGAATGTCGCCTTTGGCAATCCAGGCCGCATTGTTACACACGGCGTCGATTTTTCCGAAGGCAGCGATAGCCGCATCAACCAGACGCTGTGGCGTGTCGGGGTCGGCAAGGTCATCCTGATGAAAGCGCGCTGCATCTCCCAGCGATGCAACAACAGCTTCTCCCGCCTCCCGATTGCGCCCGTGCACGAGTACTCGCGCGCCTTCTTGAACGCAACGACGCGCAATCGCCTCACCGATGCCTGTAGTGCTGCCCGTCACAATGATGGATTTACCTGCCAAGCGCACAATGGCTCCTTTCAAGCACTTGCAACCAGCCACTTTCAGTTATCACTTCAAGGCTTCAGCACCTCTTAAGGCTTCAGCACAGCTTTAACGAGTTCTCCGGCGTGCATTTTCTCGAAGACTTCGTGCCAATCGTTGAGCGGCCAGACACCGCCCATTATGGGCCGCACATCAAGTTTCCCGCTGGATAGCAGGCGTAGGACGCGCTCCCAGACCGGCCAATTGTGACTGAAGCTCCCCTGCAACGAGATGTTCTTCTGCACCAGGGGGTCGAGAGAAAAATCAAGTGGTTGCGGCCCCCAGCCGACTTTGCTGATCCAGCCATTGGGACGCACCAACTCAAGTGCCGTCTTGAGCGATGCCGACACACCAGCTGCATCAATGGCACCGTCCAGCCCCAGGCCGTCTTCCTGCATGGCCCAATCTCGCAGGTTATTCACCAGGGGTGTGCAGCCGTAAGTTCTGGCCACTCCAAGTCGCGCACGGTCGCGTTCCAGGCCAACTACCGCAACTTCTGCACCTTGCAAAGCGGCCATCGCCGCACACAACAAGCCGATGGGGCCGGGGCCAAAGACGGCTACACGATCTCCCGGTTTGATCAAGGCGTTATTCACCACAGCATTGTAAGCCACACAGCAGGGTTCAGTCAGTGCAGCGATTTCCAGTGGCAACTCATCCGGCACACGATGCAGGCAGCGCGATGGAACCCGCACGAAGCGCGTCATGGCGCCGTCCACACCATAGCCAAAACCCTTTCGGGTTGGGTCAAGGTTATATAAACCTTGACGGCTCAAAGGATTATTGAGATCAATAACCGCAGCCGTCTCACTGACAGCGCTCTCTCCGTCTTGCCATCCCGCCACGCGCTGCCCCACCTGGCGAATCGTGCCGGCAAACTCATGCCCCAGTACGACCGGATAGTTCACCGGCCAACTATGGTCGCCCGTCCACTGATGTAAGTCGCTGCCACAGACACCCACAGCCTCGACTTCAAGCAACACATCTTCCGGCCCAATGGAAGGAACCTCCACTTGCCTGAGTGCGACGCTCCCCCGTTCGGGTGCATAATTCACGACGGCCAGTTGGCTCATATGATTTCCTATTGATTCTCGCACACATCTGTTAAGTCACCGTTGTGTCCCGATGTGTGAGCAGTGTAAGGACAGCACCGAAAGGGCAGCACCGACCTGGATCAAACTTTTTCCGAGTGTATGTTTCGTGTGTCGCTTAGGCTGACATTGATGAACTGCGCAAATGAGTACTCAATTCAGCTATTGTCAGCTTCCATTCTTACCAAGTGCGAATTGGGAGTCCAGTTTTCGTAACATCATGCGCCTCAAGGTATCGGGAGAAGCGGCCCATTGTCGATTGTCTGGAATATACGCATTGTGGAGTATTCTTCCTCAGTCGGGACCCAAGCTGTGCACCAGGGCACTGACAAAAAGCACTTGTGACACAACTTCCGTTTAATGGATTGGAAACGTTCACCGTCAAAGTCGAACAGTGGACATTATCGCGGTGATATTTGGTGTTCCATAAAGCAAGCAGGACTTACGCGGGAAGCCGGTCGTCGTAGGGACGTGGCGTGCTACGTCCTCGACGTTGCGCTCTGGTCGTAGCATGCTACGCCCCTACATTGCCCTGCATTTGCAAGCCTGCTGCGTAAGCCCTGGCAAGAACAAGCTCAGTTCTCCAGGATTCTACGGGATGTATTCTCTAGACGGCAGAAAACCCTTCCAACTGTGGCCACTCGGCCGGGCCGAAGCCGACACTGCCACACACATCGACGAGCAAGCGATTGTTGTCAACGAAGCGACATGTCAGCGTTGGAGAAAACGGAGTTTCATAAAAGCACAGCTTCACCACAAAGGTGTCTGTAGCAGTCCAAGCCCCATTCGTCGCCACTTTCCACTGCTCCTGAGGCACAATTACCGGCCAAACGCGACGGAGAAGGAACTTAGTCTTGCCATGCTGCCACTCTCCGTAACCGCAAATCAGGTGATGTGTCCCGTGAGTATCGTGCACTGTGAGAATCGGCTCTTCCCGCCCGAATTCAAAGCTGATTGCTGTCAACCCGAGGCCGTTCTCAGCAAAGTTGTAAGTCCGTCCGGAGACTTGGGACGCCGTAGAAGACGTATGCTGTCCCTGTGGTGTGGCAATAGCCAAATGGGCTGACTTGTGGCGAAGTTGTTCCTGTGCAGAGTGGTCTTCGGTTAACGCAGTGGGACTTAGAGATGGCAGAAGATGTTCCCAGACGAGATTCAGCAGCGCCTGCATATCTCCTACATTGCTGGTGATGGCCAACACCAGATCTTGCTCCGGCATGACTATGCAGAACTGGCCGAAAGCTCCATCGCCGCGATATGCATTATGTCGGCAGCACCAGAACTGGTAGCCATAACCTTGCTCCCAATCACTTTCCGCATGCGTCCCGTTCGACACCTGGCGCGTGGTTGCCTCGTCGACCCAACTTTCTGGTAGTAAACGCACACCATCCCACATGCCCTTTTGCAGGTACAACTGACCGAAGCGAGCGATATCTTCCGTCTTCAAGCTCAAACCCCAACCGCCCATGTTGATTTCACGCGGACAGCTTTCCCACGTGGCTCCGATGATGCCCAGTGGCTCAAAGAGACGCGGCTGCAGAAAGTTCAAGATCGGGGTGCCGGTCACCTTCTGCACGATTGCCGACACCATGTAGGTAGCCCCGCTGTTGTAGACGAAGTGAGTTCCTGGTTCATGCTCGACCGGACGTGCCAAAAAAGCTCTTACCCAGTTGCCGTCTGTGTCGTCTCGCAGGAAGCGGGTGGTGTCTTCATCATGCCCGGTCGACATCGACAGCAAATGTCGCACACAAAGCTTAGCGAGGTTCTCATCTACGCTCTGCGGAGCATCATCCGGAAAAAAAGAGAGAACCGGATCATCTAGAGAGAAGTGCCCCTCAGCAATGGCTAACCCGGCGGCTGTCGCCGCGAAGCTTTTGCTCAGTGAGTAGAGCATATGGGGGTGCTGCGCAGCATAAGGTGACCACCATCCGTGCGCCACCACATGGCCGTGGCGCAGCAACATCAAACTGTGCAGCTCCATTGCACGGCTCTGGGCTGCATTGATAAAGGCGATCAAGGCACAAGAAGGAATGCCCTGCGCTTCCGGCGTGCTCCGCAAAAGTGGCTTTGGTGTCAGTGACATCGTTGAGTTGTCCAGGAACCCGTTCTAGCGTTTCTCATTTTTATTGGGATGCACCCGGCAAGGGGTGGCGAGTAGATCGGGACAACGGCAGTGTGATACAGCCCCTGCAAAGAAAGACGGACTGAAAGAAAACTTCTTTCACACACCATCTATCCCTCGACTCTCGATGTATACCCCGGACCATCGCACTTACAAACCAATTGTCTATAAATTGCACTTCTTTGTGGAAAGTATTATTCCAAAGTTAAAAACCTCTTTTAGATCAGCTTAGGCATTGAACACGTATATGTGGTAACCCTCCACACCTCAAGGTAGAACCCCTGATTCATGAACCCGGAGCCACACCATGCGCGCAATTCGTATCAGATACTGTGCGTGTCCGAAGAATTCTCCGCCTTAAAGCATGGACGGAAGCAGCCTTGGTTGATACCCGCCTCTCTCCTACCCGTATTTCAGGTGGAGTATATGAATGTGGTTGCCTTAATCACGAAGGCAGGCAGAAATGTAGATCTTGAAATAGAGCACAGGCCAGGGAGGCTGAAGAAATTCGACCCTGACCTCTTGAGTGCGATCTAAGCGCCACAAATTGCTCCAAGTCAACTACATTCACGCGTGAAGTTGGGGCTGGACTACCCTCATTTGTAGCAAACCAAGCTGTTATTCTTATCCAGGCCAGAGGCTACGTCAAGGTGCTGAGCCAAGGTGCCGAGACTGGCTTGGCAATGGTTGCTTTTGCCAGTTCAACCCCAGAGAGACTACCACCTTATATAGGTGCCGAAACAGCATTTTGTTGCACATCCGCTGTCGCAGAATGGCTCGATCAAATCGTTCCATAGCCGCTTTCGTGACAAGTGCCTCTGTTAGGAATGGTTCTCGTCGCTCAAAGAAGCCCGAGAACTGATCGAGAACTGGCGTATGGGCTCCAATACCTGGCGCCCACATTCAAGTCTAGGCTACCTACCGCCAGGTGCCCTCTGGGCGGATATGGGCATAGAACCATCATAGTACTCTCGTTCCATGCAACAACATTTGCTTCTGCTCCTTGCAGACTTCTCAAAAATCTCATATATTCAGTTGATTACCCGTGTTATCAAACTGTTATGGTTACAATGTCGGATATTGCCTTTAAGGCCGGCGTTTCGCGTACAGCGGTCTCTGCGGTGCTTAATGGCGGTTCATTGGAAAACGTGCGCCTCGCGGTGGAAACACGCCAGCGTATTCTGCAGGCGGCGGAGGAATTAGGTTACCGTCGCAATCAACTCGCACGTGCCGTGGCGCTGGGCAGAACAGGCATGATTGGCTACCTCGTGGATGAGCCGCGCTATGAACCTTACTGGAAGATCATGGTGGGTGCTCTCGAAGCCGCCGAGGAACTTGGCTTTACACTTAAGCTCCTCTCAGTCAGCGGGCACACCCTCGCCGAGCGCGTGCGCCAATGCACGGAGTTACGACTAAGCGGTTTGGTTGCGCGCGTTGCTGGGGACAAGCATCTGCTTTTCGAGGAAGCCAATCTCGCTCGTATTCCCGTCGTGACTGTGGATGAAGGCATTCTACAACCCTTTGGCACGCGCATTACCTCGGATGATGCTCCCGGCATTGGAAACGTCCTGGAGCATCTCACGCAATTGGGCCATCGCAAGATCGGGTTCATTGGCAGCGGCTTTCCCCGACTCTATCCGACACCGGAGAACACGGGCGACATCGGAACGGCGCGCGAAGACTTGTTTCGCAGGGCGATGGTTGAGCGCGAGTTGGAGTTGCCAGAAGGTTACGTGACCCAGGATACCACCATGGTCTTCGGGCACACGGCAGAATCGGCACTTGATGATTCGTCGGCGCGCGCCGCAACGGATGCTCTGCTCTCTCACCCGGCGGGACGGCCTACCGCAATTTTCTGCTGGCGCGATGAAACAGCCATCTTTGCTATCCAGCAGTGCCGGCGCCAAGGCTTGCGTGTACCTGAGGATATTTCGGTCGTGGGCTTTTCCGACATCAGCGCCGCTCGCCTGTTCGAGCCACCGTTGTCTACAGTCCGGACGCCCTTAGAAAGTATTGGGCGCCTGGCCGTTCAGAGCCTAGCGCAACGCATGGATGAAGCCTTTGACCCGGCGCCGACCACTCATCTGGTGCCCACTACGTTTATCGCACGGGCCTCCAGCGGCCCGGTTCCTCACTAACGAGTGCTGCCTGCCAGGAGCACTTCTCGCTGACTGTATGAATGAAAAGGTTAAAGGGTTTTTTATGGTTCGACTTTATCGCATGTTGCTCAAGAATAGTAAGAACAGATCGTTTTCGGCTTCGTTGTTGACCCTGCTGGCTGTAATTCCACTGCTTCTGGTGACATCGCTCGCCCCTGTGCTCGCGCAGAACCCCACTCTCACCATCGAGGCAGGCCAACCCATCGCCAAAGTTAGCCCATTGCACTATGGTCTCATGACTGAGGAGATCAACTTCTCCTACGACGGCGGCCTCTATGCCGAACTCGTGCGCAACCGCACCTTTCTGGATCATGCGCAGACGCCCGTGCATTGGACTGCCATACAAGGAAACGGCTCCTCCGCCACCATTGCGCTCGACCGGGTGCAACCGCTGAATGCCAACCTGCCGATCAGTCTGCGGCTCGACATCACCGCAGCCTCCCACACTGCACCTGCTGGGGTGGCCAATGGCGGTTATTGGGGTATTCCCGTCAAACGCAACACGCTCTACCGCGCCCCGTTCTACGCAAAGGCCGCGTCGAGTTTCTCTGGCCCGCTCACCATCGCCATTACAAGTGAGGACGGTGCCATCGTCTATGCGCGAAGCATGGTGCGACGACTCACGTCCGATTGGCGACTCTACACTGTCACACTTCGCACAGGCAACGTCACGCCGACAACAAAGGCGCGCTTTGCCCTGACCATGGATCGTCCCGGCACGGCATGGTTCAACCTCGTTTCTCTTTTTCCTCCAACGTGGAAGAATCGCGCGAACGGGTTGCGGCCAGATCTCATGCAGATGCTGGTGGACATGAAGCCCAAGTTCCTGCGCTTTCCCGGCGGTAACTACCTTGAGGGCAGCACCATCGCTACACGCTTCGACTGGAAAAAAACGCTCGGCCCGCTCACGCAGCGTCCCGGCCACCCCGGCCCGTGGGGCTATCGCTCGACTGATGGTATGGGACTAATGGAATTTCTCCTCTGGTGCGAGGACATGGGCGCGGAGCCAGTACTCGGCGTTTATGCCGGCTATTCTTTAGGCGGCGAGTATGTGAAGCCGGGCCCAGATCTCGTCCCTTATGTACAGGATGCGCTGGACGAAATCGAATATGTCTCTGGTCCCGTGACAAGCAAATGGGGCGCACAGCGCGCGAGGGACGGCCACCGTGCGCCGTTTAAGCTTCGCTATGTTGAGGTCGGCAACGAAGACTTCTTTGATAAGTCCGGCAGTTACGATGGGCGTTTTGCCCAGTTCTACGACGCTATCAAGGCCAGATATCCACGTCTTAAAGTCGTCTCCAGCGTCGGCTTCGAACAGCCCGCTGACAAGCGAGTACACAGTCGCCAGCCTGACACGGTGGACGAGCATTACTACCGCTCTGCCGAGCAGTTCATTCGCATGTCCCCGAACCACTACGAGCGATACGAGCGGAAGGCCCCGGAGATTTTCGTCGGAGAGTGGGCGGCCCACGAGGAGATCGTGCCATGGGATGCGCGCTCACGCAACCTGCCGCCGACGCCCAGTATGAAAGCCGCGCTGGGAGACGCCGCCTTCATGACGGCAATGGAGCGCAACAGCGACCTTGTAGTGATGCAGTGCTATGCTCCGTTGTTGGTAAACGTGAACCCCGGCGGGCGGCAGTGGCGCCCTAACCTCATCGGTTACGATGCTCTGCGCTCCTTTGGCTCGCCCTCTTACTATGCCTTCCAGATGTTCAGCCGCAACGTTGGCGACTCCATTCTCAAGACCACGATGACGGATGCGCCACTGCTGACTTCAGTGACGCAAGACAGCAAATCAGGCGCAATCTTCATCAAGCATGTAAACCCCCAGGCGGCGCCGCAGCCGATGAAGATCAACCTTGAAGGCGTGCGCTCGATCAGACCCATGGCCACCGCAGTCGTAATGGCCGCCGACCCAAATCAAACCAACTCTATAGACGCACCAAGGAATATCATGCCTGTGACCCTGCGGGTGAGCGGCATCAGTCCTTCGTTCACTCATACCTTCCCGCCGAACTCCATCACCATGCTTCGTTTGGAGGCTCCCATCCTTCAGTCGGGCGTTCGAACCACGGTTGCCACGACGCCGCCATCCCCTGCGCCGCTTAGCCAAACGAGCCAAACGCAACCAGCTCCCAACCCGCAGGCCGCACCCCAGCAGACTGCACCACGGCAGACTGCGTCGCAGGGCAACAACCAGATCCAGAATGTCCCGCCGCTCAAAGACGCCTTCAAGGGCAAGCTTCTCATTGGCACGGCTGTGGGAACCCATCTGTTGCGGGGACAAGACCCGGCGACGATAGCCCTCATTCAGCGCCACTACGATGCTCTCACGGCAGAAAACGCTATGAAGCCGGATGCGCTGCAACCGCGAGAGGGACAGTTCAATTTTGCGGACGCTGACCGCCTCGTGGAAATGGCCGAGCAAAGCGGTGCGAAGGTGGTCGGTCACACTTTGGTGTGGCACAGTCAGACGCCCCGCTGGTTCTTCCAAGGTTTGGATGGCCAACCCGCAAGCCGGGAACTGGCGTTAGAGCGACTGCGCAACCACATCAAAATGGTGGTGGGACGCTACAAAGGCCGCATCAAACAGTGGGATGTGGTCAACGAAGCGATTAACGACGGCCCCGGCATAATGCGCCCTTCCCCATGGCTGAGTACCATC
This sequence comes from Abditibacteriaceae bacterium, assembly GCA_036388675.1. Classification (GTDB taxonomy): domain Bacteria; phylum Armatimonadota; class Abditibacteriia; order Abditibacteriales; family Abditibacteriaceae; genus DASVUS01. The sequence continues at coordinate 57,166 of DASVRI010000014.1, read as the reverse complement.
GGCGAAGACTACATCGCCGAAGCCTTCCGCGCCGCGCATGAAGCCGACCCTGACGCGATTCTGGTCTATAACGACTACAACATCGAACTCGGCTACAAGCGTTCCAAGGCTCTGGAGTTGCTGAAAAAACTCATCGATCAAAAAGTGCCGATTCATGCGGTGGGCATTCAGTGCCACTGGCGCATCCAGAACCCGCCACTGGCCGAAGCCGAAGAATCCATCAAACAGTACTCGGCGCTGGGTTTGAAGGTGATGATCACCGAACTCGACATCGGCGTGCTGCCGACGAGATATCAAGGCGCCGACATCTCAACGCGCGAGACAATGACACAGGAACAAGCCACGGTGATGAACCCCTACACCAAAGGCTTGCCGGATGAGGTGGCGCAGCAGCATGCCGAGCGCTATCGCCAGGCTTTCGAATTGTTCCTGCGCTACAAGGATGTCATCGGTCGCATCACCCTCTGGGGACCTCATGACGGCAACTCGTGGCTCGATGGCTTCCCCATTCGAGGCCGCACCGATCATCCTCTGCTCTTCGACCGTCAGCATAAGGCTAAACCCGCTTTCTTCGCGGTGCAGAAAGCCGCGCAAAGTTCACCCTAAGTTTGAATATCACCTTGAAGGAGACCGCTTCCCTTGAAACACGCCCTGCTTTTCGGCTTGCTACTGTTCACTATGCCTTGCGCTATAGCGGCGGGCGTGGGAACCCAGATAACCATGTCCACTCCTGCTTCCACCAACGTGCGCGGAGCCGAATATCCACGCATTGGATCTGATTTACGCGTGAGCTTTCGCGTCAAGGCCCCGGACGCCCAGAAAGTGCAATTTGACCTTGGCAAAATCTACGACGCCGTGCGAGACGCTGAAGGTTTCTGGACTGTGACTACCGAACCGCAGGTGCCCGGCTTTCACTACTACTGGCTGATCATCAATGGCGTTCAGGTCAACGATCCGGCCAGCGAAACCTTCTACGGATGGGGCAAGCAAGCCAGCGGCATCGAAATCCCCGACCCAGACGGCGCCTTTTATGCGCCGCAAAACGTGCCGCACGGCGAAGTACGCGAGCGGTGGTATTTCTCGAAGACCACACAGGCGTGGCGGCGCTTCTTCATTTACACGCCGCCCAATTACGAGACCAACGGCAGCGCGCGTTATCCTGTGCTGTATTTGCAGCATGGCAGCGGCGAAGACGAGCGCGGCTGGTCGGTGCAGGGCCGTGTGAGCTTTATCATGGACAACCTGATTGCCGCCCAAAAAGCCAAACCGATGCTCGTGGTGATGGAGAAAGGCTATGCAGAGAAACCGGGGAATCGCCGGCACCGCCGCGGCCCCCGGCGGGCACGCCCAGCGCGACTCCGCCCAATCTCAGCCGTCGGTTCGCCACGTTAGACGAGGTTTTTTCTAAAGACCTCATTCCGTTTATTGACTCTACCTACCGCACTGTGGCCGACCGCGAGCATCGGGCGATGGCCGGGCTTTCGATGGGTGGAATGCAGAGTTTCCTCATCGGTCTGGGACACACTGATTTGTTTTCGCACATCGGGGATTCAGCGGCGCAGGCGGCTTTGGCGGCGGCAATTTCGATCCTAAAACAGCGCACGGCGGCGTGCTGGCTGATGCCGATGCCGATGCCTTCAACAAGAAAATGCGAGTACTCTTCCTGAGCATTGGCACCGCCGAAGGCGAACGCTTTTACAACAGCGTGAAGAACTACCGCGATGCGCTGAAAAATGCCGGCATCAACACTGTGTATTACGAATCGCCTGGCACCGAGCATGAGTGGCAGACATGGCGTCGTAGCCTGCGCGAGTTCGCCCCCTGCTCTTTCAACAGGTAGCCGACGCTCCGCCTGCAACGGCTCCGCCCGCAACGGCTCCGCCCGCGCGTTCTAATAGAGGACGCCAGCCGCAACCCATCGTGCTCGCTCCCGACGATAAGCCGGCGTTTGCCCCAGCACCCCCTGGTTTCGATGGACTGCGCGAGAATATACCGCACGGCGAGATCAAACTATTGGAATACGCTTCCACCACCGGCGGCACCACGCGCAAGATGCAGATTTACACGCCGCCGAGCTTTCCCCCGGATAAAAAGTATCCCGTGTTGTATCTTCTGCACGGTATTGGCGGCGCTGAGTGGGAATGGAAGAACAACGGCGTGCCCGAAATCATTCTCGACAATTTATATGCTGAAAAAACTGGAGCCGATGATCGTCGTGTTGCCCAACGGACGCGCGCAAAGAGATGATCGTCCAGTCGGCAACGTCTTCGCTTCCGCTCCGGCCTTTGCAACTTTCGAGGGCGACTTGCTGAAAGACATCATTCCCTTCATGGAAGCGAACTACCCGGTGCAAACCGGCGCGCGGAACCGTGCCCTCGCCGGGCTGTCGATGGGTGGCGGACAGGCGCTGAACTTTGGCCTTGGCAACCTTGATACCTTCGCGTGGGTAGACGGTTTTTCCTCTGCGCCCAACACGCGCAGTTCTGAACAATTGCTCCCGAAGCCCGATAATGCCACAAAGAAGCTGAAACTGCTGTGGCTTTCGTGCGGCGACAAGGACGACTTGATGTTCGTCAGTCAGCGCACTCACCGCTATCTCACAGAACATCAGGTGCCGCACATGTGGCACGTGCAGCCGGGCGGACACGATTTCTCGGTATGGAAGCAAGACCTTTATCATTTCGCACAACGGGTGTTTCGGTAAGAGGAACCATTCCGTGCAGCAGCCATTGAAGAAGGCGCTTTGGTGCATGGCGGCAATTTTCATGTCAACTCTTTTCTCCCGCCCGGCAGTCCCTGCCCAGCAGGCGCAAAACCCTATCATCTGGGCGGACGTGCCCGACATCGCGATGATTCGCGTGGGCTACGCCTATGACACGCTGGCCAATAATGACGCCCTCAGGTTGCAAAATGGCAAGAACGCTTATGGCCAGGGATCGTGGGCCAGCAGCCTGCGTTATCACAACGGCACGTTCTAAGTAGCCGGACAGAATTACTTTAAACCAAGAGCGAGCTCCGAAAAGTTGATGGTGAGTAGGCTTCCCACCGCAGCCAGCCCCCGCCGCGAGAGTTGTTGCAACCCCGCCAAACATTCGACCTTCAGTTGGTAAAGGTGCGGATCCGGCTCTTGGCGGGTACGCTTTCGGATGCGTTTATAGCGTGCAGTGTGCCTTTAAAAAGCGGCGTAACGTTTTGTCGCTAAAGCTCTTGCCCAGTGCCACTGCCAAGCCGGCTTTAGCCACGCGAAGGCGCTGGCGATTGCCGCGCACAGCCTCTCAAACTGGATCTAAGTCCGTCTGCGCATCCAGAATCGCTTTGCGTCCACGTCCGGGTTTGGTGTGCAGTCCCGCCAAGCCTTCTTGTTCATAACGAGCCATCCAGTTGTTGACCACCACCTTACAGCAACCCATAATGCCTGCCACTTCCAGCGAGGAGCGGCGCTGGCATTTGAGCAAGATGATCTGGCAACGCTGGCGAAAAGCTGCGCTATGGCCGCTGCGACAACCGTGTTCTAAGGTTCTTTGTGCTTCCGGCCTCAGGGTGATAACTTTGATTTGTGCCATCGTAAACCTAAGTTTAACTTAATTGTGGCCGACTACTTATCTCCTGTTGTGCAGCGTCTGGGATACGATGAAATGCTGTCCCACGAATTCCTGACTGCCGATCATGCCGTGCAGCGCACGCGCTGGAAATCGGGCGCTGAAACCATCGTGAATTTTGGCCCTAACACGTTCAAGATTTCCGGCGGACGAGAAGTGAAACCACTGCGCTCCATAACGCGATATAGACACTCTCCATTGTGCTTTCTTACTGTGCATGTGATGCGTTGCACCGCATAACAGACATTACCAGCATTTCTTGTCAGCTCTGTGTCACTATCAAGGCAATGACATAAGTGTGGCGGTAATCTCATGACGATGCACACATCGAGCCGGGAGCGGGCAGCCTACGGGTTGCTCGCTCTTTTGCATCTCTATCGTGTAACAGAATATAACCCCATTATGTCAGGCTATCCTGAGAGTTTAACTGCGTCTGTTCCCCGCCCGTGATTATCCTTGAAGCGCAGCAGCAGCGGGACAGAACAGAGAACATCCCTTGAGAATACAGTTTTGGTTTAGTGGCGGCGCACCAACACGATGACGTGCATCTTTGCAGGTAGCACACCTTTGCAGGTAGCATATCTTGTGCAGGTAGCAGGCCTCTGCTACTCTGATTGCATTATTGAAGAAATAAATGAATCGAACATCTGGCGGTAATTGCTTGAAGTCGTGCGAAATTGCACCGGAACTGCACCGGGGAGGATGCTGATCTATGGATCTTGGTCTAAAAGATAAAGTCGCCGTTGTAACCGGCGGCAGTGTGGGTATCGGGTTAGCCATTGCTCGTGGACTCGCAGCGGAAGGCGTTCATCTTGCATTGTGCGCCCGAGACCAGGAGAGAGTCTCGCACGTTGCGCAAGAGATTCACACCGAGCATGACATTAGAGCTATCGGTGTAGCAGTCGATGTCAGCAACGCTGATGACATCAGCCGCTTTGTGCAGGTCATTGATGACGAGTTTGGCGGCGCTGACATCCTGATTAACAATGCGGGCACAGGTAGCGAAGAAACCATTCTTAACGCACCTGATGAACGATGGCAGTACTACTGGGACTTACACGTCATGGCGGCGGTTCGGCTTTCCCGTGCCCTGGCGCCTTCAATGCGAGAGCGGGGCGGTGGAGCGATTATAAACAACGCCTCAATTTGTGCGACACAGCCCCTGGGCTACGAGCCGATCTACAATGTCACCAAAGCCGCTCTTGTGATGTTTTCCAAGTGCCTGGCAAATGAGCTAATCCCGTTCAACATTCGAGTGAACACCGTCAATCCCGGCCTGGTTATGACTCCCGATTGGCAGAAAACAGCCAAACTGTTGACAGCGGGACAGGAGACAACCTGGGAAGATTACCTGGACAAAATCGCTAAAGACAATGCCCCCATTGGCCGCTTTGCCTCACCGGAGGAAGTTGCTGACTTCTTTGTCTTTCTCTGCTCACCACGCGCGAGTTACTGCCTCGGCTCCACATACTACATAGATGGCGGATGGCTCAAGGTTACTACTTAGCGGCAAGCGATTGCTGTGTAATTTTTGTCCGGGCAAGAGATCACTAAATCACTTGCGCAGGACAAAAGATGTTATCAAACATAGAATTGGTACAACACAAGCAGGCTGTCCGACCGGCGTGCGCTCAGTGCCGCAGCGTTGAGGAAAGAGTTCACAAGACTTCTATATAAGTAGAAGTAGTCTCATGAATAGCATGAGAGCCGTTGTCACGAACAGGGTGCCCGTCGCTCACGCTCCGGGTTCGTTAAGATTGTTATGAGACTACTTCTCGTTAACCATGAAGCGAATTGCTACCCACAGGAAGCCGGATGCTGATGCCGTGGTGTCGATATGGCTGGTACAGCGTTATCTCTTTGCGGGCGAGGCTGTTGAAATCATCTTTTTATCCCGTAGCGCTCGCTTCTCTGATGTCGCAGACTGCCTGGTTGATGTGTCAAATGTCTTTGACGCACAACGGCTCATCTTTGATCATAAGCCACCGGCATTCACCGATAGGAACCTGACCTGTGCCACTAAACTTGTCTGGGAGCATCTCGTTTTCCTGGGGAAGCCAGTTGAACATCTGGCGCTCCTGGTGCAGGTTATGCATGAGGGTGACCGGAACCCACCGGGCAAAGCCTCGGAAGAATTGATTCGCAGTCGAACGGACGGCTTGCACGCCCGCATAACGAGTACTCGTGCTCTAAACCTCACTGACCACGAGTTTTACAGCACCATCTGCACATGGCTTGACGCCTATGATGCAAACAGTCGAAGAGCAGGCAATCTATAGGTGATTTATCTCACTTGTTTGATTCAGAGCCAATTTCAATCACCAAATATCCCGAACGCACGAATTACAGCGGCTTGCAATAACACGTAGCAGTGTGGCTTGCGCGCGCGTAAGTTCCCAACGCCAGGTGAAATGGAGTCTCGCCACAAAGAAGACGAGTACTGCCAACTTCTCAAGCCAGGTCTGCCACGCATCCGCGGCGAGGTGGCGATGCTCAACAACGGTAGCGCCGCTTCCCAAGCCATCAAGGCCATAAAGATGATACGCTTCATGTTGATGAAGGCGAGGCTCAATCACACGGCCACAAGTACCGCTCAGGAAAAGTGAAAAACGAAAGGCGCCCACCCCGAAGGATGAGCGCCTTGCCATGAGGTTGAGACACTATTTAACGGTAGGCAGAACGATTGTGCCACCTGTTGAGATGACGCGCACGCCACCCGGAGCAAAGGTCGAGTTGATGTTGAAGAAATCTACACCATCACTGATCTGCAAGGAGAAGCCATCACCTACGACGCTGTAGGTTGGCATGTTGTCGATTGCCGTCAGCACAAAGCTGTAGCCGTTGATGCCGTTGACACGAGCAATGCCGGAGATAGTGCCCACGTTGCCATTAATCTGCACAGATGTGATTTCTGTGGCGCGCAGGTAGATGCCGTTGATGCGATCGGTGTAGATCACACTGCCGTGCGTTCTCCCTCTTCTGCTGCTGAAGCCGGAGAAGGACGTGGTGATGGTTCGCTTGTTGTTAGCCAGGGCACGAGCCTGTCCAACAACCGGCACGACGCTAAGTTTGCCATTGCCGGTGACGGCACCATAGGAACCAGTTACGGGAGGTGGCGTGGTGCCACCGACATTGATCGTGATGGATCTGAGTGTCTGCTGGCCGGTCTCGTCAGTCGCTGAGAAGAGAATGACGTATGTTCCTACTTGTGCATTCGTAGGCGTCCAGTTGAAGACAACACTCGCGCTCGAAGGACTCGTAACCGGCAGGCTCGGTGTGGTGGTTGCGCCAGCAGGAAGGCCGGCACTGTTAAGCGTAACCATTGCGCCTGCATCCACATCAGAAGCCTGGACAGTAAAGGTTACAAGAGAGCCAGGTGCCACCGTGATTGGCCCCGCTGGATTGATCTGCAAGGTTGGCGCGGTGCCGACCACATCTCCGATTAACAAGAGAAAGTCAACAGGTGTCTTAGTCTTGACGTTACCGTTACCGTCCAGGTCTTCGACAACGATCTGCACAGTATATGGCAGGATCGTATCGAGCCCTGCATTGTCCCAGGAGACTTCCCCTGTGTTTGGGTTCACTGTCAGGTTAGGAGGAGAAGATCCACCACCGGCTTCTTCATCTGTCGAGACACGAAAACGAAGCGTATCCCCATTGGGATCAGAAGCTGGAACAATGAACTTCGCCGGGTTGGCGGCACTTCCTTGAGCGACACGGACGATAGGAACAATAAGTGAAACAGGTGAACTGTTGCCGCTTTGTGGAGTCACGAATGTTTCCAGCCTGTAGGCTTCACCCGCTCGGTTATTGAGTTCCGCAACACGAGCTGCACTGTCGATGCCGGCTGTGAACGGGCCGGCTCCAACATATGTGTGCAGAATTCCGACGTTGTCTGTACCGGGATTGAGAGCCTCACCAATGATGTAGTTCTCGTTAACACTGAAGGCACTCACTCGAAAGCGAAGGGTGTCGGTGGCTTCTCCATCACCAAAAAAGAACTGCGTGCCACCGATGGTATCCGTAACAATGTCATTCGTCTGAGCAAAACCGTCCGGGGCAGTACCAGCGAAGTCGCTATCATCGCGCCGGAAAGTGACCGTAAGATTGAATTGCACCTGACCTGGCGCTCCAGTCGGTCTCCAGGACAATGTGCCGGAGCGATAATGACTCGCCTGGGCCGGCATGGCGCTGCCGCCTAACAGAAGTAACACCAGCAGTAGTCCAGCTTTAGCCCCTGCCGCAGAGCTAACAGAACCACGCACTAACAATTTAGACCTGACGAGTAAGAAACTCATTATCGTCTTACACACCGAGGTACAACGGGCAAACTCTTTCATGACTTACTACCTCCTAAATAATTCAGACTGGAAGTGGCTTTCGCCATATGGATTCGCTCCATTGTAACCGCAAATTGCGGCCAAAAAATTAACATACAAAAATAAATAGGGGCAACTCCTAAAGAGCCGCCCCACCCGTGTCTGAGTACTCACTTGCTCTACTACTCTACAGCGTCCACCACTCCGCACTATCTACAAGACCGAGAACAGCAAAATAAACGCAGATTAACAGCATGCGTACTTCATCATGGGCGCTGTGCCCTTGAATGTCATTGTTGCGGTAAGTTGTAATTCTGTACTATAGTTGCAAATATCAGCACCTATCTCCGAGTACTCGCATCGAATAAAGCAATGCAGGAATAGGAGGACATAATGCAACTCATCCAAACTCAGCATCGTGCAGGACTGGTCGGCCTGGCCGCAACAACGGCCTTATGTTCCCTTGCAATACGGCATACGCTTGCTGATCCACAACAACGAGAACCAGCATTGGTGCAGGTTACGTCTTCAGAAACACTCCCGTTCGATCCGCCAGTGGTCTATCCGGGTTTCGGCTCTGACATGGGAGTTTTTAAGCGAGAACCACTTCGTAGCCAGGCGGGCCCATCTTTTCCTCGCAACCTGCTATTTCGTGATGAAGACCGCAAAAGTTTCAAGGCCTTGCATCCGTTTCTGTTGACCAGGCCCCAAGCGTATTCAGCGCAAGACGGGCAACAGGGCACAGTAACATATCCAGGTGCCAGACCCCGGCGTCTTTAGCAACAATATAAACTCAGTGGCAAGGCGCTCATTCTCCAGAATGGGCGCCTTTTGCTTTCGAGTAGCCTGGCCAGTCTCACTCCTCTTGTCTTTCCTTGCTGGCCCTCCTGGGAATGGTGAATTCGTTTCATTACCGGCATCTCACAGGAGATGATAGTCATGAGTGCGAATACAACGGACGCAATTGCCAGTAATACGAACAGAGCCCCGGAAGTAAGTCATCGGCTTCTCGAGGTCAGTCACCGGCTCGTGCAACGCGCCATTCAAGAGCGAGTGCAGTTCCTCATGCAGGAGGTGCCGGGGCTGCTGTGCGAGGAAGCAGAGAGAATAGTGCGAGAAGGCATTGAGTTTGATGCCCTGGAGGGGCGACTTAACGAGAGATTGATCTCTGATCCATGGGGCAAAGTGCGACATTTAGCTCTGGATCATCGCCGTGCCGTGGAAATGGTCGAGCAACGTTTGATTATGCCCCATCTTGAGGAAGTCAATCGCATTTATACGCAGGCGTGCCGCGATCTGGAAGCCATCGGCCTGGACTTCGATGTGCTGGAGTCTTATCGCCAGCGCCGCATCTTCGACCAGTTCCGGCGCATTGATACATAAGAAACATCAGCAATGGCCGTGTGCGTGGGTGTGGGTAGCCTGCGAGTTGCTTGCTCTTTGCTCGCTCTTCTTAACAAAACTTAACAGACACCGCGTCTTAGTTCCCGTCTATTCGCTGACAAATCACCAAGCTAGGTGACAAGCAAAGGGAAGGAAAAGACCATGACAAACACTGCAAAGAATATGACGAGCCGCGGCATTGTTTTGGGAGTTGGATTGCTAAGTGCCGGTTCTCTGATCGGCATTTCTCAGCCTGCATCAGCTCAGTCGCGTGCGGAAGTTCGTGAAGAGCGCCGCGATGTAAAGCAGGCGCGCAAGGAAGTGCGTCAGGAGCGCCGGGACGTAGCCAAGGCCGACACACGCAGCGAACGCCGCGAGGAAAAGCAGGAGTTGCGAGACGCCAAGCAGGAATTGCGTCGTGAGCGCCGCGATGTGCGTCAGGAGCGGTGGGAGAACAGTGGCCGCTGGAACAATGGCCGCTACAACGAGCCGCAGCGTGATGTCAATGGTGATGGTGTCTACGATCACAAAGACGCCTACATTATTGGTCAACGCCGTGAGCAGCGCGGTGCTTTCAACAGGCGCTACAACTACAATCGCAACAGCGTGGTGACACGCAACGGCTACCGCACTGAGGAAGGTATCGTGGTTGATGACCTGAGCGGCAACGCCTTTCTGTTGCGCACCATCGATGGCCAGCAGTTGCGGGTGCAGGTGCCGGGCGGAGAACCCAATCGCATCAGCCGTGGTGATCGAGTTCGCGTTTATGGATTCTTCAACAACGGTGCTTTTCGCGCCCAGAGCCTGACTATTCTGCGCAATCGCTAATTTAGGCAATAGTCAAAAGCTGCGACACAGCCAGTCATACATGAAAAAGAGCGCGTAGCCTTCACGGGTTACGCGCTCTTTTTGCTTTTGCTGTTACAATTGCGGCTTCAATGGGCGGCGATATGGAAAGCGGGCATGGAATGCAACTCCGGCCACAGGTGGGCTAGATGTCCGGTTCTGTGTGTGAATGAAAGTAATGAATACAGCCACACCTAAGAGTGTAAGAAGAAAATTCCTTTAAACGATGTTAGATTTGGCATGGGCATAATTCTCCTTTAGGTGACAACGCTACAGAGTCTTGCTGGATGTGCATACCAGTAGATTCTCATCTTAACATCTGCATCAAGTTGTCAAACGCGATGTCTCACAAACTGCTAATGATGTTCTTCGGCGTGATAGAACATCGTGGCAGGCACGATTTCAGTCACAAGCGGCGTCGTGTAATTCCCTTGAGCACATACGACTAAGCTGCGAACTTGTCTCTATCGAGTACTCGTATTCAAGTTCTCCTGTGCTCTCACTGTTCCAGATGCCATTAGGGTTTTAGGTTTGCTTTGAACTTGCTGCGCAAAGCCTCGATCTTCGGGGCGATGACCGATTGACTGTACGCCACGTCCGGGTGACGCTGGTAATAGTCGCGGTGATACTCTTCGGCCTGATAGAAATTGATGAAAGGTGTCACCGGAGTGACAATGGGGTCGTTCCAGATCTTTGCCGCCGCGACCTCGCGAATTGCTGCTTCTGCGGTTTCCTGCTGTTGTGGGCTGTGCGTAAAAATCGCTGAACGATAGTTGGTCCCTGCGTCCGGCCCCTGCCGATTCAGCGTGGTCGGGTCGCGCATCGTCAGCATCACCTGCAACAATTGTCGATAAGAAATTTGCTTCGGGTCGAAGACGATGTTTACGGCTTCGGCATGGCCTGTGTTGCCTTCGCAGACGCGCTCATAAGTTGGATTGGCGACTGTTCCACCGGCGTAACCCGGCTCGACTTTTTCAACGCCTTGAAGCTGCTCGAACATGGCTTCCATGCTCCAGAAGCAGCCGGCAGCCAACGTCGCAACTTCTTTTCCTGCCGGAACTTGCATTGTTGTTTTTGGTGCATTAAATGACGCTTGAGAAGCGGACGGGGTGGATGTGCTACCGGCACGGCTGAGGCCACCCACCAAGGCCAGAGCCAAAGCACTACACAATATGATTGATGCAGCCAGCAGCAACGAGTTGGAAAACGTTTTCTTATCTTTCATAACCTGATCTCCTACAACTTTGACCAACTAAAATCGCTGATGCAAACTGCGATAATGCGTAATTGCGATGCGGCTGTTTTACTTTACGACTTTTTCAAACTTGAGGGCGACGCCATTCATACATTAGACCTCTTGCACAAGTGCGCTTCTGTGCAAGAGGTCTAATCATAACCGCCATGCGGTTTAGCGTGACAAAGGCTCTACCAACGACTGTGATAAAAGAACCGCGTCAACGAGTAAACCGTGCAACAACTGGAGCTTCCGCTGTTATTATTACGGCAGTCTTACATTCAGAAAGCTCTTCTTGCGCTACTCCGTATTTACGGCGCGCAGATGCCACATTCGGGAAAAGAAGTCGCCACCCCGATTGGGCAGATGAAGCCCTGCGTGACACAACACATCGCCGCCCATGCGCGCTTCGGTTGGCCGTGGCTTCTTCCCCGCGCGAGCGTGCGGCGCGGCCCAGAACACTTCGCGCACCATGTAATCGGCGTCGGCATCTAATCCCGCGAGTTTGAGGCGCGAAAAAGGGGCGTTGGCTTCCGAGAGCACCTGAACGAAAAAGACAAGCGCTTCCTTGCGGTCGTCACTCACCATCATCCACGCCGTCTGATTAGCTTCAAACGGGCTGTGCAGGCGATACAATTCGCCGAACTGCACCAGAGGCCGCACCGTTTTGTAAAACGCGACCTGCTGGCGAATCTGCGTTCTGTCTTCCTCAGATAGGCGGTTCAAATCGAGTTCATAGCCGAAGTTGCCGCCCATCGAAACCACGCCGCGTGTGGACAGCGGCGTCGAACGCCCGACCTGATGATTGGGCGAGGCCGACACATGCGCACCCATGCTGATCGGCGGATAAACCAGACTTGTGCCGTGCTGAATGCGCAGGCGGCTGATGGCATCGGTGTTGTCGCTCGTCCAGGTTTGCGGCATGTAAAAGAGCATTCCCGGATCGAAGCGCCCACCGCCGCCCGAACAACTTTCGAACAGCACATCGGGGAATTTCTGCGTCAGCGTTTCCAGAACGCGATATAGGCCCAGCATGTAGCGATGCGCGGTTTCGCGCTGGCGTTGCGGCGGCAGCGCGCCCGAACCGACTTCGGTCATGTTGCGGTTCATGTCCCACTTGACATAAGTAATGGGAGCGCTCGACAGAATCTTGCTTACGCTGTCAACGATGAAGTCGCACACTTCCGCACGCGAGAGATCGAGAATCAGTTGATTGCGGCTGGTCGTTCTGCGGCGATGCGGAACGTGCAGGCACCAATCGGGATGGGCGCGGTAAAGTTCGCTGTCGGGCGAGACCATCTCCGGCTCGAACCACAGGCCGAATCCAAGTCCCATCGCATTGATGCGCGACACCAGCGGCTCCAGCCCGTGCGGGAACTTGTCGCGGTGGACGAACCAATCGCCCAGCGAAGTGGTGTCGTCATCGCGATGGCCGAACCAGCCGTCGTCCATCACCAGCAACTCGATGCCCGCTTCGCTGGCGGTGCGACCCAGCGCCTCCATCTTCTCCTGGCTGATGTTGAAGTAGTTGGCTTCCCACGAGTTGATCAGCACAGGCCGTTCCCGGTCGCGCCACTTGCCCCGACACAGGCGCGTGCGATAAAGCCGGTGGAAGGTGCGCGACATCTCGCCCAATCCGCACGGGCTGTAAACCAGCACGGCTTCAGGGGCCTGGAACTCTTCGCCCGCTTCGAGCTGCCAGCAAAAGTCGATGGGATTGAGGCCGATTTGCGCTCGCGTTGTGGAGTACTGTGCGACCTCGGCCCCGCCCACGAAATTGCCGCTATAAACAAAATTGAAGGCGTAAACTTCGCCTCTCTCTTCGCTCGCGCCGGGCGAGAGCAAGGCGAAAAATGGGTTGTGTTCGTGTCCGCCCGCGCCGCGCCGACTTTCGATGCTTTGTGCGCCGGGCCGCAGCCTGGCACGATACTCATCGCGTTCGCGCGCCCACGCGCCCGATAGGTGCAGCATCTCAAACTCCGAGTGCGAAAAATCCACGCTCGCGCTCAAACAGCGCAGCACTTCGATTGGCTCTGACCCTTCGTTGCGCAGGCGAACCGAGCGGGTGAGCGCATTTGCTGCCGCGAACACGCTGTAGGAGAGCGTCGCCAGCAAACCGCTTCGGGCGTCGAAGAGTTCGAGTTCCAGCGTGTCGGCTTCGCCCTCGTCTTCGACGTACAGCGCGGGGAGTCCGGGGAGCGCCGCTTTGCCCGGCAAGATGCGGTGTGTGCGATAACGCAAATCGAGCAGCGACGAACCATCCGAAAGTCGCACTTCCAGCGCGGGCGTGCGAAAATCGGAAGTGCCGTAAGTCGGAAACTCCTGCGGCAGGGTGTCGAGAGAGAAGCCCGGAGTACTCGGATCGCTGTGCGGCGAAAACGAGCGGTCGCGCTCGCTTTCCAACAGCAGCGCCGGGTCTAAAGCGCGCAGCCGCGCTCCCCAGTAAATGTGCGCCACATAACCCGATTCCGTTACTTGCAAGATGTAGCTGCTGCCCGGCGTTTGCAAATGGAATGTGCGATGGGTTTCGTCGTAGTGAATGTTCATAATGAGGCGGCTCCGTGCTCTTGCATCGTCAACTTGCGTTGTCAAAAGAATTCGCCAGCAAGATTGCGACCAAGCAGCATGCGACTTTGGATGCCATTACCTCTTTTCGGGCGCACTAAAATCGTGCGCGGCTCGGTTTGTTAAAGGTAAAATCAGCCGTCCTCAGCGCGATAAGACGCACCGGGCAGAAGGCACTGCACCTGATGTTGAAAGACCAGCGCATAAAGCGTGACGCTTCATAAGACCTCTTGCATAAGTGCGCTTCTATGCAACCGCGCCCGTGAAGAAACGGGCTGATTCGCTTCAGCAAGCCCGCTTCCTCACGGTCGCGGTTGGGAAAAACAGCCGTTGCCAAGACCTATGCAAGAGGTTTATACGAAGTTCGCGGTTTCGCCCGGCTCAACGTTGGCGTGATGGAGCCGCTCGGCAGGTAGAGAACATTGCCGAACGCACTCCGGAGCTTCTTTGATGCGAGACATGGCATCGAGCAGTTCAAGCGATTCAATCATATCGTGGTCGGGCACTTTCACATGCCGCGTCTCCATTCAACCCAGGCAGGTGCGTAACATCTCTTACTGTTGGCCCGCAGGAACAACCGAGGCATCAAAAACTTCGTGTCCATTCGGCTCCTCACGTGGCACCTGATTTTTCTTGTGACGCACTCTGGAAATCGAATCATAAACGACGCGCCGGACACGATTAGTGTTGCCCAGAGGCCGATGCTCGGGCAAAGCGTGCCACGGCGTGAACGAGAGGTTTTCAGCGAAGTCTCTTTGTGCCGGCGAATCAAAACTCTGCGGCGGAATGCGAATCGTCGCGACTTTGACAAAGGGCGAACGAGCTTCGTCCCAGACAATGGTCGCATCTTCCACCGGCATTTTCATAGGGTCTGTCTGAAGCTGCACCAGAAAATCGAAAACGGCTTCCTGTGTTTGCAGATGCCGCGCCATGGCCTCTTGCAAGAAATCGGGGCCGGACGATATAGGTGACTGGTCGGTTGGAGCCGAGTGCGACTTAGCCGAGTACTTAACGGCGTGTGGCCCCAACAGATAGGGCGTCTGGCTCCAATAGCGGATTTCGAGAGGATTGAACACCCGCTTCTGGGTTGCATTAATCATGTTGCGCAACTCGTGCAGGCGCCACCGCAGCGGATTCCAGCCTAAGAAGAAAGACATTAACTTGCCCCGGGTAAAGGCACGCACAAAGGTCACGTAATCCGCCGTGTTGCGCACGAAAAAGACCGGGTTGTTGGCCAGCACGAAGTCGTGGGTCGTCGCGTTTTCTTCCTGGGGTAATATCTTGCGACCTTCGACCCCGATGAGCTTGATGGCCATGCCATGAGCATCCTTCATGAGGTCAGGACGAAGCTGCGAGGAACTGGAAGAAAAGCGAATCCAGGCCGCATAGGTGTGTGGTTCTTTGAATAGACCATGGCGCAATCGTTCCGGCACATCGGCTTCCACCATGAACTTGGCACGGACACAACCGTGCGACTTGGGGTGCTGATCGCGCCGCACCGGACGCACCCCCGGTGGATAATCGTGCTCGATCTGAGCGCGGATCATGCGTTCGATTTCTTCAATAGCGGCGGCTTCGTTTGGCGGCACATACTCCTGGCCGCGTGCCAGGCTTGGCTTTGTGGACACGGGAACTCCCTTTGCGGCTCATTTTCCAATCTTGTGAATCCTCTCACCCCACACTTGCCGTTTCATCAACCCTGTGGTCGTCATTCTTGCGGTTGTGAGTTCTTAATGTCGGCGAAGAAGCAAAGTGCGGCGATGCTCGGCAAAAATAGGTAAGCACCGCCTTTAACTGTGACAAACTGGGGCAGGCCGGTGAGCCGCTGCTGCACCGGATCGTTCTGAATGGTCAGGTTATTGAGACCGCTGCCATCTCCATGATTGCCGAGTACGGGATCAATCTCATCATAGAGGCCATTGAATTTTGGGCGTTGAATCCACGTCTGCTGGATGAACTCGAACTGCCGCTTCAGGTCGGAATTAACGCCCAGGAACAGCACGCCACGGGGCGTGCCATCGTCTTCGGTGACGCCGGGCGGCAGCTTCTTACCGTACAGCGCGCCGCGTCGCAGCAGGCGATGGCGATTGACGCTTTTAATGGATTCAGCGGGATCATCTTCCAACGAATCGCGCGGGTTGACACGGCGTATGTGTGCGCCGAGAGGACAACGCAAACCGCCCGCATCGCCGGCTGCATAGCAGAAGTCATTGACGCGGCCCTGACCTGTGGTGTCTCCCTTGAACGGGTCCACATCGGGGTATTGCACCAGAGGAGCGCCACTGGGCCAACGTCCAATGAACTTGGCTTCCATCCGCTCTCGATCTTCATCGGAAAAACTCTCGATGAAGTAGCGACGCCACTGAGCGACATCCTGATGCAGCTTGCGAAAGACCATGTAAGTGCCGTTACGCCCCAGGTCTTTGGGGGGAACTTCATTTGGATGATCCGGATCGGGCGCATGATCTTCCACTTGCAGGTTGTCGTGACGATCTTGTTCGGACGGCACCGTTGGCGTGGTCGGCAGCCGGTCATATCCGTTTTTGTAGCCCAGGATAAATTCGCCCGGCTGAACGCAAGATTGCGTGTCTCTTATACGCTTAGGACTTCCCACGAGGTCAGGCTCAGAAATCGCATCGGCAAAGCCAAAGTGCTCCACGCCGTCATCGAGCGGCAGGTAGCCAGGTTCCTCGTGCACCACATGGAGGTTGTGCGCCGCCAAAAGATCACGCTGCTCCTGGCATTGGGTGTTTAACTCATTCTCGGTTGGAGTCTGCACCATCAAGCAGATATGGATCACCTGATCCGGTGGAGTTTGGTAGCCGCCCACTTCCCAGTTCTGTGGGCTATTGGGGCCGGTATCGCCTAAACGTTTTGAGCGATTGCCGTCCTCTTCCTGGTTATCCTTGTTCTTTTTAGTACTCTTGTTCTTGTCGGCGATGCCTTCTTGAAATTCTTGTGAAAAATTGTCCACCGAGTAGCCCAGAGCTTCGATGCCTGGTGCTGTAAACGCGATGTTGAGGGCCCACTTCGGCTTTTCCGGCTTACCGTTGGAGTCAAGTGGATAGTAGGCCGGAGTGACCAGGCGAATGATGCGTTCCAGCCAGCTTCTCGCTGCCGCAGCGTCGTTCACATGCAGGAACAAATAGTTGGAGAATGGAAGATGCAAATAGCCGCTCAGCAGAATGCCTTGAATGTCGCGGGTTTCCAGAGGTTTTTCGAGTTGGGCCATGGTAGCGTGCTCCAGGGAGTTTCGATGTTGTAAAACCGCATTCTGTACCGCATCTTATACAGATTCAAAGCGGTCTCAAAAAAGTCTTATGCGAAGCGTTAGTGGCTGGTTCCTGCTCCAGATGCGAAGGTTAATCCGCATCGCAAGCGATTTGAGCATCGCAAGCAGGAACCGGCAGATAAGGTAATTTGAATCATTCTCGGAACCGCCTTTAGCCTTTCCTGCGCCGCACGAGCCACAGGGAGAGCAAGCCGAGCGCGGCGACTAGACCAAGCGACAGCATCGATTTCTTTGTGCTGCCGGGCATTGCCGCAGGTGGCGCGCCCTGGCTTAATCCGTTTTGAGTAGGCGTGCCTTTAGAGCTGTCTTGAGCGGCCTGGAGCGGCGTAGCGAGTACTCGGGCCACGCCGCGATTGTAAGAGCCGCTCATGAAGAGTGCGGTAGCGGGCTCGCTCATTAACTGTTTCAAGGCGCTGTCGGTCAGGCGGTAAGAGCCGTTAAGAAGCTGCTCGATCTCGGCTGCACTGAGCAGCCGTTGCAAAGTGCGGGCGACCTGCAAATCATTGAGATTATTTTTGATCGAGGAGTTACGATAGGCGCTGTAGAAAACTTGAGCCGGAATCTGGTTGTCGCGAATGTATTTTTTGAACCACTCGATGTCCTTGCAACCGCCGCGCGGAAAGCCCGTGCAGTTGCCCCAGATGACGTTCATGCCCAAACTGGCACGATCCACGAAGTCATCGATGTAGTTCTCCCAACTGCCATCGAAATTGCTCTCGAAGAACAAGTTCTTGCCCTCGTCGATGATGGCCCAACGGGCGAAATGGATGGTAGTCAGCCCGGAGAGAGAACCCGTGGACTTTGCCCCAAGCTTGTTGACGGCCCCTAAAATAATCGGCAGCAGGAGCCGCGCTTTGAAGTCGCGCCGGATAGGCACAATGACCGTCATCTGGTTTTGCGTCACACGATCTTCGATGGCCAACTGCGTTTCCGGCGAATACACCGGCAAGTTTGGGTTGAGGCCGTTTCGTATGCCGACGACCCATTCCGCCAACCCACTTGCCAGCGGGCCAAGCAATCCACTCAGCAACCCACTTACCAAGCCAACAAACCCGGACGATGCAGTTGATGGGGCAGGCACCATGGCGGAACGAGGCACAAGACTGGATGGGTGGCGCAACAGGTCATGCGTCTCCGGGAGACTGAGCAGGTTAGTGAATGCCTCGCGAAGAGCGATGCTTTGGCACATTTCTTGTACCGTGATGCCGCGACAGGCTATATAAAAGGCCTCCGGCGCAGCATTGCGTTTCAAGTGTGAATGGTCAGAGATGAACTTTGTGAATTGTGGCACATCGGTTGACGCGCCAACGGGGTAGCCCTCGCATTTGCTCCAGATCGGTTCCATGTCCGCACCGAACCTGGTGACGAGTTCTTGCATGTAATTCTCAAAGCTGCCATCGTGATTACTGGTAAAAAGCAAACGTACAGGATGATTCTTTAGCGAGGGAACTCCCTTGCCCTCGGAACCACCAAGACTGGCGGGATCCAGTATCACGAAGCGCGCGAAGTGGGTGGACGGGCTACTCTGCCAACTGAGGTATGGATTATCCTCAATGTCGTCCCCGATGAGGGTCAATGTGTCGCGCAGCGCTTCGACTTCGCCGCGCTTGATGGGAAGGATGACCGTTAACGCATTTTGTATCATGGTTGTCTCACAAGATAGAGGGCAAACCCCACTGAGTAAGGACAATTGGTGAATGGCAGGCATCACTCTTGAACTATGCCCCCATTACAACCTCCGGCACCTGTGTAACCTCTGGCGCCCGTACAACCTCAGACGTCCGTCACTTCATCCATCATTGTTTTGTAGCAACTAACGAATTACTTCTCTACAATTTTTAGGCCTCATCACCTCCCCGGCTCCGTTCCATTTCCTAATCCCGACAATGGCCGTTTCAGCATTGTTCAAGAAGGCAGCCGTCCCACCCAGCTTGTCGGATGTGCTTTGAAATGCTTGCCGGCAAGGGTATCTTGAGATACGTCACCAGTCTGTTGCTCTCATTGTAACCGGAAAAGTGGCCAACGGAACCATCACATCAGCCATCGTAAAGCAAAAGTCTCTACTACAAAAAGAGCAGTCTGGACGCTGTTGATTTCACCACATGTTGTGTTGGTGTTGATATCCTGAGTACTCTGCGCGGCGGGCTTCTGGAGAGTCTTCGTTACAAGAGATGCTGGAGCCTGTGCAAAACAGCATCTGACAGGTGCGCAGCACGCTGGCCGTCTCGCTCAGGCTGATACAAAGCGAAGCATCCCGAGCACTCAGATTTGACGGCGCCACCATTTGCCGAAGTGTGTTGCAGTCTGCGCGCAGAGAGGTATCGCCATTATCGGCCATGGCCCGGGCATCTGTGGCCATACTCGGCAAGGCTGCCATTGGTGGAGTTGACTTTCTTAATCTGGGGAAGCACGTAGAGCGGGCGTGTCACGCGGACGCCAACCTTGAATGACATCGCGAGCTTATTGCGCCGGCTTCCCAACTGCGGCTGAAGTTTTGTGTTATTGGGCGTCAACGAGCCTGGGCGTCAACGAGCCGGTCATGTGCCCGTTGTGCGCTTTGTAAGCGCTCCAACCAATTGGCGGTTGTGCTGAAACGTGCAGAGATGAACAACTGCATCGGTGCCGAAGAAGCCGCTCCTGCTCCATCTGTGCGCTCAAAGAAGTAATCCTCGACCACAGCGTTGCGCCTACTATTCGAGGTGATAAGAGCATAGGGAAAGTGCAAAGCGTTCTTCAGCGTGTTTCCTTGTGGATGACCTCAAGGGCAGGCAGGGCGGCTCCGTTCTGGTCGAAGAGCGTTGTGTTGTCTACGGGCGATCCGAAGCTTTTAGACGGCAGCCAGGCAGGCTCCCAGTAAAAGAACCCGGCGCCGTGCCCGTTGGGAATGGCCTGGAGTGCGGCGATGAAGCGACGGAAATACTCCGCCTGCCCCACCTTGTCATAAGCGGGCATTCCCGGTGCGGGCTTGCCATGATAGACATCGGGATACTCGTCGAAGTATTGATCCGTCCAGGCATAAGCCGTTTCCGCGATGATGATGGGCTTGTTGTATTTCGCCGCAATAGCGTTCATGTGCTGCTTGAACTCGTTTAAGTCTCCGTGCCAGAACGGGTAGTAAGAAACCCCGATCACGTCAAAGCCACTATCGTGCTTGAGCAGGTTATCAAAATGCCAGATGATATGTTTCGGTTCAGCTACGTGGTGCATGAAAAGAACTTTTGAATCACTGCCCAGGGCGGCGCGCGCTCCGTCCCTGCCGGCTTTAACGAGCTGTGCGAAGCGCTTCCAGCCGGCATCATCCTTATTAGCGCGTCCGTCTTCCCACAGCATTCCGGTGTTGATCTCATTCCCGATTTGAATCATGTCGGGCGCGGCGCCTGCTCGCTTAAGCTGTGCGACCGCGTCACGCGTGTACTCGAACACAGCGCCCTGGAGCTGCTCAAAATTGAGTTTCTCCCAGGCGGCGGGCTTGAATTGTTTACCCGGATCAGCCCATGTATCGGAATAGTGAAAATCAATGAGCAGCTTCAGCCCGGCGTCCTTGATGCGCCGAGCCAGAGGCAGCACGTAGTTCATGTCGCAGACCAAGGAGCCTTTCCCGCTGGGTGTGTGAAAAACACGCAGCCGGGCATAATTGAAACCGTTGCGCTTCAGCAATTGAAGAACGTCTTCTTTCTTTCCGTTCTGCGAGAAGACACCGCCGGCCTGTTCAACCGAAGTCAGCACCGAGACATCGGCACCGACGATCATCGCGTTTGCAGAAGAGGCTGCTTCTTGAGGCTGCGCGGAGGCCGCACCAGTCAGGCCGCACAGGGTCACCGCCACCCCGAGACCGGCCACAAGAACGCGCACATCGCACCAAAACGCCGAGGATGAAAAGAGTGATGTCATAAGAAACAAACCTTTTGCCAATTGAACAAAGAATCTTACTAACTTAGCGACAAATAGAAACCTTGCAACGGTTGTTGAACTGGGTGCGAGTACTCGATTGTTGCCGAGAGACAAAATCGGACCTGCACACCGCGCTTCTCTTGATGTGGCGTGAAGACGGTGTGGCGAAGACGCCGGCGCTGGAGCCGCTGCCGCCAGACCTCCTGGACCTCTCTTGTGCTGCGCCGGCGGGTTTGGCTCGTATCCCGCTTCGCGTGCCACAGAAATTATCTTTCCCGTGTAGCCGCAGAATCGCTGCCTTCGCCCGAAAGCGCCAGTCGCACAAAGGATTTCAACAATCGCGCACGCTAGACGTTACGCGGCTCATGTGTAGCGGCATCCCAACATTGGCCTTCCATGAATGGCAACAGCGTGTTGGTGACAGCAACTTGCACCTCGACCTGGGCGCCGGCCAATGCCGGCAGCTTCCACTGATACGGTGACCACGCGCGCACGCCTAAAGATTGTTCATCAAGTATTACTTCCGCAATGTCCTGAAAGCCAGGCGGCAACTCCAGTGTTTGGAAACCTGATGGCCAGTCGTGGAACACACGGCGATATGTTACTTCGCCGCTAAAGTGTGGCAGCCCAGCCGCAACCAGGTCGTTGAATGGAGATGTGCGCGGCAACGACACCACAGTTCGCTGTTTCTCTCCTCCCAAACCAAAGCTGCCAATGAGATGCAGTGGAGTGCGCAGGCCGCCCATCTCCGGTGCGTTCTCAACGCACAGCGCAACGAGGTTCGCGCCGCACTGGAACAGAGGCGCCACAGTGCAGGAGATTTTATCTTGGCCGTGGTATTCGGTGGGCGCAAACGATTGCTGTTCGATTCGAGTGCCGTTAATCCACAACGACCAATCACCTGCAATCGCGCCGTTTTCGATGAGCAGTGCTAGATCTTCAGGCACCACTTCACACGAAATCCAGCGGCGATACCAGATGGGTCTATCTTCCCGGCGCTCGCACGCCTGCACCCATCGCCGTTCGACTTGATCCAGGTACTTCAAGGGTAGCGCTTCAATTTCACTGAGATGCGCATCGACACGTTGCGGCATGCTCCAATCGCTGCCGTCGCACGCAATGCGCCAGTGGTTCAAGCGTAAAGCATTGGGCCGATCAAGTGTAATTTCCCACAACCCATCCGTGGGCAAGCAAAGTGCATGCGGCACGTCAACCGAAACGGATTCATCACGCGCAGAAGGCGCAGCATCGCCAACCAGCAGCATTGAACCAAAGGACTGCAACGCCACGACAAACTCGCTACGATTGCCATCAACATGTGCAGGATACGCGCTAATGGAGCCATCTTCGAGCGACCATTGTTGCCATGCACACGCTATTGCGATTTGGATGTGAGCCGTTATGGGTTCGGCGCTTGTGTTACACAAGAACAAAATCTGCTGTGCACCGGATTCACGCCATAGCGACCACACATCGGTAAATTCTTGTGCCTGCTCATTGGTAACGGAGAGTACTCGCACCACATCCAGGGGGCCACGCCAATCGGCACGCGCGCCAATTTTCTTCAAGCCGGGCAATGCCAACATCTCCATGCCCTTTTCAGAGTATTGAGCTGTCGGTAGAGGCTCGGCGATCAATACGTGCACTCCGGCCTTGAGTGCAGCGCCAACAGCCTGGGCAGTCTCATCATCAACCACACTTAATGGTGGCACACAGAGTACTCGGTACCGAGCACGACCGACTTTTAGCGCACCATTCTCGGCAGTTGCATTGCGAAAAGCCAGCGTATCAATGGGATGAAAACCATGATGCTGCGCCATCAATTCGTTCATCAGCCATTCAAACTCTTCGCGAACTTCAGAACTTTCCTCACCACCGCTCCACAGGGATGCCGTTGGATGAAGCAGTGCGATAGATGCGACTTCGCGACCTGCGCTCATCGCCAATCCGAGTCGCGCGGTGTAATCGGCCAGCAAGTGAAAGTGCTTCCAATACGGATTCTCAGCGAAGAACGATGGCGCCGCGTCGTGCTTGGTTAAGCCCGCCGAAGTCGCATAAAACGCGTGCGGCGTAAAGCGATTAACTCCTTGCGCGCAGAGCCAATCGATCGACCATTTTAAGTCTTGCAGCGTAGCGCCCCAGCCCAGGCTGTGAAAGCATTCGCAGCGCACTTCTTCGCTTCCCGATTGTTCAGCCGCCGCCATCGCCGCACGGTGATTGGCGCGCAGTTCGGCGGTCAACCGTTCCGGCGGCAAGTCTGCTCGGCGGTGCCCGGCATCCGTTGCGGGCTGCGCTACGTTATGAAACTGCATTGGCCGATAAGTGGGCTTTTCCGCCACCCAGAGGAGATTGTTTTGTGCGCACCATTGGGCAACTGGTGTTTCCCACCGTTCAGCGAATAAGCGCAAAGCACATTCGCGAAAACGCCGCCGCACTTCCTGCGCACGGGGATGATTATCATGCTTTAAAGCGGGCAGCAACTGCGTCAAATCCAAATCTATTTCTGCTTCTATGTGTGGCGACCAGGCGGGTGGCTCAATCTCATCTGTAAAAATGCCGGGGATAGAAGAACCAAAATACTCGGACAGATGCTGCCTGTAAGGTTCATGAGTCAGACGCAGGAATTCCGGAGCTGCGGCAGGATGCAGTGGGTCGAAGAAACAGTCGAAGTATTTGAAACCATGTTGCTCGCGCTCGATTCCAACATGCACGCGCCATTCTCCGGCAGGAGGCGTCCACTGCAAAACCAGACGCCCTTTGTCGGACATGAAGCGCTTTTCGTTGTAAGGAATGTGACCCATTGGCCAATGCCAGAACTGCTCGCGCGTCAACACTACGCCGAAGTAGTTTCGCACGTCGATCGGTTCTTCCCACGCCACATGGCTCTCTTCAACTCGATACGCCAGCGCGCTTACAACGCGTCCCAATTCGAATTCGTGGCGCAGGGGTGCTTCGCCGGTTGCATCCAGCATACTTTGATGCAGTATGCGGGCACGCAGTTCGGGCCTGTTGGCGGTCAGTAAACCGCCCGCAATGCCACTGGGATAGGGATACTCGTCATAAAGCCACGCGTGCAGGCCGCATTCGTGCGCTGTTTCCACAGCCAATCGAACGCGCGCAAACCAGTCGTCTGAAAGATAAGGCAATGTGAGCCCCTGGCGCGCGTGAATGAAGAAACCACCGCAACCGGCCTCGGCCATTTGTCGCACCTGATGGCGCACACGTTCCTCGCTCATGTCGCAGTTCCAGAACCAGAACGGCGCGATGCGGGAGGCGGCACCCGGCGCCTGGAACTCTTCACGATTGAATGATGCGATGTGAGGTGACACAGATGTTGGTTGGCTCATTTAATGGCGTTCATCGCGGCAACGTCGGCTGCGATGTCCTGAGTACTCGTTGCAAGATAACTTGACAGTGGGTGATTTTCCAAACCCTTCAACCCGGCGATGACAGCGCGCGCGTTGAGGTCGGCGCCTTCGGGATTGGTATGCGTCCAGTCTCCGCCAAAAAGCGGATCGACCTTTTCCTTGCCCAGCGCATCATACTGATCGGCAACAATCGCGTTGAGATCGATGAAGGCGACCTTCTCGGCCTGCGCCGCTTCTCTGGCCCATTGACCATAATCGTTGGTGCCGGAGCGAAACACTTTGCCATTCTCCCCACGACGATTGCGCGGAATCGGCGACAGCACGATTGGCGTGGCGCCTTTGGCTTTGGCGTCCGCGACATACTGGCGCAGATACCAACCATAAGAGTGTACAGTTTCGGTCTTACCATCAGCGTGCGTGATCGCTCTGGTTTCGTCGCCATTACCTTTGAGCGAAGAACGACCACGATCTCCGGTGTAATTTGCACCACCATCGTTGTGACCGAACTGCATCATGACGAAATCACCCGCCTTCATCTCCTTCAGAGTGGCTTCCCACAAGCCTTCGGTGAAGAACGTACGGCTACTGCGTCCGCCACGCGCGCGATTATCGACCTTGATTTTAGTGCCATCAAAGTACTTTCCAATCTGTTCACCCCAACCCATCTGGCCCTTAGTGCCGACTTTTACGGTTGAGTCGCCGATGAGAAACAGTGTCGGCGTATGTGGCGTTTTCTCCAACGCCACTTGAGCATTGGCGCCGCTTAGCGTACATTCAGCGAGCATGAATAATGTTGCAACGGCTAAGCTGTAAAATGTGAATTGCCTCATGATCTTTCCTTAACTGCCTCTAGGTTTCTGAGTACTCTGAAGCGGACTGGCCGGCAAACTCCAACTCTCGACAGCATCAATCGCTATCAATGTTTGGTGTATTCTCATCGTTTTCCTGCCGGCGCCTTTGCGTGCGGATAGCGGGCCGTCGTGGCGCGGCCATTCTTTCCTGAAATAGAAACCCAGGTGCGGTGATTGCAAGCGACGTTCTGCACTCCGCTCAGCGACCAGTCATCTGCTTCAATACCGATCCCCTTGAGTTGTAATCTTTGAAATGGCACTTTTGATTCGCGCACATCGTCCGTCGATACGCGATGTGGAGCGGCTCCGGCGAGCAGTTCCAGGAAGCGTCTGCCAGAAAGCGGCTGAGGCCTGTGCCGATATTTGATGTAGACTCCGCTCCCTCGTAAAATACAGAATTATCAATTCTGCTGCTTGCAGTAAAAGCACAAGAATCGCCCGGCTTGTGAAGTAATCAGGATTTACGCGGAAGCCAGTGTTCGTAGGGGGCGTAGTGTGCTACACCCCCTACCTTGCCCTGCATTTGCAAGCCTGCTGCGTAAGTGCTGGTAATGAGAGGGCGAAGACTTAGAACCGCCTACGCATCATCAACTTTCTAATGAAACAAAGTCCGCTAAAGGCCAGTAGCCCCGGCAGTGCCGCTCACAGCACATGTAATTCACCAGCTACAAAAGGTTCGATGAGAAAGATCCGCTCCTTATTCGTTGCAGGTGTTACAACCTGGTTGCTTCTCATCGCCGTTTCGAAGGTGACTGCCAAGTCGGGCGTGACCGCCAGGCCGAAAGTGAGCGCCGGGGCGAAGGTGACTGCCCAACGAGTTGGAAGCGGTATTTTGCCTCGAGTTGCGTTAGCGACCCGACACTTCGGCAACGATGCCCCGTGGTATTTAAAGAACATCCCCTTCTTCGACTGTTCCGATCCTGAGATTGAGCAGATCTACTATTATCGCTGGAAACTTTATAAGTCCCACCTCAAAGACTTGGGCGAGCGGGGTTATATCGTTACCGAGTTCCTGGATGATGTGGCATGGTCGCTCAAACCCTTCGAGAGCTTGAATGACGCGACAGGTTTTCACATCAAAGAAGGACGCTGGCTCAAAGATAGCCGCTATATCAACGAATACATCGACTTCATGTATCATGGCGGCAACGACCGGCACTTTAGTGAGGCGATTGCCGACGCCACTTACGACCACTATCTTGTCAACGGCAACCGCGCTTTCGCCACCAGGCACCTCGAAGAAATGAAGCGCATCTATCGCCAGTGGGACGACCACTACGATGCCGCTAAACAATTGTATTTCATCGAACCGCTGCTGGACGCCACCGAATACACCATTTCCTCGATTGACGCCACACACGGCAAGGAGGGCTTTCGCGGCGGCGACGCGTTCCGTCCTTCCATTAACAGCTTCATGTTTGCTAATGCTCTGGCCATCAGCAAGCTCTCGGTGATGGTTGGTGATACCAAATCAGCACAAGAGTTCGCTGCCAAAGCTGCGGCTCTACGCAATCTGGTGCAGAAAAATCTCTGGAACGAGAACTTGCAGCACTTTATCGACCGCTACAAAGTGAACAACCAGTTCGTGCGTTACTGGGATTTCATTCGTGGCCGCGAACTCGCGGGCTACACGCCGTGGTATTTCAACTTGCCCGACCAGGACCCCAAATATGTAGCGTCATGGCAACACGTTCTTTCTCCCGAAAAACTGGGCGGCCCTTACGGACTCCGCACCGTTGAGCCATCCTACGAGTACTACATGAAGCAGTATCGTTATGTCATGGAAGATGGAATCAATAAACCGGAGTGTCAGTGGAATGGCCCCAGTTGGCCCTTCCAGACGACTTTAGCGCTCGGCGGCCTGGCGAATCTGCTTAACAATTATCCCAGGCAAGACATTATTGGAGTTGTTGATTTCGTGCGTTTGCTTAAGCAGTACACCCGACAGCATTACTTGAATGGCCAACCCGACTTGCAAGAGGACTACAATCCCGATACCGGCAACGTCATCGTTGGTCTTCATCGAAGCCACCACTACAACCATTCTGCTTACAACGATCTGGTTATCACTGGCCTGGTGGGACTGCGCCCCCGAGCCGACAATGTTCTGGAAGTGAATTCTCTCATTCCAACTGGCCCCAAAGCAGCCAATGCAATCTCTTATTTTTGCCTGGAGAACGTGCTCTATCGTGGCCGATTGATAACCATTCTCTATGATCGAGATGGCAAGCATTACAAGAAAGGCAGCGGCTTGTCGATTTACGTGAATGGTCGGCAAGTGGTGCAACCTTCGCCTTTAGGTAGGAAAACGGTGAATCTTGATAAGATCACAGTGCCGCTCACGGCTCAATCTCCTTCACCGGCGAACCTGGCTGTCAATCTCACCAGAAACGACTTTCCCACTGCCGCTGCTTCCATCAATGGGAACCCGAAAGATTTGTATCAGGCTACTGATGGGCGTGTCTGGTTTTATGAAAAGGTGCGAAATCATTGGACAAACGCAGGGTCACAAAACACGAGCGATTGGTTCAGCCTTGATTTTGGCCACCTTGAAACCATCAGTTCGGCGCGACTCTATTTTTACGGTGATGGTGCGCAGTTCAAAGTGCCGACAGATGCCGTAATCCAGTACTCGACGAGCCGGGGTTGGGCGGACGTTTCAAAGCCGCCAAAGAACTCTTGGCCCCGTCCCGTAGAAAATGGCGAGACGACCATCAATTTTGCGCCTGTGCAAACCGCAAAATTGCGGGTTATCTTTACCAATCCGCAAAATGCTTCGGTCGCGTTAGTCGAAATGAAAGTCTTCGGTCCCAAGATCGTCACAGCCAGGCCGCTGCGAGACTCATCGCGTGTCGCCGGTATGCCTTTGGAACTTGAGGGGTTACACGAAGAAAACTCCCACACCGGCGAGTTCAACGGCAACAGGTGGCGCGATGCGGACAAGGGCGGATTCTTCTCCTTCCATCTCAACGCGGTGCCGAACACCGCCAACGCTCTGACGGTAAGGTATTGGGGCAGTGATGCCGCACAGGGAACTTCAAAACGCCACTTCGATATTCTGGTGAACGACGTCAAGATCGCCGAGCAAATCTTAGAGAATAACCAGCCCGGCCAGTTTTTTGATCAGACCTATCCTATTCCGACACACCTCACCCTTGGCAAGGCGAAAGTGACTGTGCGCTTTCAGGCTAAACCTGGTGCCATCGCCGGCGGTGTTTTTGGGGCGCGCATCGTGCGACGCTAAAAACTACACAGGGTAAAGTCGAGAAATTCCCTTGGTTGTGTCTCCTCCTGACGATTATGCCTTCGCTCACAGCAAAAGCATTTCGAATAGAGGCTAACATCAGAGCGACAACTGTGTCATTCCAATCAATCGCTTCTTCATGCTATTTCTCTTCTCCGCTGCGTTTAAGTGTAACGACAGAGTTCAGCCGCTCGGAGCACCGTAGCGAACAACGAGCGCATCTGCGGAGAGTCGGCTGCAACGGTCTGTTAGCTCACTGTTAGTGAGCTTGAGCCTTGATGGTGGTTTCGGTTGTACGTGCCTTTTTGAGTTGATTATCTTTCACCGCTTTCCGCTTGCGGTTGATGAGGCGCAAAAGTCGCTTCTTATCC
The DNA here is from genome assembly GCA_036388675.1 of Abditibacteriaceae bacterium. Classification (GTDB taxonomy): domain Bacteria; phylum Armatimonadota; class Abditibacteriia; order Abditibacteriales; family Abditibacteriaceae; genus DASVUS01. The sequence continues at coordinate 28,203 of DASVRI010000014.1, read as the reverse complement.
TTTGCGTGCAATACCACTCACATCTTCGTGAATGGCATTGCACGAGTACTCATCGGCATGAGATCAGCGGCTGGAGAATGAAGTTGTAGAAGCTCGCATCTGCATCTTCAGGTGCGCCGCGTTAGAATCTTTCTCGTTTTCGTAGCACAGCAGAAATCGAATCCTGCACGGGACGAGCCTCCATTCCGCATCCATCTTCTTGAGTACTCGGTTCACCACTAACGGGCGTGAGCCGAGTGCTTTTAGATAAGGGCGCGACGAATTCATCCCATCCTCGGTCGCCCCGCACTCTACCAATCGAGATAGATAGAGGATCCCATGTTCTCGTCATCTGTAGCGAATATCAGCCCACCATTGCTTCCGGGCACAAGATCAAATGCTTCAATTTTGTGGTAAGGAAACCGGCCCAGGAGCAGTGGATTAAGGCTCGGCAGAAAAGCGATTTGATCGTTGTTTATGCTGAAGGCGCCGGCCAGGTAGAGTGCCGATTGAAAAGGCCCGTTATCCCCGGGATCGGCAGCCGATGAAACGAAGAGAGCACCCGTAGTATCCACCTTAAGATCAGAAATGTGACGCACTTCAGCAGGAGGAGCGGCATGAGCCGACAGAGGCCAGGGCGCTCTTAAAGGGAGTGAGTGAACCGGAGAAAACTTGTAAGAGCCAAGATCGAGCCTGCTCCAGTAGAGTACGGCGGGCCGCTCATCTGCTCCACGATCTCCCCACACAGCGAGCAGGACTGCACCTATTCTCTGAAGGGCAAAGCCTTCGAAGTTACTGCTCCTGGTTACACCGGGCAGATCAAGTACTTTCACGAGCGAGACAGCAGTATAGGTAGCATTAAGCCTGATGTGATAAACGGTTCCGGCACTGGACACAGCCATAAAAGAGTTGGCTTGTCCCGGTACGGTTGTCAACGCCTCGAGATCGACAGGTGGATTGTCACCTGGCCAGGGCAGTGCCCTATACTGCGGCGGCTCGTCACCTTGTATGGTCACCAGCGCCAGGCGCCCTTCCTCTGGCCTTTTATTGTCATGCACGACGAGATAAGTTGTATGCGCGGGAGTGGTGGCATCTGCTCGATGTTGCTCAACCATCACCATACCACTGATGCCCAGAAGAATACCGCCGCCCACAGGACGCCATTCTCGTGCGTAAGCTGGCTGTAAGAATGCTATCCACAGGGATGCCACTGACAATGCTATTGAGGTGGTGAACCGTCTGGCTACGTGAGTCATCAATTCTTCTCCTTGAGTACTCTATTTTAAATACAAGTCTCAGTACGACCAGCCTAAGAACAGCCATACCTATCTATCCAACAGCAAGGCATGTATAGAAGTGAACGACTTGCAGGCTACCCAGAGGGCTTGCAAATACAGGGCAATGTAGGGGCGTAGCGTGCTACGCCCCTACGACGACCGGCTTCCCACGTAAGTCCTGTAACTGTTATAAAATCCGCCTCACGGCAAGGGTCAGCACAGAGGCTTTACATCAATCCGCTTGCCTCACATGGCCTTGATGCCTTTGTGACTCATTCGCTATTCACGACATTGGTGGCTTGCCCTTGTTGGAAGGCGAGCAGGTTCGCCACGGCAGTATCGAGCAGGCGTTGCCGCGCTGCCCGAGTAGCCCAGGCGATGTGTGGAGTGATAATGCAATTCTTCGCTTGCAGCAGCGGGTTGTCGGCGGTTGGCGGCTCAACCGACAGCACGTCGAGACCAGCACCGGCAATGTGGTCGTGATTAAGTGCATGAGCCAGCGCCCTCTCGTCAATCAGTGGGCCGCGTGATGTGTTAAGAAGAAAGCCAGATGGCTTCATCTGCCGCAGCCGACTGGTGTTTATGATCTCACGTGTATCAGGGGTCAAGGGGCAGTGCAGGCTAATTATATCGCTGGTCGTCAAAAGCGTCTTGAGATCAACGAAGTGAATCTGTGGCACATCGCGCGGCGTCCGCGAGTGGGCCAGCACCTCCATGCCAAAGGCTTGTGCGATGTGCGCTACAGCCTGTCCTATTGTGCCGAGACCAATGATGCCCAATTTTAGACCAGCGAGTTCAACAAGTGGCTTTTCCGAATACGAGAAATCAGGGCAACTTGTCCAGCGCCCCTGATGCACGCTCAGGTCGTGATGTCCCACAGCGTTTACCAGTTCCAACAACAACGCAAATGTCGCCTGTGCTACGGATGCCGTACCATAGGCGGGAACATTCGTAACGAGAATGTGTCGCTCACGAGCCGCCTCCGTATCCACAACATTGTAACCCGTGGCCAGTACTCCGATGTAGCGGAGTTGGGGCAGAGCGCGCATCGCTGCCCCGGTGACAACAGTCTTATTCGTTAGCACCACCTGCGCCTCAGCAGCCCGCGTCACCACCTCGCTTTCGCATGTGCGGTCGTAAATGATGCAGTCACCCAGCGCCTGTAGCGCGCTCCATGAGAGGTCGCCCGGGTTCAAAGTATGTCCGTCAAGAACAACGATGCGCATACGTGCTTGTTTATCACAATGCTTTTAGATCGTGCGCGGTGAGAATGAAACAAAGCATCTCACCAATGGAGCCATCACAAAATGAAGCCATAACAAAATGGAGCCATAACAAAATGAAGCCATAAGTGAAGCCTTTGCAAGCACTTTCAATCTTCACGCAGCGTGCCGTGTCCAGATAATGTTTCATGAGTTCTGAATCGGGCTTAAAAGATGCCAATGACTATAAAAGGAAGATCGTAAGGCTTTGCTCGCCATGGTTATAATACGGTCATGGCGTCGCACAGCGTTGCGTCGCACAGCGTTGCGTCGCACAGCGTTCAGCAAGAGATAAATATCAGCATGATACGAAGAACCCTCGTTATCGGCATTGCAGGTGGCTCGGCGGCTGGCAAGAGCACCTTCACGGACGCGCTCGCCCGGATACTACCGATCAACTCCTCCTGTACAGTCGAGGTGTTCCACACAGACACGTACTTCCATCATGACAAGCTTCGAGGCCCTACCTTCTGGTCGGTATCAGCAGGCGAGGAGCAGTTCGACTGTAACCATCCGGATTCTGTCGACAACACACAACTGTGCGCTGACGTGCAGGCACGGGCTGCGGCAACCGATGCGCCACAGGTCATTCTCATTGAGGGTTTGATGGTGCTACACGAGCCGACAATTCGTGAGTGGCTTGACTTGCGCCTGTTTATTGAGTTGGACGCGGACGAGCGGGCACTGCGTCGTCTGCTGCGCAACATGACCAAGGGTCAGGAGCCAACATCTATCGCGACCTACTATCGAGAATGCGCACGCGTGGGTCATGCCCGCTTCGTGGAGCCGTCACGCAGTCACGCCGACTTCATCATCCGTGGCGATGCTGACTTTACTCGACTGAGCCGGTTGGTTGCAGAGATTATCAAGGGCCGCCTGCTTCAGATATCAAGTGACAGCACTGAGGCAAAGTGATACAGTGCTGTTCCTGCACAGCACCTCACCTCCACTACCCCATTCATAAGACTTCTTGCACAAGTGCGCTTCTGTGTAACCGCGACGGTGAGGAAGCGGGCTGATTCGCTTCAGCAAGCCCGCTTCCTCATGGTCGCGGTTGGGAAAAACAGCTGTCGCCAAGACGTATGCAAAAGGTCTATAGTTGAAGACAAGAACGGTTATTTGATGAGAGCTGAAGAGCGCAACAAACACAAAAGTATCACCCAGGCGTGTGCGCCCCATACGGCGCTTCGAGAGTGATGGCATACATTGTCTCTTTAATGAGGAGCCGGAAGCGGTGCCGTCTCTAATCACGAGTACTCAACATAACCGGCGCCGCTGTCAGAGGCGGGCCTTTGATGTAGCGGACGGCAAAGGTGAGGAACGAGGGCCAATTTGGGCCAGTGGTATGGCCTCCGCTATGTTGGCGGAAGGCCAGATCACCGTCGATTAGCGGAGTCTCTATCGCGGGCATCTCAGTGGTGCCAAGATTCTTTTTACCTAAGATCCGGTACACAGGCCCCGCAGCAACCGCAGCCATAAACTGGCCTCTGCTGTCTATCCAGTTGCCTTCCACCTGTGGCGAGCCAACGCTGATGAATACAGGGCGCGGCGCGCACAAAGCAATCAACTGGTGAGAGTCCACTGGCAAGTCGTTCGCCGTCAGCGGCCCAGCATACTTGATGAAGTTGCCCGCCATCCAGTGATACTCGCCCGATGAAGCAACGTTTTCAACCATTTCGCCGAAGTTGCGACGGTGCAGTTTGGCGCCACCTTCTCCGGAGGAGCCAATAAAACCAATGGCGAAACGCGGGTCATATGCCATCGCGACGAGGGCTGCTTTTCCATAGCGAGAGAGTCCTTCAATGCCGACTTGCCTGGCGTCCACGAACTTGTCGGTTTCAAAGTAATCGAGAGCACGACTGGCGCCCCAGGCCCAGGCGCGCAACGCGCCCCAGTCATCCACTTTACGCGGTTGCCCTTTATTCACCAAACCGATAATGCCTTGCGTCAGGCCAGCTCCGTTGTCGGCCTGATAGCTAGTTGGAATGAGGACAGCATAGCCCCAGCCTTTAGCGAGTACTTGCTGCTGCCAGGTAGGGCCGGCGGGAGCGACACCAGGAGGACCACCAGGGGCACCTCGTCCGCCACGCGGGAAGTTGAACCCAAACGTCATCATGACCGGCACGGGGCCCGCCGCGTTAGCAGGAGTGGTCAATGTCAGCCGGATGTCCACGTTGATGAGCGGATACGAGGAATTATCTACGTGGCCTACCAGTTGCCTGGTGACGACCGGCACATCACCGTTCATCTCTCTGGTAGTGCCGGTCACTTCCCAGTTCACTCGGGGCAGGTTTTCCGGAACGCGGCCATAGATCTCCCTGTTGAAATCTTCAATTATCTCAGGGCGACGGACATTCCACCACGTCTCGGCTGTGGTGACCTTGCGCCCATCCTTCAACACTAAGGGATCGGGCAGATTTGGGTATGGATTGGCCTTTGATTCGTCGGTATTGGCGGCATTCGGCGCATTCGGGTCGCCGCTTGGCCCTGGTCGCAGCGACCTGATACCCAGAAGACGCATCATTCTTTGGTGATCTTGCTCCGTAGTCATGGGCATACGGGGAGGGAGCGTTTTGTTAGGCAGAGTACTCATGGTGCTTATCTTTGGCGGATTTCCTGCTGCGATCTGCCTGAGCCACTGTGTGGAACGCTCGTAGTACACGGCTTGCGTGTTGTTTTGCCCCTGGTGATCCGACCTCTCCATCACTAACAGTTCTTTGGGGCCTTGTAGCTGGTTGAAAGCCGCAATAACACCATGCGGAGGGCAAACGGTATCAATCAGCCCGACTCCTACGAGTGCCGGACACTTCACACGGCTCGCAAAGTTCACCACGTCGAAATATTTACTGGTTTCAATGACCCTGGCCGAGTCCTTGCCCCTCGTTTGGTAATACCACATGGGCCAGCCAGGTTGCCGTCCGACCAGTGGCCCGGTCTGATCCGCGCCTGCCGGCACGTTAGCCAACAGCGCCGTAATCTTCGGGTGCAGGCCAGCCGTCATAATGGCCTGCAATCCACCCTGACTGCCGCCCATCACGACGAGCGTCTTGCCATCCCAATCGCTGCGACCGGCAAGATAGTCAGCCGCGCGATAGCAGGATAAATACATGCGTAGAAAATAACTCGTGTCCCGGTTTTCGTTGCCGATAGCGGGATAATCTTTTAAAGTCGTCTCCGCCTGCTGTTTATAGAACTCGGCTGGAGCATCAATCGGCAAGTCATGTGCGTTGATGTTCAGCGTCAGCCAACCCTCACGAGCCCGGCTCGTTGCCCAGTCTTTACTCAACGGGTAAACACCGGCCCATTGCACAATCAAGAGAGCGGGTAATTTGCCCCCCATTTTCGGTCGAGCCAACTGCCCACGAATCTTCGTGCCACGAATGTTATCCAGCGTAAGCTTCGAGTACTCAACAGCCTCGTTGCCGCTTTCACCTGGCTCCAGCACAGGGCGCGCGGGAACCGTAGCAAGTTCCCTGATCTTGGCTTGCCAGAACGCATCGAAATCAAGAGGACGTGGCGCTGAAGGTTGTATTTTGCTCGGCGCCACGACGGCACCTGCTGAATTCTTGATGGGCGTTTTGCCTGCCAGAGTTGCGGTGAACTCGACGAAGATGCTGCCCGGCTCATCGAGCTTAGTTTCCAGTTCGGCAACATTGTTCTTGAGCGTGAGTTCGCCCCGCCCCATTTCCGTCAGCATCCCCTTTTTTAACACGTAAGCGATCTTGTCGATGCTGGCCGCACCCTCTCCATCAACGCCCAGGCGCCAGACGATCTTCTCGCCAACTTCGTAGACGCCACCCGGTTTTGCTGCACCAACAGTGATCTGCTGCCCAAAACAAGGAGCAGTAGAAACCATGACGGAGATAATCAGAAGAAGTTTGTGCATGCAACGCACAACCAATTTACTCTTTGCCTGCACCAGGCTTCCTCGCTCACGACTAAAGCCAGGCATGAAGGAAGCGAAGGCACTAAAGGCACTAGTGGGCGAATGATGTGAGTTGTAATTGTGATTCTTCATGGCGTTTGCTGTCCTATGCTGTGGATTTCTCTAATGAGTTGTATTCAAGCGCTTCACCTGCCGTGGGAATCAAGTGAGTACTAAGATGTATTTTGCGCAGCCTTAACAACCGAGTAGAATGCGGATTTCGGCTTGCCCTGCCGGTCGAACAGCAGAGGATAGTCGGTGCGTCCACGGATGGGAAAGTTGTTGAACCAGGAGTTCCCATCATGCGTGCCCCACAACGTGACACGATCTATAACATCTTTGTGGCGCAGGAACATCTCAAATGCTTGCCGGTACCGCTCGGCGTGTTGACGGGCTACTTCCTGGGGCAACCCGTTGGTGTAGGGATCCAGCACTGGTCTCATCTCCGGTGTCATGGCTTCACGAGTCGAAATGTCAGCCCCCTGATACTTCGTTGGCAGCACGCCGATGTCCAACTCGGAGATCATGACTTTCAGGCCAAGAGATCCAAACTGCTTGATCGACTCCTCAACTTCTGCAAAATCGGGAGTATCCATGCGCCAGTGCCCCTGAATGCCGACTGCATGAATCGGCACCTTCTGATCCAGCAGCAACTTCAATAATTGGATCGCTTTGGGACGCTTGTAATTTCTCTCGATGTTGTAATCGTTATAGGTGAGGATAGCCTGGGGATCGGCTGCGTGCGCGGCGCGGAAAGCTTCGGCGATGTAATTTTCCCCAATGGCCTTCAGCCACGAAGTCTGTCGCAGCGATTCACCCGGCGTATCGCTAAGCGCTTCATTTACGACATCCCACTGCTTTACGCGGCCTTTATAGCGGCCCACCACGGTGGTGATGTGTTGACGCATTCGTGCAAGAGCTAACTCACGACTGACAGTTCCGCCGTCCGGCCCCTTGAAGAACCACGCGGGGGTTTGTTCATGCCACACCAGAACGTGACCAATAGCAGTCGCGCCGCTTTCTTGTGCGATTTCAACAAGACGATCGGCGTCTCTAAAGTTGAACTGGCCCTCGGTGCGCTGTAGGGTATCGGGCTTCATGCTATTACCCGCTGTCAGAGCATCAAAGTGTGTCGTGGCCAAGGAGACGCTCAGCGGGTCATTTCCTTGGAGCGCCGGATAGTCCAGTTCTGTGCCGACAAGGAACTTTCCTTTGAAGGCATTCTTGAGCGGCGGAACGCTGTCGGGCACTTTAGCAACCTCTTCAGCCGCCAGCGCAGAACTTGGGAGTGTGTTGTAGGTAGGTATCACGATCAGTAACGTGGCCACTAATCCCAGCCACCTCAAAAGATTTCGTTTAGTGCGAGCGCACATGGCCTGGCCTGCTCCTTTCACGGTATGGATGTCGCTGGTTATGACACGTGCTTCTTGTTTGAAGTGGCGTTGCTTTTCATATCGTTTTCTTCACAGGTTTTTCCTCTCGTAAGGCGTGTGGCCCGAAGCAAAATGAGAGATACTTTGAGCCAAACACGGAAACAAAAGAACAGATGAATGCCTTCACCAGACGGTGACATTGCCTTGTGCGGCCCGGAGCGCGGCATCATGACGCTACTCCCTCCGCTCCTTATCTTCCTTGTTTCATCAACTTCACTGCAACTCACCTACGATTGGCACTGCCACCATATCAGGTCGCTTCTTTTGCAGATGCCTTGGGCAGTGGGAAGGTGCAAGTCGGGTTCACATCTCTCCTCGTTTAACCTGTCTACTTACAGATCATCAGGATTCTCGTAACGCCACGCGCGACGGCACAACGACCAAGATCACTCGCCACTGAAAGCGCAGAGACCGCAGCGAGAGACGAGCGAAGGGAACGAAGCTGCAATCAGTCGGGTTAAGCGCCTTGTTATGTCAATTGTTTAACGGCTTTGCGCTGGCTCATTGTGGCTCCTCCGTGATTCGTAAAGGCGTTGAATTGACCTTGAGAGAGTTTGCCTGTATCAACTTCGCCAACTCCACAGGCCGAACATTGTATTCCTGCAAGCGACTCTGTTGCAACCAGGCAGGTGTGTAAGTGCCTGCCGGTGAAGCAGCATCTGAGACTAACTCTTCACCTGTGCCGCTGCCAAACACTCCATTCACGATTTGAGCCAAGTAATAATGCTGTTCATGTGGGCCGAACTCAACGACAGCAACTAAGCCGGCAAGCTGAACCTCGACTCCCAATTCCTCCCAAGCTTCGCGCATGGCGGCCTCTTCCACTGTTTCGCCCTCTTCAACTCCGCCGCCGGGGAATAGAAAATAAGTGCCTTTGGCGTTGATACGCTGGATGAGGGCCACCTTATCATCCTCAATAATAATTACGCCGCCTCGAATCTGTGCCATGTTTTCCAGTTTCGCTTCCAGAAGCGCCGCCCGCAAGCAGCACAACGGCTGAATTCAGCCGCCCGCAGCAGCGCAATGAGGAACGAAACTGCGAAAGGTCGGCTGCAACGATCTGTTGGGCCTTAGTTGACACGTATTAGCTGCTGGTTTGGGAGCAATTTGGACAGATCAATCCTTTTTTGGATGGCACAATAGGGCTGCCACACTTATCACAAAATAGCATAGGGCCAGTGGCAGCATATGAACCAGTGCCTGACGAACTCGGACGTGCGGTCTGCCTGCTCCGATTGCCTGTTTGAGTACTGCTTGGTCGGAAGATGAGCCAAGCCAACAAACCTATGGGCCAGGATAGAAAGATGACTAAAAGAGCAACTAAACACCCAGGTTTGCCGCGCTTCTCTGCATCTGCGAAAGCCCACACCACGCTCCAGATGAACAGCCCGAAGAGGCAGAGTATGAGAAGGGCAGAAAGAATTGAGCCTGTTGGATCATTTCTCATCATGTCAAGCCATTGTAACTTATTCTACCCTGTACCTGAGCTTCCAACACAGCCGCGCGCTACAGCACGACGTTGGAACTCACCGGCGCACACGGAGCGAGGCATAAGCGCAGTGTGCATCCGATGTAGCGACTGGTTCTGCTGCTGTTGGATGACTTTCAGTAGATGCCAAATTCCTTGAATCCTTGAACAAAAGTAACAATGAGAGCAATGCCCATTGAAACAAATACGATGTTTGGGAGACCGCTGGCGAGTTTAGGTGGCAATTTGAGTACTCGGTTCACAAGTAACAGAACCCTTGAAGCTGTAAAAGCCACTATGAATGCGGTCACAGTATCAACGCCAATAATGGTCACGACTTCGCGTGTGGAAAGCCAAGGCTCTTGGTTGTGCGTGTTAAATCCAATGGTCAAATAAGTGAATAAGCGAGTTAGCGAAGCCAAGCACAGAGCAACAATTGTACTGAGAAGCGCCGCAAAAACTATGATTGGCCCTCTGGTTATAGATGTCTGAGTACTCATGTATATGAGTTTGGCACACAATCAAGTTTAGCGCAGCAGAACGACCAATCTCACCCGCCGCTGAGAGCGTAGAGACCGCAGCGAGGAACGAGCGTAGGGAACGAAGCTGTAGGCGGTCGAGTGCAGCGCCTTGTTGTGCCGGTGTTATTATGCTTTGCGCCGCTTTTTGAAGCCGCGCTCGAATAAACAAGCGCGTGCATCTTTAACAATATCAGCGTGAGGACGCTCAAGAAGAAGCTGAATTCGCTTCATATCTTCGTCTGAACCCACGACACAAAGTACTTGTATTGCCGTGCGTTGCATAATCACATCTTCCATATCCAATGCTTGCAAAGCGACCGCACGCGCTTTGGCAGGAAACTCGGCATCAGCTTCAGTTCGCTCATCTATAAATTGCGCCAAGTATTCGATGCCGCGCGGTGTAAACCCAAGTTCACTGTGCCAAGTAAATTGTTCGCCATGCGGCCCGTTATAAATAAACCACTGCCAAACTGGGTCAGTAGGGTCATTTGCAAGTCGGATTGGCGGATGTTTTCCGTACATGAGTACTCATTGTCTCTTATTTCTGATTGTCTGGCACGCAGCCAAGCCGCGCGCACCGGCAGAACGTTTGAATTCACCCGCGCCTGAAAGGGAGTGAGGAACGAACGGACTGTAAGGCGTCGGGTGCAATGATTTGTTGTGCAGCTTGTTAATGAGCATCAATTCTCTGTCTTAATGTTGGGCTTTGCTGTTATGAAATAAACCGCAAGCATAACTGCAATAGCCAAGAGAACACCACCGATTAGCTCATTGTGCGTGTAACGAAAATCGCTTGGCGCAACGCGTTTACCGTAAGTGTTCCACCCCGGAAAGAAGATACAGGCCAAGCCAGGTAAGCCGGGCACTAAGGGAATAGCTAATTTGACCAACCAACTTGGGTTTCCATCCATCAGATTTGAAGGTTGTTTTAACATATTCGTATTTTCACTTCCTATTCAGCCGAGCGCAAGCAGCCCAACATCTGATTAGGTCGCAAGTCAAAATGCGCCATAATACTTGCGAGGCCGGCCTTTACCGCAAAGCAAAGAGCGAGTACTCGTAGGCACCCGCTCCCTGCTCCAGATATTCCATAGCTCTTCAGCCACGTATCACACGATAAAAAGCGTCGGCACGCGAACAGCCAAAGCCTTCGATCCAAGACGAACCAGGTGTGGCCAAGCAGTCTGTGCCTTTGGCTTAGCGCTTTCAAGAACAATCTCTTCCTGTTGGATTGCGACCTGTTCTTCACCGTCCTAGGCCGGAGCTTTCCCCATGACGAGGCCTTCAATACTGTGCGGTGTTTTCAGAGGGGGTAGGTCTGCCGTTGTAGGGGCCACAATGTCGCAGCGCAGATGCTGTTTTAGCTCAGCATCGAGACTATCGTAAAACGCCTGCGACACCTTCAATGTTGGCGCCTGGTAGTCTGGTGGCAGGTCTATTATGGTTGCAGAGTGAGCACGGTCTTCCGTAGAAACGACACCCAGAATAATTACGGGACGGATACGGCTACTGTTTAGAGAACCTCTATGCAGCGCCAGGCCACTGCGGGCCGATACGCTGCCGCGCTTTGCAAGGCGTTGTTCCATACGCTGATTGTAGGCTTCCTTTTTCTCACCCACGGGGAACATGTCCTGCACAAAGTCGGGTTCATCATCGAAGTGTGTTCCCGGCGCGACATTGAACGGCCCCATGGCCGGAGTTACATCAACGGTCGAAGCATTAAAGGCCAGTGATGTCAGCCGGCGGTGGAGGCGTGTGGGTTCCGGCAGGGGAAAGTCACGGTGCGGCGGCTGGTCGGGCGCTCCCGGCAACGCGATGTCGGCGCCGAGTTCTACGATCTCATATGTGTCGCCAAGCACCTCGCGGCTCAGTTGCGCGATGGCCGGATTTGTCACAAGTGCCACAAAGCCACGTAAACGTTCGGGATATAGTTCCAGGTAGTAGCGGCTCCATCCCCGAAAGGCAACGCCCTCTCCGTTCTCAATCTTAAGCGCATCCAGAAACTGGAGGCTAACATCTTCATCGGCCTCATCAGCCCACTGGACGGGCAAGATATTTGGCAGGCTGGTAATTCCGTGTTCGTAAATATCTTCACGCAAGAGCTTGAAATCCAGGTTTGTTGATAATGCACTCATAGGCCCCTCCTTCACGTCGGAACGCACGTTCCTATTCTCCATAATATCATCCCTAAATCATCAAGCCTAGCCGGGGTCTGAGGAGTCCGCAAAGGCGAATTGACTCACTGAGTAGGCGCGCGTAACCGCACAACTCTCTGTCCTTGCGCGGGATTCGGTACCTCATGCAACCAAGCACCTGGCTGCGTCGCAGTGTTGTTTTAATGTGAGCCCTGGCTACGGAGTTGCTGCGCCGAACTGGGCCACGAAAGTGACCACGGAGCGGGGCGAAATCTCTAACTGCGTCGCGGTTACAGGAAGCACACTGGCGCGCAGGTCATCGCCGTCCGTATCAGAGGTAATGTAGCGGGTCAGCGATTGCATTTTCCACGGTCGGCGGCCCAGCCCAAATTGGGGTTGCACCACCTGTTTTTCATTGCCAATGTTGACGTACACCAGCACAACCTTGCGTTCGGCTTCACTCTTATAAGCCGAACCCATAAGACCGCGAATATCGTGCCCCGGCCCGGTTACTTCGATGCGCCGCATACCGGGACGCACAAAGCGGCTGTAATTGCCCATTGCCCACAAGAGCTTGGCGGGAAAGATGGTCTGTTCATCGCCCGGCTGGCGATAGTCTGTGTAGATCAAGCCGTCCTTGAAGTTGACCGAGGAAAGCCCCAGCCACCACTGCCACGCCGCAACGTTGGCTATCGTCAAATCGAGGTGCATCACACGCGCCACGACCAGGGCGGTTTCCATCGTCAGATCGCGCCCACCGCCGCCCTTGCCTTCCGGCCCTTCCAGAATACAGTACTCGCTTTGCCACAGCTTCCAGTCGGGGTGCGCGGCCATTCGAGCCGCGAGCTGGCGGCGATGATCGATGATCTCACCAGTCAACAAATCGGAAAAGTAACTGTGATAGCTGATGCGCTTAGACAGCAGCGGCGCGAACGTCGGGTCTTCGATAAGGGCGCCGATGTAATTGCCGTAGGGCGCGCCCCATTTTCTGGTGGAGTCCTGGTTAAGCGCCGACATATCGGGCAGCGTGGCACACTCGATAGCGGAGATGGCTGTCGGAACGCTCCGGCGTTTGAGTTCGGCGTCGAGTGCGCGCACGACGCGCTTGATGTCGTCGTTGCTGGCCCGGCTGCCTTCCTGCTTGGTGCTCTGCCAGTCCCACTGCGGTTCATTGATCGGACTGATGTAGTCGAAATTGATGCGGAGCTGCTCGTCGGGGTTGTTGCGAAAATGATCGAGAATGTCCACCATGTAACGGGCGAACTGTCCCTCAAAATCCGGTTTGAGGTTGGTCGTCGCGGTGGCATCTGCGGTGTTAAAAGTCAGCCCGTTGCGCGTCATGCGTCCGGGCGGGCTGTTGACAAACGCTAAGAATTGCTCGACTCCGCGCTTTTTGGCGGCCCCCAGGAACCACTGCTCGCTTTTCTGGCGTTGCCAATCGTACACGCCTTCGGCCACTTCAAACGTTTCGACAGTGCGGGAGCGGTTCCGTATCTGCGGATTGATGCCGCCGCCGATGTTGAACCGCCAGCAGGACAGCCCGATACCGCGCTCCTTGGAAAACAGCAGATCGGCCAGCCGCTCGCGGTTCTCCAGCGACCATTCCCCAAGAGTCTGGAACGTCCAGGCATCCGACGCGCCGAAGTTCTCAATAACCTGGCGCTCCGCATCCAGATCAATGCTATCCCTGTGAACAGGGGTGGATGCCTGAGCAGGCGTGGCTGCTTGAGCAGGCGTGGTCGTTGCGGCATTTTGCGCTCCGGCATCCCTGTCACTGCTCGACAGGGCAAGCAGTGTCAGCGCGGCTGCCTGCTGGAGAAACGTTCGGCGCGATTCTGATTTTGATGATCCATTATCCATGAGTAAGAACCAGGAGAGCTAAGAATACCAATGGCGGCAGGGTGTTTGTCTGACAATTATATCAATATTCACGACAAACAGATGAGAAGAAAATTGGACACTGCAATTGTGCGACACTTCTGTCCAAGAGCCAAAATATACCACGTATACAACGTGACACTGAGTAAATGGTAAGGCAAGTCTACCCTACTCTGCTGCGTCCTTGATACCTGCTCTTTAGTGCTCAAAGTGAGTACTCGCAAGGGAAACTTCTTACAGAAGCGTAGAACACCAGTCGAATTCTGAAAATGTCACGGCTCAGTTTCTGGGTGCTTTGAGTAACAGCACGGGAATGTCTACCGTGTGGCGGACTTTGTCGACTGTGGTGCCATAAATCATGTCGCTGAGAAACCGATGGCCATGAGTACTCATGGCGATCAAGTCAGCCCCACTTTCTCGCGCCAACTTGATCAGTTCATCGGCTGGCTCTCCCAACAGCAGGCGGGCTTCGGTTGTGATGCCGCCCTGGCGCAGACGCGTCGCGACCTGTTCCAGGTAGAGACGATCCTGCTTCATTTCTTCTGATTCGGCCAGCCCCAACCGCTCGAAGTGACGTGCTCCCCAGCCGTCTGCGACATGTGCCAGCAAAGCCTCACTTCCGAGCTGGCGTATCAGCGGCTCAATATGACACAAGATGACTTCGTCTGTCGCACTATTTTCCAGTGCGATAAGAACTTTCTGATACATGACATGGCTCCTTTAGCCGCCTACAACTTATCAACTCAGCCACTCACGGGCCGTCTGAAACAGCAGGTATGCATTGAGTGCCGCGATCACCAGCGCGACCGGCCACGCGAGGATTTTGATCCATAGAGGATTCACAAATTCGCCCATCTTCTTGCGGTCGCTTGTGAACATCACCAGAGGAAAGACAGCGAAGGATAACTGAAGACTCAGAATGACCTGGCTCAAGATCAGGAGTTGCGCCGTGCCCTGAGAGCCGTAAAGCCAGGTCACCACCACAGCCGGAACAATAGCGATGAGGCGCGTAATAAGGCGCCGCAGCCAGGGCCGCAAGCGAATATTGAGAAAACCCTCCATCACGATCTGCCCGGCGAGAGTGCCGGTTAAAGTCGAGTTCTGCCCCGAGGCCAGCAGCGCCACGGCAAACAGAGTACTCGCGATGGATGCGCCAAGCAGAGGAGATAGTAACTTGTAAGCATCTCCAATCTCAGCCACCTCAACACGTCCAACGCGGTGGAAAGTTGCTGCCGCCACAATGAGAATGGAAGCATTGATAAACAAGGCAAACATCAGCGCAACTGTCGAATCAATGCTGGCGAACTTGATGGCTTCTTTCTTTCCCGATGTGTCCTGCTGATACTTGCGCGTCTGGACAATAGATGAGTGCAAATACAGATTGTGCGGCATCACGGTAGCGCCCAGAATTCCGATTGCGATATAGAGCTTTTGCGGATCACGCACAATGTCGGGTTCAGGAATGAACCCCCTGAGTACTCCACCTGCGTCGGGACGGGAGAAATAAAGCATCGCGGCGAAGCAAAGGGCAATGGTTCCCATCAGTGTAATAACCACGGCTTCCAGCATACGAAAGCCTTTGTTTTGCAAGGTCAGTAGCACCAGGACATCAAAGACCGTCAGGCACACGCCCCAGAGCAACGGAATGCCGAACAAGAGATTAAGGGCTATGGCGGTTCCGATCACTTCGGCCAGGTCGCAGGCTGCAATGGCGATTTCGCAGATAACCCAGAGGAAGAAACCAACAGGCCTGGAGTAATGGTCGCGACAGGCCTGCGCCAGGTCACGGCCCGTCACAATCCCCAGTCGCAGCGCCAGGCTTTGCAGCAAGATCGCCATCAGATTGGAGATAAGAATAACCGCCAGCAGTGTGTAACCAAAGCGTGAACCGCCAGCCAGATCGGTGGCCCAGTTGCCGGGGTCCATGTAACCAACCGCAACCATGTATCCAGGCCCGGAAAACGCCAGCATTTTACGCCAGAACCCGAGGTTGTGCGGCACCTGCATGGAGCGGTATGCTTCCGGCAGGCTGACATTAGATGCCGGTTGCCGCCAACCACCCACATCTGCGGGAAGTGCCTCGCCTATATCACTCTTTGCCATATGCACTCCTTATGCACTCCTTTGAGTCGATCCCCAGGGGATCACTCGCTATTGCTGTGTATTTACAAGCCACAGTGTCCGAGACGTATGCCCTGCAACTATTTCAGCTTATGGCCCACCACGCTAACAAAGACGGCTTGAGCCGGCCCGAGTCCGATAGTGTGACGCTTGCTGTTGACGCGAACCTCCAGCACACCTTCGGCAGGCACGGAGCGCAATACTTCAGCTTCAGCTTTGGGCACCAGGCCCATGCGATACAGATAACGGAGTAACTCCGCATCTTCATCACGCACGCGGCGCACCACAACCCGCGTCCCGACAGACACTTCACTCAGAGGCTGACTCTCGTCCTGTGCAATTTTCCCCTCCAGAGTGGGAATCGGTGCACCGTGCGGATCGTGTGTCGGGTTGCCCAGCGCAGCAGCCATTTTCGCCTCGACTTCTTCTCCCAACACATGTTCCCAGCGCTCAGCTTCTTCATGCACTTTGTCCCATTCCACTCCAAGTGCCTGTGCGAGATAGGTTTCTATCAGGCGATGATGACGAATAACTTCAAGAGCGATCTTCTCGCCAGCCAGAGTCAGTTCAACTCCATGATAAGGTGTATGCCCAATCAACTTGAGAGAGGCCAACTTCTTGAACATCGCTGTCGCTGAAGGAGCCGCCACGTTCAACCGCGCTGCCACGGCCTGCGTTGTCACAGCATCGGCTTCCTCACGCAGGTAGTAAATTGTTTTGAGGTAATCTTCAACCGTCGAACTTAGTGCTTTATCCATCTTGATCCCAAAGTCATGGCGCTCATAACAAAGCGAAAACTACCTCATTTAGAACTCCGACCGTCACACTGAAACGTATATGAGGCGAGTACTCAACTACACGCCAGTGGCCAAAATTATTTATGACTTACGCACGAGCCTCGCAATGGTTCGTAGGAGCGCGGTCTTCGCACCCTGGGCGAGGTCGTCTTACACGAGGTAGCCCGGGCGAGGCAACCGCGCCCCTACCAATCAGATATTTTGCGTAAGTCCTACTATTTCTATCCTTCAAACGTTTAGACAGCCAGAAATACAGGTTTAGGCAACTCTAATCCACAGCATAACACAATAATCCCTTGTCAGATCATTTATTATTTGCTTTTCCTTTAAAGCACGTTTCAGTATGGTTGTGCGGGGTGTTTCTTGTAGGGGCGCACGCCCGGCCCCTACAAACAGGACAACATGGTTGAAATATGCTTTAAGTAATCTGCTGTGGAGGCAACGACAATTTTGTGGTCAAGGCTGGAGAGCATGAGGTCCGAACCGGAAAATAAAAACTGGCGAGAAGATTACAAGCCATTCAAGCCGCACAGTGCCCTCTCAAGCCTGCGCGTGTGACACAGGCTTGAGAGGGCAAGCGACGACAAAAGCGGTACAAAAACCATCGGGCAGCAATAGCTGCTGCGGCAGCATAGATTTGTTGCGCATCAGGCGGCTCTCATCTGCTGCGGGAAGCGCATCTGAGGCGAGATAAGTGCCCTGGGCCGTACTGAAGGGATCAGAACCCGGTGTGCCGTCCTGGTAGCCCTCGATGTAAACCTCGCCTCCATGCGCTTCCACAATCTTTTGCACCGAGAGGAGCCCTAATCCGGTGCCTTCTATTTGAGCGTGAGAATCCAGGCGGCCAAAGGGCGTGAACAGTTGCTGAGCTTGTTCCCAGGAAATTCCTCTGGAGCGTATTCCTTGGTCGCAGACTGCCGCCAGCAAAATGTTTTTGTGACGCTTCCAGGTGACGTGAACTGCGCCATCACTGTATTTCAAGGCATTGCCGATCAGGTTCATGAACACCGTGATGATCTTCATCTCATCGACACAGATTTCCAGGTCATCGTCAATCAGCGATACCTGACGCCCGCTACTAAACTTCGGCTTCTGATAACGAGCACCGGCTTGCACCAGGCGGCGCAGCGAAGTGGGCTGCGGCTCAATCGGAGTCGGCTTGTTCTCCAGAACACGCGTTTGCTCGATGAGGGACAAACGCAGATAGTTCAGCATCTCTGCCCCATCGAGGATAATTTCGGCGAATTCCTTGATTATCTCTGTGTCCAATGCAGCCGGGTTTGCGCCTGTGTGGTCACCTGTATGGGCATTATTTGGAGAACCGCTTGTGCCTGGAGAGTTCTCCCTGTGCCCTGTGTCATCGGCAACAAAATGGAGCAGTGTCTGCGCACCGGTTTGTACTGCGGTGAGGGGATTACCTAAGTCATGGACAATGCTGCCGATGGCCTGACTCAGAATGTGCAGCATTCGCTCTGTCTGCTGGCGCATGTTGCGCTCATTGTTCCGTTCTAAGGTCAGGAGATAAGTCGCCAGAAATTCCCGCCGTTCGAAGCGCTCTCGATTGAGCGTTAGGAGCATAGGAATGAAAGTTAACGCGGTGGATCCCAGCACAAATAAGATCCCTTGAAGCCATTCTTCGGGACGATGGATCACAATAGAACTGACACCCACCACCTGAGTCGCAATTTGCACCAGCACTAACCAACGGAATTGCAAGCGCAGTATTGTGCAGCCCACAACTACGAAGAAGGTCGTGAAACAAAGAAATGCCGGCTCCTGTGTTACGAAGGCAAACGTCGGTATGATGGTGCCCAGGCAACCCACGACGGTCAAAGATTGCCAGATCTGCGGGAATTTTGGCAGCAGGGCCAATCTCAAGAGAAGTAAATTGACAATGGCTACTGTGAAATAGATCAAAGACCCGGTATTGTGGAGATGCAGCAGTGCCCCGCAAACACCCACCAGGGCGACTAGCCCAAATACCGTGCGCAGAGTGTTACGCAGCCTGACGTAGTAAGTCTCCTGGAAGGCGCGCTCCACGTCCTGAGGAAAGCCCAGGCGACGAATCCAGCGATCATGATCAGTTTGAGTCTTCATCGCCTTGGTATTTTACACGACTTGGCGGAAGAACTCAGGTGATAGTCGCAGGGTCGTTGACCTGGCCTTGTAAAAATCGAATGTCAGCCTTCTTTTCGTGTTTGGGATCAACACTCCGTAAGATTCCACGACACATCTGCAATGGCAAATTTTTGGATGGTATGTAAATGCTCATGAGAAACCGAGTACTGGATGTGGCACGTAAAGCTCTTCTAAAGAGGCGATTTCGTCTGCGGAGAGTGTGATTGACAGGGCAGTCGCCGCGTCCTCTAAATGATGCGGTTTGGACGCACCTACAATCGGGGCCGTGACAAATGGCTTGCTCAGCATCCAGGCCAGTGCCAGTTGCGCCATGGGAACGCCGCGCGCCGTGGAAAGCTCCGTGAGGCGCTCGACGACTTTACGGTCGGCCTCTTCCATAGTGCGATACATGGTTTTACCAAACTCGTCGCTTTGCGCCCGGCTCGTGCTGGGTTCATTTTCCCACGGGCGCGTTAAACGTCCGCGTGCCAGAGGGCTCCACGGAATCACGCCAACCTGCTCGGCCTGGCACAGTTTCATCATTTCGCGTTCTTCTTCACGATACAGCAGATTGTAGTGGTTTTGCATTGAAACAAAACGTGTCCAGCCATTCAAGTCGGCCAGATACAGCGCTTTGGCGAACTGCCATGAATACATGGATGACGCACCGATGTAGCGCGCTTTGCCGGCTTTGACTACATCGTGCAAGGCTTCAAGTGTTTCCTCAATCGGTGTTTGCGCATCCCAACGGTGAATCTGATACAAATCGACGTAATCCATTTGCAGGCGACGCAAACTGGCGTCGATTTCGGTCAGGATGGCTTTGCGCGACAAGCCGGCACCGTTAACATCGGCTCGCATTCTTCCATGCACTTTAGTCGCGATGACGAGTTCTTCGCGGTTAGCCAATTCGCGCACGACACGACCCAGAATTTCTTCGCTGGTGCCGTCGGAATAAACGTTGGCTGTATCGAAAAAGTTGATTCCCAGCTCTAAAGCGCGCTGAAAGAAGGGGCGGCTCTGCTCTTCATCCAGCGACCACGGATGTCCGCCGCGTTCAGGAACTCCATACGTCATGCATCCCAAACACAAGCGCGAAACTCTCAAGCCGCTCTTCCCAAGATTGACGTATTCCATGAATTCACTTCTCCTCACTTCGAGTCGATATGTGGGCGTATACTGTATTTTCCGTAGCACACGAGGCCACACGAAATGCTGTGAGCACGAGTACTCGCGAAGGTGCCAAGAGTGTGATTACTTATCTGTGAAAGATACCTGCTCCCGCTTGGAACAGTGCTGCGAATACCTCCTTCAGCTTACACGATGTCTTTCCAGCGCGTAGCCAACCATAGCCAAGCCAAGCATCAGGGCACTGTAATACCTTCAATGAGCGGGACAAGCGGGAACTACTGTTCCTTGAGACCATGCCGCGTTTGGACGTTCACATTGAAATGTCCATGCTGAAACTTCTATGCAATGAGGGTGCCGCTGATCGGGAGGTGCCTCCAAATATTCAGGATTTACACCCAGAACCCGGAGCGTGAGCGACGGGCTTAAATGAGATGTAACAAGCCCGTCGCTCACGCTCCGGGTTCTGGAAACGCTGCCATTTGCGTAAGTCCTAACCAGATCAAAAGAGTAAAACTCAAGAAGGTTATCCACTTTCCGGCTGATGTGTAGAGTACTCATTAGCGGTGTTTTATGGGCTATGTAACGGCTACTGTTGAGCATTGGGGTATATTCAAGCCTGGTATTTGGTTACGCGGCATGTAGCCTGTAATGGTTAGATTGTTCCTGTTATACAGCCGCCGGCGGCGAGTTTCACCCCGAAATCAGACTGCAAGCAAATTCGGAAATGCAATATTTCAAACCGCACGATGAATTCTTCGTGGGCGACTGCATGCCCTTTTTTCATGAGGGCACTTTCCACTTGATTTACCTGCTGGATGAAAAGCACCATCAAGGTAAAAACGGTCTAGGCGGCCACCAGTGGGCACATGCCAGTTCGACGGACTTGAAGAACTGGGTTCATCATCCTTTAGCCATAGGCATCGATGAAGAGTGGGAATGTTCCATTTGCACCGGCTCGGTGTTTTTTCATCAGGGGACGTTTTACGCCTTCTATGCTACCCGCAAGAGTGATGGCAGTGAGCACCTGAGCCTGGCAACGAGCACGGACGGAATTCACTTCCACAAGACAACACCCAACCCTTTCGCTTCGCCACCCGCAGGTTACCGAAGCGCTTACCGCGATCCCTTTGTCTTTCAGGATCGCGAAACTGGACTTTTTCACATGCTGGTAACAGCGGCCAGAGAGAATCAAAGGCTGCCGCAATCGAGCGGCTGTCTCGCTCATTTAACTTCGCCCGATCTGAGAACGTGGAGTCTGACGGAGCCTTTCCTCACTCCAAGCTACAGAGACGTTCCGGAATGTCCTAATTATTTCGAGTGGAACGGCTGGTATTATCTGATATTCAGCAATCATGGAACCGCTCGTTATCGCATGTCGCGCAATCCCCTTGGCCCCTGGTTGCGGCCTCCCGTCGATACGTTCGACAGTGACATGAGCCGGGTTCTCAAGAGTGCCGCCTTTAGCGGCAACAGGCGTCTCGGCGTCGCATTTTTACCAACACGCAAAGACGGCAGAAACGACGGTGAACTTCTCTATGCAGGAAACGCTGTTTTCCGGGAGATCATACAGTTGGAGGATGGTTGTTTAGGCACTAAATTCCCTCCAGAGATGATTCCAGGGAGTGGGCCGGTCTTGCCCTTGCCTTTGAATGCTCTCACTTCAGGTGTTACAACAACAGAAAACAACCTGACCATCCAAACTCCTGAAGGTTTTGGGGCAGCGAGCCTTACCCGTGTTCCGCGTGATGTTCGTCTCTGCGTGGAGGTCAGGCCGCAACCACATACGGGCAGCTACGGTTTGCTGCTTCGAAGCAGTGGAAACTACGAGAAAGGCTGCGAATTGCGCTTTTACCCCGATGCACAACGAGTCGAGCTTGGCGATCAATCGATTTGTTGCGTTGAGGGTCTCACGCAGCCATTCCGCTTGGACATTGTTGTAACACGGGACATCGTTGATGTTTGCATCGCGGAGCGCCGCTGCTTGATTCAGCGCGCTCCTGAATGCAATGGCGACACCATCTTCTTCTACTGCCACAATGGAGAAGTGAGTTTCACTGCCATACAGGTGAGAGAGTTACTTCCTTCAGGCTGATATAGCAGTTAATAAGTTGCAGGCTACACAGAAACGTGAGCGCGGGGCTAAGGCACCACTGAGTTCAGCCCCGCGCTTACGCTTGGGGTTCCGGGGCAATCATGTGTAGCCTGCAAGCTATTAACTGCTATACCACCCATTGAGTACTCTCCTTACAGGTTTATGAATTGAGGCATGGCGGTTTTTCGACGTTTATGCTTTCAGTTGCGAAGGCGGCATGGTTCATGGATTAGCCCGCTTCTGGGGCCGCTGCTGGGGCCGCCTGCGCAGCCAGTTCCACCGCTTGTTCCAATTTCAGAGAATTGCCGCGTAAGATTGTGGCCTGAAAATCCGCTTCGCTCAAGGCGGCCCGCACGGTTTCGATGGATTGTTGGCGCGGCACAAGCCAGTCGTCCGGCAGCGCCAGTCCGCTTTTTTCACGCTGCGCCGCTTCGAACGCCAATAGCGCCACGGCACGCGATGGCTGCTGTGGCGCGTCCAGGCACGCCAAGGCCAGCAGAGCATTGAGAACACCGGTCAAATCTTTGACCTCGCCAAAGCCGTTCAAGGCGCGGCAAAAGAATTGACCGGCTTCATCGGAGCGGTTTTCGGCACATGCGAGACGCCCCCATTGCATCTGGCGCCAGGGGTGACCACGCGTATCGCCAATGTTACGTTGAATAGCTGCGCTTTGTTCCAGAAGCCGGCGTGCGGCTTCAAGATCGCCAATACGGCGCGCCAGGTCGCCGCGCTGGGCGAAGGCACCGGCCTCACCATCTTGATCGCCAATACGGCAAAAAATCTCGCTCGACTCGACGAAGCAACGCTCTGCCGCCTCCCAGTCGTGGCGTTCGGCGGCACACATCGCCACATAATTGAGTGTCCAGGCCACGTTCTGGAGTTCGCCGGTTTGGTCGGCTGCCGGGGTTTGAGAGACCCGGGCACGGAAAATTTGCAGAGCTTGCAGAAAAGCGCGTTCTGCGGCTACGTGGTCAGCGGTTTCAAAAGCCAAAGTACCAACGTGAAACCACGCCCAGGCGATCTGGCAGTCGTCGTCTAGCTGGCAGGCGAGTTCGAGGCGTTGCCGGGCGAGTTCGCTTTGGCGACAATAATCGCCACGTCGCCCGGCGCCGATGCCTGCGATGGTTAAAACAGACGACACCAGCAGAGGCGGTGCGAGATGCATCGCTTTTTCGAGAGCCTGTTCAGCCAGATTATGAGCGTCGCAAAACAAGTCGGCCCAGAAATATGAAGTCGCATCTACCAGGTGCAGCGCCATCACCGGCTCATGCTCCAGGCTCCACTCCAGGGCTGTGCGGAAGTTGTCGTGCTCTAATTTGAGCCTTTGCAACTGCTGCAACCGGCGCTGTGATGCGGTGGCTTGCAAATCGGGCATTGCGGCACGCACCATCTCGAGAAAACAGGCCGCATGGCGATGCTGGAGTTCTTTTTCTTGAGACTGTGACAACTGCTCACGGGCAAATTCGCGCACGGTCTCGAGCATCGAAAAGCGGCCATCAGCCTCGAGCTTCACCAGCGAGGCAGCGTGCAACTGGTGCAAAAAGTGGCTGGCATGAGGTTGATTAGTGACAATGGCCGCGGCTTCAGGCGTGCCGCCTCGAAAAACGCTGAGTCCGGCAAAAAACTGGCGCAGTTCAGGCCACAATAGGTCGTAGCTCCACTTGAGCATCACCCGTAACGTCGAGTGGCGCTCCGAGACGTTTTCAGCGGATGTAACACTCAGAAAATCAAGACGATGCTCCAGGCGCTGCAACATTTGCCAGGGTGCCAAATTCGTAGCGTGGGCGGCGCAAAACTCGATGGCCAGAGGCCAGCCTTCAAGCCGGCAGCACAAACGTCTGACGGTAGCCGCGTTGTGTTTGGAAATTTTAAAGCTTGGGCATACCAAACGTGCCCGGTCGTGAAAAAGCTGGATGCTCTCCCATTCCAACATCTCTTCCGCCGGCGTTTCAGGACGGGGAACCGGCATTAAGGGCACTTCAAACACGGTTTCTGCCGCGATCTCGAGTGGCTGCCGCGAGGTTGCAAAAATTCGCAGTGCCGGCACACGCTGCAACAAGGCTTGCACCAGCGCCGCCCCGGTGGGCAACAAGTGTTCGATGTTATCCAGCAACAAAACAGGTTGTTTCTCGGCTTGCAGTTGTGGCAGCAGCCGTTCCAGAGCGCTGTGCTGGCCCGAACCGGGCCAGAGCGCTTCACCGCCGACAATTTCCGCGATGGCCGCTGCCAAATTATCGGGCTGCGACACTTCGGCCAGAGGCACGAACCAGAGTGTGATTTCAGGTTGCCATTGTTCTCGCCACAGCCGTGCCGTTTCGAGCGCGAGGCGCGTTTTACCGCTCCCACCGGGGCCGGTTAACGTCACCAACCGGGCAGATGAATGACACCAAAGGCTCTGCAAAGCACCAATTTCGGTTTTGCGTCCAAAGAATCGCGTCCACTGCGGCGGTAGCTGTGCTGCGTCGCCCGTAAGTGAATTCTTGGCAATGATTGTCGGTGACTCCGGGCCATCATCAGAAGACGAGTACTCGATGGACGATGCAGCAGGGGCCACTATCACGGCTGGTGGCTGTTGCAAGTCGTTGCTGTTCTCGCATGAGACAAGCTTCGTCTGGGTTACATCGCCTTGACTTGCGTATTCGCTTGCGTCTTCGATACGGCGTCGTAGCTCGCGCAAGCGGGGGCCGGGAGATGTGTTCAACTGCTGTTTCAGCGCGCGCTCGAACTCGCGATATTGTCGCAGAGCCAACGCAGGTCGCCCCAGGGCCACGCAGAGGCGCATTATGTCATGCTGCAAGTCCTCACGCAGCGCATTTAAGCTGACACCGCGTTTTGCATAAAGCAATGCACGCTCGGCCTGGCCATTGTCTTCCAAGTCGGTAACGACACGCCGCAGCGCAGCAAAATACAGTTCCTCCAGGCGTTGTGCTTCAGGGACAATCCATTCTTCATAATAGCCAGGCAGTAAGGCGCCGTTATACAGATCAACGGCCCGCATCAGGTGCAGATTCTGTTGGGCAGGACTTGAGTCTTGTGCAGCGGACTGTAATGAGGCTTCAAACTCAGCCACATCGGAGGTTACGTTCTCGAAGTTAAGGCCGACCGTGTTGCGATCGGACACGATGACGGCTCCGCCGGGCACGTCGTCTGGTTCGAACATGCGTCGCAGTGAGGACAGCACAACGCGTAAGTGGGCGCGGCTGTGTTGTGGGTCGTGCTCCGGCCACAACACCTCGGCAAGAATATCACGGTCGTGCGGGCGCGAATAATACGTCAGAAAAGCGAGCAGAGCGCCCGCCTGCCGCGAAGCAAAACGCTCGATACTTTGGGGTGCAGTTCGTGGTTGCTTTGCTGCTTGCATCCCCGCTTGATGTGGTTCAAGGCGATGAGCGCGCAATCCACCAAAAAGCTCGATACGCCATAATTGCGCCATAGAGTGGTTCCTGGCCGTGAAAGATCGGGACAATGAAATCAAACGAAAACTGTACACCGATACTGTGCACCGCTAATGAGATATTGGCACACCACTGTTCAAGATTCTGCGCTATATCTGACGCAAGGAACTAAGCTTCGCGGCTCTTTGTTAGTTCTCTCGAGCAAAGCACGCTCCATAACAGAGTTGCGCATGGCTCGTAGCGCGCCTGTTCTGCTCATGGGATCAGACTTCATACACGGTATCAAGTTGCAGAGACGCCCGTAATCTGCTCTTGGGCTTTGGGAACACTGTGGAGGATTCTGGATTGTGCTACGCGGAGGTTGTTGCGCACTGCAATCGACAGCCAGATGCGGGCACAGCGCTATGCGGGCGTAGCGCTATGTGACGCAGCGTCCCTGAGGAGCTGTGTTTGCATGAAGTGCTTCTGGGAGCGGAACTTGCTTCGAGGGGCTGCATGGCGCTACCTCATGCAGTCAGTCATGCATTGGCCATGCAGTCCGAGTACTCACCCATTACGTTCGCGCCGGTAGCACGGGTGTGGCGCAGAGATGGTCAACAGGAAAACAAGGGAGGCACCCTATGTTAGTGCACATCATCGCGGATTATGGCTACGGAGACTTAGCGTTTGCAGAAGTCGTCCAGCGCATCAAGCTCTTTCTGCCGGACGCGGCTCCCGTACTTACACCAGTGCCGGCGTTTTCGACGCTGGCTGCCGGCTTCTGCATCGCTCAACTCGGGCTCAATCAGGCACCGGCAGGCACTCTCATCTACCACAACGTGGCACCGCGCGAAGACGATGACCAGGAACGCACCGCAAACGCCGGTGAACGCCTGGCTTTTGCCCGCTTGCCGAGTGGCGTGCGGGTTATCGGGGTCAACGCCGGTCATGCCTTTTCCTTTGTGCGCGATGTGGCCGAGGAGTTGCGTTGGGCCAGTGTGGCCGCCGAAGGTTCCCAATTCCGATCACGCGATCTGTTCCCGCAAGCGGCCAGTGTTATTGCACTGGGACAGCCTGATGCTCTCTCGGATGAAATGGGCAAGAACGACGTGCCGGATATACCCGACAGCGTAATCGCTTACGTTGATGGCTACGGCAATCTCAAAACTACCTTGCGAGAGGGGACAGTCAAAGCCGCTTCGGGATCTACCGTTCGAGTGCGCGTTGGTTCGGTGGAACAGGAAGCAGTACTCAGCGACGGCAGTTTTGCCGTCCGGCCCGGCCAGTTGGCTCTGGCGCCAGGCAGCAGCGGCTGGAACAACGGCGAGGAACAAGTCCGGTGGATGGAGCTTTTTCTGCGCGGCGGCAGCGCACACGAACTGTTTCAGCATCCCGTGGTGGGCAGTCAGGTGATTACAGACGTCACATAGCTCAACCATGGCGTCTGCTTTGTCATCTGCTCCCTGAATTAAGCGAAAATCGGGCGACACTCTGTATCTGAAATTTCAAATTATCGGACAACTCGCTTCGTTTTCACATCACTGGGTTTCAGTGTGTATCCGGGCAGACTCTTGTATGACGGAGCGAACATTGTGCGGCATAATGTTCGAGTTTTAACATCCGTTTGAGCGAATTGCATATGAGTGGTAGCCGAATCGTTCGCATGATATTGCGTCACGCTCCGAGAAAGTGCCACGGTTAATGCAACGGCAAGCATGGTTGACATCAGTAAACGCATCGTTTTAGTTCCTCGCTTGGTGCCTACTTTCAAGTCAGTTGCAGTGTCCCTGGCCTCGCTCACAGGAGATAAAGACAAGGAGAGTCAGGGAATAAATCTGCTTTGTGATTCGTCAACGTGTTTATGTCTGGACGATCTTCTGCCCGGCGCTCATCCAGCGCATGTCGTCTTTCCACTGAGAAGCGTCTCTCTTCTCGTCTGTCCTGTAGCCAGCGCCGGTCTTCTGTGCTTCGTCGTCTCTGAGCAGGTACCGGCTGCAAAGATGTCGGTTCTGGTAAGTGCTGCTCATCTCTCACGGCCAACACGTTCGTTCTTTTCATAGCAACCGTTCACTTTTATGTGCAAGGCCCCTTGTGGAGTGCTTACCAAAGGTTGGGAACAAGAATTAACGCTAAAAGCAACAGAATGGCCATGATGGCTGATACTTCGACCAGGCTAAAGCCCGGTTTGCTGTGGTGCGAGGTAGTCATCGCTGTCTCCCTGAGAATAAACTTTGTGGCCATGCGCGCTCGAACGTGCAAAGTGGTTATGCACAAAAGTGGTTATGCACACGAGCGGTGATATGACTAAGAAGGCATTCTAAACGAGCAGCGTTAATCTATCGTTAGAAAATGAGCTTGGAGAAGAAAAAAGAGAGCTTTCGACACGCGGTTCAGCAGGGCTGTTACAGGCTGCCGGCGTTCGATAAAGTTCTACCACCAGCTAAAAACATCCAACATAAAAGACATTCGACGTGAGGTTTATTTCGGCAGCCGGCACACAGTTCCAGTACCAACCGCCCTGCTCCTGCGAATTTATATAGCCGCATTGAAGTAGAGCGTGTTATGAACTTTGAGGGCGCAAACAGCTCATAATCATCGTTTTCTCAGTTATTTCACAGCGTACAAGCCGAATGCAGCCAGAAGGTGAGATGGCCTAATCAACATCTTGTGCTACCAACAGATCAAGACACAA